>NZ_JBFTIO010000001.1:0-1129518 GCF_056394985.1 Variovorax sp. 10N412
GCACCGCCGCCCTGCGGCTTCATGCAGTTCCAGAAGAAGGTGTGGTTCCAGATCTGCGCGGCGTTGTTGTAGATGCCGCCGCTGGCCTTCTTGACGATCTCTTCCAGCGTCAGGGCTTCGAACTCGGTGCCTTTTTGCAGGTTGTTGAGATTCACGACGTAAGCGTTGTGGTGCTTGCCGTAGTGGTACTCGAGGGTTTCCTTCGAATACTCGGGTGCCAGTGCGTCGAGCGCATACGGCAGGGGTGGGAGCACATGTTCCATGGTTTTCTCGTGGTTTGGTTGTGGGGAAACAGGGATTCTAGGAATTAATCATCGAGACCGCGTCGGACGCTTTCCCGTTGCGTCGCCCGGCGTGACGGTCAGACCGACCTCGCCGTCGGCAAGCCGAGCAGTGACAGCGTCACCCGGCGCCAGCTGCCCCGCGCTGACGATCGCTCGACCGTCCGTATCTGTGAGCCAAGCGTAGCCGCGCTGCAGGACCAATGCAGGATCGAGCAGGCGCAGGCGCGAAGCCACGCGCTCGAGGCGCTCGCGACGCTGCGTCAGTGCGCGTTCGAACTTCAAGGGAAAGTCGGCAGCGATCGAACGCGGCACTTGCGCCAAGCGTTCGCGCCTCGACAGCAGGGCGTACTGAAGACGCTGCGCATGGTGTGCCAGGCGAAGCTGCTGGCGCGCCACTAGGCTCGAGGGGCGGCCAAGACGCGTCGCCGCCTGGTCGAGGCGCTGCCCCAGCGCATCGAGGCGGCCACCCAGCGCATCGCTCAGCCGCTCGTCGAGCAGACCGAGCGCGCCGAGCCACAAGTCACGCGGTGCGCTGACAAGTTCCGCCGCGGCCGTGGGCGTGGGCGCACGCAAGTCGGCACAGAAATCGGCGATCGTGAAGTCAGTCTCGTGCCCGACGCCGCTGATGACAGGCACCGGGCTTTGCACGATGGTGCGCGCCAGGGTCTCGTCGTTGAAGGCCCACAGGTCCTCGATCGAGCCGCCGCCGCGCACCAGCAGGATGACGTCGACGGCGGGCTCCAGGTCATAGAGCGACTGCAGCGCACGCACCAGTTCCGCCGGTGCATTGGCACCCTGCACTGCCGCCGGCGCAACCACGACCGGAATGTGCGGAACCCGCCGCCGCAGCGCCGTTACCACGTCGTGCAGGGCCGCGGCGCCCAGCGAGGTGACGACCCCGACCGCACGCGGCATCGTCGGCAATGCTCGCTTGCGCGCCGGGTCGAACAGCCCTTCGGCCTCGAGCCGTGCCTTGCGCTGCATGAACTGCTCGAACAAGGCGCCCTGCCCGGCACGCCGCAGGCTCTCGACCACCAGTTGCAAGTCGCCGCGCGGCTCGTAGATTGCGAGGCGCCCCCGCACCTCGACCTGGTCGCCGTCACGCGGCGAAAAGTCGAGGAGGCCGGCCGCGCGGCGGAACATCGCGCAGCGCAACTGCCCGGACTCGTCCTTGAGCGAGAAATAACAGTGTCCGCTGGAGGCCCGAGAAAAGCCGGAAATCTCGCCCCGAACCGAGACGGGATTGAAGCGTGCGTCGAGCGCATCACCGACGGCGCGGCACAAGGCGCCGACGGCCCACACGCGCGGTCCGGGCGCGGAATTCACGTCACGCAAGCTCACGCGCGACACGCAGGGCCTGAAGCCACTCTTCCACAACACGCTGCCGGGGAGTTGCACGCGGCCCACACAGCGGAACAGGCGCACGGGTTCTCGTGCAAGCCGTTGATTTCATTGAAAAAAGTGCTGCTCAAAATTCAGTCGTTTCAGCGAAAAGGCCGCCCCATGCGGGTTTGGACGCGTTACGCAGCAGGTTAGTCACAAAGTTATCCACAGAATCTGTGCGTCTCTGCCGACACCCAAACAAGGCACATGCCGATGGTGGGCTCAGTGGATAATCGCCGCGCATTTGCAGTCTACGGACCGGAGGATTTTTCTTGTTTTCCATCATAGTTGCCGCGGGTTGGCCCATCTGGCCATTGCTCGCCTGTTCAGTCATTGCGCTCGCGCTGGTTATAGAACGTTTCACGAGTCTGAAGACCGTGAGGGTGTTTCCGCCCAAGCTGCTGGACGAAACCATCACCGTGTCGCACACCGCCATTCCGGGACCTGAGGTGGTGACCAAGCTGGAACGCAACTCGATGCTCGGCCAGGTCCTGGCCGCCGGACTGCGCGCGCTCAACGCCAACCCGCGTTGCTCCGAAGACGACCTGCGCGCCGCCATGGAAGCCGCGGGCCGCACCGTGGCGCACAAGCTGGAACGCTACCTCCCTGCCCTGGCCACCATCGCCTCGGCAGCGCCGCTGCTGGGCCTGCTGGGCACGGTGATCGGCATGATCGAGATCTTCGGCTCGCAATCGCCGGGCAGTGGCGCCGTCGGCGCGGGCAACCCAGCGCAACTGGCGCACGGCATCTCGATTGCGCTGTACAACACGGCCTTCGGCCTGATGGTGGCCATTCCGACGTTGATCTTCTGGCGCTACTTCCGCAGCCGCGTCGACGGTTACCTGCTGAACCTCGAGCTTTCCGGCGAGCGCTTCGCGCGGCATCTGAACGCCCTGCGCAAATGACGACCTCGACGCTTGCCACTGCGTGTGCTGCGCGCTCCCCCGCGGGGGCAGCCGCCTCCTCGGGGCAACACGCCGGAGGCTTTTCATGACCCGCGGCCGCATGCAGTTCCGCCACGGCGCGCGCGACGAGCCGGAGATCAACCTGATCCCGTTCATCGACGTGCTGCTGGTGATTCTGATCTTTCTGATGCTGTCGACCACCTACAGCAAGTTCACCGAGATGCAACTGCGGCTGCCGACTGCGGACGTCGACGCGCAGCGCGACTACCCCAAGGAAGTGATCGTGGCGGTCTCGGCCGACGGCCGTTACTCGATCAACAAGACCGCCTTGCCCGACCGCAGCGTGGAGACGGTGGCCGCAGCGCTCGCGGCCGCGGCCACCGGCGGCAAGGACAGTGTGGTGATCATCAGCGCCGACGCCACAAGCCCGCACCAGGCCGTGGTCACCGTCATGGAGGCCGCGCGTCGCGCCGGCCTGATGCAGATCACCTTCGCCGCCCAGTCGACGGCGCAAGCCGGGCGCTGAGTGCATCCTTCCGAAGGCAGCAGCGGCGCAGCGCCAGCCTCGCGGCTGCAAAGTGCGTGGCTGCGGCGCGGGCCCTTGGCATGCCTGCTGTGGCCGCTGTCGCAGCTGTATGCAGCGCTCTTCGCCGTTCGAGGCTGGATGTATCGCTTCGGTTGGCTGCCGACCGAGCGCGTGCCGGTGCCGGTGATCGTGGTCGGCAACGTGATCGCCGGCGGCGCGGGCAAGACGCCGGTGGTGATGGCCGTGGTGGAGCACCTTCGCGCGCTCGGGCTGCAGGTGGGCGTGGTGTCGCGCGGCTACGGCCGGCGCACGGACGACTGCCGTGAAGTGCTCGCCGACAGCGACCCGCTGGACGTCGGCGACGAACCCGCGCTGATTCACCACGCGACCCAGGCGCCTGTGTTCGTGGCACGCAGGCGTGTCGAGGCAGCACGCGCACTGCTCGCCCGGCACCCCGCCACGCAGGTGATCGTCAGCGACGACGGCCTGCAGCACCTGGCGCTGGCACGCGACATCGAAATCTGCGTGTTCGACGACCGGGGCATCGGAAACGGCTGGCGCTTGCCCGCCGGCCCCTTGCGCGAAGCCTGGCCGCGCGCCTGCGACTTGGTGCTCCACAGCGGCGCACACCCTGCCTTCGCCGGGGGCTACACCGCCACGCGCCGCCTCGCGCAGGACGCCCTGACCCATGACGGCAAGCGCGTGCCATTGGGCACGCTCGTCGGCTGGCCATTGATTGCCACAGCGGCGATTGCACGGCCGGAGTCCTTTTTCGACATGCTGCGCGCGCGCGGCCTCACGCTTGCCAAGACCGTGCCGCTGCCGGATCACTACGACTTCGAAAATTGGCAACGGCCGGACGCAGCCGAACGAACGCTGGTCTGCACCGAAAAAGACGCCGTGAAGCTGTGGCGCAAAGCCCCCGATGCCCTGGCGGTGCCGCTGGAGTTCACGCCCTCCGCAGAATTCTTCACCGCACTCGACGCAAAGCTATCATCGCTCGATGGATACCAAGCTGCTTGAACTGCTCGTCTGCCCCGTCACCAAAGGTCCGCTGACCTGGAACCCCGAGAAGCAGGAGCTCTGCTCGCGCAGCGCACGCCTCGCCTACCCGGTGCGCGACGGCATTCCGGTGCTGCTGGAGAACGAAGCTCGCACGCTGTCTGACGAAGAGCTCGGGCTGTGAGCTTCACCGTCCTGGTGCCGGCGCGCCTGGCGTCCACGCGGCTTCCCAACAAACCCCTGGCCGACATCGCCGGCGTGCCCATGGTGGTGCGCGTGGCCCGGCGTGCCAGCGAATCCGGCGCCTCGCGCGTGGTGGTCGCCGGCGACGACCCCTCCATCGTTTCGGCATGCAAGGCGCATGGCGTCGAGGCCATCCTGACCCGCCAGGACCATCCCAGCGGCACCGACCGGCTGGCCGAAGCCTGCGAGCAACTGGGACTGGACGGCGACGATATCGTGGTGAACGTCCAGGGCGACGAACCGCTGATCGACCCTGCGCTGATCGATGCCGTGGCGTCCACGCTGGCCAGCCACGCCGAAGCCGACATGAGCACCGCGGCCCACGCGATCGATTCGATCTCCGATTTCATGAACCCGAACGTGGTGAAGGCCGTGCTCGATGCGCAAGGCAACGCCATGTACTTCAGCCGCGCGCCCGTTCCATGGTGGCGCGACGGCTCCGCCAGCGGCGCAGCGCCGAGCGTGGTGCCCACCCCGGCGCCATTGCGGCACATCGGCATCTACGGCTACCGCGCGGCCTTCGTGCGCAAGTTTCCGTTGCTTGCGCCCGCGCCCGTCGAGGCGACCGAGGCGCTGGAGCAACTGCGCGCGCTGTGGCACGGTCACCGCATTGCGGTGCATGTGAGCGATGTCGCGCCCGGTCCGGGCATCGACACGCCCGAAGACCTGGCGCGGGTCCGTGCCGTGTTTGCCGCAGGCCCCACCGCCTGAGAAAACCGCCGCCCCGGTGGGAAACGCGGGGATTTCTAGAGGGGCACGCATGCTATCCTCGAAGCAATTCCGCCTTGCCAAGCCCTCGGGCCGACGCTTGGTGCGACACAAAATCTAAGAACCGTCCGAGGACACCATGAGACTAATTTTGCTGGGCGCGCCCGGGGCGGGCAAAGGCACGCAGGCGGCCTTCATTTGCCAGAAATACAGCATTCCCCAAATCTCGACTGGCGACATGCTGCGCGCCGCCGTCAAGGCAGGCACGCCGCTGGGGCAACAGGCCAAGGCCATCATGGATGCGGGCGCACTGGTCAGCGACGACCTGATCATCAATCTGGTGAAGGAACGCATTGCCCAAGACGACTGCGCCAGCGGATTCCTGTTCGACGGCTTCCCGCGCACCATTCCTCAGGCCGACGCCATGAAGGCAGCCGGCGTCAAGCTTGACTACGTGCTTGAGATCGACGTGCCCTTCAGCGACATCATCGAACGCATGAGCGGCCGTCGCTCGCACCCGGCATCGGGGCGCACCTACCACGTCAAATTCAACCCGCCCAAGGTGGAAGGCAAGGACGACGTGACGGGAGAAGACCTGATCCAGCGCGAAGACGACAAGGAAGAAACCGTGGGCAAGCGACTGGACGTGTACAGCCAGCAGACGCGCCCCCTGGTGGACTACTACTCGGCCTGGGCCAAGGCCGACCCCGCCGCCGCGCCGAAGTATCGCGCCATCAAGGGCGTGGGCACGGTCGATGAAATCACCCAGCGTGCGCTGGCCGCACTGAGCAGCTGATTTCGCAGCCGCCCCCGGCCATTTGCACGGGGCGGCTTTCTCTCTTACCCGAGCAGTTCGAGCATCAGCGCGATGCGCGCCTTCACCGGCGTCAACGCGCCTGCGTCGCGGAGTTGATCGCCTGCTTTCGGCAGGATGCGTCCGTTCACGCATCGCGTGGCACGAATCACCGCCACACCTTCGGCCTGAGCCTTCAGCGCGGCGTGTTCGAGCGAGTGGTGCAGCGTGCCGTTGCCGGTTGCCGCGAGCACCAGTCCTCGCAGCGGCTCAGCACCGTTCGACTGGACAAGCGCATCGATCAGCGCGCCACTGGCACCTGCATAGCTCATGACGATCTCGACGCGAGGCCACCGCAAGCCGCTGGCGTCGAAGATCTTCGCCCTGCGAGACACAGCCGCTTCGGGCCATGCCCGGACCAGGCGCACTTCCCCTTCCTCCACATAGCCCACCGGCCCGGCATCGCCTGACGCAAAGGCTTCCAGCCGGTAGGTGTGGGTCTTCTGGATGTCCAGACCGCTGTGGATGGTTCCAGCGCACACCGCCGTCACACCCCGCGCGCCTGCAGTGACAGCAACGCCGAGGGCGTCCCTGACGTTCTGGGGTCCATCGGGCGCCAGCGCGGTCGCGGGTCGCATCGCGCAAGTCAGCACGATCGGCTTGGTCGCCGCCAGCACACTGTGCAGGAAGAAGGCCGTTTCCTCGAGCGTGTCCGTGCCGTGCGTGATCACAATGCCCGCCACGTCCGGTTGCGCGAGCCAATGCGCGCAGCGCTGAGCCAGCTTCTGCCAGACCTCGAACGACATGTCCTTGCTGTCGAGTTGCGCCACCTGCTCTGCGACCAGCGTCACTCCTGCGGGTGGCTCGATGCCGCCCAGCAGGTCGGCCACGCCCACCTGCCCTGCGGTGTAGCCGATGTTGTCACCGCTGCTGGCAGCCTTGCCAGCGATGGTGCCGCCGGTACCCAGCACCACCACGCGGCGCACGTCAGGCAAAGGGGAATTGACCATGACTTGTCAACTTTTAAAAACTGGTTAAAAATACAGCTACTGGATATCTACCCAGTGCCGCAAGGAACCACATATGCAGTTCGCCGTGAAGCTTACAGCCCGCCAGCAGCAGATCCTGGACTTGATCCAGAGTGCCATCGCACGCACCGGTGCGCCACCCACGCGCGCCGAAATCGCCAATGAGCTGGGGTTCAAGTCGGCCAATGCCGCCGAAGAACACCTCCAGGCGCTGGCCCGCAAGGGCGTGATCGAACTCGTCAGCGGCACCTCGCGCGGCATTCGCCTCAAGGGCGACGCCCTGCGCTCGCTCAACGAAACGCGCCACCGCGAAGGCGGCCAGTTCTCGCTCTCGCTGCCTGGCATGGCCCAGCTGGCGCTGCCGCTCATCGGCCGTGTCGCAGCCGGCTCTCCCATCCTGGCGCAAGAGCATGTCGACCAGACCTACTACGTCGAGAACACGCTGTTCCAGCGCCAGCCCGACTACCTGCTGAAGGTGCGCGGCATGTCGATGCGCGACGCCGGCATCATGGACGGCGACCTGCTCGCCGTGCAGGCCACCAAGGAAGCGCGCAACGGGCAAATCGTGGTTGCGCGGCTGGGCGAAGAAGTGACCGTCAAGCGCCTCAAGCGCAACAAGCAGGTCATCGAGCTGCACGCCGAAAATCCCGACTACCCGACCATCATCGTGCAGCCGGGCGAGCCCTTCGAAATAGAAGGACTCGCGGTCGGGCTCATCCGCAACACCATGCTCATGTAGGCCCATGGCCTGCTGGCAACAGCACCTCATCCGGCCGCGACAGGTGGCGGGCGTATGGCGCGAAGTCGCCATCACCCTGTCGCGGCCGATTCAAGAAATCCTGCCTGTGTTCAACCTCATACTTTTTTGGAGTTCACATGGGAATCGCCCTCCTCGCCATCGCTGATTTCTGGATGCCGCTGCAATCGCTGGCCAACCGCCTGATTCCGGCGCGCCGCCCCCACGCCAGGGATCGGCTCGACGCCAACGACACGTCCGCCGGATTGCGCTACGTGGCCGTGCGCCCCGCTTGCACCACCCGCGTCGGCGGCAACGCCACGGCGCCCGAGGTCGCCACGGCCCCTGCACGTCCCCTGCGCGTGGTTCGCGTGGTCGACGGCAAAGGCCAGCAGCGCAACAACCGCGTCGTGATCTCCGGGCGCATGGCCGACGTGTGCGACGAGCTCGACCGGCTGGCCGCGCTCGAAGCCGCAGAAACCCTGGCCACGGTCCACCGCTCGACGCGGCTGCACTGACGCAAAACGCCCCTGCGGAGGGGCCCGGAAGCCGCCGCGGGCCGGGTATCCAAACGTTCACTGGTGCGACATGCCAATGCTGCGAGGCACAATGGCACGCCATGAACATTGTGATCCTCGACGACTACCAGGACGCGGTGCGCAAATTGCGCTGCGCCGCCAAGCTGGACGCGTACGCGGCCAAGGTCTACACCAACACGGTGAAAGGCATCGGGCAACTGTCGGTTCGCCTCAAGGACGCCGATGTGATCGTGCTGATTCGCGAGCGCTCCCAGATTTCTCGCCAGCTCATCGAAAAGCTGCCCAAGCTCAAGCTCATTTCGCAGACCGGGCGCGTCGCCGGCCACATCGACGTCGCGGCATGTACCGAGCGCGGCGTGGCAGTGGCCGAGGGTTCCGGCTCTCCGCAAGCGCCTGCCGAACTCACCTGGGCACTCATCATGGCCGCCATGCGCCGGCTGCCGCAGTACATCAGCAACCTCAAGCACGGCGCGTGGCAGCAATCCGGGCTCAAGTCGGCGTCGATGCCACCCAATTTCGGACTCGGCTCCGTGCTCAAGGGCAAGACGCTGTGCATCTGGGGCTATGGCCGCATCGGCCAACTCGTGGCGCGCTACGGGCAGGCGTTCGGCATGCAGGTCGTGATCTGGGGGCGTGAAGCCAGCTGCGCCAAGGCCCGATCCGACGGCTTCCAGGTCGCACAGAATCGCCATGAATTCTTCGCCGCCGCCGACGTGCTGTCGGTGCATCTGCGGCTCAACGAAGAGACCAACGGCCTCATCACGCTGGAAGACCTCTCCCGCATGAAGCCGACGGCGCTGTTCGTCAACACCTCGCGCGCCGAACTGGTCGAAGCCGACGCCCTGCTCGCCGCGCTCAACCGCGGCCGCCCGGGACTGGCCGCCATCGACGTGTTCGAGAGCGAGCCGCCGCTGCAGGGCCACGCGCTGCTTCGGCTGGAGAACTGCATCTGCACGCCGCACATCGGCTACGTGGAGCAGGAAAGCTACGAGAGCTACTTCGGCCAGGCGTTCGACAACGTCGTGAGCTACATCAACGGCAATCCCACCAACATCGTGAATCCGGGCGCGCTGCAGGTCCGCCGGTGAGTCCGGTCGCGCCGCAGCGCACGTCGCAACGTGCGCTCT
Organism: Variovorax sp. 10N412; assembly: GCF_056394985.1. Taxonomy (NCBI): domain Bacteria; kingdom Pseudomonadati; phylum Pseudomonadota; class Betaproteobacteria; order Burkholderiales; family Comamonadaceae; genus Variovorax; species Variovorax sp. 10N412. The sequence goes on from NZ_JBFTIO010000001.1 coordinate 9,275, forward strand.
GGGCGCTGCTCGCCGGCAACTTCGTGATCGGCACCGGCGTGATGGTGGTGCCGGGCACGCTCAATGAAATCAGCACGTCGCTGTCGGTCGGCGTTGCCACCGCCGGGCAACTGATCACGGCCGCCGCGGTGGTGATGTGCATCGGCGCGCCGCTGCTGGCCGCCGCGGTCGCGGGCTGGGACCGGCGCCAGCTGCTGGCCCTCACCATGCTCTGGTACGCCGCCGGGCACCTGCTCGCGGCCTGGATGCCGAGCTTCGGCGCCCTCCTGCCGGTACGCATGCTCACGGTCATTGCGCCGGCCATCTTCACCCCGCAGGCCGCGGCGTGCGTTGGCATGCTGGTGCCGGCGGAGCAGCGCGGGCGCGCCGTGACCTTCGTCTTTCTGGGCTGGTCCATGGCCTCGGTGCTGGGCCTGCCCATCGGCGCGTTGATCGGCGGACATCTGGGCTGGCGCATGGCATTCACGGCCATCGCCGCCCTCAGCGTCGCGAGCGCCGCATCGATCTGGCTGACCTTGCCGAACGGCATTCGTCCCGCCGTGCTGACGGCGGCGGCCTGGTCGCGTGTGCTGCGCAGCCCGGTGCTGATGGGCATCGTCTCGGTCACGGCGCTGCAGGGCGCGGGCCAGTTCGTGCTGTCCAGCTATTTCGGCCCGATCCTCAAGCAGAGCTACGGCGCCGATGCGACCGCGCTCAGCGTGATATGGGCACTGTTCGGCATCTTCGGCCTGATCGGCAACATGGTGGTCAGCCGGTACATCGACCGTGTCGGCGCCGGGCGCATGGTGCTCATCACCAGCGCATTGATCGCCGTGAGCCTGCTGCTGTGGCCGCTGGCTTCCACGCTCGCCTGGCTGGCCGTGGTGCTGGTGCCCTGGGGGTTGGGCTGCTTTGCGACCAATTCGGCCCAGCAAGCGCGCCTGGTGGGCCTTGCACCTGCCCTCGCGCCGGGCTCGGTGGCGCTGAACAGCTCGGGCATCTACACGGGCCAGGCGGTGGGCGCCGCGCTCGGCGGCTGGCTGCTGGCCAACGACGCAGGGGCCTGGATGAGCTGGCTCGGCCTCGCCGTGCTGGTGCTGGCCATGGCGCTGAGCGTGGCCATCGACCGAAGCGGCCGGCCGGCCTGACTGTTCGAAGGCCTGCCCGCAGAAAAAGGCCTCCGCGTAAAACCCGTCACGTCACTTGCGCGCGGCGCTGCAAAATCGGAGCCTTCGACAGCGCGCCCGCGGCAACTGCCCCATCGCCTGCGCGGCGGGCCCGGAACCCATCCAACCATTGAAGACTTCCAGCAAATGACAGTGAACTACACCCGAATCGGCGTCGTCGGCGCCGGGGCCATGGGTCGCGGCATCGCGCAGATTGCCGCCCAGGCAGGCAGCGACGTGCTGCTGCTCGACAGCTTCGCCGGCGCCGCCGAGCGCGGGCGCGAAGCCCTGGTCGCCCAGTGGAACAAGCTGCACGAGAAAAACAAGATCGACGCCGCCACGCGCGATGCCTACATCGCCCGTGTGAAGGCCGTCGATGCGCTGCAGGCGCTGGCCGACTGCGACCTGGTGGTCGAGGCGGTGATCGAAGACCTCGAGGTCAAGCGCAAGCTTTTCCGCGAGCTCGAGGGCGTGGTCGCCGACACCGCCACGCTGGTCACCAACACCTCTTCGCTCTCCGTGACGGCCATCGCGGCCGGGCTCCAGCGCCCTGAGCGCTTCGCGGGCTTCCACTTCTTCAACCCCGTGCCGCTGATGAAGGTGGTCGAGGTGGTGGCCGGCTTCAAGACCGCGGCCGGGGTGTGCACGCAACTGGCGGGGTATGCCAGGCAGATGGGCCACAGCGCAGTGCAGGCGCAGGACACGCCCGGCTTCATCGTGAACCACGCCGGCCGCGGCTACGGCACTGAGGCGCTGCGCATCGTGGGCGAAGGTGTGGCCGACTTCGCGACGATCGACCGCATCCTGAAGGACCAGGCCGGCTTTCGCCTCGGCCCGTTCGAGCTGCTGGACCTGACCGCGCTCGACGTGTCGCACCCGGTGATGGAGTCGATCTACCACCAGTACTTCGAGGAACCGCGCTTCCGCCCGAGCGTGATCACCGCACAGCGCCTGGCTGCGGGCGTGCTCGGCCGCAAGACCGGCGAAGGCTTCTACCGCTACACCGACGGCGTGATGCAGCAGACGCCCGAGGCCGCCCCCCCGGTGGCCGAAGGCACGCCCTCGGTGTGGGTGTCGCCGCGCGCCGCGCGGCGCGCCGAGCTGCTGCGCCTGGTGAACACGCTGGGCGCGCAGATCGACAGCGGCGCCGCGCCTGCCGCGCATTCGCTGATCCTGGTGGCGCCGCTGGGCTTCGACGTGACCACGGTGGCCGCGGTCGAGCGCCTGGATGCCACGCGCACCGTCGGCATCGACATGCTGATCGACGACGCCGCCACCAAGCGCCGCGTGCTCGCCACCAACCCGGCCACGCGCCGCGACATGCGCGACACCGCGCACGCCCTGTTCGCGCGAGACGGCAAGGCCGTGAGCGTGATCCGCGACAGCGGCGGCTTCGTCACGCAGCGCGTGGTCGGCGCCATCGTCAACATCGCGGCCGACATGTGCCAGCAGCGCGTGTGCACGCCGGCCGACCTCGAAACCGCCGTGCAGCTGGGCCTGGGCTACCCGCGCGGCCCGCTCGCCATGGGCAACCTCTACGGCCCGACCAACATGCTCGAGGTGCTGTTCAACCTGCAGACCGTGTACGGCGACCCGCGCTATCGCCCGAGCCCGTGGCTGCGCCGCCGCGGCGCGCTGGGCCTGAGCCTGCTGCACGAAGAAGAATAAAAAGCCGGAGACACGCAATGACCGCCGAACTCAAGAGCACGAGCGAAGGCAGCACCATGGTGCTGACGATCGCCAACCCCGCCCAGCGCAACGCCCTGGGCCCAGAGATCTACGCCGCGGGCATCGAGGCGCTCAACGGCGCCGAGGGCAGCGCGGAGATCCGCAGCGTGGTCATCGTGGGCGAAGGCGCCTGGTTCTGCGCCGGCGGCTCGCTGCAGCGGCTGCTGACCAACCGCCAGCTCGACCGCTCGGTGCAGGCAGAGAGCATCGAGGGCCTGCACAACTGGATCGATTCGATCCGCACCTTCCCCAAGCCGATCATCGCGGCGGTCGAAGGGGCGGCCGCCGGCGCGGGCTTCTCGCTCGCGCTGGCCTGCGACTTCGTGGTGGCGGCACGCGACGCGGTGTTCGCGGCCTCGTACAGCAACGTGGCGCTGTCGCCCGACGGCGGCCTGAGCTGGCATCTGGGGCGGCAGTTGCCACGGCAACTGGCGAGCGAATGGCTCATGAACGGCGAGCGCATCGACGCGGCGCGCCTGCATGCGCATGGCCTCGTCAACGAACTCACGGAAAGCGGACAGGCGCTCGCAGGCGCACTGGCCCTGGCCACCAGGCTCAATGCACGCGCGCCGAACTCGCTGGCCAGCATCAAGGAGCTGCTGAGCGATGCGCGCGGCGCCACGCTCGCGTCGCAGCTCTCGCAGGAGCGCGACCACTTCGTGCGCAACCTCCACCATGCGAACGCGGGCATCGGCATTGCCGCGTTCCTCGACAAGAAACCGCCCCGGTACGAGTGACGCAGCGCTGCGTCGCTCCCGTGACACCCCCCGCCTTTTCAGTCGCCGAGAGGACAGACCAATGGACGACCCCATTCTTACTATCGAAGAACGTGAAGCGATCAACAGTGGTCGCTGGTTTTCTTCCCTATCTCCATCGCTACGGCACGACATCCTCCGATGTGCTTTCGTCAAACGCTACAAGGACGGCGACCTGATCGCCGCCCGCGGCGACCCGCCCGAACACTGGATTGCCTGCGCCAAGGGCGCAGTGCGCGTGAGTTCGACGGCTGTCTCCGGCAAGCAGGTGACGCTGACCTACGTGGAGCCGGGCATCTGGTTCGGCGACGTGGCGATGTTCGACGGGGACCGGCGCACGCACGACGCCTATGCGCATGGGGACAGCACCATCCTGTGCGTGGCGCGGGCCGACTTCCAGAAGATCCTGACCGCGCACGTGGAACTGTACGAAGCGCTGATGCGGCTGCAGGCGCGCCGCATCCGCACGCTGTTCGGGCTGGTGGAAGACTTGAACACCCTGCCCCTGCGCGCCCGGCTGGCCAAGCAGCTGGTTCACCTGGTGCGCAGCTACGGCGTACCGAACCTGGACGACGGCAGCCAGATGCGCATCGGCCTGCAACTGGCGCAGGAGGAGCTGGCGCAGCTGCTGGGCGCCTCGCGCCAGCGGGTCAACCAGGAGCTCAAGACCATGGAGCGCGAGGGCACCATCCGCATCGAGACCAGCGGCCTCGTGATCCTGGACCGCGCGGCATTGATGCGCGTCTCGGAAGCCGAAAACTAGAACGCAAGACACAACCGACATGAGCCAGGACTTCTCCAACTTCATCGGCACCCGTGCCGTCTCGCAACAGCATGCCTTCGACGTCGATGCGCTTGCGGCCTGGCTCGAGAAAAACCTCGAGGGGTTCAAGGGTCCGCTCACGGTCGAGATGTTCAAGGGCGGCCAGTCGAACCCGACCTACAAACTCCTCACGCCGTCGCAGAGCTATGTGATGCGCGCCAAGCCGGGCCCGGTCGCCAAGCTGCTGCCCTCGGCCCATGCGGTGGAACGCGAGTTCAAGGTCATGCGCGGCCTCGCGGGCACCGACGTGCCGGTGCCGCGCATGCACTGCCTGTGCGAAGACGAAGCCATCATCGGCCGCGCCTTCTACGTCATGGAATTCATGCAGGGCCGCGTGCTCTGGGATCAGTCGCTGCCGGGCTTCAGCAACGCCGAGCGGGCCGCCTACTACGACGAGATGAACCGCGTGATCGCAGCGCTGCACACGGTCGATTTCGCCGCCCGCGGCCTGGCCGACTACGGCAAGCCCGGCAACTACTTCGAACGCCAGATCGGCCGCTGGAGCAAGCAGTACAAGGCTTCGGCGGACGGCGCGGGCGAACTCTCGCAGCCGATCGAGGCCATGGAGCGGCTGATCGACTGGCTGCCCGCCCACATGCCGGCAAGCGCACGCGACGAGAGCAAGGTGTCGATCGTCCATGGCGACTACCGCCTGGACAACGTCATGTTCCACCCCACCGAGCCGCGCATCATCGCGGTGCTCGACTGGGAGCTTTCCACGTTGGGCCATCCGCTGGCCGACTTCAGCTACCACTGCATGTCGTGGCACATGCCCCCCACCACGGGACGCGGCATCGGCGGCGTGGACCTTGTCTCGCTGGGCATCCCGACCGAGAGCGAGTACATCCGCCGGTACTGCGAACGTACCCGCATCAGCACGCCCGAGGCGCTGGCGCCCGACTGGAACTTCTACCAGGCCTACAACCTGTTCCGCATGGCCGCGATCCTGCAAGGCATTGCCAAGCGGGTCGAGGCCGGCACGGCATCGAGTGAACAAGCCGTGGCTTCGGCCCGCGGCGCGCGCCCCATGGCCGAAATGGCCTGGCAGTTTGCCCAAAAGGCGTAACCCGCCCCTACACCCACCAGGAGACGAAGATGGATTTCGAATATTCGGCCAAGACCAAGGATCTGCAGAAGCGCGTCAAGGCGTTCATGGACGAGAACATCTACCCGGCCGAAGCCGAGTACAGCGCCGAGCTTGCCGCCAACACGGTCGCCGGCAAGCGCTGGAGCGCGCTGAAGACGGTCGAGAAGGTCAAGGACAAGGCCAAGGCCCAGGGCCTGTGGAACCTGTTCCTGCCGGTCGACAGCGCCTCTGCCTCCGGCTACGCGGGCGCCGGCCTGACCAACCAGGAATACGCACCCCTGGCCGAGATCATGGGCGCGGTGCCGTGGGCGAGCGAGGCGTTCAACTGCTCGGCGCCCGACACCGGCAACATGGAAACCATCGCGCGCTACGGCTCGGAAGAAATCAAGGCCCGCTGGCTCAAGCCGCTGCTCGAAGGCGAAATTCGCTCGGCCTTCGCCATGACCGAGCCCGACGTGGCCTCCAGCGACGCCACCAACATTGCGACGCGCATCGAACGCCAGGGCGACGAGTACGTGATCAACGGCCACAAGTGGTGGATTTCCGGCGCGGCCGATCCGCGCTGCGCGGTGTTCATCACCATGGGCAAGACCGACCCCGACGCACCCCGCCATTCGCAGCAGAGCATGGTCATCGTGCCGGCGGACGCCAAGGGCATCCGCATCGTGCGCCCGCTCAACGTGATGGGCTACGACGATGCGCCGCACGGCCACGTCGAGATGTACTTCGAGAACGTCCGCGTGCCGGTGGGCAACATCCTGCTCGGCGAAGGCCGCGGCTTCGAGATCGCCCAAGGCCGCCTCGGCCCGGGACGCATCCACCACTGCATGCGCCTGATCGGCCTGGCCGAGCGCGCGCTCGAGCTGATGTGCAAGCGCGCCTCGTCGCGCGTGGCCTTCGGCAAGACCGTGGCGTCGCAGACCGTGACGCAGGAACGCATCGCCGAAGCGCGCTGCAAGATCGACATGGCGCGCCTGCTCACGCTCAAGGCCGCCTGGCTGATGGACGTGGCCGGCAACAAGGTCGCCAAGAACGAGATCGCCATGATCAAGGTGGTCGCGCCCACCATGGCCTGCCAGGTGATCGACTGGGCCATGCAGGTGCACGGCGGCGGCGGCATGTGCGACGACTTCCCACTCGCCAACGCCTATGCGCATGCGCGCACGCTGCGCTTCGCGGACGGCCCGGACGAAGTGCACCGCAACGCGATCGCCAAGTGGGAACTGGGCAAGTACGCGCCGAACAAGGCCGACGCCGACATGCCGGTGACGCGCTTCTGATGTGACCTGCGCCCTCTCTCCTTGGGGAGAGGGCCGCGGCAAGGGCCGGGGCGACGAATTCGCCTTGGCCCTTTTTCTTTTCAGAGTTTCTTGTGCAGGAAGATGGCGTGGCCGAAGGCCGGGTCGAGCTGATAGCCCTCGAACCCTTCGCGCTCGTACGCGCGCAGGGCCGGCGCATTGCCCGACAGCACTTCGAGCGTGAGCTTGCAGGCGCCGCGCCGGCGCGCCTCCTGCTCCACCAGCGCGAACATCTTCTGCGCCACGCGCTGGCCGCGATGGCTGGCCAGCACCGCCATGTCGTGCACATTGACCAGCGGCTTGCAGGCGAAAGTCGAAAAGCCTTCCATGCAATTGACCAAGCCCACAGGCTGCGCGCCGTCGTACGCCAGCACGCTGAAAGCCTGGGGACGCGCAGCCAGCGCCGCGGGCAGGCCCTTGCGCACCGCCGCGTCGAGCGGCGTGCCACCGCCCGCCGGGTCGCTGGCATAGGTGTCGAGCAGGTCGACCAACGCCGCGGCCTGCACCGCGTCGCGGTAGTCGACCATGCGGACTTCGATCCGCGTCGTCATTGGCCGGGCTCCAGCGTGGCCGCGAGGCGTTTCGCGCACGACTCTGCCTGCGCCGCATCGCGCGCCTCGACCATCACGCGCACCAGCGGCTCGGTGCCGCTTGCACGGATCAGCACGCGGCCTGCATCGCCAAGCTCGGCCTCGATGCGCTCGGTTTCGCTGGCCAGCGCCTGGTTGTCCTTCCAGTTCTGGTCAGGCGAGATGCGCACGTTGATGAGCGTCTGCGGGAACAGCACGACGCCTTCCAGCAATTGCGCCACGGTCTTGCCGCTGCGCACGCAGGCCTGCAGCACCTGCAACGCACTCACGATGCCGTCACCGGTGGTGTGGCGGTCGAGTGCCAGCAGGTGGCCGGAGCCCTCGCCGCCCAGGATCCAGCCGCGCTTGTCGAGCTCCTCGAGCACGTAGCGGTCGCCGACCTTCGCGCGCACGAACTCGATGCCCTGCTTGCGCAGCGCCACTTCCACGGCCTTGTTGGTCATGAGCGTGCCGACCACGCCCACCGGCTTCTCGCCGCGCTCGATGCGCTCGGCCACCATCAGGTAGAGCAGCTCGTCGCCGTTGAACAGCCGCCCGCTGGCATCGACCAGCTGCAACCGGTCGGCGTCGCCGTCGAGGGCGATGCCGTAGTCGGCCTTCTGCGCCGTCACTGCGGCGACCAGCGCCTGGGGATGCGTGGCACCGACGTCCTTGTTGATGTTCAGGCCGTCCGGCGATACACCGATGCTGGTCACTTCCGCGCCAAGTTCATGGAACACGTTGGGCGCCACTTGGTAGGCCGCGCCATGCGCAGCGTCGACCACCAGCTTCATGTTGCGCAACGTCAGGTCGTTGGCAAAGGTGCTCTTGCAGAACTCGATGTAGCGCCCGGGCGCATCGTTGAGCCGGCGTGCCTTGCCGAGGTTGACCGAATCGACCCACACCGGGGCTTCTTCGAGCGCGGCTTCCACCGCCAGTTCCCACGCGTCGTCGAGCTTGGTGCCCTGGGCGCTGAAGAACTTGATACCGTTGTCCGGATAGGCGTTGTGGCTGGCGCTGATCACCACACCGAGGCTGGCGCGCTGCGCGCGCGTGAGGTACGCCACGCCGGGCGTGGGCAGCGGGCCGAGCAGCACCACGTCGACACCGGCCGAATTGAAGCCTGATTCCAGCGCCGACTCGAGCATGTAGCCCGAAATGCGGGTGTCCTTGCCGATCAGCACCGTGGGGCGGGCCTGGGTCTTCTTGAGCACGCGGCCCACGGCATGTGCGAGGCGCAGCACGAAGTCAGGGGTGATGGGGGCTTGGCCGACGGTGCCGCGGATGCCGTCGGTACCGAAATATTTGCGGGTCATGGTTGTTGCTTCTGTTCTTGTGTTTGTGTTGTGGGGTCGGGTTCCTGTTCGCGCATGGCGCGCCATACGGCGAGCGCCGCCACGGTGTCGCGCACGTCGTGCACGCGCACCACGGCAGCACCACGGTCGACCGCCAGCACCGCCGCAGCAACACTGGGCACGATGCGTTCGCCGGCCGCCTCGATGCCCGTGACCGCCCCGATCGACGACTTGCGCGACCAGCCCAGCAGCAGCGGGAGCCCGCCTGCGAGGAGTTCGTGCTGGCGCGCCAGCAGGGCGAAATTCTGCGCCACGGTCTTGCCGAAACCAACGCCGGGGTCGAGCGTGATCCGGGACAAATCCACGCCCAGCGCCTGCAGAAGCTGCAGTTGTGCCGCCAGGAAGGACAGCACGTCGGGAATCACGTCGCCCGCCATCGGCACGGCCTGCATGGTCTGCGGGTCGCGATGCATGTGCATCAGGCAGACGCCGCACGTGGGGTGCGCCGCCACCGCGTCGCGCGCGCCGGGTTGGCGCAGCGCCCAGATGTCGTTGACGATGTCCGCACCCAGCCCGAGCACCGCGCGCATCACCTCGGGCTTGTAGGTGTCGACAGAGATCGGCACGCCGAGCTTTACCGCTTCGCGCACCACGGGCAGCACGCGTGCCAACTCGTCCTCGAGCGGCACCGCAGGGCTGCCGGGGCGGGTCGATTCGCCGCCGATGTCGAGGATGTCGGCGCCCTCTTTCAGCAATTGCTCGCAGTGCTTCAGTGCCATGCTGGCTGACGCATGCGCACCGCCATCGGAAAAAGAGTCTGGCGTGACATTGACGATGCCCATCACGCGCGGCTGCGAGAGATCGATCCTGAAGCGCGAGGTCTGCCACACCGTGCTGGGCACGGCGCCATGAAAAACGGGGCCAGAGGCCCCGTTGTTGCTTGATTGCAAGCCCACCTCAAGCGGCGGTCGGCGCCGGGTCGGTATTCACGGCCGGCGTGCCGCCACTGCCACCGCTGCCCGAGGGAGGGGTGCGCGGCGTCCAGTCCTTGGGCGGACGCGGTGCGCGGCCGGCCATGATGTCGTCGAGCTGCTCGGAGTCGATGGTTTCCCATTCGAGCAGCGCCTTCGCCATGGCGTGCATCTTGTCGCTGTTCGCCTCGATCAGGCCACGCGCCAGGGCGTATTGCTCGTCGATGATGCGGCGCACCTCGCCGTCGACCTTTTCCATGGTCTGCTCGCTCATGTTGGTCGTCTTGGTGACCGAGCGGCCCAGGAACACTTCGCCTTCGTTCTCGGCGTAGACCATCGGGCCCAGCGCATCGGTCATGCCGTAGCGCGTGACCATGTCGCGGGCGATGGAGGTCGCGCGCTCGAAGTCGTTGCTGGCACCGGTGGTCATCTGGTGCATGAACACTTCTTCGGCGATACGGCCACCGAAGAGCATGCTGATCTGGTTCAGCATGTATTCGCGGTCATAGCTGTAACGGTCTTGCGCCGGCAGGCTCATGGTCACGCCCAGGGCGCGGCCACGCGGAATGATCGTGACCTTGTGGACCGGGTCGCACTTGGGCAGCAGCTTGCCGATGAGGGCGTGGCCGGACTCGTGGTAGGCCGTGTTGCGGCGCTCTTCCTCGGGCATGACCATGCTCTTGCGCTCGGGGCCCATGAAGATCTTGTCCTTGGCCTTCTCGAAGTCCTGCATCTCGACCACGCGCGCATTGCGGCGGGCAGCCATCAGGGCGGCTTCGTTGCACAGGTTGGCGAGGTCGGCACCGGACATGCCGGGAGTGCCGCGGGCGATCACGCTCGGGTTCACGTCCTGGCCCAGCGGGACCTTGCGCATGTGCACACCGAGAATTTGTTCGCGGCCGCGGATGTCCGGCAGCGTGACGTACACCTGGCGGTCGAAACGACCCGGGCGCAGCAAGGCGGCGTCAAGGATGTCAGGGCGGTTGGTGGCAGCCACCACGATCACGCCGAGGTTGGTTTCGAAACCGTCCATCTCGACCAGCATCTGGTTCAAGGTCTGTTCGCGTTCGTCGTTGCCGCCACCGAGACCGGCGCCGCGCTGACGACCCACGGCATCGATTTCGTCGATGAAGATGATGCAGGGTGCGTTCTTCTTGGCGTTCTCGAACATGTCGCGCACACGGGCCGCACCCACGCCGACGAACATTTCAACGAAATCGGAACCCGAAATCGAGAAGAAAGGGACCTTGGCTTCGCCAGCGATCGACTTGGCCAGAAGGGTCTTGCCGGTGCCCGGAGGGCCGACCAGCAACAGGCCGCGCGGAATACGGCCGCCGAGCTTCTGGAAGCGCTGCGGGTCTTTCAGGAAGTCGACGACTTCACGGACTTCTTCCTTGGCCTCGTCGCAGCCCGCAACGTCGGCGAAGGTGACCGTGTTGTTGTTCTCGTCCATCATGCGGGCCTTGCTCTTGCCGAAGCTGAACGCCCCGCCCTTGCCGCCGCCCTGCATCTGGCGCATGAAGTAGATCCAGACACCGATCAGCAGCAGCATCGGGCCCCAGCTGACCAGCAGCGTCATGAGGAGGGACCCCTCTTCGCGCGGCTTGACGTCGAACTTGACGTTGTGGTCGATCAGGTCGCCCACGAGGCCGCGGTCGAGGACCGTGGCAGTCGTGCGGATCTTGCGATCGTCGTTGGTGACGGCGATGATCTCGCCGCCGCCGGCACCTTCGGGGATGACGGCACTCTTGACCTGGTTATTCCGGACCTGGTCCAGAAACTCGGAGTAGCTGACTGCTCCCGAGCCGACGCCACCGCGGGTGTCGAACTGCTTGAACACAGTGAACAACACCATGGCAATGACGAGCCATACGGCAACTTTGGAAAACCACTGATTGTTCAAACGAAGCTCCAGTCGAAAGCGCGTGACGAGGATATGAAAAAACGCGCTATGGGTACGCAATTGCGCCCCATTTTAGGCTTTTCAAGCTGCGAAAAGCGGGCATTTCCCTAATGCAGCCATAGGCTGACAGGGGTTTGCGCCTTGAACGCACCCTTTGCCGACGTTCTTCGGCAAGGTATCAAGGCGTATCCAGGGCCTTCAGGCCCATGCCGACAAGGAATGTCTCGGACGATTTGTCGCGCGAAGCCTTGGGCTTGAAGGGCTTCACGGTGCGGAAATTCGCCTTGAAGAGCTTGACCAGTTCGTCGTAACCACTGCCGTGGAACACCTTGGCCACCAGAGCCCCCTCGGGTTTGAGGTGGTGTTGCGAAAAATCGATGGCCAGTTCGATCAGGTGCGCCACACGGGCGGCATCCGCCGAATGGATGCCCGACAGGTTGGGCGCCATGTCCGACACCACCAGGTCGGCCTTGCGACCGGCCAGCACCCCCAGCAACTGTTGCAGAAGCGCGTCTTCGCGGAAATCCCCCTGCAGGAAGGTCACGCCTTCGATGGGATCCATGGCCAGCATGTCGAGCGCGACGATGGTGCCGTTCAGCGAGCCAGCCGCAGCGCCGTCGGGGGACATGCGCCGGCGCAGGTATTGGCTCCAGGCACCGGGCGTGGAGCCCAGGTCCACCACCAGCTGGCCTGGTTTGACAAGCCCGAACGACTCGTCGATTTCCTTGAGTTTGTAGGCGGCGCGCGCCCGGTAACCCTCCCGCGTGGCGAGTTTCACGTAGGGGTCGTTGATATGGTCGTGAAGCCACGCTTTATTGACTTTTTTGCTTTTGGCTTTAGTGCTCATGAGGGTCTTCGTGTACGCGTCGATAATACGGGGATGCCCGCCATTCAACTTACCCCTGCCGAGCGCAAGGTGCACCGCGCCGAAGCTCACCACCTGGATCCGATCGTCATGGTCGGTGGAGACGGGCTCACCCCTGCCGTAAAAAAAGAGGCCGACGCGGCGCTCAAGGCCCATGGCCTGATCAAGGTTCGCGTTTTCTCCGACGACCGCCTCGCCCGCGACGCCATGCTGCGAGAACTGTCCGACGAACTGAACGCCGCCCCGATCCAGCACATCGGCAAGCTGCTGGTGCTCTGGCGCCCGATCCCCGAAAAGGAACGCACGGTCGATGAAGACCGCATGCCCGGCCCGCGCGACGTGAAGATCGTCAAGTACAGCAAGCGCGGCGGCCAGCGCCCCGAAATCAAGACCCTGCGCGTCCTGGGCAACCAGCGCCTGACCCCCGGCGGCAACATCAAGCGCGCCAAGGCGAAGCGGCCGCTCTCGGCCAAGAAGCGCAACCAGGCGGATTGAGCTTGGCGCCAGCGCAAGGCGCCCAGCGCCATATCCTCTGCATGAAGTGGGGCACGAAATATGGCCCCGAATACGTCAACCGGCTCTACGCGATGGTGCGCCGCAACCTCAGCGGCGACTTCAAGTTCGTCTGCATGACGGACGACGGCAACGGCATCCGCCCCGAAGTGACGTGCCTGCCGATCCCTCCGCTCAACCTGCAATTGGCTCCCGGCCAGCGCGACGGCGCCTGGAAGAAGCTCACGACCTTCGAGCAGGACCTGCACGGCCTGCGCGGCACCGCCCTCTTCCTCGACCTCGATGTCGTGGTGGTGGGCCCGCTGGACGCCTTCTTCGAGCAACCCGGCGAGTTCCTGATCATTCACGACTACGCCCGCCCCTGGCGGCGCGAGCGCATCACCGGGAATTCGTCGGTCTATCGTTTCGAGCTGGGCGCCCATGCCGACGTGCTGGCGTACTTTCGCGCCAACATGGACAAGGTGCAGGCGGAGTACCGCAACGAGCAGGCCTACCTGTCGGACGTGCTCCACCAGCAGGGCAAGCTGGCGTACTGGCCCGAGGCCTGGTGCCCGAGCTTCAAGTACCACGGCATTCCGACCTGGCCGGCCAACTACTGGGAAGAGCCCTTCGTGCCCGAGGGCGCACGCATCATGGTGTTCCATGGCGAGTGCAACCCGCCGGACGCATTGGCGGGCCGCCGCAACCGCGCCTTCCGGTACATCCGTCCGGCGCGCTGGGTCGCGAAATACTGGAAAGAGTAAGGGCGAGGCGGCCGTTGCCGCCTCTGCCGTTCAGCCCGGCTTGCGGGCGCCCATGCGCCACAGCAGCACGCCGGCGCAAATCCACTGCACAAGATACATGCCGCTTCCCACGGCATGCCATAACTTGAGGTTTTCGCGCGCCAGGATGTGCGGCGCCACGGCGTACTGCTGCAGCAACGCCAGCAGCAGCGCGGCCAGGATCAGGAACATGGACGTCATGACCGGCCCATCCATGCGCTCGTCCGCCTTGGTCCTGAAATGGATCAGCAGGATCAGCCCGCAGGCGATTGCAATCCAGCTCTGCGCCTCGAACAGCTGACCGGCAAAGTTGCCCGCCACCGACGGATTGCCGAGCCTGGCGAACAGCATCGGCACCACCAGAAAGCCGATCGTGGTGAGGCTGCCCCACCAGAAGGCAGCCAGCATCAGCGCCACGCGGTCTTTCATCGAACGGACGATCAGATGTAGTGGACGGCGACGATCTCGTAGCGCTTCAGGCCGCCCGGAGCCTGCACTTCGGCGGTGTCGCCCTCTTCCTTGCCGATCAACGCGCGCGCGATGGGGCTGGAGATGTTGATCAGGCCGAGCTTCAGGTCGGCTTCGTCTTCGCCGACGATCTGGTACTTCACGGCCTCGCCCGACTCTTCTTCCTCGAGATCGACGGTCGAGCCGAACACCACCTTGCCGCCGGCATCGAGCTCGCTAGGGTCGATGATCTGGGCAGCCGACAGCTTGCCTTCGACTTCCTGGATGCGGCCTTCGATGAAGCCCTGGCGGTCCTTGGCGACCTCGTACTCGGCGTTCTCGCTCAGGTCGCCCTGGGCACGCGCTTCGGAAATCGCATTGATGACCCAGGGACGGTCCACCGTCTTGAGTTGATGCAGTTCGGCGCGCAGTTTTTCAGCGCCGCGCTTGGTGACTGGTACGGTTGCCATGTTGTGGGTTCTCCATAAAGCGAAACCGCCGAACGCTGCCGTTCGGCGGTCGAGTGAGGACAGGATCAGACGAGTGTGCGTCCGGTCAGCCGGCTCAGGATGGCGAGCGGGCTCGACCCGGGATTGTATTGCTTCGATGCGGCCAGATGAAGGGTCTGCTCGAGCATGTACTGGCCGGCCATCACGGCGTGCGAGGTCTGGTCGGAGAAGCACACCCACACCGAACCCGGCGGGAACTTGGCGGTTTCCTGCGGCGAGCTTTCCTGGTACGCCATGTCCGACTTCATGCCGTCGTGCAGCTGCAGCATCAGGTGGTCGTACTCGCTGCGGAACGACTTGGTCACGTGCAGCGCCTGCAGCAGCCTGGCCTGCCAGCGAGCATAGGGCTTCGCACGTGGCAGGAAGCGTTTGGCGATGTCCTCGAAAGGCTCGCCGACACGCCACACGCGCGGCGCGCCTTCGGGGTTGACGTTGGTGAACACGCGCAGGATGCGCTCGCCGTAGTTGGGCCGCGACGGGAACGCATCGACGTGCAGGCGCCGGTCGTCCGCACGCCATGACTGCACGCGCGTCTCGACCTGGGCCGGCCGGTAGCTGGTGGGCGCCAGCCGCAGGGCCGGCGTGTAGTGCGGCAGCAGCCCGTGAATGAGCTGCTGCGACTGCGCGCGAAAGCGCCCCACCATCGCGGCCGCCGTGCGTTGCACCGCCTCGTCGCCGACGACGCCCTTGAGCTTGCCGTTGGCGTCGAGGCTGATGTTGCGCACGTCGGGCGACAGCAGGCTGGGCGTCAGCAGGCTGCGTTCTTCAGGCAGCAGCTCGAAGCCCAGGCGCGGAAAGTACAACACCTTGCCCGCTTCGAGCGCCGCGATCCACGCCTCGTTGGGCGTGGCCGCGTTCCAGTCCGCCAGGCCGAGTTCGACGAGCTGCGTGTCCATGGCGCCCAGGCTCAGGCCAACGCCGTCAGTTGCGCGTGCATTTCCTGCACCGAGATCACGCCCAGCTCGTCCATGAAGCCCATGCCCTCGACAGCGGCTTCGGCGCCGAAGATCGTGGTGAACGTGGTCACGCGCGCCAGCAGCGCCGAGGTGCGGATCTGCCGCGAATCGGTGATTGCGTTGCGACGCTCTTCCACCGTGTTGATGACCAGCGCAATCTCGTTGTTCTTGATCATGTCCACGATGTGCGGACGGCCTTCGGTCACCTTGTTCACCGTGGCGCACTCGATGCCCGCGGCGCTGATGGCGGCGGCCGTGCCCTTGGTGGCCGTCAGCACGAAGCCGAGCTTCACCAGGCCGCGCGCCACTTCCACGGCACGCGCCTTGTCGTTGTTCTTCACCGAGATGAAGACCTTGCCCGACTTCGGCAGCAGCGTGCCTGCGCCCAGCTGCGACTTCACGAAGGCTTCGCCGAAGGTCTTGCCCACGCCCATCACTTCGCCGGTCGACTTCATCTCGGGGCCGAGGATGGTGTCCACGCCCGGGAACTTGACGAACGGGAACACGGCCTCCTTCACGCTGAAATACGGCGGCGTGACTTCCTTGGTCACGCCCTGCGACGCCAGCGACTGGCCGGCCATGCAGCGTGCCGCCACCTTGGCGAGCTGGATGCCGGTGGCCTTGCTCACGTACGGCACGGTGCGCGATGCACGCGGGTTCACTTCGAGCACGTAGATGACGTCCTTGCCGTCCTTCTGCTGGATGGCGAACTGCACGTTCATCAGGCCGACCACGTTCAGGGCCTTGGCCATCGCGGCGCTCTGGCGCTTCAGTTCGGCGATGGTGTCGGCGTTCAGGCTGTAGGGCGGCAGCGAGCAGGCGGAGTCGCCCGAATGCACGCCGGCCTGTTCGATGTGCTCCATCACGCCGCCGATCAGCGTGCCGCCTTCGGCGTCGCGGATGCAGTCGACGTCGCACTCGACGGCGTCGTTCAGGAAGCGGTCGAGCAGCACCGGCGAGTCGTTGCTCACCTTGACCGCTTCGCGCATGTAGCGCTCGAGGTCGCGCTGCTCATGCACGATTTCCATCGCGCGGCCGCCGAGCACGTAGCTCGGGCGCACCACCAGCGGATAGCCGAGGGCCGCGGCCTTTTCAAGCGCTTCGGGTTCGGTGCGCGCGGTGGCGTTCGGCGGCTGGCGCAGGCCCAGTTCGTGCAGCAGCTTCTGGAAGCGCTCGCGGTCTTCGGCCGCGTCGATCATGTCGGGCGAGGTGCCGATGATCGGCACGCCGTTCGCTTCGAGGTCGAGTGCAAGCTTGAGCGGCGTCTGGCCGCCGTACTGCACGATCACGCCGAGGGGCTTTTCCTTGTCGACGATTTCCAGCACGTCTTCGAGCGTCAGCGGCTCGAAGTACAGGCGGTCGGACGTGTCGTAGTCGGTCGACACGGTCTCGGGGTTGCAGTTGACCATGATGGTCTCGTAGCCGTCCTCGCGCATGGCGAGCGCGGCGTGCACGCAGCAGTAGTCGAACTCGATGCCCTGGCCGATGCGGTTGGGACCGCCACCGAGCACCATGATCTTCTTCTTGTCCGTCGGGTCGGCTTCGCACTCGTCTTCATACGTCGAGTACATGTAGGCCGTGTTGGTCGCGAACTCGGCCGCGCAGGTGTCCACGCGCTTATAGACCGGGCGCACGCCCAGGGCGCGGCGCTTCTCGCGGATCGCGGTGTCGGTGGTCTTGAGCTGCTTGGCGAGGCGACGGTCGGAGAAGCCTTTTTTCTTCAGCGCGAGCAGCGTGTCCTTGTCGATCTCGTCCAGCGACTTGGTTTCCAGCTCGAGCTCGATCTTCACGATCTCCTCGATCTGCACCAGGAACCACGGATCGATCTTGGTCAGCGCGAACACTTCTTCCACGCTCAGGCCCATGGCGAAGGCATCGCCCACGTACCAGATGCGCTCGGGGCCGGGCTCGCCCAGTTCCTTCTCGAGCACTTCGCGGTCCTGCGTCTTCTCGTTCAGGCCGTCGACGCCCACTTCGAGGCCGCGCAACGCCTTCTGGAACGATTCCTGGAAGGTGCGGCCCATGGCCATCACCTCGCCCACCGACTTCATCTGCGTGGTCAGGCGCGAGTCGGCCTGCGGGAATTTCTCGAAGGCGAAACGCGGGATCTTGGTGACCACGTAGTCGATCGACGGTTCGAACGACGCGGGCGTGGCACCGCCGGTGATTTCGTTGCGCAGTTCGTCGAGCGTGTAGCCCACCGCCAGCTTGGCCGCGACCTTGGCGATCGGGAAGCCCGTGGCCTTGGAGGCCAGCGCCGAGGAGCGCGACACGCGCGGGTTCATCTCGATGACGACCATGCGGCCGTCCTTCGGGTTGATGGAGAACTGCACGTTCGAGCCACCGGTGTCCACGCCGATTTCGCGCAGCACGGCCAGCGAGGCATTGCGCAGGATCTGGTATTCCTTGTCGGAGAGCGTTTGCGCCGGAGCCACGGTGATCGAGTCGCCGGTGTGCACGCCCATGGGGTCGAGGTTTTCGATCGAGCAGACGATGATGCAGTTGTCGGCCTTGTCGCGCACGACTTCCATCTCGTACTCTTTCCAGCCGAGCAGCGATTCTTCGATCAGCAGCTCGTTGGTGGGCGAGGCTTCGATGCCGCGCTTGCAGATGGTCTCGAACTCGTCGGGGTTGTAGGCGATGCCGCCGCCGGTGCCGCCCAGCGTGAAGCTGGGGCGGATCACGGTCGGGAAGCCGAGCGTCTTCTGCACGGCCCAGGCTTCGTCCATCGTGTGCGCGATGCCCGAGCGCGCCGAACCGAGACCGATCTTGGTCATCGCGTCCTTGAACTTCAGGCGGTCCTCGGCCTTGTCGATCGCTTCGGGCGTGGCGCCGATGAGCTCAACCGGCTTGTTGGTGGACGCGCCCGTGTACTTGTCGAGCACGCCGTTGCGCCAGAGGTCGAGCGCGCAGTTCAGCGCGGTCTGGCCACCCATGGTGGGAAGGATCGCGTCGGGGCGTTCCTTGGCGATGATCTTTTCGACCGTCTGCCAGGTGATGGGCTCGATGTAGGTGACGTCGGCCGTGGCCGGGTCGGTCATGATCGTCGCGGGATTGCTGTTGATCAGGATGACCTTGTAGCCCTCTTCGCGCAGCGCCTTGCAGGCCTGCACGCCGGAGTAGTCGAACTCGCAGGCCTGGCCGATGATGATCGGGCCGGCGCCGATGATGAGGATCGATTTGAGGTCTGTGCGCTTAGGCATTCTTGCTCTCCGTCTTTTCCGTCTTGTGCTTTTCCATGAGTGCCGTGAAGCGATCGAACAGGTAGCCGATGTCGTGCGGGCCGGGCGAGGCTTCAGGGTGGCCCTGGAAGCAGAACGCGGGCTTGTCGGTGCGGGCCAGGCCCTGCAGCGTGTTGTCGAACAGGCTGATGTGGGTGGGACGCAGGTTGGCCGGCAGCGACTTCTCGTCGACCGCGAAGCCGTGGTTCTGGCTGGTGATGCTCACGCGGCCGTTGTCGAGGTCCTTCACCGGATGGTTCGCGCCGTGGTGGCCGAACTTCATCTTGAAGGTCTTCGCACCCGAGGCCAGCGCCATGATCTGGTGGCCGAGGCAGATGCCGAAGGTGGGAATGCCGGTCTCGATCAGTTCCTTGACGGCGCTGATGGCGTAGTCGCAAGGCTCCGGGTCGCCCGGGCCGTTGGCCAGGAAGATGCCGTCGGGCTTCAGCTTGAGCACATCGGCCGCGGGCGTTTGCGCCGGCACCACGGTGATGCGCGCGCCGCGCTGGGCGATCATGCGCAGGATGTTCTTCTTCACACCGTAGTCGAACGCGACGACATGGAATCGGGGCGTGATCTGCACGCCGTAGCCCGGTTTGCCGTTCAGGTTGACGAGCTTCCACTCGGTCTCGGTCCACTCGTAGGTCTGCGTGACCGACACCACTTTGGCGAGGTCGAGGCCAGCCATGCTGGGCGCGGCCTTGGCGGCGGCGATGGCCTTGTCGATCAGCGCCTGCGTCACGGCTTCGCCCGCAGCCAGGCCCAGGATGCAGCCGTTCTGCGCGCCGTGGCTGCGCAGGTGACGCGTGAGCTTGCGGGTGTCGATGTTGGCGATGGCCACCGTCTTGCCGGCCACGAGGTATTCGCTCAGCGTGGCGGTCTGGCGGAAGTTGGAGGCGACGAGGGGCAGGTCCTTGATGATCAGGCCCGCGGCATGGATCTTGTCGGCTTCGATGTCTTCCCCGTTGACGCCGTAGTTGCCGATGTGCGGATACGTGAGCGTCACGATCTGCTGGCAGTAGCTCGGGTCGGTGAGGATTTCCTGGTAACCGGTCATGGCGGTGTTGAACACCACCTCACCGGTCGTGGAGCCGGCGGCTCCGATCGAGTTGCCTTGAAAGACCGTGCCGTCTGCGAGCGCCAGGATGGCGGGCGGGAAGTTTCCCTTGAGAGACAAAAGCACTGGGTTCTCCGAATGGTTACGGTCGCCCGGAGCCCCAGGCGCGTTGCCTGCGGACTGCTGCTTAAGGGGATTTTGGCGTTGTAGGCGGCCGGGCGACGCTATTGCGAGTAAGCCCCCGATTGTAGCTCGGACTGGGTGTGCTATTGAGCCTGAAGGGCCGCCCCGCTGGCGTGCAGGCAAATCGCGGCGGCAGCCGCCACGTTGAGCGACTCTTCGCCGCCGGGCTGCGCAATGCGGATGTGGTGCGTGGCCCTCGCCTCCAGCGCGGGCGACACGCCCTGCCCTTCATGCCCCATCAACCACGCGCAGGGATGCGGCAGTTCGGCCTTGTGCAACCAGTCGCCGTGGTGCGAGCTCGTGGCGACCAGCGGCACCCGCAGGCTGTCGAGCGCGTCGGCGTCCACGCCTTCGATCAGCCGCAGGCCGAAATGGGCCCCCATGCCCGCGCGCAGCACCTTCGGCGCCCACAGTGCAGCCGTGCCCTTCAGCGCGATCACCTGGGTGAAGCCGAAGGCGGCGGCGCTGCGCAGGATGGAGCCCGCGTTGCCCGCGTCCTGCAGGCGGTCGAGCACGACGCTGGGGGCGTCGGGAATCAGTTCGGGGCGGGACGGCAGCTCGAGCACGAAACCCATGGGCGCCGGCGATTCGAGCCCGCTGACACCGCGCAGCAGGTCATCGGCGACGACTACCGTTTTGATAGCACCATTCGTCCATTCGACGGGCGCATTGGGCCAAAAAGACTCTGAAAACACAGCGATGGCCGGCTTCACGCCGCGCGCCAGTGCCGCACGGCACAGGTGGTCGCCCTCGAGCCAGATCCGGCCCAGCTTGCGGTAGGCGCCCGGGTCTTGCGCGAGCTTGCGCAGGTCCTTGAGCAGCGGGTTGTCGCGCGAGCTGATGTGGCTGGCGCCGGTGTCGGAGGTCATGAGGGAGGGTTCAGGGCGCGGGGCGCAGGTCCAGGCGCACGGTCTCGGCGACACCGATGACCATCGCAGGCTGCTCGGCGTCCACGGGCAGCACCACGTTCATGACACCGCCGGTGCGGGCCAGCGCAGCAGCCACCGGGCTGAACGACCTGCGGTGGTGCACGCAGGCGCCGTGGCGCTGCAAGGCTTCGAGGTGCTCCGGCGTGCCGTAGCCCTTGTGGCCGGCAAAGCCGTAGTGCGGGAATTCGGCGTGCAACTGCTCGCAGAGCCGATCTCTGTGCACCTTCGCCAGGATCGACGCGGCAGAAATCGCCTTGACCCGGGAATCGCCCTTGACGATGGCCTCGGCCAGCACGTCGAGCGTCGGCAGGCGGTTGCCGTCGACCAGCACCTTCACGGGCTTCAGGCGCAGCCCTTCGACCGCGCGCCGCATCGCGATCATGGTGGCCTGCAGGATGTTGTGGGTGTCGATCTCTTCCACCGTGGCCTGCGCGATCGAGCAGCACAGCGCCTGGGCCAGGATCTGGTCATGCAAGCGCTCCCTTTGCAGGGCCGTGAGCGTCTTGGAGTCCGCGAGGCCGCGGATCGGGCGCAGGTCGTCCAGGATCACCGCGGCCGCGACCACGGGGCCGGCCAGCGGCCCGCGGCCCGCCTCGTCGACGCCCGCCATCAGGCCCGGTGCGTCCCACACCAGCGGCGCCTGCTCAGCCTTCAAGAACTTTCTGGATCGCATCGGCGCAAAGTGTCGGCGTATCGCGCTGCAATTGCACATGCAGCTCTGAAAATTTGTGTTGCAGGGCCTGCGTTTTCTCCGGCGCATCGAGCCATTCCAGCGTAGCCCGGGCCAGCGCCTCGGGCGTGGCGGCCTCCTGCAGCAACTCGGGCACCACGAAATCGCGGCACAGGATGTTGGGCAGGCCCACCCAGGGCTGCAACTGCTTGCGCTGCATGAGGCGCCACGACAGCGCATTCATGTTGTAGGCGATGACCATCGGGCGCTTGAACAGCGCCGCCTCGAGCGTGGCAGTGCCGCTGGCGATCAGCGTGGCGTCGCAGGCGGCGAGCGCGGCGTGCGACTGCCCATCGAGCAGCTTCACGCGGCCGGTCATGCCGCTGGCCTGCAGCAGGCCCTCGACCTCGGCGCGCAGGCCGGGCAGGATCGGGGCCACGAACTGGATGCCGGGCCGCTGCTTGTGCATCAGCGCGGCGGCGGCGAAGAAGCGGGCGGCCAGGTAGCGCACTTCCGATCGGCGGCTACCGGGCAGCAAGGCGACGACCTGTGCGTCGGGCGCCAGGCCCAGCGCGGCGCGGGCGCCGACGCGATCGGGTGTCATCGGGATCACATTGGCCAGCGGGTGGCCCACGTAGCTGCCCGAGACGCCGTGCTCCGCCAGCAACGCCGGCTCGAACGGGAAGATGCACAGCACGTGGTCGGCCGCGGCCCGGACCTTCTCGATGCGCTCCGGCCGCCAGGCCCAGATCGACGGGCAGATGAAATGCACCGTCTTCATGCCGCGGCTGCGCAAGCCGGCTTCGAGATCGAGATTGAAATCGGGCGCGTCGACGCCAATGAACAACTCCGCCCATTCCCGCAGCAGCCTAGCCTTGAGCTGGCGGCGAATGCCGGCGATTTCGGCATAGTGCCGCAGCACCTCGACATAGCCGCGCACCGCGAGTTTTTCCTGCGGCCACCAGCTCTGCAGGCCATGGGCCAGCATGCGCGGACCGCCGATGCCGACGGTCTCGAGGCCGGGCCAGCGGGCCTGAAGCCCGTCGAGCAGCAGGCCGGCGAGCAGGTCGCCGGAAGCTTCGCCCGCGACCAGCGCGAAACGCCGCTGCCCGTCCTTCTGCATTGCTGTCACGTCAGCGCGCGATGCCGCGCGTCGAACTGGAGAGGAAGGCTTCCATCAGCGCGACGTCGTCGGCCGCTTCCGGCATTTCCGCGGCAAGCGCGGCGATGCCGGCGCGCGCCTCGTCGAGCGTCTTGCCCTGGCGGTACAGCAGCCGGTGCATCTGCTTCACGGCTGCGATCCGCTGTGCGGAAAAGTCGCGCCGGCGCAGGCCGACGACGTTGAAACCGCGCACTGCCAGCGGATTGCCGTCGACCAGCATGAAAGGCGGCACGTCCTGCGTCACAGCGCTGGCGAAACCGAGCATGGCGTGGGCACCTACCGACACGAACTGGTGGATGCCGGTCAGGCCGCCGACCGTGACCCAATCGGCCAGGTGCACATGCCCGGCCAGCGTGGTGTTGTTCGACAGCGTGGTGTGGTTGTCGACACGGCAGTCGTGCGCGATGTGCGTGTACGCCATGATCCAGTTGTCGCTGCCTACGCGCGTCACGCCCCCTGCCCCCGGCACGCCGAGGTTGAAGGTGCAGAACTCGCGAATCACGTTGCGGTCGCCGATGACGAGTTCGGTCGGCTCGCCGGCGTACTTCTTGTCCTGCGGCACCGCGCCGAGGGACGAGAACTGGAAGATCCTGTTGTCGCACCCGATGGTCGTACGCCCTTCGATCACGCAATGCGCGCCGATGGTCGTGCCCGCGCCTACCCGCACATGCGGGCCGATCACGGTATAGGGACCGACCGACACCGAGGCGTCGAGTTGAGCCTGGGGGTCGACGAGCGCTGTCGAATGAACCTGGGTCATGCCTTGTAGTGAGTGCGGCCGGATCAGTTGATCTGGCGCATCGCGCACATCAAAGTCGCTTCGCACGCGAGTTCACTGCCAACCAGGGCTCGGCCCTTGAACTTCGAGATGCCCGCCTTCATGCGTTCGATTTCCACTTCGAGCGTCAGTTGGTCGCCGGGTTCCACCGGCCGCTTGAAACGTGCGCCGTCGATGGCGGCAAAGTAGTAGACCGTGTTGTCGTCCGGCACGATGTCCAGCGAGTGGAACGACAGCAGCGCCGCGGCCTGTGCCATCGCTTCGAGCATCAGCACACCCGGCATCACCGGACGATGGGGGAAGTGACCGTTGAAGAACGGCTCGTTCATCGTCACATTCTTCAGCGCCGTGATGCGCTTGCCCTTTTCCATGTCGAGCACGCGGTCCACCAGCAGGAACGGGTAGCGGTGGGGCAGCAGCTTGAGGATTTGGTGGATATCGAGCGCTATCGCTGGCTTTGTCATGATGTTCTGTTCCTGCATCGTCGTCATTTTTTCGAGGGGGCCTTCTCCAGCGCCTTCAGTCGTTCGCGCAGGCTGTGCAACTGCTTGAGCGTTGCCGCATTCTTTTCCCAGCTCCCATTGTCATCGATGGGAAACATGCCGGTGTACTGGCCGGCCTTGTGGATCGAACGGGTAACCGTCGTGGCGGCGGACACGTGCACGCCGTCGGCCACAGTCAGGTGTCCCAGCACGATGGCGCCGCCACCGAAGGTGCAGTTGGCACCGATCACGGCGCTCCCGGCCACGCCCACGCACCCCGCCATCGCGGTGTTCTTGCCAACGCGCACGTTGTGGCCGATCTGGATCAGGTTGTCGAGCTTCACGCCGTCTTCGATCACCGTGTCGTCGAGCGCGCCGCGGTCGATGCAGGTGTTGGCGCCGATCTCGACATCGTTGCCGATGCGCACCGCCCCCAGTTGCTCGATCTTGACCCACTGCCCCGCGTGCAGCGCCAGGCCGAAGCCGTCCGCACCGATGACCACGCCGGGATGCAGCAGGCAACGCTCGCCGACGGTGCAGTCCTCGCTCACAGTCACGCGCGACTTCAGCACGGTGCCCGCGCCGATGCGTGCACCCCGTTCGACCACGCACAGCGCACCGATGCGTGCAGTGGCATCGACATGGGCTTCGGCGTGGATCACCGCGCTCGGGTGCACCAAATCGGCGTCCGGACGCGCGTGATGCGCCTTCCAGAGCTGCGTCAACCGGGCAAAGTAGAAATAGGGATCGGGCGTCAAGATGAACGCCCCGCGCGCCTCGGCAGCCTCGCGCATGGCAGGCGACACGATCACACAGGCCGCCCTCGAGGCCGCCAATTCCTGCTGGTATTTGGGATGGCTCAGGAAACTGAGCGCATCGGGCTGTGCATTCTGCAGCGGCGCGAGCCGCTCGATGGACAGCGTTGCATCGCCATGAAGCTCGCCCCCCAGGGCGTCAACGATGGCTCCAAGCTGCAATGACACGCCGGCTCCCGGCGTTACTTGCCGGCCGCAGGCGCAGAAGAGCTGACCGACGCGTTCAGTGCCTTGATCACCTTGTCGGTGATGTCGTGCTTCGGATTGATGTAGATCGCTTCCTGCAGGATGGCATCGTACTTTTCAGATTCGGCCACCTGCTTCACCACGCGGTTGGCGCGCTCGTAGACCTGCTGCAGCTCTTCGTTCTTGCGTGCGTTCAGGTCTTCCTGGAACTCACGGCGCTTGCGCTGGAAGTCGCGGTCCTGGTCGACCAACCCACGCTGGCGGGAGACTCGCTGGCTTTCCGACAGGGTCGGCGCTTCGCGCTCGAACTTCTCGGAAGCCGCTTTCAGTGCATCGCCCTGGACGGTCAGGTCTTTCTCGCGTTTCAGGAACTCGGCCTCGAGCTTCGCCTGAGCGGCCTTGGCCGGTTGCGCCTCTCGCAGCACACGGTCAGGGTTCACGAAACCGATGCGAAATGTTTCCTGTGCTTGCGCCGGCGCAGCGGCGAACACAAGAGCGGGAATCAACAACGCGCCGGCCGCGGCACGAATCAAATGCTTCATTTAGAAAGACGTTCCGATCTGGAATTGGAGGCGCTGAATTCTATCCTTCGGGATCGTGATGAATCCGGTCTTGGGATCCGTCACTTCCTTCTGGGACATGACGGGGAATGCATAAGCCAGGCGCAGCGGGCCCAGCGGCGAGATCCAGCTGACACCCAGGCCCACCGAGGCGCGCAGCTTCTTCTCGGCCTTCCACTGTTCGTCTGTCAGGCCCGCGGAGCGCGAACCGAACACATTGCCGATGTCGAAGAAGCCGTACAGACGCAGCGTGCGGTCATTGCCGGCACCCGGAAACGGCGTGCTCAGCTCTGCATTGAAGATCGCCTTCTTGGTGCCGCCGAGGGCTGCGCCTTCGGTCTGGCCGAACAGCGGCACGTCGCGCGGGCCCAGCGAGTTCTGCTCGAAACCACGGATCGAGCCCAGGCCGCCCGCGTAGAAGTTCTTGAAGATCGGATAGACCTTTCCGCCCAGCGCCTTGGCATAGCCGACTTCGCCGTTGATCGAGAAGGTGTACTGCTTGTTGATCGCGAAGAACTGCTGGTACTGGTAGTTCGTCTTGACGTACTTCATATCGCCGGCCGCGCCCACTTCGAGGTTGGCGCGTTGCAGGCGGCCGGTGGTCGGAATCAGCGCGCTATCGCGGTTGTCACGGCCCCAGCCAACGCTCAGCGGAACACCCCAGACGCTCTTCTGGTCGCAGCCGATCACGAGGATCCCGGTGGGATCCTTCTTGCACTGGAAGTAGTTCAGGTAGGACGGCGGCGTGGTCAAGCCGGAGAACGCCGTCGAGCTGTTCGCGTCAAACGCATAACGCTCCAGACCAATGCCGAAGAACACCGTGTCGATTTCGCTGAACGGCACGCCGAAACGAATGGACGCACCCTGGTTCACCAGCTTGTAGTCACCGTCGATCGACGACGAATACGGACGCGTGGTGGTGTGATACAGACTGATCGAACGCGAGATGCCGTCCTGCGTGAAGTACGGATCGGTCGTAGTCACCGACAGCGTGCGGTTGTACTTGCTGGTATTGACCTGCACGCCCAGGAAGTTGCCCGAGCCAAACACGTTTTCCTGCGAGATGCCGAAAGTCAGCGCGACCTTCTCGGCACTCGAGTAGCCGGCGCCGAGTTGCAGGCTGCCGGTCGGTTTTTCGGTCACGTTGACGGTCAGGTCCACCTGGTCGGGCGAACCGGCCACTTCCTGCGTATCGACGGTCACTTCGGTGAAGAAGCCCAGGCGGTCGACGCGGTCTCGCGAGAGCTTGATCTTGTCGCCGTCGTACCAGGAGGCTTCGAACTGGCGGAACTCGCGGCGGATGACTTCGTCGCGGGTCTTGTTGTTGCCGCCGACGGAAACCTTGCGCACATAGACGCGGCGCGCGGGTTCGGCCTGCAGCGTGAGCGCCACGCGGTTGTTGACGCGGTCGATGTCAGGGCGCGCCTGCACGCGCGCAAACGCATAGCCGAAGGTGCCGAAATAGTCGTTGAAAGCCTTGGTGGTCTCGGTGACCTGCTCGCCGTTGTAGGGCTCGCCCGGCTTGATCGTGATGAGCGACTTGAACTCGTCGTCGCGGCCGAGGTAGTTGCCGTCGAGCTTGACGCTCGACACCACGAACTTCTCGCCTTCCGTGATGTTGACGGTGACCGTCAGGTCCTTGCGGTCCGGCGAAATGGCGACCTGGGTCGAATCGATGCGGAACTCGAGATAGCCGCGCGTGATGTAGTACGAGCGAAGGGTTTCGAGGTCGGCATTGAGCTTGGCGCGCGAGTACTGGTTCGACTTCGTGTACCAGCTCATGAAGCCGCCGCTGTCCTGGTCGAACAGGCTCAGCAACGTCGACTCGCTGAATGCCTTGTTGCCGACCACATGCACTTCGCGGATGCGCGCCGATTCGCCTTCGGTCACGGTGAAGGTCAGGTTGACGCGGTTGCGCTCGATGGGCGTGACGGTGGTCACGACCTGCGCGTTGTAGAGGCTGCGGCTCACATACTGGCGCTTGAGCTCCTGCTCGGCGCGATCGGCCAGCGCCTTGTCGTAGGGCCGGCCGTCGGTCAGGCCGACTTCGCGCAACGCCTTCTGCAGCGCGGCCTTGTCGAATTCCTTGGTGCCGACGAAGTCGACGTCCGCGATGGTGGGCCGCTCTTCGACGATCACCACCAGCACATTGCCGTTCACATCAATGCGAACATCCTTGAACAATCCCAGGTCGAACAGTGC
Organism: Variovorax sp. 10N412; assembly: GCF_056394985.1. Taxonomy (NCBI): domain Bacteria; kingdom Pseudomonadati; phylum Pseudomonadota; class Betaproteobacteria; order Burkholderiales; family Comamonadaceae; genus Variovorax; species Variovorax sp. 10N412. The sequence continues at coordinate 37,145 of NZ_JBFTIO010000001.1, forward strand.
ACGGATCGCCGCGGAGCCGCGATCGTCGCTGTAGGTGTCACCCACGCGCAAGGGCAGCGAGGCGAAGATCGTGCCGGCTTCGACGCGTTGCAGTCCTTCGACGCGGATATCGCGCACCGTGAAAGGCTCGACGGCCCAGGCTGCCGTGGCCGCGAGCGCGCTGGCAACCACCGCGGCAACGCTACGCAGGCGAAAGCGACTGAAGTTTTTGTTCATCTGTGAATTGAGCCGGCTCGGAAAAGGCCGGCAGAAAGTTAACCAAAGAGCCGCGTGACGTCGTTGAAGAGTGCGACCGACATCATGACCAGCAGCAGGGCGACACCCCCGCGCTGAAGCCGTTCCATCCAGGCGTCAGAGACGCTCTTGCCGGTCAGGCCCTCCCAAAGATAATACATCAGGTGCCCCCCATCGAGGACCGGGAGCGGCATGAGATTGAGCACGCCCAGGCTCACGCTGATGAGCGCCAGGAAGACCAGGTACTGCGTGAAACCGAGGCTCGCGGACTTGCCCGCGTAGTCCGCGATCGTGAGCGGACCGCTCAGGTTCTTGAGCGATGCCTCGCCGATGACCATCTTGCCCATCATGCGAACGGTCATTGCGGACACCTCCCAGGTGCGCACCACGCCGCGCCAGATGCCGTCGACCACGCCCTGGCGCACCATCACCATCTCAGGCGCCGTGCCCACGTAGGCGCCGATGCGCCCGACCTTCACGCCGCCCTCCTCCCGCACTTCGGGCTTCACGTCGATGGTGAGCGGCTGGCCCGCGCGCTCGAGCTGCCAGGCCTGGGTGCGCGGCTGGTCGCCGTCGACCGACGCGCGGATCACCTCGCGCAGTTGCTGGCCGTCGACGATGGCGGTGGCTCCGATGGTGCGAACCACGTCGCCGCTGCGCAGGCCGGAACGTTCGGCGGCGCTGCCGGCCATCACTTCTCCGATTTCGGGCCGGGTCAGTGGCGCCAGCACGCCGATCTTGCGGAACATCTGCGGATCGGCGTCCTTGGTCTCCATGCGGCTCAGCGGGAGCACCAACTGGCGGGCGGGTTGGCCGGCCGCGCCTGCGATTTCGAGCGTCAGGTCGTGGCCGTCGAGCGCGCCGCGCGTCATGCGCCAGCGCAGGTCCTCGAAGGACTGCACGGGCGACAGGTCGCCGTCGAAGCCCGCTTGCGTGATGTGCTCGCCGCCGCGAAGGCCCGCGGCCTCGGCCAGCGAGGCCGCCACCGGCCGCGCGAGCTTGGCCACCGGCTCCTGCACGCCGATCCAGTTGACCGCGGTGTAGAGCGCAACAGCCAGCAGCAGGTTGGCGATCGGGCCCGCGGCGACGATGGCCGCGCGCGAACGCAGGGGCTGGGTGTTGAAGGCGCGATGACGCTCTTCGGGCGCCACCGGTCCTTCACGCTCGTCGAGCATCTTCACGTACCCGCCGAGCGGGAAGGCACCGATGACGAATTCGGTCGATTGACCCGGATGCTGGCGCTTCGGCCGCCAACGCAACAGCGCCTTGCCGAAACCGACCGAGAAACGCTCCACCTTGACGCCGCAAGCCACGGCCACACGGTAGTGGCCATATTCGTGCACCGCGATCAGGACGCCAAGTGCGACCACAAAGGCCATGACAGTGAGCAGCATCGGAGTCCTTGATTTCTGGGAGCGTCAGGCCGCGAAACGCCGCGCCGCCACATTGGCCGCCGCACGCGCACTGGCATCGAGCGCCAGCAGGTCGGCGAGCGATGCCGGCTTGGAGGGCGAGACCGCCTCCAAAGTTTCCACGTTGACCGCATGAATGCGGTCGAAACTCAGGCGGCGGTCCAGGAAAGCTTCCACTGCGACCTCGTTCGCCGCATTGAGCACGGCCGTGGTGCCCGACGCGGCGCGCATTGCATGCCAGGCCAGGCCCAGGCCAGGGAACAGCGCGGCATCCGGCGCGTCGAAGCTCAGCGCCGACATCTGGCGGAAATCGAGCCGCGCCGCACCACTTTCGATGCGCTCCGGCCAAGCCAACCCGACCGCGATCGGCACCCGCATGTCGGGCGTGCCGAGCTGAGCGATGACCGAGGCGTCAGTGAACTGAACCATCGAGTGCACCACGCTCTGCGGATGAATGACCACCTCGATCTGCTCCGGCAACACGCCGAACAGATGGCGCGCCTCGATCACCTCGAGCGCCTTGTTCATCATGGTGGCCGAGTCGACGGAGATCTTGCGGCCCATCACCCAGTTCGGATGGGCACACGCCTGCTCGGGCGTGACGGCACCCAGCCTGTCGGGCGCCCAGGTGCGGAACGGGCCGCCCGAAGCGGTCAGGATGATCTTGTCGATGCGCCGCGCCCACGTGGACGGGTCTTCGGGCAACGACTGGAAGATGGCCGAATGCTCGCTGTCGATCGGCAACAGCGTGGCACCGCCCTCGCGCACCGTGCGCATGAACAGCTCGCCGCCGACGACCAGCGCCTCCTTGTTGGCCAGCAACAGCCGCTTGCCGGCCCGCGCGGCAGCCAGGCAGGGACCGAGGCCCGCGGCGCCGACGATGGCGGCCATGACGGCGTCGACATCCTCGTGCGACGCTATCGTTTCAAGAGCATCAGGTCCAGTCAATACGACCGTGTCCAGGCTGTTTTGCTTGATCTTCTCGGCCAGCAACGCGGCATGCGGAGCGCTGGCCATGACGGCGAAACGCGGCGAGAACCGCGCGCATTGCGCCAGCAATTCATCGACCTTGGTGGCCGCGGAGAGCGCGAACACCTCGAAGCGCCCAGGGTGCCGTGCGATGACGTCGAGCGTACTCACGCCGACCGAACCGGTCGAGCCAAGCACCGTGACGCGTTGCGGGGGAGTTTTCACAGGAAGGCCAGCATCATGGCAATGGGAAGCGCCGGCAAGAGCGCATCCACGCGATCGAGGATGCCGCCGTGGCCGGGCAGCAGCCGGCTGCTGTCCTTGGCGCCGGCACTGCGCTTGATGAGGGATTCGACGAGGTCGCCCACGACGCTCATCGCCGCGAGGAACAGCGCACCAAGCAGCAGGAGCCACCAGCCGCGCTCACTGAGACGGGTGTAGAGGCTGGCGACCGTCGCGCCGGTTGCCTTGTCGGCCCAGACCCAGGCAAAGGCCAGCACCACCACGCCGATCATCCCGCCCCATACGCCTTCCCAGCTCTTGCCGGGACTGATCGCGGGCGCGAGCTTGTTGCGGGTGAACTTGAGACCGAAGGCGCGGCCGGCGAAATAGGCGAACACGTCCGCCACCCACACCAGCACCAGAATCGACAACAGGAAGTTGATGCCGATCATTCGCGCCTGCACCGCGGCCAACCAGGCCACCCAAAGTGCCAGCAAGCCGCCCACCAGCCGCAGACCGCGCGGAATGCGCGGCCAGCCCGGCACCGCCACCCGCAGCAGCGCGGCGCCGCCCAACACCCAAGCCGCGCTGGCCAGGGTCCACATCAAGACGAGCGGCTGCTCCAGCAGGCCCAGCCACCACGACAGCGCGCACAGCACCACCGTCTCGATGCCGAGGAACACCGAAAGCCGCTGGCCGTATCCGTTCAAACGCCCCCATTCCCAGGCGCCCGCGCCGATCAGCACCAGCATGACGCAGGCGAAGGGGATGTGGTTTCGGTAGAACAGCGCTGGCAGCAGGATCGCGAGCAGCACGATCGCTGTGAGGATGCGTTGTTTGAGCATGCGGGGGATTGTCAGGCCGTCAGGCCATGGGGTGCCGAGACCTGCGCCGAGGTCTGACCGAAGCGACGCTCGCGCCCCTGGAACGCAGCGATGGCCTCGTCCAGCGCGGCCTCGTCGAATTCGGGCCACAGCCTGTCGCTGAAGAAAAGCTCTGCGTAGGCACTCTGCCAAAGCAGGAAATTGGACAACCGCTGCTCGCCGCCGGTGCGGATGAACAGGTCGGGGTCGGGCACGTGGGCCAGCGCCATGGCGCGGTCGAGGCTGATCTCGGTGATGGCCTCGCCCTGCGCCGCCAACCTGGCCGCGGCCTTCGCGATGTCCCAGCGCCCCCCGTAGTTGAAGCACACGTTGAGTTGCATGCGGGTGTTGTGCGCGGTGGCCGCTTCGGCGTCCATCAGCCCCTTCACCATCTTCGGCGACAGGCCCGCTCGCTCACCGACGAAGTGCAGCCGCACGCCGTCCGCGCTGAGCCGGGGCACTTCGCGGGCGAGTGCGCCGACCATCAGCTCCATGAGTCCGGAGACTTCCTCGACAGGACGGCTCCAGTTCTCCGAGGAGAACGCGAACACCGTGAGCACGCCCACGCCGCGGTCTGCGCATGCCTTGACGCAGCGGCGCAGCGACTCCACGCCCTGCTTGTGTCCCGCGACGCGTGGCAAAAACCGCCGCGTCGCCCAACGGCCGTTGCCGTCCATGACGATGGCAACGTGGTGAGGAATGCGCGGCGATGTAGGAGCCATGGCAGGCCTCAAACGGCCATGATCTCCGCTTCCTTGGCCGTCACGAGGCGGTCGATTTCCGCGATATGGCGGTCGGTGACCTTCTGGATGTCGGCTTCGGCGCGCTTCTGGTCATCTTCCGACGCCAGCTTGTCCTTCACCAGCTTCTTGACCGACTCGTTCGCGTCGCGGCGCAGGTTGCGCGTGGCGATCTTGGCGCTTTCGCCCTCGTTGCGAACCAGCTTGGTCATTTCCTTGCGGCGCTCTTCGCTCATGGCCGGCAGCGGCACGCGGATCAGGTCGCCCATCGACGCCGGGTTCAGGCCCAGGTCGCTTTCGCGGATGGCCTTTTCGATCTTGGCGCCCATGCCCTTTTCCCAGGGCTGGACGCTGATGGTGCGCGAGTCGAGCACCGACACGTTGGCCACCTGGCTCAGCGGAACCTGCGAACCGTAGTAGTCCACGTGGATCGAGTCGAGCAGGGCCGAGTTGGCACGGCCGGTACGGATCTTGGTGAGGTTGTTCTGGAAGGCGGCGAGCGACTGATTCATCTTCAGGTCGGTCGCACTGCGGATGTCTGCAATGGTCATCTCAAATACTCCTAGGCATGCACCAGCGTGCCCTCGTCCTCGCCCATCACGACGCGCTTGAACGCACCGTTCTTGAGGATCGAGAACACCTTGATCGGCAGCTTCTGGTCGCGGCACAGCGCGAAGGCCGTGGCGTCCATGATGCCGAGATTCTGCGCAATCGCCTCGTCGAAAGTGAGCGAGGTGTAGCGCGTTGCATTGGGGTTGGTCTTGGGGTCGGCGGTGTACACGCCGTCGACCTTGGTCGCCTTGAGCACCAGCTCGGCGCCGATTTCGGCACCGCGCAGCGCTGCCGCGGTGTCGGTCGTGAAGAACGGGTTGCCCGTGCCGGCCGCGAACACCACGACCTTGCCCTCTTCGAGGTATTGCAGGGCCTTGGGGCGCACATAGGGCTCGACCACCTGCTCGATGGCGATGGCGGACATCACACGGGCCACCAGTCCCTGCTTGTCCATGGCGTCGGCCAGGGCCAGCGAATTCATGACGGTGGCCAACATGCCCATGTAGTCGGCGGTGGCGCGGTCCATGCCGACCGAGCCGCCAGCGACGCCGCGGAAAATATTGCCGCCGCCGATCACGACCGCCACCTGGACGCCCATGTTCACGACCTCGGCCACCTCCTGGACCATCCGCACGATGGTGGCGCGGTTGATGCCGAAGGCGTCATCGCCCATCAGAGCCTCTCCCGACAGCTTCAACAAGATTCGCTTGTGGGCTGGGCGGGGATCAGACATGGGCAATTTCCTTGAGTTGGCGGGGGCGAGTGTAAAACGTGGCGGTGAAAAAGCGGCGGCACGCGTTCGCGCACCGCCGCTTCAGTGGCTGCGAGATCAGGCGGCAGCCTTGGCGGCGGCGACTTGCGCGGCCACTTCGGCGGCAAAGTCGTCGACCTTCTTCTCGATCCCTTCACCAACCACGTACAGGGTGAAACCCTTGATCGAGGTGTCGGCAGCCTTGAGCATCTGCTCGACGGTCTGCTTGTCGTTCTTCACGAACGGCTGGTTGTGCAGCGAAACTTCCTTGAGGAACTTCTGCACGCCGCCTTCGATGCGCTTGGCGACGATGTCGGCCGGCTGGGGCTTCTTGCCTTCGGCTTCGGCCGTCTTGCGGTCTTCTTCCGCCTTGCCGGCCGCCACTGCGCGCTCTTTTTCGATCAGCTCGGCAGGCACGTCCGATGCCTGGATCGCCACCGGCTTCATGGCTGCGATGTGCATGGCCACGTCCTTGGCCGACGTGTCGTCGCCTTCGAACTCGACCATCACGCCGATGCGCGTGCCGTGCAGGTACGAAGCCAGCTTGCCGTTGCCGTTGAAGTGCTTGAAGCGGCGGAAGCTCATGTTTTCGCCGATCTTGCCGATCAAGCCCTTGCGCACGTCTTCGAGCGTGGGGCCGAAACCGTCCTGGGCATATGCCAGCGCGCCCAACGCGGCGATGTCCGCGGGGTTGTGCTTCGCGACCAGCATGGCGGCGGCATTGGCCAGGGCCAGGAAGCTGTCGTTCTTGGTGACGAAGTCGGTTTCGCAGTTGATTTCGATCATGCCGCCGGCAGCGCCGTCGACAAAAGCCGTCACCACGCCTTCGGCGGTGATGCGACCCGACGCCTTGCCTGCCTTGTTGCCGAGCTTGATGCGCAGCAGCTCTTCGGCCTTTTCCATGTTGCCCTCGGCCTCGGTCAGGGCCTTCTTGCATTCCATCATGGGCGCGTCGGTCTTAGCGCGCAGTTCGCCGACCATGCTTGCGGTGATTGCAGCCATTTGTGTATCTCCGTAAATCCAAAAATCAGGTTAAAAAAAAGGGGCACCAAAGCCCCTTCTTCAGGCTCGCGAGCGTGCCAATCAGGCCGAAGCGCCTTCTTCGACTTCGACGAATTCGTCGCTGCCTTCGGCAACGGCCTTGACCACGTCGCCGGCGGCGTTGTTGCGGCCTTCGATGATGGCGTCGGCGATGCCACGGGCGTACAGCGCGACGGCCTTCGACGAGTCGTCGTTACCAGGAATCACGTAGTCGATGCCTTCGGGCGAGTGGTTGGAGTCCACCACACCGATCAGGGGAATGCCGAGCTTCTTGGCTTCGGCCACGGCGATCTTGTGGAAGCCCACGTCGATCACGAAGATGGCATCGGGCAGCGCGGTCATGTCCTGGATGCCGCCGATGTCCTTTTCGAGCTTCTCGATTTCGCGCGAGAAGGTCAGTTGCTCCTTCTTGCTCAGCGAGTCGAGGCCGGCTTCCTGCTGAGCCTTCATGTCCTTCAGACGCTTGATCGAGGTCTTGACGGTCTTGAAGTTGGTCAGCATGCCGCCGAGCCAGCGGGTGTCGACGAAAGGCACGCCAGCGCGGCGAGCTTCCGAAGCGACGATTTCACGGGCCTGGCGCTTCGTGCCGACCATCAGGATCGTGCCGCGGTTGGCCGTGAGTTGCTTGGCGTACTTCATCGCGTCCTGGAACATCGGGAGCGACTTTTCCAGGTTGATGATGTGAATCTTGTTGCGGTGACCGAAGATGAACGGAGCCATCTTGGGGTTCCAGAAGCGGGTTTGGTGACCGAAGTGGACACCGGCTTCCAGCATTTCGCGCATGGTGGTAGACATTAGAAATTACTCCAAAGGTTGGGTCTAAAATCCAGCCCGTTTTGCGCTCTTTTGAACAGAGTCACAACACCTTGAATGGGCCGGTTTGCGGATGTGTTTGACTGGGCGCAACGGGAGCCGTTGCCTGACAGCGAAACCCAAAGAGTATAGCACGGCCGCAGCCCCCTCCTTCCCGAATCCGAGCCGACACGGCACCCGCAGTTTCACCCATGAACGACCTCCACGCCACCCGTCTCCTCCTTCTGGCAGGTGGCTCCGATGCACGCACCGAAATGGAGCGCGCCATCGGCATCGCCCAGTCCCCGGCCTGCGCCCACGTCTTCACCCGCACGCTGTTCGACGAGGCCCGCCATGGCGCCGCCGCGTCGACCCCGGATAGCCGGCTGTCGGGACTGGCCTTCACCGCCAAGGACCTGTTCGACATCGAAGGCCAGCCGACGCCCGCCGGCTCCGTGGTCCTGGCCCATGCCCCGGCAGCCCGGGCCGACGCCTTGGCCGTCGCCCGGCTGCGCGCAGCGGGCGGGGTGTTGACCGGGCGCACCAACATGACCGAATTCGCTTTCTCGGGCGTCGGCGTCAACCCGCACCATGGCACCCCGGCCAATGCGAGCGATGCCGTCACGCCGCGCATTCCGGGCGGCTCCTCGTCCGGCGCCGCGGTCTCGGTGGCCAGAGGCGCGGCCTTCATCGGCCTGGGCTCGGACACCGGCGGCTCGATCCGCATTCCGGCAGCGCTGAACGGCATCGTCGGCTTCAAGAACACCGCTCGCCTCACCCCCGCCCAGGGCGCGCTGCCGCTGTCGACCACGCTGGACACGGTCTGCGCCATGACGCGCTCCGTGCGCGACGCCATCACCGTGCACGAAATCCTCTCGGCGCGCCGCGTGACCGCCGGCAACGCCCCGCTGGCCGCCTACAAGGTGGCCGTGGTGAAGAACGTATTTTTCGACGGCATCGAACCCGCCGTGGCCACGGCCTTCGAGCGCTCGCTTCAGACGCTGCGCGCCGCCGGTGCCCGCATCCGGGAAATCGAGCTGCCCGAGCTCGCCGAGCTGGCCACGATCAACGCCACCGGCGGCTTCTCGGCCGCCGAGGCTCATGCCTGGCACCGCCAGCTGCTGGAGCGCAGCGGCGCCGGCTACGACCCCCGCGTGGCCCAGCGCATCCTGCGCGGCGCCACCATGAAGGCCCACGAATACATCGACCTCGTCAATGCCCGCCGCGACTGGATCGCCCGCTTGGAGTCCGCGTTGGCGCCCTTCGACGCCGTGCTGTCCCCAACCGTGCCGATCACCGCACCGACCATCGCCAGCGTGGCGCCGGGCGCCGAGCGCGACGACGCGTTCTTCCGCGTCAACGCGCTGCTGCTGCGCAATCCGTCGATCGTCAACATGCTCGACGGCTGCGCCATCTCGCTGCCCTGCCACACTGCCGGCGAACTGCCGGTCGGCCTGATGCTCTGGCATGCCGCGCTGCACGACGACGCCGTGCTCGCGGTGGCGCTTCAAGCCGAGCAAGCGCTACAAAAACAATAGCTACACACGCCCGTTCGACGGACGTAGCCGCCTCTTTTATCTAGAACATTCAATGAAAATCGCGATCGTGGGCGCCGGCATCATCGGCGTCACCACCGCCTGGGAACTGGTTTCCGACGGCCATGAAGTGACCGTGTTCGAGCGCCGCGGCGCCGCCGCAGAAGAAGCCAGCTTCGCCAACGCGGGCGTGGTCGCACCGGGGTACGTCACACCCTGGGCGGCGCCCGGCATGCGCGGCAAGGTGCTGCGCTCGCTGCTGTCCTCGCACGGCGCCATCAAGCTGCGCTGGCCGCTCAGTTCGCGAGACATCGGCTGGATGTCGCGCTGGCAGAAGGCCTGCAAGCTCGAGACCTACCTGGCCAACCGTGCCCGCATGCAGCGACTGGCTTTCTACAGCCGCACCCGGCTGCATGAGGTGACCGAGGCGCGCGAGCTCAGCTACGAGCGCAGCGACGGCTACCTGGTGCTGCTTCGCTCCAAGCACGATAAAAAGATGGTTCAGCCCGGACTCGACGTGCTGCGCTCGGCCGGCAGCGTGTTCCGCGAGGTCGACGCCGACGAGGCACGCCTGCTGGAGCCGGCGCTCAACCCCGACACACCGCTCGCAGGCGCGATCTACCTGCCCGAAGACGAGGTGGCCAATTGCCGCCAGTTCGCGCTGCTGCTCAAGTGGGAAGCCGAGGCGTTCGGCGCGCAGTTTCATTTCAACTGCGACATCGCCCCCCTGAGCCGCGCGGCGCCCACCTCGCTCTCGCTGGCCGGCGGCTCCGACCCGGTTCGCTACGACGCGGTCGTGGTGTGCGCGGGCCTGGCCTCGGCCTCGCTGTTGCGCCCGCTCGGCCTGCGCATCCCGATGACACCCGTCTATGGCCACTCGGTCAGCGCGCCGATCCGCGAACCGCTCAACGCCCCGCGCAGCGCGGTGATGGACGAACGCTACAAGGTCGCCATCTCGCGCCTGGGCCAGCGCGTGCGCGTGGCCGGCAGCGCCGAGATCGGTGGCTCGCTGGACACCATGAGTCCGGCAGCCATCCAGACGCTCTACAAGGTGCTGCACGACTGGTTCCCGGGCGCGGCCACGCTGCAATCGGGCGTTCAGCAATGGAAAGGCGCGCGGCCGATGCTGCCGGACGGGCCGCCGGTGCTGGGCGCCAGCGGCATTCCCGGCGTATGGCTCAACCTGGGGCACGGCTCGAGCGGCTGGGCGCTGTCGTGCGGCAGCGCGCGCGTGCTGGGCGACCTGATCGGCGGACAGGACCCGGGTGTCGATCTCGAAGGCCTGGGCGTCGAGCGGCTCAGTCTCTAGGACCCCACCGGCGCAGGCGCTCCGGGCTGGCCGGCGTTTCCACCGGCAGCTCGGGCTCGGGCGGTGGCATCCACTTGCCGGCGATCCACGCCAGCAAGGCCGGCGCGATCAGCGCGAAGAACACGAGGCACAGCAGGTCGGCGCCGAGCACGAGCCAGCGCATTGCGCCCGAGCCGGCCTCGGCAGGCGCGTCGAGCCAGCGAATCACCCCGAAGCCATAGCCGACGCCCGCGGCCCACGCGATATCGCGCAACGGCACGCGGCGCCAAGTCACGGCCAGCAGGAACAGGCCCCACACGACGGCCAGCAAACCCAGCGCCCAACCCGCGCCGCCGATCAGCGCCATGGCCATCCCGGCGAAGCCGGCGAACCACGCCAGCAGAAGGACCAGCAGCCAGCCAAGGGTCTTGAGCGTCATCGCTCGATGATAGGAGGCACGGCGTCACAATGGCCCGATGCACCGCATCACGTCCGCCACAGCCGCCGATCTGTTCGACATCGCCGCCACGCGCCGCATCGAGCAGGCAGCCGCCGCCGCCCTGCCCGGCCACGCGCTGATGCAGCGCGCAGGCCTTGCGGTGGCGCGGCTGGCGATGGCGCTGGCGCCACATGCTCGCACCGTCTGGGTGGCTTGCGGCCCGGGCAACAACGGGGGCGACGGCTTCGAGGCCGCGGCGCAGTTGCGGCATCGGGGCTTCTATCCTGTGGTCACCTTTGTCGGCGATGAACACCGCTTGCCGCCGGACGCCAAGACGTCGCTGCAGCGTGCCCGCGATGCGGGCGTCACTTTTGCATCGACGCCGCCGTCGACCTATGACCTCGCCATCGACGCGTTGCTCGGCATCGGATCGACGCGGCCGCCCGAAGGCACGATGGCCGAATGGCTGGCGACGATGCATGCCGGCCCGCAGCCGGTGCTCAGCGTGGACGTGCCCTCGGGCCTGAACGCGGACACCGGCACGCTGCTTCCCGGCGCCGGCCACGCGCCCAGGTCGCCCCGCACCTGCCTCACATTCCTCACGCTGAAGCCCGGCCTGTTCACCGCGCAAGGCCGCGACGCGGCAGGCACCGTGTGGTTCGACGACCTGGGCTGCAGCGCATTCAAGGACACCCCTTCAGCCCGTCTCGCCGGCACGCCGCAAGCGCAGCAACGCACCCACGCCTCGCACAAGGGCAGCTACGGCGACGTCGCGGTGGTGGGCGGTGCATCCGGCATGGCCGGCGCGGCGCTACTCGCCGGCTCGGCGGCGCTGCACGCCGGCGCGGGGCGCGTGTTCGTCGGGCTCCTCGACGTGAGCGCCGCGTCGGTCGACACTTCGCAACCCGAACTGATGCTGCGCGACGCGCATGCACTGGACCTGTCGGCCATGACGGCCGTGTGCGGTTGCGGTGGTGGAGAGGCCGTGCGCGAACTGCTGCCGCGCGTGCTGTCGACGGCAGCGGCACTTGTGATCGATGCCGATGCGCTCAATGCCATCGCTTCCGATGACGCGCTGCAGGCGCAGTTGGTGTCACGAGGACGAAGCGGATCGCCCACCGTGATCACGCCGCATCCGCTGGAAGCCGCACGGCTGTTGGGTTGCAGCGCGGCCGAAATTCAGGCCGACAGGCTGGCAGCCGCACGCCGGCTCGCGGCGCGCTTCGGCGTCGTGGCAGTGCTCAAGGGGTCGGGAACCGTGATTGCCGCCGCGGGCACTGTGCCGCCAGTCATCAACATGACCGGCAATGCCCGCCTTGCGACAGCGGGCACCGGGGACGTGCTGGCCGGCATGATCGGCGCGGCGCTGGCCATGCGCAGGCCGGCGTTCGACGCGGCCTGCGAGGCCGTCTGGCAGCACGGCCACATCGCCGACACATGGCCGGCCGATGCAGCCCCGCTCACGGCCGGCACGCTGGCCCGCCGCGCGCCTGTCTGACAGCGCCTAGCCGCGACCGACGAAAGGCATCTTCGTCGCCATGATGGTGTGGAACAGCACGTTGGCTTCCAGCGGCAAGTTGGCCATGTAGAGCACCGACTGGCCCACGATCTTGACGTCGATCAGCGGCTCGATCGCGAGCTCGCCGTTGGCCTGCGGCACGCCCTTGGCCATGCGCGAGGCCAGTTCGGTCATGGCATTGCCCACGTCCACCTGCCCCACTGCGATGTCGTACTTGCGCCCGTCGAGCGACGCGGTCTTGGTCAGGCCTTCGACCGCATGCTTGGTCGACGTGTAGGCCGCCGAGTTGGGCCGCGGCGCGGTGGCCGAGATGGAGCCGTTGTTGATGATGCGCCCGCCCTGCGGTGTCTGCGCCTTCATCGTGCGGAACGCCTGCTGAATGCAGAAGAACATGCCCGTGAGGTTGATGTCGACCACGCCTTGCCATTGCTCCGGCGTCCAGTCCTCGAACGGACCCGGCGGGTTGCCCACGCCGGCGTTGTTGAACAGCAGGTCGACGCGGCCGAAGCGTTCGACCGTGGCGGCGAAAAGCGCCTGAACCGACTCGGCCTTGGCCACGTCGGTGGGCACCGCGAAGGCGCGCGCGCCGGCGCCCGATTCTTCCGCCACCTGCTCCAGCGGCTCCAGCCGGCGCCCGGCCAGCACCACGCGCCAGCCGTCGCCCAGCAACGCCAGCGCGGCGGCGCGGCCAATGCCCGAGCCCGCTCCCGTGACGATGGCGATGCGGCCCTTGTTGTCTTCAGCGCTCATGCTCTGTGTCTCTTTCTTTGTCTTCGGTAGGTCGATGGTTCATGCGGTACGGCATCAGCGGCGCGGCTTGCGCCCCTTCATCTTGTTGGCGGCCTTCTTGACCGCCGACTTGAAGGCCTGCATCGCCGACTGCGGGCCGACCGCGGCCGAACCGCCATGGTCCACGCGCTCGACGCGTTCCGCCCGCTCACCGCGCGGCTCGACGCCGCCGGCCTCGCCCTTGTGGCGCGAACCGCGCTTGGCCGACGCCTTGACCGGCGCGCCCGACGATGCGGCACCCTTGTCCTTCATGGCGCGTGACGTGAGGTCTTCGCCTTCGCGCACGAGGCGGAAGTCGATCTTGCGGCCGTCCAGGTCGACGCGGCTCACCTGCACCCGCACGCGCGTGCCGATGGCATAGCGGATGCCGGTGCGCTCGCCGCGCAGCTCCTGGCGCATTTCGTCGAACTTGAAGTATTCGCCGCCGAGTTCGGTGATGTGCACCAGCCCTTCGACGTACATCGCGTCGAGCGTAACGAAGATGCCGAAGGTGGTGGCCGCCGAGACCACGCCGCCGTATTCCTCGCCCAGGTGCTCGCGCATGTACTTGCACTTGAGCCAGGCCTCGACGTCGCGGCTGGCTTCGTCGGCGCGGCGCTCGTTGGCGCTGCAATGCAGGCCCGCGGCTTCCCAGGCCAGCACTTCCTTGGTGGGCGCGATGGTGGCCTTTTGCGGCTTGGTCGTGGGCGCCTTCACGCGCGACGCCAGGCGCTTGGCCAGCTTGGCATGCGCCTCGCCCGGCGTGGGCAGCATCGGCAGCTGATAGCGCGTCTTGGTCAGGAGGGCCTTGATCACCCGGTGCACCAGCAAGTCCGGATAGCGCCGGATCGGGCTCGTGAAGTGCGTGTAGGCCTCGTACGCCAGGCCGAAGTGGCCGCTGTTGAACGGCGTGTAGATCGCCTGCTGCATGGAACGCAACAGCATGGTGTGGATCTGCTGCGCGTCGGGGCGGTCCTTGGTGGCCGCGGCGATCGCCTGGAACTCGCCCGGCTTGGGGTCGTCGGTGATGCTCAGGCCGACACCCATGGCCTTCAGGTAGCCGCGCAGGATTTCCTTCTTCTCGGCGGTCGGTCCTTCGTGCACGCGGAACAGGCCCGGGTGCTTGCCTTCGGCGATGAAGTCGGCGCTGCAGACGTTGGCCGCGAGCATCGCTTCTTCGATGACTCGGTGCGCTTCGTTGCGCGTTCGCGGCACGATCTTCTCGATGCGGCCCGCGTCGTCGCAGATGATCTGCGTCTCGGTGGTCTCGAAGTCGACCGCGCCGCGCTTGCCGCGCTGCTTGAGCAGCGCCTTGTAGACGTCGGCGAGATTGAGCAGGTCCTTCACGCGGTCTTTGCGCTTGGCCGCTTCAGGCCCGCGCGTGTTGCCGAGGATGGCCGCCACTTCGGCGTACGTGAAGCGCGCGTGGCTGAACATCACGGCGGGGTAGAACTGGTAGGCGTAGATCTCGCCATCGGCTGCCACCAGCATGTCGCACACCATGCACAGGCGTTCGACCTCGGGGTTCAGCGAGCACAGCCCGTTGGACAGCTTCTCCGGCAGCATCGGAATGACGCGGCGCGGAAAGTAGACGCTGGTGGCGCGGTCGTACGCATCGATGTCGATGCCCGAACCGGTCTGCACATAGGCGCTGACGTCGGCAATGGCCACCAGCAGGCGCCAGCCCTTGCCACGGCCGACCTTCGCGGGCTCGCAGTACACGGCGTCGTCGAAGTCGCGCGCATCTTCGCCGTCGATGGTGACGAGCGGGATGTCGGTGAGGTCGACGCGTCCCTTCTTGTCGGCGGGACGGACCTTCTCGGGCAGAGCCTTGGCCTCGGCCAGGCACTCCGCGGAAAACTCATGCGGCACGCCGTACTTGCGCACGGCGATTTCGATTTCCATGCCGGGGTCGTCGATCTCGCCCAGCACCTCTTTCACGCGGCCCACGGGCTGGCCGAACAAGGCCGGCGGCTCGGTGAGCTGCACCACGACAACCTGTCCCACCTTGGCGGGGCCGGTCGCGCCCTTCGGAATCAGAACGTCTTGTCCGTAGCGCTTGTCCTCGGGAGCAACGAGCCAGATCCCGCCTTCATGCAGCAGGCGGCCGATGATCGGTTGCTCCGGACGATCGACGATTTCGACCACGCGTCCCTCGGGGCGACCACGGCGGTCCTGTCGCACGACACGCGCCTTGACGCGGTCCTTGTGAAGCACGGCACGCATTTCGTTCGGCGGCAGATAGATGTCTGCCTCACCGTCGTCGCGCTGCACGAAACCGTGGCCGTCGCGATGACCTTGAACGGTTCCTTCGAATTCATCCAGCACGCCGCTGGAAGTGACATTATTTTTGATATGATCTCCTTCTTTCCTGAAATTCAAAACATAACTGCTTCGGCAGTTCTGTGGGCCCAGATGGCGGAATTGGTAGACGCACTAGTTTCAGGTACTAGCGAGTAACATCGTGGAGGTTCGAGTCCTCTTCTGGGCACCAAGTTTAAACAGACCTTTACCAGGTCATTCGATTCAAGCCACCGGTCTCCGGTGGCTTTTTTCATGGCCGTTTGAATCAGCATCAAACGGGCAACGCGGCCGAGCTTCGACACGCAAGGCGCAATGATGCACAAACGACCGAACTCGACAGCCAAAAGGCCGCAAAAAGTTTGGTATGATCGCAGTCTTTGCTGAGAAGCAAAAAAACATGACTGCTTCGGCAGGCATGAAGCCCAGATGGCGGAATTGGTAGACGCACTAGTTTCAGGTACTAGCGAGTAACATCGTGGAGGTTCGAGTCCTCTTCTGGGCACCAAATTCAAGCTGACCCCCGCCAGGTCATTCGAAACAAGCCACCGGTCTCCGGTGGCTTTTTTCTTGTCCATTCGAATCTGCATCAAATGGGCAATGCGATCAGGTCGTGCCCCTCGGCGCCCACGATGCGCGCGCGAGTGAACTCACCGACCTTCAGCGTCTTGCTGATCTTCTCGGGCGGCAGCAGGCGGACCGTGCCGTCGATTTCCGGTGCATCGGCGTAGGTACGCCCCACACCGCCCTTGCGGCCCATGCCTGGCGCCGAATCGACCAGCACCTGCATCGTCGCGCCAATTCTTTTTTGCAGCTTCGCGATCGACACGGCTTCGGCCACTTCCATGAAACGCGCGCGACGCGCTTCGCGTTCGGCCTCGGGCAGCATGCCCGGAATGTCGTTGGCAGTTGCGCCTTCGACCGGGCTGTAGGCAAAGCAACCGGCGCGGTCGATTTCAGCTTCACGAATGAAGTCGAGCAGATGCTCGAACTCCTGCTCCGTCTCGCCCGGGAAGCCGGCAATGAAGGTGCTGCGGATCACGAGTTCCGGGCACACCTCGCGCCAACGCGCCAGCCGCTCCAGGTTCTTTTCGCCGCTGGCGGGGCGCTTCATGCGCTTGAGCACATCGGGGTGGCTGTGCTGCAGCGGCACATCGAGGTACGGAAGGACCGAACCACTGGCCATCAACGGAATGATCTCGTCGACGCTGGGATACGGATACACGTAGTGCAGGCGAACCCACGCACCAAAAGGCTCGGCGATCTCGCCCAACGTACGCACCAGTTCGAGCATGCGCGTCTTGACCGGCTTGCCGTCCCAGAACCCGGTGCGGTACTTCACGTCGACGCCGTAGGCCGAAGTGTCCTGGCTGATCACCAACAGTTCTTTCACGCCGCCTTCGAACAGGGCCTTGGCCTCGCTCAACACGTCGCCAACCGGGCGCGACACAAGGTCGCCGCGCATCGAGGGAATGATGCAGAAGGTGCAGCGGTGATTGCAGCCTTCGCTGATCTTCAGATAGGCGTAGTGGCGCGGCGTCAGCTTCAGGCCCGCCACGCCAAAGGCGTTCGGCACCAGGTCGATGAACGGATCGTGCGGCTTGGGCAGGTTCGCGTGCACTGCATCCATCACCTCTTGCGTGGCGTGCGGACCGGTGACGGCCAGCACGCTCGGGTGCATCTGGCGCACGAGATTGCCGCCCTGGTCGCCGGTCTTGGCGCCGAGGCAGCCGGTGACAATCACGCGGCCGTTCTCGGCCAGCGCTTCACCGATGGTGTCCAGGCTTTCCCGCACGGCATCGTCGATGAAGCCGCAGGTGTTGACGATCACCAGATCGGCACCTTCGAAAGTCTTGGAGGTTTGATAGCCCTCGGCACTCAGCCGGGTCAGGATCAATTCGGAATCGGTCAGGGCCTTGGGGCAGCCAAGGCTCACAAAGCCGACCTTGGGGGTGGTCGACTTGGTCGTACGTTCGGGGGAGGCAACTTCGCTCATATGCCTCTATTGTCCCAGCTATCGGCAACAACGGGGACACCATTGGACAACCTCCACCCCCGGCCGCGGGGTAAGCGCTTTCGGCCAGCCGAACGGCGCTCAGGGACGCTTGATGCCAAAGGCCCCCAATACCTGCTCTGCGTTTTTCTGCATCTGCTCCTGCATTTGCACAAGAACCGTCTTCGACTGCTCGACATAGTTACCCATGAGCCCCTGAAGCATGGGCGACTGCATGCTCATGAAGCGCGACCACATCTCGGGCGTCAGACCCTCCGCCTTGTCGGCCAGCTGGGCCTGCACCTCGGTCATGGCCTGGATGTTCTTCTCCAGGTAAGGCCCCATGTAGCCCTGCATCGCCTGCCCATAGAAGCGGATGATGTGCGAGAGCACCTGTTCGGTGAACATCGGCGCGCCGCCCGCTTCTTCTTCCAGGATGATCTGCAAAAGAATGCTGCGCGTGAGGTCGTCGCCGGTCTTGGCATCACGCACCACGAACTGGGCGCTCTGGATGACCAGCTGCTTCACCTCGGCGAGCGTGATGTACGTGGATGTCTCGGTGTCGTAGAGCCTTCGGTTCGGGTACTTCTTGATCACACGCTGTACCGGTTTGACCCCGGACTTCTTGCTCTGCACTGCGGACTCCTTCACATGGACGCCCATGTCATCGGATGATTCTAGGGAGCGGTTTTGCTGCGCCGCGACAAGGTTTACCCTGACCGCGCGCTGCTCTTTCAGTCCTGCGATGCCGCGTACTCCGCACCGCACGAGTGGCAGGACGCGGTCTCGGCCCGATCTTGCGTGGCTTCGCGAAAATGAAGCGGGGTTTTCTGCCCATAGACCACCCAGCAACGCGGGCAGTGCTCTTGACCCACCGTCGGCAAGTAGGCGCGGGCACGCTGTTCGGCGCGCTCCTCCGTCAGCGGCACACCCAGACGTTGGGCGCGCGCCACTTCACGCGCAGCCATGGTTTCGGTGCGGCCGGCTGCATGGTCGTTGATGCCGTAGACGGCACGCGCAAACTCAAGGGGAGCCTGCCTCAACAATGCAGCAAGGCGCTTGTCGGCATGAGCCCGATCAACCAGCGTTGATCGCGTATTCATCTGATCGCTTATCAAGAAATTTGGAAATGGGTTGCAATGTGATCAAGGTAGCACAACAAGATGTACCAAGGTCTTTTCTGCATCACCACTGAGGACGATAAAGACACCGGGGAACCCGGTGTCTGCTCTGTTCGATGGATCCGGTGGTTGGCCGGTATCGAACAGAAATTGGTAGGCGCGATTGGACTCGAACCAACGACCCCCACCATGTCAAGGTGGTGCTCTAACCAGCTGAGCTACGCGCCTAAGGATGTGTCCGAGAAGCGTTTATTGTAGCAGGAGAAATCACGCTTTTCAGCGGCGACGCGCAGATCGCACACCAATCACTGCAGTGACCACGCCAAGAACCTGCGCAAGCCTCGCGGCATCGGCGATTTCAACCGTGAAGGTCATCCATGCCGTTCCCTTGATCGACTGCGTCTGCACGCCGATCACGTTCATCTTCTCTCGTGCGAACACGTCGGAGATATCGCGCAGCAGCCCCTGGCGGTCGGCCGCTTCCACAGCCACGTCGACTGCATAGACCGGTACTTCCGTGCCCTTCTTGGGCATGCCCCATTCCACGTCGATCACGCGCTCGCCGTCTTTCACTGCCATCGTGCGGAAGTTGCTGCAGTCGCTGCGGTGGACGCTGACGCCATGCCCTCGCGTGACGAAGCCGCGAATGGCATCGGGCGGCGCGGGCTTGCAGCATTTGGCGAGTTGCGTCATCAATGACGACACGCCCACCACCAACACACCGCCCTTGCCCGACTTCTCGCTGCCGCGCGCCTTCTTGATGAGCACGCCATCGTCCGGACCCGGCGCAGGCTCTGGCGGGCGCAGCAGCGTCTCGATGTTGCGCAGCGAGAACTCGTCCTTGCCCACCACTTCGAACAGGTGGTCCGCCGACTTGAAGCCCAGCTGCGAAGCCAGGTCTTCCAGGCGCATGGCCGTCTTGCCTTCACGCTGCAGCAGCTTTTCTACCGCCTCGCGTCCGCGCGCCACCGTCTCGTGCGTGATTTGTGCGTTGAACCATGCGCGCACCTTGGCACGGGCGCGGTGGCTGGCCAGATACCCCAGCTCCGCATTGAGCCAGTCGCGCGAAGGTCCGCCTTCCTTGGCGGCAATGATCTCGACCGTCTGCCCGTTCGACAACGGCGTGTTCAGCGGCACCATCGCGCCATCGACCCGCGCACCGCGGCAGCGGTGGCCCAGCGTCGTGTGCACGGTGTAGGCAAAGTCGACCGGTGTGGCGCCCTGGGGCAGCTCGACGATGGCGGCGTCCGGCGTCAGCACATAGATGCGGTCGTCGAACAGCCCCTGTCCCTGCAGCCCGCCCGACAGATCGCGCTCCCACGCCAGCAGTTGCCGCAGCACCGCGATCTTCGCGTCGTACTCGCCGCTGGCCCACACGCCGGCATAGCCTTTGTGGCCTGCCTCCTTGTAGGCCCAGTGCGCAGCCACGCCATGCTCGGCGTGGTCGTGCATTTCTTCGGTGCGGATCTGGATCTCGATCGGCTTGCCCGCCTTGCCCTCGACGAGCTCGCGCACCACCGTGTGCAGCGACTGGTAGCCATTGGGCTTGGGCCGCGCGATGTAGTCGTCGAATTCTTCGTCGATCGGCTGGAAATGCGAATGCACCCACGCCAGGGCTGCATAGCAATCCTTGACGTCGTGCACCACCACGCGCAGCGCAAGGATGTCGAAGACCTGCGCGAAGTCGAGCGACTTGCCGCGCATCTTCTTCACGATGCTGTAGATGTTCTTCGGGCGCCCCTGCACGGTGGCCTTCACGCCCTCCTCCTGCAGTTCGCGCTCCAGTTGCGAACGCAGTTGCTCGATGTGCCCTTCGCGCTCGATGCGCTTCTCGTCGAGCAGCCGCGCGATCAGCTTGTAGGTTTCGGGCTCGAGGAAGCGGAACGAAAGATCTTCGATTTCCCACTTCACCTGCCAGATGCCAAGCCGGTTGGCCAGCGGCGCAAAAACCTGCAGCGACTCGCGCGCCACGCTCTCGGGCGCGGGCTGCTTGCTCGCGGCGGCGTGCCGCAAGGTCTGCAGGCGCGACGCCAGCCGCAGCATCACCACGCGCAGGTCGCGCGAGAACGCCAGCAGCATCTTGCGCACGTTTTCTGTCTGCGCGTTCGCGCCTTCGATCTGGTGCGCCTGCGCGGCCGAGCGTGCCTGCTCCTGCACACGCACCAGCTTGGTGGTCTCGACCGCCAGCGCCGCGAAGTTGTCGCCGAACACCTTGGCGATCACTTCCTGCGGGCGGTTCAGGTGCTGGCAGGCGTACACCAGGTAGCTCGCGGCCTGCATGGCCTCGGAGCCCCCCATCTTGGCGACGATGGCGGCCACGGCATCGGCATGTGCGAGCGTGTTCTCGCCCGTGTCGAGCTTTTCGTCGGCAATCAGCGGCTCGGCGAACGCACGCGCACGGGCCAGCATGTTCTCCATCACCGGCGTGCGGTCGGCCGTGGCCGCGGACAACGGATAGTCGACCATTGCCGCGTCGGACAACGGCGCCGTCTGAAGGCTCGAGGAATCGCGCTTCACGTCGCTCAATCGAACAGGAAGCCAGTGACTGCGGCAATCTGCGCGGGGTCGACGAAGGTGGGCGCGTGGCCCACCCCTTCGAACTCGACCAGCGCCGCATGCGGACCGCGCTGTGTCATGGCCAGGGCCGTTTCGCGCGACAGCAGATCGGACACAGCACCGCGCGTGACGAGCGTGCGAGCCTCGATGGCGTCATACAGGCTCCACATGATCGCGCCGCCCTGGGCCGCCGCCTCGGGCGTGATGGCGCGAAGCGCCACGCCGATGGCGGGGTCGTAATGCAGCAGCCACGCGCCCGCGGCGTCGTCGGCACCGGCAGCCGCATCGACCTTGGCCGAGCCCTCGGCATTGCGCTGCGACGCAGGCACCACCATGTGCTGCGACAGCGCCAGCCACTGGGCAGGCGTGTGAGGACCAAAGGTGGTCGACAGTGCCCACATGGCATCGGCCGCGGCCTGCACGCTCGCATACGAGCCGCTCTTGCCCACATAGGCGCCGATGCGTTGCACCGCGGCCGGCTCGATGGTCGGGCCGACGTCGTTGGCGACGAATCGGCGAATGGGCCGCGCGAGCGGCAGCTCCTTGTGGCCTGCCAGCACGAAGCCGATCAGCCCGCCCATGCTGGTGCCGACGTAGTCGAGCGTGTCGATCGCCTGTTCACGGTGCAGTTGCGCAACCAGCGCCACCATGTCGGCCGCATACACAGGCACCTGATAGAAGTTCGGATCGCGCAGCCAGTCGCTGCGCCCGCGCCCCACCACGTCGGGGCAGACCACGCGCACCTTGCCGCCGGCGCGCGCCACGATGGCCTGCGCCAGCGCATCGAAATCGCGCCCTTGCCGGGTCAGGCCGTGCACGCAGACCACGACATGCGCGCTGCGTGCGTCGCCCCATTGCCAATAGGCCATGCGATGGCCGCCCTGGGCGTCGTCGCACGCCACGTGATGAAGCGTCGGTTCGGTCATGAAAACGAGGTCGTTCTGGTGCGGATAATGGTCTCGTCGCATCCTAATTCATCCGGAGATTGATCTACATGCTCAAAGGCAAAACCGCGCTTGTCACGGGGTCCACCAGCGGCATTGGCCTCGCCATTGCCAAGGCACTCGCCCAACAGGGCGCGAACATCGTGCTCAACGGCTTCGGCGACGCCGAAGCCCCCAAGTCGCAGATCGAGGCGCTCGGCGTGCGCACCGAGTACCACGACGCCGACATGAGCAAGCCCGGGCAGATCGAGGACATGATGAAGTTCGCCGCGTCGAAGTTCGGCCGCGTCGACATCCTGGTGAACAACGCCGGTATCCAGCACGTCGCCAAGATCGAAGACTTTCCCACCGAACGCTGGGACGCCATCATCGCCATCAACCTCACCAGCGCCTTCCACACCACGCGCCTGGCGATTCCCGCGATGCGCGAAGCCAACTGGGGCCGCGTGCTCAACATCGCGTCGGCCCACGGCCTGGTGGCCTCGGCGCAGAAGTCGGCCTATGTGGCGGCCAAGCACGGCATCGTCGGCCTGACCAAGTCGGTCGCGCTCGAAACCGCGACCACGGGTGTCACCGCCAACGCCATCTGCCCCGGCTGGGTGCTGACGGCGCTGGTGCAAAAGCAGATCGACGACCGCGCGGCGCGCGAAGGCATCACCGCCGCGCAGGCCCAGATCGAGCTGCTGGGCGAAAAGCAGCCTTCGCTGCAGTTCACCACGGTCGAGCAGCTGGGCGGCCTGGCCGTCTTCCTGTGCTCGCCGGCAGCCGACCAGGTTCGCGGCGTGGCCTGGGCCATGGACGGCGGCTGGACTGCCCAGTAGGGGTTAGCCCAACGGTAAGCGGCGGCGGCCCGACTGCATCTCCTTGCGCTTACTTGAGCTGCACCGCGCCCGACACGCTCACCACCACGCTGGTCTTGCCGGCCTCGACCGGCACCGCCGCGTCGGACGAATACGACTTGGCCTGCATCGCCATCATGCGCGGGCGGACCGGGCCGCTGTCGCTGGCGTTCACCGACACCTCGCGCAGCGTGTAGCCACCGAAACCGAAGCCCTTGGCCAGTTCGCCGGCCTTCTGCTTGAAGTTTTCGATGGCGGTGGTTTGCGCCTCGGTCTCGGTCCTGGCGCGCTGCTCGCGGCTCAGGCCGAAGCCCACATTGGCCACGGTGAGCGTGGT
Organism: Variovorax sp. 10N412; assembly: GCF_056394985.1. Lineage (NCBI taxonomy): Bacteria > Pseudomonadati > Pseudomonadota > Betaproteobacteria > Burkholderiales > Comamonadaceae > Variovorax > Variovorax sp. 10N412. The sequence goes on from NZ_JBFTIO010000001.1 coordinate 60,361, forward strand.
GATGCGGCCCGCTGCCTGGGTGATGCGCGGAAAGTCGCGCCCTTCGAGCACCAGTTCGCTCGAACCCTGCCAGCCGTTGATCTTGCCGTCCTTGGTGTAGCGCGGCGACAGGCTGAAATTGCCGGTGCGAACGTCGAGCTGACCGGGCTGGGCGCTCTTCTTCGCTTCGGTCAGCGCGGCATCGAGCGCGGCCTTCAACTGCGACTGCACGGTGGCCGCGTCGGTCGCTTCGCGGGTGGTCGACAGCGTCATGCTCAGCAAGTCCTGCTGGACCTCGACGGTGCCGGAGGCCGTCAGTTGCAGCACGTTCTGCGGCGCCGGCGCGACGACGTTCTGAGCCAGCGCGGTGCCGGCCACGGCGAGGGCGGCGCAGGCCGCAAGCAATTTGATTTTTTTCAAGACGAATATCTCCCCAGGAATTGGTATGAAGGACAGGCCTGCGACAGCAGGCTCGGCGTGCCTCGATGGTGCTTCGAAAGCGCCTCAGCGCCGCTGGCTGCGCGGCGCGGTCAGGGAACTCGAGGTCGTCGACGGTGAAGGCTGCACGAGGGGCACAGCCGGCACGATGCGCTCGGCCGGCTGCGATTCTGCCGAAACGGCCAGAGCCCCCGCAGCGGGCGGGGTCCATTGCCCGCGCACCTGCTGGCGCAGCTCGAACAGTTCGGCCGCGGTGAGCCGCCGGCCGGCGGCAGCCTCTTCACGCTGCACCTCCTCGCGCTGCGCTGCCCGGTGGGCCGCCACGGCATCACGCACTTCGCTGCGGCGCACCTCCCCTACCCTGAGGAAATCGCCGGACACCGCCTGCGAGGGACCGCAGACGAAAACAAGGGCAAGTGGCAGAACGAAAAAAGTGGGTCTCATTGATCAGAAGTCATATGGCAAGAGGAACTTTGCCACCTCTGTGCGCACGCCGGATGACTAGACCGCGAGCGTCCGCAAGTTTTGTAACTTAGTGTCAAACCATAAGTAAATCCGCCGCTCCGAGCGCACAACGCCTTCAGAATCGGCGCTGTTACAAATTCATCGTTGTAGAAATGACTCAAGTTCCCGCTCGCACCGACAAGATCGTGATCGTCGACGACGACGCCCGCATCCGCGACCTCCTGCGCCGCTATCTGACGCAGGAAGGATTCGAAGTGATCGTGGCCGAGGACGGCAAGGCGCTCAACCGCATCCTGTTGCGCGACACGGTCGACCTGATCGTGCTCGACCTGATGATGCCCGGCGAAGACGGCCTCTCGGTCTGCCGCCGCCTGCGTGCCGCCAACGACCGCACCCCGATCATCATGCTCACCGCCAAGGGCGAGGACGTCGACCGCATCGTCGGCCTCGAGGTCGGCGCCGACGACTACCTGGGCAAGCCCTTCAACCCGCGCGAACTGCTGGCCCGTGTGCACGCGGTGCTGCGCCGCCGTCCGCCGCTCGAAGCCCCGGGCGCGCCTTCCACGGAGAACGAGACCGTCACCTTCGGTCCGTTCGCCTTCGATCTCGGCTCGCGCACCCTGAAGAAGGATGGCGAAGAACTCTCGCTGACCACCGGCGAGTTTGCGATGCTGAAGGCGCTGGTGCGCCATCCGCGTCAACCGCTGTCGCGCGAAAAGCTGGCCCAGCTGGCGCGCGGGCGCGAGTTCGAGCCCTTTGACCGCAGCCTGGACGTGCAGATCTCGCGCCTGCGCAAGCTGGTCGAGTCCGACGCCGCGGCGCCACGCTACATCCAGACCGTCTGGGGCGTGGGCTACGTGTTCGTGCCGGACGGCGCGGCCTGACGCGCCGCTGAGAGGTGGCCATCGGCCAATCCGCCAGACCGGGCCACTCGCAGGAGGACGGCGCACAGGTCACGATGCCGAGCCCGCTGGAGGCGAGCGCGGCGCGCGACCGTCGCCCCGGCCTCAAGCTGGGCTTCAGCCTTTTCTGGCGCACCTTCTTCCTGCTGGCGCTGCTGCTGATCGGCTGCACGGTCGCCTGGCTGCAGACCTTCCGCTCGCTCGAGTACGAGCCGCGCGCCATTCAAACCGCCCACCAGATCGCCTCGCTCGTGAACCTCACGCGCGCGGCGCTGGTGTATTCGGACGCCATCACGCGGGTGTCGCTGATCAAGACACTGGCCGACCAGGAGGGCGTGCGCATCCTGCCGCGCGAGCCCAACGACCGCTTCCAGCCCTACACCAGCGGCGCGCTCGACCTTCGCGTGACCGAGGAGCTGATCGACCAGCTCGGAGAAGGCACCACGGTGGCCAGCCGCGTGAACGACGAGGCCGGCCTGTGGATCGGCTTCACCATCGAGAGCGACACCTACTGGCTGCTGCTCGACCCCACGCGCTTCAGCCGCGTGGGCGGGCGCACCTGGCTGGTGTGGCTCAGCACGGCCATGGCGCTGTCGCTGGCCGGTGCGGCGCTGATCACGCGGCTCATCAACCTGCCGCTCAAGCAGCTGTCGCGCGCCACCATGCAGGTGCGCGAAGGCGAGTACGAGGCGCACCGGCTCGACGAGCGCGCGCGCACCAACGAAATTCGCGCGGTCAACATCGGCTTCAACCGCATGGCCGACCAGCTCGCCAAGATCGAGCAGGACCGCGCCATCATGCTGGCCGGCATCTCGCACGACCTGCGCACGCCGCTCGCCCGGCTGCGGCTGGAAACCGAGATGAGCGTGGCCGACGAAGATGCGCGCGACCACATGGCGGCCGACATCGCCCAGCTCGACGCCATCATCGACAAGTTCCTCGACTACGCGCGGCCCGACCATGTCGATCCGCGGCCGGTGCTGCTGCGCGACGTGGTCGACGCCTGCACCTACGCCGTGCAGGACTACGAGGAGATGAACATCAAGGTCGAGGTCCCGCCCGACCTGCGGGTGATGGGCGACGAGGTCGAACTCACGCGCGTCATTTCGAACCTGGTGGAGAACGCGCGGCGCTACGGCAAGACACCGTCCACCGGCGTGGCCGACGTCACGATCCAGGCGCAGGCCAACAACGACGCCGTGCTGATCAAGGTGCGCGACCACGGGGCGGGCGTGGAGCCCGGCCTGCTCTCGCAGCTGACCAAGCCCTTCTTCCGCGGCGACGCGGCGCGTACCTCGGCGGCCGGTGCGGGGCTGGGCCTGTCGATCGTGGCGAAGAACATCGAGCGCATGGGCGGCACCTTCGCGCTCACCAGCACGCCGGGCCGCGGCCTGGCGGCGCACATCCGGATGCCGCGCGCCATGCCCACGCCCAAGCCGGGCGAGCCGCAGGGCGGCAAGAAGGCGACCCTGGGTTGATCCGCTGAGCCGCTGATCCCGCCTCAGCGGCACCTCAGCGGTGCAGCAACACGGCCGCGCGCGCTTCCATTGCGCGGCCCTCGCCCACCGGGCCGAGCTTCTCGGCCGTCTTGGCCTTCACATTCACCTGCTCCAACGCCACGCCCAGGGTGTCGGCGATGCGCCGGCACATGAGCGGAATGTGCGGCGCCAGCTTGGGCGCCTGCGCGATCACGGTGCTGTCGACGTTGCCGATGTCCCAGCCCGCCGCGCGCACCCGGCGCGCCGCCTCGGCCAGCAGCACCGACGAATCGGCACCGCGAAACTGCGGGTCGGTGTCGGGGAAATGCCGGCCGATGTCGCCCAGCCCCGCCCCGCCCAACAGCGCGTCGGTGATGGCGTGCAGCAGCACGTCGGCGTCCGAATGCCCCAGCAGGCCGGTGGTGTGCGGCACCTCGATGCCGCCCAGGATGAGCTTTCGCCCGGCCACCAGCTGGTGAACGTCCCAGCCCTCGCCCACACGGATGTTGAAAGGCGCCGTCATGCCATGTCCTTCTTGCGGGCCAGCAACAACGCCTCGGCCAGTGCAAAGTCTTCGGGGAACGTCACCTTGAAGTTCTGCGCGCTGCCCGGCACCAGCAGCGGCGACAGCCCGATGGCCTCGATGGCGCCGGCCTCGTCGGTCACGGCGTCGCCGGTGCGCTCCAGCGCATCGAGCAGCATGCCGATGCGGAACATCTGCGGGGTCTGGGCCAGCCACTTGTCGGCGCGCGACAGGGTCTGCGACACGCGGCCCTCGGTCGTCGATGCCTTCAGCGTGTCGGCCAGCCGGTGCGCCAGCAGGCCTCCCACCGCGTCGTGCTCGCAGGCCGCGACCAGCGCCTCGATCTGGCTCGAAGTGACGAGGCAGCGCGCCGCGTCGTGCACCAGCACCCAGTCGTGCGCCCCGGCGCCCTTCTGGCGCAACGCCGCCAGGCCGTTGCGCACCGTGGCCGCGCGGGTCACGCCGCCTACGCGCAGCAGGTACTCGTTGTCCGCGGGAAAGCGCGGCAGCGCCGCATCCACCTCGCGGTCGTCCGGCGACACCACCAGCGCCAGCCCGGCGAACCGGCCCGCCAGTGCACGGAAGGCTTCCAGCGTGTGGGCCACCATCGGCGCACCGGCCAGCCGCCGGTACTGCTTGGGAACGGCGGACTGCGCATGGCCCGCGCGGTGGCCGGAGCCGGCGCACGGGATCAGCACGAAAAGTCGGGAAGAGGACATGAGGGCCCAGCGTCGGCAACGGCCGACAAGCGAACAAAGGGCAGCCATTCTAGAATTGACGGCCTCACACACCCCTCGCCAGCCGGCGCGGGGTGTTGTGCATTTTTTAAGCGTTCCATGGACCTCCCCCACCTCACGGCGGGCAAGCGTTTCACGCTGCCGCGCCCCCCGTTGTCGGCCGACGCACTGCTGCTGGCGCAGCTGGCCATGCGCGAGAAAGCCGCGGGGCGCGCCACGGCGATGTTCACCGCCGACGCCAACGACGCGCAGCGGCTCATCGACGAAATCGCCTTCTTCGCGCCCGACCTGCGCTGCGCGCTGTTCCCCGACTGGGAAACGCTGCCCTACGACAGCTTTTCGCCGCACCAGGACCTGATCAGCGAGCGACTGGCCACCCTGTGGCGCATCAGCCAGAAAGAGGCCGACGTGGTGCTGGTGCCCGCCACCACCGCGCTCTACCGCCTGGCGCCCCCGTCCTTCCTGGCCGGCTACACCTTCCACTTCAAGGCCAAGCAGAAGCTGGAAGAGTCCAAGCTCAAGGCCCAGCTCACGCTGGCCGGCTACAGCCATGTGACCCAGGTGGTGAGCCCGGGCGAGTACGCCGTGCGCGGCGGGCTGATCGACCTGTTTCCCATGGGCTCGCTGGTGCCCTACCGCGTCGACCTGTTCGACGACGAGATCGATTCGATCCGCACCTTCGACCCCGACACCCAGCGCAGCCTGTACCCCGTGCCCGAGGTGCGCCTGCTGCCGGGGCGCGAATTCCCGATGGACGACGACGCGCGCGGGCGCTTTCGCAGCCGCTGGCGCGAGCTGCTCGAAGGCGACCCGACCAAGAGCCGCATCTACAAGGACATGGGCAACGGCGTGGCCACCGCCGGCATCGAGTACTACCTGCCGCTGTTCTTCGACGAGACGGCCACCGTGTTCGACTACCTGGGCCCCGACGCCACCGTGGTGCTGCACGGCGACCTCGAACCCGCGTTCCAGCATTTCTGGCAGGACACGAACGAGCGCTACCGGCTGGTGCAAGGCGACCCCGAACGCCCAGCGCTGCCGCCGGAGGCGCTGTTCCTGAACGCCGAGCAGTTCTATCAACGGGCCAAGCCCTATGCGCAACTCGCCATCCGCGGCGACGCCCCCACCGAAACACCGTACGCCGAGTTCGACAAGCTGCCGCCTTTCGCCGTGGTGCGCGGCGCGGAAGACCCGCTGGTCGGACTGAAGGCCCACATCAAGGCCACCCCCCACCGCGTGCTGCTGATCGCCGAGAGCGACGGCCGCCGCGAGAGCCTGCTCGACTTCCTGCGCGCCAGCGGCGTCAGCCCGCCGGCCTTCGATTCGCTGGCCGAGTTCGAAGCGTCCACCGACGAAAAAGTCGGCATCGTCACCGCCGCGCTGGCCTCGGGCTTCGCCTGGCGCGAGCAGGCCATCGACCTCGTCACCGAGACCGAGCTGTTCGCCACCGCGCCCACCACGCGCCGGCGCAACAAGCGGCAAGAACAGGTCAGCGACGTCGAGGCGCTGATCAAGGACCTGTCGGAGCTCAACGTCGGCGACCCGGTGGTCCACACCGCCCACGGCATCGGCCGCTACCGCGGCCTGATCCACATGGACTTGGGCCAGGGCGTGGATGCCGAAGGCAAGCCGCTGCTGCAGGAAATGCTGCACCTGGAGTACGCCGACAAGGCCACGCTCTACGTGCCCGTGAGCCAGTTGCACCAGATCAGCCGCTACACCGGCGTCAGCGCCGACGAGGCCCCGCTGCACAGGCTGGGCTCCGGCCAATGGGAAAAGGCCAAGCGCAAGGCCGCCGAACAGGTGCGCGACTCCGCCGCCGAGCTGCTCAACATCTACGCCCGCCGCGCCGCGCGCGAAGGCCATGCCTTCCGCTACTCGGCCGCCGACTACGAAGTGTTCGCCAACGACTTCGGCTTCCAGGAAACCGCCGACCAGAAGGCCGCGATCCACGCCGTGGTGCAGGACATGATCTCGCCCCAGCCGATGGACCGCCTGGTCTGCGGCGACGTGGGTTTCGGCAAGACCGAGGTCGCGCTGCGTGCCGCCTTCATCGCCATCACCGGCGGCAAGCAGGTGGCCTTCCTGGCGCCGACCACGCTGCTGGCCGAGCAGCACTACCAGACGCTGGTCGACCGCTTCGCCAAGTGGCCGGTGCGCGTGGCCGAGATGAGCCGCTTCCGCTCGACCAAGGAAATCAACGCCGCCGCCAAGGGGCTGGCCGAGGGCACGGTCGACATCGTGGTGGGCACGCACAAGCTGCTGTCGCCGTCGATCAAGTTCAAGAACCTGGGCCTGCTCATCATCGACGAGGAGCACCGCTTCGGCGTGCGCCATAAAGAGGCGATGAAGGCCATGCGGGCCGAGGTCGACGTGCTCACGCTCACCGCCACACCCATTCCGCGCACGCTGGGCATGGCGCTCGAAGGCCTGCGCGACCTCAGCGTGATTGCCACCGCGCCGCAACGGCGCCTGGCCATCAAGACCTTCGTGCGCAACGAAGGCACCGGCGTGATCCGCGAGGCCGTGCTGCGCGAGCTCAAGCGCGGCGGGCAGGTGTACTTCCTGCACAACGAGGTCGAGACCATCGAGAACCGGCGCCAGAAGCTCGAAGAGATACTGCCCGAGGCGCGCATCGCCGTGGCCCACGGCCAGATGCCCGAGCGCGAGCTGGAACGCGTGATGCGCGACTTCGTGGCGCAGCGCTACAACCTGCTGCTGTGCTCGACCATCATCGAGACCGGCATCGACGTGCCGACCGCCAACACCATCGTGATGAGCCGCGCCGACAAGTTCGGCCTGGCGCAGCTGCACCAGCTGCGCGGGCGCGTCGGGCGCTCGCACCACCAGGCCTATGCCTACCTGATGGTGCCGGACACCGAAGGCCTGACCAAGCAGGCCGCGCAACGCCTGGACGCCATCCAGCAGATGGAAGAGCTGGGTTCCGGCTTCTACCTCGCCATGCACGACCTGGAAATCCGCGGCACCGGCGAGGTGCTGGGCGAGAACCAGAGCGGCAACATGATGGAAATCGGCTTCCAGCTCTACAACGAGATGCTCAGCGAGGCCGTGCGCGCGCTCAAGGCCGGGCAGGAGCCCGACCTGCTGTCGCCGCTGTCGGTCACCACCGAGATCAGCCTGCACGCCCCCGCACTGCTGCCCGACGACTACTGCGGCGACGTGCACCTGCGGCTGTCGTTCTACAAGAAGCTGGCCACCGCGAAGACGCCCGACCAGATCGACACGCTGCTCGAGGAAATCGTCGACCGTTTCGGCAAGCTGCCGCCGCAGGCGCAGACGCTGATCGACACGCACCGCCTGCGCGTGCTGGCGCGCCCCTACGGCGTGATCAAGGTCGATGCCGCGCCGGGCATCATCAACATCACGTTCAAGAAGGATCCGCCGGTCGATTCGATGGCGATCATCCAGCTGATCCAGAAGAACAAGCACATCAAGCTCGCCGGCAACGAGAAGCTGCGCATCGAGCGCGAACTCAAGGAGCCGAAGGAGCGTGCGCAGATGGTGCGCGACGTGCTGCGCAGCCTCGGACAACCCATCGTCAAGGAACCCGCCCCAGCATGAGCCCCTTCAGCGCCATTCAAGAAATCTCTCCCGGCCTCGTCCTCCAGCGCGTGAAGCCGCCACTGAAGCTCGCCGACTTCAAGCTGATTGCGTTCGACATGGACTCGACGCTGATCAACATCGAATGCATCGACGAAATTGCCGACGCTGTCGGCAAAAAGGCCGAGGTGGCCGCCATCACCGAAGCCACGATGCGCGGCGAGATCAAGGACTTCAAGGAGAGCCTGCACCGCCGCGTGGCGCTGCTGCAGGGCGTGCCCGTGCAAGCCTTGCAGCAGGTGTACGACGAGCGCCTGAAGCTGAACCCCGGCGCGGCCGAACTGGTCGCGGCCTGCAAGAAGGTGGGGCTGAAAGTGCTGCTGGTGTCGGGCGGCTTCACCTTCTTCGCGAACCGCGTGAAGGACCGCCTGGGCATTGACTTCGCGCGTTCCAACCTGCTCGACGAGGCCGACGGCAAGCTCACGGGCAAAGTGGTCACGCAAAGCTGGGGCGACATCTGCGACGGCGCCGAAAAGCGCCGCACGCTGCTGGAAGTGGCGTCGCTCATGGGCATCTCCGCGCAGGAAACCATTGCGGTGGGCGACGGTGCCAACGACCTGCCGATGATGGGCGAGGCCGGCCTCTCGGTGGCCTATCACGCCAAGCCGAAGGTGCGCGAACAGGCCATGGTGGCGATCAACGAAGGCGGGCTGGACCGCGTGCTGGAGATCCTGGAATGACCGACGCCGCAGCCGACGCCCCGCTCTACCGCGCCGACGCACTCAAGGACTACGCCAGCGCCCTCCTCCAAAAAGCCGGACTCGAAGCATCCAAGTCCGACAGCGTGGCCCGCACCCTGGTCGAAGGCGACCTGCTGGGCCACGACACGCACGGCCTCGCGCTGCTGGCCGGCTATGTGAAAGAACTGGAATCGGGCGGCATGACCCGCGACGGCGCTCCCGAGCTGCTGTCGGACCGCCCCGCCGCCGTGCTGTGGGACGGCAAGCGCCTGCCCGGCCCCTGGCTCATGGACCAGGCCATGGACCTGCTGGTGCCGCGCGCCCGCGAACTGGGCACGGCCTCGCTCGTCATCCGCCGCAGCCACCACATCGCCTGCCTCGCGGTCTACATGCTGCGCGCGCTGCAGGAAGACATGCTCATGCTGCTGGCCTGCTCCGACCCCAACGCGGCCAGCGTCGCCCCCTTCGGCGGCACGCAGGCCGTGTTCACGCCCAACCCGCTGGCCATGGGCTTCCCGTTGTCGCAGGGCGGCGTGATGGTCGACATCTCGGCCTCCATCACCACCAACGGCATGAGCAACCGCAAGCGCGCGGCCGGCGAGACCTTCGCCGAGGACTGGCTGATCGACGCCGCCGGCAAGCCGTCGAACAACCCGCAGGTGCTGTTCGACCAGCCGCCCGGCACACTGCTGCCCGTGGGTGGCCTGAGCCACGGCCACAAGGGCTACGGCATGGCGCTGCTGGTGGAAACGCTCACGGCCGGCCTCGCAGGCCACGGCCGGGCCGATCCGCCCGAAGGCTGGGGTGCAACGGTGCACATCACGCTGCACGACCTGAACGCCTTCGGCGGCAAGGAGGCGTTTCTGCGCCAGATGGACCACGTGGCCGCGCAATGCCGCAACAACACGCCCATCGACCCGGCCAAGCCTGTGCGGCTGCCGGGCGAAGGCGGATTGAAGCGTCGGGAAGCGCAAGCTGCGAACGGGGTGCGGCTGCACCCGTCGATTGCGCGCTCGCTGCAGGATGCGGAGCAGCGGCACGGCCTGCGGTTGGCGCAGGCCCTGGTCTGAGCCAGTCTCAGTCTTCGGATTCTTCGGTCGAATCCGGGGCGCCTTCGCCCGGCGCGCGCGGCTTGCGCTTGCCCGGCTTGGCCACGACCTCGACATAGAACTGCGTGCCGGCCTCCTTGACCACACCGTCGATCAGCCCGGTAATGGCGGAAAGGTGGACAACTTCGGCCGATTCCTCGGCTGTGCCGAACTTGCAATCGAAGTCCCAGAAGTCCGAGCCTTCGGGCAGAACGCGCCGGCGTTCACGCTTGATGTACTTGCGAATCTCGTGCTTGATGGCTTCGAGGTGACGGTCGGGGTGCTTGCCCTCGACCTGAAGCTGAAAGGTTTTTCTCATGGGTGATGGTAACCAATGGCCCCCGGCCGTCCTGTGTACAGTCGGCGGCTCTATTGAAAGCAGGTGAAAAATATGGCGCGCGCGAACGACTGGGCAAGCAAGGTGATGGCATTGATCAACGGTGGCAACCCCAGCGCGGCCATTGCGCAGATCAAGGTGGCGCCCACGGTCAAGGACCTGAAGGCGCTGCAGACCATCATGACGCTGTCCAAGATGAAAGGCCGCTATCCGAACGTGGACGCGGCCGTGGCGGACAACCTGAACCTGCTGGCAGCGCCCCGGCTGCACCGCTCCCCTTGATGGCCTGAGCGTTACAGCGCCTGGCCGAGGCGCTTGACGCCTTCCTCGATCCTGGCCACGTCGGCCGTGGCAAAGCTCAGGCGCAGGGTGGCCACATCGGGGTTCTCGGCGAAGAACGGCGCGCCGGGCACAAAGGCCACCAGCTTCTCGATCGCCCGCTTGGCCAGCACATTGGCATCGGCCAGCTTGCCGTTGGCGCCGGTCAGGCGCGCCCAGAAGAACAAACCGCCGTGGGGCTGCGTGAAGCTCACCGCGTCGCCCAGTTCGCGCTTCAGCGCAGCGCCCATGGCCTGGGCGCGCTGGCCGTACACCTCGCGCACATGCACCAGCGTGCCGGGCATGCGCCCGCTCTTGAGGTACTGCGCGGCGGTGGCCTGCGCGAAGGTGCTGGTGTGCGCGTCGCTGAACTGCTTGCACATGGTGGCCTTGGACAGCAACTCGGCCGGCGCGATCATCCAGCCGATGCGCAGGCCGGGGCTCAGCACCTTGCTCAGGCTGCCGCAGTGGGCAATGAGTTCGCGGCTGAAGGGCACGTCCTTGGCGAGCGCCAGGATCGACGGCGGCGGCGCCTCGCCGAAGTACAGGTCGCCGTAGGGGTCGTCTTCCACCACGAGCGTCTGGTACTTCACGGCCAGTTCCAGCACCTTCTTGCGGCGCTCCAGGCTCAGCATGGCGCCGCTGGGGTTGCCGAAGGTGGGGATCAGGTAGACGAACTTGGGCTTGTGCTCGGCGATGAGCTTTTCCAGCTCGTCGGTCTTCACGCCGTTCTCGTCGATGGGCGCGCTGATGAGCTGCGCGCCGTACAGGCGGAAGCACTGGATCGTGGCCAGGAAGGTCGGGCCTTCGACGATCACCTTGTCGCCGGGCGAGATCATGGTCTTGCCCAGCAGGTCGAGCGCCTGCTGGCTGCCGGTGGTGACGATCAGGCCGCTGGGGTCGACGTCGACGCCCTTGGTCTTCATGAAGGCGCTGAGCTGCGTGCGCAGCGGCTCGTAGCCCTCGGTGGCACCGTATTGCAGCGCGCCGCCGGGTTCCTCGGTGAGCGCCTTCTGGCTCGCCTCCCTGAGGCCCTCGACGTCGAACATGGCGCTGTCCGGAAAGCCGCCCGCGAAACTGATGATGCCGGGCGTGCCCAGCAGCTTGAAGAGTTCGCGGATGGCGGAGGTTTCGACGTTGTCGAGGCGGGAGGCGAATTGCATGGTCGGGCTCACTTTCTGGGCGACATTGTCGCGAAAGCCGCGGGCAATAAAGCTGCGTAGGGCCATGTCCTTTCAACGATATATTGCGCTACCGCCGACCCCGCTCCATGAAAAAAGACAACATCCCCCTCTTCTTCGCCACCCTGCAGGCGGCCAACCCCGAGCCCCGGACCGAACTCGAATACACCACGCCCTTCGAACTGCTGGCCGCCGTGCTGCTCTCCGCGCAGGCCACCGACGTGGGTGTGAACAAGGCTACGGCGAAGTTGTTTCCAGTGGCGAACACGCCGCAGGCCATCTACGACCTGGGCGTGGAAGGGCTCGAGGACTACATCAAGACCATCGGCCTGTACCGCAGCAAGGCCAAGCACCTGATCGAGACCTGCCGCATGCTGGTGGTGCTGCACGGCGGCGAGGTGCCGCGCACGCGCGCAGAGCTGGAAGCCCTGCCCGGCGTGGGCCGCAAGACCGCCAACGTGGTGCTGAACGTGGCCTTCGGCGAGGCGACCATCGCGGTCGACACGCACATCTTCCGCGTGGGTAACCGCACCGGCCTGGCGCCGGGCAAGACGCCGCTGGACGTGGAACTCAAGCTCGAGAAGCGCGTGCCCCCGCAATACCGCCTGCACGCGCACCACTGGCTGATATTGCACGGGCGCTACGTGTGCGTGGCGCGCAAGCCGCGCTGCTGGGAGTGTGCGGTGCACACTTTCTGCGCCTACAAGCCGAAGACGCCCGCGCCCAAGGCGACATGACCGGCACGACCGGCTAGACCACCCCGCAAAGAATGACGACACAGACAAAGCACTCCTCGACGCTGCTTGCGGCCGCAACGCTGGCAGCCCTGCTCCCGGCCGCGGCCTGGTCGCAGCAAACAGCCGGCCTGCAGCCCGACGCCATGGCGCTCTACGGCGGGCGCTGGTCCACCGCCTGCGCCGACGCCTCCGCGCCCACGCTGCAGGTGCGCCAGGACATGCTGATCGCCGAAAGCGGCAAGCGCCGCGTGGTCGGCCGTGCGCCGCAAACGGCCTACAGCTTCTTCGGCAACAGCCCGCCGCCGGCCGGCTTCGACGTGGCGCTGATCAGCGAGGCCCCCAAGGCGGGCGTCATGACCTTCCTGGTCTACCGCGACGCGCGCGGCCAGTCGATCACGCTGGACGCCGACAAACCCGTTGCCGGCCAGCTCGGTCCCGAGATGATGAAGCTGCGCTACTGGCGCTGCGACGGCGCTGCCCGCGCGGCGCCCCCGCCCGCCGAGGCCCCGGCCGCCAAGGCCCCGCCGCCGCCCACCGGCAGCCCCGCCGCCCTGGCGCAGGGCCCTGCCATGCAGAAGGCCTGGCGCGCTGCGCTCGGCGCGCGCGAGAACGACCGATGGCTGGTGCGCCGCGAAGGCCCGGCGCCCGAGCCGCAATGGGTCACGGTCGAGGGCACGCGCTACCTGCTGCACGCCTTCTGCAAGCCACACGACTGCTACGACAACAACGCCGTCGCCCTGTACGACCAGGGCTCGGGCCGCATCTACGGGCTGGTGCAGCGCGACGGGCGCAACCGCCTGGTCGGCGCGCCGCCGGCCGCGCTGGCACCGCAACTGGAAAAGCTCTGGCGCGCGCAGTGGCGCCAGAAGAACTGAGCCGGACTCAACCGGATGAAGGCTCAGCGCAGCTTGAACATGCTGACCGCGTCGACCAGCCCCGCGGCCTGATCGTTCATCGACTGCGCGGCGGCCGAGGCCTCCTCCACCAGCGCCGCGTTCTGCTGGGTCGTGCGGTCCATCTGCTTGATGGCGTCGTTGACCTGCTCGATGCCGGTCGACTGCTCCTGGCTGGCCGAGGTGATCTCGGCCATGATGTCCGTCACCCGCCGCACGCTGCCCATGATTTCTTCCATGGTCTTGCCGGCCTCGTTGACCAGCGCGCTGCCCGCGTGAACCTCGCTCACCGAGTCGCCGATCAGCGTCTTGATTTCCTTGGCCGCCGCCGCCGAGCGCTGGGCCAGGTTGCGCACCTCCGAGGCCACCACGGCAAAGCCCCGCCCCTGCTCGCCGGCGCGGGCCGCCTCCACCGCCGCATTCAGCGCCAGGATGTTGGTCTGGAACGAAATGCCGTCGATCACGCCGATGATCTCCTCCACCTTGCGGGACGACGCATTGATCGACGCCATCTTCTCCACCACCTGGTCGACCACCGCGCCGCCGCGCGACGCCACCTGGGAGGCCGAGTCGGCCAACTGGTTGGCCAGGCGCGCGTTGTCCGCGTTCTGCTTCACGGTGGACGTGAGCTCCTGCATGGACGCCGCCGTCTGCTCCAGCGAGCTGGCCTGCTCCTCGGTGCGCGACGACAGGTCGCGGTTGCCCGTGGCGATCTGGCCTGACGCCGTGGCGATGGAATTGGTGCCCGCGCGCACCTGCCCGACCACCTTGGCCAGTTCGTCGTTCATGGAGCGCAGCGCGTTCATCAGCAGGCCGGACTCCGACCTGTCGGCCACCTCGATGCGCGCCGTCAGGTCGCCGGAGGCCACCTGCTGCGCCACCGTCACCGCCTGGCCCAGCGGCACGGTGATGGAGCGCGTCATGCGGAACGCCAGCAGCAGCCCGCCCACCAGCGACGCGCCGCTGATCGACAGGATGATCCACTTGGCCCGCTGGTAGGCCGCCTGGGCGGACGCCGCACTGTCGTCGGCGCTTTTCTTCAGCAACTGCTGAAAGGTGGAGACATGCGCCAGCACCTGGTTGAGCAGCGGCATGCATTCCTGCGTCAGCACCTTGACCGCTGCCTCGGTCTGGTTCGAGGTCGCCAGCGTCAGCACCTTGGTGGCAATGGGCAGGTACTGCGCCTCCAGGGCACGCAGCTTGTCCAGCATCTGGCGCTCGTCGGCATTGCTGGAGCCCGCGTCGGCCATGACCGTGGCCAGGTTCTGCAGTCCGGTGTCGATCTCGCGCTGGGAGCGCGCCACCAGGTCGACGTCGCCCTTCTGCGCGGCCGGGTCCGTCACCAGGGCCAGGTTGCGCGCCGCAATGGCCCGCTTGCCGATGGCCGACTGCACGTTGTTCAGCTGGTCGAGCTTGCGCGCCCCCACCTCGGTCGCGAACGCGATGCGCTCCGACAGGTTCGCCATCTCGTGCAGGCCGATGCCCGCGATGACGAGTTGCAACAACAGCAACAGCGAAAAACCCAGTCCCAGGCGGGCGCCGATTTTGAAATTCGAGAGATCGAACATGTGCAGGACTCCATGGTGGTTCATCACGTCATCGGCCGCCTTTGCACGTTGCACCCCACCCTTGATGGGCGGGGTGGGCAAACCCTCGAACATGGGATACATATGGCCTGCGGGATGCATGAGAATCCGGGGCAGATGCAAGCTGCACGCCACCCCGGAACACCCTCACTGCGCACCCGAAGCCGCCGCCTGCTGGCCCGTCAGGGCCTGCTCGCCCGGCTGTCCGCGCCCGACCACCGCCGCTGCATCGTGCTGCAGGCGCCCGCCGGCTTCGGCAAGAGTTCGCTGTTGCTCACCTGGCAGCGTGAACTCGTCGCCGCAGGCACCGACATCGCCTGGGTGAAGCTGGACAGCCTCGCGGAGGGCGACCTGCATTTCATGACGGCGCTCATGGCGGCCCTGGCCGCGGTCGACCCTGCGATTCCCCGGCGCGCCGTGGCACACGCCCGCCCCGACGCCGACGCGATCGAGCGGCTGGTCATCGCGCTGGTGCAGGGCATTGCAGCCCATGGCCGCAAGCTCGTGCTGATCGTGGACGACGTGCACAGCGCACAAAGCGAGAACGTGCTGAACGCCTTGCAACTGCTCGTCGCGTACGCACCGCCGAACCTGCGCTGTGTCTTTGCCAGCCGAGACAGCCTGCCGACGACGCTGGCACCGGCCCCGGGGTCGAACAGCGCGCTGGAACTGCGCAGCGACGACCTGCGCTTCAGCCTGCCGGAATCGATCGACTACCTGCGGATGCGCCTGCCCGACATCGACGAGCGCACCGCCTCGGCCATCCATCGCCTGAGCCAGGGATGGCCGGGCCTGCTGCGGCTGGCGAGCGCCGTGTTGCGCCGCCGGCGCGGCACGCAGCCGCTGTTGCCTCCGCCCGAGGGCATGGCCGAGCTCGCGCCGTTTGCCGCGTATTTCGCCGCCCATGTCTTTCCCCGGCTCTCCGCGACGCAGCTGCGCCTGCTCACCCTCTGCGCCGCCCCCACCCGCTTCAGCGCATCGCTGTGCGCCGAGCTGGCCGGCGCCGGGTACGGTGCGTCGCTGTGCGCGGAGTTGCTGGCCCCTCTGGCGCGCGACGGCCTCTTGTCGGTCGTGCCGCAAAGCCCGGCCGGCGAGCGCTGGTGGCAACTGCACCCGCTGCTGCGCCGCGTGCTGCTGGCGCGCCTGGCGTCGTGGCCCGAGGCCGAGCGCCTGAGGCTGCATGCGAAGGCCTGGCCACCGCTCGCGGTCAGGGGCATGCACCACCAGGCCGTGCGGCACGCGCTGGCCGCGAACGACACGCAGACGGCCACCAGGTTGGCCGAGCGCGGCGCGGCGGCGCTGTTCGTCCAGGGCCAGGTGGTCGAAGCCATCGCCCTGGTGCGCCAACTCGACCCCGCGACGCTGGAAGGCAACGCCAACCTGCGGCTGTGGACGGCCTGGGTCGCGCTGGCCGACTACCGGCTGGACGACTGCGCGCGCAGCATCGCCCGGCTGCGCGCTGCGCCGCACGAGCTCGCGCCCGCCATGCGCTACCGGCTGACCCTGCTCGACTGCCTGCTCGCGATCCGGCACGACGACAGCGACGCGCTTGCGCAGCGGCTCCCCGAGCTGCTGGCACCGCCGGCGGCCGCCGACGAATTCTCCAGGGCCGGCCGGCGCAACGTGCTGACCTGGCTGCACCTGCGCAACGGCGAGTTCGAGCGGGCGCGGCAGATCCAGCACGACGAACCGATGGCCACGGTCAACGGCGAGCCCGTCGTCGAGACGCTGTTCGGCTCGCTGGTGGGCCAGTGCCTGATCGGCCTGTCCTACGCCATCGAAGGCCAGATGCACCGCGCGGAACGCATCTACCGCAACGTGCTGCGCGAGATGCAGGAACGCGGCACGCGCTGCGCAGAGGCGGCGCGGCTGACGGCCCAGTTGCTGGCCGAGGTGCTGTACGAACAGCAAGGCCCGGTGGTGGCCGCGCGTTTCATCGAGGAACAGCCGGGCACGCAGGACGGGCTGATCCCCGACACCACACTGCGGATGATCATCGTGTCGAACCGCGCGCAGCAGGCCGCCGGCCGGTGGGGCGAAGCCCTCGCCCACCTCGGGCAGTCCGCGAGCCTCCTGCAGCGCCTGGGGCTGGACCACGCGCTGGCCTGCGTGCTGCTCGAGCAGCTTCGGATCCAGCTGGCGCGGCACGACGCCGATGCGGCCCGGGTGTCCCTGCAGGACATCGAGGCGCTGCATGCCCGGCGTCCGGGCGCCGAGTCGAGCGCCTTGCGGCAGGTGGCCGACGTGCTGGAGCAGGCGCGCATCCGCATGGCCATGCACGAGGGCCAGCCGGCCGCCCTGCAGCTGGCGCTGTCGAAGATCGAGGCCCTGGCGCAGCGCTACAGGCAGCGCGGCCAGGTCGGCCTCGTGACCGCGCTGCAGCTGCAGGCGGCCGAGGTCGAGCGCCGGCTCGGGCGCGCCGAGGCTTCGTGCGCGCGCGTCCGGGCGGCCCTTCGCATGGGTCACCGGCTGGGCCTGATGCAGACCCTGCTGGGCGCCCACGACAACGCATTGCACTTGATCCAGGCCACGCGCACGGTGCCCAGCCTCGACCCCGTGCTGGTGTTCTTCATCGAGCGCATCGAGGCGCTGGCGCGGTCGCAGCGCGACGAACACACCGTGCCGCCGGCCGTCCGCTTTCAGGACGACCGAGGCCTGACCCGGCTGCTCACGCTGCGCGAGGCCGAAATTGCCGAGTTGCTGGTGCAGCCGATGCCGAACAAGAAGATCGCGCTCACGCTCGGCCTGTCGCTCGACACGGTGAAGTGGCACCTGAAGAACATCTACCTGAAGCTCGACGCGCACGGGCGCGACGCCGTGGCCGAACGCATGCGGCTGGAACGCGGGCACAACGGCAAGTAGCCGCCGCGGCGTCAGTGCGTCAGCGGCCGGGCGAATCGTCGAAAGTGAGCCAGCCGCCGAAGGCGAGCTCGCCCGCGGGCCAGTCGGCAGCCGCTTCTGCGCAGCGAACGCCGCGCTGCAGCAGCGTCACGGCGCGCAGCACGCCTGCATGCGTGACCCACAGCGCATCGCCTTCGCCGGCCAGCCATTCGTCGTGCGCGGCGGCCACGCGCTGCATGAAGGCGCGCACGCTCTCGCCGTGGGCGCCGGCGGGTGCGTCGGCGAAGTCGGCCGTCCATGCCTCGAGGTCTTGACGCGGAATGGCCGACCATGGCCGGCCCTCCCAGGCGCCGAAGTTCATCTCTGCCAGGCGGGCGTCGTGCTGCACAGCCAGGTCGGGACGCAGCGCCGCGATGGCATCGGCCAGTTCGGCGCAGCGCCGCAGCGGCGAACTGCGCAGGCGGAGCCCGGCGGGCAGCAAGGGCGCGATGCGCTGCGCGGCCGCCAGCGTGGCCTGCGCGTGCGCCTGGAGGTTCGTGGCGCCGTAGCAGAGGCCGGGTTCGGCCACCACCGGCGCATGGCGCTGGAGCCAGAGCGTTCTTCGGGGAAGGCTCATGCGTGCCACGCCAGCGCGAGGTAGATCGCCAGTTCGCAGACCTGCTGGGTCGCGCCGAGGCCGTCGCCGGTGAAGCCCTGCAGCCGGCGCACGAACAGCCGCGCCATCCAGCCCGCCGCCGCCACCGCCGCAAGCAGGGCTCCGCCCACGTGCGCCGCGTCGTGCGCGCACAGCAGCAACGCCACGGCCGGGACCGCCCACATGAAGGCAATGCACAGCGCGCCCCGGCTGATCGCGTCCGCCAGCGGCTTCGCCTTGCTCGCCCCGCTGTCGCCCACATAGGGCAGCCAGCGGATCAGGAACAGCGGCATCAGCCGCGACAGCACGTGCGCGCCGACGATGGCCACGGCCGCCGCCTGCCACCCGCGCGCGGCCAGCGCGGCGAGCAGCGCGAACTTCAGGCCCAAGGCCAGCACCAGCGCCACCGCGCCGAAGGCGCCGATGCGCGAGTCCTTCATGATCTCCAGCGCCCGGTCGCGGTTCGCGGAACCGCCCAGGCCGTCGGCCACGTCGGCCAGCCCGTCTTCATGGAAGGCGCCGGTCAGCATCACCGTGGCCACGGTGCTCAGCACGGCGGCCGCCAACGCCCCGCCCACGCCGGGCAAGCCCATGCCCACCCCCACGAACACCAGCGCCGCCACCGCGCCCACCAGCCAGCCGATGCCGGGCAGGTGCGCCGCGCTGGCGCGCAGCATCTGCGGGCTGAAGCCGACCCACGCCGCAAGCGGCCCGGTGACGGGCACGCGCGTGAAGAACTGCAGCGCCAGAAGAAAGTGGCGAACGCCGTTCATCGATGGCATCCGGCCTCAGGCGTCCTTGCGCGACACGCCCGCCGCCTCGAAGCTGGCCATCTCGCGCAGGATGCGGCAGGCCGACTCGAGCAGCGGCCACACCAGCGCCCCGCCCGAGCCTTCGCCCAGGCGCAGGTCGAGGTGCAGCAACGGATCGAGCGCCAGGTGCGCCAGCAGCAGCGCGTGGCCCGGTTCGGCCGAGCAATGCGCCGCCACGCAGCGCTGCACCACATGGGGCCGCAGCGCCTGCGCCACCAGCACGGCGGAGCTGGCGATGAAGCCGTCCAGCACGATCACGCGGCGCTCCTCGGCCGCCTGCAGCACCGCGCCGACCAGCGTCGCGATCTCGAAACCGCCGAAGGCCGCCAGTGCATCCAGCGGGGCCACGGCCGATGCGTGCAAAGCGAGCACCTGTCGCAGCACCTCGCGCTTGCGCTGCAGGCCGGCCGCATCCAGCCCGGTGCCGGCGCCGATGCAGGCGTCCAGGTCCAGCCCGCCCAGCCGCGACAGCAGCAGTGCCGCCGACGAGCTATTGCCGATGCCCATTTCGCCCAGCAGCAGCGCATTGCCCGGCAGCGCGCGCACCACCTCGCGCCCGTTGGCGATGGCCTGCGCGCATTGCGCCGCGCTCATGGCGGGGCCGGCGGACGCATCGGCAGTGCCTTCGGCGATGCGGCGCGACACCAGCCCAAGCCGGGCCTGGAAGTCGCGCCGCACGCCGCAGTCGACCACCGTGAGCGCCAGGCCGTGCTGGCGTGCGAGCACGCTCACCGCCGCGCCGCCGGCCAGGAAGTTCTCGACCATCTGCCAGGTCACGTCGCTCGGGTAGGCCGAGACACCGCGCGCCGCCAGCCCGTGGTCGCCCGCGCACACCAGCATCTGCGGGGCCTGGAGCACCGGTTGCTCGCTGCCGAGGATGGCGCCGATGCGCAGGGCCAGCGTTTCGAGCCGGCCGAGCGCGCCCTGAGGCTTGGTCTTGTTGTCGAGCGCGCCTTGCAGCCGGGCGGCCAGCGCCGCGTCGGCGAGGTCGGGAATGGTGGGAATGAAGTCGGTCATGCAATCAGTCCGGCAAGCACGCCGGCGTCGAAGTGGGTGTCGATGAAATCGGCCAGGCCGTCGAAGGTGGCGTCCAGCGTGGGCGCGGACGCGCCGAACAGCGCCTGCAGCGCACCCGGGTCCTCGAACAGGCCGTGAAGGTAGATGCCCAGCACATTGCCGCGCGTGTTCTGCCAGGCCAGCCCGTCGGGCATCACGGCCTGGCCGGCCTGTGCCATCTGCGGGTGCTCGGCGGTCTGGCCGTGGTGAATCTCGTAGCCGGTCACGCTCACGCCCGACAACGCGCCCCACGCGCCGTTCAGCGCGCCGAAGCGTGCGGCGCGGTGGCGCACCGTTTTCTCGCGCGCGAACACCGTCACCAGCGGCAGCAGGCCGAGCCCCGGCGCATTGCCGTCGATGCCGTGCGGATCGACCAGCGCCTCGCCCAGCATCTGCAGCCCGCCGCAGATGCCCAGCACCGCGCCGCCACGTTCGGCATGCGCGGCCACGGCGCGGTCCAGCCCCTGCGCGCGCAGCCAGGCCAGGTCACCGCTGGTGTGCTTGGAGCCGGGCAGCACGATCCAGTCGGCGCCAGCCACGTCGGCCGGCGTGCGTGCCCACACCAGCCGCACGCCGGGCACGTTCTTCAATGCCTGGAACTCGTCGAGGTTGCTGATGCGCGGGTACGCCACCACCGCCACCGTGCGGGTGACCGCGCCGCTGGCCCGGCTTCGGTCGTCGAACACGCCGTCTTCCTCGGGCAGGCCGTGCTGCCACCACATGGGCAGCGTGGCCACGGTGGGCACGCCGGTCAGTTCCTGCAATTGCTGCGGCGCGGGCGCCAGCAGCGAGGCGTCGCCGCGGAACTTGTTGAGCACGAAGCCGCGCAGCAGCGCACGGTCGGCCTCCGGCAACAGCGCCCACGTGCCGTAGAGGTGCGCGAAGGCGCCGCCGCGGTCGATGTCGGTGGCCAGCAGGCAGCGCGCCTGGGCGTGGCGGGCGATGCGCATGTTGACGATGTCGCTGGCCATCAGGTTGATCTCTGCCGGCGAGCCGGCGCCTTCGATCACCACCACGTCGTTCTCGGCACGCAGCTCGTCCAGCGCCTGCGCGATCTGCGGCCACACCCGCTGGCTGCGGCCGCGCCAGGGCAAGGCCGAGAGTTCCTCGCTCACCTGCCCCATCAGCACCACCTGGCTGTGGGTGTCGCGCTCGGGCTTGAGCAGCAGCGGGTTCATTCGCACATCGGGCACGGCGTTGGCGGCCAGCGCCTGGAAGTACTGGGCGCTGCCGATTTCGCCGCCGCCCACCACGCGGGCGTTGTTGCTCATGTTCTGCGCCTTGAAGGGTGCCACCTTCAGGCCCCGGCGCGCATACCAGCGGCACAGCGCCGTGGCCAGCCAGCTCTTGCCGGCCCCGCTGGTGGTGCCCAGGACCATGACGCACTGCGCCGGTCCGCTTTTCGCCTTTGAACTCATCGGCGGATTGTCGTTGAGCCGGATTCAGTGCAATGGACACAGACGAAATGCGACATTTTTCACACCGCAAGCGTTGTAAACGCCGTCGGTAAATCCAAAAGTCTTCCAGGTGCGTAAACAGAACACACAGACAACACATTGCATCCAGGGACCCATGCCAGCCTTGAACGATTTGGCCCTTGCCGTCGAAGAACGTGAACCCGGCCAGTTTTTCTGGACGCTCCTCGAAGCCCACCATGGCGGCGAGTCGTCCGAAACGCTCGACTACCGCGTCTACCGCGCCGCCACGAAACCGCAGACCAGCTATTCCAACGCCCTGGCCATGGGCGTGTCGGAGCTCAAGAAAATAAGCGCCGCCGCAAACCCAGCCGGCAACGACTGAGCCTGCGGCGGCGCAAAGACCGCCTTGCGGCGTTCAGGCTTTCAATCTCTCGAATACGAACCGCTCAGCGCGCCGCCACCGTCTGCGCGGGAGCGTCCCAGCCCCCGCCGATGGCGCGGATCAGGCCCACAGCCGCCTGGTACTGCGCCGACTTCACCTGCAGCGCCTGGCGGCGGTTGCGCAGCTCGCTGCGGCGCGCGTCCAGCAGGTCGAGCTGGCTGATGTAGCCGTTGCGGTAGCGCGTGTCCGACAGGCTGGTGGCGCGCTGTGCCGAGGTCACGGCCTGCGCCTGCACCACCGACTGCTCCTGCAGGATGCGGATGGCCGACAGCTGGTCTTCGACCTCCTGGAACGCCACCAGCACCTGCGTGCGGTAGCTGGCCAGCGCACCATCGAGCTGCGCATTGGCGCCCTGCACGCCCGCCTCGCGGCGCCCGCCGTCGAAGATCGGCAGCGACAGCAGCGCACCCACGCCCCAGGAGCGGGCCGACCACTTGAACAGGTCGCCGATTTCGGGCGAGGCATAGCCGGCCGCGCCGGTCAGCGAGATGTCCGGAAACCAGGCCGTTTGCGCCACGCCCACGCGGGCCTGCGCGGCCAGCACGGCGCTCTGCGCGGCCGACACGTCGGGCCGGCGCGTGAGCACCGTGCCGGGAACGCCCGGCGGGATGGACGGCAGCGCCGTCGCCCATTCGTCGCTGCGCAGCCCGAAGCTGGAGGCCGAATCGCCCACCAGCACGGCCAGCGCGTGCTCCACCTGGGCGCGCTGGCGATCGAGCGCGAGCGCGTCCGATTCGGTGGACGACACCTCGGTCTGCACGCGGGCCACGTCGAGCTCGGCGATGTCGCCGGCCTGCTCGCGGCGCTGCGTCAGGCGCAGCGTGTCGCGGTAGGCCTCGACCTGTTCGCGCACCAGGGCGCGCTCGGCGTCGAGCGCGCGCAGCTGCAGGTAGGTCTGCGCCACCTCGGCCTGCACCGCCAGGCGGGTGCTTTGCAGCAGCGCCTCGCGGCCGGCCGCATCCAGCTTGGCCGCGTTGCTGGCGCCCGACAGGCGTCCGAACAGGTCGACCTCGTAGGAGAAGGTGGCGCCGATGTTGGTGATGGTCGCCGGGCGGGTGCTGGCCGTGGCCTTGTCCAGCCCCGCGCCGCGGTTGGCACCGGCCCCCAGGCCGATCTGCGGCAGGCGGTCGGCGTTGGCGCTGCGCGCCAGCGCGCGGGCCTCGGCCAGCCGCGCGGCAGCGGCCTGGATGTTGTTGTTGTTCACGTCGGCCTTCTCGACCAGCGCATTGAGCGCCGGGTCGTTGAACGCCAGCCACCAGGCGCCGCGCGCCTGCGCCTCGGCAGGCAGGGCCCGCGTGAAGCCGGCCGGCGGCGTGGCGCCCTGCTCCTTGAACTGGGCCGTGGTCGTGATCTCGGGCACGCCCGAGGGCACGGTGGCACAGCCCGCCAGCACCAGGGCGGCCATCAGAGGCAGCAGCGCCGTGCGAAATGCGTGAAGCGGCTTCTTCACCAAAGGTTGTACTGAGAATTTCATGATCAGCTTTCTTCTCGATCAGTCATGCGAACCGTGCGAAGGGCGCGGCGAGGCGGGCACCGGGTGCAAGCCACCACCACCCGAACCGCCGTGCGGGCCTTGCGGTGCAGGCGTTGCCGGATGCTCCGCCGACACGAACTCGTCGCCGTGCGGCACCTGGCCATGCAGCTTGAGCGGCTTGTTGCCCGCCAGGCGGCGCAGCAGCACATAGAAAACCGGCGTCAGGAACAGGCCGAAGGCCGTCACGCCGATCATTCCGGAGAACACCGCCACGCCCATCGCCTTGCGCATTTCGGAGCCCGCGCCGGTGGACAGCACCAGGGGCAGCACACCCATCACGAAGGCCAGCGAGGTCATCAGGATCGGGCGCAGGCGCAGGCGGCTGGCTTCGATGGCGGCTTGCACCGGCGTTCGCCCGGCGAACTCCAGCTCCCGTGCGAACTCCACGATCAGGATCGCGTTCTTCGCACTGAGCCCCACCAGCACGATCAACCCGATCTGCGTGAAGACGTTGTTGTCACCCCCCGATATCCACACCCCCGCCATCGCGGCCATGATGCCCATGGGCACGATCAGGATGATCGCGATCGGCAGCGTCAGGCTTTCGTACTGCGCGGCCAGCACCAGGAACACCAGCAGGATGGCCAGCGGGAACACCAGGAAGGCGGAGTTGCCGGCCAAAATTTCCTGGTAGGTCAGCTCGGTCCATTCGAAGCTCACGCCCTTGGGCAGCGTCTCGGCCGCGATCTTGGTGATCGCGTCCTGCGCCTGGCCCGACGAGTAGCCCGGTGCCGGGCCGCCGTTGATGTCGGCGGCCAGGTAGCCGTTGTAGCGCATGGCGCGTTCCGGCCCGAAGGTCGAATTGACCTTCATCAGCGCGGCCAGCGGCACCATCTCGCCCGAGGTCGAGCGCACCTTCAGCAGGCCCACGTCTTCGGCACGGGCGCGGTAAGGCGCGTCGGCCTGCACCCGCACGGAGTACGTGCGGCCGAACTTGTTGAAGTCGTTCGCGTACAGGCTGCCGAGGTAGATCTGCATGGTGTCGAAGATGTCCGTCACCGGCACGCCGAGCTGGCGGGCCTTGGTGCGGTCGATGTCCGCGTACAGCTGCGGCACGTTGACCTGCCAGCTGGTGAACATGCCGGCCAGCTCGGGCGCGGCCTGCGCCTTGGCCATGAAGGCCTTCACCGCCTGGTCCATCTGGTCGTAGCCGACCGATGCGCGGTCTTCCAGCTGCAGCTTGAAGCCGCCCGTGGTGCCCAGGCCCGCCACCGGCGGCGGCGGGAACATCACGATGAACGCGTCCTGGATGCCCGCGAAGGCGCCGTTGAGCTGGCCGGCCACGGCGTTGCCGCTCTGGTCGGGGCGCTTGCGCTGGTCGAAGGGCTTGAGCGTGGCGAACACGATGCCCGAGTTCGAGCTGTTGGTGAAGCCGTTGATCGACAGGCCCGGGAACGAGATGGCGTCCTCGATGTTCGGGTTCTTCTTCATGATCTCGCCCATGCGGGTGATCACGTCTTCCGTGCGGTCAAGCGTGGCGCCGTCGGGCAGTTGCGCAAAACCGATCAGGTATTGCTTGTCCTGCGCCGGCACGAAGCCGCCGGGCACCGCCTTGAACAGGCCGAAGGTCACCGCGACCAGCGCCACGTAGATCACCAGCATCAGCGACTTGCGCGAGATGACGCTCTTCACGCCGCCGCTGTAGGCTTCCGAACCGCGATGGAACAGGCGGTTGAAGCCGCGGAACAGCCAGCCGAACGCACGGTCCATGCCGCGCGTGAGCGCGTCCTTGGGTTGGTCGTGGCCGCGCAGCAGCAAGGCGGCGAGCGCGGGCGACAGCGTGAGCGAGTTGATGGCCGAGATCACCGTCGAGATGGCGATGGTCACCGCGAACTGCTTGTAGAACTGCCCCGTGAGACCGCTGATGAACGCCAGCGGCACGAACACGGCCACCAGCACCAGCGCGATCGCGATGATGGGGCCCGACACTTCGCGCATGGCACGGTACGTGGCCTCACGCGGCGAGAGCCCCGCCTCGATGTTGCGCTCCACGTTCTCCACCACCACGATGGCGTCGTCCACCACGATGCCGATGGCCAGCACCAGCCCGAACAGGCTCAGCGCGTTGATCGAGAAGCCCAGCACATGCAGCACCGCGAAGGTACCGATCACCGACACCGGCACGGCCAGCAGCGGAATGATGGAAGCGCGCCACGTCTGCAGGAACAGGATCACCACCAGCACCACCAGCAGGATGGCTTCGAGCAGCGTGTGGATCACCGATTCGATCGACGCCCGCACGAACTGCGTCGGGTCGTAGGCAATGCGGTATTCCAGGCCTTCGGGCATGTTCTTGTTGAGCTCTTCCATCGTCTTGCGCACGTTGGAAGAAATGTCGAGCGCGTTGGAGCCCGGTGCCTGGAACACGCCCATGCCGACGGCGGGGTCGTTGTTCAGCAGCGAACGCAGCGAATAGTCGGCCGCGCCCATCTCCAGGCGGCCGATGTCGCGCAGCCGGGTCACGGCGCCGTCGGTGCCGCTCTTGACGATGATGTCGCCGAACTCTTCCTCGCTCTGCAGGCGCCCTTGCGCATTGATCGACAGCTGCATGTCCACGCCCGACAGGCCCGGCGATGCGCCGACCACGCCGGCCGCGGCCTGCACGTTCTGGCCACGGATGGCGGCCACCACGTCGCTGGCCGAGAGGCCGCGCTGCGCGACCTTCTGCGGGTCGAGCCAGACGCGCATCGAGTAGTCGCCGCCGCCGAAGATCTGCACCTGGCCCACGCCTTCGATGCGCGCGAGCGGGTCCTTCACGTTCAGCACCGCGTAGTTGCGCAGGTAGTTGATGTCGTAGCGGTTGTTCGGCGAGACGAGGTGGACCACCATCGTCAGGTCTGGCGCGCTCTTGACGGTCGTGATGCCCAGGCGGCGCACTTCCTCGGGCAGGCGCGGCTCGGCTTGCGAGACGCGGTTCTGCACCAGTTGCTGGGCCTTGTCGGGGTCGGTGCCGAGGCGGAACGTGACGGTCAGCGTGAGCACGCCGTCGGTGGTCGCCTGGCTGCCCATGTAGAGCATGCCTTCGACGCCGTTGATCTGCTCTTCGAGCGGGGTGGCGACGGTTTCAGCGATCACCTTCGGGTTGGCGCCCGGGTACGTGGCGCGCACCACCACCGAGGGCGGCGCAACTTCCGGGTACTCCGAGATCGGCAGCCCGCGAAGCGCGATCAGGCCGGCTATCAGCATCAATAGCGACAGCACGCCGGCAAAGATCGGCCGGTCGATGAAGAATTTTGAGAGATTCATGTTGGTTCTCCGGCGGGCGCGGATGCGCCCTCCTCCGAAATCAGGACTTGGCCGCTTCCGCGACGCGTTCCGGTTGTTGTTGCTTGGGGTCGGCCTTGGCGTCCATGGTCACTTGCTGCGGCGCCACCAGCGCACCCGGGCGGATGTGCTGCAGGCCGTTGACCACCACGCGGTCGCCCGCCTTCAGGCCCTTGCTCACGACACGCAGGCCGTTGATGGAGGCGCCCAGCGTCACTTCGCGGTAGGCCGCCTTGTTGTCTTCACCCACGACCATCACGAACTTCTTGTTCTGGTCGGTGCCGATGGCGCGTTCGCTCACCAGAAGCGCGGTGTCGTTGCGGGCCTGGCCCATGCGGATGCGGGCGAACTGGCCCGGAATGAGCGCGCCGTCCTTGTTGTCGAACGAGGCGCGCACGCGCACCGTGCCGCTCTTGGCGTCGACCTGGTTGTCGATCAGCTGCAGCTTGCCGGTGAAGGGCGTGCCGTCGAGGCCGGCGGTGCCCATCTGCACGGGAATCGAATCGATGAGGCCGCGTGCGCTGGAGCCGCTCGGCAGGTCTTTCAGGGCGCGGGTGATGACCTGCTCGTCGGCATCGAAGCTCGCGTAGATCGGGCTCACCGAGACCAGCGTGGTCAGCACCGGGGCGCCCGGACCGGCCGCCACCAGGTTGCCCACCGTCACCTCGATCTTGCCGATGCGGCCCGACACGGGGGCACGCACCTGCGTGTAGCCCAGGCTCAGGCGCGCGGTCTGCAGCTGGGCTTGCGCCGCGCGCAGGTTGGCGTTGGCCTCGCTGCCGGCGTTCACGCGCTCGTCGTACTCGCGCTGGGCAATGGCCTTGTCGTCCCACAGCCGCTTGGCACGCTCCTGCTCGCTGCGGCTGAACGATTGGCGGGCCTGTGCAGAGGCGACTTGCGCCTCGGCGCGCTCGACCTCGGCCGCATACGGCGCGGGGTCGATGGTGACCAGCAGGTCGCCCTGCTTCACCAGCGTGCCTTCACGGAAATGCACCGCCTGCACGGCGCCCGCCACGCGGGAGCGCACATCGACGCGCTCGACGGCTTCGAGCCGGCCCGAGAACTCGTCCCAGGCGTTGATCTCGCTCGACGCCACGGTGGCCACCGACACGGGCGTGGCAGGCGGCGCCGCCGGCGCGTTGTTCGCTTCGGCCTTGAAGCTGTGCATGCCCAGCACGGCGGCGGCCACGGCCAGCACCGCAGTCAGGCCGGTCACGGCGGGCCACAGTCCCTTGGGGGTGGTGGAAGACAGCTTTTTTTCGTTGTTCGACATGATGGTTCGTCCTTCTCGATGACTTTTGGGATGCGACAGGCCAGCCCGGCGCTTTTCGGCACCAGGAGGCGAAATTCAGGAAAAAAAGGGCCCTCGCACGCTGCCGCGCTGGCAGCGTGTCGATCAGGCAGCCGGGGCGGGCTGGGTGCTAACTGGGGTGGTTGGTCGCCGCGCCCGAAGGCACGGCCGGTGGCGTGGTGGCGCTGAAGAACTCACGGAAGTGCCGCTGCACCGTGGCCTCGCAGGCCACGCAACCCGTGTTCTCGGTGTCGTAGAGCGCCTTGGGCCAGTTCGAGGCGCTGGGCAGCACGCTGCTCGTCACCTCGATGCCGGCGCCTCGCAGGCGGTTGGCGAAGGCCATGGCCTCGTCGTGCATTGCGTCGTCCGCGCCTACCAGCACGAGGGCCGGTGCCAGCGCGGCCAGCCGCAGCGAACCGCTGGGCACCGCATAGGGGTGCGTCGCGTTCGAGGGGCAGCTCAGGTACTTTTCCCAGCCGCTGGCCCAGCGGCACTCGGCCGCATCGTTGGTGGCCTTGCGCAGCGAGGCGGTGCCGGCGCACGGATCCAGCATGGGCGACAGCAGAATCTGCCCGGCGATCGGCGGATGCGCCCGGTCACGGGCAATCAGCGCCACCGCGGCGGCCAGGTTGCCGCCGGCTTCCTCGCCGGCCAGGTACACCTGCGTGCCCTTGCCACCGAGCTTGGTGCGTTGCTTGTAGAGCCATTCGAGGGCGGCGTAGCCCACCTCGATGGGTTCCGGGAAAGGCGATTCGGGCGCCAGCGGATAAGCCACCGACACCACCACCGCCCCCGCGCCGGCCAGCAGCCGGGCCACGTTGCGCCCGTTGTCCAGGTTGCCGCACACGAAGGTGCCGCCATGGAAGTGCAGCACCAGCGGCGCCACGTCCGCCTTGGCACGCTGGCCGTACACGCGGGCACGAACCGCCTCGCGACCGGGCAGCTCGATCGAAAGATCGGCTTCCACGCCTTGCACCGCGGCGCGGGCGGCAGCTTCGGCAGAAAGGGACGATGGAGCGGGTGACATGGGCGACCTCGGGTAATTGGGCGATGGATGAAATATAAGGCGCGGGCTGTGACGTTAAACAGGGTTCATGCCCTTACTCTGTTTCCAATCCGCTAACAATCGGATGGTCACTAGGGAAATGCCCTTGCTGTGTAAGAATCCGCCTCCCCCGGTGTGGGCCGGGCACCCAGAACAGGCATTCGATGGATCAAATCCAGGCCATGAGGATCTTTGTCCGCGTCGTGGAAGCGGGCACTTTCACCCGTGCAGCGGACTCGCTCGCCCTGCCCAAGGGCACGGTCACCAAGCAGATTCAGGCGCTGGAGCTGCGCCTGCGCGTGAAGTTGCTCAACCGCACCACACGCCGCGTGACGGTCACGCCCGACGGCGCGGCCTACTACGAGCGCGCCGCGCGCCTGCTCAACGACTTCGACGACATGGAAGCCAGCATGACGAATGCGCAGGCCAACCCCACGGGGCGGCTGCGCGTCGACATCGGCACCTCGGTGGCGAGGCTGATCATCCTGCCCCACCTGGCCAGTTTCTGCGACCGCTACCCCGACATCCAGGTCGACCTGGGCGTGAGCGACCGCACCGTCGACCTGATCAGCGACAACGTGGACTGCGTGATCCGCGCGGGCGAACTCAGCGACCAGTCGCTGGTGGCGCGGCGCATCGGCACGCTGCATTTCATGACCGTGGCCTCGCCCGCGTACATCAAGCGCTACGGGATGCCGCAGCACCCCAACGACATCGAGAAGCGCCACGTGGTGGTGAGCTATTTCTCGGGCACCACGCGCCGCGTGTACCCGCACGAGTTCAAGAAGGGCGACGAGCACATCGAGCTCAACGGGCACTACCGCGTGTCGGTGAACGAGAGCAACGCGCACATCACGGCGGTGGTGGGCGGCTTCGGCATTTCGCAGGTCATCACCTTCATGGCCGAGCCGCTGGTGGAAAGCGGCGAGCTGGTCGAGGTGCTGCCCGACTGGGAGCGCGACCCGCTGCCGATCCACGTGGTCTACCCGCCCAACCGCCACCTGAGCGCCAAGGTGCGGGCCTTCGTGGACTGGGCCGCCGAGCTGTTCGCGAAGAATCCGCGGCTGCAGCGGCGCTGAGCGTTCGGGCCGGTCCCGCAAATATTTCATGTCCGACCCCTAAACTTTGGCCGGACGCTGCCGCTATTGATAGTGAGCCAGACCTGCTGGACACCGGACGGCGTCGCACGTTCCGGTTGAACGCGCGTGCCGCGGCGTCGACGAAGACCGCGCCCGCAAGAACCTACTGAACCGCAAGCCCATGGAAAACCAGTCGAACGGCCAAGCCGACGCGCCCGCCCAGCCGCACACCGCGCCAGACGAAAGCACCGACGAATTCGGCCGCCGCAACCCGCTGGAGATCGGCGCCCGGCTGCGCAATCTCGTCAACAGCGGCGACTTTCTCACCGTGCAGCACGCCAGCGGCCAACTCGTGACGCAGCTGCTGGACGTGGACGTGCCGGCGCGCACCTTCACCTTCGACTGGGGTGCGTCGTCCGAGCAGAGCCAGGGCCTGCTGACGGCGCCGCGCTGCCAGTTCAGCGCCCAGCCGGACGGCGTGCGCATCGAATTCGCCACAGTTTCGCCGCGCGAGACCCGCTTCGAAGGGCGGCCCGCGTTCGAGGCCGACTTTCCCGAGGTGCTGTTCTACCTGCAGCGCCGGGAGTACTTCCGCGTCGACACGCCGCTCGATGCATTCACCTGCACGGGCCGCTGGCCCAAGGGCGATGCGTTTCGCTTCGACGTGAACGACCTGTCGCTCGGCGGCGTCGGCATGCGCACCATGGACGAGCGCATCACGAACCTGTCGATCGGCACCTTCCTGCGCAACTGCGAACTGTCCCTGGGCACGCTCGGCAAGCTATCGATCGACCTCGAACTCGTGTCCAGGCGCCACACCACGCTGCCGAACGGAAAGCTGCGCTACCAGCTGGGCTTCCGTTTCATGGCGCTGCCGGGCAGCGTCGAGGGCCGGCTGCAGAAACTGATCACGCAGCTCGAAATGAAGCGCAACGCGTTGGTGCGCTGACGCACGGCGCACCGGCCGTGCGCGTCTCAGAACACCGGCTCGCAGCGCACCTCGGTCTTCACTGAATTGGCGATGAAGCATTCGTCGTGCGCGCGATGGTGCATCTGCTCGACCTGCTCGCGCGTGGGCAGGTTGGCGCCCGAGAACGTCACCTGCGGGCGCAGCGTGACCACCGTCATCGCCATCTTGCCCTGCGCGTTCTTCTCCATCACACCGCTGGCCGCGTCGAAGTAGCGGTCGACCACGAACTTGCGCTTCACGGCCATCGTGAGGAACCACAGCATGTGGCAGTTCGACAGCGAGGCGACGAACATCTCTTCGGGGTCCACGGCCGAGGCATCCGACATCGGCAGCGGCACCACGTGCGGCGACGAAGAGCCCGGCACCTCCGCCCCACCGTCGAAGCGCAGCGAATGCCTGCGGCTGTAGGTGTTGGCGAGAAAGTCCTGCTCGCCCCGCTCCCAGAGGATTTCCGCGGTGTAGTGGGCCATGGTCTTGCTCCTTGCTCGGCGATTCAGAGGTAGATGAAGTAGCGGTACTTGGTCAGGCTGCCCTGGCTGGGCAGCGTGATGAAGGTCTCGGCCAGCACGCCGCCGTTGGCCTCGATCACCTTCTGCGACGCCAGGTTGCCCGGGCTGGTGGTGATCTCGACACGGCTCAGCCCTTCGCCGGCCGCCAGCATCAGCATCGCGCGGAGCGCGCGCGTCGCGTAGCCCTTGCGCTGCTTCCAGGGCACGACGTTGTAGCCGATGTGGCCCAGGCAGTAGGCCGGCAAGGCGATGGTGCCGGGCTGCCAGCGCAGGTCGATGCTGCCGCAGAACTCGCCGTCCCACATCCAGCACTTGTAGCCGGGCAGCCGCGGCACCTGCGTGCCGTCGGGCAAGGTAATGGGCGCGCCGAGGGCCTCGCGGTCGACCAGGCTCGCAAGAAACGCCGCAGCATCGGCCTCGATGGCGGCGCGCTCTTCAGGGCCCGATTCGGGACGCGATTCGTCGCGCGACCAGCCCCGGTTCAGCGCCGACACATAGCCGCCCAGATAGGGCCTGGCGGGCCAGACGAGCTCCATCGGGCGCGGATCGGTGAGGGGACGGGACCAGTACAGCGGCACGCGTTATTCCCCTTTCAGGCTCCCATCAGCTTGACGATCAGCGGCACCAGCAGCGCGGTGGCGATGCCGTTCAGCCCCATGGCCAGCGCGGAGAACGCGCCCGCCGTCTCGTTCACCTGGATGGCGCGCGCCGTGCCGATGCCGTGCGCCGCCATGCCGACCGCAAAGCCGCGCACCGCGGGCTCCCTGATGCGCAGCAGGTTCAGCAGCCCGGTGGCCATGATCGCGCCCGAGATGCCGGCCACCGCCGCGGCCACGGCCGCCAGCGAGGGCAGCCCGCCGATCTTCTCGGCCACGCCCATGGCGATGGGCATGGTGGCCGACTTGGGTGCGAGCGACATCATCAGCTCGTGCGAACCGCCCAGCACCCATGCAATGCCGATGGCCGACACAATGGCCGCGACCGAGCCCACCAGCAGCGCCGCGCCGATGGGCAGCCACAGCCGCCGCAGCCGGCCGACCTGGCTGTACAGCGGCACGGCCAGCGCCACGGTGGCCGGGCCGATGAGGAAGTGCACGAACTTCGCGCCTTCGAAGTACGTGTCGTAAGGCGTGCGCGTGAGCAGCAGCACACCGACGATGACCACCACCGAGATCAGCACCGGGTTGACCACCGGGTTGCGCCCGCTGCGCGTGTGCAGCCACAGCGCGCCCAGGTAGGCCAGCAGCGTGAGCGACAGCCACAGCAGCGGCGACTGCGCGAGGAAGACCCAGATCTCGGAGAGTTTGGCGGGCGCGGTCATTCGGCGTCCTTTCCGGTGACGCGGATCATCCAGCGGAACGTGAGCGCGGTCACCGTCATGGTGAAGGCCGCCCCGACGATGCCCGCGGCAAGGAAAGGCAGCCATTCACGCCCCACCCGCTCGAAATGCAGCATCACGCCGGCCACCGCCGGGATGAACAACAGCATCAGGTTGCGCAGCAGGTGGCCCGAGGTGTCGGTCAGCGCCTGCGGCACGCCACGGCGCACCAGCAGGCCGATGAACAGCAGCACCATGCCGATCAGCGGACCGGGAATGGGCAGGCCGAGCCACTGCACGAGCAGTTCGCCCGCGAGTTGGCAGAGAAAGAGCGTGGTGATGGCGTAGAGCATGGTCTGTACGGGTCGGCTTTCAATGGTCGGCGCAGGCGGGCGCGCGTGTCCATCCCTCTTTCAGGGCATCCTGGCTCGCCGGCGGCAGCACGCCCAGGCGCACATGGCCCGGCAGGCCGAAGGAGGCACAGTCGCGCAGCTTGATGCCCTTCGTGCGCAAGGCGCCGGCCAGCTGGGGGTAAGGGCGGTCGGTGCGCGCGCAGAAAAAGTTCGCCTCACCGGGCAGGCAATGCCAGCCCAGCGATTCGCAGAGCACGCGTTGCTGCGCCTTCCACGCGCGCAAGGTCTGCAGGCTTTGCGCGAGCCAGCGCTGGGCGTCGTCACCGACCCAGGCGTCGAGCAACGCGACGCCGTGCGTGCCCAGCGGCCAGGACGGGGCCAGGCATTCGACGCGCCGCAACAGATCGGCATCCGCATCGTCGGGCGCGACGGCATAGGCCGCGCGAACGCCGGTCAGGCCCATGGCCTTGTTGGGCGTCCACATCTGCCAGACGCGGTTGCGCTGCGCATCACCGAGCGACGGGGTTCCCTGCAGGCGCAGCGGCTCGTAGGCCAGGTCGAGGACGCAGACACCCTGGGCGCCGGCGGCATGCTGCGGCAGGTCGGCCTGCGGCTGGCCCAGCGGGCTCGACGGCTCGCAGCACCAGCGCAGCGCGGCGCCGGCAGCCGCCTGCGGTGCGCGCAGCACCTGCAGCCCCCAGGCCCGCGCCGCACGCTCGTAGTCGCCATAGCTGTGCGCCGGCAACCACACCGTGCGGCCGCCCTGCTGCATCACGGCCGCGCTGATGCGGTGGATGAATTCGCTCGCGCTGGCTGCAACGACAACGCGCCGGGCCGGCACGCCATGAAAGGCCGCGAGCTTGTTGCGCAGCGCCGTGTAGTGCGGGTCCGGGTAGTGCGCGGCATCGGCGGTGCGCAGCGCTTCCAGTGCGTACGGGCACGGCCCCACCGCGTTGCCGTTGGTCGAGAAGTCGTGCGGTGCCGCGCCGGAGGCATCGGGGCCGCCATGCAGCGCCGCACTCATGCCCACCTCCAGCCCGTGGTCGCCAGGATGGCCAGCGACGCGAACAGGCCCAGCGCCAGGGCCGCCCGCTCGCCCAGCCGCGCGGTGCGCTGCATGTCGGCCGCGCAAGGCGCACGGCCCTCGGCATTCAGCGCATACACGCCCGGCTTGGCCAGCCGCACGCCGAGCAGCAGCGCCATCGCCGCCATCGGCCAGCCGCTGTTCGGCGACGGGGTGCGGCGTGCCTCCTGCGACAGCCCTGCGGGCCAGCGCCACGCAGCGAGCGCCAGCAGCAGCACCGTGATGCGCGCCGGCACCCACGACAGCAGGTCGTCCGCGCGGGCGGCCCATTTGCCGAGCCAGGTCCAGTCGCGGCCGTTGCGCTCGCCGCGGTAGCCCCACATCGCGTCGGCCGTGTTGGCGAAGCGGTAGAGCGCCGCGCCCGGCAGGCCGAGCAGCACGAACCAGAACACCGGGGCCACCAGCGAATCGTTGAGGTTTTCGGCCAGCGACTCGATGGCGCTTTCGCGCACCTCGCGCTCGCTGAGCCGCGAGACGTCGCGGCTCACCAGCCGTGCCAGCTGCTGGCGCCCGGCATCGAGCGACACGGCCAATGCGGCCTCGACCGCCAGCACCTCGTCGCGCAGCATGCGCCAGGCAAAGAGCGGCTTGAGCAGCAGGCCGAGCAGCAGCGGCACGGCCCACAGGGGCAGCCACTGCGTGACGAGCGTCTGCAAGGCCATCGCGACGCCCCAGACGCACGCCGCACCGACACACCACGTCAATGCGCCGATGAAGAACATCGGCAGGTCGGTTGGCTTCGACAGGTGCATGCGCGGCGCGACGCGCGAGCCGATCCACCCGAGGTAGTTGCCCATCCACACGACCGGGTGCAGCGCCGCGGGCGGCTCGCCCAGCCGGCGGTCGACAACCAGCGCAATCCACAGCGCGGCGGCCACGGCAAGGGCGTATTCAGGATTCGGGTGGGGCATGAGACCCGCCATTCTCGCGAATCAGGCCGGCGCCCGGCCCCGGCGCCATTGCATCAGCGCGCCGAATGCGACGAGCAATGCGGCACCGAATGCGACGCAGAGCCGAAGGACGACGGTTTCGGCTGGGGGCGCCGGGGTGTCAGCCGGCGTGGGCTCGAGCTTGAGGCCGCTGACGGGCTGCGTGGTGTCCGGCGCCGGCTCGGGCGCGGGCGCTTCGGGCGGCGCGGTCGCGGACGCCGCCGCGACCACGGGCTCGACCGGAGGACGCGGCTGCGCTTGCGGCTGCGCCTGCGCTTGTGCCAGTGCCGCGGGCGCCAGCGCCGCCTGCACGAAGCGCTGCACGCCCGCATTGGGCTCGCGCAGCCCGGTCGCGCGCGCTGCCTCCGCATAGGCCTGCGCCAGCTCGCGCCGCGTGGCGGCATCGGGCTTCCAGTAGTTCAGCCGCACCGCGTCGAGCATGCGCTCCAGCGTCTGCGCGAAGGCGGCGCGGTTGTCCCCTTCGAGCCATTCGCGCGTGCCCAGCTTGTACCTGTCGCGCACATACACGTCGTGCAGCGACTGCCACTGGTCCTGCCGCACGGCGGCCGGTGCGGTGACCTGCCAGCCCCAGAGGAACTGCGCGGTCTTCAGCACCTGCAGCGTGCCGCTGTAGCCCTCGGCCTTCTGCGCCGCGATCCACTGCGGATGCAGGTAGCGGGTCTGCATCTCGCGCGCGATGGCGCCCGCGGCCGTGTCGGTGCGTACCGCGGCGCCGTCGCGCAGGTTCTGCACGTACAGCGCCGGGTCCTTGCCCGTGAGCTGGCGCACGGCCTGCGCAATGCCGCCCAGGTACTGGAACGGGTCGTCGTTGGTCAGCACGCCGTACAGGTTGGAGCTGCGCGCCATCAGCGCCGCATCGACCTGCACCAGGTTGCCCGCATAGGCGCCGGGCCGCGCCTCGCCGTCCAGGCCCTTGCCGTAGGCGTGCCCCATGCGGTCCATGTAGAGCTGCGCCATCTGCGCATCGCCGCCGCCGCGTTGCTGGCGCTCCCACACGTCGCTTGCGAGCGCGGCTTCTTCGAGCCCCGCGCCGTAGCTGCCCTGCTCGTTCGAGAACACGCGCGCCGTCGACCAGCGCTGCGCCTCCTGCGCCGACGCGCCTTGCGCGCGCAGCTTGCGCGCCAGCGCCTCGCTGTGCAGCGCCACGGCGTTGCCGGGTTCGCGCAGGGCCGCCACCTGCTGCACGGCTTCGTCGAGCCAGCGCATCACGTTGGGGAACTGGTCGCGGTAGGAGCCGGTGACGCTCAGCAGCACGTCGATGCGTGGCCGCTTCAACACCGGCGCGGGAATGACCTCGATGCCCGTCATGCGCCCGCCCTCGTCCCAGCGCGGCTTCACGCCCATGGCGTAGAGCGCCTGGCTTTCCAGCACGCCCTGGTGGCGCGAGGCCTCGCCGGCCCACAGCGTGAAGGCGATCTTCTCGGGCGCCTTGCCGGCGTGGGTCTTCGCGTGCTCGGCGATCCAGACGTCCATGGCGGCCACGCCCGTGTCCCATGCCACGCGCGTCGGCACGCGGCTCGGGTCGAAGCCGTAGAGGTTGCGCCCGGTCGGCAGGCTGTCGGGGTTGCGCACCGGATCGCCGCCGTAGCTCGACTTCAGGTAACGCCCGTCGAGTGCGGTCAGCAGGCCTTCGATTTCTTCGTTGTGCGCGAGCACGTCGTCGAGCTGGCGCGCACGCTGCGCCAAAGCCTGGAGGCGCTTCTTTTCGGCGGGCGTCCTGCCCATGTCGCTGGCCGCCTGTGCGTCGGTGAGCGCCAGTGCCACCCAGCGCGCGGGCTTGGAGCCGGCGACGCTCTTCGCGTCGATCAGGAAGGCCTCGTCGACGTCCTCGCCCAGCGCCTCCACCAAGGGCTTGCCGAGGATCTGCAGGATCGTCATGCGCCGGCGTTCGGCACTCGGCGCCTGCCCGAAGGTGGCAAGGCCCAGCGGCTGCGCGGTCTGCGCGAGCTCGTCGAGGTACGGGTGCAGCACGGCGATGAAACCCGCGAAGTCCGCGCGGATCCGCGCGGGTGTCCATTTCAGGTCGCGGTCGTAGTGCTGCTCGACGAACGCCGCCGTGAGTTGCCTTTCCATCGCGGTCTTCACCGGGCCGGGCGACAGCGTCTCCCAGTCGTGCATGCGCTCGTGCATGTCCTGCACCCCGGGGCGAAAACCCGCGGGCGCGAACATCGGCGTCGAATGGCTCACCATGGTCGCGCGGCCGCGCCGCTTGGCGGTGGTGGCCTCGCCGAGGTTGTCCATGATGTACGGGTACACGTTGGGCAGGTCGCCGAGCGCGAGCAAGGGGTCGTCCTGCACCGACAGCCCGCGCTCCTTGCCCGCCGACCACTCGAGCGTGCCGTGCGTGCCCACGTGCACCACCGCGCTGGCACCGAACTGCGTGCGCAGCCAGAGGTAGGTGGCCAGGTAGCTGTGGCTCAGCGGAACGGCGGAGCGGTGATACACCTGCTCGGCCTTGCTCGCCACCGGCGTGCCGGGCTCGAAGCGCGGCGGCTGGCGCAGCACCACCACGTTGCCGAACTGCACGCGCGGAATCACGAAGGCCGGCTCGCCCGCGACGTTTCGCAGCATGGTCGACTGCTCGGGCGGGCCCCAGCAGGTTTCGATGCGGCGCTGCGTGTCGGCAGGCAGCGCGCGGAACCATGCGAGGTAGCGCGACAGCGGCAGCGCATCGGCCAGGCCGCTGCCCAGCAGCGGCTGCAAGGCATCGCCCTGCCCCGCGGGGTAGTAGGCCTTCATCGTCGCCTGCACCTGCGCGACGAGCGCGTCGGTGCCCGGCAGGTCGGTGCGGTAGCCGGCGGACTGCATCGCCGCGAGCATGTTGTTCACGCTGCGCGGCACGTTGAGGAACGACGCGCCGAAGTTCGCCTCGCCCGGCGGGTAGTTGTAGACCAGCATCGCGACGCGGCGCTCGGCGGCCGGGGTGCGCTGCAGGCGCAGCAATGCGGCGGCCTTGCCGGCCACGGCGTCGATCTGCGCGGGCAGCGGCTGCAGGTTGCCGGCCGTGGCATCGCGGGCGGTCACCAGCATCGGGTCGGTCATGCCGGCCAGTTCGCTCGGGCTGTAGTAGGCGGCAATGTCGGTCTGCGAAAGGCCGTCCTTGCTCTGCGCCCATTGCGCGGCGTCCATGGCCAGCGAGGGCAGCGTCTGCAGCACCGGCACGCCGATGCGCTCCAGCTCGGCCTTGCGCTCGTTCGGGCTGAACACCAGCGAGGCGTTGACGACCGCGTCGGCCACGCGCCGTTCACCGGCGTGCGTCATGCGAAAAAACAGGTCCTTCTGCTGGCGCGGGCCGTAGAAGGCATAGGCGCGAAGGCCGCGCTGTTCGAGCGCGGCGATCAGCGCGTCGAGCCAGCCGGTGTCGTCGCCGGTGACGGTGGCGCCGTTGATCGCGATGGCGACCGTGCCGGTTCCGGGGAGTTTGTCGATGGCGGCGATGTCGGTCGCGATGCGCGGCCAGCCCGGGTGGTACAGGCCGGCCAATGGCAGCGGCACGGGGTCCGGCAAGCCCGCGAGGCTGCCGGGCTGCGCGAGGGCCCGCATGGCCGCGTCAAGATTGGCCGAACCGGAAAAGCGCCAGTACTCGCGCAACCTTTGCGCCCACGCGGCATCGACGCCACGCTCGGCCGCCAGCGGCGCGGCAACGGAAGCCTGGCCTTTCGCGACCAGCGCGAACTCGCCGATCAACACATAGGGCGTGGCGCTGCGCGAGACCGTGTCGCCGAAGCGCGCCGCGGCGGCCTGCGCCACGCTGAGGTGCGGCGCGTCGATCACCAGCAGGCGCGCGCCGTCGAGCGCGCCTGCCAGCGCTTCGGGCGAATCCGTTGCGGCCGACATCACCTGCAGCGGCACACCCGCGTCGCGCGCCGCGGCCTGCAGCCGCACCACGCGCGCCGGCGATACCAGCGAGGTGCTCAACACCACGACCCGCGAAGAAGCCTGCTGGGCCTGGGCCGGCACCAGGAACCCCAGTCCAGCCAGGAGCAACCAGAAGAAGAACCGCTTCGTCACTTCCCGCCCTGCGCCGGCACGGCACCCGAAGGTACTGCCCCCGAAGGCACTGCATCCGCCGGCACATAGACCATCGTGCCGTCCTTCAGCCGCCAGGCGGTGCCGGCCTTCTCGCCGTCGCCCTGCCCCGTCGCGCCGCTGGCCTTGAAGCGCGTGATCTTCTGCCCCTCGCGCGTGATGATCTCCATGTTCGGCTGGCCCTCGTTGCGGATGACCGTCACCTTGTCCTGCGCGAAGGGGTTCATCGGGTTGTTGATGACCGCGATCATCAGCATGCCGATCACCACCATGAACACGTCGATCAGGTTGATGGTCGAGAGCACCGGGTCGTCGTCGTCGGTGTCCAGGCTGCTCAATATTGAAAACTGCCGACGGGTCATGACAACCGGTCCCGCGCGTCCAGCACCGTCACCAGCTCGCGCATGAGCCAGCGCCTGCGCACGGTGTAGACCACGAAGGTGATGGAGGCCGACGCCAGCGCCACGATCACGGCGGCGAACGCGGGCGCCAGGCTCTGCGCCACGCCCTGCGATTCGCCCGAGGCCACGGCCACCAGCGCCGGGCCCATCGGGATCATGGTGGCGATCAGCCCCAGCATCGGCGCCACGCGGCTGCACAGGCGCACGCCTTCGAGCTGCTTGAGCACCACCAGCTCCATCTGCTCCTGGCTGGCATCGGCATGGTGCCGCAGTGCCAGCACGCGCGACGGGTCGCGGCGGCGCTGCAGGTACTCGATGCCGAAGGCGCCCAGGCAGTACACGGCGTACACGAAGGACAGCAGCACGCCCAGCGTCACGGGCCAGAGGAACAGGCGCGCAAGTTCGAAGAGAACGGTGTCGAAGGCAAGCATCAGGCGGGTTCCCCGAGAGAACGGTCGAACAGGTCCGAAGGCCGGCCCCAGCCTTCGTCGAACACCAGCGACGCGAGCGGCGCGCGCCGGGCCCAGCGCTCGCGCTGCAGCATGGGTTCGTCGTAGAAGTGATGCACCGGCCCCAGGCACAGCAAGGCGATGGGCTCCGCCCCTTCGGGCAGGCCGAGCAGCACCGACACCTCCGCCGGGTCGAACAGCGACACCCAGCCCATGCCCAGGCCTTCGGCACGCGCCGCGAGCCACAGGTTCTGGATGGCGCACGAAGCGGAGGCCAGGTCCATCTGCGGCAGCGTGCGGCGGCCGAACACATGCTTCTCGCGCCCGTCGGCCAGCGTCACCGCCAGCAGCTCGGCCGCGTCGAGCAGGCCCTGCACCTTGAGGCACATGAATTCGTCTTCGCGCTCGCCCAGCGCACGGGCCGTGAGCACGCGCTCGTGTTCGACGACACGGTGCAGTTGCTGGCGCAGCGCCTGCCCGCGAATGCGAATGAAGCGCCACGGCTGCATGAACCCGACGCTGGGCGCGTGGTGCGCCGCGCCGAGCAGCCGCCGCAGCACCTCGGGCGCGACCTGCCCGCCTGCGAAGTGGCGCATGTCGCGCCGCTCGTGGATCGCGCGGTAGACCGCCGCCGCCTCGTGCGCCTCGAACGCGTGCGCCATGGTGTTCAGTCTTCGATGCCGCGTTGCGCGGGAATGCCGGCCTTGAAGGCGTGCTTGACCAAGGTCATCTCGGTGACGGTGTCGGCCAGCTCGATGAGTTCGGGCGGGCAGCGGCGGCCGGTGAGCACCACGTGCACGTGCTTGGGACGCGTGCGCAGGGTTTCGAGCACGCCTTCGAGCGGCAGCCAGCCGTAGATCAGCGGGTAGGTGATCTCGTCGAGCACGACCAGGAAGAACTCGCCCGACAGGATCGCCGCCTTGGCCTTTTCCCAGCCGTCGCGCGCCAGCTGCCCGGAGCGTTCGAGGTCCTGGCTCTTCCAGCTGAAGCCGTCGCCGAGCCCTTCGATGGGAATGCCGATCTGCTCGAACATGCGGTGTTCGCCGAAACGTGCGCTCGGCACCTTCATGAACTGGTAGATCTTCACGGGCTTGCCACGGCCGTGGGCGCGCAGCGCGAGGCCGAAGGCGGCGGTGCTTTTTCCCTTGCCGTCGCCGGTGTTGACGATGA
The DNA here is from genome assembly GCF_056394985.1 of Variovorax sp. 10N412. Taxonomy (NCBI): domain Bacteria; kingdom Pseudomonadati; phylum Pseudomonadota; class Betaproteobacteria; order Burkholderiales; family Comamonadaceae; genus Variovorax; species Variovorax sp. 10N412. Next base: position 101,973 of record NZ_JBFTIO010000001.1, read on the forward strand.
CGATGCCTCGGCGTTCGCCTTCAGGCTTCTCGTACGGCTTTTCGCTGGGGGGTGTTTCGATCTGCATGGTTCTTCGGTTCGTATGTTGGTTACTGCGGCAACGCAATCCACTGGTCCGCCACGCGATGCACACGAATGCGCTGGTCGAACACCTGCTCGAGCGCGGTGTGGGTCACAGGGTCGCTGCAGCCGCCGTGGTGCACGACACGGCCCTGGTTCATCACGACCAGTTCGTCGGCGGCCAGCGCCATCGGCAGTTCGTGCAGCACGCTGACCACCGTCTTGCCCTGGGCCACCAGCGCACGCGCGGTCTGCATCCAGTCGGCCTGGTGCGGCGGATCGAGGTTGGCGAGCGGCTCGTCCATCAGCAGCAGATCGGCCTCCACCGCGAGCGCGCGCGCCAGCAGCACGCGCTGGCGCTCGCCGCCCGAGAGCTGCCCCAGCGGGCGGTCGCGCCACTCCCAGGCCTGGGTGCTGCGCAAGGCGCGCTCCACGGCTTCGCGGTCGGCCGTGCTGGGCGCGGCCAGCCAGCGCTGGTGCGGCAGCCGGCCGAGCATGGCGATGTCGTAGACCATCAGGTCGTCGGCACTGCCCTCGCCCGTGCCGCTCTGGCCTAGCCAGGACAGGCGCTGGGCACGGATGCGCGCGGGCACCTTGCCCAGCACGTCGCCGAAGAGCCGCACCTCGCCCCGGTGCGCGAGCAGGCCCGCCATCGCCTTGAGCAGCGTCGACTTGCCCGCGCCGTTCGGCCCGACGATGCTGGTCCAGCGCGCGGCCGACAGCTGCAGGTCGATGTCGTGCAGCACCTCGGTCGCGCCGAGCGTGGCGCTCACGCGGCGCGCTTCGAGGGCGGGTGTGTCGTGGGTGCTCATGCCACGCCGCTCCGCGCGCTGCGCCGGTGCATCAGCCACAGCAGGTAGCTGCCGCCCAGCACGGCCGTGAGCACGCCCACCGGCAGTTCCTGCGGCGCGATCAGCCAGCGCGCCAGCAGGTCGGCCGCCATCAGCAGCAGCCCGCCCATCAGCGCCGACAGCACGATCAGCCGCGCATGCGTGGTCTTGACGACCGAGCGCACCAGGTGCGGCGCGGCCAGGCCGACGAAGGCGATCAGGCCGGTCTGCGCGACGGCCGCACCGGTGGCCAATGCCAGCACCACGACCAGCGCCGCGCGCATGCCGCCCAGCGGCAGGCCCAGGCTGCGCGCGGTGGCCTCGCCCAGCGCCAGCCCGTCGAGCACCGGCGCCAGCGCCCACGCCAGCAGCAGACAGACCGTGCCGACCATGGCCATCACCGCGCAGGCGCTCCAGCCGACCAGGCCGGTGCTGCCGAGCACGAAGCCCTGGAGGGCCTGCAGGATGTCGGCCGAGGCGATGGTGATCAGGTCTTTCGCGGCGCCCAGCACCACGCCGACGATCACGCCGGCCAGCAGCAGGCGCAGCGTCTGCTGCACGCCGCGCGCCAGCATCAGCGTGAGCATCACCGCCAGCACCGCGCCAACGAAGGCCGCGCCCGTGAGGCCGAGCCGCATCACCCATTGCGCGCTGGCGGCCGAGCCGCCGAACATCAGCAGCGCCACGGCCACGCCGAGCGAGGCGCCTGAGGCGCTGCCCAACAGGTACGGGTCGGCCAGCGGGTTGCGGAACAGCCCCTGCGCCACCGCGCCCGCCAGCCCCAGCAGCGCGCCGGCCAGCCATGCGCCCAGCGTGCGCGGCAGCCGGATGTCCCGCACGATCTGCAGCGCCACCGGGTCGTGCCGCGCCGACAACAGGCTTTCGAAGCCGGTGCTGCCGATGCCCAGGCCCAGCAGCATCAGCGCCGCGCCCAGCACCAGCAGGCCCACGCCGAGCAGCAAGACCCGGCGCAGGTGGGCTGTGTGCCTGAGCGCGGCGTTCACCGCTTGCCCCTGTCGCCTTGCGTGGAGATGCACTGCGCCATCAGGCGCGCGGCCTCGTCCATGCGCGGGCCGGGGCGCACCAGCACGTCGGACTGCTCGGCGCTGAAGCGGCAGATGCGGCCTTCGCGCACCGCGCGGATGCCGGCCCAGCCGGGCCGCTGCTCCAGCCCCTGCGCGCTGCGCACGCTGACCATGATGAGGTCGGGGTTGGCGCGCACCACGTATTCGGGGTTGAGCTTGGGAAAGGGCCCCAGCGACGCCGGCACGATGTTCTTCACGCCGAGCCGCGCGAGCGTCTCGCCGATGAACGAAGACTCGCCCGCCGCATACGGCGCGCTGTTCACTTCGAAGTACACGCGCAGTCCCTTCGCACTCGCGGGCAGCGACTGCGCGGCCGCCGACACGCTGGCGTCGATCACGCGCCAGACCTTCGGTGCGTCGTGCGTGCCAAGCACCTGGTCGAGCTTGTCGAGCACGCGCCGCACGTCGGCATGGTTCTTCGGTTCGAGCACCAGCACCTTCACGCCCAGCGCTTCGAGCCGCTGCGTGACGCGCGACGACTTGGCGAGCAGCACCGCGTCGGGCTTGAGCGCGACGATGGCTTCGACGTTGGGGTCGAGCCCGCCGCCGACCTGCGGCAGCGCCTTCACCTGTTCGGGCGAATTGGAGTAGCGGTCGATGCCCACCAGCCGGTTGCAGGCGCCCAGGGCACAAACGGATTCGGTGAGCGAGGGCAGCAGCGTGACGATGCGTTGCGGCGGCTGCGGCAGGCTGACGGTGACGCCGCGCTCGTCGACCACGTCGAAGGCGTGCGCCGTCCATGCGAACAGCATCAGGCCGAGGGCGGCCAGGGACAAGCGCAAGGCCTTCATGCGGCGGGCGCCTTCAGCGTCAGCGGCAGGCCGGCCGCCATCAGGGTCACGCGGTCGCAGGCGGCGGCCACGTCCTGGTTCAGGCGGCCGAGCGCATCGACGAAGGCGCGCGTCTCGCGGCCCATGGGAATCACGCCCAGGCCGATTTCGTTGCCGACCAGCACCACCGGGCCGCTCGCCTCGCGCAGCGCCACCAGCAGCATGGCGATGTGCATGGCCGGCGTGCGCGTGGCGGGCCGCGCATCTTCGCGGGGCATGGGCATCGTCAGGTTGGTGAGCCACAGCGTGAGGCAGTCGACGAGCACCAGCGTCTCGGGCGTGCTCTGCGTGACCACGGCGCGCGCGAGCTCGATCGGCTCCTCGATGGTGCGCATGCCGGGCACGCGCTCGGCGCGGTCGGCCTGGTGGCGCACGATGCGCTCGAGCATCTCGTCGTCATAGGCCTGGGCGGTCGCGATCATCACGGCGCGGTGCCGGGGCGCGGCGGCCAGCCAGTCGATGGCGCGCTGCTCGCCGCGGCGCGACTTGCCGCTCTTCTGGCCGCCGAGGATGAATTCGTGCACGGCGGTCTTCGGCTTATTCGGCAGGGGCATGGCTCTCCAATGCGATGGGCATGGTACCGAACAGGCGCGCGGTGGCTTGCGGGCTGGAAGCGAACCACGCATGGAAGTAGCTCGCGCGCACCGGGCCGCGCACGTACAGCGCCTCGCCGGCGCGCGCGCCCACGGGCTGGGTCACGGTGGGCCGGGCGGTATGGGCGACCGGCGCAAGGGGCGTGTCGCACAGCGAATAGTGGAAGGTGTGGCCGCGCAGGGTGTGGTCGCCGAGCACGAGCTGCTGCGGGCCCAGGCCGGCCAGGCGCTTCTGCATCGCGACCTTGCCGGGCAGCAGGCCCCACATGCGGTGCACCTGCACGCCATGTTCTGCGCTGTCTTGCGTGGCGAGCTCGTCGAACAGCACCATCATGCCGCCGCACTCGGCCCACACCGGCTTGCCGGCTGCGGCATGGGCGGCGAGCGACTCGCGCGTCGCGGCGCAGCCAGCGAGCGCTTCGGCATGCAGCTCCGGGTAGCCGCCGGGCAGCCAGACGGCATCGCAGGCCGGCAAGCCATCGCCCGCCAGCGGCGAAAAAAAGGACAGCCGCGCACCCAGCGCCGTGAGCACGTCGAGGTTCGCGGGGTAGATGAACGAGAAGGCCGCATCGCGCGCAATGGCGACGGTACGGCCGGCCAGCAAGGGCGGCACCGGCCGATCGGGTGCGGGGGCTTCGAAGCTCACCTGCGGCAATTGCGAAGGCTGCAGTTGCCCCAACGGCGTGGCGGCGAGCACATCGGCGACCGCATCGAGCCGCGCCATCGCATCGCCCAGTTCGCTCGCCAGCACCAGCCCCAGATGCCGCTCAGGCAGCGTGAAGCCCGCGTCGCGCGGCAAGGCGCCCATCCACTGCGAAGGCTCGCGCAGTGCGTCTTTCAGCATGCCGGCATGCCGCTCGCTGGCGACACGGTTGGCCAGCACGCCGGCCCACGGCAGGCCGGACCGGAAGTTCTGCAGGCCGTAGGCCAGCGCCCCGAAGGTGCCGGCCATGGCGTGCGCATCGATCACCGCCAGCACCGGCAGGCCGAAACGCTCGGCCAGGTCGGCGGCGCTGGGCGTGCCGTCGAACAGGCCCATCACGCCCTCGACGATCAGCAGGTCGCACTCGGCCGCCGCGGCGCGCAGGCGCGCGCGGCAGTCGGCCTCGCCGGTCATCCACAAGTCCAGCGAGTGCACCGGCGCACCGGTGGCCAGCGACAGCCAGAGCGGGTCCAGAAAGTCGGGCCCGCACTTGAAGGCGCGCACGCGCCGGCCCTGGCGCGCATGCAGCCGCGCGAGCGCGGCGGCGACGGTGGTCTTGCCCTGCCCGGAGGCAGGCGCGGCCACCAGCACCGCGGCGCAGGTGGCGCGCGGGGCCGGCGCGCCATCCGGGGTGCCGGTGGGCAGGGATGAGGGGTTTACTGAGGCGTCCACTTGAGGCCGACGTACGCGGTGCGGCCTGCATTGGCATACAGCCGCGCGAACTGGTAGTCCTTGTTGCCCACATTGTCGACGCGCGCCACCAGGTTCAGGTCACGCGTGATCCTGGTGCTGGCCGACAGGTTCAGCACGGTGTAGCCGCCGAGCTTGACGGTGTTGGCCGCGTCGTCGTAGCGCTTGCTCGAGGTCTGCACCTCGGCGCCCAGCGTCCAGCCGGCCACGCGCCAGTCGGCGCCCAGCAAGGCGTGGCGCTGCGCACGGCGAGCCAGCAGGTGGTCGGTGGCGAGGTCGCGCGGGTCCTGGTAGTCGAGCGAGGCGCGCAGGGTCACGTCGCCGAAACGCTGGCTGCCCGACAGCGTCACGCCCTGGTAGCGGGCGCGCGCGGTGCTGGCGTAGCAACCGAACGACGAGGCGCAGCCCTTGGCCGTGCCGTCGAACACGATCAGGTTCTGCACGCGGTTGTTGTAGACCACGATGCCCGCCTGGGTGCCGTCTTCGGCGTACTGCAGGCCCAGCTCCACGTTGCGGCTGGACTCGGGCTTGAGCGTGGCCAGGCCGTACTCGCTGAAGCGCTGGTACAGCGTGGGCACGCGGAACGCCGTGCCGGCCGAGGCGGTGAAGCGCAGCGCCGGCGTGATGGCAAAGCCGTAGGCCGCGCTGCCGGTGGTCTTGCCGCCGAACTCGCTGTCCTTGTCGTGGCGCACGTGCAGCTGCAGCGAGTGCGGGCCTTGCACGAAACCGTAGCCCAGCGAAATGGCGTCCTGCGCGCGGTCGCGCGACAGCAGCTTGGACGAGGTGGTGGGCGCGTTTTCGAGCGCGTCTTCGCGGCGTTCGAAGGTGGCGCTCAGCAGGTGCGGGCCGAAGCGGAACTCGTTCTGGAACAGGTAGCCGCGCAGCTTGGTTTCGGTGCGGTAGAACGACGGCTGCGTCTTGTAGACGGTTTGCGAGTCGGTCACCTGCACGCGGGTGCTGTAGACGTCGTTCCACTTGGCCGACCAGGTCAGCCCGGCAGTGCGCAGCGTGTTGTTCGCCTGGTCGTTGGCGAAGGTGATGGGCAGCCGGCTGCGGTACGACACCGTGGCGTCGTAGCCGGCCGTGATGTCGCTGCTGAGCAGCGTGGCGTCCAGGCGCTGGTCGGGCGTGATCTGCAGGCCCAGTTTCAGGTTGCCCGAGGTGCTGCGGTAGCCGTCGCGGTCGGGGCTGGTGAAGCCGTCCTTGCTGGGGGTGCGCTTGTCGACCGGCTGCACGTTGAAGCCCTTGCTTTCCTCGTGCTCCACGCCGAACGCGTAGTCGAGCAGGCCCGACTTGCCGCTCACGCCGCCTTCGATCTTGCGCAGCCCCTTGCTGCCGAAGCCGATGCCCGCGTAGGGCCGCACGCCCTCTTCGCCGCGCCGGGTGAAGAGCTGGATCACGCCGCCCACCGCGTCCGAGCCGTACACCGCGGCGGCCGGGCCGCGCAGCACTTCGATGCGGTCGATCTGCGACAGCGGAATGCCTTCCCAGCCGGCGCCGCCGGTGGATTGCGAGTCGATGCGCACGCCATCGAGGTACACGGCCGTGAAGCGCGTTTCGGCGCCGCGGATGAACAGGCTGGTGGTATTGCCCACGCCGCCGTTGCGCGAGATCTCGATGCCGGGCAGGCGCGCGAGCACGTCGGCCACGCCGGTCGCGCCGCTGCGCTCGATGGCCTGGCGGTCGACGATGGACACGTCGCCCACCAGTTCGGACAGCGCCTGCGGCGTGCGGTTGGCCGTGACCACCGTTTCGCTCAGGGCCGGGGCTTCCTGGGCATGGGCGAGGCCGCCGAAGGCGGACGCCAGCGCCACGCCCAGAGGCAGTTGCAGGCAGGCGAAACGAAGACGGCGCGCAGGCGCGCGGCCACTGGAAAAGCAAACGTGGGAAATCATTGAATGGACCGAACGAACGTCTATACCCCTCGCCGGCCTCCCCGCCGGCGCCATGGGCGCCATGGCTGCCCCTGCGTGGATCGTTCACGCATGCGGCAGCCGCCTTGTTGGCCGGTATCCGGGCTGGCAGAACAACCCCCACCGCCTTCCCAGGCACCTGTTTCAGGGCGCCCAGTGGCTTGGATGGAAAGGGGTTGGCGCCTTGCGGCGCCGTCTGCTTGACCGTTGCGGGGGCAGCGCAGGCGGCTTCGGCCTTGGACCGACCTGCGCGAGGTCGGGGGGCTTCCACTCCTGCTTCCCGTTGAACCGCGGCATGTGAACCAGGCCGCAGGCACCAACGGGCGGCATTTTAGGCCCTGCGGGCTCTTCCTTAAGTCGAAAGTTGCGCCCACCGCTAACATCGGTCGCCATATGCGGCCCGCCTCGGTATTCCTGAATCTTCGTTCGGCGCTGCAGCGTCTGCTGGGTGTTTCCGGCTGGCAATCGATGCTGCTGTGGGCCATCGTGGCCGGGCTGCTCGGCACGCTGGCGACCGAACTCTTCCGCGCGGCGCTCTACCACTTCGAGCACCTGGTGCTCGGCCCCGGCAACGGGCTGGTGGCCATGGCGAAAGGCCTGCCGTGGTGGGCGCGCGTCGCCTGCCCCACGCTCGGCGGGCTGGTGGCGGGGTTGCTGCTGGTGTGGGCCGGACGCATCGCTTCGCGCAGCGCCACCTCCGACTACATGGAAGCCATCGTGCTGGGCGACGGGCGCATTCCGGTGGCGCAGACGCTCGTGCGCAGCGCGTCGTCGCTGGTGAGCATCGGCAGCGGCGGCTCCATCGGGCGCGAAGGCTCGATGGTGCAGCTCGCGGCGCTGGCGGCGTCGCTGCAGGGCCGGGTGTTCCGCTTTCCGGTCGAGCGGCTGCGGCTGCTGGTGGCCTGCGGGGCGGCGGCAGGCCTGACCGCCGCCTACAACGCGCCCATCGCGGGCGCCTTCTTCGTCGCCGAGATCGTGCTGGGCTCCATCGCGATGGAAAGCGTGGGGCCGATCATCATCGCCTCGGTGGTCGCCAACGTCGCCATGCGGGCGCTGCCCGGCTACCAGCCGCCTTACCGGATGCCGGCGTTCCCGGAGATCCACGGCACCGAGGTCGTGCTGTTCTGCGTTCTCGGCGTGCTGCTGGGCTTCGCGGCCATCGGCTTCCTGCGCGCGCTGCAGGGCAGCCGGGCGCTGTTCTCGCGGCTGCCGCTGGCGCTGCCCTGGCGGCTGGCGCTGGGCGGCCTGCTGATGGGCGCGATCTCGGTGCCGGTACCCGAGGTGTGGGGCAACGGCTACAGCGTGGTCAACGCGGTGCTGCACACGCCGTGGCCGTGGACTTTCATCGCCCTGGTGCTGCTCGCCAAGGCAGCCGCCACGCTGGCCACCGCCGGCTCGGGCGCGGTGGGCGGCGTGTTCACGCCGGCGCTGTTCTTCGGCTGCATGGTCGGTGCGCTGTTCGGCCAGGGGGTGCAGGCGCTGTGGCCGGCGGCCACGTCGGCGCCCTTCGCCTATGCCATCGTCGGCATGGGTGCGTTCCTGGCGGGCGCCACGCAGGCGCCGCTGATGGCGATCCTGATGATCTTCGAGATGACGCTGAGCTACCAGGTCATGCTGCCGCTCATGGCCGCCAGCGTCATCGCGTATTTCGTGGCGCGCTCGGCCAATGCGGGCTCCATGTACGAGATCACGCTGCGGCGCAACGAACAGCGCGACACGCAGCTGCGCCTGCGCGGGCTGCACATGCGCGACCTGGTGCAGCCGGCCGAAACGGTGGTGGGCCCCGGCGCCGACCGCGAGGCGATGAGCAGGATCTTCCTGCAGCACCCGGTGAAGTACCTGTACGTGGTCGATGGGGACAACCGCTACCTCGGCGTGGTGCCGCTCGCGGCGCTGGGCACTGCGCCCACCGAGACGACCGCGGGCGCCCTGCTGTCGCAAGCCATCCGGCCGATCACCGCCGACACCGGGCTGGGCGAGGCGCTGCAGCGCTTTCTCGACCACCTGGGCGAACGGCTGCCGGTGATCGAAAGCACCGCCAACCCGGTGCTGCTGGGCGTGGCCGCCAAGAGCGCGTTGCTGGCCACCTACGTGCGCCTGAGCGAGCCATGAAAGGTTTGATCGGCGGGCTGCGAAGCCGCAGAATCGCGACCACGCCGGGCACCGCGCCCAGCCTCGGCAGGACCGCTTTCCCGGGAAACTACAATCGCCAACCATGCCCGCTTCCAGCCCCATCGACCAGATCGCCGAGCGCGTCGAACGCCTGCTTGTGCGTCACGAAGAGGTGCAGCGCACCAATGCGCTGTTGCAGGAACAGGTCGATGCGCTCACGCGCGAACGCGATGCCCTGAAGTCTCGGCTGGCCGCGGCCCGCACACGACTGGACGCCCTGCTCGAGCGGTTGCCGGCTGAACCACCTTCCCAAGACTCCCCCGCATGAAGCAGATTGAAGTACAGATCATGGGCCAGAGCTATTTGCTCGGCTGTCCCGATGGCGGCGAAGCGCAGTTGCGCGAAGCCGTCGAACGCGTGGACGCGGCCATGTGCAAGATCCGCGATGCAGGAAAAGTCAAGGCCCGCGACCGCATCGCCGTGCTGGCCTCGCTGAACCTGGCGTTCGACCTGGCCGCGCAGCAGCAGCCCGCCGCGCCCGCTCCCGCCGCCGCAAGGTCCGACGACGCGTCGGCCAGCGGCGAGGCCGACCCCAAGTCCGCGCAGCTCATTCAAAGACTCGATCAAGCCCTGGCCGGCGATGGACATTTGCTCTGAATGAGCGCCGCGGACGCAGACGGGGCGTAAAATCCGCCTTGTCTGCAGACGTGTCGGGCTTAATATTTCCTTGTTCCAATGCTCTCCGGAGCCGGGCTTGGTACATCGCTTGACGGGTGTGATCATCTCGCGTCAGATGAACCCGAAGTCTTGCTGCCCTCGCCCACCTGAACCCTGGTTCAGGATGCGGGTCCGGCACACCATCTGCAGACACCTTTTCCCGCCGCGGCCCCCTGCACCAGTTGCACGGGGCCGCTGCTTTTTGCCGCAGCATCTTCCTTCCTGACTTCCCCGTGAACCTCGCCGCCCTGCTCGACCCCCTGCTCATCGCCGAACTCGCCGCGCTCGGCCTGGGCACCGGTTTCCTCGCGGGCCTGCTGGGCATCGGCGGCGGCATGCTGATGGTGCCGTTCATCACGATCATCATGGGCCAGCGCGGCGTGCCGGCCGACCTGGCGGTGAAGATGGCCATCGCCACCTCGATGGCCACGATCATCTTCACCTCGGTGTCGAGCGTGCGCGCGCACCACAAGCGCGGCGCGGTGCGCTGGGACATCGTGAAGCGGCTGTCGCCCGGCATCGTCATCGGCAGCCTCGTGGGCAGCCTGGGCGTGTTCGCGCTGCTCAAGGGCACGGCGCTTGCCATCTTCTTCGCGCTGTTCGTGGGCTTCTCGGCCACGCAGATGTTCCTCGACAAGAAGCCCAAGCCGACGCGGCAGATGCCGGGCACCGGCGGCCAGTTGGCGGCCGGCGGCGCCATCGGCTTCATCTCGGGCCTGGTGGGCGCGGGCGGCGGCTTCATCAGCGTGCCGTTCATGACCTGGTGCAACGTGGCCATCCACAACGCGGTGGCGACCAGCGCGGCGCTGGGCTTTCCGATCGCGGTGGCGAACGTGCTGGGCTACGTCATCGCCGGCCATTCGGTCGAAGGCTTGCCGGCCGGCTCCTTCGGCTACATCTGGCTGCCGGCGCTGGCGGTGATTGCCGCGTGCAGCGTGTTCACCGCGCCGCTGGGCGCCAAGGCGGCGCACAGCCTTCCCGTGAAGAAGCTCAAGCGCGTGTTCGCGACCATCCTGTACCTGCTGGCGGCGTACATGCTCTGGAAGGGCCTGCACGGTTGATGCGGGCCTGAACCCGCAAGCCCGGCAGCGGCCTCCAAGGCCCTTCGGCAGAAGGTGCGACTCGTTGCGGCGCCACAGGGCGCGCCGTATAAGGAACGCATGAAAATCCTCATCGCCGTCGACGGCAGCACCTTCACGCAGAAGGCCCTGGCCTACCTCTTCAACAATCGCGCCATGTTCGTGGACGGTCACGCGCTCGTGGTGGTGCACGTGTGCACCGGCATCTCGGGCAACGTCACGCGCCACCTGAGCAAGGACCTGGTCACCGGCTACTACGCCGAGGAAAGCGCCAAGGTGCTCGACCCGGTGAAGGCGCTGTTCGCCGAGAAGGGCGTGGGCAACTACACCGTCGATTCGCGCCACGGCCATGTGGCGGAAGAAATCCTGAAGTCGGCCACCGAGGCGCAGGCCGGGCTGATCGTGCTGGGCACGCACGGCCACGGTCTCCTTGGCCGCGCGTTGATGGGGTCGGTGGCGACCAAGGTGATCTCGGAGACGGACAGGCCGGTGCTGCTGGTCCAGTAGCAGGCGCAGCCGGCTTGCACCCGGCCATTGCGCCCGGCTATTGCACCCGCTGCTGCCGCCATTCGCGCGGCGAGCAGCCGAAGCGCTCGCGGAATGCGCGGCTGAAATGCGCCGCATCGTTGAAGCCGCGGCCATAGGCAATGTCCGCCACCGGACGCCCCGCCAGGCGCGGCTCCAGCAGGTCGCGGCTGCACGCCTCGAGCCTGCGCTCCCAGATGTACTGCGACGGCGTGAGCGGCTCGCTCTTGAACACGCGGTGGATGTGGCTCACCGACACCCCCAGTTCCGCCGCCAGCGTGCCCACCGACAGCATCGGGTCGGCGAGCTGCTCGTCGATGCGCCGCTTCACGCGCGCCAGGTGGTACGCCGTGAGGTTGCTGAGCGCCGGCGCGCGCGCCGCGGGCAGCGTCTGCAGCCCCGCCACCAGGATGTTCTGCACCCCGTTGGCCACCGCCAGCGCCGATGCGGGCTGCAGCGTGTCGATGTCTTCGCGCAGCGTGCGGATCATGCCCAGCAGCAGGTGCCCCGCCCCTTCGCGGCCCGACACGGTGGTGGCCGTCAGCGCCTCGGTGTCGCGCAATTCGCTGCGCAGGCGGTCGCCGGGCAGCTTGAGCACGATCTGCTCGAAGGCCTGCTCGAACAGCAGCTCGTAAGGCCGCGTGCTGTCGTACAGCGCGAAGTCGCCGGCCGACAGCACCGCGTCGCGCCCGTCCTGTCGCACCACGCCCTGGCCGCGCGCCTGGATGCTCACCAGGAAGTAGTCGTCGCTCGAATGCGCGATGTGCCCCGGCGTGCGCATCACCTTCTGCGGCCCTGAGGTGACGACCGACATGTCGAGGCTGGGCAGCGTGTGCTGGCGGATGCTGCCTTCGAAGTTGCCGGTGTCGTCGTCCTTCACGGCGTCGCACTCGAGTTGCACGTACACGTTGCAGATCATGTCGGTCCAGTAGGCGAGCCGCTGGTCGCGCGAGACGGCGTCGGTGCTGAGCAACTGGGTCATGGGTCTTCCTCGAAGGGCCTGTGGGAGGCCGGGAACAGGGCATGCAACGCTGGAACAAGAACGCCGCCAATCCGGGTCAAGGCGTTCCGGCGGCGCGAATCTACGCTTCAAGCAACCCGCATGCCACAGCGCAAACCCGGTGCGCCACCCACGCGGTTCGTTACGTCCCTTGCTCTTTCATTGCATCTGGAGAACCACATGCCGACCACCGTCCATCCCAAGCTGCGTGTCGCCGCCGTGCAGGCCGCCCCCGTGTTCCTCGACCTCGACGCCACCATCGACAAGACCATCGAGCTGATGGCGCAGGCCGCGAAACAGGGCGTGCAGCTCATTTCCTTTCCAGAGACCTGGGTGCCCGGCTACCCGTGGTGGATCTGGCTCGACTCGCCGGCCTGGGGCATGCAGTTCGTGCAGCGCTACCACGACAACTCGCTGGTCATCGGCTCGCCCGAATTCGACCGTCTGAAGGCCGCGGCGCGCAAGCACCGCATCTGGCTGTCGCTCGGCTTCAGCGAGAAGGCCGCGGGCAGCCTCTACATCGCGCAGGCGCTGATCGACGACCAGGGCAACACCGTGCAGACGCGCCGCAAGCTCAAGCCCACGCACGTGGAGCGCACCGTGTTCGGCGAAGGCGACGGCGCCGACCTGCACGTGGTGGAAACGCCCATCGGCAACATCGGCTCGCTGTGCTGCTGGGAGCACCTGCAGCCGTTGAGCAAGTACGCGATGTATTCGCAGAACGAGCAGATCCATTGCGGCGCATGGCCCAGCTTCTCGCTGTACCGCGGCGCGGCCTACGCCCTGGGCCACGAGGTCAACAACGCGGCGAGCCAGGTGTATGCGGCCGAGGGCGGCTGCTTCGTGCTCGCGCCCTGCGCCACCGTGTCTAAAGCCATGAGCGAGCTGATGTGCACCGACGCCGGCAAGCAGCAGATGCTGGGCACGGGCGGCGGCTATGCGCGCATCTACGCGCCCGACGGTTCGCCGCTGGGCACGCCGCTGGCCGAGGACGAGGAAGGCCTGGTCATCGCAGACATCGACCTCGGCATGATCTCGCTGGCCAAGGCGGCCGCCGACCCGAGCGGCCACTACTCGCGCCCCGACGCCACGCAGCTGCTGCTGAACAAGACGCGCCGCACCCCCGTGGTGGTGCAGCTCACGCCGGAGCCCGAAGCCAGCGTGCCCGAGCCCGTCTCGGCCTGATCGGCAAAGCCCAAGGAGCCGCGCCATGGAATCCGCCATTGCAGACCACCTGAAGTGCCCGCGCACGCGCCACCGCCGCGTGGAAGACGACTACACGCCGCCCTACCCCGTGTGGTCGGCCCGCGCCCCCGCCGCGGTGACGCAGGTGGTGATGGGCTACTTCGGCGTGCAGTCGCGCGGCGTCGAAATGCAGGGCCGCGCCTGCGCCGCGCTGATGAAGATCGCCCGCGACTTCGCGCTGCCCGACGGCCCGGGCCACCACGACCTCACGCATTACGTCGATGCGGACGGGTACGACAACATGGTCGCCATCGCCTACTGGCGCGACGCCGCGGCGTACGCACGCTGGTGCGCCACGCCCGAGGTCGATGCCTGGTGGCGATCCGAAGAGCGGCTGTCCGAAGGCCTGGGCTACTTCCGCGAAGTGGCATCACCGCGCGTCGAGCACTTCGAGACCATGTTCAACACCCCCGACCGCTTCGAGGGCGTCGGCGTGGTGATGGGCGAAATCAGCGGCGAGCTGCAGGAGCACGGCTACTGGGGTTCGATGCGCGACCGCATTCCGTTGTCTCAAACGGACGCGATGGCGCCCTCGGGCACGCGCGCCGTGATCGCTGGCACGCCGGCACTGGGCCAGCGCGTGCGTGTGGCGGGCCACGAGAACATCGCGATGATCCGCTCCGGCCAGGAGTGGACCGACACCACGGGCCAGGAACGCACGCTGTACCTGGACGACATGGAGCCGGTGCTGCGCGAAGGCATGGACTTCTTGCGCGACCAGGGATTGGGCATCGGCTGCTACAGCAACCGCTACATGCACCACCTCGACGCGCAGGGCGCACCGTTGCAGAAGTCCTTCGGCCTGAGCTACTGGCGCTCGCTCGCCGACATGGAGCGCTGGGCCGAGTCGCACCCCACGCACGTCGCCATCTTCGGCAGCTTCATGCGCTACGTGCAGGCGCTCAACTTCCAGCTGCAGCTGCGCGTGTACCACGAGGTGTCGGTGCTCAAGGCCGACGAGCAGAGCTACGAGTACATCAACTGCCATGCGCGCAGCGGGCTGATGAATGGGCTCGACAGCATCGCCCCCGCTGCGTAGCTGGCCTCAGGCAGCGAACAACGCCTTGTGCTCCGCGCGCAGCAGCGCCTTCTGCACCTTGCCCATGGTGTTGCGCGGCAGTTCCGGCACCACGAAGCAGCGCTTGGGAATCTTGAAGTTCGCGAGCTTCGACTTCAGGTCGGCCACGATGGCTTCGGCATCGAGCGCCGCACCCGCCTTCGCAACGACGATGGCCACGCCCACCTCGCCGAAGTCGGGGTGCGGCACGCCGACCACGGCGCTTTCGGCCACGCCGGCCATCTCGTTGATGTAGCCCTCGATCTCGGCCGGGTACACGTTGTAGCCGCCGCTGATGATCAGGTCCTTGCTGCGCCCGACGATGGTGATGTAGCCCAGGCCGTCGATCTTGCCGACGTCGCCGGTCTTGAAGAAGCCGTCGGCGGTGAACTCTTCCTTCGTCTTCTCGGGCATGCGCCAGTAGCCCGCGAACACGTTGGGACCGCTGACCTGGATGTTGCCTATTTCGTCGGTGGTGCAGTCGCGCCCGCTGTCGTCGCGCACGCGCAGCTGCACGCCCGGCAGCGCAAAGCCGACGGTGCCGCCGCGGCGCTCGCCCTGTTCGGGCCTGTAGGGGTTGGAAGTGAGCATGGCCGTCTCGCTCATGCCGTAGCGCTCCAGGATGGTGTGGCCGGTGCGCTCGCGCCATTCGTCGAAGGTCTCGATGAGCAAGGGCGCGGAGCCCGCGATGAACAGGCGCATGTTGCGCACCGCCTTGCGCGTGAGGCCCGGCTCTGCCAGCAGGCGCACGTACAGCGTGGGCACGCCCATGAACACGGTCGCCTCGGGCAGTTTCTGCACGATGCGCAGGGGGTCGAACTTCGAGAACCACAGCATCTTGCTGCCGTTGAGCAGCGCACCGTGCAGCGCCACGAACAGGCCGTGCACGTGGAAGATGGGCAGCGCGTGGATCAGCACGTCGCCTTCGGTCCAGCCCCAGTAGTCCTTCAGCACCTCGGCGTTCGACAGCAGGTTGGCATGCGTCAGCATCGCGCCCTTGCTGCGCCCGGTGGTGCCGCTGGTGTACAGGATGGCGGCCATGTCTTCGGCCTTGCGCTCGGCCACCGCATGCTGGTCGCTGCACTGCGCGGCCACTTCGAGCAGCGTGCCGGTGCGGTCGTCGTCCAGCGTGAACACGTGCCGGGTGCCCGCCGCATTGGCGATGGGCCCGACCCACGACGCGTTGCGGCTGGTGCACACCACCACGGCCGGCTCGGCGTTGTCGAGGAAGTATTCGATCTCTGCGCTCTGGTAGGCGGTGTTCAGCGGCAGGAACACGTAGCCCGCGCGCAGCGTGGCCAGGTACAGCAGCATCGCCTCGACCGACTTCTCGACCTGCACCGCGATGCGCGCGCCCTGCTCGAGCTCGAGGGCCTCGAACAGGTTGGCGATCATGGCGCTGGCGCGTTCGATGTCGCGCCACGAATAGAACAGGCCGCTCTCGGTCTCGACGGCAATGCCGTCGAGGTCGGCGGGGAAAGCCGCGCGCAGGGCGGCGAACAGGTTGGCGTTGGCGGTTTTCTTCATCGCTTCTTCTGTGAACAGGACCTTCAGAAATTCGGGGTGCGCTTGGCAAGGAAGGCGGCAATGCCCTCGCGGTGCTCGGCGGAGTCGGCGTAGTCGTAGGCGGTGGCCAGCAGGCTGTGGGCCGAGGGGGCGCCGGCCCTCAGGGCGGCGAAGGTCTTCTTGTGCAGCCGCGCCGTCTGCGGCGCCAGTGCGGCGATGCGCGCTGCGTGCGCCTGCACGGCGGCGGCCACTTCGTCGTCGGGCAGCACCGTCAGCAGGAAGCCCGCGTCGTACAGGCGCTGCGCGCCGTGCACGCCGGCGGCCAGCAGCATGTCGCGCGCGAGCACGTCGCCGATGGCGCCATGCACCAGCGCCGCTTCGCGCGGCGCCATCGGGAATCCCAGCTTGGCAATGGGCGCACCGAACTTGGCGGACGCTCCGGCCAGGCGGATGTCGCAGCAGCTCGCAATCTCGATGCCCGCGCCCATGCAGGCACCCTCGATCTGCGCGATCAGGGGCAGCGGGCAGTCGAGCATCGCCTGCAGCGCGGCCCATACCTCGTTCTCGTGGAACTCGCGCAGGCTGGGCTCTTCGAAGCGGAACGACGGGTACTCGGAAATGTCGCCGCCCGCGCAGAAGGCGCCGCCCTCGCCGCGCACCACGACGCAGCGCAAACCCGCGTCGTCGTTGCGCAGTCCCTCGAACACCGCACGCAACTCACGCCACATGGCGCGCGTCATGGCGTTGAGGCGCCCCGCGTTCGACAGCATGACGACTGCAACGGCGCCCTCCCGGCGCCACGAGATGTGGCTGCCAGGCGTCATTCGATCTTCGCGCCCGAGGCCTTCACCACCGTGGCCCAGCGCTTGATTTCGGCGCTCACGAAACTGCCGTAGGCAGCGCCGGTGAGCGTCGGGATTTCCGAGCCGTTCTGGGCCCAGATGTTCTTGATGTCGTCGGCCGCAAGAATCTTCTTCATCTCGTCGATGATCTGCGGCTGCACGTCGGCCGGCGTGCGCTTCGGCGCCCACAGGCCGTACCAGGTGGTCACGGTGTAGTCGGGCAGGCCGACCTCGGCGGCGCACGGCACATCGGGGAATGCGGGGTTGCGCTTGGCGCCGGCCACCATCAGCGCCTTGATGCGACCGCTCTTGATGTACTGGGCCGAGGAGCCGAGGCCGTCGAACATCAGGTCGACGTTGCCGGAGATCAGGTCGGCCAGCGCCGGGCCCGCGCCGCGGTAGGGAATGTGGGTGATGAAGGTGCCGGTCTGCAGCTTGAACAGTTCGCCCGCCAGGTGGTGCGAGGTGCCCGCGCCGGCCGAGCCGTAGTTCAGCTTGCCGGGGTTGGCCTTGGCCAGTGCGATGAACTCCTTGATGGTCGTGGCCTGCACGCGGCGCGGGTTGACCACCACCACCTGCGGCACGTTGGCCAGCAGCATCAGCGGCACGAAGTCTTTCTCGATGTCGTAGTCGAGCCGGGGGTAGACCGACGGCGCAATGGCGTGGTGCACCGCACCCATGAACAGCGAGTAGCCGTCGGCGGGCGCCTTCGCGGCAATGCTCGCCCCCAGCGTGCCGCCCGCGCCGCCGCGGTTGTCGATGATGAGCGACTGGTTCGTCAGCCGCGAGAACTGGCCCGAGAGCGGCCGCGCGAAGGCGTCGGTGCCGCCGCCGGCCGGGAACGGCACGACCATCGTCACCGGCTTGGTCGGCCAGCTTTGCTGGGCGCGCGCGGCACCGCTCAGAACGGCCGCGCCGGCGGCGGCCACGCGCAAGATGTCGCGGCGTTGAAAACCTGGGTTCATTTGTCTCATCTCCTGTCGTTGTGGATTCTGCCGCCCCGTGCGGCTACTTGACTCGGTCACCGGCGCGCAGTCGCACTGCTTCCGGCCTGCGAACAACATCAGCCTTTCTTGAAGTACAGGCTTTCGATGTCTCCCGATACAGCGACCTTGCCGTCGGCCAGCCAGGTGCGGTGTTTGTCCAGGCGCTTGAGGTCATAGAGGTAGTTGACCATGAGCCCGTAAGACTGCTTGTGCCCCTTGGGCGATGGGTCGCCCGCCCAGTTCAGGCGCTCCACGCGGGCGCCATTGCCCAGGTGGAAGCGTGCGACCGGATCGGCCGGCGTGCCGTCGACCAGCGCTCGGCCGAGGTACTCGGCGGCGGCCTGCATCAGCCACTGGCGCAGCGGCGACCTGGTGTCGAAGGTGGCGGCCGCGTCCACGGCCGCGAGCAGGCGTTCGGCGGTGGGCGGCAGCGAGCCGATGAGGCGGCCGATTTCGGCCTCGCGCTTCTCGTCCAGGCGCGGCAGCAGCTCGGCCGCGTTCTTCGCGAGCCAGGTGCGAAAACCCGGAATCGGCGACAGCGTGGCAAAGCTCTTGAGGCGCGGCAACTCCTCCTGCAGCGTCTCGACAACGCGCTTGATGAGCGAGTCGCCGAAGCTCACGCCGCGCAGGCCGTTCTGCGTGTTGCTGATGGAATAGAAGATCGCGGTGGTGGCCTTGGCGGGCAGCACCGGCGCGGCAGCCTCGTCGAGCAGCGGCGTGATGCCCTCGCTGATGCGGTCGACCAGCGCCACCTCCACGAAGATCAGCGGCTCGTTCGGCAGGCGCGGATGAAAGAAGCCGTAGCAGCGGCGGTCGCTGTCGTCGAGCCGGTTCTTCACGTCGGACCAGCTCTTGATGTCGTGCACCGCCTCGTAGCGGATGAGCTTCTCGATGAGCGAGGCCGGTGAATCCCAGTCGATGCGGCGCAGCTCGAGGAAGGCGACGTCGAACCAGGTGGAGAAAAGGTGTTCCAGCTCGGCATCGAGCGAGAGCAGGCGCTTGTCGGCCTTCAGGTTGGGCAGCAGGTCGGCGCGCAGGTCGACCAGGAAGCGCATGCCCTCGGGCTCGACCGCGAAGCGCTGCAGCAGGCGCATGCGCGGCGACACCAGCGCGCGGCGCAGGCGCAATTCGGCTTGTCCCTCGTCAGGCGTGCCGACAGCGCTCTGGTGCTGGTCGCGGGCGGTCTTGAGCTTTTGTGCGTCGGCGGCGAAATGCTCGCTCATCAATGCCCAGTAGTCGCGGCGCTCCTCGACCGGGGCGGCGCGGTACGCCTCGGCAATGGCGTGGGCCCGCCGGCCGCCTTCGACCTCGCTCACGCGCGGGTCGATCACGGCCTGCAGCTCGGCCAGCACACGGCGCAAGGCGCGCGGCGACAGGGCCTCGTCGGCCTTGCGCAGGGTGACCTGCAGGCGCTCGGCGGTGGAGCGCGCGCTGGGCTTGGGCGTATTCTTCGGTGCGCTCTTCGCGGCGGTTTCGGGCGCCACGGGCACCTTGGCGTTGTCGCCAGAACGCAGCCGCGCCTGGAACCATTCGGTCGCACTCATCGGGACACTCCCATGTGGGCGGGGGCCGTCACGGCATCACCCTGGATTTCTGTTGGCGCATGACTTCGCGCAGCGCCTCGCGCTGGCGCGTCATGTGCGTGCGCATGGCGGCATCGGCACCTTCGCTGTCGCGCGCCTTGAGCGCCGCGAACACGGCCAGGTGCTCCGACAGGCTCTGGTCGAGCCGCCCCGGCGCATGCAGCTGCTGCAGCCGCGCGAGCTTCAATATCTTTCGCAGGTCGCCGATCACCTGGGCCAGCCACTTGTTGTCGGCCAGCTGGATGATCGCCTCGTGAATGATGTGGTTGGTGGCGTAGTAGTCGTTGATGCGCCGTGCCTTGGCGTGGCGCACCAGCCGTTCGTGCAACGCGTCGAGCTCGTGCAGTTCGGCGTCGCTGGCGTTGCGGGCCGCCTCGTAGGCGCAGCGGCCCTCGAGCAGCGCGATGACGGGAAAGATCTCGTCGAGGTCGCGCTCGGTCACCTCGTTCACGAAGCAGCCGCGGCGCGGCTCGTGCCGCAGCAGGCCTTCGGCGGTGAGCACCTTGAGCGCTTCGCGCAGCGGCGTGCGCGAGATGGACAGGCGCTCGCACAGGGCCGCCTCGTCCACGAAGCTGCCGGGCGCGAGGGTGCCCGCGAAGATCTGCTCGCGCAGCGTGGCGGCGACTTCGTCGTGCAGGGAGTTGGGGACCAGGCGCATGGGAATCGTCAGAACGCAGAACCTTGGAATCGGACCGCGTAATTTCCTGTAATTACGCGTAATTCTGGGCTCGCATCAAATCGGGCGCAAGGCCGCGCACCCCGTGCGCGGCTGGGACTTACCCTGCGAACTTAGGGCTCAAGCGCGCGCGGCGGCCGTCCTGGTGCCCGCGCGGCCGAACCAGAACCACAGTGCGATGCCGGCAACGACCATCGGCACGCTGAGCCACTGGCCCTGGCTCAGGCTGAGCGCGCGCAGGCCGAGGAAGTCGTCGGGCTCGCGGAAGTACTCGGCCACGAAACGCAGCACGCCGTAGCCGATGAGGAACACCGCGGCCACCTGACCTTGCTTGCGCTCCTTGCGCGCGTAGAGCCACATCACCGCGAAGAGCAGCAGCCCTTCGAGCAGGAACTGGTACACCTGCGACGGATGGCGCGGCAGCATCGAGCCGCTTTGCGGGAACACCATGCCCCAGGGCAGGTCGGGGCTGCTGAAGCGGCCCCAGAGTTCGCCGTTGATGAAGTTGCCCACGCGGCCCGCTGCAAGTCCGGTCGGCACGCAGGGCGCGACGAAATCCATCACCTGCCAGAACGGCCGCACACGCGAATGCGAGAACCAGACCATGGCGCCGATCACGCCGAGCAACCCGCCATGGAAGCTCATGCCGCCCTGCCACACGTAGAGAATTTCGAGCGGATGCGTGAGGTAGAACTCGGGCTTGTAGAACAGGCAATAGCCCAGCCGACCACCGACGATCACGCCCATCACGCCGAGAAAAAGAATGTCCTCGATGTCCTTGCGCTGCCAGGCGCCCGCGCCGACCAGCGAGCGGTACGGCTCATGGCGCAGCCGTCGCGTGCCGAGGAAGTAGAACAGCGCAAAGGCTGCCAGGTAGGTCAGGCCGTACCAGTGGATGGCCACCGGCCCCAATTGCAGGGCGATGGGGTTGATCTGGGGATACATGAGCATGCGCACGATTGTGCCCGGGCAATTGGCTCACCCCCAGGCTTCGCGCACTTCGTGTCGCTTCGCCTTCCGCCTTACGGGGGCAACACCCGCGGCCCGGCGAAGCCGGTTCCACGGTGTTCCGCAAAAAAGTCCTTCAGTGCTCGGGTTTATTGCTGTCTTCGCGTCCGCGCTCGCGCACGAAGGCCACGAAGCGCGCCAGTGCCGGGTTGGCGGCTTCCTCCGGCCACACCAGGCTGGTCTCGCAGGCCGGCAGCACCGGCGGGCTGCGGCGCCGCCCGACCGGCGCGAACTCGTCTGCTCGCCGGTACACCACACCCGCGCGCCGGAACTGCGTGACGCTCTCGGGCACCCAGGCCACGCCGATGCCGCCCGAGACGAGGTTGACGATGGTCTGCATCTGGATCGCCTCCTGTCCGAGCAACGGCGCGCGGCCGGCGGCGTGGTACAGGTCGAAGATCGCGTCGTGCAGCGAGGGCACGATGCGGCGCGGAAACATCACCAGCGGCTCGGCCAGCACATCGGCCAGCCGCAGCGCCGGTGTGCGCGCCAGCGCATGCCGCTCGGGCAGCGCCAGCACCAGCGGCTCCTGCGACACGGCCAGCCGCGCGAGCCCCGGCGGCGCGGCGCCCGGCGAATGCAGCATCAGGCCGGCATCGATCTCGCCGCGCGCGAAGGCTTCGAGCTGCACGTCGCCGGTGGCCTCGACCAGCTCGAGCGCCACCTCCGGGCACAGCACGCGGAATTCGCGCACCCACGCCGGCAACTGCTCGAAGCCGACCGTGGAGACGAAGGCGATGCGCACGCGCCCCACCTGCCCCGCCGCCGCCGCGCGCGCCCGGGCCGGCAGCGCCTGCGCGCGCGCCAGCAGCTCGCGCACGTCGGGCAGCAGCGCCTCGCCGGCCGGCGTGAGCGCCACGCGTCTTCGGGTGCGGTCGAACAGCACCACGCCCAGCGTCTTCTCCAGCTGGGCGATGGCCTGCGTCACCGGCGGTTGCGTCATGTGCAGCCGCAGCGCGGCGCGGCCGAAGTGCAGTTCCTCGGCCACGGCGACGAACTGGCGCCAGGCGCGCAGGTCGATCAGGACTTCATTCATACGCCAAGCATATCAATGCGTGCTGAAAAATGGATTGGAAGCAATCAATCAGAAGTCCGATACTTGGGTCCCCCGATCTCCCCACGATAGAAGAGACACCATGGACACCAAGCCAATCCAGATCAACCGCCGCAGCGCCAACATCGTCGAAGGCAAGAGCCGCGCGCCCAACCGCTCCATGTTCTATGCCATGGGCTACGAGGAAAGCGACTTCAAGAAGCCGATGGTCGGCGTCGCCAACGGCCACAGCACCATCACGCCGTGCAACTCGGGCCTGCAGAAGCTGGCCGACGCGGCCATCCAGGGCATCGAGGAAGCTGGCGGCAACGCGCAGGTGTTCGGCACCCCCACCATCTCCGACGGCATGGCCATGGGCACCGAAGGCATGAAGTACTCGCTGGTGAGCCGCGAAGTCATCTCGGACTGCATCGAGACCTGCGTGGGCGGCCAGTGGATGGACGGCGTGCTGGTGGTCGGCGGCTGCGACAAGAACATGCCCGGCGGCCTCATGGGCATGCTGCGCGCCAACGTGCCGGCCATCTACGTGTACGGCGGCACCATCCTGCCGGGCCGCTACAAGGGGCAGGACCTGAACATCGTGAGCGTGTTCGAGGCCGTGGGCCAGAACGCCGCCGGCAACATGAGCGACGAAGACCTGCACGAGATCGAGAAGCGCGCCATTCCCGGCACCGGCTCCTGCGGCGGCATGTACACGGCCAACACCATGTCCAGCGCGTTCGAGGCGCTGGGCATCTCGCTGCCCTACTCGTCCACCATGGCGAATCCGCATGACGAGAAGGCCAACTCGGCCAAGGAATCGGCCAAGGTGCTGATCGAGGCCATCAAGAAGGACCTGAAGCCGCGCGACATCGTGACCAAGAAGGCCATCGAGAACGCAGTGGCCGTGATCATGGCCACGGGCGGCTCGACCAACGCGGTGCTGCACTTCCTGGCGATCGCACACGCGGCCGAGGTCGAGTGGACCATCGACGACTTCGAGCGCATGCGCAAGAAGGTGCCGGTGCTGTGCGACCTGAAGCCCTCGGGCAAGTACCTCGCGGTCGACCTGCACCAGGCCGGCGGCATTCCGCAAGTGATGAAGGTGCTGCTGAAGGCCGGCCTGCTGCACGGCGACTGCATCACCATCAGCGGCCAGACCATCGAGGAAGTGCTGAAGGACGTGCCCGACGTTCCGCGCGCCGACCAGGACGTGATCCGCCCCATCGACAAGCCCATGTACGCCGAAGGCCACCTGGCCATCCTGAAGGGCAACCTCTCGCCCGAAGGCGCGGTCGCCAAGATCACGGGCCTGAAGAACCCGGTCATCACCGGCCCGGCCCGCGTGTTCGACGACGAGCAGTCGGCACTGCAGGCCATCCTGGCCGGCAAGATCGTGGCCGGCGACGTGATGGTGCTGCGCTACCTCGGCCCCAAGGGCGGACCGGGCATGCCGGAAATGCTGGCGCCCACGGGTGCGCTCATCGGCGCGGGCCTGGGCGAAAGCGTGGGGTTGATCACCGACGGCCGTTTTTCGGGCGGTACCTGGGGCATGGTGGTGGGCCACGTGGCGCCCGAGGCCGCGGCCGGCGGCACCATCGCCTTCGTGAACGAAGGCGACTCGATCACCATCGACGCGCACGAACTCAAGCTCGAACTGAACGTGCCCGAAGCCGAGATCGCCAAGCGCCGCGAAGGCTGGAAGGCCCCCGCCCCGCGCTACACGCGCGGCGTGCAGGCCAAGTTCGCTTTCAACGCCTCGAGCGCAAGCTCGGGCGCGGTGCTCGACAAGTTCTGACCAAGGCAAGGTATGGCGTGAAACACCGAGGAACCGGCTCCGCCGGGCCTCAGGTGTTTCGCCCGGCAGGGGGAAGGCGAAGCGGACACGAAAGTGCCGCGCAGCCTGGGAGCCTGGGAGCGAGCCCTACCTGCGGCGTTGCCCGTTGCTGGTCTTTATGCCCATGTTGGTCTTCTGGCGGTCGATGCGGTCCTGCTTGCGCCGCTCTTCGCGCTCCATGATCTTGCGCTTGGTGTAGCCCGACGAATCGGCCCAGGCCCACCACGCGAGCGCCATGGCGAACGGCGACAGCACGATCCACCAGCTCCAGCCGGCGACCATGCCCACTTCGAAATACTTGAGGCCTATGCCAAGCAGGCCCAATGCCAGAAACCACATCGCGAATCCCTCCGGGTTGTATTGGCAACGCATCCGGAGGCCGTGCACGGCGCTACCTACAATCGCGTTGAGACGAATGTAACCCAGCACTTAACAAATAGGTCCCCATGAAAAGAGTCTTGTTGTCGGCAGCCCTGGGCCTCGGCCTTGCAGCACTCGCCGCGCCCGCGCTGGCCGACCTGGCCCTGGCAACGTCGAAGAACTGCATGAGCTGCCATGCGGTCGAGCGCAAGGTGCTCGGCCCGTCGTTCAAGGACGTGGCCGCCAAGTACAAGGACGACAAGGGCGCCGTAGACGCCCTTGCCAGCAAGATCATGAAGGGCGGCTCCGGCGTGTGGGGACCGGTGCCGATGCCCGCGAACAACCAGGTCAGCGAAGCCGACGCCAAGAAGCTCGCGGCCTGGGTGCTGTCTACGAAGTAAGTACCCCGGCAGGCGTCACGCCTGCGGGTTGATGTCCAACGGCATGGGCCGGCGCTCGATGCGGTCCTCGAGCTGCCCGATGTGCGCCGCTACCGTGTTGTCGGTCTGGTCCGAGCGCAGCCGCACCGCGGTTTCGAGCTGGTCCAGGCGTGCCAGCAACGCGGTCTGCCGGTCGGCGTTCTGCCCCATGTGCTTGTTTTCCTGCGCTTCGAGGAAATTGCGCAACTCGGTGAAGCGCGAGGCCTCGGCCTTGTCCGCCAGGTCGCGCTGGACCTGCATTTCCTTGGTGTGGCGCTTGGTGTCGATCAAGACCGAGCTGTGCAGGTACAGCACATAGATCAGGAAGAACGCGGCCAGCACCACGGTGAGGCCCAGCATGATCAGCCCCAGCGGCGCCGTCACGGTCATGAAGCCCAGCCACACCTCGGAGGGCGTGGACAACGCGCCCCAGTTCAGCGCCGCCAGTGCCGCGATGAGCAGCACGATCACAAAAAGAAAAGCGGATCTCACGCCCATGGGGGCCTCCTTCGGAAAGATCGAACACATCGGCGGTTGCCGCGCGCGCCGAGGCGCACGGCCTGTCGATGGGTTTTACCTCAGGCAAAGGGCCGGTCCGCCGTCGCGGACCGGAGAGAGGGCCACGTCCTACAGCCGCTCGGACAGCTGTTCGAGGATGGCCGGGTTTTCCAGCGTCGAGGTGTCCTGCGTGATCTCCTCGCCCTTGGCGATGCTGCGCAGCAGGCGCCGCATGATCTTGCCGCTGCGGGTCTTGGGCAGGTTGTCGCCGAAGCGGATGTCCTTGGGCTTGGCGATGGGGCCGATTTCCTTGGCCACCCAGGCGCGCAGCTCGTTGGCGATCTGCTTGGCCTCCTCGCCGGTGGGGCGTGCGCGCTTGAGCACCACGAAGGCGCACACCGCCTCGCCGGTGACGTCGTCGGGGCGGCCCACCACGGCGGCCTCGGCGACGAGGTCGGTCTTCGACACCAGCGCCGATTCGATCTCCATCGTGCCCAGCCGGTGGCCCGACACGTTGAGCACGTCGTCGATGCGCCCGGTGATGCGGAAGTAGCCTCGGTCTTCGCTGCGCACCGCGCCGTCGCCGGCCAGGTAGATCGTGCCGCCCATCTCCTCGGGGAAGTAGCTCTTCTTGAAACGCTCGGGGTCGTTCCAGATGGTGCGGATCATCGAGGGCCAGGGCCGCTTGATGACCAGCATGCCGCCCGCGCCGTTGGGCAGGTCCTTGCCAGTTTCATCGACGATGGCGGCCATGATGCCCGGCAGCGGCAGCGTGCACGAGCCCGGCACCAGCGGCGTGGCGCCCGGCAGCGGCGTGATGACGTGGCCGCCGGTCTCGGTCTGCCAGAAGGTGTCGACGATGGGGCAGCGCTCCCCGCCGATATTGCGGTGGTACCACATCCAGGCTTCCGGGTTGATCGGCTCGCCGACCGAACCGAGGATGCGCAGGCTCGTGAGGTCCCAGTTCTTCGGATGCACCTTCTCGTCGCCCTCGGCCGCCTTGATGAGCGAGCGGATCGCCGTGGGCGCCGTGTAGAACACCGACACCTTGTGCTTCTCGATCATCTGCCAGAAGCGGCCCGCGTGCGGGAAGGTGGGAATGCCCTCGAACACCACCTGCGTGGCGCCGGCCGCGAGCGGCCCATAGGCGACGTAGGTGTGGCCGGTGATCCAGCCGATGTCGGCCGTGCACCAGAACACGTCTTCGGGGCGGATGTCGAAGGTCCAGTCCATCGTGAGCTTGGCCCACAGCAGGTAGCCGCCGGTGGCATGCTGCACGCCCTTGGGCTTGCCGGTGGACCCCGAGGTGTAGAGGATGAACAGCGGGTGCTCGGCGTTCACCGGCACGGGCGCGCATTCGGTGCTCTGGCCCTTCAGGGCTTCGTCGAAGGTCTTGTCGCGGCCTTCGACGCGCGTCCACGCGGTGGGCGTGCGCTCGTAGACGAACACGGTCTTGATCGACTCGCAGCCGCCCAGCGCGATGCCGTCGTCCACGATCGCCTTGAGCGGCAGTTCCTTGCCGCCGCGCAGCTGGTAGTTGGCCGTGATGACCGCCACCGCGCCGGCATCGATGATGCGTTCCTGCAGCGCCTTGGCCGAGAAGCCGCCGAACACCACGCTGTGGGTGGCGCCGATGCGCGCGCAGGCCTGCATGGCGATGACGCCCTCGACCGTCATCGGCATGTAGATGACGACGCGGTCGCCCTTCTGGATGCCCGCGGCCTTCAGCGCGTTGGCGAACTGGCTCACGCGGGCCAGCAGTTCCTTGTAGGTGACGTGGGTGACGGTGCCGTCGTCCGCCTCGAAGACGATGGCCGTCTTGTTCTCGACCGGGGTGCCGATGTGCTTGTCGAGGCAGTTGGCGCTGGCGTTGAGCTCGCCGTCGCCGAACCATTCGTAGAACGGGGCCTTCGACTCGTCCAGCGTCCTGGTGAACGCCCGGGTCCAGTGCAGGTTGTCCTTGGCCAGGCGGGTCCAGAAGCCTTCGAAGTCTTGCTCGGCCTCCTTGCACAGGGCGTCGTAGGCGGCCATGCTGGCGATGCGTGCGCCCTGGGTGGCGCGGGCGTCGGGCGGGAACACGCGGTTCTCGACCAGGACGGATTCAATGTTCTTGGATGCGCTGCTCATGTCTTTTGTCTCCTGGATGGCTGCGGCCGTAATGTCGACGTCCGCACTTACGGGTCACTGACGGTCCGATGTTAGTTCGCAGGGTTATCACGAGTGCGACTTGGGGACACCCCTAGAATATTTGGTCATCCACCACCGGTCTGCCGATGTCCGCTCCCGACCCTTTCGACCCCAGGAACCCGCCCACCCCCCGGACCTTTCCGATGGGGCCGTTGCCACGGCTGATCTTTGCGAGCCGCTGGCTGCAGCTTCCCCTGTACCTGGGCCTGATCGTGGCGCAGGCGGTGTACGTGGTGCACTTCCTGGTCGAGCTGCTGCACCTGGTCGAGGCCGCGTTCGGCAGCCAGACGGCGCTGCAGGCCCTCATTACCAGCATCGGCTACAAGACCACCGTGCCGGTCGCTGCGCTCAACGAGACGGTGATCATGCTGGTGGTGCTGGCACTGATCGACGTGGTCATGATCTCCAACCTGCTGATCATGGTGATCGTGGGCGGCTATGAAACCTTCGTGAGCCGCATGAACCTCGAAGGCCACCGCGACCAGCCCGAGTGGCTGAGCCACGTGAACGCGTCGGTGCTGAAGGTGAAGCTGGCCACCGCCATCATAGGCATCAGCTCCATTCACCTGCTGAAGA
Organism: Variovorax sp. 10N412; assembly: GCF_056394985.1. Taxonomy (NCBI): domain Bacteria; kingdom Pseudomonadati; phylum Pseudomonadota; class Betaproteobacteria; order Burkholderiales; family Comamonadaceae; genus Variovorax; species Variovorax sp. 10N412. The sequence continues at coordinate 129,923 of NZ_JBFTIO010000001.1, forward strand.
CCTTCATCAACGCGGACAACTACACCGACCGCGTGCTGATTGCACAGACGGTGATCCACATCACCTTCCTGTTCTCGGCCATCGCCATTGCCTACACGGACAAGCTGATGACTGCGAACGCCAGCCAGGGCAGCGCGCCCCACTGACAGAAAAAGCCCGCGCGCCCTAGGCCGCGGTGGCGCGCGGCACGTCCCACGCCGGCACCTCGGTGAAGCGCTCGGCCAGAAAGTCGAGCATGGTGCGCAAGGTGGCCGGCATGTGCTTGCGCGAGGCATACACCGCGTACATGCCCACCACCTGCGGCTCGAAATCGGCGAACAGCCGCACCAGTTCTCCCGCCTGCAGCAAGGGCGCCGCCAGGTAGGTCGGCAGCATCGCGACACCGGCGCCCGCACGGGCCAGGTACATCAGGCTGGCCGCGTCGTTGGCCGACACATTGCCCCCCACGGCCACCGAGGCCGGCTCCCCGGTCTGCTTGCGCGTGAAGTTCCACAGGCTGCGCCCGAAGTACGAATGCGTGAGGCAGTTGCGCTGCGCCAGCTCTTCCACACGCAGCGGCTGTCCGTGCTCCTTCAGGTAGCCCGGAGAGGCGCACACCACCGAGCGGCAGTCGGTGAGCCGGCGCGCGATGAGGTTCGGATCGATCTCCGCCGCAACGCGGATGGCGAGGTCGATGCGCTCGTCCACCAGGTTCACCGCGCGGTCGAGCAGCACCAGGTCGACCGCCACGCCGGGATACAGCCGCACATAGTCGGCCACCGCATCGGCCAGCTGCGCCTGCGCGAACGAGGTGCTGGTGGTGATGCGCAACTGCCCGCTCGGCGCCTCGGCCGGATGCCGCACGGCGGCCTGCATGTCGAGCGCGAGTTCCAGCACCTGTCGGCAGCGCGGCAGCAGTTCGGCGCCGGCCGCCGTGAGGCTCAGGCGGCGCGTGGTGCGGTGGAGCAGCCGAGCCCCGGTCCATTGCTCCAGCTCGGCCACATAGCGTGTGACCACGGGGCGGGACATGTCGAGCTTGTCGGCCGCGGCCGAAAGGCTGCCCGCGTCCACCACGTTCACGAACACCCGCATTGCATTCAGTCGGTCCATTCGAACGATTTTAGAAATAAACAAGCGCGCAAATCGAGGTTTTTCTTTCGAAATCAGAAACCTAAGATGACCTTCATCCCATCCACTTTCAGTCTTTCGACAGGAGTCCCTCATGAGCCACATCGCCATCATCGGCGCCACCGGACGCGCCGGCGGCCGCCTTCTCGAAGAAGCCCTGCGCCGGGGCCACACGGTCACGGCCATCGCCCGCACGGCCAGCGCCAAGCTGGCTGGCCGCGCCAACGTGAAGGCCGTCGACGTCGACGTGCTGGACGCGCCCGCGCTCGAGAAAGCCCTGGCCGGCCACGACGCGGTGTTCAGCGCCGCGCACTTCGCCACCGTGCCGCCCGCGGCCATCGTCGAGCCGGTCAAGCGCGCGGGCGTGAAGCGCCTGCTGGTGGTCGGCGGCGCCGGCAGCCTGTTCGCCGCGCCGGGCCTGAAGGTGATCGACACGCCGAACTTTCCCGACGCCTACCGCGCCGAAGCCTCGGCCGGCGGCGTGTTCCTGGAAGCGCTGCGCAACGAGAAGGAGCTCGACTGGACCTTCCTGTCGCCCTCCGCCGAATTCGTCGAAGGCGAGCGCACCGGCAAGTTCCGCCTGGGCACCGACGACCTGCTGGTGAGCGCCGAAGGCCGCAGCTGGATCACCTTCGAGGACTACGCGATCGCGTTCATCGACGAGCTGGAAAAGCCTGCGCACCCGCGCCAGCGCTACACGATCGGGTACTGATCGACCGCAACAAAAAAGGACCCGCGAGGGTCCTTTTTTCATGGCGTCATGGGGTTGGCCGGATCAACGGCCCGTCATGTTCTCCGGCACCACCCACTGGTCGAACTGCTCGGCCGTCAGGTGCCCGGAGGCGATCGCCGCTTCACGCAGGCTCGTGCCTTCCTTGTGCGCCTTCTTGGCGATGTAGGCCGACTTGTCGTAGCCGATGTGCGTGTTCAGCGCCGTCACCAGCATCAGCGAGCGCTGCACCAGTTCCGTGATGCGTTCGCGGTTCGGCTCGATGCCCACGGCGCAGTGGTCGTTGAAGCTCACCATGCCGTCGGCCAGGAGGCGCACGCTCTGCAGGAAGTTGTGCGCCACCATCGGGCGGAACACGTTCAGCTCGAAGTTGCCCGAAGCGCCGCCGATGTTGATGGCCACGTCGTTGCCGAACACCTGCGCGGCCAGCATCGTGACGGCTTCGCTCTGGGTCGGGTTGACCTTGCCCGGCATGATCGACGAGCCGGGTTCGTTCTCGGGAATGCTCAGTTCGCCGATGCCGCTGCGCGGGCCGCTGGCGAGCCAGCGCACGTCGTTGGCAATCTTGTTCATGCTGGCCGCGAGCGTCTTCAGCGCGCCGTGGGCATGCACCAGCGCATCGACGCTGGCCATGGCCTCGAACTTGTTCGGCGCCGTGATGAAGGGCAGGCCCGTGAGCTTCGCCAGCTCGGCGGCCACCTGTTCCGCATAACCCTTGGGCGCGTTCAGCCCGGTGCCGACGGCCGTGCCGCCCAGTGCCAGTTCGCTCAGGTGCGGCAGCGCGGCGCGCACATGCGCCTCGCCGTGCGCCAGTTGCGCCACATAGCCCGAGAACTCCTGGCCCAGCGTGAGGGGCGTGGCGTCCTGCAGGTGGGTGCGGCCGATCTTCACGATGTCGGCGAAGTCCTTCGCCTTCTGGTCGAGCGTGCCGCGCAGCTTGGCAATGGCGGGCAGCAGCTTGTGCGTGATGGCTTCCACGGCGGCCACGTGCATGGCGGTCGGGAACACGTCGTTGCTCGACTGGCTGCGGTTGACGTCGTCGTTCGGGTGCACGAGGCGCCCTTCCCCGCGCTCTCCGCCGAGAATTTCGCTCGCGCGGTTGGCCAGCACTTCGTTGACGTTCATGTTGGTCTGCGTGCCCGAGCCGGTCTGCCACACCACCAGCGGGAACTCGCCCGGATGCTTGCCTGCAATGACTTCGTCGGCGGCCGCCACGATGGCGTTCGTCTTCTTCTGGTCCTGCAGGCCCAGCGCATGGTTGACCACGGCGGACGCGCGCTTGACCTGGGCCAGCGCCTTGATGATCTCGCGCGGCTGCTGCTCGCCGGAGATGTCGAAGTTCTGCAGCGAGCGCTGCGTTTGCGCGCCCCACAGCTTGTCGGCCGGAACGTCGATCGGGCCGAAGGTGTCACGCTCGGCGCGGGTCTTGTGGGAAGTCGTCATGGAAAAAAGCTCCGGGATCATGAAAGGTTGCGCCGCTGCGGGCGCGGTGCCGGGTCAGAGTATCGGCCAATACGAGTAGCTCGCATCTGACGGGGCCATTGGCAGCTGGCTGACATGACGATACGCCTTGCGTCTTGACTTTCATCATGCCGAAAAGTTATGATCGAAGGCTTCCGACGACCAACAAGTCATGATGATGACGGTGGTTGGTCACCCCTTCACTACTCGCGGATCCCCGAATCCCGTCGCGGTGCAAGGTTCTCCCGCCGGGCCCAGCCCGGCAAAACGGCCGGATCTGTCCGGCCCCATTGCCACGTCACGCTCATCCAGGCGGCGCCCCTCGACCAGGCCCGTTGCCCTGCGAATGAAGCATCCGGCGGGCACTGGTTTCGTCGCCACGTCGTCTTCAGTGCCTGTCGGCAGCCCTTGAGGCCTGCCGGGCCATTGCGCGCGTCTTGCGCGTGCCCCGGCAACCCATCGGCTGATGGCGTGGTCGCCGTCGCCCGCTTGTGGCGATGTTCGTCCACCCCCTCCACAGGGATCAAAAGGAGCCCCCGCATATGGCCAAAGGAATTCTCATCGACCACGTTTTCAAGGTCTTCGGCGACGAGCCGCAGCAGGCCCTGGAACTGGTCCGGCAAGGTTTTTCAAAGAAAGAAATCCTGGCGCGCACCGGTCAATCGATCGGCGTTTTCGACGCCACCTTCGAAATCCAGGCTGGAGAAATCTTCGTCATCATGGGTCTCTCGGGCTCGGGCAAGTCCACCCTCGTGCGCCTGCTCAACCGGCTGATCGAGCCCACGGCGGGCCGCATCGTGATCGACGGCGCCGACATCAACGAACACTCCGACGCCAAGCTGCGCGCGCTGCGCCGCAAGGACATCAGCATGGTGTTCCAGTCGTTCGCGCTGATGCCGCACATGACGGTGCGCGAGAACACCGCCTTCGGCCTCGAACTCTCCGGCACCAGCAAGAAAGACCGCCTGGCGCAGGCGGACAAGGCACTGGCGCAGGTCGGCCTGGCGGGCTGGGGCGCGAGCTACCCCGACGAACTCTCGGGCGGCATGCAGCAGCGCGTGGGCCTGGCGCGCGCGCTGGCCTCCGACCCGTCGATCCTGCTGATGGACGAGGCCTTCTCGGCGCTCGACCCGATCATCCGCACCGAAATGCAGTCGGAGCTCTTGCGCCTGCAGCAGGAACAGCGCCGCACCATCGTCTTCATTTCGCACGACCTGGACGAGGCCATGCGCATCGGCGACCGCATCGCGATCATGAAGGACGGCCAGGTGATCCAGGTCGGCACGCCCGACGAGATCCTGCGCAGTCCCGCCGACGACTACGTGCGCAGCTTCGTGCGCGGCGTGGACGCGGCGGCGGTGTTCAAGGCGGCGGACATCGCGCGCAAGTCGCTCACGGTGGTCAGCGAGCACCCCGAGCGCGGCGCGCGCGCGGCGCTCAAGCTGCTCGAAGACCAGGACCGCGACTTCGCCTACGTGACCAGCCCGACCAAGCGCTTTCTCGGCGTGGTGTCGGCCGACACGCTGCGCGGCGCGCTCGACGGGCATTCGGGCCCGCTGGGACTGCAGCGCGCTTTCCTGGCCGACCTGCCGCGCATCGACGCCGAGGCGCCCGTGGCGGGCCTGATCGGCCAGTTGGCGCAGGCGCCGTGCGCGCTGCCGGTGGTGGCGAGCGACGGCCGCTTCTGCGGCGCGATCAGCAAGACGACGCTGCTCAAGTTCCTCGACCGCGAAACGCCGCCCATCGAGCCGGTCGTGCCCAACGCCGCCCCCGCGCTCGCCGCCGAACCGCACTGAATCCACGAAGGACCTTGAACGATGAACGACAACACACTTCCTTCTGAGCTGAATGCACCCGCAATGGACGCGCCCTCCCCCGTCGATCCGTGGGAAGCGCTTTCGGCCGCGCCTGACACCTCGGCCACGAACGCCTGGCTCGACGCGCCGGTCAATGCCGCCCATCAACTGGCCGGCTCGCCCGACGCTGCCAGCGGCTTCCAGCTGCATCGACTGTGGGACGGCTCCCTGCCGGTCGAGTCCTGGATCAACCAGGGCCTGGGCTGGGTGGTGGAGCACTTCCGCCCCTTCTTCCAGACCGTGCGCCTGCCCATCGACAGCACGCTGAACTGGGTGCAGAGCCTGCTGACGGGCCTGCCCACTCTGGCGATGATCGCCCTCGTCGGCCTGCTGGCCTGGCAGTTCGCCGGCCGTGCGCTGGCCATCGGCACCACGGTGGCGCTCTTGCTGGTGGCCATGCTGGGCATCTGGCCTGAAGCGATGGTGACGCTGTCGCTGGTGCTGACCTCGCTGGTGTTCTGCATGGTGATCGGCCTGCCGCTGGGCGTGCTGCTGGCCAGCAGCGACCGCGCGCAACGCATCATGCGGCCGGTGCTGGACGCGATGCAGACCACGCCCGCCTTCGTGTATCTGGTGCCGGTGGTGATGCTGTTCGGCATCGGCAACGTGCCGGGCGTGATCGTGACGATCATCTTCGCGCTGGCGCCGCTGGTGCGCCTGACCAACCTGGGCCTGCGCCAGGTGCGCCCCGACCTCATCGAGGCCGCGCGCGCCTATGGCGCCTCGCCGTGGCAGATGCTGGTGAAGGTGCAGTTGCCGCTGGCCATGCCGTCGATCATGGCGGGCATCAACCAGGCGCTGATGCTGTCGCTGTCGATGGTGGTGATCGCCTCGATGATCGCCGTGGGCGGCCTGGGCCAGATGGTGCTGCGCGGCATCGGCCGGCTCGACATGGGCCTGGCCACCGTGGGCGGCCTGGGCATCGTGCTGCTGGCCATCACGCTGGACCGCCTGACGCAGGCCATGGGCAAGTCGCGCCGCAGCGCCGGGCGCCGCTGGTGGCACACCGGGCCTGCGGGCTTCGCGCTGCGCCTGCTGCAGCGGCTGGTGGGCTCGCCTTCGTCGTCGCCCGCGTCTTCGCGCCCGGGGAACGAGCCCGTTCCCGCCCTGTCCGCGCAAGCGCAATGAGCCGCCAAGGAGAAACCAGACGCATGAAGCCAATGAATGTCATCGCACGCGGCATCGCACGCGGTTTTTGGGCCATCGGCTTCGTCGCCGTCGGCATGGCTGCGAACGTGGCCCACGCCGCCAACGACCTGCCCGGCAAGGGCGTGAGCGTGCTGCCGCTGAAGAGTTCGCTCGCCGAGGAAGCGTTCCAGACGCTGCTGGTGATGCGCGGGCTCGAAAAGCTCGGCTACACCGTCGAGCCCATGAAGGACCTGGAGCCCGCCACGGAGCACCTGGCCATTGCCAACGGCGACGCCACCTTCATGGCCAACCACTGGAGCCTGCTGCACGCCGACTTCTACAAGAACAGCGGCGGCGACGCCAAGCTGTGGCGCAAGGGCGTGTATTCCGACGGCGCGGTGCAGGGGTACCTGATCGACCGCAAGACGGCCGAGCAATACAACATCACGAACATCGCGCAGTTGAAGGATCCGGCCATCGCGAAGCTGTTCGACGCCGACGGCGACGGCAAGGCCGACCTGACGGGCTGCAACCCCGGCTGGGGCTGCGAGCTGGCCATCGAGAACCACCTGGGCCCCTACCAGTTGCGCGACACGGTCACGCACAAGCAGGGCAGCTATGCCGCGCTGATGGCCGACACGATCGCCCGCTTCAAGCAGGACAAGCCGGTGCTGTACTACACGTGGACGCCGTACTGGGTGAGCGCGGTGCTGCGCCCGGGCACGGACGTGGTGTGGCTGCAGGTGCCCTTTTCTTCCTCGCAGGAGGGCGCCGCGAACACGCAGTTGCCCAACGGCAAGAACTACGGCTTCCAGGCCAACCAGGAGCAGATCGTCGCCAACCGCGCCTTCATCGAGAAGAACCCGGCCGCGGCCAAGCTGTTCGAGGTGATGAAGCTGCCGATCAGCGACATCAACGCACAGAACCTGCGCATGAGCCAGGGCGCCAACACGCAGAAGGACGTGGAGCAGCATGCGGACGGGTGGATCCGGGTGCATCAGCAGCTGTTCGACGACTGGATTGCCCAGGCCCGGGCCGCGGCGAGGTAGCACTGCAGCCCGTGGGCGGTGGCTGAGATAATCGGGGGGCGTTTCCCGCGTTTCACACTCCAATAAAAGCCCCCCCCACCATGACGACCACGATCCAGCAGGCCGACCTGATCGAATCGATCAGCGCCGCGCTGCAGTACATCAGCTACTACCACCCCGCCGACTACATCGCCCACCTGGCCCGTGCCTACGAGCGCGAGCAGAGCCCCGCGGCCAAGGACGCCATTGCGCAGATCCTCACCAACAGCAAGATGAGCGCCACGGGGCACCGCCCGATCTGCCAGGACACCGGCATCGTCAACGTGTTCCTCAAGGTGGGCATGGACGTGCGCTGGGGCGGCTTCACCGGCAGCCTGGACGACGCCATCAACGAAGGCGTGCGCCGCGGCTACAACCACCCCGACAACACGCTGCGCGCCTCGGTCGTGGCCGACCCGCAGTTCGACCGCAAGAACACCAAGGACAACACGCCCGCGGTGATCTTCACCGAGATCGTGCCGGGCAACACCGTCGAAGTGACGGTCGCGGCCAAGGGCGGCGGCAGCGAGAACAAGAGCAAGCTGGTCATGCTGAACCCTGGCGACAGCGTGGTCGACTGGGTGCTCAAGACGGTGCCCACCATGGGCGCAGGATGGTGCCCGCCGGGCATGCTGGGCATCGGCATCGGCGGCACCGCCGAGAAGGCCGCGCTGATGGCCAAGGAAAGCCTGATGGGCGACCTCGACATGCACGAGCTGCAGGCCAAGAAGGCATCGGGCGCCGAACTCAGCAAGGTCGAGGCGCTGCGCATCGAGCTGTACGAGAAGGTCAATGCGCTGGGCATCGGCGCGCAGGGCCTGGGCGGGCTGGCCACCGTGCTGGACGTCAAGATCAAGATGTACCCGACGCACGCGGCCAGCAAGCCCGTGGCGATGATCCCCAACTGCGCGGCCACCCGCCATGCGCACTTCGTGATGGACGGCAGCGGCGCGGTGTACCTCGACCCGCCTTCGCTCGACCTGTGGCCCAACGTCAACTGGGCACCCGACGAAAAGAAGAGCAAGCGCGTCGACCTCGACAAGCTCACGCCGGCCGAAGTGGCGAGCTGGAAACCCGGCGACACCCTGCTGCTGAACGGCAAGATGCTCACCGGCCGCGACGCGGCGCACAAGCGCATCCAGGACATGCTGGCCAAGGGCGAGAAGCTGCCGGTGGACTTCACGAACCGCGTCATCTACTACGTCGGGCCGGTCGATCCGGTCGGCGACGAGGCCGTGGGCCCCGCCGGCCCGACCACCGCCACGCGCATGGACGGCTTCACCGAAATGATGCTGGCCCAGACCGGCCTGATCGCGATGATCGGCAAGGCCGAGCGCGGACCGGTCGCCATCGAAGCCATCAAGAAGCACAAGAGCGCCTATCTCATGGCCGTGGGCGGCGCCGCCTACCTCGTGAGCAAGGCCATCAAGACCGCCAAGGTGGTGGGCTTCGCGGACCTGGGCATGGAAGCCATCTATGAATTCGACGTGGTCGACATGCCCGTGACGGTGGCGGTCGACGCCGGCGGCACCAGCGCGCACATCACCGGCCCGGCCGAGTGGCAGAAGCGCATCGCCAGCGGCGAGTTCAAGACCATCATGATGGAAGAAGCTTGAGCGACATAGGCGTCTTCGACAGCGGGGTCGGTGGCCTCAGTGTGCTGGCCGCGCTGCGGGCCGAGTTGCCGCACGAGGACTTCGTGTACTTCGCCGACACGGCCTATGCACCGTACGGCGAGCGCGGAGACGCCTATGTCATCGAGCGGTCGCGCGCGGTGGTCGAGCACTTAATGCGGGAACACCGCATCAAGGCGCTCGTGGTGGCCTGCAACACGGCCACCACCGCCGCTATTCACCTGCTGCGGGCCGAACACCCGGAGCTGCCGATCGTGGGCCTGGAGCCCGGTCTCAAGCCCGCCGTGGCGGCGAGCCGCACCGGACACGTCTCGGTGCTGGCCACGCGCGGCACCCTGGCCAGCGCCAAGTACGCCGCCTTGCGCGCATCGTTCGCCGGCTCGGCCGAGGTGCGGCCGGTGCCCTGCGACGGCCTCGTGAAAGCCATCGAAGGTTTCGACGCGGCTGGCATCGCGACGCTGTGCGAGCGCTACATGAACGAGGCCGGGCCCTTCGGCAACGGCCCCACCGACGTCGACACCGTCGTGCTCGGCTGCACCCACTATCCGCTCGTGAAGGACGCGCTGGCCCGGCATGCGCCGGCCACGCTGCGCTTCATCGATACCGGCGTGCCCGTGGCGCAGCAGACGCGGCGCCTGCTGACGTCCGCCGGCCAACTCGCGGGTGACAGCAACGGCAACGGCACGCTGCGCCTGGAAAGCAGCGGCCACGTCGCCGTGCTCGAAGCCGCGGCCGCACGATGGCTCGGGCTTCCCGCGGCCACCGCGGCCTGACCTGATCGCCCTCATGCGCTTTCTCCGCCACAGTGCCCTCCTCCTGTGCCTCTCGGCCGCCGGCCTGAGCCACGCAGCCTGCGAGAGCGGCCTGGCCGAGCGCATGCACGCCAAGCTGCATCCCAACCGCCCGCTCGACGAGCGGCTTGCCGCCTGCAAGATCTGGCCGGCCTTTCCCGGGCGCAGCATCGTCGTGCTGCCGATGCCGCGCGAAACCACCGACCGTGGCGCCAAGGTGTTCGACCTCGAGATCCTGCTGATCCAGCGGCCCGACAACGGCAACACCGAGCGCGACACCGTCATAGGCCGGCTCATGCAGCCCGAGGCGCTCGACGAAGACGCGACCACCTCGATCCAGGACATCCGCATCGACACCTCGCGCTACGTGCTGTCGAGCGAAGCCCGCGCCTTCGGCGTGCGCGTGCGCTACCGCGGCACCAGCGCACCGGGCAGCCCGCTGGCGAGCGAAACCGTGCGGCTCTATGTGCACCACGGCAAGCAATTCCGCCAGGTGCTGCAGGAGGTCGAGCTAGACCACGACAACGGCGGCTGGGACGCCACCTGCACCGGCCACTTCGAGAAGCTGCGCACCATGCTGTCGATCGGCAAGGCGGTCAGCAACGGCTTTGCCGACCTGCAGCTGTCGCGCACGCTGGTGCAAAGCCGCGCGCAGCAGGAAGAAGACCAAGGCTGCGTGGAGAAGACGCTGCCGGCGAAGTTCAGCGCCGTGACGCTGCGCTACGACGGCGAGCGCTACAAGGTGCCGAAGTCGTTGCGGCAGTAATCGCCCTAGTAGAGCCCAGAAGGGCCTGGAAGGGCCTGGAAGGCCCGCGCGGGCCGGTCAGTGCAGGTGACGCGGACGACGACCGCCGCCATGGCCACCACCACTGCCGCCGCTGCCGGGGCCACCTGTGCCGCGGGGGCGCTTGCCGATCTGGAGCGAGTTCACGAGTGCGTCGAAACGGTCGCTGAAGAGGCGGTCGATCTCGGACACCACACCACCCAGCTCGGCGCCGTCGAAGTGGCGCTCCATGAGGTTGATGACGTCTTCCACCAACAGGTCGCGCTGCACCTGCATGATCGCGGCCGGGTTGGGGCCGACGAACAGCATCAGGAAGTCGTCGCGCGACTCTTCGTCGGGGTCGCCCTCTTCCTCGTCGAAGTCGGTGTCGTAGAAGGTGACCTCGATGGCCGCGCCACGGTCGGAAAGCTCGTTCAGTGCCATGCACATCTCGTCGAGCGCCTGACGAAAATCTTCGTCGCCCGGCACGGTCCAGCAGATCTGCAGGGTGTGGTCCTTCTGCTCGAAGCGGATGCCCGGCTCTTCTTCGTAGGTGCTCGTGGCACCGTCGGCCAGCGACTTCGCGCCGGCGTACGTCCACAGGGGCTTGAGCGCCTCCTGGATCTGGTCGAAGCTCACGTCCGAACGCAGCGGCACATCGCCGTGCACGTGGATTTCAAATGGAGCGTTGTAGCGAGGCATCGAGTGCTCCCATGTAAGTTTGGTACCCGGAACGGGGGTCGAACCCGTATGCCCCGATCAAGGAAGCGGCGGATTTTAAGTCCGATGTGTATACCAATTTCACCATCCGGGCGTCAGGTTGAACATCGACGATAACCCAAACAAAACAAGCCCCGGCAACGTCGGTTGGCGGGGCTTGAAAGACGGGTCGAATCTTGTTGAACGAGAAGGTGGAGGCGCGACCCGGAGTCGAACCGGGCTAGACGGATTTGCAATCCGTTGCATAACCGCTTTGCTATCGCGCCACGCAGAAATACGAAATCGAACCTGCGAAAAAAAGGGAAGCTGATGCTTCCCTTTTTCAAAACTGGAGCGGGAAAAGAGTCTCGAACTCTCGACCTCAACCTTGGCAAGGTTGCGCTCTACCAACTGAGCTATTCCCGCGTTTCGAGCCTCGAATTATATACCAATATTTCGAGGCTCCCAAACTTTCGCCATCGATCAGTGCTTGACCGAGCCTTCCGAAGCCGGCGCGCCCGCGCGCTGCTTGGCCAACTCGGCCACCGCAGCAGCCGATGCGGCCACCTCTTCGTCGGACAACGGCACTGGCATCTTCTCGAGCGCGATCTCGAGCACCTTGTCGATCCACTTCACAGGCACGATCTCGAGGCCGTTCTTCACGTTCTCGGGAATGTCCTGCAGGTCCTTGGCGTTCTCTTCCGGAATCAGCACGGTCTTGATGCCGCCGCGCAATGCGGCGAGCAGCTTTTCCTTCAGGCCGCCGATGGCTGTCACCTCGCCGCGCAGCGTGATTTCGCCGGTCATTGCGACGTCACTGCGCACGGGAATGCCCGTGAGCGCCGACACGAAGGCCGTCGTCATCGCCGCGCCCGCGCTAGGGCCGTCCTTGGGCGTCGCGCCGTCGGGCACGTGGATGTGGATGTCACGCTTCTCGAACACCTCGTCCTTGATGCCCAGGCGGCGCGAGCGGCTGCGCACCACGGTGCGCGCGGCCTCGACCGATTCCTTCATCACGTCGCCGAGCGAACCGGTGCGGCTGATCACGCCCTTGCCGGGCATGGTGACCGCCTCGATCGTCAGCAGGTCGCCGCCGACTTCGGTCCACGCGAGGCCGACCACCTGGCCGACCTGGTTCTGCTTCTCGGCGAGGCCGAAGCTGTACTTGCGCACGCCGAGGAACTCGTTGAGGTTGGCACCGTCGACCGTCACCTTGGGTGTCAGTTGCTTGAGCAGCAGGCCCTTCACCACCTTGCGGCAGATCTTGGAGAGCTCGCGCTCGAGCGAACGCACGCCCGCTTCACGGGTGTAGTAGCGAACGATGTCGCGCACGGCCTCTTCGGTGACGAACAGCTCTTCTTCCTTGACGCCGTTGTTCTTCAACTGCTTGGGCAGCAGGTACTTGATCGCGATGTTGGTCTTCTCGTCTTCGGTGTAGCCCGAAAGGCGAATAACTTCCATGCGGTCCAGCAGCGCCGGCGGAATGTTCATCGAGTTCGACGTGGCGACGAACATCACGTCGCTCAAGTCGAAGTCGACTTCCACGTAGTGGTCGCCGAAGGTGTGGTTCTGCTCGGGGTCGAGCACTTCGAGCAGCGCGCTCGACGGGTCGCCACGGAAGTCCGTGCCCAGCTTGTCGATTTCGTCGAGCAGGAACAGCGGATTGCGCGTGCCGATCTTGCTCAGGCCTTGCAGCACCTTGCCCGGCAGTGCGCCGATGTAGGTGCGGCGATGGCCGCGGATCTCGGCCTCGTCACGCATGCCGCCGAGCGCCATGCGCGTGTACTTGCGCCCGGTCGCCTTGGCGATCGACTGCCCCAGCGAGGTCTTGCCGACGCCCGGCGGGCCCACGAGGCACAGGATGGGCGCCTTGACCTTGTCCACGCGTTGCTGCACCGCGAGATATTCCAGGATGCGGTCCTTGACCTTCTCCAGGCCGTAGTGGTCCGCGTTGAGCACGGCCTCGGCATTGGCCAGGTCGTGCTTGATCTTGGTCTTCTTGCTCCACGGCAGGGCGATCAGCACGTCGATGTAGTTGCGCACCACGGTGGCTTCGGCCGACATGGGCGACATGAGCTTGAGCTTCTTGAGCTCGCCCTCGGCCTTCTTCAGGCCTTCCTTGGACATCTTGGCGAGCTTGATCTTCTTCTCGATCTCCTCGATGTCCGCGCCTTCTTCGCCTTCGCCGAGCTCCTTCTGGATGGCCTTGACCTGCTCGTTCAGATAGAAGTCGCGCTGGTTCTTTTCCATCTGGCGCTTCACGCGCCCGCGGATCTTCTTGTCGACGTTCAGGATGTCGACTTCGCGCTCGAGCTGCCCGAACAGGTTTTCCAGCCGTGCCTTGACGTCGTCGAGGTCCAGCACAGCCTGCTTGTTGTCCAGCTTGAGCGGCAGGTGCGCGGCGATGGTGTCCGCCAGGCGGCCCGGATCGTCGATGCTCGAGATCGAGGTGAGGATCTCGGGCGGGATCTTCTTGTTCAGCTTGACGTACTGGTCGAACTGCTGCATCACGGCTCGGCGCAGCGCCTCGACCTCGGTGCCTTTTTCGCCGCCTTCGGCAAGCGCCAGGGGCGTCACGTTGGCCGAGAAATGCGTCTCGCCGTCGTCGATGCGATTGACGCGCGCGCGTTGCTGGCCTTCGACCAGCACCTTCACCGTGCCGTCGGGCAGCTTGAGCATCTGCAGGATGGTCGAGACGCAGCCGACCTCGAACATGTCCTCCACCGAGGGCTCGTCCTTGGCGGCGGCCTTCTGGGCCACCAGCATGATGCGGCGCTCCGCCTCCATGGCCAGTTCGAGCGCCTTGATGCTCTTGGGGCGTCCCACGAAGAGCGGGATCACCATGTGGGGAAACACCACGACGTCGCGCAGCGGGAGCAGCGGCAGGTCGAGTGCTTCGGGGGGCAAGGGGGTGTGGCCAGACATGCAGATCCTTCGCGTCTTTGGCTTTAGGCCTTTTTCGCCGCTTCGCGGTACACGAGCAGCGGGGGCTTGTTTTCGTCGATGGTCGATTCCTCGACCACCACCTTGTCGACATTGGTCGCGTTGGGCAATTCGAACATGGTGTCGATCAGCGACTGTTCAAGGATCGAGCGCAGTCCGCGCGCACCGGTCTTGCGGGCCAGCGCCTTGCGCGCGATCGCCTTGAGCGCCGCCGGGCGGATCTCGAGGTCCACGCCTTCCATCTGCAGCAGCTTGGTGAATTGCTTGACCACCGCGTTCTTGGGCTCGGTCAGGATCTGCACCAGCGCGTCCTCGCTGAGCTCCGCGAGCGACGCGACCACCGGCATGCGGCCCACCAGTTCGGGGATCAGGCCGAACTTGATCAGGTCTTCGGGCTCGACCTCGCGGAACACTTCGGTGATGCTGCGCTGGGCCTTGCTCTTGACCTTGGCGCCGAAGCCGATGCCCGACGCCTCGGTGCGGTTTTCAATGACCTTCTCGAGGCCCGCGAACGCACCGCCGCAGATGAACAGGATGTTGGTCGTGTCGATCTGCAGGAAGTCCTGGTTCGGGTGCTTGCGCCCGCCCTGGGGCGGCACGCTGGCCATCGTGCCTTCGATGAGCTTCAGCAGGGCCTGCTGCACGCCCTCGCCCGACACGTCGCGCGTGATGGAGGGGTTGTCGGACTTGCGCGAGATCTTGTCGATTTCGTCGATGTAGACGATCCCACGCTGGGCGCGCTCGACCTCGTAGTTGCAGCTCTGCAGCAGCTTCTGGATGATGTTCTCGACGTCCTCGCCCACGTAGCCGGCTTCAGTCAGGGTGGTGGCGTCGGCCATCACGAACGGCACGTCGAGCATGCGCGCCAGCGTTTGCGCCAGCAGCGTCTTGCCCGAGCCCGTCGGGCCGATCAGCAGAATGTTGCTCTTGCTGAGCTCGACGTCTTCGCCCTTGGCCTTTTCCTTGTGGCGCAGACGCTTGTAGTGGTTGTAGACCGCCACCGACAGCATGCGCTTGGCCGGCTCCTGGCCGATCACGTAGTTGTCGAGGTTGGTCTTGATCTCCAGCGGCGTGGGCAGGTCGCTGCGCGCCTCGCGCGCCTCTTCGCCCGCGGGGAGTTCGTCGCGGATGATCTCGTTGCAGAGGTCGATGCACTCGTCGCAGATGAAGACCGAAGGGCCCGCGATCAGCTTCTTGACCTCATGCTGGCTCTTGCCGCAAAACGAGCAATAAAGCGTTTTTTCGCTGGAAGAGCCTTTTTTTTCGGCCATGGACAGGTGCCTCGTTACAGGGAATGGACAATGATAACTAAACAAAAACGGCGTTTCCCGTGTGGAAAACGCCGTTTTTTGCCATTTGGCGCCATTGGCGCCGCGCAGCCTTAACCGCGCTTGGCGACGACCTGGTCCACCAGACCGTATTCCTTGGCCTCGTCGGCCGTCAGGAAGTAGTCGCGTTCGGTGTCCGACTTGACCTTTTCCAGCGGCTGGCCCGTGCGTTCGGCCAGGATGCGGTTCATCTGGTCCTTGGTGCGCAGGATGTCGCGCGCATGGATTTCGATGTCCGTGGCCTGGCCGCGTGCGCCGCCGAGCACCTGGTGGATCATGATCTTCGAGTTGGGCAAGGAGAAACGCTTGCCCTTCTCACCGGCCGCCAGCAGGAAGGCGCCCATGCTGGCCGCGAAGCCGAGGCACATGGTCGACACATCAGGCTTGATGAACTGCATGGTGTCGTAGATCGCCATGCCGGCGCTCACGCTGCCGCCCGGGGAGTTGATGTAGAACGAGATGTCCTTTTCCGGGTTCTCGCTCTCGAGGAACAGCAACTGCGCCACCACGAGGTTGGCCGTCTGGTCGTTGACCTCGCCCACCAGGAAAATGATGCGCTCCTTGAGGAGGCGCGAGTAGATGTCGTAAGACCGCTCGCCGCGGCCCGATTGCTCGATGACCATCGGAACCATGCCGAGGCCTTGAATTTCGTTTGCGATCATGAATTTTCTTTCCGGAAGATGAAGTCGTTCGCTGCTGTGTGAACTGTACGCCTGAGTGAAATGGGGCTCGTGCCGCAAAGCACAAGCCCCATTGGCGATGCGGGCAGCGACGGAAATCAGCCTTGCTGTTGCGCCATCAGTTCGTCGAACGACACCGACTTGTCGGTGACCTTGGCCTTGGCCAGGACGAAATCGGTCACGTTGTTCTCAATGACCACGGCTTCGACTTCGGCCAGGCGGTTGTTGTCGCTGAAGTACCAGCGCACCACGTCGGCCGGCTTTTCGTAGCTGGCAGCCAGCTCGTCGATGTGGGCCTTGATCTGCTCGGGCTTGGCCTGCAGGTTGTTGGCGCGCACCAGCTCGGCCACGACCAGGCCCAGGCGCACGCGGCGCTCGGCTTGGGGACGGAACACTTCGTCGGGGATCGGGGCCTTGTCGGCGTCCTTGATGCCGCGCTGCTTGAGCTCGGCGCGGGCGCCTTCGATCATGCGGGCAACTTCGGACTGCACGCTGGCGTTGGGCAGGTCGAGTTCGGCGCTGGCGACCAGGGCGTCCATCACGGCGTTCTTGTTGCGCGCCAGCAGGCGGAACTTCACTTCGCGCTCGAGGTTGCGCTTGATGTCGGCGCGCAGGCC
Organism: Variovorax sp. 10N412; assembly: GCF_056394985.1. Taxonomy (NCBI): domain Bacteria; kingdom Pseudomonadati; phylum Pseudomonadota; class Betaproteobacteria; order Burkholderiales; family Comamonadaceae; genus Variovorax; species Variovorax sp. 10N412. Next base: position 146,727 of record NZ_JBFTIO010000001.1, read on the forward strand.
TTCGACCGTGGCTTCGGCGATGCCGAGCGACTTGGCGAGCTGTTCGTTGACTTCGGGCAGGTGCGAGGCTTCGATCTTCTTCAGCGTGACCATGAAGTCGGCTTGCTTGCCGGCCACGTCCTTGCCGTGGTAGTCGGCCGGGAACGACAGCGGGAAGGTGCGGCTGTCGCCGGACTTCATGCCGCGCACGGCGTCTTCGAATTCCTTGAGCATCTGGCCTTCGCCGACCACGAACTGGAAGTCTTCGGCCTTGCCGCCCTGGAAGGGCTCGCCGTCGATCTTGCCTTCGAAGTCGACCGTCACGCGGTCGTCGTCCTGTGCGACGGCGTCTTGCGCGCGCTGGGCGAAGGTGCGGCGTTGCTTGCGCAGGATGTCCAGCGTCTTGTCGATGGCGTCGTCGCCCACGTCGGCCGAAAGCTTCTCGACTTCAGCGGTGGACAGGTCGTTGATCTTGACTTCGGGGAACACTTCGAACACCGCGTCGAAAGCCAGTTCGCCTTCGGGCGACTCTTCCTTTTCGGTGATGCGGGGCTGGCCGGCCACGCGCAGCTTGGCTTCGTTGGCGGCTTGCGAGAAGGCTTCGCCGACCTTGTCGTTCATGACCTCGTAGTGCACCGAGTAGCCGTAGCGCTGGGCCACGACGTTCATTGGCACCTTGCCGGGACGAAAGCCGTCCATCTTGACGGTGCGCGCGAGCTTCTTGAGGCGCGAATCGACTTCGTTCTGGATGGTGCCGACCGGCAGGGTCAGCGTGATCTTGCGTTCGAGCTTCTCGAGAGTTTCAACGGTCACGGTCATGATGTCTTCCTGGTAAGGGGGCCGGTGCGCGGGGCCTGCATCTTATTTATCGATACAGATCAAGGACTTACACGCGCTGGCGGGATTTATGCGGAGGCACACACGTGCCTCCTGCAAAACTGGGCAACCCGCGATTCTAATCTGGCGGAAAAGCGGCCTTTCACGAGGGTTTGTCGTGGCGAGAACGACGGTCAGGTTTGTCCAATATTCGCGCTTTAAAGTGAGTTCCGATTCGTTCCTCCCCACAGGAACGCACAGGAGATTTCATGTTTCAGCGAATGCTCGCCGCCATCGGCCTCACCCTTGTCCTGGCCTTCGGCATGCCCTTGTTGGCGCAGGCCAAGGCCGACGCGCCCGCACCGAACGAGCCCACCATCCAGCAGATCTATGACGCGGCAAACGGCGGCAGGATATCCGACGCCGACGCCATGATCGCGAAGGTGCTGAAGGACCACCCCAGCAGCGCCAAGGCCCACTTCGTCCAGGCGGAACTCCTCGCGGCGCAGGGCAAGCTCGACGGTGCGAGAGCCGCGCTGGGCCAGGCCAAGGCGCTGTCGCCCGACCTGTCCTTCGCCAAGCCCGAGGCCGTCGAAAGGCTCACGGCCAGGCTCGACAAGCCCGCGGCAACCCCGCCGCGAACCGAGCCCGCACGCACGAGCACGCCCACCCCGGCGCCGCAGCAAACCGAAGCCAGAACCGGCTCGACCCCGTGGCTGCCGATCGCCCTGGTGGCGTTGCTGGCCGTCGGCTACCTCGCGTTTCGCCGCCGGGTGGCACCGCCCGCCGCCCAAGCCCCGTCGTACGGCCCGGCGCCGGGCGCGGCCAATGCGCCCACTGGCTATGCGAGCTACGGCCCCGGCGGCACCTGGCCGCCTGCGGCGCCGCCCGCAGCCGCGCCGGGCATGGGCCTGGGCGGCGCACTCGCCACGGGCGCGGCTGTGGGCGTGGGCGCGGTCGTCGCCCAGGAAGCCGTGCGCCACTGGATGCACGACAGGTCGGACACCACGGACCGGAACGACACGTCCCGCCCCGCCAACAGCGGCAATGACAGCGGCAACACCGAGATGGGCCGCAGCCTCTGGCCTTCTTCTTCGCCGCAGGAACCCGAGCGCATCGCCGACAACGACTTCGGCATCACCGACACCAGCTCGTGGGACGACGCGAGCAGCGGCGGCTCGGACAGCAGCAGCGACTGGTGAAAAAGAAAAAGCCCCCGTCTCTTTCGAAATGGGGGCTTCGTCACTGCGCCATAGAACGGGCTATTCGGCAGGGCTGGTGCGCGGGGCCGGACTCGAACCGGCACGTTCTTGCGAACGTCAGGACCTAAACCTGGTGCGTCTACCAATTTCGCCACCCGCGCGATGCCAATCTTTCAGGTGAATGCAAAAGCGGACAGCCCTTTTCGCGCCATGCGCTTGCACGGGCCAAAGACCATCCGCTTGAAATCGGTCAGCCTTCGATTTTAAACACTAATCGCGGCCCCATTCGGTGCCGGCGATGCCACCGGCTCGCCCGGCTCGCGCTTCACGCGGAATGCGGCGGCATACATCGCCGGCAAGGCCAGCAGCGTCAGCACCGTGGCCACGATCAGCCCGCCCATGATGGCCACTGCCATCGGTCCCCAGAACACGCTGCGCGACAGCGGAATCATGGCCAGCACCGCCGCCGCGGCCGTCAGCACGATCGGGCGCAGCCGCCGCACCGCCGACTCCACGATCGCGTCCCAAGCCGGCACGCCCGCCGCGCGGTCGAGCTCGATCTGGTCGATCAGGATCACCGCGTTGCGCTGGATCATGCCCATCAGCGCGATCACGCCCAGGAGCGCGACGAAGCCGAAGGGGCGGTTCAACAGCAGCAGCGCACCTGCCACCCCGGCAATGCCCATCGGCCCGGTGATGAACACCAGCAGCGAACGGCTGAAGCTGTGCAGTTGCAGCATCAGCAGCGTGAACACCAGGAACAGCATGATCGGCACGCCCGCCACGATGGAGGCCGAGCCCTTGCTGCTTTCCTCCACCGCGCCCGCCACGTCGATGCGGTAGCCGCCCTGCCCGGCCGCCGCCCAGCCCGCTTCGAGTTCGCGCAGCTTCGGCAGCAGCTGGGCCGTGACGGTGGCGCCTTGCAGGCCCTCGATCACGTCGCCCTGCACGGTGATGGCGTAGTCGCGGTTCTCGCGCCACATCACGCCCGGTTCCCAGGTGAATACGGGCTTGGCGATCTGCGTCAGCGGAATCGACCGGCCCGAGCTCGTCGGAATGTAGGCATTGCCGATGTCCGAGATGGCCTGGCGCTCGTCCGGCGCCTGGCGCAGCACGATGTCGATCAGCTGGTCGTTCTCGCGGTACTGGCCCACGGTGGTGCCGCTGAACATGGTCTTCGACGCCTGCGCGATGGCCTGGCTCGTCACGCCCAGCGCGCGCGCCTTGGCCTGGTCGATCTCCAGGCGGATGACCTTGACCGACTCGTTCCAGTTGTCGTTCACGCCGCGCATGTTGGCGTTGTCGCGCAGCACGGCCTTCACCTCGTCGGCATGGGTGCGCAGCTGCGCCGGGTCGAGGCCGATCACGCGGAACTGCACCGGGTACGCCACCGGCGGCCCGTTGGGCAGCAGCTTGACGCGCCCGCGCACCTCGGGGAACTCCTGCGCCAGCATCTGCGGCAGCTTCAGGCGCAGCGTCTCGCGCACCTTCAGGTCCTTGGCCAGCACGATGAGCTGCGACACGTTGGTCTGCGGAAACACCTGGTCCAGCGGCAGGTAGAAGCGCGGCACGCCCGAGCCGATCCAGGTGCTGACCGTCTTCACGCCCTCTTCCTGCATGAAGCGCTGCTCCACGCGCCTGGCGACCTCTTCGTTGGCCGCGAACGAGGTGCCTTCCGGGAACCAGATGTCGACCAGGATTTCGGGCCGGCTCGAGTCCGGAAAGAACTGCTGCTGCACCTTGCCCATGCCGACGATGCCGAGCGCGAAGATCAGCACCGTGACGCCGATGGTCGTCCAGCGGTACTGCACGCACCAGTTCACCGCACGGCGAAACGCGTTGTAGAACGGCGAGTCGAACAGCTCGTGCGGCGGCGCGTTGGGGTCGTGCGCCTTCACCTTCAGCAGCAGCGTGCCGAGGTAAGGCACGAAGTACACCGACACGATCCACGACAGCACCAGCGCAATCACCGTCACCGCGAAGATCGCGAAGGTGTACTCGCCCGTCACCGACTTCGCCAGGCCGATCGGCAGGAAGCCGGCCGCCGTGATGAGCGTGCCCGTGAGCATCGGCTTGGCCGTCACGTCGTAGGCGTAGGTGGCCGCGCGCACCTTGTCGTAGCCCTCTTCCATCTTGCGCACCATCATCTCGACCGCAATGATCGCGTCGTCCACCAGCAGGCCGAGCGCGATGATGAGCGAGCCCAGCGATATCTTGTGCAGCCCGATGCCGAAGTAGTTCATGGCCAGGAAGGTCACGGCCAGCACCAGCGGGATGGTGATGGCCACCACCAGCCCCGGGCGCATGTCGATGTACCAGCCGAAGCGCCCGCCCTTGTGCAGGCCCAGCGCGATGATGCTCACCGCCAGCACGATGGCCACGGCCTCGATCAGCACGCCGACGAATTCATTGACCGAGCTGGCCACCGACACCGGCTGGTCCTGCACCTGCGCCAGCTTCACGCCGGCCGGCAGGCGCTGGTCGATGGTGGCGGTGGTGGCGCGCAGCGCCTTGCCCAGCGCGATGATGTCGCCGCCCTTGGCCATCGACACGCCCAGCGCAATCACTTCCTTGCCCTGGTGGTGCACCTTCACGGCCGGCGGGTCGACGTAGCCGCGGCGAATGTCCGCGATGTCGCCCAGCTTCAGCTGGTTGCCCGAGCTGCCGCGAATGGGCATGTCGCGCAGCTGGTCGACGCTGGTGAACTGGCCCGCCACGCGCACCTGCACCACGTCCTGCGGCGACTGGATGGTGCCCGCGCTTTCGATCGCGTTCTGCGAACCCAGCTGCGACAGCACCACATTGAAGTCCAGCCCCAGCTGCGCCAGGCGCTTCTGCGAGATCTCGATGTAGACCTTCTCGTCCTGCACGCCGAACTGGTCGACCTTGGCCACGTCCTTCACGCGCAGCAGCTGCTGGCGCACGTCGTCGGCCAGCGTCTTGAGCTCGGCGTAGCTGAAGCCTTCGCTCTCCAGCGCGTAGATCACGCCGTAGACATCGCCGAAGTCGTCGTTGAAAAACGGACCTTGCACGCCGGCGGGCAAGGTGGCGCGCATGTCGCCGATCTTCTTGCGCACCGTGTACCAGACGTTGGCCACCTCGGCGGACTTCGACGAGTCCTTGATGTTGAAGATGATCTGCGACTCGCCGGGCTTCGAGTAGCTGCGGATCTTGTCGGCGTACGGCGCCTCCTGCAGCGTGCGCTCGATCTTGTCGGTGACCTGCTCGGCCACCTGCTGCGCAGTGGCGCCGGGCCAGTAGGTGCGCACCACCATCGCACGGAAGGTGAAGGGGGGGTCCTCGTCCTGGCCGAGCTGGAAGTACGCGAACGCACCCAGCACCATCAGCACCACCATCAGGTAGCGCGTGAGGGGCGCGTGGTCCAGCGCCCATTTGGAGAGGTTGAAGCCGGCGGGCTTGTCGTGGGAGTCTGCTGCGCCGCCGCTCATTTGGCGGCACCCGTTGTGCCAGGAGCGATCTCCTTGTTCGTCGCGGCGACGGCAGCCACGGGCTGCGCCGACGCCTTCGCGCCGGCGATTGCGGCGGCATTGGCGGCGGCCGCGGCCGCCTCCTTCGACTGGTAGATGGTGACCTTCTGACCCGGCGACAGCACATGCACGCCGGCGGCCACGACCATCATGCCGGGCGCGATGCCCGAGGCGATGACGGCTTCATTGCCGTCGGCGGTGGCCACCTGCACCGGCTGCGAACGCACCGTCATGGTCGACTTGTCGAGCACCCACACCGCCGAGCCTTTGCCTTCCTGGCGCAGTGCGCTGGTCGGCAGCTTCATCACCGCGGTGCTGGCGTGCGCCAGGGCCTGCGGACGCGCGTAGACCGTGGCGCCCAGCGGCGGCGCGGTGGCCGCGTCGATGGCGACCTTGACCGAGTACGTGCGCGTGACCGCGTCCGCGCTCGCCGCCACTTCGCGCACAAGGCCCTGCAGCTCGCTGCCGCCCGACCAGCCGCGCACTGTGACGGGCGTGCCGGTCTTGATGAGCGTGGCGCGGTCTTCCGGCACCGCGAACACCACGTCGCGCGCGCCGTCCTGGGCAATGCGAACCACCGGGGTGCCGGCCTGCACGACCTGCCCCGGCTCGGCCTCGATGGCGGTGATGACGCCGGCCACGTCGGCCACCAGCGTCGTGTAGGTGGCCTGGTTGCCCTGCGAGGCGAGCTGCGCCTGCGCCTGTTCGAGCTGGGCCTGCGCGGCCTTCCAGGTGGTTTCACGGCGCTCGAGCTCGGCCCCGCTGATGAAGTTCTGCTGCCGCAGTTCGGCATAGCGCTTCAGGTCGGCCGCGGCCAGGTCGCGATTGGTCAGCGCGGCAGCCTGCTGCGCGCGGGCGGCGTCGGCGGCCAGCTTGTAGTCCTGCGGATCGAGCTGGGCCAGCACCTGGCCGGCCTGCACGCGCTGGCCGAGCTCGGCCTGGCGCCGGGTGATCTTGCCCGCCACCCGAAAGCCAAGGCGCGACTCGACGCGCGCGCGCACCTCGGCCGAAAACTCGGGCTGGGCGTCGAAGTCGCTCGTGCCCACGGTCACGAACTTCACCGCGCGAACAGGCTCCTCGGCGACGGGTTTCGGCGAACAGCCGGCCAGGAAGATGGCGGGAAGCAGCAGCCAGGCGGCACTGCGGGCACGAGAAGAAAGGACGGCGGAGGCGGTCATGAGACACCCTAGGAAGAACGAACCGGGCCATTACTGACCCACTGGTTAGTAATCTAGGGTAAACGTTAAATACTGTCAATGACTCGCCGGTCACTACCGACCGATGACTCAGCGACAGCCCTCCTGCCGGCCGCTCCCGCTAGGTGCGCTGACCCATCTCCACCAGCCGGTTGTCGGGCAGCTCGAAGTAGTCCGACGCCCGGCCCGCGTTGCGCTGCAGCCAGCCGAACAAGGCGCGCCGAATGGGGTTCAGGCCCGGCAGGTTCTCCTCGCCCACCGAGGCGCGCGAGACGAAGTACGAGGTCTTCATCGAGTCGATGGCCAGCGTCTTCTGGTACGCCAGGATGCGGATGAACTCCGGCACGTCGGGCCGCTCCATGAAGCCGTGGCGCGCGGTGACCACCCAGATGCCCTCCATCAGCTGCTCGGCCTCGATGCGGTTGCGCGCGTCCACGCGCGGCGTGTCGCAGGGCAGCACGCGCAGCACGATCACCTGCTCGTGCAGCACCTGGTTGTGCTTGAGGTTGTGCAGCAGCGCATGCGGCACCGCGGTGGCGTCGGGGTTCAGGAACACGGCCGTGCCGCTCACCCGGTGCGGCATGTGCAGCGCCAGCGATTCGATGAACGGTCGCAGCGGCAGGCTCTCGGCCGCGGCCGCCTCCAGCCCCAGCCGGCGGCCCTTGGCCCAGGTGGTGAAGAGCACCATCACCCCGGTGGCCACGGCCAGCGTGAGCCAGCCGCCTTCGGCGATCTTCAGGCTGTTGGCCACCACGAAGGTCAGGTCGACCACCGCGAATGCCGCCACGCCGACCACCACGGCCACCCTGTTCCAGCGCCACAGGCCCCAGGCGACGATGCCTGCCAGCAGCGTGGTCGTCACCATCGTGATCGACACCGCGATGCCGTACGCCGCCGACAGCGCGCCCGAGCTGCGAAAGCCCAGCACCAGCAGCAGCACCCCCACCATCAGCAGCCAGTTGACCGCCGGCACATAGATCTGTCCGATGGCCGTGCCCGAGGTCTGGATCACCCGCATGCGCGGCAGGTAGCCCATGCGCATGGCGTGCGCAGTGAGCGAGAAGGCGCCCGAGATCACCGCCTGCGAGGCGATCACCGTCGCCATGGCGGCGAGCACCACCATCGGCAGCACACCCCACGACGGAAAGAGCCGGAAGAACGGGTTGTCGATGGCGGCGGGGTTGCCCAGCACCAGCGCGCCCTGGCCGAAGTAATTCAGCACCAGGCCTGGCAGCGCGATGAAGATCCACGCCTGGCGGATCGGCCGCGCACCGAAGTGCCCCATGTCGGCGTACAGCGCCTCGCCGCCCGTGAAGGCCAGGAACACCGCGCCCAGCACCGCGAGCGACTGCGCCCGGTGCTCGAACAGAAAGCGCACGGCATGGCGCGGGTCGAGCGCCGCCAGCACCTGCGGCTGCTGCAGTATTTGCCACAGCCCGGCCGCCGCCAGCACCAGGAACCACAACAGCATGATCGGCCCGAACACCTTGCCGACCACGCCCGTGCCCTTCTTCTGCACCGCGAACAGCGCAATCAAGATGACCACGGTGATCGGCAGCACCGCGCGCTGCAGCACGGGCGCCTGCACTTCCAGGCCTTCCACCGCCGACAGCACCGAGATGGCCGGCGTGATCAGGCTGTCGCCGTAGAACATGGCCGCGCCCACCAGGCCCAGCATGCCGATCACGTTCCACACCCAGGGCTTGGTCTTCGGGCCGGCCACGGCGCTGCGGGCCAGCGCCTGCAGCGCCAGGATGCCGCCTTCGCCGTCGTGGTCCGCGCGCAGCACGAACACCACGTACTTCAGCGTCACCACGAACATCAGCCCCCAGAAGATCAGCGACAGCAGCCCCAGCACCGAGTCGGGCGAGAACGGGATGCCGTGCTCCGGGTTCATCGTCTCCTTGAAGGCGTAGAGCGGCGAGGTGCCGATGTCGCCGAACACGACGCCGAGCGCCGCGATCATGAGCGTGGGACCCGCCGGATGCGCCTCGCCGTGCGCAGAAACCTGGGGCCCGGAAGCCGGAGCGGATGCTTTCATGAAGCGGAAGTTCAAAGTGGCGACGCTGCGAGCATAGTGCCGGGTCATGGCGCCGTGGCGGACAATCGTCGCGTGTCCGCCACTCCCCACCTTGCCGCCCCACCGGCGCACTACGAGAACTTTCCGGTCGCGTCGTGGCTGTGCCCTCCGCACCTGCGAGCGCCCGTTGCCGCCATCTACCACTTCGCACGCACCGCCGACGACATCGCCGACGAAGGCAACGCCTCGCCCGGCGAGCGCCTGGCCGAGCTGCGCGCCTACCGCGAAGAACTCGCCGCCGCCGCGCAAGGCGAAGTGCTTGCGTCTTCGCGCTGGCCGCAGGTGTTCGGCCCGCTCGTGCACAGCATCGCCCGGCACGGGCTGCCCGAGGAGTTGCTCGCCGACCTGCTGAGCGCCTTCATGCAGGACATCGAGAAAACCCGCGACCGCGGCAGCTACGCCGACCGCGCCGAACTGCTCGACTACTGCCGCCGCTCCGCCAACCCCATCGGCCGGTTGCTGCTGCATCTGTATGGCGTGCACGACGCGCACGCGCTTGCGCAGAGCGACGCCATCTGCAGCGCGCTGCAGCTCATCAATTTCTGGCAGGACCCGAGCGTCGACCTGCCGCGCGGGCGCTTCTACTTTCCCCTGACCGACTGCGCCCGGCGCGGCCTGACACCCGAAAACTTCAAGGTATTTGCGCCGCTGACCCGCGTCGAACCTCCGCAGGAAGCTATTAATTTGATAGCAGTGGTGTCGCACTGGGCACGCGAGCTCATGACCGAAGGCGCCCCCCTCGTGCACCGCCTGCCGGGCCGCATGGGCTGGGAGCTGCGCTTTGTCGTGCAGGGCGGCCTGCGCATCCTCGACAAGATCGAGGACCTGGGCTTCGACACCTTCTCGCAGCGTCCCACCATCGGCAAGCTCGATGCGCCGGTGCTGCTCTGGAACGCCCTGCGGATGCGGAGACAATGGCGGCCCATGAAAGCAGCGCCTCCCCGATGAATCCCGAGCAATACGTGCAAGACAAGGCCGCCGCCTCGGGCAGCAGTTTCTATTACGCCTTCCTGTTCCTTCCCAAGCCGCGGCGCGCCGCGATCACCGCGTTCTACGCCTTCTGCCGCGAGGTCGACGACGTGGTCGACGAGGTCACCGACCCCGGCGTGGCCGCCACCAAGCTCGCCTGGTGGCGCACCGAGGTCGCCCAGGCCTTCGCCGGCACGCCGCACCATCCGGTGATGCAGGCCCTGATGCCGCACGTCGCGGCCTACGGCATCGAGGCGCGGCAGCTGCACGAAGTGATCGACGGCTGCCAGATGGACCTGGACCAGACCCGCTACCTCGACTTTCCCGGCCTTGCGCGCTACTGCCACCTGGTGGCCGGCGTGGTGGGCGAAGTCGCGGCGCGCATCTTCGGCCAGACCGATCCGCAGACCACCGCCTACGCCCACAAGCTGGGCCTGGCGCTGCAGCTCACGAACATCCTGCGCGACGTGGGCGAGGACGCCCTTCGCGGCCGCATCTACCTGCCGGTGAACGAACTGCAGAAGTTCGACGTGAAGGCGCATGAGATCCTGAACCGCGTGCACTCCGAACGCTTCGTCGCGCTGATGAAGTTCCAGGCCGAGCGCGCCCACGCGGCCTACGACGAAGCACTGTCGATGCTCCCGCTGGCCGACCGCCGCGCGCAGAAGCCGGGCCTGATGATGGCCAGCATCTACCGCACGCTGCTGCGCGAGATCGAGCATGACGACTTCCAGGTGCTGAACCAGCGCGTGAGCCTGACGCCGGTGCGCAAGTTGTGGCTGGCGTGGAAGGTTCAGGCGCTCGGGCGGATCTGAGCTTGAAAAAGACGACGGCCGTCATCGGCGCCGGCTGGGCCGGCCTCGCCTGCGCCGTCGAGGCCACGCGCCTGGGCCATGCCGTGACACTGTTCGAAGCCGCGCCGATGCCGGGCGGGCGCGCGCGCCGCGTCGACCACATGCACGGCATGGCGCTCGACAACGGCCAGCACATCCTCATCGGCGCGTACACCGCCACGCTCAAGCTGATGCGCGACGTCGGCGTCGATGTCGACCAGGCGCTGCTGCGCCTGCCGCTCTCGCTGCGCTTTGCCGACGGCGGCGGGCTCAAGCTGCCTCGATTGCCCGCGCCGCTCGACCTGCTGGTGGGCATATTCACAGCGCGCGGCTGGGCCTGGCGCGACAAGTCTTCGCTGCTGCGCACGGCAGTCCGCTGGCGGCTTGCCGGCTTCCGCTGCGCCGCGCACACCGCGGTCGCCGACCTGTGCGCCGGTCTCACGCCGCGCGTGATGAAGGAGCTGATCGAGCCGCTGTGCGTGTCGGCGCTCAATACGCCCGTGGGGCAGTCGAGCGGCGAAGTGTTCCTGCGCGTGCTGAAAGACGCGCTCTTCAGCGGCAGCGGTGGCGCCGACCTGCTGTTGCCGCGTGCCGACCTGGGCGCCCTGCTGCCCGATGCGGCGATTCGATGGTTGACGGCGAATGGCGCGGCCGTGCGCATCGGTCACCGCGTGCGCGCGATTGCGCCCGAAGCGGGCCTTTGGCGCGTTGACGAGGAAGTATTCGACCAGGTCGTGCTGGCCTGCGCGCCGTGGGACGCCGCGCGGCTGGTTCGCGCCTCAGGCCTGCCGGCCGACGCATGGTGCGCCACCACCGAGGCCCTGCGCTTCGAAGCCATCGCCACGGTCTACGTGCGCGGGGCTTCGCCGCTCGCCGAACCCATGCTCGCGCTGCGCAGCAACCCGGCCACGGCGCCCGCGCAGTTCGCCTTCGACAAAGGCCAGCTCGGCGGCCTGCACGGCGTGCTCGCCATGGTCGTCAGCGCCAACGAAACATCGCGCGAATTGCTGGAAGAACAGGTGATCGCACAAGCCGCCGCGCAACTGGGCCAGGCCAACCTGCAGCTCGTGCAGACCGTCGTCGAGAAGCGCGCCACCTTCGCCTGCACGCCCGCGCTCGCCAGACCCCCGTCAGCCATTGCGCAGGGCCTTCGAGCCTGCGGCGACTACATCGAAGGCCCCTACCCCGCCACGCTCGAAGGCGCGGTGCTCAGCGGGCTGGCCGCCGCCAAGGCATCGACCCCATGACGACCGAACTGCGCTATCTGGATTTCGACTACAGCGAAGACACCGAGGGCCACGGCACCTTCGACGCGATGGCATCGACCCCGCCGGACAAGACGCCCGAGGTGCGGGCCGAGATCGCGCGGGTGCTGGCCTGGGCCGAGGCCACCTTCCCCGGCGCGCGCGGACCCCTCGAAGAAGGCGCGATGTGGGATTACGACCTGCAGGAAACGCACGAAGACGAGCCGCGCTTCGACACCCTCACCTTCTCGCTGAGCGGCACCGAAGATTTCTGCGCGGCATTGCGCGAACAGTTCGCGCTCGACTGAAGAAAGCGCTCAGGCCGTCTTGTTGCGCAGGCGCAGCAGGCTCAGCCCCAGCAGCACGAACGCACCGCCCGACACCTTGTTGAACAGCCGCGTGCGGCGCGGGTCCGACAGCTGCTTGCGCAGCAGGCGCGCCAGCAGCACGTAGAACGCATGCGACAGCACCGAAGCCGCGGCGAAGGTGGCCGTCAGCACGGCGAACTGCATGGCGAGCGGCGCGTCCTGCGTCAGGAACTGCGGGAACAGCGCCGAGAAGAAAAGAATGCCCTTGGGGTTGGTCAGCGCCACCGTCAGGCCATGGCCGAACAGGCGCCAGCTCGAACGCGGCGAGCCTGCGGTGGGCGAGCCCTGCAGGTCGGCGAAAACGCTGCCCTGGCTGCGCCACTGCTTGATGCCCAGGTAGATCAGGTAGGCCGCGCCGGCCAGCTTCAGCACCATGAAGGCATGGGCCGAGGTAGCGAGCACCACACCCAGCCCGGCCATGGCGGCGGCGGACACCATGAACAACCCCATCGCGTTGCCCAGCGAACTGATCATGGCGCGGCGCGGGCCCACGGACATCGAATTCGAAACGGCAAGCAGCACCGCGGGGCCGGGCGTGAAGGCGACGAGCAAGGTCACGCCGCAGAAGAGGAGCCAGTTGGAGAAGTGCACTTGGAGTTTCCTGCGCGCCGCGGCGCCGCGACAGCTTGAAATGGGTGGGGCTGAAACTATAGTCAGGCCCGCGGATCGCCGCAGCCACCCCTCTCGATAACCCCCACGCCGAAACATCCCATGGTCACCTGCTACCTGCGCTACATCGTCGACGCCTACAAGCTCAAGGAATTCGAGCACTACGGCAAGCTGTGGATTCCACTGGTCGAGAAGTTCGGCGGCCAGCACCACGGCTACTTCCTGCCGTCGGAAGGCGTCAACAACGTCGCGCTGGCGATGTTTACCTTCCCGAGCCTGGCGGCCTACGAAAAGTACCGCGCCGACTCCATGCAGGACGCGGACTGCCAGGCCGCCTTCAAGTACGCGGAAGAAACCCGCTGCATCGTCAGCTACGAGCGCAGCTTCTTCCGCCCGGTCTTCAACTGAGGCTCAGGCGCCCAGCGCCACGCACAGCGCGTGCAGATTGGGCACGATCAGCTGTGGCCGCGCGTCGTGCGTCCACGGCCGCTCGTCGCGCACCAGCCATGCGGTCTGCATGCCGGCGTTGAGCGCGCCGACCACGTCGAGCTCCGCGTCGTCGCCCACGTGCAGCACGTCCTTGGGCAGCAGGCCGACCGAGGCCGCCGCCGCACGGAAGATCGGCGCATGCGGCTTGCCGCTGCCGAACGCCCGCGCATTGAAGGCGGTGCGAAACCACCGGCCCACGCCGGTCTTGTGGATGTCGGCATTGCCGTTGGAGACCGCCACCAGCGGATAGCGCTCGCTGAGCCACTTCAGCGCCGGCAGCGCGTCGTCGTACAGGGTTACGCGCTGGCGCTCCGCGAAGAAGGCGTCGAAGGCCGGGTCGGCGAGCGCCGGGTCTTCGCCCGCGCGACGCAGCGCGGTGCGTATCGATTCGCGGCGCAGCGCGCTCAGGTCGTGCGCCAGGTCGGAGCGCTCCTTGGCGGTGGCCTCGCGCAGTTCGCGCAGGATGCCGGGCGTCAGCAGCAGCGAAGCGGTCTTGGGTGCTTCGCGCAGCAGCCACGCTTGCAGCACGGCTTCGGCGCGTTCGATGGTCGGCCAGATCGGCCAGAGGGTGTCGTCGAGGTCCAGCGAGATCGCGCTGATGCGTTTCACATCGAGGGGCACAAAGCCCGACGGTGCCGAGGGAGCGGAGGTCATGCCCGAGAATATCGCATGCCACCAACCACCGAGACCGCTCCGTCGAGCAACCCGCGCACCGCCGTGCTCTGGTGCAACCTGGGTTCGCCCGACGCTCCCACCGCCGCCGCCGTGCGCCCCTACCTGGCGGACTTTCTGGGCGACCCGCGCGTGGTCGAGATCCCCAGGGCCATCTGGGCGCTGATATTGCACGGCATCATCCTGCGCGTGCGGCCGGCCAAGTCGGCCGCCAAGTACGCCAGCATCTGGATGCCCGAGGGCTCGCCGCTCAAGGTGTTCACGCAGAAGCAGGCCACGCTGCTGGCGGGCTGGCTCGGCGAACGCGGCCACCGCGTGGCGGTGCGCGACGCCATGCGCTACGCCAACCCGTCGATCGCCTCGCGGCTGGACGCGCTGCAGGCCGAAGGGGTCACCCGCGTGCTGGTGCTGCAGGCCTACCCGCAGTATTCGGCCACCACCACGGCCAGCGTGATCGACGCGGTGAACGACTGGACCCGCAAGCAGCGCCGCCTGCCCGAGTTCCGCTTCGTCAACGAATTCCACGACGACCCCGGCTACATCGACGCGCTGGCCCAGGGCATCGAGCGGCACTGGAAGACCGAAGGCCGCGGCGAGGTGCTGCTGATGAGCTTCCACGGCATTCCCGCGCGCAACATCGCGCTGGGCGACCCGTACCAGTCGCAGTGCCTGGAAACCGCGCGCCTGCTGGTGGCACGGCTGGGTCTTTCGCCGGCGCAGTACCGCGTGACCTTCCAGTCGCGCTTCGGCCGCGCCAAGTGGCTGGAGCCCTACACCGAGCCCACGCTGCGGGAACTCGGCGCTTCGGGCGTGAAGCGCGTCGACGTGGTGTGCCCCGGCTTCCCGGCCGACTGCCTCGAGACGCTGGAAGAAATTGCCATGGAAGGCCGCGAGGCCTTCATGCACGCCGGCGGCCAGGCCTTCAGCTACATCCCCTGTCTCAACGACAGCCCGGCATGGATCACCGCGCTGGCCAACATCGCCGAACGCAACCTCGCGGGCTGGCCCACACAGGCAGTGCAGCGATAGATAGCCTGCGCGTTCAGCCCGCCGCCTTGCGCGCCAGCAGCGCCTCGATCGCGGCCTCCATCTCGGCGTACTCCCCTTCGCCGAAGTGCTGTCGCATCACCTGCCCCTTGCCGTCGACCAGGTAGAAGGCCGGCCAGTACTGGTTGTCGTAGGCCTTCCAGGTGACGAAGCCGTTGTCCTGCGCCACCGGGTAGCGGATGTGGAAGCGCTCGACGGCGTCCTGCACATTGCGCGTGAGTTTCTCGTAGGCGAACTCGGGCGAATGCACGCCCACCACGGTGAAGCCCCGGTCCTTGTACGTCTCGTACCAGCGCACCACGTGCGGCAGCGTGCGAATGCAGTTGATGCATGAGTAGGTCCAGAAATCGACCAGCACCACCTGCCCGGCCAGGCCCTTCAGCGTGAGCGGCTCCGAGTTGAGCCACTTGTCGATGCCCGCGAATTCGGGGGCCTTGCCGTAGTCCCGCAGGCCCGGCGACGCGGCGAATGCACTGCGCACCGGCCAGCCGCCGCCCGCCGCCGCCACGAGTGCGGACGACCCGGCGGCGAGCCCCGAGAACGCCCTTCTGGACAACATCTTCATGATCGCAACCCCCGTTCGTGTCAGACCGACAGCGGTCAGGTGCGATTGTTGGCGGCGCACGCCGGGCGTGCGCATGTGTCACGGCAATTTGAAATCTGTCACGGCGCCGTGAAGGCGCGCGCGCTTCAGAACTTGCCCAGGTAGTCCAGCTTGCCGATCGGCATGCCCTTGTGGCGCAGCACGTCGTAGGCCGTCGTCACATGGAAGAAGAAGTTCGGCAGCGCGAACTGCAGCAGGTAGCGTTGCGCGGTGAAATGCGCCTCGCCACCGCCGGCCTTGATGACCACGTCGTGTTCCTCCTGGCCGTCGACCTGCGCGCGCTCCACGGACGCCAGGAAGGCTTGCGTCTTCGCGATGCGCGCCACCAGGTCGTCCCAGGTCTTTTCCTCGTCGGGGAAGCTCGGCGCGGTGATGCCGGCGATGCGGGCCACGCCGAGCTTGGAGGCGTCGCTCGCACGCTGGACCTGGCCGGCCAGCGTGAGCATGTCGGGTGCCAGGCGGGCCTCGACCAGCGTGGCCGGGTCGATGCCATGGGCCTTGGCGTGCGCCAGGCTCTTGTCGAGCAGGTGGGTGAGTTGTCCGAGTCCGCGGGTGAAGACGGGCACGGACAGGTCGTACATCGAGAGTGCCATGGTGGTCGAGGCCTTGTGGTGGTGGTCGGCGGCGATTGTGCTGCCGCCGCGCCTCAGGCGCCCGCCGCGCGGATAAACCCTTCGACCGGCAAGAGTTGCTCCGGCACGTTCAGCGCGGGCGCGTGGCCGCAGGCAGGCACTTCGATCACCTGCAGCCTGCCCGCGGCGCCGGGGCCGCGCAGGCGCATCCGTTCGAGCACCTCGGGCAGCACCAGGTCGGACTCGGCCCCGCGCAGGCACAGCACCGGCACCTCGATGGCGTCGTAGTGCGGCCAGATCAGGTAGTCGTTGTCGTGCGCGCTGAACTGGCGGACCATGGCCGGGTCGTAGTGCGGCGTGACACGGCCGTCAGCCAGGCGCCGCGTGGAGCTTTCGGTGAGGCGGCGCCATTGCGCATCGCTCAGCCAGCCGTAGGGCTTGTAGACCGTGCGAAAGAACGCCTCCAGCTCGGCCACCGTGTCGAACGCGGGCGGCTGGCCTGCGTAGGCGCGGATGCGCTCGATGGCGGCCTGCGCGAGTTCGGGCGCGTTGTCGTTGAGCACCAGGCTCGCGATGCGCGCCTTCATGCGCGGCTCGAACAGCCCCGAGGCGCAGACGGTGCCGATGGCGCCGCCCATCGAGGTGCCGACCCAGTGCACGCGCTCCAGCTGCAGTTCGTCGCACAGCGCGTTGGCGATGCGCGCGTAGAACGCGAGCGTGTATTCCTCGTCCGGCAGCGGGCTCCACTGGCTGAGCCCCCGCCCGAGGGTGTCGGGGCAGATCACGCGAAAGCCGCGCGCGGCGAAGTGCTGCGCCAGCTCGTCCATGTCGCGCCCGGTGCGCGCCAGGCCGTGCCAGGCGATGACCACCGGGGCGTCGGCGGCGCCCCATTCGAGCCAATGGATCTCGCGGCCCGCCAGCTGCGCATAGCGCGACGTGGGAATGAGGTGGTCGCTCATCGCGCAGCCCTTGCTCGGAGTTTGCCGACGATGCCCGTCGGAAAGTAATAGACGGACAGCACGAACAGCACGCCCAGCCACAGCAGCCAGCGGTCGGGCGACAGCAGCGCGGCCAGCCATGGCAGGCCGCTCGCGGCCTCGCTGCCCACGCGCAGCAGGTCCTGCAGGTAGCTCTGCGCAATGACGAACAGCACCGCGCCGATGGCCGCGCCGTAGATCGTGCCCATGCCGCCGATCACCACGATGAGCAGCACGTCGATCATGATCTCGAAGCTCAGCGAAGTGTCGGGGCCGTTGTAGCGCAGCCAGATGGCCAGCATGGCGCCGGCCAGCGTGGCGAACAGCGCGGACAGCACGGCCGCCGTGGTGCGGTACACCACCACGCGGTAGCCGACGGCCTCGGCGCGGAACTCGTTCTCGCGGATGGCCTGCAGCACGCGCCCGAACGGCGAGTTCACGATGCGCAGCAGCGCGAGCACCAGCACCACCGCCGCCACGAACAGCAGGTAGTAGCACAGCAGCCGGCCGTCGAGCGACACGCCCAGGAACGGGTCTTCCGAGAACTCGAAGCTCGGCGAGATCAGCTCGGGCATCTTGAAGGTCAGGCCGTCTTCGCCGCCGGTGAAGTCCGACAGCTGCGAGGCCAGCGTCTGGAAGGCCGAGGCCACGGCCAGCGTGATCATCGCGAAGAAGATCGCGCGCACCCGCAGCGAGAACAGCCCGATGGCGAACGACAGCACCAGCGAGACCGCCAGCGACGCGCCCAGCCCCACCAGCACCGCGCCCCAGTTGGGCCCCAGCCGCGACGCCGAGATGGCAATGCCGTACGCGCCGATGCCGAAGAACATCGTGTGCGCGAAGCTCACGATGCCGGTGTAGCCCAGCAGCAGGTCGAAGCTGGCCACCAGCACCACGAACACCAGGATCTTGGCCGCGACGCTCAGCGCCTTCACGCCCGGGAAGATGAACGGCGCGAACGCCAGCGCGATGAACAGCACCACCAGCAGCAGCGCCAGCAGGCGGCTGCGCGGCATGTCGTTGGAGAGAAGTCGTTTCAGGAACATGACGGCTTTCTCCTCAACGGTTGGCCACGGGGTACACGCCCTGCGGGCGCCACAGCAGCACGGCCACCATGAGGAAGATGCTCGCGAACTGCGTGACCGTCGGCAGCAGGAAGCCGATGTAGTTGGTCATCAGCCCCACCAGCAGCGCGCCGATGAGCGCCCCGCCCGTCGAGCCCAGCCCGCCGATGATGATGACGATGAAGATCAGCACGTTGACCTGCGCGCCCATCTGCGGCACCAGGTTCTGCTGGAACAGCCCCCACATCACGCCGCCCAGGCCGGCCAGCGCGCTGCCCACCACGAACACGCCGACGAAGAGGCGCCCGATGCGGTAGCCCAGCGACTCGACCATCTCGCGGTCCTGCACGCCGGCGCGAATGAGCAGGCCGATCTTGGTGCGGCCCAGCGTCCAGGCGAGCACGCCGAACACCACCACACCCACGGCCACCGCGAGCAGGCGGTACTTGCTGATGGCCGCGTCGCCGATGAGCAACGAGCCGCGCAGCGCTTCGGGCAGCGGCAGCGGAACCTGCGCCGGGCCCCAGATCACCTTGATGAGCTCCTCGCCGATGATCATGCCGCCCATGGTGATGAGGATCTGCTTCAGATGCTGGCCGTACACGGGCCGCACGATGAAGCGCTCGAACGCGAGGCCGACCGCACCGGCCACGAGCATCGCGACCAGCATGGCCGGGAACACCGCCACCAGGTTGCGCCACAGCTCGCCCGAGCCCGTCCAGTCGCCCATCAGGCCGAGCACGCTGCTCGCCACGAAGGCGCCGAGCGCGATGAACACGCCATGGCCGAAGTTCAGCACGTCCATCAGCCCGAACACCAGCGTGAGGCCCGAGGCGATGATGAAGATGATCATGCCCATCGCCAGGCCCGCGACCGTGAGCGTGAGCCAGGTGGAGAAGGAGCCGGTGAGCGGCAGCGCGACCAGTGCGAGCACCGGGGCGAGGAGCAGGGGCTTCCAGTCGAAGTCGATCTTGGTCATGCGCGCGGTCCCTCTTGCTCTTGCTCCTTCCCCCTCTGGGGGAAGGCTGGGATGGGGGCTGACGGCGCTGGCAAGGCCGCACTGCATCGAAGGCCGCGAGCCCCCACCCCGACCCTCCCCCAGAGGGGGAGGGAGACATACGTCGAATACTTCATAGAGCCAGTCCAAGCAGCGATTGCTGCAGTTGCGCATCCGCGGAAAACGCCGCCATCGAGCCGGCGTGCACCACGCGCCCGTTGTCCATCACCGCGACGGTGTCGCCCAGGCGCTGGGCGAAATTGATGTTCTGCTCGACCAGCAGGATGGTCACGCCGCTGCGCTTGAGCTCGGCGAAGGCATCGATCATGTTGTTGATCATCACGGGCGCCAGCCCCTTGCTGGGCTCGTCGATGATGAGCAGCTCGCGCGGCTCCACGATGGCGCGCGACACGGCCAGCATCTGCTTCTGCCCGCCCGAGAGCTTGCCCGCCGGGTGGTTCCAGAACTTCTCGACCGCGGGAAAGAGCTTGAAGATCCACTTCAGGCGCGTGTCGTCGATCTGCTGCGCGTTCTTCGCGCCGCGCGCGGCCAGCAGCATGTTCTCCTTCACCGTGAGGTCGGAGAAGATGCCCATGTTCTCGGGCACGTAGGCGATGCCCAGGCCGGCGATCTGCGGCGTGTGCTGCGTCGTGATTTCTTTGTCGCCGAAGCGCACCCTGCCCTGCGACGCATGCCACAGGCCCATGATGGTTCGCAGCGTGGTCGTCTTGCCCGCGCCGTTGCGCCCCAGCAGCATGGTGAGCTGGCCGCGCGGCACGGCGAGGTCGACGCCGTGGAGGATGTGATACGCCCCGATGTGCGTGTGCACGCCTTCGAGGGTCAGCAGGTTGTTGGTGCTCATAGGTCTTGCTCCTTCCCCTTCCGGGGGAAGGCTGGGATGGGGGCGAGCGGCGCTTGAAAGGCTGCTGCGAGGTGAAGGCCGCGGGCCCCCACCCCTGCCCTCCCCCGGAGGGGGAGGGAGAAATTCGAATTCATCGGGACCGTGTTCATGCCGCGGCCTCCTTCGCAATGCCCAGGTAGGCCTCCTGCACCACCGGCGAGGCGATCACCTCCGCCGGTTC
This sequence comes from Variovorax sp. 10N412, assembly GCF_056394985.1. Classification (NCBI taxonomy): domain Bacteria; kingdom Pseudomonadati; phylum Pseudomonadota; class Betaproteobacteria; order Burkholderiales; family Comamonadaceae; genus Variovorax; species Variovorax sp. 10N412. The sequence continues at coordinate 167,015 of NZ_JBFTIO010000001.1, forward strand.
GCCGTCGGCCACCAGCGTGCCGTTGTGCAGCACGATGATGCGGTCGGCCAGCTCGCGCACCACGTCCATCTTGTGTTCGACCAGCAGGATGGTCTTGGTCTTGTCCTGCTTGAGCTTGCGGATCAGGTCGAGGATGACCGGCGCCTCGGCCGCGTTCATGCCGGCCGTGGGTTCGTCGAACATGAACACCTTGGGCTCCAGCGCCATCAGCAGCGCCACCTCCAGCTTGCGCTGGTCGCCGTGCGGCAGGCTGGCCACGGTGGCGTGCTCGCGCGACTTCAGCGCCACGTCGGCCAGGATCTGGTCGGCGCGCTCGGTCAGCGCCCTGTGGTCGCTCCAGATGCTCCACAGGTTCAGGCCGCGCCGGTGCGCACCCTCGCGCGTGGCCTGCACCGCGAGGCGCACGTTCTCCAGCACCGTGAGGTTGGGGAACAGGTTGGTCAGCTGGAAGGCCCGCCCCAGGCCCGCGTGCGTGCGCGCCGACGGCGACAGGCCCGACAGCAGTTGCCCGTCGAGCGTCACCGTGCCGGCGCTTGCCTTGAGCTGGCCCGAGATCAGGTTGAAGTAGGTGGTCTTGCCCGCCCCGTTGGGGCCGACGATGGCCGTCAGCGTGCCCGGCGCGAAGGCGCAGCTCACGTTGTTGACGGCCACGTGCCCACCGAAGCGGATGGTCAGTTCTCGGGTCTCAAGCATCGTTGGTCATTGCAAATCGAAAGTCGGAAAAGTGCGCATGAAGGGCCTCAACAGCTGCCGATCACGTAGTAGCCGGGGCCGGTCTGCTTCAGCGTGGTGGTGGCGTAGATGTTCCACAGCCCCATCGACTGGTTCGAGCCGTAGGCATAGGTCAGCCCGTACAGCGCGTAGGCGCGCCCGGCGATGGTGTGCGTGTAGTTGCTCGCGGTGTAGCAGGTGCCGCCACCACCACCGCTGCCTGCGGTGGTCGCGCCCGTGGCCGCGCTCGACATCGCGCCTTCCACGTTGCTCGCGTTCAGGGCCGCCACGGTCCAGCTGTAGCTGGTCGACGCGGCCAGGCCGGTGTCGGTGTAGCTGGTGGCGGCGACCGGCGCGGCGTTGACCTTGCTGCCGCCGCGGTACACGTTGTAGCCGCTGGCACCGGCCACGCCGGCCCAGCCGATCACCATGCTGCTGGCGGTCGCGCCCGAGGTGCCCACGCCCACCGGCGCCGGCAGGCCGCTGCCGCCGGCCGAGCCGGTGACGCGGTCGATCATGGCCTTCATCGCCGCCATCTGCGGGCCCGACTTCTTCGCGTAGTTGGCGCTGTCGTAGCCCCACCAGTCCCAGCAGCTGTTGGTGGCCGCGGTGCTGGTCTGCGGGTACAGCAGCACGATGTTGTTGGTGTCGGCCCAGCGGTTGTAGCCGGTCTTCTTCACGTACTGGTCGCTCACGTCGCTGTAGTTCTGCTTGCAGCCGTGCAGCACCAGGTGCACGCGGCACGACGTGGTGGTGCAAGCCTGTGGCACGTAGAGCCAGCCGGTGGCGGCCATGCCGTGGCCGGTGATGAATTCCGACTGGTTGAACTCGGTGAAGGTGCCGCCCGGCGCGCCGTTGTTGCGCGGATTCAGCGGCCCGTACAGCTGCGTGAGGATCTCGCCCGCGAGGTCGAAGCCGCAGTTGTTGATGTAGGGCGCGGCGGTGCTGCTGCAGGCGCCGCCGTAGTCGTCGGTGACCATCGCGTGGCCGGCGCCGACGTTGTTCCTGTAGACGACGTTGGCCGCGGGCACGAAGCTCTGGTAGTAGGTCTTCAGGTCGTCCATCACCGGCTGCTTCACGGTGTTATCGGAGGTGCCCGAGAACAGGTACACCTTGGAGCCGGTCAGGTTCGACACCGGATCGACGGTGCCGCTGGCAGCCCAGCTGTTGGTGGTGCTCACGAGCGAGGACACCGGGATGCTGGTGCTGTGCGTCATGCAGCGACCCGTGGCGTTGAGCACCGAGCCCTCGGCGCAGTAGTACGGGCCGCCGGCCACCACGCCGGCGCCGCGCTTGAAGGTGGCCGAATAGGCCACGTGCAGCTGCACCGACATGAAGCCGCCGGCCGACAGGCCCGACACGCTCACCTCCGCCGGGTTGGCGCCCAGCGCCGGCAGCGGCACCGCCGCCGTCGCGGCATGCGCCGCCATTGCCATGGCCGCGGCTGCGGCCATCCCCTTCCAGTTGAATCTCATCGCTGGCATCGCTGTCTCCTGTTTTTAGGTGTGTCGAACGCTTGCTTGCTGACGAATCGGCCGTGGAAACGCGCCCTGCGAGAACGCTGGCGCTTCGCCCGGCGGCCATCCGGGGCGAAATGGGGGGCGGCGCCTAGGGATCGCTGAACTTTCAAGAACACCGCGGAGCCGGCTTTGCCGGGCCGCAGGTGCGCGCAGCCTGGGGGCGAGCCTTACCTTTTGTTCTTGATGGGGATGTCCATCTCTTCGGGCTTGATCTCGTGCACCAGCTCCGGCACGCCCCAGGCGAACGCCGGGTCGACCTTGATCTTGAAGTGGTACATCGACTGCATGGCCTGGTGGTCTTCCTTGCGGAAGGTCATCTTGCCCTTGGGCGTGTCGAAGCTCATGCCCTCCATGGTGCTGATGAGCTTGTTGGTGTTGGTGTCGCCGTTGGTCTTCTTCAGCGCCGTCACCACCGCCATCGCGGCCGAGAAACCGCCGGCCGTGAAGAAGTCCGGCGGCGACTTGAATTCCTTGTAGTGCGCCGACACCATGGCGTCGTTCACCGGGTTCTTCGGCAGGCCGAAGTAGTAGTACGCCGCGCCTTCCATGCCCGGCAGGCTCTTGTAGGCCGCCATGGCCGGCAGGATGTTGCCGCCGGTGGCGATCTCGATGCCGTAGCGCTTCAGGTCGAGGTCGACGATCTTGAACGGGTTGCCCGCGCCGGCCCACACGATCCAGATGATCTTGCGGCCCGGCTGGTCCTTCAGCTTGTCGATCAGGCGCTGCGCGCCGGCGGTGAAGTCGGTGGTGGCGGGCGGCAGGTATTCCTCATGGACCAGCTTGGCCTTCTTCAGCGCGGAGCCGAAGGCCTTCACGCCGTCGCGGCCGAAGGCGTTGTCCTGCGCCAGCGTGGCGACGGTGACGCCGGCCTTGTCGACGGCCACCGCGTTGGAAATCGCGTCCTGGCTCGAATTGCGGCCGGTGCGGAAGATGTACTTGTTCCACTTATCGCCGGTGATCGAGTCGGCCACGGCGGGTTCGACCAGCAGGATCTTCTTGTACTCCTCGGCCACCGGCAGCATGGCCAGCGCCACGCCCGAGGCGGTCGGGCCGACGGCCAGCGCGGCCTTGTCGTCCGAGTAGGCGGCCGCCAGCAGCGACTTGCCGAGGTCGGGCTTGCCCTGGTCGTCCTTCTCGATGACGACGATCTTCTTGCCGTTGACGGCCATGGTGCCGCCGGTGGCGTAGTCCAGTCCCATCATGAAACCGGTCTGGGTCTGCTTGCCGTAGGCCTCCAGCGCGCCGGTCTTGCTGTAGATGTGGGCGATGCGAATTTCGTTGGATTGAGCCCAGGCGGGCGCGGCGGCTGCGCAGGCGGCAAGTGCGGCCAGGGCGACGAGGTGGCGACGGTTCATTCTTTGTCTCCTGATTGAGGTGACTGAATATTGCACACTTCGTGCCACGCGCTAAGCCATTGATAACAAACGTTTCTCCATTCGAGAAACGGCGACTTCGACTGGAATCAGAACACTTGCACTGTCTGAATTTCAGTCAATTGCCTTTTTATCAGTCAGGGTTTTCGCGGAGGCTTGGCGCTCGGCGATCCATTGCTTGAACTGCCGCTCGGCCTGCATGCGGAACTCGTTGCGCGCGTGGTTGCAGGCGGCGTGGGCCAGGCGGCGGTGTTTTGGCGACCGCACGCCGCCGAAGGTCGAGTCGACGAGGTGCTCGACGGTGGCGGATTCAGGTCGGCCGAACGGCTCGCTGAAGTCCATCGGAAGGCCGCACCAGTGGCAATTGGGGCCGAAGGTGGAACGCAGGGCTTGCACGCTCACAGGCTTGCGTACTCCAGAATTTCCTGGCCCATCAGGTTGCAGTCCTTGCCCGACACGTAATAGATGAGCCGCATGCGGTAGTTGCCCTTGTAGATCGAGCCCCACACCTCCAGCACCTTGAACTGCTGCTGCTTGTTGGCGGGGTTGCGGATCGGCGGCATTTCCTTGACGGCGGGGTCGATCTGGATGCGGTCGTCCTCGCCGAAGTGGAAGGTCAGCAGCTTCCTGGCGCGAGAAACGGCTTCACTCGCGCACTGGGGCGCGGGCGCCGCGCTGGCGAAGCTGGCGGTGGCGCAGGCCGCAACGAGCACAAGGGAACGGATCGATGTCTTCATGAATGCAAAACAGGAGGATGGCCGGAGGAAGCGAGATTGTCGGGCGTCATGTGGGCGTGTCGATGTCGTCCCAGTCGTGGTCTTCGAAGCGAACCAGCCAGTTCAGCGCGCGATGCCGCTCCAGCACGACGCCGGCGTCGACGCCCGGAGGAGGCGCATCTTCCTTGAGGCGCGCCTGGCGCACGAGCCAGTGCAGCCTGTAGTGCAGGTCCAGCGCATCGAGCAACTCGCCGTCCGGGCGCACCTTCACGGCCCGCATCACGCCGTCCACGTCACCGGCATTCAGCAGCAGGCGCGTGGCCAGCGGCACGTCGCAGATTGCTCCGGGAAACGGCAGTGCATGGACAAGGCCCAAGGCCCACTCGAGCACGAAGAGGCACTCGAAGCGCCAGCCGAACTGCGCCACCGTCGACTCGCCGGGCGCGTCGTCGGAAAGAAAGGCCTGCTCGTCGGGCGACAGGTGCGCCTGCGCGGACGGCAGCCGCCTGAACAGGTCGTCCATGGGCAGCGGCTCGCCGCTCGCGACCGACTCGGCGCGGGCCGATACGGCCAGCAGCGCGAACGCCCTGCCCGCCAGCTCCTGCGGCGTGCGCAGGCGCAACTCGGGCTCCGAAACAAGAGGCGGCAGGTGCTGCGGCACCGGCATGCCGCGCGATGCGAGCAGCGCCTCGGATCGCGCCTTTCGCTGCCATGCCTCGGCGGGATAGGGAATCGCGGCCTCCTGGTCGGGCTCCTCGCCCGCGGCTGAGAGCAACACCCGGCCGTTGGGGTCGCGGATGCCGCCGTCGGGCAGGAACACGATGGCGTTCGCGCGCTCCGCCCATGCAGAAAACGCGTCGAGCTGCGACTCGCCGATGGAGAAACTCAGGTGCTGGCGTACCCGCTGGATGTGTCGCATCACGTGATAGCGGTTGCGCGACATCTCGCCGTTGCCCCTGCTCAGCACATAGCCCACGAAGCCCGAAAGATGCGCCGCAAGCGCCGGATCGGAAAGATCGCGGCGCGCATGCAGCGTGTGCGGGAAGTCGAGCGCCGGCACGTCGGCGCGCGTGCAGTAGGCATTGATCAGCACGCCCTCGCCTTCCTCCGCGTCAGGCGGTGCCGTGGATGCGGCCGGTGCGGCGCCCGAGCCGGCCAGCGCCTTCAGTCGTGTCAGCAAACCCTTCATGGAAATCCTCTCCCTGTCGATCAATATCCGGCCGCCATCGGCCACCGCCAATTACTGGTTCGTCATGCGCTCATACAGCGTCGCCCGCGAAATCCCGAGCAGCCGCGCGGTCGCCAGCTTGTTGCCGCCCGTCGATGCCAGTGCCGCCGCGATCGCCTTGCGCTCCAGCTCGACCACCTGCTGCGCGAGCGGGCGCAGCAGCGCGGCTTCTTCGTCGGCATCGTGCGCGTTCTGCAACACGGCGGGCAGCTCGATCTGCTCCAGCCCTGCTTCGCGCAGGATGCGCTCCAGCTGCGCGGCGTCGATGCGCTGCGAGTCGCTGCGCATGGTCACCTGCTCCAGTACGTTGCGCAGCTCGCGGATGTTGCCGCGCCAGTGCTGGCCGGCGAGCAAGGCGAGCGCGTCGGGCGTGAGCTCGGGCGGGGCCTCGCCGCTGCGCAGCGCCATGTCTTCGCCCAGCGCCTCGACCAGCGCGGGAATGTCGGCGCGCCGGTCACGCAGCGGCGGCACGCGCAGCGGCAGCACGTTGAGCCGGTAGTACAGGTCTTCGCGGAACTGGCCGCGCCGCACCAGCTCGGGCAGGTCGCGCGAGGTGGCGGCGATCACGCGCGCGTCGAAGGGCACGAGCTTGTTGGAGCCCAGCGGCTCGATCTCGCCCTCCTGCAGCGCGCGCAGCAGCTTGGCCTGCAGGCCGAGCGGCATGTCGCCGATTTCGTCGAGGAACAGGCTGCCGCCGTCGGCCAGCTTGAACTTGCCCTCGCGCCCCCTGCGGTCGGCGCCGGTGAAGGCGCCGGGCGCGAAGCCGAAGAACTCGGCCTCCAGCAAGGTGTCGGGCACGGCCGCGATGTTGACGCTGACGAACATGCCCTTGGCCCGCGCCGAAGACGCATGAATGGCGTGGGCAAGCAGCTCCTTGCCGGTGCCGGTCTCGCCCAGCAACAGCACCGGGCTGGTCGATTGCGCGGCGCGGCGCGCATGGCGCTTCACCTCGACCGCCGCGGGACTGCTGCCGATGAAGCTCGCAAAGGTGTACTTGGAACGGCGCTGGCCGTCGGCGGCATGCTGGTAGAGCGGGTTGTTGCGCTGGCTCGCGAGCTCGCGCCGCGCGTCGTCCAGGTCGCGCTGCAGCAGCGCGAACTTGCTGATGAGCGGCTGCAGCGTGGTCTCGGGCTGGTCGAACAGCACGATGCCGATGGCGCCGATGACGTCGCCCGCTCCGCCCTGGGGACCGTCGCTTTCCGCGCGCAGCGGTATGCGGCTGACCACGAAGGTGCCGGCCTTGTTGGTGAGCAGGTCGACCAGTATCGGCTCGCCGGTTTCGAGCACGCGCCGCATCTGCGTGTTGGGAATCACGTCCTCCACCGTGTGCCCCATGAACTGGTCGATGGACGAGAAGCCCAGTGCCGGCAGGAAGCGCCGGTAGCCCTCGTTGACCCACACGATGCGCCCGCCGCGGTCGACCAGGAACATGCCCTGGCTGATGCTGGAGAACAAATGGAACATCGAGCGCGCTGCGAGCGCGAGGATGCCTTCTGCGTCGAGGGGCAAGGCGGGCGGAGCGGTGGGAGCGGCTGGCATGGCGGGCATCGTAGCGCTCCGGCGCGGCTTCTCCTGCCCTTCTACTGCGCCGGCCCCCGCGCTCATGACAAACTCCGGCCGCCCCCTTTGACCTTCAGGCCTCGCGGCCACGACCCCATGAGCACATCCGAGATTTTCCTGATCGCCATGCTGATCATCTTCACTGCGCCCTACCTCGTGTGGCGGCTCGGGCGCACCGAATACTTCGCGCCGCTGGTGGTGGTGCAGATCGTCACCGGCATCGTGCTGGGGCCGGGGGTGCTCGGCGCGGTGTTCCCCGAGTACTACAAGTTCGTCTTCAACGCGCCGGTGATCCAGTCGCTCAATGCCATTGCGCAGTGGGCCGTGATGCTGTTCGTGTGGATCGCGGGCATCGAGCTCGACCTGCGCAAGGCCTGGGAACACCGGCGCGAAAGCGGCGTGACCGCCGGCCTGGCACTCGGCGTGCCGCTGCTCTTCGGCAGCGTGGCCGCGCTGGGCATGCTGGCGTTTCCCGGCTGGATGGGCGCAAAGGCGCAGACCTGGCAGTTCGTGCTGGGCATCGGCATGTCGTGCGCGGTGACGGCGCTGCCCATCCTCATCCTGTTCATGGAGAAGCTGCAGATCCTGCGCCAGCCCATCGGCCAGCGGATATTGCGCTACGCGAGCCTGGACGACATCGCGATCTGGGGCGTGCTGGCACTGATCCTCATGGACTGGGAGCGCGTGGGCAGGCAGCTCGCGTTCCTGGTGCTGTTCGCCGTCGCGAGCGCGGGCTTTCGCTGGCTGATGGTGCGCATTCCGGAGCGCGACCGCTGGTACCTGGGCCTGGTGTGGCTGGCGGCCTGCGGGCTGGGCGCCGACTGGTGCGGGCTGCACTACATGGTGGGCGCATTCATCGCAGGCGCGGTGATGGACGCCGACTGGTTCGACCAGAAGCACCTCGACGGCCTGCGCCACAACGTGCTGCTGGTGGTGATGCCGGTGTTCTTCCTGAGCACCGGGTTGCGCACCAACTGGGAGGTGGGCGGCGCGGCGGTGTTCGTGGCGGCGGGCGTGCTGCTGGTGGCGTCGGTGAGCGGCAAGCTCATCGGCACGCTGCTGGCCGGACGCATCCTGCGCTGGCAGCCGGGCGAAGGCGCGCTGATCGGCTGGCTGCTGCAGACCAAGGCGCTGATCATGATCATCTTTGCCAATGTGCTGCTGGACAAGGCGCTCATCACCAACGAGGCGTTCACGGCCCTGCTGCTGATGGCGGTGGCGAGCACCATGCTCACGGTGCCGGTTGTTGCGCCGCGGCTGCAACGGATGAAAGAGATTGTTTTTCGTACCAGGTAGCCACAGGCGGTGGCCGTCGCCCCGGGCCTTCAGCAGGCCTTAAGTAAATCAATCGTTTGATTTCATGCGTGGTTTAATGCCACGCATGAACGCGAGCGAACCCCTCCTACCCGGCCCCCAGGCCCCGCGCCGCGCACCGCGCGCCGACGGGGCCGAGGCACGCCACCGCTTGCTGCACACGGCGCTGCGGCTCTTCGCGCAGAAGGGCTTCGCCAAGACGTCGACCCGCGAGATTGCGCGCGAGGCCGAGGTCAACATCTCGGCCATCAGCTACTACTTCGGCGACAAGGACGGGCTGTACGCCGCCACCTTCAGCGAGCCGATGGGCGGCGACGCGAACGACCTGGTGGCCGCCTGCAAGGTGCCGGGCCAGCCGCTCGAGGACACGCTGCGCATCTGCATGGTGTCGATGATCGACCCGCTCAAGCAGGGCGAGATCGTGCGGCAATGCATCCAGCTGCACATGCGCGAGATGCTGGAGCCGACCAGCCGCTGGGCCGAAGAACTCGACCGCGAGATCAAGGGCCCGCACCGCGCCATTGCCGAGCTGCTGTGCCGCCACCTAGAGGTGGACCGCGCGGACGACGACATCCACCGCCTGACCTTCGCGATCACCGGGCTGTCGATGCAGCTCTACGTGAGCCAGGACTTCATCGAGGCGCTTCGCCCTTCGCTGCTGCGCACGCCGCGCGCCATCGACACCTGGGCCGACCGCCTCACGGGCTATGCGCTGGCGCTGGTGGACGCCGAAGCGGCCCGCCGCCGCGCCGAGAGAAAGCACAACAAATGAGAAGACTCCGACTGAAACTGATCGCCACCCTCTTCCTGCCGCTGAGCCTGGGCTTGGCGGGTTGCTCGCTGACGCGCCCGCCCGCGCAGGTGGACGCGCCCTTCCCCGCGCAATGGAACGCCCCGCTGCCGCACGGCGGGTCGCTCGCGTCGCTGGCCGACTGGTGGCGCCAGCTCGACGACCCCTTGCTGGTGGAGCTGATCGCCGCCGCCGAGGCCGCGAGCCCCAACGTGGCGAGCGCCGCGGCGCGCGTGGCCGAGGCGCGCTCCGCGCGCGTGCAGGCCGGCGCGGCGCTGCTGCCGAGCCTGGACGGCACGGTGTCGGCCAGCCGCGGCACCTCGGGCTTTTCTTCGGGTGCGCCGAGCTCGGGCAGCAGCGGGAGCAGTGCCGGCAGCAGCGAGCTGTCGGCCAGCACGCCCGTCACCACGCTGCAGGCAGGCCTGCAGTCCAAGTGGGAGGTCGACCTGTTCGGCCGCCTGCGCGCCGACCGCGACGCCGCGCAGGCCAAGCAGGACAGCGCCAACGCCAAGTGGCACGACGCCCGCGTGGCGGTGGCCGCCGAAACGGCCAATGCCTATTTCGCAGAGCGCGCCTGCCAGGAGCAACTGCGTGTGTCCGAGTCGGACGCGCGCTCCCGCTCGGAGACATCGCGCCTGACCGAGCTGTCGGCGAAGGCGGGCTTCACCGCACCGGCCGACGCCGCGCTGGCCCGCGCCAGCGCATCGGACGCGTCCGGCCGCCTGACACAGCAGCGTGCGCAGTGCGCGGTACAGCGCAAGGCGCTGGTCGCCCTCAGCGGCATCGATGAACCCACGCTCGCGCAGAAGCTCGCGGCCTCGCCCACGCAGCGCGTGCTGCCGGCCGTGGGCAGCATCGCCAGCGTGCCGGCCGAGGCGATCTCGCAACGTCCGGACGTGTACGCGGCCGAACTCGGCGTGGCCTCGGCCAGCGCCGACGTGGGCTCTGCCGAGGCCGAGCGTTATCCCAAGCTCACGGTGTCGGGCAACATCGGCCGCTCGCAACTGCGCGTGAGCGGGTTCCGCCAGTCGCTCGAGACCTGGACCGTGGGCCCCGTGTCGCTGACCGTGCCGCTGCTCGACGGCGGCGCGCGCCAGGCCAACACCGACGCGGCCAAGGCGCGCTACACCGAGGCCGTGTCGCTCTACCGCGCGAACGTGCGCCAGGCGGTGCGCGAGGTGGAAGAAGCGCTCGTGAACCTCGACGCCACCGACGCCCGCACCACCGACGCCGACAGCGCGGTGCAGAACTACCAGGCCTCCTTCGACGCCACGCAGGCCCGCTACAGCAGCGGCCTGGCGAGCCTGTTCGAGCTGGAGGACTCGCGCCGCACGCTGTTCACCGCGCAGACGGCGCGCGTCTCGCTGCAGCGCGAGCGCACCGAGGCCTGGGTGGCGCTGTACCGCTCGATGGGCGGCGGCTGGAACCGCACCGCCTCCGCATCCCCCTCTTCCGAATCGTCCTCAATGACCACCCCACCGGCCGCCAAGGTCGCGACGTCGCCATGAAAACAATGAAGCGTTCCACCCTCGTCATCGCGCTGCTGGCGCTGGTCATCGTCGTCGCCGGCGCCTTCTTCGTCATGCGCAAACCGTCCGACAAGGCGAGCGAGCCGACGGCCGCCGCCAAGGACGGCGCGAATGCGCCCAAGCCCGCGCTCACCGTCACCGTCGCCAGGCCCGAAACCACCGAGCTCATGCTCACGCTCGCGGCCAACGGCAACGTGGCCGCCTGGCAGGAGGCCGTGGTCGGCTCCGAATCGAACGGGCTGAAGCTTGCCGAAGTGCGCGTGAACGTGGGCGACGTGGTCAAGAAGGGCCAGGTGCTGGCCGTGTTCTCGCCGGAGACGGTGCGCGCCGACATCGCGCAGAGTCGCGCCTCGCTGGCCGAGGCCCGCGCCACCGCGGCCGACGCCGCCGGCAACGCCGCGCGCGCCCGCACGCTGCAGGCCACCGGCGCGCTGAGCCAGCAGCAGATCAACCAGTACCAGACCACCGAGCAGACCGCCAAGGCGCGCGTCGAGGCGGCCGAGGCCGTGCTGGCCGCGCAGGAAGTGCGCGGGCGCAACACGCAGGTGCTGGCGCCCGACGACGGCGTGATCTCCGCGCGCACCGCCACGGTCGGCAGCGTGGTCGCCGCAGGCACCGAGCTGTTCCGGCTGATCCGCCAGGGCCGGCTCGAATGGCGCGCCGAAGTGACCTCGGCCGAACTGAGCCGCATCGCCGTCGGCACGCCCGCCTTCGTGGTGAGCGCCAGCGGCGCGCAGGTGCGCGGCAAGGTGCGCAGCATCGCGCCCACGGTCGACCCGCAGACGCGCGCGGCGCTGGTGTATGTCGACCTGCCCGCGGTGCAGCAGAACACCGGCATCAAGGCCGGCATGTTCGCGCGCGGCGACTTCGAGCTCGGCCGCAGCGCGGCGCCCACCGTGCCGCAGAGCGCCATCGTGCCGCGCGACGGCTTCAACAACGTTTTCCTGCTCAAGCCCGACAACAAGGTGATGCAGCTGAAGGTGCAGGTCGGCCGCCGGCTGAACGACCGCATCGAGATCACCAGTGCGCTGCCCGAAGGCGCGCAGGTGGTGGTGCAAGGCGCGGGCTTCCTCAACGACGGCGACCTGGTGCGCGTGGTGGAGGCGCCCGCTCAGCCCGCTCAGCCCGCTCAGCCCGCTCAGCCCGCTCAGTCCGCGCAGCCCGCTCAGTCCGCGCAGCCCGCCCGGCCGGCCGCCTCTGCCGCGGCTTCCGCCGCCGCGGCCAAGTAACCCCTCAAGGAACACGCCATGAACGTTTCCGCCTGGTCCATACGCAACCCGATTCCGGCGGTGATGCTGTTCGTGCTGCTCACCTTCGGTGGGCTGCTGTCGTTCAACGCGATGAAGGTGCAGAACTTTCCGGACATCGACCTGCCGACCGTCACGGTCTCGGCGTCGCTGCCCGGCGCCGCCCCTTCGCAGCTGGAGACCGACGTCGCGCGCAAGCTCGAGAACTCCATCGCCACCGTGCAGGGCCTGAAGCACATCACCACCAAGGTGCAGGACGGCGCCGCCACCCTCATCGTCGAGTTCCGCCTCGAAAAACCCGTGCAGGAAGCCGTGGACGACGTGCGCTCCGCGGTGCAGCGCGTGCGCGCCGACCTGCCGGCGGACGTGCGCGACCCGGTCGTCACCAAGCTCGACCTGGCGGGCCAGCCGGTGCTGGCCTTCACCATCGCGTCGTCGCAGATGGACGACGAGGCGCTCAGCTGGTACGTGGACAACGACATCACCAAGAAGCTGCTCGCGCTGCCCGGCGTGGGCGCGGTCAACCGCGTGGGCGGTGCGACGCGGCAGGTGCACGTGGACCTCGATCCGGTCAAGCTGCAGGCGCTGGGCGCCTCGGCCGGCGACATCTCGCGCCAGCTGCGCCAGGTGCAGACCGAAAGCGCGGGCGGCCGCTTCGACCTGGGCGGCAGCGAGCAGCCGGTGCGCACGCTGGCCACGGTGCAGTCGGCCGACCAGCTGGCCGACATGCAGATCGCGCTGAGCGACGGGCGCCGCATCCGGCTCGACCAGGTGGCGCGCATCAGCGACACCATTGCCGAGCCGCGCGCGGGCGCGCTGCTCAACGGCAAGCCGGTGGTCGGCTTCGAGGTGGCACGCAGCCGCGGCGCCAGCGAGGTGGAAGTGGGCCACGCGGTGCAGAAGGCGCTGGCCGACCTGCGCGTGCAGCGCCCCGACATCGAGCTGACCGAGGCCTTCAACTTCGTCGACCCGGTGGAAGAGGAATACAACGGCTCGCTGCACCTGCTGTACGAAGGCGCCATCCTGGCGGTGATCGTGGTGTGGCTCTTTCTGCGCGACTGGCGCGCCACCTTCGTGTCGGCCGTCGCGCTGCCGATGTCGGTGATTCCGGCCTTCATCGGCATGCATCTGCTGGGCTTCTCGGTCAACGTGATCTCGCTGCTGGCGCTGTCGCTGGTGGTGGGCATATTGGTGGACGACGCGATCGTGGAGGTCGAGAACATCGTGCGCCACCTGCGCATGGGCAAGTCGCCCTACCAGGCGGCCATGGAAGCGGCCGACGAGATCGGGCTGGCGGTGATCGCCACCACCTTCACGCTGATTGCGGTGTTCCTGCCCACGGCCTTCATGAGCGGCGTGGCCGGCAAGTTCTTCAAGCAGTTCGGCTGGACGGCCTCGCTCGCGGTGTTCGCCTCGCTGGTGGTGGCGCGGGTGCTCACGCCCATGATGGCGGCCTACATCCTCAAGCCCATCGTCACGCAGGAAACCGAGCCCGGCTGGATGCGCTGGTACATGCGCGCGGTGACCTGGAGCACCCACAACCGCTTCAAGACGATGGTGATGGCCACCGTCTTCTTCATCGGTTCGCTGGCGATGATTCCGCTGCTCAAGACCGGCTTCATTCCGCCGGACGACAACTCGCAGACGCAGATCTACCTGTCGCTCGCGCCCGGCTCCACGCTGGCGCAGACCACGGCCGCGGCCGAGGAAACGCGGCGGCGCGTGATGCAGATCGCGCATGTGAAGAGCGTCTACACCACGGTGGCGGGCGGTAGCGCGGGCGGCGACCCGTTCGCGAGTTTCGGCACGCCCGAGACGCGCAAGGCCACGCTGACCATCAAGCTCGACCCGCGCGGCGACCGGCCGCGCAAGCAGGTGATCGAGAACCAGATCCGCACCGCGCTGGAAACGCTGCCCGGCGTGCGCAGCACGGTGGGCCTGGGCGGCTCCGGCGAGAAGTACATCCTGGCGCTGACCGGCGAGGACCCGGTGGCGCTGGCCTCGGCCGCCAGCGCGGTCGAGAAGGATCTGCGCACCATTCCCGGCCTGGGCAACATCACGTCCACCGCGAGCCTGATCCGCCCCGAGATCGCCGTGCGCCCCGACTTCGCGCGCGCCGCCGACCTGGGCGTGACCAGCTCGGCCATTGCCGAGACATTGCGCGTGGCCACGCTCGGCGACTACGACCAGTCGCTCGCCAAGCTCAACCTGGCGCAGCGGCAGGTGCCGATCGTGGTGAAGCTGGAAGACTCGGCGCGCCAGGACATCGACCTGCTCGGGCGCCTGTCGGTGCCCAGCGCGCGCGGGCCGGTGATGCTGAACCAGGTGGCCTCGCTCAGCATGGAAGGCGGCCCGGCGGTAATCGACCGCTACGACCGCTCGCGCAACGTGAACTTCGAGATCGAGCTGTCGGGCGTGGGCCTGGGCGACGCCAAGGCGGCGGTGACCAAGCTGCCTTCGATCGTGAAGCTGCCGGCCGGCGTGCGCGTCACCGAAGTGGGCGACGCCGAGGTGATGACCGAGCTGTTCGCGAGCTTCGGCCTGGCGATGCTGACGGGCGTGCTGTGCATCTACATCGTGCTGGTGCTGCTGTTCAAGGACTTCCTGCACCCGGTGACGATCCTGTGCGCGCTGCCGCTGGCACTGGGCGGTGCGTTCGTAGGCCTGTTGATCGGGCAGAAGGCGTTGTCGATGCCCTCGCTGATCGGGCTCATCATGCTGATGGGCATTGCCACGAAGAACTCCATTCTTCTGGTGGAGTACGCCATCGTGGCGCGCCGCGACCACGGCATGAGCCGCTGGGACGCGCTGCGCGACGCCTGCCACAAGCGTGCGCGGCCCATCATCATGACCACGCTGGCCATGGGCGCAGGCATGCTGCCGATCGCGGTCGGCTTCGGCGCGGCCGATTCGAGCTTCCGCTCGCCGATGGCGATGGCGGTGATCGGCGGGCTGATCACCTCCACCGTGCTGAGCCTGCTGGTGGTGCCGGCGGTGTTCACCTACATCGACGACATCGAGCACTGGATTCGGCGCACCGTGCGCAAGCTGCGGGGACAGCCGGCGGATCCGCATCTGGACGACGACCTGGCCGAGACGCCACCGCCCGCGCACGCGGCGGGCCACGCCAAGCAAGCCGGCCTGTAGCGCAGGTCGGGCATGCAGGGCACGCGAGCAAAGCGGCGCCCGAAAACGAAAAAACCGGATGCTGGCGGCATCCGGTTTTTTTTTAGAGCGCGAGAAAGGTCAGGCGTCCAGTTGCGCCAGCCGCTTCAGCTTGCGTTCGCTCATGCGCTTGGCCAGGCGCGGCAGCACCAGCACGGCCACCACGATCACCACCAGCGTGATCGACATCGGACGCTGGAAGAACACCGCGGCGCTGCCCTCGCCGATCGACATGGCGTTGCGCAGTTGCGCTTCGGCCAGCGGGCCGAGGATCATGCCGACCACCACGGGGGCGGTCGGAAAGTCGAAGCGCCGCATCACCACGCCCAGCAGGCCGATGGCGTAGAGCAGGAACAGGTCGAAGGCGCTCTGGCGCATGCCGTAGGCGCCCACCGTCGCGAAGATCAGGATGCCGGCGTAGAGCTGGGGCTTCGGAATCTTCAGCAGCTTGACCCACAGCCCCACCATTGGCAGGTTCAGCACCAGCAGCATCACGTTGCCGATGTACAGCGACGCGATGAGCGCCCACACCAGCGCGGCCGAGGTGGTGAACAGCTGCGGGCCCGGCTGGATGCCGTAGTTCTGGAACGCGCCCAGCAGGATGGCCGTGGTGTTCGACGTGGGAATGCCCAGCGTGAGCAGCGGAATCAGCGCGGCCGTCACCGTGGCGTTGTTGGCGGCTTCGGGGCCGGCCACGCCTTCGATGGCGCCGGTGGTGCCGAACTCGGCCTTGGCGTCCTTGTCCTTGGCGAGCTTCTTTTCCATTGCATAGCTCAGGAAGGTCGGAATCTCGGTGCCGCCGGCCGGGATGCAGCCGAAGGGCGTGCCGATCGCGGTGCCGCGCAGCCACGCCGGAATGGAGCGCTTCCAGTCGCGCTTGGTCATGTGCACGCGGCTGAGCTTGTTCTGGCCCTCGGTGACCTTGCCTTCGTAGAGCACGGCGTAGAGCACTTCGGCCACCGCGAACAGGCCGACCGCGACCAGCACGATCTCGATGCCGTCGAGCAGCTCGGGCACGCCGCCGGTGTAGCGGCCCTGGCCCGAGATCTGGTCGAGGCCGACGCAGCCGGCCGCAAGGCCGACGAACAATGCCGTCATGCCGCGCAATGTGCTCTTGCCGAGCACCGCGCTCACGGTGGTGAAGGCCAGCAGCATCAGCAGGAAGTACTCGGGCGGGCCGAGCTTGACCGCGAACTCCGCCACGAAGGGCGCGAACAGCGTGACGATGACGGTGGCGATGGTGCCGGCCACGAAGGAACCGATGGCCGCGGTGGCGAGCGCCGCGCCCGCCCTGCCGCTCTTGGCCATCTTGTTGCCCTCCATCGCCGTCACCATGCTGGCGGTTTCGCCGGGCGTGTTGAGCAGGATGGACGTGGTCGAGCCGCCGTACATGGCGCCGTAGTAGATGCCCGAGAAGAAGATCATCGAGGCCGTGATGTCAACCTTGCCGGTGATGGGCAGCAGCATGGCCACCGCCACGGCCGGGCCGATGCCGGGCAGCACGCCCACGGCCGTGCCCAGGGCACAGCCGACCAGGCACCAGAGCAGATTGATCGGGGTGATCGCCGTGGCGAAGCCCGCCATCAGTGCATTGAAGATTTCCATGTCAGGCCTCCCGCCGGGCCGTCCCAAGGGAGGCCTGCGCCCCCACGGGGGGCAGTGAATACACGAAGTGATGAGCGTGGGGGTTCATATCAAAGCCACCCGGTCGATGTGAGGCCCGGCAGGCTGATGGCCAGGAACTGCGTGAACATCCAGAACACCGGAGCGGCGATGAGCACGCCGGTGACGAAGTCGATGGCGAAGGTGCGCGGCGAATTCACGCCGGCCTGCCCGCTCGCGCGGCGCAGCCCCTGCACGGCCAGCACGTAGCACAGCGTGCAGCTGAGGATGAAGCCCAGCGTGGTGATCAGCGCCGCATTGAGCAGCAGGCCAGCCGAGACCCAGATGAAGCCGGGCCAGTAGGCGCGGTCGGCACCGGTGGGCGCGTCGAGCTCGCGAAAGCCGCCGGTGCGCGCTTCCCAGAGGATCCAGGCGCCGCAGAGCACGAGCACCACGGACACCATCCAGGGCAGGAAGTTGGGGCCGACGCCGCCGTAGCCGGCTTCGGAAGAAATGCCGATGGCGCCGAAGGCCAGCGCGAGGCCGGTCAGCAGGACGCCCGCGCCGACGAGGGTTTGCGGCCATACAGCCGCCGCTTGAGCCGCTGTGTCTGGCGGCGAGACCGAGGGTTCTGGAGTTGTCATTTTTTGCGCCCGGAATGTGGAGCTGGATTTGAAAACGGCACGCTGTCGTCTCTTGCGAGGACAGCGTGCCATTCGGCAGGCATGTGGCGCGCCGTGCGCTTCAGACCATGCCGGACTTGGTCATGATGGCCCTGAGGCTGGCGAAGTCGTCGTCCACGAACTTGGCGAACGCATCGCCCGACAGCACGGCCGGCGTCCATTCATTCTTCTTGAGCGACTCTGCCCACGACGCGCTCTTGAGCGCGGCCAGCACCATGTCGGTGAGTGCCTTGCGCTGCTCGGTCGAGATGCCGGGGGCGCCGTACACGCCGCGCCAGTTGCCGATTTCGACGTCGATGCCCTGTTCCTTGAGCGTGGGCACGTTGATGCCCGGCAGGCGCTGGGCCGAGGTGACGGCAATGGCCTTCATCTTGCCGGCGGCGATGTATTCGGCGAACTCGCTGTAGCCGCTGCCGCCGATGGTGACGTTGCCGCCCAGGATGGCGGCGGTGGCCTCGCCGCCTCCGCGGAAGGCCACGTAGTTGATCTTGGACGGGTCCGCGCCCACCTTCTGCGCGATCATCGCCGCGGCGATGTGCTCGGTGGAGCCGCGCGAACCGCCGCCCCACTTGACGCTGCCCGGGTCCTTCTTGAGCTGGTCGACCACGTCCTTCATGGTCTTGAACGGCGAATTGGACGGCAGCACGAACACGTTGTATTCGGTGGTCAGGCGCGCGATGGGCGTGGCCTGCTCGAGCTTGACCGGCGGCTTGCCGGTGATGATGCCGCCCAGCATGACCGAGCCCATGACCATCAGCGCGTTGGCGTCGGCCTTGGAGCCGTTGACGAACTGCGCCAGGCCCAGTGCGCCGGCAGCGCCGCCCTTGTTGTCGTAGGTGACGGTGTCGGCCACCTTGGCGTCGCTCAGTGCCTTGCCCAGCGCACGGCCGGTGGTGTCCCAGCCGCCGCCCGGGTTGGCGGGGATCATCATCTTGACGTTGGCAGCGGCCCGGGCCGACAGTGGCAGGGCGCCGGCGGCGGCCAGCGCGGCCAAGGACTTCAGAAAGGTATCGCGACGCATTGTGGTGTCTCCTGAAAACGGGAAGGAACTTGAAAGGAACCTGACTTGAACCTGAGCGCTATCATGCGCCGCCCCGCTGTCAGTTGGCTGTCCGCCAGACTGGGGAAAACACCGAAGCAATCACCCCGCTGTCCCGTATGAAGCTGCTGCTGGTCGAAGACGACCCCTCGATGCAAATCACCCTGCAGCGCACCCTCGGGCGCCGGCGCATCGACGTGCGCGTCTGCGGCGACGGCGCGCAGGCCGTGGCCCAGTGGCACGCCCTGGAGCCCGACGTGGTGGCGCTCGACCTGAGCCTGCCCAACCTCGACGGCCTGCAGGTGCTGGCGCAGGCCCGCGCCGAAGGCCTGCGCACGCCGGTGCTGCTGCTGACGGCGCGCGGCACGGTGGGCGACCGCATCATGGGCCTGAACGCGGGCGCCGACGACTACCTGCCCAAGCCCTTCGACCTGGACGAGCTGGAGGCCCGCATCCGCGCGCTGCGCCGGCGCAGCCACGGCGTCACCGGGCAGGACGCAGGCCTGAACCCGCAGGAGATCGGCGGGCTGCGCTTCGAGCCCGACAACGGCGCCATCTACAACCGGGCCGAGCTGCTGGAACTCACGCCGCGCGAGCTGGCGCTGCTGAAGGCGCTGATGATGAAGCCGGGCCACGCCGTGACCAAGGAGCGCCTGTTCGAACTGGTGTTCCCGGGCGAAGCCGACGTGCAGTACGAGGCCATCGAGGTGGTGGTGTACCGGCTGCGCAAGAAGCTCGCGGGCACGGGCGCGGTGCTGATGACCATGCGCGGGCTGGGCTACCTGCTGCGTCCGGACACATGACCCGGGTCTCTTCGCTTCGTGCGCGGCTGCTGCTCGGCATCCTCGCGCCGATTGCGTTGTTCATCGTGATCAACAGCGTGAGCGTGTACCGCCAGAGCCTGGCGGCGGCCACCACGGCCTACGATCGCACGCTGCTGGCCTCGGCCAAGACCATCGGCGAGCAGCTCGACGTGGAAGGCTACGACGATCTGGCGCAGCTGCGCGCCATCGTGCCCTACTCCGCACTGGAGGCCTTCGAGGCCGACAACCGCAGCCGGCTGTTCTACCGGGTGTCGGCGCTCGACGGCGAAATGATCTCGGGCTTTGCCGAGCTGCCCTTCTGGCGCGGCCGCATTCCCGACCGCAGCGCCTACGCGGCGCTGGTCGACTTCTACGACGCGCAGTTTCGCAACCAGCCGGTGCGCGTGGCGGTGTTGCTGCAGCCCGTGGCGAGCGCGCGGGGGCGCGGCATGGCGGTGGTGCAGGTGGCCGAAACGCTGGAGCTGCGCGAGACGCTGGCGCGCAAGCTGCTGGTCGACATGCTGTGGCGCCAGCTGCTGCTGATGGGCGTGATCGCGCTGGCGACCGTGTTCGTGGTGCAGCGCGCCACCCGGCCGGTGCGCGAGCTGGGCGAGGCCATCGAACGGCGCCAGGCGGACGACCTGACGCCCATCGACGCGCCTGACGCGCCGCGCGAACTGCGTCCGCTGATCGACGCCACCACGCAGGTCATGGGCCGGCTGCAGCGCCTGCTCGACCACCAGAAACGCTTCGTGCGCGACAGCGCCCACCAGCTGCGCACGCCGCTGGCGGTACTGAAGGTGCAGGTGCAGTCGGCGCAACGCGGCGACGTGGCGCCCGAGCAGGCGCTCGGCGAAATCAGCCAGACGGTGGAACGCGCGACGGCGCTGGCCAACCAGATGCTGTCGCTCGCCAAGGTCGAGCAATTGCGCCAGCAGCCGGAGTCGGTCACGCTGGACTTCGGCGAGGTGGTGCGCGGCATCGCGCTCGACCTGTCGCCGCTGGTGGCGGACAGGGCGCTCGACTTCGAGCTGGCCATCGACGGGCCGGTGCCCGTTCAGGCCCACCAGTGGATGCTGCAGGAGCTCACGCGCAACCTGCTGCACAACGCGATCAAGCTGAGCCCGGTGGGCGCGGCGCTGTCGGTGTCGGTGCGGCCCGAGGGCGCGCAAGCCGTGCTCACGGTGCGCGACAGCGGCCCCGGCATTTCGCCCGAACTGCGCCAGCGCCTCTTCGCGCCCTTCTCGGCGGGCAGCGCGTCGAGCGGGTCCGGGCTGGGCCTGGCGATCTGCCGCGAGATCGTGCTGGCGCTGGGCGGGCGCATCGCGCTGGACAACCGCAAGGCCGGGGTGCCGGCCATGCAGGACGGCGCCGCACAGGTCATCGGGCTGGACGCCGTCGTACATCTCCCCTTGTCGCGGCACAATTCCTGATATTCACTCCCGATATCCATGGAACGTCTGCGCATCGATAAATGGCTCTGGTCCGCCCGCTTCTTCAAGACGCGCTCGCTGGCCGCGGAGGAAATCGGCAAGAACCGCGTGCAGGTGAACGGCGACGTCGCCAAGGCCTCGCGCGAGGTCAAGTCCGGCGACACGGTTTCCATGCGCATGGGCCCGCTGACGCGGACCGTCACCGTGCGCGGTGTCAGCGGCCAGCGCGGGCCGGCGCCTGTTGCCCAACTGCTCTACGAGGAAACGCAGGAGAGCCTGGCGGCGCAGGCGAACTTTCGTGAACTGCGCCGCGCCGGCACCGAGCCGGCACTGGCCATCGAACAGGGCCGCCCGACCAAGCGCGACCGGCGCGATCTCGACGGCGCGGTGCGCCATGCCGAGTGGGACAACCGCTGGAGCGCCTCGCTGGACACGGACGACGACGAGCGCTGATCGCTTAGGCTGTGGGCTTCCTTCGTTCTTCACGGGAGTTCCGCTTCATGGCCAGCTTCAAGAAATACCGCGTCGCCAGCAAGTTCAAGCTGTCGCACATCGACCCCGACGACACGCCCTTCTGCGAGGGCGACGAAGCCTCGCAACGCAGCGAGGTCGATGCGCTGGCCGTCGAGCTCGACGAACTGCAGGACCTGCTGCACGCCGAGGGCAAGCGCAAGCTGCTGCTGGTGCTGCAGGGCCTGGACACCAGCGGCAAGGACGGCACCGTGCGCTGGGTGTTCTCGCGCACCTCGCCGCTGGGCGTGCGCGTGACGGCCTTCAAGGCGCCCAACGACGAGGAGCGCGCGCACGACTACCTGTGGCGCTGCCACGCCGCCGTGCCGCGCACCGGCGAGATCATGGTGTGGAACCGCAGCCACTATGAAGACGTGCTGGTGCCGGTGGTCGAAGGCTGGATCGACAAGGCCGAGGCCAAGCGCCGCTATGCGCAGATCAACGACTTCGAGCGGCTGCTCGTCGAGACCGGTACGGTGGTCGTGAAGTGCATGCTGCACATCGACAAGGACGAGCAGCGCGAGCGCCTGCAGGCGCGCATCGACACGCCCGGCAAGCAATGGAAGTTCAGCATGGACGACCTCGAGGTGCGCACCAAGTGGAGCGCGTACCAGCAGGCCTACCAGAACGCGCTGAGCGCCACCTCGAGCGACCACGCGCCCTGGCACGTGATACCGGCCAACAGCAAGCGGCACCGCAACGTGATGGTTGCGCAGCTGCTGGTGAGGACGCTGCGGCAGATGAAGCTGAAGCCCCCGCCGCCGGACCCGGCGCTCAAGGGATTGATCGTCAAGTGACGGTGCGGGCGAGGAAAGCGGTTTGGTTTCCTGTTTGTAAAGTGCGGCTTCGCCTACGGGGTACCCCGCGCTGCGTCACTAAGCTGCAACTCGTACCGATTCAGGTGCATTTGCGCTACCACACAGAAGGACTACATCAACATGAAAAAAACCATCTTCGTTCTTGCAGCTTGCCTGCTGGCTTCCACCGCTGCCTTGGCGCAGCCCGGCCCGCGTCATGGCGCCGGCCCGGGCCCGCGCTACGAACGGCCGCACCATCGCCCGCAAAAGGTGTGGGTGCCGGCGCATCGCGAGCATGGCCGTCTGGTGCGCGGTCGCTACGTCTGGCGTTGATCGGCTGCATGCGGAGGCCTTCTTCTTCGGTTGAAGGAGGCCTCTGAAATGCCGCACTTGCTGAATTTTTGCGAGGCCGTCGAAACACTGGCGGCCTGCCTCGACGACGACGACATGTACCGTCGCTTCAGCTGGGTCTACGCCAGCGAGGACGTTCCGCTGCACCACGCACGGTTCTACCTGTCCAGCGACGAAGACGAGTGCGAAGACCCCGTTGAAGACGCGCTGGGCCGCGAAATGCCGGCCTTCGCCGCTGCAAACAAGCTCGTGCATTACCTCGAGGCCGCGACCTTTGTATCGGTGCTGACCGTGCAGAAGGAACAGCAGCCGCTGTCTTCGCTCGACGATTTTGCCGAGGCGCTCAAGCACTATCACGAGGAGGATGCGTTCCTCGACCACGGCCACTTCGCGAGTGACGACTGGACCGCCAAGGCCCCGGTCATCGCGGGCATCTCCCGGGAACTGTTTGCCGAATACGACCTGCAGCTGGTCGAGTGCCCCGCGCATCGCGTCGGCGATGCCGCACGCGCCACCGCGGCGCTGCTGAAGATCAGTGTGGGGGACGCGCTGGCGCGTTGCCGTCAGCTGCCCGTGTCGCTGGGCATGCGCATCGGTGGACGGGACAGGGAAGAGATCGAAGCGCGGTTCGCCGCGCTGTCACTGCCCCTGAAGCGAACGACCCACAGGTCGCTCGCCTGGTTGCCGCCGGACGGCGACTGAACCGAACTTCAGGAACGGCGGATGAGTGCCTGCGCGAGTACACGGCACTTGCCGAACTCGCAGCGCACGGCCCAAGTGCCGCCGTTGTCGCACGGCACGTTGTAGGTTTCGTACCCAGGGCCCTTGGCCGTGAGTTCGGCGCGCGGCTGCAGGTTGCACCGGCCGGCCTTGGCCAGCGTTTCCACGTTGTAGGTGTCGATGCCGGTGCGGCGCGGCTTCACGATGACGCCGGGGTCGAAGGTGTTGCCGTAGAAGCTGTCGCGCACGTTGGTGTCGAGGTTGCGGTAGCCACGCTTGGCCATGCAATGCACGATGGCGATCTGCTGGTGTTCGGCGATCAGTTCGGCGTCGGGACGGCCGTTCCAGTCGATGATGGCGGCGGTGATGCCGGTGTAGGAGGCCGCGGCAACGATGCCCTGGCCGTGGACCGTGATCAATCCGAGGCCCAGCGCCGCCCACATCGCATCGCCCGTTTCGCTGCGTGCCGTGATGCGGTTCGCTGCGATTCGGCAGTCGGCCACGTCGTTGTCGTAGCGCACCGGGTCCACGCCTTGCATGGCCACCATGGGCACATAGGCCGTGCCGTGACCCGTTCCGGGCTCGGTGGGTGTCGGCGGTGGCGGGGTCACGCAACCGGCCAACACCGCAGCGGCAAACGCAATGCTCAGCAACAGCTTCATGCAATCCCTCTTCTTCTTCGCGATAGTTAACAGATTTAACCATACATCTGGTTACTCTTGAGCCACTTTGTCGCGCTGGCACGACGGCGACCTGCACACCCCAGCCCTTCGCCAGCAGCTACGATCGCGCGCCAGCAACGAAGCCCCATGCACAAGAACACCCGCGCCCCGCGCCTCGCTTCACCCATCGCGATCGCCCTGCTCCTGACCTTGGCGTCGGCAGCGCACGCGCTCGATGCCCCGGTGCAGCCATCGGCCGCCGACCTGGCGCGCAGGAACGGCTGCATGGCCTGCCACGGGCTGGTGCACAAGCAGGTCGGGCCGGGTTTCGCGCAGATCGCGGACCGCTACCGCAACGACGGCAGCGCACCGGTGCGCCTGGCCGCGAAGATTCGCAGCGGCAGCGTGGGCACCTGGGGCCGGGTCATCATGCCGCAGCAGGCCCAGGTCTCGCAGAGCGAGGCGCAGGCCTTGGCGCAGTGGGTGCTGTCGCAGCCCTCGGCGCGCTGAACCGCGCGCCTACCCACCTCCACGCCTCTTGAACTTCCGCCTCGCCCCCTTCTTCGCCAACGTGGTGCTTGTCCTGTCGATGGCACTGCTGGGCGTCATCGGCGCGTTCTTCGGCGGAACCGCCGGGCTGAAGCACTCCGACGCCGTGCTGCACCTGACGCATGCCGACTGGCAGGTCGGGGACTCGTCGGGTTTCAGCGCGCCGCCGCTCAAGCAGGACAGCAGCGCCCTGCCGGACACCTGGCAGCCGGTCGAACTGCCCCTCGCGCTGCCGATCGCGCTGCTGCGGCAGGCCGAGACCGCAAGGGCCGCAGGAGCGACCCGAACGACCTGGATCAGGCTGTCCACGCGCGACCTGCCCCCTGCTTCCAGCCCGCTGGCGATCTACGGCGTCCGGGTCAAGACCGACGGCACCATCGCCGTCTATGCCGACGGCCGACTGGTGCACCGGGCACAGCAGTCGGGGCCGCTGTGGAACAGCACCCGCACCCCGCTGTGGATTCCGCTGGACCACAGCACCGACCCCACGCCGCCCACCGAGATCCTCCTTCGCCTCGAACACACACGTAGCGCCCAGGTGGCGCTTTCGTCGTTGTGGATCGGGCCTGCCGATGCGCTGCGCGGCCGCTACGGCATGCGCCAGTGGCTGCAGCAGGAACTGCCCGCGATGCTCAGTGCAGCGTTCATGGCGGTCGGCGTCTTCGCCCTCTTCGTGTGGTTCAGGCGCCGCGACGAAACAGGCTACCTGCTGTTCTTCAACCTCTCGGCCACCTCCTTCATGCGAGGGCTGCATTTCTACGTGGGCCAGCCGGTCGCCAACGACTGGTTTGCCTGGCTGACCGTCAACTCGCTCTTCTGGCTGGTGATGGTCGTGCACTTCTTCCTGCGCCAGCTGCACGGCCGGCAGCTCAAATGGCTGACCCGTGGCGTGGTGGCGGCCACCACCGCCGTCGGTATCGCCACCATGCCGGGCCTGGCCATCGTGCAGAACACGCCGCAGGTGACGCCGCTGATCTACGCGGTGGCCGCGCTCATGGGCCTGGCGGTCTGCCTGGTGGGCGGCGTGAGCGCATGGCGCCGCTCCAACGAAGGGCGGCTGGTGGCGGTCGGAATCGGCATCTGCGTGCTGCTGGGCGTCACCGACTGGCTGCTGCAGAACAACTTCATCAGCCCAGAAGGCTGGTACCTGGGGGCCTACACCAACGCCGTGACCTTCAGCGTGTTCGGCGCGCTCATGTACCGCCGCTACGTGCACGCCATCGGCGAGGTCGAGCAGCTCAACGCGAGCCTCGCGCAGCGGCTGCTCAAACGCGAAGCCGAGCTCGAGCTCAGTCACCGGAAGCTGCGCGAGATCGAACGGCTGCAGACCATCAGCGACGAACGCCAGCGCCTGATGCAGGACATGCACGACGGACTGGGCTCCTCGCTGATCAGCGCCATCCGCTCGGTGGAAGGCGGCGGCATGAGCGACGACAAGGTCTCGCAGATTCTCAAGAGCTGCCTGGACGACCTGAAGCTCACGCTCGACTCGCTGGAGCCGATCGAGGCCGACCTGCTGCTGCTGCTCGCCACGCTGCGCTACCGGCTCGAACCGCGGCTTGAAGGCACCGGCGTGTCGCTGCGCTGGGAGGTGCAGGAGTTGCCCGCGCTGGAATGGCTGGACCCGTCGAGCGCGCTGCACATCCTGCGCATCGTGCAGGAGAGCATCTCGAACATCCTGCGGCACACCCGCGCGACGGAAATCCGCGTGGGCACCTCGATCGCCGATGCGGGCGTGCAGGTGACGATCGAGGACAACGGCCAGGGCTTCGACGTGCAGCGCGTGACGGGCAACCCGTCGGCGTCAGGGCGCGGGCTGCAGAACCAGCGGCGGCGGGCCCAGGCGATTCGAGGCCTGGTGCGCTGGGAGTCGAAGCCGACGGGCACGCGGTTCGTGCTGTGGCTGCCGCTGCAGCGGGAAGCCAAGGCGGTCTAGCAGGTGGATTTCGCGCAGCCATGCGCACAGAATCGGCCCCATGACACACCACGCTCCCGCCCGGCCCCACCGGCCCGGCTGGCTGCCCGATGTGGACACCGCGCGTTGCACGGGCTGCGGCTGGTGCGTTGCCGCGTGCGACCTCCATCTGCTGAGCCTGGAGGTCGCGCAGTGGCGCAAGTCGTCGGTGCTGCACGACGCAGGCAAATGCACAGGCTGCAGCGATTGCGCCGTGACCTGCCCGTTCCACGTGATAACGATGCGAAAAGTCGTGGGCGCCTGAACGCGAGCCTGCCCCACGTGTGCAGCACAAAGAAAAAAGCCCCTGCAGCTGGGCTGCAGGGGCTTTTGTCTGGCGGAACCGGAGGGATTCGAACCCTCGATGAGGCTCTACACCCCATACTCCCTTAGCAGGGGAGCACCTTCGGCCACTCGGTCACAGTTCCTGAAAGAAGCCGCAATTATGCCATCACTTAAGCGGTCGGTTGATCGAGATCGAACGCTTTATGCAGTGCGCGCACTGCCAGTTCCATATATTTTTCGTCGATCACGACCGAAGTCTTGATTTCGCTGGTCGAGATCATCTGGATGTTGATGCCCTCTTCGCTCAACACGCGGAACATCTTGCTCGCCACACCCACGTGGCTGCGCATGCCGATGCCCACGATGCTGACCTTGCAGATCTTGGTGTCGCCCACGATCTCGGTCGCGCCCAGCGAAGGCATCACCTTCGACTGCAGCAGGTCGATCGTCTTCGCATATTCGTTGCGATGCACGGTGAAGCTGAAGTCGGTCTTGCCGTCCTTGCTGAGGTTCTGGATGATCACATCGACCTCGATGTTGGCGTCCGCCACGGCACCGAGGATGTGGTACGCGATGCCCGGCTTGTCGGGCACGCCCAGCACCGAGATCTTGGCTTCGTCGCGGTTGAATGCGATGCCGGATACGACGGCTTGTTCCATGTTTTCGTCTTCCTCGAAAGTGATCAGCGTGCCGGACTTGGCCTCTTCATTGATGTCGATGTCCCACGGCGTGAAGCTCGAGAGCACACGCAGCGGCACTTTGTACTTGCCGGCGAATTCCACCGAGCGAATCTGCAGCACCTTGGAGCCCAGGCTCGCCATCTCGAGCATCTCTTCGAAGCTCACGGTCGTCAGGCGGCGCGCATCGGGCTCGACGCGCGGGTCGGTCGTGTAGACCCCGTCGACGTCGGTGTAGATGAGGCATTCGCTCGCCTTCATGGCGGCGGCAATGGCCACGGCCGAGGTGTCGCTGCCGCCACGCCCGAGCGTGGTGATGTTGCCCGCGTCGTCCACGCCCTGGAAGCCGGTGATGACCACCACCTTGCCGGCATTCAGGTCGGCCAGCACGCGCGCGTCGTCGATGCTCTCGATGCGGGCCTTGGTGTACGAGTTGTCGGTGCGAACCGACACCTGCCAGCCCGCGTAGCTGACCGACTCGACGCCTTCGGCCTGCAGCGCGATGGCCAGCAGTGCGGAAGACGCCTGCTCGCCCGTGGAAGCCAGCATGTCGAGTTCGCGGCTGTGGGCCACGCCGGGTTTGCTGGGCGCCAGCTCCTTGGCCAGGCCGAGCAGGCGATTGGTCTCGCCGCTCATGGCACTCGGAACCACGATCATCTGGTGGCCGGCGCGTGCCCACTTGGCAACGCGCTTGGCGACATTCTTGATGCGCTCGGTCGAGCCCATCGACGTACCGCCGTATTTGTGAACGATCAATGCCATGGGTGAAATCTGAGAAAAGGAAAGGGCCGCTTGAAGGGCGGCGCCCTGCAAGCTGTCAGAGCAAAGTCTTCGGCGAGGGCGGGGCATTGTACCAATGCAGGAAATCGCCCCGCCGCTCGGCAAAGCCGGCAGCCACCTTGAGGTGGATCCGGTGGCCGCGCGTGGTGCACGCACGCACCTGGTCGAGCAGCTGGTCGAGCTGCGCGGCGCTGGGCGTCCCGCCGTGCGACTGCACCAGCCAGTGGCGCAGCACGTTGGCCTGTCGGGCGCGCGAGAGCGCTTGCAAGGCGACGATGCGGGGCGGGTCGCCGACCGTCTGCAGGTCTTGCGCGGCAAGCTCGCCCAGCAGTTGCTGGCCCTGCGCGGCATGGCCGATGCTGCGAGCGAAGGTGGCGCGGAATTGCGGGAACGCCTGCGCCAATGCTGGCAGCAGCACGGCGCGGATGCGGTTGCGCGTGTAGCGCGCATCGACGTTGGTCGGGTCCTCTGTCCAGGGCAGGCCGCGCCCTGCCAGCCAGTCGCGAATGTCGGCGCCAGGCACGTCAAGCAAGGGGCGGTAGATGTCCAGCCCGTTGCGCTGCGCATGCGCGGGCATGGAGGCCAGCCCCGGAAGCCCGGCACCGCGCGACAGCGCCAGCAGCAAGGTCTCGACCTGGTCGTCCGCATGGTGCCCGAGCGCTACGGCCTTGATAGCAGCACCCGCACCATCCATGCGCGTCATCTCGGCAAAAGCCTCGTAGCGCGCGCGGCGAGCGGTGGCTTCGGGACTGTCGCCCGGCGCGTGACGCGCATCGACATGGTGAACCACCAGCGGTACGGCCAGCAGCTCGCAAACCGACTGGCAATGCCGCTCGAAATCGTCGGCCGCAGCCTGCAGCCCGTGATGCACATGAAAGGCGACCACCTGTCCGGGCCAGCGCGCCGCGCAGGCGGCCAGCAAGGCGGTCGAATCCGCGCCGCCGCTGAACCCCACCGCCAGCGGCCATTGCGCCGGCTCGAACGCGGCCATGGCGCGTTCGAAAGCGGAGTTCATGGCCGAATGCGCTTTATCTGCCGTTGTCGGCCTTGGTGTCGTTGAAACGGCCGTAGCTTTGCAGGCGCTCGTAGCGTCGGTCCAGCAGCTCCTTCGGCTTCAGGTCGCTAACCTGGCGGAACGCGTCGTTCAGCGCACGCTTCAGGAAGGCGGCCATCTGGCGATGGTCGCGGTGCGCGCCGCCGACCGGCTCGTTCACGATCTTGTCGACCAGGCCCAGCGCCTTCAGGCGGTGCGCGGTGATGCCCAATGCATCGGCCGCTTCCTGCGCCTTCTCGCTGGTCTTCCACAGGATGGAAGCGCAGCCTTCGGGGCTGATGACCGAGTAGATCGAGTACTGCAGCATCACGAGCTGGTCGCCGACCGAGATGGCCAGCGCACCGCCCGAGCCGCCTTCGCCGATGATGGTGACGATGATCGGCACCTCGAGCTGCGCCATCTCGAAGATGTTGCGGCCGATGGCTTCCGACTGGCCACGCTCTTCGGCGTCGATGCCGGGGTACGCGCCGGGCGTGTCCACGAAGGTGAACACCGGCAGCTTGAACTTCTCGGCCGTCTTCATGAGGCGCAAGGCCTTGCGGTAGCCCTCGGGCTTGCTCATGCCGAAGTTGCGCGTGGTGCGCTCCTTCGTGTCGCGGCCCTTCTGGTGGCCGAGCACCATGCAGGGCACGCCGTTGAAGCGCGCGAGGCCGCCCACGATCGACAGGTCGTCGGAGAAGTGCCGGTCGCCGTGCAGCTCGACGAAGTCGGTGAAGATTTCGTTGACGTAGTCGAGCGTGTAGGGGCGCTCCGGATGCCGGGCGATCTTGGTGATCTGCCAGGGCGTCAGGTCGCTGTAGATGTCCTTGGTGAGCTGCTGGCTTTTCTTGCCGAGCTGGTCGATTTCTTCAGAAATGTCGACCGCCGATTCGGTCTGCACATAGCGCAGTTCTTCGATTTTGGTTTCGAGTTCAGCAATGGGCTGCTCGAAGTCGAGGAAGGTTCGTTTCGCCAACGTCTTCTCCTGTTGTTCAATACGCGACTGGAACCGGGTCCAGTGATCGCCAAATATACCAAGTCGCCACGCTGCAATACGGGGCCCAGGCCACGGCGACGTCGCGGGCATCGCTGCGGCTGACCGGGTCGCCCGAAAAGTAGTTGACGCTGATGCCGTTGAGCAACCCCACGTCGTCGACGGGGAGCACGTTCGGGCGCATCAGGTGGAAGATGAGGAACATCTCGGCCGTCCAGCGGCCAATGCCGCGGATGGCCACGAGCTCCTCGATGATGAGCTCGTCCGCCATGTCCTTCCACGAATCGACGTGCGCCACGCCGGAATCGAAATGAAGGGCCAGGTCGACGAGGTATTCGATCTTGCGTGCCGACAGCCCGGCCGCGCGCATGTCGTCGACCTTGAGCTTGAGCACGTTGGCCGGCGTCAGCTTGCGCGGCAGCGCCACGAACTTGTCCCAGACCGTCTGTGCCGCCTTCACCGAGATCTGCTGGCCGACCACGCTGCGCGCCAGCGTGGTGAAGGCGTCACCGCGCGACTCGAGGCAGGCGTTGCCGAACTTCGGAATCAACCGCTTCATGACGCGGTCTTTCTTGGCCAGGTGCTTGCAGGCCTCCTCCCAGTAGTCCGGCGTGTAGATCTGAATGCTGGACTTTCGGGTGGCGGGCATGGGGTTGGTCGTACCGTTCACTGCGCGGCCGCCCAGGTCGTGCCCGTGGGCGAATCCTTGAGCACGATGCCCTGACCGAGGAGTTCCTGGCGAATGCGATCGGCTTCGGCGAAATTCTTGGCGGCCTTGGCGGCGGCGCGTGCGTCGATCTGCGCCTGGATGGTCGTCTCGTCGAGCGTGGTGCCTGCGCGCAGGAAAGTCTTCGGATCGTCCTGCAGGATCTGCACGGCTGCGCCCAGCGCCTTCAGCAGGCCGGCCTGCACGGGCGACTTCGTGCGGTTCACTTCGCCGGCCAGGTCGAAGAGCACCGCCACCGCCTCGGGCGTTGCGAAGTCTTCGTCCATGGCGGCCTTGAAGCGCGCCGCGTAGGGGTCGGCCCAGTCGATCTTCACGTCTGCGGGCGCCACCAGGTCGAGCGCCGTGTACAGCCGCTTGAGCGAGGCGCGCGCATCGTCGAGGTGCACGTCGCTGTAGTTGAGCGGACGCCGGTAGTGCGCGCGCAGCACGAAGAAGCGAATGGTTTCCGCGTCGTATTTCTTGAGCACATCGCGGATCAGGAAGAAGTTGCCCAGGCTCTTGGACATCTTCTCGTTGTCGGTCACGATGAAGCCGTTGTGCATCCAGAAGTTGGCCAGCGGCTTGCCGGTGGCGCCTTCGCTTTGCGCGATCTCGTTCTCGTGGTGCGGGAACTGCAGGTCTTCGCCGCCGCCGTGGATGTCCAGCGTCTCGCCGAGCAACTCGCAGGCCATGGCCGAGCACTCGATGTGCCAACCCGGACGGCCGGGGCCGAACTCGCTGGCCCACTTCACTTCTTCGGGCTCGCTGGCCTTGGCGCTCTTCCAGAGCACGGGGTCGAGCGGGTCGTCCTTGCCGTCGAGCACGGCCACGCGTTCGCCCGCGTGCAGTTCGTCGAGCGACTTGCCGCTGAGCTTGCCGTAGCCAGGGAACTTGCGAACGGCATAGTTCACGTCGCCGTTGCCGGCACGGTAGGCCAGGCCCTTCTGCTCCAGCGTGCCGATCATCGACAGCATCTGCGGGATGTAGTCGGTGGCGCGCGGCTCGTGCGTGGGGCGCTCGATGCCCAGCGCGTCGGCGTCTTCATGCAGCGCGTCGATCATGCGGTCGGTCAGCGCCCGGATGCTCTCGCCGTTTTCCACCGCGCGGCGGATGATCTTGTCGTCGATGTCGGTGATGTTGCGCACGTAGGTCACGGCGAAGCCGCTCACCTTGAGCCAGCGCTGCACCACGTCGAACGCGATCATCGAGCGGGCATGGCCGAGGTGGCAGTAGTCGTAGACCGTCATGCCGCACACGTACATGCGCACCTGTCCGGGATGCAATGGGGAGAATTCCTCCAGTTCACGCGACAGCGTGTTGTAGATGCGCAGACTCATGAGATTCGGAAAACGTCATTTCGCGCACGTGAAGCACGGGCGACAGACGGTGTTTTTCAGGGGTGACGGGGGCTGTGGCGGCAAGGGGTTGGACATGGCCCCTCGGCTACAATCCAGCCAAGTATAAACGGCTGCCGCCGCGCAGCGTTCGGGTGTTCCCCAAGCCCGCATCTCCCCATTTCCGTTCTCTGCCGAGGCTTCATGAAGCACGCCGCATTCTCCAGACTATCCATCGCCTTCGCATTGCTGTTCGGCCTGTGGGCCTCGGCCGCGCATGCCAACGACTACGACGAGGTGAACATGCTGCTGCGCCAGGGCAAGCCCACCGAGGCGCTGGCCAAGGCCGACACCTACATCGCCGGCAAGCCGCGCGACCCGCAGATGCGCTTCCTGCGCGGCGTGATCCTCACCGAGCAGAACAAGCAGGCCGAAGCCATCATCGCGTTCACGCAGCTCACCCAAGACTTCCCCGAGCTGTCCGAGCCTTACAACAACCTGGCCGCGCTCTACGCCTCGCAAAGCAAGTTCGACCAGGCCCGCGCCGCGCTCGAGCAAGCCATCAAGCTCAACCCGAACTACGCCACGGCGCACGAGAACCTCGGTGACGTGT
This sequence comes from Variovorax sp. 10N412, assembly GCF_056394985.1. NCBI lineage: Bacteria > Pseudomonadati > Pseudomonadota > Betaproteobacteria > Burkholderiales > Comamonadaceae > Variovorax > Variovorax sp. 10N412. Next base: position 199,693 of record NZ_JBFTIO010000001.1, read on the forward strand.
ATGCCCGCCTTGCCGCGCAGGAATACGTTCGCGCGCAACAGTTCGCGAGCACCAACCCGAGCGTCGCGCCCAAGCTCTCGCTGATCCGCCAGATCTTCTCGACGAAGGCCGAAGCCGACGCAGCCGCCCTGCCCGCAGCACCCGCCGTGCTGCGCAAGCCGGTCGGGCGCACCAGCAAGTAACTGCCGCCGCCGGCATGGGCGCCCACAGGCGCCTGCTGCACGGCCCACGCCTCTTCATTCGCACACGGAGCCTCACTTGACGATCCACGCCTCCTCCAGGTTCAACCTGTTCAGCCGCCGCAGCGCGCTCGTGCTCGCCGCCGCGCTCACGTTCGCCGCCACCGGCCACGCGCAGACGGCCGCCGCGCCGCGCGTCAAGCTCGCCACCTCGGCCGGCGACATCGTGCTCGAGCTCGACGCCGCCAAGGCGCCCAAGTCGGTCGAGAACTTCCTGCAGTACGTCAAGGACAAGCACTACGACGGCACGGTGTTTCACCGCGTCATCGACGGCTTCATGATCCAGGGCGGCGGCTTCACGGCGGACATGCAGCAAAAGCCCACGCGCGCGCCCATTCCCCTGGAAGCGAGCAACGGCCTGAAGAACGACAAGTACACCGTTGCCATGGCCCGCACCGGCAACCCCAATTCCGCGACCTCGCAGTTTTTCATCAACGTGAAAAACAACGACTCGCTGAACGCGCCCAACCCCGACGGCTACGGCTACACGGTGTTCGGCAAGGTCGTGGCCGGCACCGACGTGGTCGACAAGATCCGCGGCGTGGCCACCGGCAACAAGGGCGGCATGCAGAACGTGCCGCTCGAGGCCATCACCATCAAGTCCGCTTCGCTGCTGGCGAAGTGATCCATTTTCCGAAGAAGGAGTCCCTCATGAGCAACCCCCAGGTCGAACTGCACATCAAGAACCACGGCGTGATCACGCTCGAACTCGACGCTGAAAAAGCGCCGAAGTCGGCCGAGAACTTTCTCTCGTACGTGAAGAAGGGCCATTACGACAACACGGTGTTCCACCGCGTGATCCCCGGCTTCATGGTGCAAGGCGGCGGCTTCGAGCCCGGCATGCAGCAAAAGCCCACGGGCGCCGAGATCGAGAACGAGGCCAACAACGGCCTCAAGAACGACAACTACACCGTGGCCATGGCCCGCACCAGCGCGCCCCACTCGGCCACCGCGCAATTCTTCATCAACATCGCCAACAACGGCTTCCTGAACCACACCGCCCCCTCGGCGCAGGGCTGGGGCTATGCGGTGTTCGGCAAGGTCATCAACGGCACCGACGTGGTCGACAAGATCAAGGCCGTGAAGACGGGCCGCAAGGGCTTCCACGACGACGTGCCGCTCGAAGACGTGGTGATCGAAAAGGCCGTCGTCATCGCCGAATGACGACCTGCGGGCACGGTGCGGCATGAACGCGGCATGAGCACGGTGGCGAATCCGGCTTTTCCAGAGCTGGTGGCGCCGCCCGCGTGGCGCACCGTCGACCTGATCTCCGACCTGCACCTGCAGGCGGGCGAGCCTGCCACCTTCGAGGCCTGGCAGGGCTACCTGCAGACCACGCCGGCCGATGCGCTGTTCATCCTCGGCGACCTGTTCGAGGTATGGGTGGGCGACGACTCGGCCGCCCAGGCCGGTTTCGAGGCGCAGTGCGCCGAGCTGCTGCGCCGCACGGCGCAACGCCTGCCGGTGTTCTTCATGCACGGCAACCGCGACTTCCTGGTCGGCCCCGCACTCGCGGCGCAATGCGGCTTCACGCTGCTCGACGATCCCACGGTGCTGGTGCTGCACGGCCAGCGCTGGCTGCTGAGCCACGGCGACATCCTCTGCCTGGAAGACACCGAGTACCTCAAGTTCCGCGCACAGGTTCGCACGCCCGAATGGCAGGCCGCGTTTCTCGCGCGCCCGCTGGAAGAACGCCGCGCACTCGCGCGTTCCATGCGCGTGCAGAGCGAAGACCGCAAGCGCAACCCCTCGACCGTCTGGGCCGACGTCGACACCGACGCCGCGCGCAACTGGCTGCAGCAGGCCGGTGCCCAAACGCTGGTGCACGGCCACACCCACCGCCCCGCCGACCACGACCTGGGCCACGGCCTGCTTCGTGTCGTGCTGAGCGATTGGGACGTTGCAGCGCATCCACCGCGCGCGCAGCTGCTCTGTCTTTCCACCGCCGGCGCGCAGCGCGTCGATCTGCGCTAGACGCGCCGCCGCCGATGTTCAAGTGGCTGCGCCGGTTGCGCGCCCTGCCCCCGATCCCCGAGGCCGCCTGGCAGGCTGCGCTCAAGCGCTATGCCTTCCTGGGCGCCCTGCCCGAGCCCGACCGGCAGCGCCTTCGCATCCTCACCGCGGAATTCCTGCGCGACAAGGAATTCCATGGCGCCAAGGGCTTCACCATCACCAACGAAGTGGCGCTGGCCATCGCCGCGCAAGCCGTGCTGCCCGTGCTGCACCTGAAGGGCGGGCTCAACTGGTACGACGACTTCGTCGGCATCGTGGTGCACCGCTCCGAGGTGGTGGCAAGGCGCAAGGTGGTCGACGACGCGCAGGTGGTGCACGAATACGGCGAGGTGGTCGCCGGCGAGGCCATGGACCGCGGCCCGGTCATGCTGAGCTGGGACGACGTGCTGGCGAGCAGCCTGACCACCGAGCGCGGCTACAACGTGGTGATCCACGAATTCGCCCACAAGATCGACATGCGCAACGGGGACGCCAACGGCTGCCCGCCGCTGCCGCCCGGCTTTGCGGGACAGCGCAGCGCACGCGAGTCTCGCGCCGTGTGGCACGCCGTGCTGCAGTCGGCCTACGAGGGCTTTCGCGAGCAAACCATCATGGCGGACCGCTTCGGCGCCGAGCCGCCGTGGCTCGACGCGTACGGCGCCACATCGATCAGCGAGTTCTTCGCGGTGGCCTGCGAGGCCTATTTCGTGAACCGCCCGAACTTCGGACGCGACTTCCCCGAAGTGCTGGCTATCTTCGATGAATTCTTTCGACCTAAACAGCCCTGAACGCACGTCCACTCTCATTTGTTTGCTATCTAGTTGATAGCGAAAGAGTCTTTACCATCGACGGGTCAACAACTCGTTAAAAAGGTAAAAACATGAGGGATTGGTTGTATCAAGTGACCGGCAAGGCGTGGCTCGCGCTGGTCGTCGGCATCGGCATCCTGGGGTGGGCGGGCTACGCGCAGTTCAAGGCCGGCGCCGACACGCACGGCACCGCGGTGGAAGACCTGGTGGCGAAGAGCGGCACCATCGTCAGCGGCAGCGAAATCACCGAAACCACCAAGCGCCGCCGCGGCGGCAGCACCACGCGCCACTATTTCGTGCTCGACGCCAAGCTGGCCGACGGCAGCACCGAGAAATGGCGTGTCGACTACGCGATCGGCCGCAACAAGCTCGAACCGCTGATCGACGAGGCCGTCGACGTGCGCATCGATCCTTCGGACAACAACCTGGTCTACGAAGTGAAGCTCAAGGGCAAGCCGGTGGTGGCGCTGGCCGACGTGCAGCAGATCATGGAGAGCAAGGACAAGGCCGCGGCCTCGAACGCCACGGAAAAGGGCACGCTCATCGTGGGCACGGTCGCCCTGCTGCTGGGCATCGGCGGACTGTTCCTGCGGCGCAGGCTCGGCACCAGCCAGGCGGCGGAACAGGCTGCGGCGGTGCAGACGCCGGTGATCGGCGAAAAAGTCTGAGCCTGACCGCGGCCGACTGAAGTCGACCCCCCAAAAAAAAGACGCCCCGCGGGGCGTCTTTTTCATGGCCGCAGCCTTCCGGCCTGCTTACTTGCGCAGCAGTGCCTTCAGCGCATTCTGCAGGCGGCGCGCGCTGGTGGCGTCGTGCGCCGCAGCCAGCACCTTGCCCGCGTCCTGGCCCCAGGTCTGGCTCGGTGCCGGGTCACCCCGCTTGGTGAGCAGCTTGAGTTGCAGCGCGCGGCGCGCATCGAGCTGCTCGGCCGGCGTCGGCACTTCGGCGGCCATTTCGAGGCGCAGCAGCGCTTCGGCGGCATCGTTGGCGGCAGCCGAGGGCGCAGCGCCCAGCGCTTGCGACCAACCGGTACGAACGGCGGGAGACACCGCACGGCCCAGCTCCTGCACGCTCGGCAGGCGGCTGGCGTCGCGCTGTTCCCACGCACCCAGCACCTGGGTCAGCGCTTCACCGTGGGCTTGCGCCGCCAGCTTGCGCAGTGCCATGTCGGCACGTTCCAGCGCCTCGCGCTGTGCGCGGAAGGCGGCGTCGCCCAGGCGAGGACCGCGGTCTTCGAAGCGCGGCGGACGGTCGCCGAAACGGTCCCCGCGGTCGCCACGCGCATCGGAGCGAGGCGCACCGCGATCGCCGCCGGGGCGACCCGGGCCTCCGGGGCCGGGGCGGCCGCCGTCGCGCCGGTCGCCGAAACGGCCACCCGCGCCGCGTGCCGCGGGCGCTGCTTCGTTTTTCTTGCTGCTCGGACGGTCGTCGCCGCGCATGGCCACGACGGGCTTGGGCGCGGGCTTCGGCGCCGCGGCAGGGGCTTCGACCGCGGCAGGCTCACCGGCCTCGTGTGCCGATTCGTCGGCGCGGGCAGACGCATCGGCGCCATCGGCGGGGGCCACCAGATCGGCCGGAGCCGCGGTTGCCGCATTCGTGTGCGTGCCTGGCGAAGCTTCAGCGTCGCTCGGGCTCGGCGCCTGCTCGGCGCTTTCTCCGAACTCGGCGGCGGCCTGGCCCGGGGCCACGATCTCGGTCGCGCCGACCGACGGGCCGTCACTCGAAGCGGTGGCGCGCTCGGCCTTCGGCGCGGGTGCCGGTGCGGGCGGCGGTGCTTCACCGCGCAGCGCGCCTTCGAGGCGGGCGATGGCGGCGCGGATCTTCTGCACGTCGCCGCCGGCATTGGCTGCGTCGAGCGCCTTGGACGCGTCGAGCACGTAGCGGTCGTGATCGCTCATGGCCGAAGATGCCTTTTCGCGCTCGGCGGTCTTGCGGTTGAACGCTTCGTCGATGGGCGCGCGGAAGGCGTCCCACAGCTTTTGTTCGTGGCGGCGGTCGAGCGGCACACCCTGTGCCTCGGCCTGCCAGCGCTGTTGCAGTGCCTTGACGGCGTCGATGCGCAGCACGGGCTGGGCGCCGAGCTCGACGGCCTCGGCAATCATGGCCTGGCGGCGTTCGACGCTGGCCTTCTGCGCCGTCTCGAACGGTGCGCGGGCGGCGCCGAAGGCTTCGTTCCACTGCGGCTGCAGCTCGGCGAACAGCTTCTCGCCCACGTGGCCGGCATCGCGCCAGCGGTCGGCAAACTGGTGCAGCGCGCGGTTGTGCGCCTTCAGGTCGGTGGCGCCGGCGTGTTCGGCGGCCCAGGCCTTGACCTCTTCGATCAGCGCCACGCGGTGCGCGCGGTGCTCGGCCGCATCGGCGCGGACCTTTTCGAGCCAGGCCTCGACCACCTTGTGGGCTTCGTTGCAGGCTTCGTCGAAGCGCTTCCACAGCGCGTGGTTCGGCACGCCGCCCTGGTCGGACTGCTTCCACTGGTCGCGCAGGGCGCGCAGCGTTTCCTGCATCTTGCGGCCACCGAGGGCCTGGCCTTCGGGGCGCTTGAGCAGGCCTTCGGCCTTGGCGACGAGGTCTTCACGGACCTTGTCGGCGCTCCAGCGTTGCCAGCCTTCGAGTTCGCCGGCAGCCACCAGCGCGGCATGCACGCGTGCTTCGAGCGCGGCATCGACCATCTTGCCGTGCTCCTTGAGCACCGCGCGCAGCGCGGCGGCGGCACCGGCGCTGGCCTTGCCGTGGCCTTCGGCGGTTTCCTGTTCGAGTTTGGCGAGCGCAGCCTGCACCGCGTCTTGCGCGGCGGCACGCACGGCCGGGTCCACCTTGGGTGCGGCGGGGCGCGCAGGCGCGGCGGCGGCCTTGGGGGCGACGACTTCGCCGCGCGCGGCGCGCAGCTCGTCGGCCCACACGGGCACTGGCGGCAGCGGGGCCGAGGCGTCGGCGGCGGCGGCAATCGCCTGGGCCAGCGCGCCATGGAAGGCGTCGGACACCACCAGCAGTTGCGACTTCGAGGCGTCGAGCTGCGGTGCGAACTTGGCGTCCAGGCTGGTCCAGTTGGCGTCGGCCGTGATCTCCGTGGCCTGCTGCTGCCAATGGGCAACGTCGGCGCGCAACGATTCTTCGGCACCCTGGGCGTCCTTCCAGCCCTTGGTGGACAACACCTCGAAGCGCTGCGCCAGCAGCACCGCGGCTTCGCGATGCACCTGGGCGCGGTGCTGCAGGTCTTCAATGCCCTTCACACGCTCGGCCAGCCTGGCCTTCAGCCCGGCCAGCGGTTCGCGCGACAGCGGCGCGCCGGCCTTGGCGGCGTCACGCTGCCAGGCCAGTGCATCGGCGATGTTGAGCTTGGACTGGCCCAGCAGCGCCTCGGCCTTTTGCGCCCATTCGGCGGCAATGGCCTCCTGGCCCTTGGCGCGCTTGATTTCGTCGAGCTTTTCGCGCAGCAGGCGCGCGGCGCCCTTGTCGCGACCGCTCAGCTCCTTGAAGACCTCTTGCATCTGCTCGGGCGCGGGGTTGCCCGCGAGCCAGTCGCGGATGCGCGCGGAACGCTCCCCGGAGGTCGGCGCGGTGAAGGCGCCGCCGGTGAGCGTGTCGAGGGCTTGGAGGTCGTTTGGCTTGGAAGAGGTAGAGGTCACTGCGCGAAATCGTTGTCTGGGTAGAGAAAGCGAAGGCGCCGGCAAAGGCCGGCGCACATCGACATTTTCACCCACTTGCGGTTGGCCGCTGAATTTCGCCCTGAAACAGGGCGAACACCGGGTTGTGGGCGTGGAGGTTAACGGACTACATATATAGCGAGCTCGGGGAAAAAACCAAGTCCCTTCCCGGCACTGCGCTTCACTTCATTGTCAGGCTGAGTTCTGCGCCCGGCTTCCAGTCGCTGCCGCTGGCCGTGGTGCGCACGGCGCCCAGGAACAGCCGCTCGCTCGGCACCTTCTTCGCGAGCAGGTAGTCGCGCACGGCCGCGCCGCGCTCGACCGCCAGCTGGCGCATCGACTCCTCGTCGACCGGCACGCTGGCGAACAGCAGGTTTTCCATCTCCTTCAGGGGCAGGTCTTTCGCCAGCCCGACAAGGTTACGTGGCTTGGTGATGTCGGCGCGCTTGTAGACGGCCGTCAGCAGGTCGGGGTACTCGGCGTCGGTGACCGGCGGTATGTCGGTGCCCGTCTGGCCGCCGCGCACCGCCACCCGGCGCTTCTCGGCATAGGTCAGCTGGCGCACGCGCTGGCGCTGGTAGGCGTCGCGCTCCTTGTCGAGGCTGGAGGTACCGACCACCGTCATCTGCAGCGTGGGCCGCTCGGTCAGCGCCTTGGCCACCTTGTCCAGGCCTTCCTTCGCTGCAGGGCTGAGGTCGGAAGCGCCGGCCTCGAAGGTGATGGCGCTCGACTCGCCGCTGCCACCGCCCAGGCCACCCGTGAGCAGGCTGAACGGCGCCGTCACGGCCTTGACGATCAGGTTGACCACGGCCTTCCAGATCAGCGGCCCGATGCTGAACTGCGGGTCGTTGAGCGAACCGCTGAGCGGCAGGTCGACGTCGATCACGCCGTTTCGGTCGGCCAGCAGGGCCACGGCCAGGCGCACAGGCAGGCTGGCGGGCGCGCCCGCCACCTCGTCGCCGAACTGCAGCTGGTTGAGCACCAGCTTGTTGGTGGCCGTGAGCTGACCGTCGGGCGCCACCTTGTAGGTGACGTCCATGCTCATCTTGCCGCGCTCGATGCCGTGGCCGGCGTAGCGCACCGAATACGGCGAGAGTGGCGCCAGGTCGAGATCGCGCATCTTGGCGGTGATGTCGAGCTCGATCGGCTTGACCAGCGGGTTCAGCTTGCCGGTGATCTCCAGCGCCGCGGTCTGCTGGGCCTTGCCGCGCAGTTCGAGGTCGGCCAGCGCGGGCCGGCCGCCCTCGCCCTTCGGCGGGCTCGACGAGAAGGAGCTGAGCTTGCCGGTCAGTTCGCTCAGGTCGGCCGAGTAGTTGGGCTTGACGAACAGGTCGGTGAAGTCGATCTTGCCGTTGACCAGGCTCATCGGGCCGAAGTTGATGACCGGGGCGAGCTTGCTGTCGGCGGCAGGCACCGCCGGCGCTGCTTGCGCCGTGGTGGTGGCCGCCGGCCTGGCGGGCTCGGGCGCGCCGCCGACCATGGCCTCGGCCGACACCGGGGCGCCGCCCGAAGGCCGGGCCGGTGCCGCACGGGTCCTGGTGGTCGCACCGCCCGGGCCCTTGCGTGTGCTGGCGTCGCCGGTGGCGGCCACGGCTGCGGCGTCGGCTTCGGCCTCGCCCTTCTTGGTGAGGTTCAGCAGGTTGAGCCGGCCGGTGGGATCGACGATCACGCGAGCGAAGAAGTCGGTGAGCGTGGTCTCGCGCACGTCGACGCTCGGCGCCGCGTTCGGCGCCATGCTGACCTGCAGGCCGCGCAGGCTCAGCGTCTTCCAGCTCAGCAACTGGTTGGTGTTGCGGTCGAAGCCGGGCGACTGGGTGAGCGACACGCTGTTGGCGCGGAAGTCGTCCAGCGCGGTGTCGCCGGCCAGCTTGATGCTCATGCCCCCCGGCAAGGTCGCATAGCGCACGGTGCCGCGGTAGCTCGCGAAGGCACGGCGGATGTCGACGTTGAGCGCGTCCGCGTAGTAGGCCTTGAAGGCATGCGCGGGGAACGACGCCACCTCGAGCCGGCCTTCGGCCGCGAGCGGCTTGAGCACGATGTTGCCCTTGTAGTCGAAGCGGCCCGGATCGGCCGAGCGGCCGGCGGAACCGATGCGCCCCGACACCTGCAACGGCGAAACGACGTCGGTGTTCGGCGAGATCTTCTGGGCATTGAGCTTGAACGCCGTGACTTCGACCGCCACCGGCGTGGCGCTCGCCTTGTCCGAGTACGACAGGCTGCCGTTGTCGACCGCCAGCGTGCCGATGGTCAGCGCCCATGGCTTTGTGTTGGCGCCGGGCTGCGGTGTTTCGGCCGCGGCGGGCTTGGGCGCGGCGACCTTGGCGTCGGCTTGCTTCGCGCCGTCAGCGCCGGCGGGCGCCTTCAGCCAGCGCTCGAACATCCAGTGCTTCTCGTTGTCGCGCTCGATGCGCACCTTGGGGTTGGTGGCGGTGAACGAGGCCACGTTCAAGGTGTGCTTCGTCATGTCGGCCTCGGCATCGACCAGCTCGAAGCGCCCGACGCTGGCCAGCGCCGTCTTGGCCTGCGTCAGCGCCAGGCCGTCGGCGGACAGGCGGCGCGCCTTGAACTTGAGATTGGGCTGGGCCCAGGCGATGTCGATCTGCCCGCTGAGCTTGCCGTCCAGCGTGGGCTCCAGGCTCTGCGCCAGGTAGGGCGCGGCCAGCGACAGCGGCAGCGCGTCGACTTCGGTCTGCACGTCGGCCACCTTGTCGGTGGCGCGGCCCTTGAACTTGAGCGAGGCGCCGGCAATGGCGGTGCTGCCGCTGAACTCGGCCGGCTTTTCCATCGGCCAGGTGACGCCGGTGACGTCGAAGCCGAGCGCGGTCACGTCGATGGCCGCGGCCGGCTTGACGGTTTCGTCGCGCCAGCCGATGCGCCCGCCGCTCAAGGCCAGCTTGTCGACCTGCACCTTCAGCACCGGCTTTTCAGCCGGTTTGCCCGCCGGCGCGCTGGCCGCGGCCGCAGGCAGGGGCGCGACTTTCTCGGTCGCACCCGTCGCGGGGTCGGTCGCGAGCAGGTTGAGTTGGCCCGCAGCATCGCGCGCCACCGCCAGCTGCGGATTCACCAGGGCGATCTCGCTCAGATGGAACACCGATTCGAGCGGACGCACATCGGCCAGCGCCAGCTTGAGCGACTCGAAGCCCAGCAGGTCCCGCCCGCGTGCGTCGGCCACCTTGGTGGTGTGCGCCTCGACCGTACCGGTGATCTTCAGGCCGTTGGTGGCACCGTGCTCGAAGGCGATCTTCAGGTCGGCGTCCAGGCTGCCCGCCTGCAGGCGCACCGGCAGGCCGCCCGGCATGTAGCCCAGGTATGGCACGAGGTCGAGGCCCTTGAACTGCACCTGCGCGTCGGTCTTGCGGCTGTCGGAGAAAGGCGCGGTGAAGGCGGCCGAGTCGAACTTGCTGCCGTTGAGCACGAAGGCCAGCTTGGGCTCGGTGTTGATGTCGCGCTTGGAGTCGAGGTTGCTGAGGAACGGCACCTTGAGCACGAAGTCGCGCAACTCGTGCTTGCGCTTGACGGTCTGGTCGTCGAAGTCGACCGAGCCTCCGTTGATCGCGATGTTGTAGATGGCGAAGCGCGCGGGCTTGGCATTCGGGTCGGACGGCGGGCCGGCCGAGAGCTTGGCCAGGATGTCGTCGATGTCGTACTTGCCGTCCGCCAGGTGCGTGAGCAGGATGGCCGGCGCGTCAACGGTGACGGTGTCGATCACCGGGGCGAAACGGAAGATGGACTGCAGTTCGGCGTCGGCGTAGATGCGGGCGATGGCCACCTGCGGCTTGCTGCCGTCGGCGGTCGCGATGCGCAGGTCGTTCAGCGTGAGCTCGAGCGTCCAGGGCTTGAAATCGATCTTGCCGACGGTGACCTGCCGGCCGAGTTTCTCGCTCGCGATCTTCTGGATCTGGCTCTTGGCGATGGGGGGCACGGCCAGCCAGGCAACGACCCAGAACACCAGCAGAACCAGCAAAGCGACGATCCCACGCCGCACCCATTTGTTTTGTTTGATCGAAGCTGCATCCATCGCGGGAGTGTGCCGCAAAGAGGTGCACCCAGAAACAAGAAAGCCCGGCGACTCGACTGCTGTCTTGTCGTCGGGCTTGATGGCGGGCACAAGACCCATGCCATCGATTCGCGCGACAGGAAGTCGATGGTTCCCACCGTGCTGGCAGCAAGAGATTGCCACCGTGGTTCCTCGGACGCTGAGCCTTCGACTTGCACCTCGGGCTGCGGGACCTCGGAAAAACGCCTGAAACCTCAGGCCCGTCCAGATTAGGTGGCGCTCCCTCGGATTGCAAACGCGTTTTACAAAGGGATTTCCCCTAAGCAGAAACGCTTCGGAACCGTCACTTTTTTAAGCACCCTTTAGCATAAAGATTCAATTCCTTATGCTTGACCGGGTATTTAGCCACGCTAGAATCCGCCCTGCTCTGACCGCCCGACGCGGCAGGGCCCCCTGAATCCGCTGCCGAATCCCAACCGGCTTGATCAGGCCACCGCGCTCCCAACCCACTTCACTCCATGCGCGGAGCCTGATTCGTACCAATCCAAGCGCCGCTGCCTTCATCCCTCGCCCTCACCGGCGTTGCGTTTCGGGTGCCGCACAGAAAGGAAGAGCGATGAACAAGGCGTTTGATGCCACAGCCCGCGGGCTAAGGACCTTCGTGTCCGATGTGGCAGACGGCTTTTTTGAGATCACCCACAACGGGTTTGCACTGGTCGGCCTGGCCATCGTGTTCGCGGCCCTCGCCCTCGTGGCGCGGCCCGACCTGCGCAAGACCGGCGAGGAGCAACTGATGGGCTGGCTGCAATCGCGCAAGCCGGCGCCGGAAGCCACCGACCTGGAGCCGACCGCCATCGAGCGGACCACGGCCGCGAGCCCCAGCGACCTGCCCAAGCAGCAGGCCGCCGTGGCTTACTGGCTGAGCAAGAAGTACCGCGTGGCCGCCGAGCCGCTGAGCGTGCTGGTGGCCGAGGCCTACGGCATCGGCAAGCGCACGAAGATCGACCCGACGCTGATCCTCGCGATCATGGCCGTCGAGTCCAGCTTCAACCCGTTCGCCCAGAGCCAGGTCGGCGCGCAGGGCCTGATGCAGGTCATGACCCGCGTGCACGGCGACAAGTACGAAAGCGCGGGCGGCACGCTCACCGCCTTCGACCCCGTGACCAACATGCGCGTGGGCGTCAAGGTGCTGCAGGAATGCATTGCCCGTGCCGGCTCGCTCGAAGGCGGCCTGCGCTACTACGTGGGCGCGGCCAATCTGGAGGACGACGGCGGCTACGCCAGCAAGGTCATGGCCGAACACGAGCGCCTGCTGCAGGTGGCCAACGGCCGCGCGCCGTCGACCACGGTCACGCCGCCGGGCGTGCGTGCCCAGCCTCTTCCGGTGGTGGCACCGGCCAAGCCTGAAGAGGCCGAGCCGGCCAAGGTGGCCCTGCTGTCTTCCGTCTCCTGACATTCATCTTGCCGGGTGCGGTGCGCTACACTCGGCGGGTACGCGACTGGCGATAGGCGCAGCACCCGCACAAGGTGCCCCGCGCTGACGTGGAATACCACTGGGAAGCGTGCCGCCCGACCACATCGGGCGTTCAGCCGTTCGCCTGGGCAGCCCTTGTTTGGTTGAAGAACAAGGACCTCGTCTTCAAAGGACTGCCATGTACCAACGCAATATCCTGGTCGAACAGACCGATCCCGAAATCTGGGCCGCAATTCAAGCCGAAAACGCGCGCCAGGAACATCACATCGAGCTGATCGCCAGCGAGAACTACGCCTCGCCGGCCGTCATGGCCGCCCAGGGCTCGCAGCTCACCAACAAGTACGCCGAAGGCTACCCGGGCAAGCGCTACTACGGCGGTTGCGAGCACGTCGATGTGGCAGAGCAGCTGGCCATCGACCGCGTCAAGCAGCTCTTCGGCGCCGACGCCGCCAACGTGCAGCCGCATTGCGGCGCCTCGGCCAACGAAGCCGTGATGCTCGCCTTCCTGAAGCCTGGCGACACCATCATGGGCATGAGCCTGGCCGAAGGCGGCCATCTGACCCACGGCATGCCGCTGAACATGAGCGGCAAGTGGTTCAACGTCGTGAGCTATGGCCTGGACGCCAACGAAGCCATCGACTACGACGCGATGGAACGCAAGGCGCATGAACACATGCCCAAGCTGATCATCGCGGGTGCTTCGGCCTACTCGCTGCGCATCGATTTCGAACGCTTCGCCAAGGTGGCCAAGGACGTGGGCGCGATCTTCATGGTCGACATCGCCCACTACGCCGGCCTCGTGGCCGCGGGCGTGTACCCCAACCCGGTGCCGCACGCCGACATCGTCACCTCCACCACCCACAAGAGCCTGCGCGGCCCGCGCGGCGGCATCATCTTGATGAAGTCGCAGCACGAAAAGGCCATCAACAGCGCCATCTTCCCGGGCCTGCAAGGCGGCCCGCTGATGCACGTGATCGCCGCCAAGGCCGTCGCGTTCAAGGAAGCGATGGCGCCCGAGTTCAAGGCCTACCAGCAACAGGTGGTCAAGAACGCGCAGATCGTGGCCGACACCCTCACCCAGCGCGGCCTGCGCATCGTGAGCGGACGCACCGAAAGCCACGTGATGCTGGTTGACCTTCGCGCCAAGGGCATCACCGGCAAGGAAGCCGAAGCCGTGCTGGGCAGCGCCCACATGACGATCAACAAGAACGCGATCCCCAATGACCCCGAAAAGCCGATGGTCACCAGCGGCGTGCGCATCGGCACCCCCGCCATGACCACGCGCGGCTTCAAGGACGAAGAGGCCCGCGCCACCGCCAACCTGATCGCCGACGTGCTCGAGAACCCGCGCGACGCGGCGAACATCGACGCCGTGCGCGCCAAGGTGCACGCGCTGACGAGCCGCTTCCCTGTCTACCGCTGATCGACCCGAAGACCTGACCGCATGAAATGCCCTTTTTGCGGTCATCTTGAGACGCAGGTTGTCGAAACCCGCGTTTCGGAAGACGCCGACTTCGTTCGCAGGCGCCGCCAGTGCGGCGCCTGCGACAAGCGCTTCACCACCTACGAGCGGCCCGACGTCAATTTTCCCGTCGTCGTGAAGAAGGACGGCAGCCGTGCCGATTTCGACTCGGCCAAGGTGCGCGCCTCGATGATGCTGGCGCTGCGCAAGCGGCCGGTGAGCATCGAGCAGATCGACAACGCCCTGCTGCGCATCGAGCAGAAGCTGCTGGCCAGCGGCCTGCGCGAAATCGAGTCGACGAAGGTCGGCGAACTCGTGATGCGCGAGCTCAAGAAGCTCGACAAGGTCGCCTATGTGCGCTTTGCCTCGGTGTACCGCAGCTTCGAGGACGTGGACGAATTCAGGCAATTGCTGCGCGACATCTGACGCCCACTCAGCCGCGCTCCTCTTTTTTGGCGGCCTTGCCGCAGACCCCGGTGCCGCAGTCTCCCTGCTGGTCCGGATTGCAGACCCGGGCCCGCCCCGATGCCGACACCACGATCGACGCCCTGCGGCCCGTGTCGGCCTTCAGCGTGAGACATCCCGCACCGAAGCCCGCACGGTTGGCCTGGCGCGAGAATCCGTTGCTGTCGTAGCGCACGCCCTGCGCAAATCCGTCGCCGAGCGACTCATCCACGCTGACACCGTCCGGCAGGCCCTCGAAGCGGCGCAGCGTTGCAGGCGCATCGGGGCCGGTGGACCCGCGCACCCCCGTTGTCACGACCCAGCCCCCGGACCAGTCGCTGCCCGCGAGCGCAGTCACCCGCACGCTGCGGGAACGCTGGATGGCTTCCATGCGCGCAAGGCTCAAGGCGGCATTGAAGGCCTGCGCCGCTCCGGCCAGGCGCTGGTTGAGCAGCAGTTGCCGAAAGCTCGGCATGCCGATGCCGGCGAGCACCGCCACGATGGCCACGACCACCATCAGTTCCAGCAGCGCGAATCCGCCCGCGGGCCCCGCCCTGCATGCCCCGGCGTTCACTGCCAGCACCTCGTGCGCTGCGTGCCGTCGCAGCCCTTGGCGCCCGTGCTGTCGATCCAGAGTGCGCCAACCTGCGGATCGGCATACGCGGGCTTCAGGCTCGCAGTCAGCCGGATGCAACTGTCGATGCTGCCGAGTCCCTCGCAGTTGCCGCTCTCGATGATGTACTTGCCCGCCGCACCGCCGCCGCTTGAATCGCCCGAATCCCCCGTGTAGTGCCGATAGCGGCCGGCCTGCGTGTAGTGGCGCTCCTGGTGCTGCATCTGCTGCATCAGGGCGGCGCGTGCCTCGCTGCGCCACCCTTGGCGCACGACGTCCATGTACGAAGGGTACGAAATGGCCGCCAGGATGACGGTGATCGCAACGACCATCATCACTTCGATCAACGTGAATCCACGCGCGCGATGCGCAGCCGCGTTCATCGCCTCGCCTCCCGGGCATCGACAACCTGGCGCCAGTTCAGGCGCCCTGCCACCTGCGAGACCGTGCCGCCCGCTACGGGCTGAGCCGTCGAGAAACCGCTCTTGCCGCCACGCCCGCCCGCCTGGATGACGGCCAGGCGGCGGGTGTGCGTACGGCGCCCGAACACGTCGGCGGCGCTGTAGACGCTCTCCCCTAACTGCACCACCTGCGGTGTGCCGGGGATGCCGGCGTCCGAGGGCACGCAGGTGCCGCCCTTGGACAGGCCGGTCAGGGCATTCACCGCGCAGCTGCGTCCGCCGCCACCGCCGCATGCCGTGGCGGGGGGAATGAGCGTGTTGAAGAACAGCAGGCCGTCGCTCAAGACGGGCTCGGCGACCACGCGCTCGCCCTTGTCTCGGGACTCGGGCAGGTCGAGATACCAGCCGCGCCGGGCAGAAGTCTTGCTGTCGAAGGCGCCGTATGCGAACGCGTCGCCGACGATGGAGAAGGGAGCCGATCCGCCGGCCGCCATCGCGCGCCGCGGCTGAAGCTGCGTGCGCGCGGCGCGCAGCCCGATGGCCTCGCCGTTGTCGTACACGCCATAGACCGTCTGCACGCCACGGCTCGAGCGGCCCAGGTCTTCCGGACCCACGAACTTGCCGGTGCCGAACAGCACGATCGCTCCACCGGACGGCCCGATGCCGACCTTCGGCGCCACGGTGATCGGCTGGCGCCTGGCGCCCTCGCCCCACGCGACCATCAGCGGCTGCTCCTTGAACGGCAACGCATTGCCCGCGCGCCACGGCGCATTGGCGGTGAAGGCGAACTTCCACAGATTGCCCTGCGTGTCGCCCGCGTACAGGAAGCGCGTGGCACCGTCGGCGCCCGCGTAGTCGCCCGGTGCGCCCAGGGCATTCACCACGGTGGCGTCCGTAGGCGCCGGCAACACGATCTTGTGGTAGTTCACGTCCAGCACCCACGGCGCGTTCGCGGGCTTGTCGAGCGACAACAGGAACAGGGCGGCGCGTTTTTCCGGGTTGGCGTTGTTGAAGCCGGACGGCACCACGGCAAACCATCGGTGCCTGGCCGGCTCGGTGCGCGTCGCCGCGGTGGTGCGGAACTTCAGGATGCGTGGCGCTTGTGTCTGGTGCCCCATGTCGGCGTCGTCCGCGGCGCCGAACTCCCACATCACATGGCTCGAGGAAAAATGGGCCGGGTTGCTCACGTCGAGCGCGAGCACCCCGGTGGCACCGCCGCCCATGCCCGAGACCAGCACGCTTCGCCAGGCGCCGTCGGCCTGCTGCACATCGGCCACCGTCGCAGAGCCGTCGACAAGGCTTCTAGGCACATGGTCCGGCGAGGTGTAGGCCGCCAACCAGGGCAAGAGCGCGCGCGGCACATAGGCGAACAGCTCCTCGCCGGTGCGGGCCGAGAACGCATGGAGCATGCCGTCGTTGGCGCCGACGTACACCGCCGGAACACGGCCACCACGGCCTTCCGCGAAGAAAGGAGCCGAGTGAGCCACGCGCCCCATGACGGAATCGCGCACGCGAAAGACGCCGCCGGCAACAGACTCCTCACGGCGCCGATCGCCTCGCAGATAGGCCAGCCGATCGGGGCCCAAGTCATCAGATGCAGCAGGATCGGCATGGGGCGTTGCGCTCAGGTGGCCCTTCGACACCCCGTCGAGCGCGCTCCATTCGAACGGCATGCCTGCGCCGGCGGCGGACAAGGTGAAGATCCGCCGGCTCGCCGGATCGCGCGCCGGCACGGCCGGCCTGGCCGCGGGGCTGCCGCTCAGCAAGGCGCCGGCGTCCCAGTCGGGAAGATCGCGACGGCGCACGGCACCGGTGGCAGCGTCGTGAGTCAATGAAAACGACAGCAGGGTGCCCGCCCCGCGCTGTCCCGCGGACTGCGACACAAAGAGACTGGCGCCCTCCTTCGAAAGGCCTGACGACGAGATCGCGCCGGGGCCCATGCCGTCCGCGTCGGGCTGCGCAGCCCGCGCAAGGGCCCGTCGCACGGCCGTCGCCATCTCCAGGGGCGCACCGGCAAGAAAGTAAGTCCTGGGTTGTGGCTGGCCGTCTGCACCCAGGCCTTCCGCCCACTCGGCATTGCTTTTCACATCCGGGCGGCCCAGCCCGTCGGAGGTCCGCAAAGGGTTCCCATCGCCGTTGGTGTCGACGAAGCCGCCGTACTTCGCCGCCAGCGAGAGCCCACTGACGCGCTGCCCCGTGTCGATGACGAAGGTGCGTGCGCGCACGTCCGGGTGGTCGTCACGAATCGTCTGGGTGTTGGCCCGGTAGGCGAGCCCCACGATGCCGGACGGACGCGCCGAGGACAGCGCCTCGTCCTCCGCTAACGCGCCCACGAGGCGTTTCCAGGCGCCGTCGTCGGGCTGGTCGCCGTGCGCTGGCGCATTCCCGATGACGACCACGTGGTTCTTCTGGCAACCGACCGCCACCGGGTCCGCCACGCCACGGCCAAGACCGATGCCCTGCAGATAGCGCAGAGACTCGTCGTACAGCGTGCGAACGGCGTCGGGCTGGCCGTAGACACCGCCGCGGCCGACACGATGGATCGCATCGACGACACCTTTCGCCAGGCCCGGTCCCGTCTTGAAGACACCGGTGACAGCATCCCACTCCGCCTGCGTGTTGGCCACATTGTCGAAGGCCGCATCGACCTTCATCGGACCGGTGTGCTTCATCGGCGCGAGCAACGCACCGCCCGCCAGAGCGCCGAAGACCGAGAAGCGCATGTGTTCCGAATGGGTCTGGACGACGCCGACCGGCTTGTGATGGCCGCTCGGATAACGCAGGCACAGCGCGCCGCGTGTGGCCGCTTCGTCCGGGGTGCACACCGCCACGCGCGCCAGGTACGCGCCGTGGCGCCGGTCGCTTCCGGGCTCGGCGCACGAACCCGTGGCGGAAGGGCCGACGAAGACCTGATCGCCGCAGTTGTTGAAATGAAGGGCGTCGCCCGTGGTCAGCGGCGTGAACAGTTCCGCGCGCGCCTTCAAGACCTTGTCGGGAAAGTGCACGCTGCGATAGAAGCTGGCTGGCAGTTCTGCGCGCCGCAAGACCGTTCGGTCGACCTCGTCCACCGCGCGGTCGCCCCCGGTCAGCGCCAGCCGCACACCGTCGATGCTGGATGTCGCGGCCCAGTTCAACAGGTTGCCGCTCCATTGGCGTTTGCAGACGATTTCGCCGCCGGCGCCTTGGCCTGCCGTGGCCTCGCGCTTGAAGTAGCCGTCGGTGCTCGCGTAGCTGTAGCAGCCCATGGGGTCCCACAGGCCGGTGTGGCGCACCGTTGCGTCGAACTCGCCGCGGTAGGCCGCGCCGGCATTCGAGACATCGAGCGCGAGGTCGAGCACGACGTTGGGATCGACGCGCGACGCCAGCGTAGCCAGAGGCTCGCTCGGCAGCACCGCGTCGGGCGGCGTGGCCGCATGGGCGTGGGGGGCCGCGCAAATGGCGCAAATGACGCAGATAGCGCAGAGTGCGCAGAAGGCCCGCACAGCCAGGCACGAAGTTCGAAGGCAACGCATCGTTTCGCTTCTCACGAAGGGCAGCCGGGACTGGCCGCCGGTTTGAACAAAGTGGTCTGCAAAACCACCTGCGTTTCTTCGCGCACGCCGTAGCCGATGGCCGTCACGCGAAAAAGGTAGCGGGCACCATCGGCGCTCGCGCTCTGGAGCTGGTCGGCCTGCCAGCCGCCATGGCTGCGCACGGCCTCGACGATGTAGCGCGGCGGCCGGGCCGACACCGCGCCGGCGCTCGGTCCCGTGGCTGTGCCGCCGCTGAGATAGGTCTGGCCGGTGAAGGCCCCGTAGGCCACCGACGTGCCCGCATCGGCCGAGAAATCCGCGCCCATCCACGCGGGTTCGTTGCCCGGTGCGACCGGCGCGCACAGCCCCTGGCGATCGCCGCCGGCACCGCACCCCGCCGCGAAGGCCGTGATGTCCCTGCTGTTGAAGACACACAGGCGCTGGCGGGTGTCGTCGTTGGGGCCAAGCACATCGGCTTCGGCGTCGAGCAGTGCAGCCTCGGCAGCCTGGAACGCCACCTCGGTGTCGCGGTCGTTGCGGGCACCGCGCTCACTCACGAGCGAGGTCTGTGCCGCCCCGAGCCCGAGCACCGTGACCACCAGCAGCATCAGCAGCACGACGATCAGCGAGAACCCGCGCGCCGCGCCCCCAGCGGCGCGGCTCATGGCGCGGTTCATGGCGTGGCGTCTTTCAGCGGGTTGCGCAGCATCACGGTGAACGTGGCCACGCGACGCAGCCGCCCGTCGGCCGCGGGCCTGAAGCTCACGCCAGGAAACTCGCGGCCCAGCGGGTACAGCACCTCGTCCGCCCCACGCGGCCAGCCGTTGGCGCGCGCGCTGCGCGCCACCAGGCCGAAGCGCAGCCCCACCACCTTGCGCCATTCGGCGGCCGACTTGGTGGCCGATGGCGCGCGGGCTTCCAGTTGCGCCGCGTCGAGCCAGCGCTCGGGCACGCCGTCGCCGTCGCTGTCGTGGCCATAGACGACGTTGAACACCTCGACGCCCCGCGCCAGCGGCTCCGCGCGGAAGCCCCCGCTCTCGTCGCTGCGGTACTTGCAGTAGAGCTCGGGCTCGCCGTCGGTGGCATTGGCGACGAAGAAGAAGCTCCATGCGCGGTCCGCGGACGTCTGCTGGCCCGGCATGGGGCCCGGCTGGGGGAAGCCCATGCAGTCGACCATGGTGCCGTCGGGCTCGGTGGCATCGCCGTCCGCGCGGCTGCGGCCGAAGAAGCGCACGAGCAGGGAATCGCTGCCATTGACGCCCCGGCTGTTGTGGGTGCCGTAGCTCTCGTCCTTGCCCCCGACGCGGGCGTTGCGCGCTCCCACGATGTGCAGCTCCGAGGGGTCGTCCGACGCCATGCCCGTGCTCGTGCTCGAACTTGGCAAGGAGATTGCGCCGTCGGCGTCCACGCGGTCCGGCGCATAGTCGGCGTAGCCCGCCTGCCGAACGATGCCCTTGACGACGAAGCCGGCGAACCGGAGGGTGTCTTCCACCGCCTGTGCCTCGGCATCCGCGGTGAACAGCTGCTTGCTGCCGACGAATGCGGCCGTGGCGCAGAGCACCACGAACAGCGCAAGACCCATCGCGACCAGCAGTTCGACGAGCGCCACGCCGCATTGGCGCGCGCGCCGTGCGGATTCAGGAACCGACCTGGCCGTCATCGGACGCACCTGGCACCAGTTGCATCACCAGCCGGGGTGCGGGCGTTGTCTGCCCGGTCACCGCCGTGCCGCGCGGCGTCCAGCCGAGCTTGACGACCACGCTGCGGCCGGTATGGCTGCAGGGCCACACGTAGGCGCCCGCCGCTTCGCTCCACGGCGCCTCGTCGAAGCACACGCTGACGCGCGCATCGGGCAGCACGGCGGCGACGCGCTGCTTCCATTCGCGCAGGTCCCAGGCGGCAAGCTGCGCGGCCTTGCAAGGCGCACCCACCGTGGCGCACGACGGCCCCGCAGCTGCGGGTGCCGTGGCTTCGGTCCAGTGCTCGAGCAGATAGGCGTTCGCGGCGTCGTTTTTCGCCGCCACGCCCTTGTTCATGCGCGCCTTCTCCGACAGGTCGCGCACGAGGTTGACGGCCGCCGTGAACGTTGCCGCCTCGTTGCTGGTGCGGGCGGCCGCCAGCAGCATGCCCATGGCGCCGAGCAATCCCATGCTCAACACCACAATGGAAACGAGTACCTCCACGAGCGAAAAGCCCGCGCTGAAGTGCTTTCTTGAAGCCATAGGCCGATGTCCTCCCTGCGCGTGTGCAACTTGAGTCGCCTCTGTTTCGCGCCATCGAAAACCGAGCCTAAGCGGGCACCGGCATCGCGGCGCGTACCGTTCGTCCGCGTTCGAATGCCGCTCGTATGATCCAGCGACACCGCTGCCAACTTCTTCCGCTCGAGCCCTCATGCCCTCTCACGAACAAGACGCCCTGCACATCGCGACCGCGCTGCGCCTGGCCACGTCGGCACTGCTGCTGACCGATCCGAACCCGCGCGTGGGCTGCGTGCTGTGCAACGCTGAAGGCCGCGTGCTGGGCCAGGGCCACACGCAAAAGGCCGGCGGCCCGCATGCCGAAGTGATGGCACTGCGCGACGCCGCTGCGCAAGGCCGCTCGGTCGAAGGCGCGACGGCGTACGTCACGCTCGAGCCCTGCTCGCACCACGGCCGCACCGGCCCGTGCTGCGACGCGCTGATCGAGGCCGGCGTTCGCCGGGTGGTCGCCTCGCTGGCAGACCCGAACCCGCTGGTCGCGGGCCAGGGCTTCGAGCGACTGCGCGCGGCGGGGGTCGAGGTCGAGGTCGGTCCGGGCGCGGCCGAATCGCGCGAGCTCAACATCGGCTTCTTCAGCCGCATGGTCCGCGGGCAGCCCTGGGTGCGCATGAAGGTCGCTGCCTCGCTCGACGGCAAGACCGGCCTGGACAACGGTGTGAGCCAGTGGATCACCGGCGAGGCGGCCCGCACCGACGGCCACGCTTGGCGCGCCCGCGCCAGCGCGGTGCTGACCGGCGTCGGTACGGTGCTGGAAGACAACCCGCGGCTGGACGTTCGCCTGGTCGACACCCCGCGCCAGCCGCACCTGGTCGTGGTGGACAGCCGGCTCCAGACACCGCCCGATGCTCACATATTCATAGCTGGCCGCCCGGTCTGGATCTACGCGGCGAGCCGCAACGAAGAAAAGGCGGCGGCGCTCGAAGCCCGCGGCGCCACCGTCACCTGCCTGCCCAACGCCGACGGCAAGGTCGACCTGCCGGCCCTGCTGGCAGACCTGGCGGCGCGCGGCGTGAACGAACTGCACGTCGAATCGGGCCACAAGCTCAATGGCTCGATGCTGCGCGAAGGCTGCGTCGACGAGCTGCTGGTGTACCTGGCGCCCAAGCTGATCGGCAGCGGCATGGACATCGCGAGCCACATCCATGCGGGCGGCCCGCTCACCTCGCTGGCAGGCGCTGTGCCCCTGGAATTCAAGTCGGTGGACCTGCTCGGACCTGACCTGCGCGTGGTGGCGCGGGTTGCCGGAACGGACACGTTCTAGCGTTTACCCCGAACAGGCCTCGTTCTCTGCGAAAATGCGGGGATATGTTCACCGGAATCATCACCGGCGTGGGGCGCATCGCCGCCATTCACGACCTCGGCACCTCCTCCTCCTACGGCAAAAGACTCAGCATTGCGGTGCCTGACGGCTACCTCGATGACGTCGGGCTCGGCGACAGCATCGCGCTCAACGGCGCCTGCATGACCGTCACCACGCTCGTCCCCGAGCGACAGCAGTTCACCATCGACATTTCGGCCGAGTCCCTCGACAAGACCGCCGGCCTGACCGACGAAGGCGGCCGCGTCAACCTCGAGAAGGCCCTTCGCGCGAGCGACCGCCTGGGCGGGCACATCGTGTCCGGCCACGTGGACGGCATCGGCAGCGTGAGCTTCTTCGAGCCGGTCGGCGAAAGCTGGCAATTGCGCGTGGTCGCGCCTCCCGCGCTGGCCCGCTTTCTGGCCTACAAGGGCTCGATCACCATCAACGGCGTGAGCCTCACCGTCAACAGCGTGAGCGACATCTCCGACGGCGCCGAGGTCAGCATCAACCTGATCCCGCACACCGTCGAGAACACCTCCCTCGGCGGCTTGAAGGCCGGCTCGAAGGTCAACCTCGAAATCGATACCGTCGCGCGCTACGTGGAGCGCATGCTCCAGGCGGGCGTGCTGGCGCCCCCTGCTTCCACGTATTCCAAGGACACAGCCGAATGAACGCCTCCGTCACGCCGATCGGCGCTCCCCGCGCCGCGCGCGCCCCCGCCTCGATCTCGCCGGTCGAGGACATCGTGGCCGAGCTCGCCGCCGGCCGCATGGTGATCCTGGTGGACGAGGAAGACCGCGAGAACGAAGGCGACATCGTCGTCGCGGCCGACCACATCACGGCCGAATCCATCAACTTCATGGCGCGCCATGCCCGCGGCCTGATCTGCCTGACGCTGTCGCGCGAAATGTGCGAGCGGTTGCAGCTGCCACCGATGGTGCAACGCAACGGCGCCAAGCATTCGACCGCCTTCACGGTGTCCATCGAGGCCGCCGAAGGCGTGACCACCGGCATTTCGGCCGCCGACCGCGCGCGCACCGTGCAGGCCGCCGTGGCGCCCAACGCCGTGGCCGCCGACCTGGTGCAGCCCGGCCACATCTTCCCGTTGCAGGCGGTGGACGGCGGCGTGCTGATGCGCGCCGGCCATACCGAAGCCGGCTGCGACCTGGCCGCCATGGCCGGCTGCTCGCCCGCCTCCGTGATCTGCGAGGTGATGAACGAAGACGGCACCATGGCCCGCCTGCCCGACCTGCAGATCTTCGCGGCCGAGCACAACCTGAAGATCGGCACCATCGCCGCGCTCATCGAGCACAGGAGCCGCGTCGAATCGCTGGTCGAGAAGGTCGGCTGCCGTGAAATTCAGACCGCTTGGGGCGCCTTCACGGCCCACGCCTTCATCGACAAGCCCAGCCGCGGCGTGCACCTGGCGCTGGTGCGCGGCACCTGGGCCCCTGAAGACACGGTGTCGGTGCGCGTGCACGAACCGCTGTCGGTGCTCGATGCGCTCGAAATCAATCGCTCGCTGCACTCGTGGAGCCTGGACGCGAGCCTGTCGCACATCGCGACCGAGGGAAAGGGCGTGGCCGTGCTGCTGAACTGCGGCGAAACCGGCAGCGAGCTGCTCGCGCAGTTCGACGGCACCGCACGCCCCGCGCAAGCTCCCGAGCGTGGCCGCATGGACCTGCGCAGCTACGGCATCGGCGCGCAAATTCTGCGCGAATGCGGCGTGCACAAGATGAACCTGCTGGGCACGCCGCGTCGCATGCCGAGCATGGCCGCGGGCTACGGCCTCGAAATTGCCGGCTACCTCACGAAGGACTGAACGACCATGCAAGGTGCAAACAAGGGCGAGAGCAAGCCGCTCGACGGAAAAGGGCTGCGCATCGGCATCGTGCAGGCGCGCTTCAATGCCGACATCACCGATGCGCTGGCCGCGGCCTGCCTCGCGGAGCTCGAGTCGCTCGGCGTGAGCGCATCCGACATTCACCACCTGCACGTGCCCGGCGCGCTCGAAGTGCCGATCGCCCTGCAGGCGCTGGCCGAGCGCGGCGGCTACCACGCGCTCGTGGCGCTGGGCTGCATCATCCGCGGCGAGACCTACCACTTCGAGCTGGTGGCCAACGAATCGGGTGCGAGCGTGAGCCGCGTCTCGCTCGACTACAAGTTGCCCATCGCCAACGCGATCATCACCACCGAGAACCTAGAGCAAGCCGTTGCCCGCCAGACCGACAAGGGCCGCGACGCGGCCCGCGTGGCGGTCGAAATGGCGCGACTGCTGGCCACCCTTTCATGACCGACGACACCTCCAAGCCCCTCAAGCCCGTCACCGCCGCAGGCGACAAGCCGCGCCAGTCGCGCGTCGGCCTCACCAGCACGGGTGCGCGCAAGGCTTCGGCCAAGTCCAACCGCAGCCGCGCGCGCGAGTTCGCGCTGCAGGCGCTCTACCAGCACCTGGTAGGCCGCAACGACCCGACGGACATCGACCATTTCACGCGCGACCTCGCGGGCTTCCACAAGGCCGACGCCGCGCACTACGACGCGCTGCTGCACGGCTCGATCGAAGGCGCCAAGCAGCTCGACGCGCTGATCCGCCCGCTGCTGGACCGCAAGTTCGAGGAGATCTCGCCCGTGGAGCACGCCGTGATGTGGATCGGCGTGTACGAGTTCCAGAACTGCCTTGACGTGCCCTGGCGCGTGGTGCTCAACGAGTGCATCGAACTCGCCAAGGAATTCGGCGGCACCGACGGCCACAAGTACGTGAACGCCGTGCTCAACGGCCTGGCGCCGCAGCTGCGTCCCCTCGAAGTGGAAACCGACCGCGCGTCGGGCAAGGCACGCCCGTGAGGATCTCGACGCGCGCCCAGCGCATCGAGCCGTTCTACGTGATGGAGGTGGCCAAGGCGGCGGGCGCCCTGGCGCGCGAGGTCGCCCACACCGACCGGCCGATGATCTTCCTGAACATCGGCGAGCCCGACTTCACCGCCCCGCCGCTGGTGCAGGAAGCCGCCCTGCGCGCCGTGCGCGCGGGCGCCACGCAGTACACGCAGGCCACCGGCCTGGACCTCCTGCGCGAACGCATCAGCGGCTGGTATCGCCAGCGCTTCAACGTGGATGTGCCGGCACGGCGCATCGTCGTCACCGCCGGTGCCTCGGCCGCGCTGCAGCTGGCCTGCCTGGCGCTGATCGAATCGGGCGACGAGATCCTCATGCCCGACCCCAGCTATCCGTGCAACCGCCATTTCGTGAGCGCGGCGGACGGCAAGGCGGTGCTGGTGCCGACCACGGCCGAAGAGCGCTTCCAGCTCACGGCCGACAAGGTGAAGGCGGCATGGACCGACAAGACCCGCGGCGTGCTGCTCGCCTCGCCGTCGAACCCGACCGGCACCTCGATCGCGCCCGACGAGCTGCGCCGCATCCACGAGGTGGTGTCGCAGCGCGGGGGCATCACGCTGATCGACGAGATCTACCTCGGCCTGTCGTACGACGACGCCTTCGGGCAGACCGCGCTGGCCATCGACGACAACGTCATCAGCATCAACAGCTTCAGCAAGTACTTCAACATGACCGGCTGGCGCCTGGGCTGGCTGGTGGTGCCCGAGGCGCTGGTGCCGGTGGTCGAGCGCCTGGCGCAGAACCTCTTCATCTGCGCGAGCACGGTGTCGCAGCATGCGGCGCTGGCCTGCTTCGAGGACGCCAGCATTGCCGAGTACGAACGCCGCCGCGCCGAGTTCAAGGCGCGCCGCGACTGGTTCATTCCGCAACTCGACGCGCTGGGCCTGAACGTGCCCGTGGTGCCCGACGGCGCTTTCTACGCCTGGGCCGACTGCACGGGCTTCGCTGAAAAGCTGGGCATCTCGGGCAGCTGGGACTTTGCCTTCGAGACCATGAAACGCGCCCACGTCGCCGTCACGCCGGGGCGCGACTTCGGCACGGCCGAGACCGCGAAGTTCGTGCGCTTTTCCACCGCCAGTTCAATGGCGCACCTGCGGGAAGCCATCGAGCGCCTGCGCACCATGGCCGATCGGGCGGACCACAAGGCGCAATGAGCTACGCGTTCCCGATCCGCGTCTACTGGGAAGACACCGATGCCGGCGGCATCGTGTTCTATGCCAACTACCTGAAGTTCATGGAGCGCGCCCGCACCGAGTGGCTGCGCTCCCTGGGCATCGAGCAGCGCAGGCTGCGCGAGGACACCGGCGGCCAGTTCGTGGTGAGCGAAACGCAGCTCAAATACCATCGCCCTTCCCGGCTCGACGACGAACTGCTGGTTACAGCCGATCTCCAACAATTGGGCACTGCGTCGTTGATAATCGGTCAGCGCGTGCTATCAAAAACAGAGCAAGAGCGAACAGGGGCCGCGGCACCTGTCTTGCTGTGCGAAGGCACGATCCGCATCGGCTGGGTGGATGCCGCCACGTTGCGTCCAGCGCGCATACCGAAACAAGTCACGGGAACCCTCGAGCGCTACAGCGGCTCCATGACTCAACCTATCAAGCCATGAACCAAGATCTTTCCATCATCAATCTCCTGCTCCACGCGAGCTTCGTGGTGCAGCTGGTCGTGCTGCTGCTGGTGATCGTCTCGATCGCCAGCTGGGCAGCGATCATCCGCAAGTACTTCTCGCTGCGCCGCATGCGCGCACTGAACGACGACTTCGAGCGCGAGTTCTGGTCGGGCACCAGCCTGAACGAACTGTTCGCCTCGGCCGCGCAGAACGCCAAGTTCGCCGGCCCCATGGAGCGCATCTTCGCCTCGGGCATGCGCGAGTATCAAAAGCTGCGCGAGCGCCACGTCACCGATGCCCCCACGCTGCTGGACGGCGCCCGCCGCGCCATGCGCGCGAGCTTCCAGCGCGAGCTGGACGCGGCCGAGCAGAACCTCTCGTTCCTGGCGACCGTGGGCTCGGTGTCCCCGTATGTCGGCCTGTTCGGCACGGTCTGGGGGATCATGCATGCCTTCACCGGCCTGGCCGCGCTCACGCAGGTGACGCTGGCCACCGTGGCCCCCGGCATTGCCGAAGCGCTGGTGGCCACGGCCATCGGCCTGTTCGCCGCCATTCCGGCGGTGGTCGGCTACAACCGCTTCGCCCGCGAGATCGACAAGATCGCCATCGCCCTGGAGACCTACATCGAGGAGTTCTCCAACATCCTGCAGCGCAACCTGTCGTCCAACCCGGGCGCGGGCGGCGCGTCGTCGGTGGCTCCGGCCAACCGCTGAGCGGAGGCGCAACGCATGCCCGCCGTTTCATCCCGGGGCCGAGGACGCCGCACGATCAACGAGATCAACATGGTCCCGTTCATCGACGTGATGCTGGTGCTGCTGATCATCTTCATGGTCACCGCTCCGCTCATCACGCCGAGCGTGATCAACCTGCCCACGGTCGACCGCGCCAACAAGCAGCCGGACAAGCCCATCGAGATCGTCATCAAGAGCGACGACGAAGTGCAGATCAAGAAAGACCCGTCCACCGGCACCGGCGGCACGTCGATCCCCATGACCCAGATCGGCGCCGCGGCCAAGCAGGCCCAGGGCGGCGACAACGACCGTCCGGTGGTCATCAGCGCCGACAAGTCGGTGAAGTACGAGACCGTGGTCAAGGCCATGAACCAGCTCAAGCGCAGCGGCGTCGAGCGCGTGGGCCTGTCGGTCACGACCACGGGCGGCAAATAAGGCATGTCGCTCGCACTGGATCGCCCCGAGTTCGCGCCGCCGCCGCAGCGCGGCACGCCGCGCGCCATCGTGCTGGCCCTCATTGCGCACGGCCTGCTGATCGCCGCGCTCACCTGGGGCGTGCGCTGGAAAAGCGAGGCCGACGAAGGCGCTGTCGATGCGGAGCTGTGGTCGTCCACGGTGCAGCAGGCGGCGCCTCGCCTGCAGGCACCGCAGGCGCCCGCCCCGGTTCCCACGCCGCCGCCGCCCGCACCTGCTCCCACACCGGCGCCAACGCCAGCGCCGCCGCCGCCTCCTCCGCCCCCGGTGGCCAAGGCGCCCGATCCCGCTCCCGCGCCCAAAGCGCCCGACATTGCCCTGGAGCGTGAGAAGAAGCTCAAGGAGCAAAAGGAACTGAAGCAGCGCGAGCTCGAAAAGCAGCAGGAGCAAAAGAAGAAGGAGCTCGAAGCCAGGCAGCGCGCGGAGGACGAGGCCGACAAGAAGCAGGCGCAGTTGAAGGAGCAGCAGCAGAAGAAGCTCGCCGACCAGAAGAAGCAGCAGGAGGCCGAGGCCAAGCAGGCCGAAGCCAAGAAGGCCGAGGCCAAGCAGGCCGAAGCCAAGAAGGCCGAGGCCGCCGCGAAGCAGGCCGCGGCCGACCGTGCCGCCACGCTCAAGCGCATGCAGGGCCTTGCGGGCGCCAGCGGCGCCGACGACGCGAAGGGCACGGCCATGCGCACGTCGGGTCCGTCCAGCGGCTATGCCGGTCGCATCGCCGCCGCCGTACGGCCGAACATCACCTTCCCCGATGCCGATACCGTCAACGGCAATCCGGCCGCGGAGTTCGAGGTGAGCCTGGCGCCCGACGGCACCATCGTCGGCGTGAAGCTGAGCAAGTCGAGCGGCCTGCCGGGCTGGGACGACGCGGCCGAGCGCGGCCTGCGCAAGACAGACAAGCTGCCGCGCGACACAGACGGGCGCATCTTCCCGTCGCTGATCGTGTCGCTGCGCCCCAAGCGCTGATCTCTGCGCGCGTCTGGCTCGCGTCTAACGCGCAGCTAAGAAAACGAGGCCCTTCCGGGTGACTTGCACGTCACCCGGAACTCGATAATCAGGGCTCATGAATCCCAACGGCCGCATCCGATACGGCAGCAGTCCACTGCTCGCCAGCCCCACTCCCGTGTGGCGCAGCAAGTTCATCGTGGCCAGCATCGCCTTCGGCTTCCTGCTGCTGGCCGGCCGCGCCGCCTATGTCCAGATCTTCAACAACGACTTCTTCCAGCACCAGGGCGAAGTGCGCTACCAGCGCACGCTGGAGCTGCCGGCCAACCGCGGGCGCATCCTGGACCGCAACGGGCTGATCCTGGCCTCCGACATGCCGGCGCCCAGCATCTGGGCCATTCCGGAAGACATCGAGCGCGACGACCCCGCCACGCAGGAAAAGCTCAAGCAGGCCGCCAAGCTGCTCGGCATGCCGCTGAAGGACATCGACAAGAAGCTCGAGGACGAAGACAAGAGCTTCGTCTGGCTCAAGCGCCAGGTCGACGAGCCCATTGCCAAGCAGGTGGCCGCGCTCGGCATCAAGGGCGTCTACCTGCGCCGCGACTACCGGCGCCAGTACCCCGAGGGCGAGGCGGCGGCGCACCTG
Organism: Variovorax sp. 10N412; assembly: GCF_056394985.1. Lineage (NCBI taxonomy): Bacteria > Pseudomonadati > Pseudomonadota > Betaproteobacteria > Burkholderiales > Comamonadaceae > Variovorax > Variovorax sp. 10N412. The sequence goes on from NZ_JBFTIO010000001.1 coordinate 229,132, forward strand.
GCCGGTTTCACCAACGTGGAGGACATCGGCCAGGAGGGCGTGGAGCTCGCGTTCAACAACGAGCTGGCCGGCAAATCGGGCTCGCGCCACGTGCTGAAGGACCGGCTGGGCCACATCGTGGAGGACACCGAGGATCAGGTGCCGCCCACCGCCGGCCACGACATCCAGCTGAGCATCGACGACCGCGTGCAGTTCGTGGCGTACGAGAAGATCCGCGACGCCGTGGTCGCCAACAAGGCGCGCGCGGGCAGCGTGGTGGTGGTCGACGCCCGCACGGGCGAGCTGCTGGCCATGGCCAACTACCCGAGCTACGACCCCAACGACCGCCACGCCCTCACCGGCGAGCAACTGCGCAACCGCGCCATGACCGACGTGTTCGAGCCCGGCTCGACCATGAAGCCGATCACCGTCGCCACCGCGCTGCAGCTGGGCCGCGTCACGCCCAACACCATCATCGACACCAACCCGGGGCGCATCACCGTGTCGGGCGCGACCATCCACGACGACGAGAACTTCGGCGTGCTGACGGTGCAGGGCGTGATCCAGAAATCGAGCAACGTCGGTGCCACCAAGATCTCGCAGCGCATGTCGGCGCAGGAGATGTGGAACTCGCTCACCGCCGTGGGCATCGGCCAGAAGCCGCAGACGCGCTTTCCCGGTGCGGTCACGGGGCGGCTGCGGCCGTGGAAGTCGTGGCGGCCGATCGAGCAAGCCACCATGTCGTACGGCTATGGCCTGTCGGCGTCGCTGTTCCAGATCGCGCATGCCTACACCGCCTTCGCGCACGACGGCGAGGTGATTCCGGTGAGCCTGCTGAAGAACACCGGCGAGGAACCGGCCGGTGTGCAGGTGTTCTCGCCGCTCGTGGCCAGCGAGGTGCGCCAGATGATGCACCTGGCCGCCGCGCCCGGCGGCACCGCGCCGCTCGCGCAGACCCAGGGCTACTCGGTGGGCGGCAAGACCGGGACCGCGCACAAGCAGGTCGGCAAGGGCTACGCGAGCAACAAGTACCGCGCCTGGTACACGGGCATGTCGCCCATCGACAAGCCGCGCATCATCGTCGCGGTGATGATCGACGAACCCGGCGCGGGCAAGTACTTCGGCGGCCTGGTGGCCGCGCCGGTGTTCAGCCAGGTGGTGCAGCAGACGCTGCGCATCCTGAACGTGGTGCCGGACCTGGCTGTGGCGCCGATGGCGCACTGAGCGCGGCAGCAGGGCGGGCCGATGTGGCCCGCAGTAGATCGAACGTAGACAGATGGATAGAATGCGAACTATTCTCATCTTCGCGCGTTCCGCCGCCGTCCCGTGTCCGTCCTTCCGCTTCCGTCCGAGCCGGCATCCATCGATGCGATCTACCGCGAACACCATGGCTGGCTGCTGGGCTGGTTCCGCCGGCGGCTGGGCGGCGCGTCTTGCGCGGCCGACCTGGCCCACGACACCTTCGTGCGCCTGATGGTGTCGCGCGACGCGCAGGTGCTGAACGAGCCGCGCGCCTTCCTGCGCACGCTGGCGCACGGCGTGGTGGTGAACCACTGGCGCCGCCAGGACATCGAACGCGCCTGGCTCGAGGCCGTGGCCGTGTTGCCCGAACCGCTCGCGCCCTCCCCCGAGGAACGGCTGCTGGCGCTGGAAACGCTGTGCCGCATCGACGCCATGCTGGACAGGCTCAACCCCAAGGCGCGCACCGCCTTCCTGCTGGCACAGCTCGACGGCCTGGGCTACGCCGAGATTGCCGCGCAGCTGAAGGTGTCGCAGCGCATGGTCAAGAAATACATGGCACAGGCCATGCTGCAATGCCTGCTGCTGACGAATTCATGAGGAGCCTGGGCCTCCCGCCGCACGACGCGGCACCCGCACCGTCCTCGGCACCGTCCCAGGCACCGGCCTTCGAAGACCTGCAGCAGGCCGCCGAATGGTTCGCCGTGCTGCACGACACCGCCGTGAGCGACGCCGACCGCCGCCGCTGGCAGTCGTGGCTCGATGCCGGCCCGCGCCAGCGCGCCGCATGGCACCGCGTGGAAAGCATCTCGGGCGAGTTCAGGGCGCTGTCCGGCCTGCCGGCGCGCAGGGCGCTCGAACGCGGCAAGGCCACGGCCGGCCGGCGGCGCTCGGTGCTGCGCGCACTGGCGCTGCTGCCGGTGGCGGGCATCGCGGGCTGGATGGCTTCGCGCCACCTGCCCTGGCAAGGCTGGGTCGCCGCCCACCGCACCGACACCGGCGAGCGGCGCGAGCTCGTGCTGGCCGACGGCAGCCGCCTGTGGCTCAACACCGCCACCGCACTCGACGTCGACTTCTCGCCGAGCCTGCGCCGCATCGTGCTCTACAAGGGCGAAGTGCTGGTCACCAGCGGGCACGACGACGCCAGCCCCTTGACCCCCTTCCGCCCGCTCGTCGTCGACGTGCCGCAGGGCCGGTTGACCGCGCTGGGCACCCGCTTCGCGGTGCGGCACGAAGAAGGCGGCGCGGTGCGGCTCGCGGTGTTCGAAGGCGCCGTCGCCTCGCGCCCGAGCGAGGGCGGCGAGTCGCTCACGCTGGTGGCCGGGCAGCAGGCCCGTCTCTTCGCCGACCGCGTCGAGGCCCCCGAGCCCGTGGCGGGCTACGCCGAAGACTGGACGCGCGGCATGCTCGTGGCCGACGGCATGCGCCTGGGCGACTTCATCGCCGAACTGGCCCGCTACCGGCCGGGCTACCTGGGCTGCGCGCCCGAGGTGGCCGACCTGCGCATCGTGGGCGCCTACCCGCTGGCCGACACCGAGCGCATTCTTTCGGCGCTGCAGGCCACGCTGCCGGTGCGCGTGCGCCGGCCGACGCCGTGGTGGACGGTGGTCGAGGCGGCACAGAACACGCCGAAGCGCTGATTCAAGAATTTTTTCGGCGGGCGGGTTCCCTTTTGGCGGCGCCGGTTGGCAAGACAAGTACCAACCTCCTTTTTGCCCGAAAGCCGCCATGCCCGCGCCCTTGCCGAACCGCCCTTCTTCCCGCCCCTCCCGTCCACGCACCAACCGGCAGCTAGCGCGGGCGCTGCGTGGCGCCGCCGCCTTGCTGCCCGTGGTCGCCGCGGTGCAGGCCCTGCCCGCCATGGCACAGGCGCAGCCCCAGCCCGCCGCGTCGCGCGACTACGCCATTCCCGCCGGCCCGCTGGGCACTGTGCTGAGCCAGTTCGCGAGCCAGGCCGGCGTGCTGCTGTCGAGCGACGCGGCCATGACCGCCGGCCTGAACGGCTCCGGCGTGCGCGGCCGCTTCACGGTCGACGAAGGCTTTGCCATGGCGTTGGCCGGCACCGGGCTGCAGGCCGTGCGCGGCGCGGGCAACGTGTATGCGCTGCAGCGCGGCCAGACCTCCGAGACCTTGTCGGAAGTGCGCGTCACGGGCCAGCGCGCGGGCTCGCTCGCGCCGGTGACCGTCACCGCCAACGCGGAAGAAGAAAGCGGCAAGGGCCCGGGCAAGGGCTTCGTGGCGCAACGCAGCACCGGCGGCACCAAGACCGACACACCGCTGCTGGAAACCCCGCAGTCCGTCTCGGTGGTCACGCGCGACCAGATGGATTCGCAAGGCGCCACCACGCTGGTCGAGAGCCTGCGCTACACGCCCGGCATCGTCGCGCAGTACGGCAACACCGACCTGCGGCTGGACTGGCTCACGCTGCGCGGCTTCACGCCGCCGGCGCGCTACCTCGACAACCTGCGCCTGCCCTTCGGCGCGCGCGGCTACTCGCAGCCGCGCATCGAGCCCTGGGGGCTGGAGCGCGTGGAAGTGGTGAAGGGACCGTCCTCCGTTCTCTACGGCCAGTCGACGCCCGGCGGCCTGGTGAACATGGTGAGCAAGCGCCCGACGCTGGAAACCGTGCGCCAGGTCGAAGTGCAGCTCGGCAGCCACAACCGCCGGCAGACGGCCTTCGACTTCGGCGGCGCCATCGACGACGACGGCGTGTGGAGCTACCGCCTGGTCGGCCTGCACCGCGAAGCCAATACCGCCTACGACTACGTGTCGGAGAAGAAGAGCTACTTCGCGCCGTCGCTCACCTTCCGCCCTTCGGACGCCACCCGCATCACGCTGATGGCCCACTGGCAGACGCTCGATTCGCCCGGCGGCGGCGGCGCGCCCGCGCTGCCTTCGGCCGGCACGCTGGACACCAGCCGCTACGCCGCGCTGCCCACGCGCGCCTTCGTCGGCGAGCCCGGCTACGACCGCTTCAACAACCGCCAGCACTTCGTCGGCTACGAGGCCGAGCACAAGCTGAACGACACCTTCACGCTGCGCCAGAACCTGCGCTACGGCAAGGTCGACGCGTACACGCAGCGCGTGCAGGCCTTCTGCCTGGCCGCCTGCAACCCGTCGTCGCTGCTGCGCTATGCGTGGGCCTTTCCCGAGACCGCCAAGCTCATGACGGTCGACACCCAGGTGCAGGCCGACTTCACGACCGGCCCGGTGCGCCACACCGCCCTGGCGGGCGTGGACTATTCCGACGAGAAATCTTCGTTCGACGAAACCAACCTGCGCATCATCACCACGCCGTTCAACGCCTACCTGCCGGTGTACGGGCGCGACAGCGGCCAGGTGCCCTCGGTGGCCACGCACATCGAACAGCGGCGCCGCCAGAGCGGCTTCTACCTGCAGGACCAGATGCACTGGAACCGCTGGAGCCTGGTGCTCGCCGGGCGGCAGGACCGCGCCATCACGGACACCCGCACGCTCACCATGACGCCGCGCCGCCTGGCCACCGCCGACCAGCGCGACGGCAAGTTCACCGGCCGCGCGGCGCTGATGTACAGCTTCGACAACGGCGTGGTGCCGTACCTGAGCTACTCCACCTCGTTCCAGCCCGCGGCCGGCACCGACCGCCTGGGCAACGTGTTCCAGCCGACCACCGGCAAGCAGACCGAGGTGGGCGTGAAATACCAGCCCGCGGGCTCCAAGGCCCTGCTGACCGCGGCGGCGTACGAACTCACGCAGCAGAACGTGCTCACGCCCGACCCGCAGAGCCGCTCGTTCAGCGAGCAGACCGGCGAAGTGCGCGTGCGCGGGCTGGAGCTCGAGGCGCGCGGCCAGGTGCTCAAGGGGCTGGACGCCATCGCCTCCTATGCCTACACCGACAGCCGCGTGACGCGCGCCAACCCGAACGCGGCCGGCGTCAGCATCCAGGGCAACCGCTTCGCCTACGTGCCGCAGCGCCAGGCCGCCTTCTGGCTGGAGTACGCCTTCCAGAACGAAGCGCTGGCCGGCCTGACCGTGGGCGGCGGCGTGCGCCACACCAGCGCCACTTACGGCGACAACGCCAACCAGTTCCGCATTCCGGGCGTGACGCTGTTCGACGCGGCGGTGCGCTGGGACCTGGGCCGCGTGCGGCCCGCATGGAGGGGCGTGCGCCTGGCGCTGAACGTGGCCAACGTGGCCGACAAGACCTACGTGGCCACCTGCCTGTCGTCCACCGGCTGCTACTACGGCGAGCGCCGCAGCGTGTACGTGACGGCCGGCTACAGCTGGTAGGCGCAGGGCGCGGCAAGCACAAGGCGGGGAACGGACGGCGTGGGCCGCTCGTTTAGGATCGTCGGCAACTCACTGTTACCGGCGCTCCAGACATGGTCGACACCTCCGCATCCACACCCGCCGTCCGCCTCGAAGACCTGACCCCGCTGCCGTACCAGCAGGCCCTGGCCGCGCACCTGCAGGCGCAAGAGCCCGAGGTCTGGCGCTGGGCCGCCTCGGCCGAGGCACGCGAGGAACACGCTGCCTCGGTGCGCGCCGAACTGCTGCGCAACTCGTACCGGCTCGACGCGACGGCGCATCCCGAGCTGCACGCGCACGCCCGGCTCGCGGCGCAGCGCCTGGGCGTCACGGCAAGCATCACGCTCTACCAGGCGCGCGACGGCGCGATGAATGCCGCGATCCACTTCGTGCCGGGCGAGGCGCACATCGTGCTCTCGGGCCCGTTGTTGGAGCGCCTGCAGGGACCCGAACTGCAGGCCGTGCTGGGCCACGAACTCGCGCACTACCTGCTGTGGGCGCGCGACGGCGGCAAGTACCACGTGGTCGACCGATTGCTGCACGCCGCCTCGGCCGACCCGCGTGCCGATGCGAGCCACCTGCACGCCGCGCGGCGCTACGCCCTGTACACCGAGGCCTTCGCCGACCGCGGCGGCTGCGTGGCCTGCGGCGCGCTCGAGCCCGCGGTGAGCGCGCTCATCAAGATCGAGACCGGCCTCACGCAGGTCAACGTCGCAAGCTACCTGGCGCAGGCCGAGGAAATCTGCGCCGCCCCGGCCACACAGACACGCGGCACCAGCCACCCCGAGGTGTTCGTGCGCGCCCGCGCCATGCGCCTGTGGACCGAGCGCCAGCACGACGCCGAAGACTGGCTGGCCACCGCCCTCGAAGGCCCGCTCGACCTGGGCTCGCTCGACATGCTCGGCCAGCAGCGCGTGGGTGCGCTCACGCGCGGCGCGATCGCGCAGCTGCTGCAGCGTGCGTACCTGCAGTCGGAGCCGCTGCTCGCGCATGCGCGCCGCTTCTTTCCCGACTTCGCGCCGCCCGCGTCGGCCATGCCGCCGCCCGAGCCGGTGCCCGCCGGGCTGCACGACTACCTGGCCAGCGTGCTGGTCGACTTCGTCGCGGCCGACCCCGAACTCGACGACGTCACGCTCGCCGCCGCGCTCGGCCTGGCCGAAGCGCTGGGCTGCGCCGAGCCGCTCGAACAGCGCGTGGTGAAAGACCTGCGCTTTCCCAAGCGCAGCCTCACGCGCGTGAAGCGCGACGCCACCGCCCTGCTCGACAAGGCCTCCACCCAACACCAGCAGGCCGCCGCCGCATGACCACCGCCCCCGCTCCCCTCCTGCAGCTGCTGGACACCGCCGATGCCCACGGCGGCCTGCAGACCGACGACGTGCTCAAGCTCGTGCTGCCGCTGCTGCGCGAAGTCTCCGCGCTGCACGAGCAAGGCAAGGTCGCCGCGCTCGGCAACGTGTTCGCCTACCGCGTGACCGATGCGCCAGCGCTGGCACTTGCGCGCCCCGAGGGCGCGGACCCGCGCCGCAACGTCGAAGCCATCGCACCGCTGGAGCAGCCCGCCGCGTCGGTGCTGCGCGTGGTGGGCGAAGCGCGCGTCACCATCGACGCCGACGACGGCCTCTCGGTGGAGAACCTCGCGGTCATGGCCGATGCCGGGCCCGACGCCGTGCCCACGCGCCCTGCGTACCTGCCCGGCTACGCCGCGTGGGAGCTGCGCCTGGCGCACCACGACGCCCTCGGCGACATCCTGTGCCTGGGCCAGGTGCTGGCCAGCCTCTCTTGCGGGCTGGACTTCACCATCGGTGAAGAGCTGACGCGCTTCGCCGCGCACCGGGGCAACCTGTTCGAACTGAACCGCCGCCTGCACCCGGTGGTGGCCGCCGTGATCTTCGAGATGACCGCGCTCGACCGTCACGAGCGCGCGCGCGACCTGCCTTCGGTGATCCGCCGGCTCGAAACCTACCGCGACCAGCCGCTGGACCTGAACCTCGGGCTGGGGCTGGACCGCATCGCCCCCGCGAAGAACGGCGCCAGCCAGCGCCGCCAGGCCATCCAGCTGCACCTGCGCGACCGCCTGTTCGACCTGTCGCGGCGCAACCGCCTGCTGTACTTCAAGCCGACGCAGGCGCATGTGAACCTCACCATTGCCAGCGTGCCGCTGGTGGTCGACATGCACAGCATCCGTGTCGACCAGCTCTGCGTGTGGGACGGCCGCTTCGCCGCCGACATCGCCAGCTGCGACCCCGTGCCGCTGGCGCGCTGGCTGCGCTTCGAGGACCAGCCCTACCTGCCCGGCGCGCTCGACCGCATCCTCCAGGAGGCGCGGCGCGACCGCTCCGAATACGGCTTCTCGCAGATGTCGCTGGTCATCGCCTTCCTGCGCTGGCACAACCTGAAGGAAGGGGCTGCCGGCGGCGCCGAGCAGGCCGAGCGCATCGCCTCGCCGCTGCTGATGCTGCCGGTCGAACTCTCGCGCAAGAAAGGCGTGCGCGATCAGTACCTGCTCGAAGCCGCCACCAGCGAGGCGCAGGTGAACCCCACGCTGCGGCATCACCTGCGCCAGCTGTACGGCATCGTGCTGCCCGAGACGGTGGACCTGCGCGAGACCTCCATCGAGCAGTTCCACGCCCAGCTCTCGGCGCAGATTGCGCAGAGCGAGCCCGGCGTGCAGCTGCGGCTGGTGAAGCAGCCCGAAATCGCGGTGATCCACCAGCGCGCGCGCCAGCGGCTCGAACAGTTCAAGCGCCGCGCGCGCGTGCGCACACCGTCCGCGGTGCCGGTGGCAGCGCAGGACTTCAGCTACGCGCAGGACGACTTCCGTCCGCTCGGCCTGCAGCTCTTTCATGCGCGCGTGCGCCCGGTGCCCCTGCCGGTGCGCGACGCCGTCGGCGCCCGCCCGCAGCCGCGCGCCCCGCAGATGGCCGCCTCCGTGGCGGAAGAAACCGAACGCACCACGCTGCAGCTGCGCGAGAGCACCGGCAACCCGTACCAGTGGGACATCGACCTCACGGCCGTGACGCTGGGCAACTTCAACCACCGCAAGATGTCGCTGGTGCGCGACTATTCGGGCCTGGCCGAAAGCGACATCGCGAGCGAGGCCTTCGACCGCGTGTTTTCGCTGCAGCCGCGCCAGGTCGATGCCGAGGCGCCGCCCGCCCTGCCGCTGGCCGCGCAGTGGCCGGTGGTGCAAGGCGACGCCACGCAAACCGCCGCCGTCGCGCTGGCGCGCACCGGCACCAGCTACATCATTCAAGGCCCGCCGGGCACGGGCAAGTCGCAGACCATCACCAACCTGATTGCCGACTACGTGGGCCGCGGCCAGCGCGTGCTGTTCGTCTGCGAGAAGCGGGCCGCCATCGACGTGGTGTTCCACCGCCTGCGGCAGCAGGGCCTGGACGAGCTCTGCTGCATGATCCACGACTCGCAGGGCGACAAGAAGGCCTTCGTGCAGAACCTGCGCAAGACCTACGAGCAATGGCTGGAAGCGCCCGAGGCGCTCGCGCAGGAGTCGGCCGAGCGCACCAAGGTGCTCGACGCCATGGACCTCGACCTGCGCGCGCTGGAACGCTTCGACGCCGCCATGCGCGACGTGCCCGCGCACATCGCCGTGACGCTGCGCGAACTGGTGGCACGGCTCATCGCGCTGAAGGCCGACGACCCCGCGCTCACGCCGCTGCAGGCCGAAGCCCTGCCCGCTTTCTCGGCATGGCGCCGGCATGCGGAGCTGGTGTCGCGGCTGCACCTGGCCGTGACCGAAAGCCTGGGCGCGTCCAGCCTGGCGCAGCACGTGTTCGCGCAGCTGGCGCCCTCGCTGCTGAAGCAGGAGAAGCCGCTCGCGCGGCTGGTCGAACTCAGCGAGCGCGCCATCGCGCAGAGCGGCGCATGCCGCGATGCGCTCGTCGACGCGTGGCCGCCGCTGGCCGACGACCAGGCACTGTGGCGCGATGCACTGGCCGTGGTGGCCGACGCGCGCCGCGTGGCTGCGCTGGCCGCGCGCGGGCAGCTCACGCTGCTCGACGCCGCGCACCCGAGCAGCCTGGCGTGGACCACTGCCTTGGCCGAGCGCCGCAGCCTGCAGCAGGCCCTTGACGCCGCGCTGCAGCGCACCGGCCACTGGCGCGACAAGCTCTCGCCCGGCGACACCGAGGCCGGCCTCGCACAGGCGCGCGCGCAACAGGGCTCGCTGCTGCGCTGGCTGCAGCCGTCGTGGTGGCGGTTGTCCGGTGAACTGAAGCGCCGCTACAACTTCGCAGCGCATGCCGTGCGCCCGCAGCCCAGCCAGGTGCTCGAGGAACTGCTGGCCGAGCACGGCGCTCGCGCCGCGCTGCACAAGCAGCTTGCGCAGATCGAGTCCGGCTACGGCTGCACCGATCCCGAAGCCTTTGCGCAGCAGTTGCAGGCGCTGCGCAGCATCGACGACAGCACCAGCCTGCGCGCGGCGTTCCAGGTGCACCTGCGCACGGAAGCAGCAACCGGCGCCAGCCGCAGCGTCGAGAAACTCGCCGCGGCCGGCGCGCGCACCGACACCCTCGACGCCCTGTGGCGCGACCTGCTCCAGGACGCCGGCGCCCAGCCCTTGAACGCGCTCGAAGCGCTGGCCCGCACGCTGCGCGAGCAGGCCGATGCCCTGCCCGGCGTGATCGTGCCGCTGCAGGAACTGGCCGATGCCGACCCCGCCGTGGCCGCCGCGCTGCGCACACTGCCGCTGCCACCCGACGCCATCGAGTTCGCCGTGGCGCGCGAAGGCCTGGAGCGCGTGTACCGCACCGAGCGCTGGCTGCCGCGTTTCGACGGCGCCGCGCTCGCGCGCCATGCGCAGCGCCTGGGAGACGCCGAGCGCCAGCTGCTGGAGCGCAACGCGCGCACGCTGGCCGCCGCGGTGCGCCAGCGTTTCCGCGACCATGTGCAGAAAAGCGCCCTGCCCGCCAGCCAGCTGGACGCCGACGGCAAGCTCTTCAAGAAGAGCTACAACGCGGGCCGCCGCGAGCTGGAGCACGAGTTCGGCAAGACGATGCGCTACAAGGCCATCCGCGAGCTGGCCAGCGGCGACACCGGCCGCGTGGTGCGCGACATGAAGCCCATCTGGCTCATGAGCCCGCTGTCGGTGTCCGACACGCTGCCGCTCGCGGCCGACCTGTTCGACGTGGTCATCTTCGACGAGGCCAGCCAGATCCCGGTGGAAGAAGCCGTGCCCGCGCTGTACCGCGCGCCGCAGATCATCGTGGTGGGCGACGAAATGCAACTGCCGCCGACCAGCTTCTTCTCGTCCAGCCGCGACCCCGAGGACGACACCGTGTCGGTGCAGGACACGGACGCCGATGACGGGGATGACAGCGGCGAAGGCGACCGCATCGCGGTCGTGCTCGACGCCGACAGCCTGCTCAACCAAGGCGCGCGCAACCTGCCGGCCACGCTGCTGGCCTGGCACTACCGCAGCCGCTACGAGTCGCTCATCGGCTTCTCGAACGCGGCCTTCTACGCCGGCAACCTCTACACCATTCCGGACCGCAGCCTGCCCGCGCCGGAGCGCGGCGAAATCCTCGTGCAGTCGCGCAGCCCGTCGAACGAATCGGTGGCTGCGCACGTCGACGCCCTGCTGTCCCGCGCCATCAGCTTCCACCGCGTGACCGACGCGGTGTACGAGAACCGCATCAACGACGGCGAGGCGCGCCACATCGCGCAGCTGGTGCGCGAGCTGCTCCGGCGCGAAACCGGGCGCAGCCTGGGCATCGTGGCGTTCTCGGAGGCGCAGCAAGGCGAGATCGAGGACGAGCTCAACGCGTTGGGTGCGGTCGACACCGACTTTGCGGCCCGGCTCGAAGCCGAGTACGTGCGCGAGGAAGACGACCAGTTCTGCGGCCTGTTCATCAAGAACCTGGAGAACGTGCAGGGCGACGAACGCGACATCATCCTGCTGAGCATCTGCTACGGCCCCAACCCCGAGGGCCGCATGCTGATGAACTTCGGCCCCATCAACCAGCGCGGCGGAGAGAAGCGGCTCAACGTGATCTTCAGCCGCGCCAAGCACCACATGGCGGTGGTCTCGACCATTCGCCACGAGGCGATCACCAACGACCACAACGAGGGCGCGGCGGCGCTGAAGAACTTCCTGCGCTACGCAGAGTGCCTGTCGCGCGGCGACGCGGACACGGCACGGCGCGTGCTCGAAGGCATGAACCCGCTCACGCGCGGCGCCAGCCCGGTGGCGCGGCACGGGCGCGCGGACGATGTCACGGTGCAGCTCGCCGCGGCGCTGCGCGCACGCGGCCATGCGGTCGACGAACAGGTGGGGCAGTCACGCTTTCGCTGCGACCTGGCGGTGCGCGTGGAGGGCAGCACGCACTACGCGCTGGGCATCCTGGTGGACACCGCCACGCATTACGAGAACCGCAATGTGCTGGAGCGCTATGTGTCGCGACCCCGCATCCTCGATGCCTTCGGCTGGCAGGTGATGCAGGTGCTGGCCAAGGACTGGCTGCATGCGCCCGAGGCCGTGCTCGAGCAGATCGAGCAGGCCTTGGAGAAAGCCAGGGTCAGCGCACCACGCTCAGGCGCTTGACGTCGAGCTCGGCCTTGCCGACGAGGTCCTTGTCGAACTCGCCGGTGACTTCGACGCGCACCTTGTCGTCGATCTTCACGCCGGGCGGGAAATGCTTGGCGTCGATCTCCACCTTCATGCGGCCGGAGTCGTCGGCGAAGGTGTAGTGCTCACCACCGTCGTGCGAGACGATGAAGCCGCGCAGCGTGGCGTGCTGGTCGTCCTTGCCGGTGTCGAGCAATTGCTTCACGGTCATGGCCGGCACCGAGCTCGGGCCGACGTACTGGGCCGAGGCGGCGAAGGGCAGCGCCAGCGCCAAGGCCAGCGTGCATGCGAGGGTTGATTTTTTCATGGCGAGTTCCTCCTTGAACTTCGGGATTGCAAAGGCAGGAAGGATCGTAGCGAGCCCTCGAATGGGCCCACGTCGGCGAAGCCCTTGATCAGTCGTAGACGATCAGCGCCTTGCCTGCGTCCGCCTGCGCGGTCCAGCTGGCCAGCGCCGCGTCGGTCGGGAAGAACTTGGCGCGCTCGCCCAGCTGCAGCTCGACCTGTGCCCCGCCGCGCGCCATCGACAGGCGCACGGGCAGGCCCTGGATCAGGTCGCCCACTTCGGTCTGCTCCTTGCGCGGCGGAAAGTCCTTCAGCAGCCGCGCGATGTCGGGCGCCTTGCCGTTCACCGCCACGCGCAGGAACTTGCCGAAGCGGCAACGCGCCGTGGCCAGGTCCCACACCTGCTGCACCTGGAAGCGTGCCTCGAAGCCGCCGCGCGCAGGCTGCAGCTTGCCGCTGACGATGACCAGTTCGTCGTCCTTCAACGTGTTGCGGTTGGCATTGATGAGCGCCTCGTCGGCGGTGGCGTCGATGGACTCCGACTTGTCGTCGAGCTTGAAGATCGCCAGCCGGCCGCGCTGGCCGTTGATCACCCGGAAGTCGCTCACGATGCCTGCGATCACCTGCTGGTCGCGGCTGTCTAGCAGGTCGCCGATCTCGCGCTTGCAGAAGCGCCGCACCTCGTGCGAGACCTCGTCGAACAGGTGACCCGACAGGTAGAAGCCCACGGCCGTTTTTTCGAGCGTGAGCCGCTCCTTCACACCCCAGGGGGTGGCGTCGACCAGGTCGGGCTCGGCGTTGGCTGAGCCGTGTTCGGCGTCGCCGAAGATGTCGACCTGCGCCGCATTGGCCGCCGTGGCGCTGGCGAATTCGAAGGCGCGGTCGACCGAGGCGATCAGCGACGCGCGGTTCTGCTGGATGGCATCGAAGGCGCCCGCCTTGATGAGCGCCTCGACCGTGCGCTTGTTGATGCGCTGGCGGTCGATGCGCACGCAGAAGTCGAACAGGCTCTTGAACGGGCCGCCCTCCTCGCGCGCCCTCACCACGGCCTCGACCGCGAGCTGGCCCGAGCCCTTCACCGCGCCCAGGCCGTAGCGAATCACCTTGTCGGTGACCGGCTCGAAGCGGTAGTTGCCGCGGTTCACGTCCGGCGGCTCGAAGGTGATGCCGAAGTTCTTCTGGGCGTCTTCGAACAGCAGCTTGAGCTTGTCCGTGTCGTCCATTTCCACGGTCATGTTGGCGCAGAAGAATTCGGCCGTGTAGTGGACCTTGAGCCAGCCCGTGTGGTACGCCAGCAGCGAGTAGGCGGCGGCGTGCGACTTGTTGAAGCCGTAGCCCGCGAACTTCTCCATCAGGTCGAAGATTTCGTCGGCCTTGTCCTGCGGAATGCCGTGCGTGGAGAGCGCGCCCGCGCGGAATTTCTCGCGGTGCTCGGCCATCTCCTCGAGCTTCTTCTTGCCCATGGCGCGGCGCAGCAGGTCGGCGCCGCCGAGCGAGTAGCCGCCCAGGATCTGCGCGGTCTGCATCACCTGCTCCTGGTAGACCATGATCCCGTAGGTCTCCGACAGCATCTCGGCCACGGCCGGGTGCGGGTACTCCACGTCTTCGCGGCCGTGCTTGCGCGCCACGAAGCTGGGAATCAGGTCCATGGGGCCCGGGCGGTACAGGGCGTTCAGCGCGATCAGGTCTTCCAGGCGCGTGGGCCGCGCGTCTTTCAGCATGCCCTGCATGCCGCGCGATTCGAACTGGAACACCGCCTCGGTCTTGCCTTCGGAGAACAGCCGGTAGGTGGCCGCGTCCTTCAGCGGGATGTTCTCGAACGCGAAATTCTCCTGGCCCTTGTGGCGCGCGACGATGAAGTCCTTGGCGATCTCCAGGATGGTGAGCGTGGCCAGCCCCAAGAAGTCGAACTTCACCAGGCCGATGGCCTCGACGTCGTCCTTGTCGTACTGGCTCACGGCCGAGTCGCTGCCGGGCTGCTGGTACAGCGGGCAGAAGTCGGTGAGCTTGCCCGGCGCGATGAGCACGCCCCCGGCGTGCATGCCGATGTTGCGGGTCATGCCTTCGAGCTTTTGCGCCAGCTCGACCAGCATGCGCACTTCTTCTTCCTTCTCGATGCGCTGCGCGAGCTGCGGCTCCATCTCGATGGCGTAGTTGTTCTTGTCGCCCTCGATCTTTTTTTCGGGCGGGTACTGCAGCGTGACCGACATGCCCGGCTTGTTCGGAATCAGCTTGCTGATGCCGTCGCAGAACATGTAGCTCATGTCCAGCACGCGGCCCACGTCGCGGATGGCCGCGCGCGCGGCCATGGTGCCGAAGGTGGCGATCTGGCTGACGGCATTGCGGCCGTACTTGTCCTTCACGTAGTCGATCACGCGGTCGCGGTTGCCCTGGCAGAAGTCGATGTCGAAGTCGGGCATCGAGACGCGTTCGGGGTTCAGGAAACGTTCGAACAGCAGCTTGTATTCGAGCGGGTCCAGGTCGGTGATCTTCAGCGCGTAGGCCACCAGCGAGCCGGCGCCCGAGCCCCGGCCCGGGCCCACCGGGCAGCCGTTTTCCTTGGCCCACTTGATGAAGTCGCCCACGATCAGGAAGTAGCCCGGGAACCCCATGTTCAAAATGGTGTTGATCTCGAACTCGAGGCGTTCAACGTAGCGCGGACGTTCGGCGTCGCGCTTGGCTGCGTCGGGGTAGAGGTGCGCCAGCCGCACTTCGAGCCCCTCGAAAGACTCCTGGCGGAAGAAGTCGTCGATCGGCATGCGCACGCCGTCGGCGATGAAGGGCGTCGGAAAGTCGGGCAGCTGCGGCTTGCCGAGCACCAGCGTCAGGTTGCACCGCTTGGCAATTTCCACCGTGTTGGCCAGCGCGCTCGGCACGTCGGCGAACAGCGCCTGCATCTCGGCGCTCGACTTGAAGTACTGCTCGTCGGTGAAGCGGCGCACGCGGCGCGGGTTGCCGAGAATTTCGCCTTCGGAAATGCACACGCGCGCCTCGTGCGCCTCGTAGTCTTCGCGGGCCGCGAACTGCACCGGGTGCGTGGCGACCACCGGCAGCTTCAGGCGGGCGGCGAGCTTCACGGCGGCAATCACGTGCGGCTCGTCCTCGGGGCGGCCGGCGCGCTGCAGCTCGATGTAGAAGCGGTGCGGGAACATGCCGGCCAGCCGCAGGGCCAGTTCGGCCGCGCGCTCTTCCTGCCCCTGCAGCAGGGGCTGGCCGAGCGGGCCGGCTTGCGCACCCGACAGGGCGATCAAGCCGCCCGAGAGTTCCTCGATCCATTCGAGCTTGCAGGCCGCCTGCGACTGGCCGCGGCTCACGTTCTGCGTCCAGGCCCGCGCGAGCAGCTCGGACAGGTTCAGGTAGCCCTCGGTGCTCTGCACCAGCAGCACGATGCGGGTGAGCGCGCCGGGCTCCTTGCCCAGCCCGTCGACGAACACTTCGGCGCCGATGACGGGCTTGACGCCCTTGCTGCGGCCCTGCTTGTAGAACTTGATCGCCCCGAACAGGTTGTTCAGGTCCGTGATGGCCAGCGCGGGCTGGTGGTCCGAGGCGGCGGCCTTGATGGCTTCGTCGATGCGGTTGGTGCCGTCGACGACGGAAAATTCGGTGTGCAGGCGCAGGTGAACAAACATCGGTCCATTGTAGAAAGTAGAAAGCACTCCCTCCACCATGTGAGTTAACGATCCCTACAATCGCCCCCCGTGCAAGAGATTTTGAATATCGCGGCCTACAAATTCGTAGGCATAGACGACAGCCCCGTGCTGCGTGAAGACCTGCGCGCCCGCGCCCAGGCCCTGGACCTCATGGGCACCATCCTGCTGGCGCCCGAGGGAATCAACCTGTTCCTGGCCGGCGCCGCCGACGGCGTTCGGGCTTTTCTGGCCCATTTGCGCGCCGATGCGCGCTTTGCCGACCTGGAAGCCAAGGAAAGCTGGTCGCAGGCCCAGCCCTTTCGCCGCATGCTGGTGAAGCTCAAGCGCGAGATCATCCGCATGGACCACCCCGCCATCCAGCCCTCGGCCGGCCGCGCGCCCGGCGTGGACGCGCCGACGCTCAAGCGCTGGCTCGACCAGGGCCATGACGACGAAGGCCGTGAAATTGCGCTGCTCGACACGCGCAACGACTTCGAGGTCGACGAGGGCAGCTTCGACGGCGCGATCGACTGGCGCATCACCAAGTTCACCGAATTCCCGCCCGCGCTCAAGGCGCACCGCGCCGACTTCGCGGGCAAGACGGTGGTGAGCTTCTGCACCGGCGGCATCCGCTGCGAGAAGGCGGCGATCCTGATGCGCGAAGAAGGCGTGGAGCATGTGCTGCAGCTCGAAGGCGGCATCCTGAAATATTTCGAACAGGTGGGTGGTGCGCACTACCACGGCGACTGCTTCGTGTTCGACGGCCGGCGCGCGTTGTCGCCCGACCTGAGTGCGCGCGCGGCCGACGCCAGCGCGCGCGCGTCGGAAGACGTCGACCTGAATCTCGGCCTCAAGAAGTAACCGGCAGCCTCCCATGCGCATCCTCCTGGTGGAAGACGAACTGGACATGGCCTCGTGGCTGATCCGGGCGTTGACCCAGAGCGGCTTCGTCGCCGACCACGCGCCCGACGCGCGCACGGCCGAGGCCTTCATGGCCGGCACCGAGTACGACGCCATCGTGCTCGACCTGCGCCTGCCCGACAAGCACGGCCTGAGCGTGCTGGCCGACATGCGCAATGCCGACGACCGCACGCCGGTGCTGATCCTCACCGCGCAGGGCGCCCTGCAGGACCGGGTGCGCGGCCTGAACCTGGGCGCCGACGATTTCCTGACCAAGCCTTTCGAGCTGGTCGAGCTCGAGGCGCGCCTCGCGGCGCTGGTGCGGCGCAGCCGCGGCAAGCAGCACCCGCGCCTGCAATGCGCCTCGCTCTCGTACGACAGCGAAAGCCACGCCTTCACCTTGCGCGGCACGCTGCTGTCGCTCACGCCGCGCGAGCAGGCCGCGCTCACCGCGCTGCTGATGCGCAGCGGCTCGCCGGTGGGCAAGCCCCAGCTGTTCGCCAAGGTGTTCACCAACGACAGCACCGCGGGGCCCGACGCCATCGAGGTGGTGCTGCACCGGCTGCGGCGCAAGCTGGCCGACAGCGACGTGCGCATCGTCACCGTGCGCGGCCTGGGCTACATGCTCGAGAGCATTGCCGATGGATCCTCAGCCCCCCGTGCGCCCCTCGCTTCCGACCTCGCCGACACCGACTGAGCCCCAGCGCTTCGGCATCCGCGCGCGCCTGCTCGCGCTGCTGCTGCCGGGCATGGTCGCGCTGCTGGCGCTGGACAGCTGGAACGACTACCACGCGCTGACCGACTCGCTGGTGGTCGCCTACGACCAGAGCCTGCTCGAACCCGTGCAGGCGCTGGCCAACGGCATCGTGGTGGCCAGTGACGGCAGCGTGCGCGTGCAGGAGCCCTTCTCGATCCAGGCGATGTTCGAGTCGACGCACCTGCGCTACAAGTACCTGCATGTCGGGGTGCAGCGCATTCCCAAGGGCGAGACGCTGGACGTGAACTCGCCCGAGACCACGCTCATGGGGGTGCCGGGCCTGCCCCGCCCACCCGAACACATGCAGCAGCGCCCGCCCGACGGCACGCCGGTGTTCTACGACGCGGTGCACGAACAACACCCGGTGCGCGTGGCCGCGCTGCGCCAGACGGTGTACGACCACGTGCACCCGGGCGTGTCGTACAGCGTGCTCGTGCAGGCGGCCGAGGGCACCGGCCCGCGCACCGACGCGCAGGCCGAATCGCTGCGCCAGGAGCTGCTGCGCGACACGCGCATGGTGTTGGTGATGGCGCTGCTGGTGTGGCTGGGCGTGGCCTGGACGCTGCGCCCGCTGGACCGCCTGCGCCGCTCGCTGCGCGAGCGCCCGCGCGACGACCTGAAGCCGCTCGACGCCAGCGGCGTGCCGCAGGAAGTGGCACCGCTGGTGGACGCGGTGAACCACCACATCGCGAGCCACCGGCGCATGGTGGCCGAGCAGTCGCAGTTCCTGGCCGATGCCTCGCACCAGTTGCGCACGCCGCTGAGCATCCTGTCGATCCAGGCCGGCTACGCGGTGCGCGAGACCGACCCGGCACGCATGCGCGAGTCGCTGCACGCCATCGTGGCGCAGCTGTCGCGCACGCGCCGCCTGAGCGAGCAGCTGCTGGCGCTGGCCCATGCCACCACCGAGGACGACGTCGCGCCGGCCGGGCTGCCCGTGGTCGACCTGAACGCCATTGCGCGCGGCGTGGTGCTGCAATACCTGCCGCTGGCGCGCGAGAACGACCAGGACCTGGGCTGGGTCGACGCGCGCGGCGACAGCGCCGCCCAACACATCGCCGCCCCTGACGACGACTCCGACGGCACCGACGAGGCAGACGACGCGAACGACACGCCCGTGCTGCCCGTGGCCGCCAACGCCGCCGAAGTGCACGAGGTGCTGGCCAACCTCGTGCACAACGCCATCAAGTACACGCCACGCGGCGGCAACATCACGGTGACCGTGCGGCGGGAAGCCTCCCACGCATTGGCGGAGGTGTGCGACAGCGGCCCGGGCATTCCGCCCGAGCGGCGCGACAGCGTGTTCGAACGTTTCCATCGCGATGCGTCCGTGGGCACGGGTGCCGCGCACGGCGCGGGCCTGGGCCTGACCATTGCGCGCAGCTATGCGCGGCGCAACGGCGGCGAGATCGAACTCGACAGCGCGGACATGCCTGAGAGCGCAACCGGCGGCGGCCTGCGCGCCATTCTTCGGCTGCCGCTGCACGCCTTCTGACGGGCCCGCGAAGCCAGTTTTTGCAAGGGTTTCACCGGATACGACGGTACGTGATTACACGTATTTTGAGGGTCGGCGAGGCGTTTGAGACTTCTCCGAAAGGGGATTGAAAGCCTCGATTCCTAGACTGCGCTCCTTCCCAACGAAGGAGACTTATGCAGCACCCGCTCGGTGAAAATCCGGCCTCTCACGCGCTTCGGCCCGCATCGAAATTCAAGAAAGACTACTACGGCGGCGCCCTGCTGATCGTCATTGGCCTGGCCGCCGTCTATGCCGGCGTCGGCTACCGCGTGGGCGAGCTCGCGCACATGGGACCGGGCTTCTTCCCGGTCGCGCTGGGCGCGCTGCTGGCGCTCACGGGCCTGCTGATCGCCGTCTCGGCGCGCGGCGACAAGCCCGCCACCGGCGCCAGCGAAGAGGCCGCCTCGCACGGTCACCCGGGCGGCATGCCCGACATTCGCGGCGGCGTCTGCATCATCCTGGGCATCCTCGCGTTCCTGCTGTTCGGCGAGTACGGCGGCCTGCTGCCGGCGACCTTCGCCATCGTGTTCATCTCGGCGCTCGGCGACCGCGACAACACGCTGACCGAGGCCTTGCTGCTCTCCCTCGCGATGTGCTTCATCGCGGTCGTCGTCTTCTGGTGGGCGCTCAAGCTGCAGCTCCCCCTGTTCCAGTGGGGAGGCTGAAATCATGATCGGTCAATCACTGCACGACCTGTGGTTCGGCTTCGGCGTGGCCTTCCAGGGCTCGAACCTGATGTGGTCCTTCTTCGGTGTGCTGGTGGGCAACCTGATCGGCGTGCTGCCGGGCATGGGCGCGCTGCAGGCCATCTCGATCCTGCTGCCGCTCACCTACGTGATGCACCCGGTGCCCGCCATCCTGATGCTGGCCGGCATCTTCTACGGCTCGCAGTACGGCGGTGCCATCGGCGCCATCCTGATGAACATGCCTTCGCACCCGCCGCATGCGGTCACCTGTCTGGACGGGTACCCCATGACCAAGCAGGGCAAGGGAGGCGTCGCGCTCGGGGTGACGATGATCGCCTCGTTCTTCGCGGCGTCGGTCGGCATCATCGTGATGATCTTCGCCTCGCCGCTGCTGGTGCAGATCGCCTTCAAGTTCGGCCCCACCGAGATCTTCTCGATCATGATGCTGGGCCTGCTGGCAGGCTCCACCATGTCGCGCGGCTCCCCGCTCAAGGGCGTGGCAATGACCCTCTTCGGCCTGCTGTGCGGCGTGGTCGGCACCGACGTGAACAGCGGCAGCTTCCGCTTCGCGTTCGGCCTGCCTGAACTCAGCGACGGCCTGGAGCTGGTGGCGATCTCGATGGGCCTGTTCGGCGTGGCCGACTTCCTGCTCAACGTGAACCGCATGAAGGCCATCGGCGACACCGGCACGCTCAAGCTGAGCGACATGCGCCCGAGCAAGGAAGAGCTCAAGCGCGCCTTCCCCGCGATGATCCGCGGCACCATCGTCGGCACGGTGTTCGGCGCCATGCCCGGCACGGGCCCGACCATCACCACCTTCATCGCCTACGCGCTGGAGCGCAAGGTGTCGAAGACGCCGAACAAGTTCGGCACCGGCATGATCGAAGGCGTGGCCGGCCCCGAGGCCTCGGCCCACTCGAAGACGCAGGTCGACTTCATTCCGACCATGAGCCTGGGCATTCCGGGCGACGCGGTGATGGCGCTGATCCTGGGTGCGCTGCTGATCCAGGGCATCCAGCCCGGCCCGCAGCTCATCACCGAGCATCCGGACATCTTCTGGGGCCTGATCGCCTCGTTCTGGATCGGCAACGTGATCCTGGTGGTGCTGAACGTGCCGCTGATCGGCGTGTGGGTGAAGCTGCTGAAGGTGCCCTACAAGTACCTGTTCCCGGCCGCGATGTTCTTCATTGCGACCGGCGTGTACAGCACGCAGAACAGCCTGTTCCAGATCTGGGAAGTGCTGGTGTTCGGCATCGTCGGCGCCTTGCTGATGTCGCTGGAGTTCTCGGTCGCGCCCATCCTGCTGGGCTTCGTGCTCGGGCCGATGGTGGAAGAGAACTTCCGCCGCGCGCTGCTGCTCTCGCGCGGCGACATGTCGGTGTTCGTGACGCGCCCGATCAGCGGCACCTTCATCGGCCTGTGCGTGCTGCTGCTGGCCGGCGTGGGCTTCTCGGCCTGGCGTGCCCGCGGTGGGCGCAATGCGGTGATCGAATTGCCGAAGGCCCCGTCGGGTGCGTCGCCCTCCGAAACCGTGGCGATCGGCAACGAGTAATCCGCTCACCCCGCGTGGCGCTCTTCGCGCCACGCAAAAACAAAAGGGCCCGATGCGTCGGGCCCTTTTTTTCGTCTGCGCGAACCGCGCGGTGTCAGACCGGGGTCACACCTTGTCCTACCGGACTTACACCGGCGTGGTGCCCGTGTCTGGCTCGCGCACGCCGAAGGGCTTGCCCGGCAGCGGAATGAATTCGGTCTCTCCGGGCACATGGCCCATGCGCTGCGCAGCCCAGTCGGCGCCCGCTTCGAGGATGCGCTCGCGCCGGCTGGAGACGAAGTTCCAGGTGATGTAGCGCGGGCCGTCGAGCGGCGCGCCGCCGATGACCATCAGCCGCGCCGCAGTGCTCGACGTGAGCACTGCGCCCTGCCCGTCGGACAGCACGGCCATCGTGTGCGCGGGAACCGGCTCGCCGTCGACGGCAATGTCGGCATCGACCGCGTACACGGCCAGCTCGGGTGCCAGCGCAGGAAATTCGAAGCGCCCGCCCGCGGGCAGCGCGATGTCGAGGTACACGGTGTGCGAGAGCGTCTTCACCGGCGAGCGCGCGCCGAAGGCCTCGCCCACCAGCACGCGCACATCGGCACCCTGCGCCACCAGTTCGGGAATCGCCTCGGCCGGCGTGTGCTCGAAACTGGGCTCGGCTTCTTCATGCGCCTGCGGCAACGCAGCCCACAGCTGCAGGCCGTGGTTGACGTAGGTGTCGGCCTTCAGGCGCTCGGGCTTGCGTTCGGAGTGCACGATGCCGCGCCCGGCGGTCATCCAGTTGATGGCCCCAGGCAAGATTTCCTGCACGCTGCCCAGGCTGTCGCGATGCATCATCGCGCCCTTGAAGAGATAGGTGACCGTGGAGAGGCCGATGTGCGGATGCGGCCGCACGTCGTGCTCGCTGCCGGGCTGCTCGGCGGCCGGGCCGAAATGGTCGAAGAAAACGAAGGGGCCGACCGAGCGGCGCTGCGCCGCGGGCAGCAGGCGCCGCACCTTGAAGCCACCACCCAGGTCCTTGTCGTGCGGTGTGAGCAGCTGGGGGTCTTGGGTGGCGTCGGTCATCGTGTTCTCCGTGAGGGCTGGGTATGGACTGGGTATCGAATTACCCGCGTGATGTTGCCACTGCGGCAATGCGCTCGCCGAACGCGCGGGCGGTGTCGAGGTCGCCCTTGGGAATCTCGGCCGAACTCGCATCCGACGGCGACTGCGTCAGCAGGCCGCCGTAGCCGCCCACGTAGTTCATCGAGTCGCGCGTGGCCGCCTTGTTGTTGGTCGGCAGGATGCCCATGCTGACCCAGATGCCGCTGTGCTGCATCGCCAGCGTCCACAGGTAGCTCATGGTGGTGACCTTGTCGCCGTTCATCGTCGCGCTGTTGGTGAAGCCCGCGAAGAGCTTGTCCTTCCAGCCCTGCGTGTACCAGACCTTCGACGACGCATCGGCGAACTTCTTGAACTGCCAGCTCACGCCGCCCATGTAGGTGGGCGAGCCGAAGACGATCATGTCGGCGGCGGCCAAGGTTTCCCAGCCGCCTTCGGGCAGGTTGCCGTCGGCGTCGATGGCGAGCAGCTGCGCACCGGCACTGTCCGCCACGGCCTGCGCCACGCGTTGGGTATGGCCGTAGCCGGAATGGAAGACGACGACGATGTTTGCCATGGTGAGAGCTCCTGAAGGGATGTGGGGGGCTTTTCGCGAAACACCGAGGAACCGGCTTTGCCGGGCCTGCGGTGTTGCCCCCGGCGAGGGGGGAGTAGAAGCGACACGCAGTGCGTGAAGTCTGGGGGGAGAGCTTAGTTTCTATCGATGCTGAAGCGGCCCGGGCCGAAGGCTGCGAAGGACAGCAGGCCGCCGGCGATGGCCATGTTCTTGAAGAACTGGATATTCTGCGTAGCGTCGGCCCAGAACTTGTGGAAGAACAGTGCGGTGGCGACCGTGAAGATCGCCATGATCAGCGCCGTCCAGCGCGTCTTGAAGCCGACCAGCAGCGCGATGCCCAGGCCCAGTTCCACAATGATCGCGATCGCTGCCGCCACCTCGGGCAGCGGCAGGCCCGCCACCTTGGTGATGTAGCCGACGGTGCCCGCGAAGCCCATCAGCTTGCCGAAACCGGCAGGAATGAACAGCGTGGCGATCAGGATGCGGCCGACGAGCGCCAGTGTGTCCTGGGCTGCAGCAAGGGGGTGGTTGGTGGTGGTTGCCATGGTTGAAAACTCCTCGGTTGTTGAAATGTGAAAGGGAACAGAAAAAAGCCGGGGGCGCGAGGCATCCGGCAGGGGAAATCAGGCGGCCAGGTCGAACACCAGCACTTCGGCGTCCTTGCCCGCGCCCAGTGCCAGTTGCGACTCGCCTTCGAGCATCGCGGCGTCGCCGCCCACGAGCTTCTGGCCGTTCACTTCGAGCTCGCCGCGCACCAGGTGCACGTAGCTCTTGCGCGCCGGGTCGAGCGCCAGGCTGGCCTTTTCTTCGCCGTCGAGCAGGCCGGCGTACAGGCGGGCGTCGGCATGCACCGTCACCGAGCCGTCGCTGCCGTCGGGCGAGGCGACCAGGCGCAGCTTGCCGCGCTTCTCGGCGTCGCTGAACGCCTTCTGCTCGTAGCCCGGGGCAATGCCGTGCACGTTCGGCTGGATCCAGATCTGCAGGAAGTGCGTGGTCTCGTCCTTCTTGTGGTTGAACTCGCTGTGCATCACGCCGCGGCCCGCGCTCATGCGCTGGACGTCGCCAGGCGGAATGGACTCGATGTTCCCCATGCTGTCCTTGTGCGCCAGTTCGCCAGAAAGCACGTAGCTGATGATCTCCATGTCCTTGTGGCCATGGGTGCCGAAGCCGGCGCCCGCGGCCACGCGGTCTTCGTTGATCACCCGCAGGTTGCCGAAGCCCATGTGGGCCGGGTCGTAGTAGCCGGCGAAGGAAAAGCTGTGGAACGAGCGCAGCCAGCCATGGTCGGCATAACCGCGTTCCTGTGATTTACGGACTTGCAACATCGTGAACTCCTTGGCGGCCCTGCCCCAGTGGGGGCTGTCCGGGCCTTCTTTGCATGCCGCGCCGGATGCGCAGCGGATGTAAAGAACTTTAGGCCCGCACCCCCTTCGAAAAGATGCTGCGGTTTGATGGCACCATTCAAATAATTTGATCAATGGAGCCGCCATGCCTAGCCCCCGAGATGTGCTGACCCCCGACGCCCTGTCGATGCTGCAGACCGTGGCCGCCACCGGCAGCTTTGCCGCTGCCGCCCGCGCGCTCGACCTGGTGCCCAGTGCGCTGAGCTACCGGGTGCGCCAGATCGAGGACGCGCTCGACGTGCTGCTGTTCGACCGCAGCGCCCGCCAGGCCAAGGTGACCGAGGCCGGCGCCGAGTTGCTGCGCGAGGCCGAGCGCCTGCTGAGCGACATCGACGCGGTGGCCAATCGCGTGAAGCGTGTGGCCACCGGCTGGGAGCCGATGCTGACCATCGCGGTCGACAGCGTGATCGCGCGCGACCCGCTGCTCGACCTGGCCACCGCCTTCTTCGCGCTGGAGCCGCCCACGCGGCTCAAGCTGCGCGACGAGACGCTGCTGGGCACCATCGAGGCACTGACCAGCGGCGAGGCCGACCTGGCCATCGGCGCGGTGATCGACGCGGCGAGCCTGACCTTCACCGCCACCGGCATCCGCAGCCGGCTGATCGGCGAGCTGCGCTTCGTCTACGCCGTGGCGCCGCACCATCCGCTGGCGCGCCTGCCGCAGCCGCTGAGCGACGCCGTGCTGCGCCAGCACCGCGCAGTGGCGGCCGCCGACTCGGCCCGCCATGGAACGCCGATGACGGTCAACCTCATGGGCGGGCAGGACGTGCTCACGGTGCCCAGCATGCAGGCCAAGATCGCGGCGCAGTTGCATGGGCTGGGCGGCGGCTTTCTTCCCGAGCCGATGGCGCGGCCCTACATCGAGGCCGGCCACCTGGTCGAGCTGAAGACCGAGCGCAAGGCGCCGCTGGGCACCATGCATTGCGCATGGCGGGTGCGCAGCGCGGGCAAGCCGGGGCGCGCGCTCGAATGGTGGCTCGCGCAGTTCGAGCACGAAGGCACGCGGCGTGCGTTGCTGGAGCGGCACCGGGGTCGATAAGGATGACGCAGATTCCGCGCGGCCGCGCTAAGGGTGTGCCCTCAGGCGAAGCCCCTGCCGGACCGATGTAGAGTGCGGACACATCCAACCGCATTCCCTCCAGAAGAAAAGAGTCTTTCATGACCACTCGCGCCAAAGCACAGTCGGCAAAGCCGGCCGACCGCCACCGAACCCCAGCCACCCCGCGCCACTACGCCGTCGTCGGCGCCGGCATCGCCGGGGTGGCCTGCGCCCGCACGCTGGTGCAAGCCGGCCACAGGGTCACGCTGTTCGAACGCGACGCCACGGCCGGCGGGCGCATGGCGAGCATCGACACGGCCTTCGGCCGCTTCGACAGCGGCGCGCAGTACTTCACCGTGCGCGATCCGCGCTTTGCACTGGCGCTGGAGACCGCGCCCGGTGTGTGCAAGCGATGGAGCGCCAACCTGGTGCGCGTGCTCGACGCCCACGGCCGCGTGGCCGAGGCCGCCCTGCCCTCGCTCGAACCGCATTGGGTGGCCCAGCCCGGCATGCACGCGCTGGTGGCCCATT
Source organism: Variovorax sp. 10N412 (assembly GCF_056394985.1). Lineage (NCBI taxonomy): Bacteria > Pseudomonadati > Pseudomonadota > Betaproteobacteria > Burkholderiales > Comamonadaceae > Variovorax > Variovorax sp. 10N412. The sequence goes on from NZ_JBFTIO010000001.1 coordinate 255,160, forward strand.
GGGCCAAGCCGCTGGGCGACAGCCTGGTCACCGGCACGCAGGTCACGCAGATCGAGCCCGATGCGCTCGACCCCAAGCGCTGGCAGCTGCGCACCGCGGGTGCGGAAGACTCCCAGCACGTGTACTCCGGCTTCGACGCCGTCCTGCTGGCCGTGCCGCCGTCGCGCGCCCGCGCGCTGCTGGGCGACGGCAAGCTCTCGGCCACGCTGAGCCGCAAGGTGGAGCCGGTGCGCATCGCTCCCTGCTGGACGCTGATGGTCGCCTACCCCCAGGCCAACCAGCCCACCATGTCGCACCTCGGCCCGCAATGGAATGCGGCGCGCAGCACCCACCACCGCGTGGCGTGGCTGGCGCGCGAATCGTCCAAGCCCGGCCGCGAACGCATCGAGCGCTGGACGCTGCAGGCCAGCGCCGCCTGGTCGCAGGAGCACCTGCGCGACGACGCACCGCGCGTCGAGGCCAAGTTGCTGCGCGCCTTTGCCGAGATCACCGGCATCCATGCCACGCCCTCGCATGCCCAGGCGGTGTGCTGGAACGAAGCGCAGACCCAGGTGCCGGTGGGCACCACCCACCTGTGGGATGCCAAGGCACGCATCGGCGTGGCCGGTGACTGGTGCACGGGCCACCGCGTGGAAGACGCTTTCCTCTCGGGCCTGTCGCTGGCACTCGCAGTGATCTGATGGCGGAATGGGGGAGACCGGCCGCTTCGCGCCCTCGCCCACCGGGCCGCTGCATGCGGGCTCGCTGGTGGCTGCGCTTGCGAGCTGGCTCGACGTGCGCGCCCGCGGCCCGCAGGCGCGCTGGCTGATTCGCATCGAGGACGCCGACACCGAGCGCTGCCTGCCCGGCATGGGCGAGCACATCCTCCAGCAACTGGCCGCCTGCGGCCTGCTGCCCGACACCCCCCCCGTGTGGCAGACGCAGCGCACCGCGCGCTACGAGGCCGCACTGGCCACCTTGCAGGCGCGCGGCCTGGCCTACCCCTGCGGTTGTTCGCGCAAGGACATCGGCGAGGCGCTGGCCAGGCTCGGCCAGACACCCGAACGGCACGGCGAGCGTGTCTACCCCGGCACCTGCCGCGACGGCCTGCACGGCAAGCCCGCGCGCGCCTGGCGCTTTGCCGCTTTCAAGCTGGACGCCGACGTGTGCTGGACCGACCGGCGCCTGGGCCCGCAGCAGCAGGACGTGGGTCGCGAGGTCGGCGACTTCGTGCTGCGGCGCGCCGACGGGCCCTGGGCCTATCAACTGGCCGTGGTGGTCGACGACGCCGAACAAGGCGTGAGTGACGTGGTCCGCGGCGAAGACCTGGCCGACAACACGGCGCGCCAGGTGCTGCTGCAGCGCGCGCTCGGTTTCCCCACACCCGGCTACCTGCACACGCCGCTGGTGCGCGGCGCCGACGGCGACAAGCTGTCCAAGCAGAACGGCGCCACCTCGATCGACACCGGCACGCCGCAAGCCGCGCTGGCCGCGCTCGACCGTGCCGCGCAGGTGCTGGGGCTGTCCCCCGCCACGTCCACCGATTGCGCCGCCGCATTGGCCGCCTGGGTGCCCGAATGGCGCGCTCTCTACAATTCGCGGCCCTCATGAACATTCCCGACACCGTGCCCCACGACCTCCCGCCCAGCGACGATGCGCCCGCCTCCGAAGACGGTGAGAGCGGCGACAGCAGCCGCGACGCGTCCAAGCCGCACCCGCTGCACCGCCGCCTCAAGAGCTTCGTGAAGCGCGCCGGGCGCACCACCGACGGCCAGGCGCGCGCCTTCGCCGAGCTGGGCCCGCTGTTTTTGCTGCCCTACCAGGCCGAGCCGCTCGACCTCGCGGCAGCCTTCGGCGGGCGCGACGCGCCGACGGTGCTGGAGATCGGCTTCGGCATGGGCGAGGCCACCGCGCACATCGCCACGGTGCTGCCCGAAACCAACTTCCTGTGCTGCGAGGTGCACGAGCCCGGCGTGGGTGCGCTGCTCAAGCGCATCGGCGAGCAGTCGATCCCGAACATCCGCATCTGCGCGCACGATGCGGTCGACGTGCTCGACCACATGCTGCAGCCCGGCACGCTGGCCGGCGTGCACATCTTCTTTCCCGACCCGTGGCACAAGAAGCGCCACAACAAGCGCCGCCTGGTCCAGCCCGAATTCGTGACCAAGCTCGCGCAGCACCTGCGCCCCGGCGGCTACATCCACTGCGCCACCGACTGGCAGCCCTACGCCGAGCAGATGCTCGAGGTGCTGGCCGCCGAGCCGCTGCTGCGCAACACGGCCGAGGCCTACGCGCCCAAGCCCGCGTACCGCCCGCTCACCAAGTTCGAGAACCGCGGCATCAAGCTGGGCCACGGCGTGTGGGACCTGGTGTTCGAGCGCGCCGCCTGAGCGGGCGCCGGCCGGGGGCGGGCGCGCAAGGCGCCAAAGGGCCGAAGGGCCGAAGGGCCAAAGGGCCAAAGGGCCGCAACCTTTGAAGCCGGGCCGGCCGGCCCGGTGATTTGCGCGATCTACGCGTCCTCCGCCTTCCCCCTTGGCCCTGAAATTGCTACACTTTTTTACTACTGTTAAAGAAAGTGTCCAATGAACGCATCGCGCAGGGAATGGCTGGCCAAGGCATATGGTGCGACGCTGTTGGCCAGCGGCGTCGGCGGCATGGCGGGCCCCGTCATGGCGCAGACCACCCGCGCCGCGGCGGGTGCCGCAGGCGGTGCCCCGCGCGTGGTGCTGCTGGGCCAATCGGTGCCGCTCACCGGCGGGGCCAGCGAAATCGGCAGCGCCTTCGCCGCCGGCAGCCGCCTCGCAGTGACCGACTTCAACGAACGCAACGCCGCCAGCGGCCTCCAGCTGAAGCTGCTGCAGCTCGACGACGGCTACGACGCCGCCCGCGCCACCGCCAACGCGCGCACCCTGCTCGGCGCGAACAAGGCCGACATGCTGTTCGGCTTCGTCGGCACGGCCAGCAGCGAGGCCGGCGCGAACGTCGCCACCCAGCAGGGCAGCCTGCTGTTCGCGCCCTTCGCGGCCGCCGACAACCTGCGCGGCACCGACCATCCCAACGTGTTCCATGTGCGGCCCGGCATGATCGACGAGGCCCTCAAGATCGTGCGCCAGTGCGCCACCGTGGGGCAGACGCGCGTGGCGCTGGTGGGCGACGACGACGCCATGGGCCGCGCCGGCCTCGCGGCGGTCGAGCAGGCCATCGCCGAGCTGAAGCTGCCCGCGCTGGTCGCCACCGCGCTGGTGCCGCCCAACGGCGACAAGCTCGGCGCCGCGCTGAAGGGCGTGCAGCAGAAGTCGCCGCAGGCCATCGTGCTGGTGTCGCTGTCGGGCACCACGGCCAACGCCATCCGCACGCTGCGCAAGAGCGGCTACACGGGCAACTTCATGGCCTTCTCGATCGTCGGCATCGACCCGCTCTACGCCATGCTGGGCAAGGACATCGGCGGCATCGTCATCTCGCAGGTGGTGCCCTCGCCGAGGCCCTCGGCCATTCCGATCGTCAAGGAATACCTCGCGGCCGTGGACACCTCCGACCAGACCGCGTCGTACGAAGGGCTCGAGGGCTTCATCGCGGCCAAGGCGGCCGGCGAAGCGGTGCGCCGCGCGGGCCGCGGCTTCAACACCGCGACCCTGCAACGCACCATGACCGGCATGACCGACTACGACGTGGGCGGCTTTCGCATCAACCTGCGCCCGGGCCTGCGCGACAACGTGCGCCGCATCGACCTGATCAGCATCTCGGCCGACGGGCGCATCCTTCGCTGAGCCGCGCACGGGCCGATGCCCGTGCGTGCCTCCCTGCAACGGGCATCAGCCGGTGCTCACCAGCGCCTGCAGCGCATCGAGCGACAGCAGTTCGATGCGCCCGTAGCCCAGCGCGATCACGCCCTCGCCGGCCAGCGCATTGAGTTCCTTCGACAGCGTTTGCCGCGTCACGCCGAGCATCATTGCCAGCGCCTCCTGCGACAGCATCACCACGTGGCGAAGGTGCACCGACTGCGTAGCGTCGCCGCGCGCCAGCACCAGCAGCCGGTGCGCCACCCGTGCGCGCAGGCTGCGCAGGGTGGCGTCTTCCGTCAGGCCGTAGAGCATGCGCACGCGCGCCGCCAGCAGCGCGACCATGGCATTGGAAAAGACCACGTCGCGCATCTGCCGCGCGAAGGCCTCGGGCGGCACCACCAGCAGGTCGAGCGCTTCTAGCGCGGTGGCATCGTGGGTGCGGGGCGACCCGTCGATCAGCGTGATCTCGCCGAACCAGATGCCCGGCTCCAGCATCGCGAGGATGGCCTCGCGCCCGTCCTGGCGCAGCGACGAAATCTTGATGGTGCCGGCCACCAGCCCGTAGAAGCCGCCGCCCGCCGCCTCGATCGAGTCGCCCTGGCGGAACACCATTGCGCCGCGGCGCACATGGATGAGCTCGGCCGCGCCCACCAGCGCGTCGCGCTGCGCGCGCGGCATGCTGGTGAACCACGGGTTGCGCTCCAGCGCCGCGCGATGCGGGGCGGAAAGGCGTGGCTTGGTGGTGGGAGGCATCTGTCCGCAAGGGTGGGCCGTCCCCCGGGGGACAGGGGTTTACGAGCACCCTGCATTGTCAAATTTTTGACAGTTGGGCGTCAAGCCGGGGTCTAAAGTGGCCGGCACCCCACGAACAGATAACGGAGCCCCCCGATGAACGCACGCGCAAGTTTCAAGAGCATGCAGGAGAGCACGCGCGAAGACTGGCAACTGATCGGCGGCGAGTTCATGCAGTTCACCGGCGGCCTGCCCGCGCGCGTGATCAAGCACCTGCAGATCCTCGAAGGCGACTACGGCGGCTTTCCGGTCGACCGCTACACCCACTCGCTGCAGACCGCCACGCGCGCGCTGCGCGACGGCCGCGACGAGGAGTACGTGGTGTGCGCGCTGCTGCACGACATCGGCGACACGCTGGGCAGCTTCAACCACCCCGACATCGCCGCCGCCATCCTGAAGCCCTTCGTGAGCGAAGCCAACCTGTGGATGGTGCAGCACCACGGCATCTTCCAGGGCCACTACTTCTTCCACCACATCGGCTTGAACCGCGACATGCGCGACAGCTTCAAGGACCACCCGCACTACGAGCGCACGGCCGAGTTCTGCGCGCTCTACGACAACCCCGCCTTCGACCCGCAGGCCGAGACCCTGCCCATCGGCGAGTTCGAGCCGATGCTGCGCCGCGTGATGGCGCAGCCCAGGCAAAGCATCTACAAGGCCGCGCTCACCGAGCCTGCGGCCGCCTGAGACTCTTCCCAAGGACACACACCCTATGAACGCCTTCTCCCAACCCGAAATCCAGAAGCTGGTCTCCGCCGAGGAGTGGCAGCTTCGCGTCGACCTCGCCGCCTGCTACCGCCTGGTGGCGCTGTACGGCTGGAGCGACCTGGTGTTCACGCACATCAGCGCGCGCGTGCCCGGCCCCGAGCACCACTTCCTGATCAACCCCTACGGCCTGATGTTCGACGAGATCACCGCGTCCAGCCTGGTCAAGGTCGACCAGCAGTGCAACAAGGTCATCGACTCTCCCTACCCGGTGAACCCGGCGGGCTTCGTCATCCACAGCGCGGTGCATGCCGCGCGCGAAGACATCCAGTGCGTGCTGCACACCCACACCAAGGCCGGCATCGCGGTGAGCGCGCAAAAGAACGGCGTGCTGCCCATCAGCCAGCAGTCGACCTTCGTGCTGGCCTCGCTTGCCTACCACGACTACGAAGGCGTGGCCTTCCGCGACGACGAGAAGCCGCGCCTGCAGGCCGACATGGGCCACGCCAACTTCCTCATGCTGCGCAACCACGGCCTGCTGACCTGCGGCAAGACCATCGCCGACGCCTTCCTGTCGATGTACACCTTCGAGAACACCTGCCAGATCCAGATCGCGGCGCAGTCGGGCGGCAGCGAGCTCACGCACGTGAACCCGAAGATCGTCGAGGGCGTGGGCCAGGCGATGAAGGTGCAGACCGGCGGGCTCGGCGGCAGCTTCGTGTGGCCTTCGCTGATTCGCAAGCTCGACCGGGTGGACGACAGCTACAAGCAGTAAGACGACACGGCGTTTCCGGTTTCCACGGCTGCCAGCGCCTGCGCGACGGGTGCCGGCGGCCATTTTTTTGTCCGTGTCTCCTGGCGGGTGTGCGCGATGATGCGCGCATGGAACTGAGGCAACTGCGCTACTTCGTCAAGGTCTGCGAACTCCGCAGCATGGGGCGCGCCGCGCTCGAACTCGGCGTGGTCACCTCCGCGCTGAGCCAGCAGGTCAGCCGGCTCGAGGGCGAGCTGTCGACGCGGCTCTTGCAACGCAGCTCGACCGGCGTCACGCCCACCGACGCAGGCCTGGCCTTTCTGCACCAGGCGCAACTCACGCTGCGCCATGCCGACGATGCGGTGCGCGCGGCGCAGCAAGCCCGCCTGTCGGGCCACGTGAGCGTGGGCCTGGCCCCCACCACCGCCACCGTGCTGGGCGTGCCCCTGATGCGGGCCATGCAGGAGCGCTACCCCGAGGTGCGGCTGCACATGGTCGAGGCACTGTCGGGCCACCTCACGCAAATGCTGCAATCGCGCCAGCTCGACCTGGCCGTGCTGTTCCAGACCGACACGCCGCGGCGCTGGAGCGTCACGCCGCTGCTGGACGAAAAGCTTTTCGTGGTCGCGTCGCCGACGCTGGCGCAACGGCCCACGGGTGCCAAGGTGCGCCTGGCACAGCTGGCCGATGTGCCGTTGATCCTGCCGAGCGGCAGCCACGGCCTGCGCGCCACGCTCACGGCGGCCTTTGCGCGGGCGCGGGTCACGCCGAACATCGTGGCCGAGGTCGACGGCCTCGCGCTGCTGATGGACGCGGTGCGCGCCGGCTACGGTGCCACCGTGCAGCCCGGCGCCGCCACGGCACGGCACGACCGCGACGACCTGGAGCTCACGCAGATCGGCGACGCCCACGTCGGCCGCCGCAACCTGCTCGTGAGCCTGTCGGACGACGAGCTCTCGCCCGCCGCGCTGGCCGCGCGCGTGGTGGTCGCGGACACCGCCCGCGCCCTGGTGCGCGAGGGCCGCTGGACCGGCGCCAGTCTTCACAAGAACTGAACACCCGTTGCCCCAACCGGCCTTTCGCGTGAAGGCCCCGTTGCCTAAAGTCTCCTGCATTCCAAGGAGACCCACGAGTGATAGACGTACTGGTTGTCGGTGGCGGCAATGCCGCGCTGTGCGCCGCGCTGATGGCGCGCGAGGCCGGCGCTTCGGTGTTGCTGCTCGAAGCTTCGCCCAAGGAATGGCGAGGCGGCAATTCGCAGCACACCCGCAACCTGCGCTGCATGCACGATGCGCCGCAGGACGTGCTGGTCGAGGCCTACCCTGAAGAGGAGTACTGGCAGGACCTGCTGAAGGTGACCGGCGGCCTCACGGACGAGCACCTGGCGCGCCTGGTGATTCGCGCCTCGTCGAACTGCCGCGACTGGATGCGCAGCCACGGCGTGCACTTCCAGCCGCCGCTGTCGGGCGCGCTGCACGTGGCGCGCACCAACGCCTTCTTCATGGGCGGGGGCAAGGCGCTGGTGAACGCGTATTTCCGCAGCGCCGAGCGGCTGGGCGTGCAGATCCGCTACGACACGCCCGTGGCCTCGGTGGCGCTCGACGGCGACCGCTTCGTGGCGGTGTGCACCGAAGCCGGCGAACGCATCGAAGCCAAAAGCTGCGTGCTGGCCGCCGGCGGTTTCGAGTCGAACCGCGAATGGCTGCGCGAAGCCTGGGGCCAGAACGAGCGCGGCGAATGGCCGGCCGACAACTTCCTGATTCGCGGCACGCGCTTCAACCAGGGCGTGCTGCTCAAGCACATGATCGCCGCGGGCGCCGACAGCATCGGCGATCCGTCGCAGGGCCACATGGTGGCCATCGACGCGCGCGCACCGCTGTACGACGGCGGCATCTGCACGCGCATCGACTGCGTGTCGCTCGGCGTGGTGGTCAACCGGGAGGCCGAGCGCTTCTACGACGAAGGCGAAGACTTCTGGCCCAAGCGCTATGCGATCTGGGGACGCCTGGTGGCGCAGCAGCCGGGGCAGATTGCGTGGTCGGTCATCGACCAGAAGGCGGTCGGGCGCTTCATGCCGCCGGTGTTCACCGGCACGCAGGCGAACACGCTGGGCGAACTCGCGCAGAAGATCGGCCTGGACGAAGCCACCTTCGTGCGCACCGTGCAGGACTACAACGCCGCCTGCCGCGTCGGCCGCTTCGACCACACCGCGCTGGACGACTGCCACACCGAAGGCCTCGCCCCCGCCAAGACGCACTGGGCGCGCCCGCTCGACACCGCGCCTTTCTACGCCTACCCCGTGCGCCCCGGCATCACCTTCACCTACCTCGGCCTGAAGGTCGACGAGACCGCGGCCGTGCGCTTCGGCGGCCGGCCCAGCCCCAACCTGTTCGTGGCCGGCGAAATGATGGCCGGCAACGTGCTGGGCAAGGGCTACACGGCGGGCGTCGGCATGAGCATCGGCACGGCCTTCGGCCGCATCGCCGGCACGCAGGCAGCGAAAGCCGCCAGGACCCTTTCGACAAATTCCCCGGAGACCGCCCTTGCAGCAGCTCACTGATCTCGTCGCACGCGCCCGTGCGGATGCCGACGGCATCGGCAGCGCCCCGCCGCCGCCGCGCGTGATCCCGATCCAGCCCGCCCTGCCGCTCACGGCCAGCGAAGGCGAGGTCGCCCGCATCCTGCAGATCTGCAACGCCTGCCGCTACTGCGAAGGCTTCTGCGCCGTGTTCCCCGCGATGACGCGGCGGCTCGAATTCGGCAAGGCCGATACGCACTACCTCGCCAACCTGTGCCACAACTGCGGCTCCTGCCTGCATGCCTGCCAGTACGCGCCGCCGCACGAGTTCGCGGTGAACGTGCCGCAGGCGATGGCGCAGGTGCGCATGCAGACCTACCACGACTACGCCTGGCCGCCCGCGATGGGCGCGCTGTACAAGAAGGCCGGCCTCACCGTCGCGCTGGCACTGGCGGGCGGACTGGCGCTGTTCCTCGTGCTGGCCGTGGCCATGTCGGGTTCGCTGCTGCACGCGCCGCTGGCGGGCAACTTCTACGCGATCTTTCCGCACAACTTCCTCGCGCTGCTGTTCGGCACGGTGTCGCTGTTCGTGGTGCTCGCGCTGGCGATGGGCGTGCGGCGCTTCTGGCGCGAGGTGTCGCCCGCGAACGACCCCGCGAATGGGTCCGGGAAGGCACCGGCCATGCCCGGCGTGCGCGGCCCCGCGAGCACCGAAGCGGTGAGCGACGTGCTGCGCCTCAAGTACCTGGGCGGCGGCCACGGCGAAGGCTGCAACAACGAGGACGACCGCTTCACGCTGTGGCGCCGGCGCATGCACCACTTCACCTTCTACGGCTTCATGCTGTGCTTCGCCTCGACCTGCGTGGCGACGCTGTACCACTACCTGTTCGACCTGCACGCGCCCTATGCGCTCACCAGCCTGCCGGTGCTGCTGGGCACGGCGGGCGGCATCGGGCTCGTGGTCGGTCCCGTCGGCCTGCTGTGGCTCAACCTGCGACGCAACGCCGCGCACGGCGACGTGGCGCAGCGGCCCATGGACCGCGGCTTCATCGCCCTGCTGCTGCTCACCAGCCTCACCGGCCTGGCGCTGCTCGCATGGCGCGACACGCAGTTCATGGCGCTGCTGCTGGCAGTGCACCTGGGCGTGGTGATGGCGCTCTTTCTCACGCTGCCCTACGGCAAGTTCGCGCACGGCATGTTCCGCTCGGCCGCGCTGCTGAAGTCCGCGATCGAGAAGCGCCTGCCCAGCCGCCTGCAGCTGGGCGCGGACTGAACCCGCCGATGAACCGAATCCTGCAATCGAAAAGGAACCCCGAGATGACGAACCCTGGCGTACTCCAGATCCCTTCCATGAAAGACAAGTGCTCGGCCGCCGAGTGGCAGGCCCGCATCGACCTGGCTGCGTGCTACCGGCTGGTCGACCTGTTCGGCATGTCGGACATGATGGCCAACCACATCTCCTCGCACGTGCCCGGCGAGCACGGCGCGTTCCTCATCAACCCCTACGGAATGATGTACGAGGAGATCACCGCGTCCAGCCTCATCAAGGTCGACGCCGATGGCCGCATCCTCTCGTCGCCCGACTTCGGCGATCTGAACTACGGCATCAACAAGGCCGGCTACGTGATCCACAGCGCGGTGCATGCGGCGCGCCCCGACGTGGCCTGCGTGATCCACACGCACAGCTGGGCCTCGATGGCGGTGTCCTCGCTCGAATGCGGCCTGCTGCCGCTCACGCAGACGGCCATGCGCTTCCTGAAGATCGGCTACCACGACTACCAGGGCGTGGTGCTCAACACCGAAGAGCAGGCCTCGCTGCTCGCCGACCTTGGCCAGGGCGAGGCCGTGATCTTCCGCAACCACGGCGCGCTGGTGGTGGGCCGCAGCGTGGGCGAGGCCTTCAACTGGATGCACCGGCTCGAGCTGGCCTGCCGCGCGCAGATCGGCGCGATGTCGTGCAACACGCCGCTCAAGGCCGTGCCGCAAGAGGTGCTCGAGGAAACCTGGAACAACTACCAGCCCGGCACCCGCCGCCCCTACGGCCTCATGGAATGGCCCGCGCTGCTGCGCAAGCTCGACCGCATGGACCCGAGCTTCCGCGACTGATGCCCAAGCGCACACCGAAGAACCAAAGAGACAACGCCCCATGAAGAGAAGATTCCTCCCCGCCGTGCTGGCGGCGCTTGCAGCCGCCTTCGCGCTGCCCGCGCTCGCGCAGCAGAAATTCCCGCAGAAACCGGTCACGCTCGTCGTGCCGTTCGCGCCCGGCGGCAACCTCGACGTCGTCGCGCGCACGTTGGCACCGGCGTTGGGCCAGATCCTCGGCCAGTCGGTGATCGTGGACAACCGCGCGGGTGCCGGCGGCGCCATCGGGGCGTCGTACGTGGCGCGTGCGCAGCCCGACGGCTACACGCTCCTGGTCAGCACGCCCAACGCGCTCGTCGTGCTGCCGCTGATGACGAAGACGACCTACGCGCTCGACAACTTTGCCCCCATCGGCCTGGCCGCCACCACGCCGCTGGTGATCGCGGTGCGCGGACAAGGCCCGTACAAGGACATCGACGCCGTGCTCTCGGCCGCGCGCAGCAAGCCGGGCCAGGTCACGGCCGGCCATGCCGGCCCCGGCACCACCAACCACATCGCGCTGCTGCAGCTGGAGCAGGCCGGCAAGCTGAGCCTCAACACCGTGCCGTACAAGGGCTCGGCCCCGGCGCTGACAGACCTCCTGGGCGGGCAGATCGACCTCGTGGTGGACCAGCTCACGAGCTCTGCCGCGCACATCCAGTCGGGCATGCTGCGCGCGGTGGCCGTGATGTCGAAGGACCGCGACCCCGCCTTGCCGAACGTGCCCACGCTGCGCGAGGCCGGCCTGAAGGACTTCGACGCCACCACCGCGACCGGCCTGCTCGCGCCCGCTGGCACGCCACCGGACGTCATCCACACGCTCAACGCCGCGCTGCGCAAGGCGCTGGCCGACGAGACCGTGAAGCGCCGCTTGATCTCCGTCGGCAGCCCCGGCCAGGCCTCGTCGCCCGACGAATGGCTGGCGACGCTGAAGAAGGAAGACGCGAGCGCGCACGTGCTCGCGAAGACCGGCAAGCTCAAGATCGACTGAGGGCGCACGCGCCATGACCCGCCCCTGCCTGCCTCCCCACGACGCCTTCGCCCCTGTCACGTTCACGCCGCCGCCCGGCGCCTGCGACAGCCACGCCCATGTCTTCGGCCCCTACGACCGCTTTCCGCTGGCCGAAGACCGCAGCTACACGCCCGCCGAGCATCCGGGCGCGGCCTTCATCGCGCACCTCGACCGGCTGGGCCTCGCGCGCGGCGTGCTCGTCACCGGCAGCGCCAGCGGCACCGACAACGGCGCCGTGCTCGCCGCGCTCTCGCAGCACCCGCAGCGCCTGCGCGGCATCGCCGTACCGCAGGCCGACACCTCCGATGCCGAGCTCGACCGCTGGCACGCAGCGGGCATCCGCGGTGTGCGCGTCAACCTGTTCAAGCGCGACGGCCATGCCGTGTACCGCAACGGCGTGGGCATCGAAGTGCTCGAAGCGCTGGCGCCGCGCATTGCCGGGCGCGGCTGGCACGCGCAGATCTGGATCCACGCGCCGGACCTGGTCGAGCTGGCGCCACGCCTGCAGCGCCTGGGCCTGCCGCTGGTGATCGACCACATGGGCCGCATGGCAGCGCTGCGCGGCGTGCACGACGAAGGCTTTCGCACGCTGTGCCGGATGCTGGCCGAGGGCAATGCCTGGACCAAGATCTCGGGGGCCGACCGCAACACCGGCATGGGGCCGCCCTACACCGACATCGACCCCTTCGCTGCCGCCCTGCTGCAGGCCAACCCCGGGCGCGTGGTGTGGGGCAGCGACTGGCCGCACATCAACTACTTCGAGGCTGCGCAAGTGCCGGACGACGGCGCGCTGCTGAACCTGCTCGCGCGCTGGCTGCCCGACGAGGCGCTGCGCAGGCGCGTGCTGGTAGACAACCCGGGCGTGCTGTACGACTTTCCCACCGGGCGCCCCGCAACGTAACCCTTCGAGGACAGCACAATGACACGAGACAAAGACACCTTGCTCCCCCGCCGCCGCCTGCTCGGCACGGCCGCGTTGCTGGCCACCGGCCTGGGCGCCTTGCCGCAGGCCCGCGCGCAGGCGGCCTATCCGTCGAAGCCGGTGCGCGTGGTCGTGGCCTTCACGGCCGGCGGCACCACCGACATCCTGGCGCGCGCGGTGGCGCAGAAGCTGGGCGAGAAGTTCAAGCAGTCGTTCATCATCGACAACAAGCCCGGTGGCGGCGGCAACATCGGCACCGAGTTCGTGGTGCGCGCGCCCGCCGACGGCTACACGCTGATCGTCAATTCGGTCGGGCCGATGGCGGTCAACCAGACGCTCTACAAGAACATGAGCTACGACCCGCTCACCGACCTCGTGCCGGTGGTGCAGATCGCCGACGTGCCCAACGTGCTGGTCGTGCACCCCGATCTGCCGGTGAAAACGCTGGAGGAGTTCATCGCCTACGCCAAGGCCAACCCGAACAAGCTCAACTACGGCTCCACCGGCGTGGGCACCTCGTCGCACCTGTCGAGCTTCATGCTGAGCAAGCGCGTGGGCGCCGAGACGCTGCACGTGCCCTACAAGGGCGCCAACGCGCTCAACGACCTGCTGGCGGGCCGGGTGCAGTTCATGTTCGCGACCATCCCCTCGGTGATCGCGCACATCCAGGCCGGCAAGCTGCGCGCCATTGCGGTGAGCAGCCCGAAGCGCTCGCGCTCGATGCCCGACGTGCCCACCGTGGCCGAGAAAGGCTTTCCCGGTTTCTCTGCCGGCTCGTGGTTCGGGTTCTTCGCGCCCAAGGGCACGCCCGGACCGGTGATCGCACTGCTCAACACCTCCGTGAACGAGGCCCTGCCGTCGCTGCAGGCGCAGATGATCCGCGAAGGCGCCGACCCGGTCGGCGGTTCGCCCGAGCAATTCGGCAAGTTCGCGCGCAGCGAGTATGAAAAGTGGAAGCTGATCGTGCACGAATCGGGCGCGACGGCCGAATGAAACACCCATGACGGACAGCGCCCCCCTTCGCATCCTGCTCTCCCCCGGCGCGCAGCGGCAGACCGCCGCCAGCCTGCACCACGCCCTGGGCGGCCGTGCGCACACGCTCGCGGCCCTCGGGGAAGACGCCGACGTGGCCTTCGTCTCGCGCGACGTCACCGGGCTGTCGACCAAGAACAGCGTGCTGCCGCACACCAAGGCCTTTCACGACAGCCTGCGCCACGCGGCCTCGCTGCGCTGGGTGCACGCGCATTCGGCGGGCGCCGACCGGCCCGTGTACGGCGAGCTGCGCGCACGCGGGGTCGAGGTGACCACGTCGTCGGGCGCCAACGCGGGCGTGGTGGTGCAGAGCGCGCTGGCCGGCGTGCTGATGCTGGCGCGGCAGTTTCCGCAGCTGCTGGCGGCGCAGCGTGCCAGGACCTGGGCGCCGCTGATCGGCACGACGCAGCCGCGCGACCTCGCGGGACAGACCGCCGTGGTGGTGGGCTGGGGCCCGATCGGGCAGGGGCTGGGCGCGTTGCTGGCGGCGCTGGGCCTGCGCGTGGTGGCGGTGCGCGGCAGCGACGCCCCCGCCGCTGCGCCGGCGCAGCACAGCGTGCCCTTCGAGCGGCTGCACGAGGTACTGCCGCAGGCCGACTGGCTGCTGCTGGCCTGCCCGCTGAGCGAGCGCACGCGCGGCCTGGTCAACGCGGCCGCGCTGGCCCTGCTGCCGGCCGGCGCGCGGCTGGTGAACGTCGCGCGCGGCGAGGTGGTCGACGAACCCGCCCTCATCGCGGCACTGCAGGGCGGCACATTGGCCGGCGCCTTCCTCGACGTGTTCGCGAACGAGCCGCTGCTGCCCGCGTCCCCGCTGTGGGACCTGCCGAACGTGATCGTCACGCCCCACACCGCCGGCCACTCGGACGGCAACGAAGGGCGCGTGGCCGCCATCTTCCTGGACAACCTGAGGCGCTGGTGCGCGGGCGAAGCGCTCGTGAACCGGGTCGCCTGACAACGCCTTCCTCACAACAACACGCAGACAAACCCGATGACCACCTCACGCCCCCGATTTCTTCGCACCGGCCTCGCCGCGCTGTTCCTCGCCGCGGCGGCCTCGTGCGCCGTTGCCGCAGATCCCGCCGATGCCGCCGCATGGCCCACCAAGCCGATCACCCTCATCGTGCCCTTCGTGGCCGGCGGCACCACCGACATCGTGGCGCGCACGGTGGGCCAGAAGCTGTCGGAGTCGCTCAAGCAGCCGGTGATCATCGACAACCGCGGCGGCGCGGGCGGCACCGTGGGCGCGGGCATCGCGGCCAAGGCGCCGGCCGACGGCCACACGCTGTTCCTGGCGACCATTGCGCATGCAATAGCGCCGGGCCTCTACAAGCGCCTGCCCTACGACTTCCAGCGCGACTTCGAGCCGGTGGCGCTGGTCGCCTCCACGCCCAACGTGCTGATCGTCAACGAGAAGGTGCCCGCGAAGACCGTCGCCGAACTCGTGGCCTACATCAAGGCCAACCCGGGCAAGGTCAACTTCGGCTCGGCAGGCAACGGCAGCACCGAGCACATCTCGGGCGAGCTGTTCCGCTCGATGACCAGGACGGACATCACGCACGTGCCCTACAAGGGCGGCGCGCCGATGATGGCCGACCTGATGGGCGGGCAGATCCAGATGGCCATCGAGACCAGCCCCTCGGCCTCCCCGCACATCCGCGCCGGCAAGGTCCGCGCGCTGGCGGTCACCACCCGGTCGCGTTCGCCCGCCTACCCCGGCGTGCCCACGCTCGACGAGGCCGGCCTCAAGGGCTACGACATGACCACCTGGTTCGCCCTCATGGCACCGCACGGCACGCCGCCCGCACTGGTGCAGCGGCTGAATGCCGAGGTGGCCCGCGCGCTGGCCCAACCCGACGTGGCGAAGCGCTTCGAAGAACAGGGCGTGACGGCCGGCCGCATGACGCCACAGGAACTCGCCGCCTTCGTCGGCACCGAGACCACCAAGTGGGTGAAGGTGGCCAGGGAGTCGGGCGCCACCGCGGAGTGATTCCGGCACGGCGCACGGCGCGCCGCGCGGCACCGCCGGAGAAGGCCTGCGGGCGACGCGGACACCCGCCGAACCCCGTCGGCCGGCGTTGTCTGCAGAATAGAGCGCCATGCACGTTCGAATTCCGGCCTTGACGGGCTCCGCCTCCGTTCTTCTCTCCCTCGCGCTTTTTCTTCCTCCCGCTTTCGCCGCGCCCGCCACGCCGGTCGCGCCGCCTGCCGCAGCGGACGTCGCGAATGCGGCGCAAACGCCCGATGCCCGCATCGAAGCGCTGATCGCGCGCATGACGCCGCAGGAAAAAGCCGGCCAGCTCAGCCTGTACGGCCCCGCCGAGATCGACACCCCCAACAACCCGCAGGCCGGCTGGCGCAACGCGCAGCAGGAAACCGCCGACGTGCGCGCCGGCCGCCTCACGGGCCTGTTCAACAACGCGGGCCTCGAAGGCAAGCGGCGGCTGCAGCAGATTGCGGTGAACGAAACCCGCCTGGGCATTCCGCTGATCTTCGGCGCCGACGTGATCCACGGCTTTCGCACCATGTTCCCGATGCCGCTGGCCGAGGCCTCCAGCTGGGAGCCCGCGCTGGCCGAGCGCACCGCGCGCGCGGCGGCGGTCGAGGCCACGGCCGACGGCTTCCGCTGGACCTTCGCGCCCATGGTCGACATCGCGCGCGACGCGCGCTGGGGCCGCGGGCTCGAAGGCGTGGGCGAAGACGTGTACCTGGCAAGGCAGTTCGCCGCCGCGCGCGTGCGCGGCTTCCAGGGCCCCGACCTGTCGCGGCCCGACGCGATGCTGGCCACGCCCAAGCACTTCGCGGCCTACGGCGCGGCCGAGGGCGGGCTCGACTACAACGCGAGCGACATCTCCGAACGCACCCTGCGCGAGGTGTACCTGCCGCCGTTCCGCGCGGCGCTGGACGCGGGCGCGCTGTCGGTCATGAGCGCCTTCAACGAAATCGGCGGCGTGCCCTCCACCGCCAACCCGGCGCTGCTCACCGGCGTGCTGCGCGACGAATGGAAGTTCAAGGGCTTCGTGGTGTCCGACTACACGGCCGACGAAGAACTGGTGGAGCACGGCTACGCCGCCAACCCGCGCGAAGCCGCCAAGCAGGCCTTCATGGCCGGCACCGACGTGAGCATGCAAAGCGGCCTGTACATGCGCTACCTGCCCGACCTGGTGGCCTCGGGCGAAGTGCCGATGGCGCGGCTCGACGAGGCGGTGCGCCGCGTGCTGCGCGTGAAGATGAAGCTGGGCCTGTTCGACGACCCCATGCACGGCCTGGACGGCCCGCCCGCCGCGCAGCGCGCCGAGAACCCCGCGTTCATCGAACTGGCCCGCGAGAGCGCACGCCGTTCCATCGTCATGCTGAAGAACGACAGCATGCTGCTGCCGCTGCCCAAGGCCGGCACGAAGATCGCGCTGGTCGGCCCCTTCGCCGAAGGCACCATCGACCTGATGGGCGCCTGGAGCCTGTTTCCGGGCCAGTCGGCGCCGGTGGGCATCGACCAGGGCCTGCGCAACGCGCTGGGCGCCGATTCGTCGGTGACGGTGGTGCGCGGCTCGGGCATCGAGAGCGCGCTGCCTGGCGGCATCGACGCCGCGGTGGCCGCCGCGCGCAATGCCGACGTGGTGCTGCTGGCCGTCGGCGAGAGCCAGAAGATGTCGGGCGAGGCGCGCTCGCGCAGCGACATCGGCCTGCCGCAGGCGCAGCAGGACCTGGCCGAAGCCGTGGCCGCCACCGGCAAGCCGGTGGTCGTGCTGCTGAGCAACGGCCGCGCCATGGCGCTGAAGGGCGCGGTGCGCAATGCGCGCGCCATCCTGGTCACCTGGTTCCTCGGCGTGCAGACGGGCAACGCCATCGCCGACGTGGTGTTCGGCGACTTCAATCCCTCGGGCCGCCTGCCCGTGAGCTTTCCGCAGACGGCGGGCCAGGTGCCCTACTACTACGGCCACAAGCGCACCGGCCGGCCCACGCCGGAGAACGCACCCGAGACGGCCTTCAAGGCGCGCTACGTGGACGCCACCAACGAGGCGCTCTACCCCTTCGGCTTCGGCCTGGGCTACGCGCCGGTGCGCTACGACGGCGTCGAGCTCAGCCAGGAGCGCATGACCCTGTCGGACACCCTGCGCGTGCGCGCCACCGTCACCAACACCGGCCAGCGCGAGGCCGAGGAAGTGGTGCAGCTCTACATCGCCGAGCGCGCCGCGAGCGTGACGCGGCCGGTGCGCGAGCTGAAGGGCTTTCGCAAAGTGACCATCGCGCCGGGCGCCTCGCAGCAGGTGGAGTTCACGCTCACGGCCGACGACCTGAAGTTCATCGGCCGCGACATGAAGCCGGTGGTCGAGCCCGGCGAGTTCGACGTGTGGGTGGCGCCCTCGGCCGCGGGCGGTGTCCGCAAGCGCTTCGTGCTCACGCGCGACTGAACACGCGTGCTTTTGAACGCGCGCGACTGACGCGCGCGCGGCCCAGGCTCAGTCGAACACGCCCGTGAACGCCACCCGCGTCACCACGCCCGAGCTGGTGGCGCCCACGCCCAGCGTCACGCTGTAGCGGCCGTCCTGCGAGGTCTGGCGCAGCGAGCCGCCCAGCGCGCTTTCGCTGCGGTAGTTGCCCAGCCCGACGGCGTAGCTCAGCTTGCCCGGCACCATCGGCGCGGCTTCCATGGCGGCCACGCCCGCAATGCCCGCGTAGGCGCGGCGCGCGTTGTCGTCGATCTGGCCCTGCAGGCGCGCGGCCGTGATGTCCGTGTAGGCCTTGCCCAGCGGCCCGCCCTGCGCGGCGACGGTGTCGGTGTAGGCGTTGGCCGTGGCCACGCCGTCCTGCACCATGCCCTGCACCTGGCCCACGTTGGTTGCGTCGGTGGCTGCGCTGCCGGGCGCGACGCCCGTGAGCTGCCGGTTGCCCAGCGCCACCTCGCCCACCGACGACTGCACGCCCGCCAGCCCGATTGCCGTGTACGCGGCCTGCGCGCCGCGCGTGGTCGCGCTGCCCGCGCCCAGCGCGACGCTGTTGGCGTGCGCGGCCGTGGCGTTGCTGCCGAGCGCGACGGCGTTGTCGGCGCTGGCGCGCGACGACGTGCCCAGCGACATGCTCTGGCTCGCATTCACGTAGGCGCCCGCGTCGTTGCCGAGGGCGATGTTGCCGTCGCCGCTCACATGCTGGCCTGCGCCGTTGCCTTGCGCCACGTTGCCGTTGCCCGTCACGCCCTGGCCGGCCGCGTTGCCGAACGACAGGTTCTGGCTGCCCTGCACGCCGCCGCCGGCGGCCTGCCCCATCGCGAGGTTGTTGTTGCCCGACACGCCCGCGCCGGCCTGCTGGCCCGACGACTGGTTGCCCGAACCGGTCACGCCAAAGCCTGCGCCCTGCCCCGACGCGATGTTGTTGCTGCCCTTGACGTTGTTGCCCGCGCCGCTGCCGTAGGACTGGTTGGCGTTGCCGGTCACGTTGATGCCGGCGCTGGTGCCGTAGGCCTCGTTGTCCGAGCCGGTGACCTGCTGGCCGGCGTTGCTGCCGAGCGTGTTGTTGCGGCTGCCGGTCACGTTCATGCCCGCGTTGGTGCCCGTGGCGTTGTTGTCCGAGCCCTTGACCGTGCTGCCTGCATGAAAGCCGGTGGCATTGTTGTGATTGCCCGTTACGTTGTCGCCCGCGCTGCGGCCGAACGACTGGTTCCAGCCGCCGACCACGTTGACGCCGGCCTGGTAGCCGATGGCCTGGTTGGCGTTGTCGCCGCTCACGTTCGACCCGGCGCCGTCGCCGATGGCCAGGTTGTAGTTGGTGCTGACGTTGTTGCCCGTGTTGGTGCCCAGCGCCTGGTTGTTGGTGCCGGTGACGCCGGTGGTGCCGGTGCCGGTGCCGATGCCGAGGTTGGACTTGGCCGGGTTCCAGGTGATGGTCTGGGCCCGGGCCGCGGGCATGAGGCCCGCGCCCGAGCCGAGCGCAACGGCCAGCCCGAGCAGGGCTGCGCCGCGCGTTGTGCGCTTTTGCTTCATGGTTCTCTTTGTTGTCGTTGTCGTTGTTGTCGTTGTTGTCGTTGTCGTGGCAGGCGCCGCGTCAGGCCGCCAGGTGCATCGCCATGGCCGGGTCGCTCACGCTGGGCTTGCCGGTTTCGACGCGGCCCGAGAAACGGCGCTCGAAGTCGGCGGCGCTCACGGTGAAGTCGTACCAGTGGCCGCTGTCGTCCAGGTTCCAGTGCAGCATGCCGGTGGCGCCCGCGGCCACGTCGAGCGACCAGGGGCCGTCGGTGCGGTAGGCGTTGGCCTTGACCGACACCGTGCCGCCCGCGGTGCCGGTGTTGTGCACCTTCACGTAGACCTGGCCGTTGGCCGGCTCGTAGCAGACCTGCACTTCGGGCTTGAACCCCGCCGCGTCGGTGGCCAGCGCGTCGCCCTTGAAGGTGCGCACGTAGCCGTTGGTGCTGTACACCCACAGCTCGTACTTGCCGCTGTCGGTGTCGCCGGAGTTCCAGTAGTCGGTGAGCTGCTTGCCGGCCTCCACGGTGTAGCGGCGCGGAATGCGGTCCAGGTGCAGCTTGTCGTACACGTGGTACACGGCGCCCTGCGTGCCGGTGTTGGCGAAGATCAGCGACACCAGGCCGCGCGGCTCCACGCGCGCGCTGGTGTGCAGCTCATAGGGCAACGCGCGCGAATAGCGCGTGCCGGTCTCCTGGAACAGCGGCTGCGGCGTGGCGGGCGCGGTGGTCACCGGGCCCGTGGGCAGGAGCCGTTGCGCCGCGTTGATGGCCAGGTAGGTGCTGGTGTCGGGCAGCGCGGGCACCACCGGGTTGTTCGGGTTCACGAAGTCGAAGCACGACGTGAGGTCGCCGCACACCGCGCGATGCCACGGGCTCACGGCGTCCACCGTGATGTCGAAACGCTTCTCCAGGAACATGGCCATCGAGGTGTGGTCGAACACCTGCGAGTTGACCCAGCCGCCCTTGCTCCATGGCGAGACCACGTACATGGGCACGCGCGAGCTCAGGCCCCAGGGGCGAATCTTGCCGCTGGTGGTGTCGGCCGCGTTCAGGTAGGAGCCCGCGGCAACGTCGAAGTACTCGCCGTCCAGCGGCACGGTCGACTTGCCCATCAGCACGCCGCTGGCGTCGTACGACGGCACGGCCGGCATTGCCAGGTGGTCGAAGAAGCCGTCGTTCTCGTCGAAGGTGACGAAGAGGGCCGTCTTGCTCCACACCGCCGGGTTGGACGTCAGCGCGGCCATCACGTCGGAGATGAAGTCGGCGGCGCCGGCCACGCCTTCGCTGCTGCCGGGGTGCTCGGCCAGGGCCTGCGTGGGCAGAACCCACGAGACCTGCGGCAGGGTGTCGTTCATCACGTCCTGCTTGAGCTGCGCGAGGAAGTTCACGGCGCCGTCGGCCGCCGCGGGGCCACCCGTCAGGCCGTGTTCATAGATCGGCGAGCCCGGCTGCGCGGTGCGGAAGCTCTCGAAGGCCAGGCAGCCGTTCATGGCGCCCGTCCAGTTGTTGTTCATGTTCTGGTAGATGTGCCAGCTGATGCCCGCCCTTTGCAGCACGTCGGGCAAGGTGTCCCACTTGAAGGAGTTGTTGACGTACTTGTAGTTGTAGGCACTGGTGACGGGGTCGGTCTGGCCGGTGCCGTCGGCCTTCTGCGCCCTGCCCGCGACCCAGTTGGAAGGGCTGGGCCAGCAGCGCGAGTTGACGGGCTCGGAGTCGGTGTCCGTGCTGTTGATGCCCCGCTTGCGCAGCTCGGGGTTGAAGTTGGAGCCCGACCAGAACACCACGCGGTTCGGATCGGTGCCGGTGAGGATGGAGCAGTGGTAGCCGTCGCACAGCGTGAAGGCGTCGGCCAGCGCGAACTGGAACGGAATGTCCTCGCGAAGGTAGTGGCCCATCGTCACCTGGTTCTTGAACTGGATCCAGCGGTCCATCTTTCCCTGGTTCCATGCGCCTTGCATGTCGGGGAAATTGTGCGGCGCGCCGGAGCCGATCAGCGCATTGGCAACCGTCGAGTCGCGGCGGAAGGGCTGGATGTCGGGGCCGCCGACGGTGGGGTTGGGCTGGTAGTACACAGGCTTGCCGCTGGCCAGGGGAATCGGGAAGCGGTCACCGAAGCCGCGCACGCCGCGCAGGGTGCCGAAGTAGTGATCGAAGCTGCGGTTCTCCTGCATCAGGATCACGACGTGCTTGATGTCCTTGATGGTGCCGGTGTCGACCGCGGCCTCGACCGCAAGGGCCTTGCGGATCGCGGGCGGCAGCATGGTGAGGGCCGAGGCCGCGCCGACGGCGCCGGCCGTCTTGCGGAAGAAGTCGCGACGGTTGGTGTGGTTCATGGGAGTCTTTCAACGCGAGGACAGAAAGGGAGAAAAGAGAGGACGAAGCGGAAGGCGCGGGAGGCGTGCGAGCAGGCAGGCTGCTCGCCTCAGGGCGCGCACTTCAGCACGGGTGCCGGCTGGCCGGGTTGCTGCGGCGTGGTGGCCGGCGGCGGGCTGCCACCGGGCGGCAGCACCGGCACACCGCCACCGCCGCCCCCTCCCCCACCGCCGCACGCGGCGAGGCCCAGGCACAAGAGGAAGCCGGCCGCGGCCGAAGCGAAGAGGCCATGCCGGGAAGCACGTGGAGTCATGACAGGTTCCTTTGATCGAGAAGAAGACGGAAGACGTGGAGCGAACGGGAGTCGGAAAACAGGCGAACGGGGGCCGCGCAGCCCCCTCGCGGGGTTGCACCGGCTTCGAGAAATCAGGGGTGTGGCGCGCGGGGCGAACCCACGGCGTGGGCGCCCGCGCCGCGCAGGTTCAGGGCTCAGGCATAGCGGCTGCGCAGGCGCGCTGCGAGGCGGTCGAGCACCAGCACGGTGAGGAAGATGGCGATCAGGATCGTGCCGACGTGCGCGTAGTTGTACATGTCGTAGCGCCCCTTCAGCTCCTGCCCGATGCCGCCGGCGCCCACCAGCCCCACCACGGTGGCCATGCGCACGTTGCGGTCGAGCACGTACAGCGTGTAGGCGATGAACTGCGGCATCACCTGGGGCAGCACCGCGAAGCGCATCACCTTCAACCTGTTCGCGCCGATGGCGCGCAGCGCCTCCTGCGGCTTGTCGTCGGCGGTCTCGATGTCCTCCGCGTAGAACTTGCCGAGAAAACCTGCCGAGTGCAGTGCCAGGGCCAGCACCCCCGCGATGGGACCGAAGCCGTAGGCCAGCACCAGGAACAGCGCGCTCACGAGCTCGGGCACCGCACGGAACATGCCGACCAGGCTGCGCGCCAGCGTGTACACGACGCGGTTCGGCGTGTAGTTCTTCGCGCTGCACCAGGCCAGCGGTGCGCTCAGCAGGATGGCCAGCAGCGTGGCCCAGATGGCGATCTCGAAGGTCTCGAGCATCTTCACCGCCACGTGCCAGAGATAGCCGAAGGGCTCCACCAGCACTTCTTGGCTGTCGACCCGCTCTTCCATCTGCAGCGTCTGCGGGTTGAGCTTGGGCTCGCGCGTCTCGACCGTTTCCACGTGCGAGAACCACGGCAGCCGGTTGCGGTCGAAGCCCTCGACGCGCGCGGTCTCGGTGCGCTCGGACACCTGCGGTGGAAAGAGCGAACGCGCGATGGTGCCCAGCCCCGACAGCACCTGCGAGTGTTCGCGCAGGCCGACCGCCGCGAGCACGCCTTCGCCGGTGAGCGACAGCATGCGGCCCATCTCCACGCGCTGGCCGGCGAAGAAGCCGGCCACCAGCACGAGCAGCAGCACGGCAAGGCTGCGCGCGCCGTAGGGGCGCGGCAGGTTCCAGGCGGATGCGGGGCGGCTCATTGCGCGAGCTCCAGCACGCCTGCGCGCAAGGGCAACGCGGCTTCGGGTTCCATGGTCAGCCCCTCGGGCCGCGCGGCGTGGGCGGCGTGGGCGGCGTCGGGGGTGCGGCCGTAGACCGCGTCGAACACCCGCGGATCGAACGCGCCGGGCACCCCGTCGAACACCACCGCGCCGTGGCGCAGCGCCACGATGCGGTCGGCGAACTCGCAGGCCAGCTCGATCTGGTGCAGGCTGCACAGCACGGTGGTGCCGCGCTCGCGCGCCTGCCTGCGCAACAGCGACAGCACGTCGTGACTCGTCCGAGGGTCGAGGCTGGCCACAGGCTCGTCGGCCAGCACCAGCGGCGGGTCGAGCATGAAGGCGCGCGCGATGCCCACGCGCTGCTGCTGGCCGCCCGAAAGCTCGCTCACGCGGCGCAGCAGGTGCAGCTCCTGCAGCCCGACCGCTTCGATCAGCTCGCAGGCCTTGCGGCGTGCATCGTCGGAAAACAGACCCAGCAGCGCGCGCCAGGTCGGCATGGCCGGCAGTGCGCCGGCGAGCACGTTGTCGGCCACGGTGGAGCGCAGCACCAGGTTGAACTGCTGGTGGATCATGCCGATGCGCGGGCGGATGCGGGCCAGCGAACCGGCCGCGATGCGCACGCCCTCGACCTGCACCGTGCCCTGCGTGGGCTTCACCAGCCCGTTGGCCATGCGCAGCAACGTCGACTTGCCGGCGCCCGACGAGCCCAGCACCACGCAGAACTGACCCGCGGGCACCTGCAGCGAGACGCCGCCGAGCGCCTGCGTGCCGTCGGCGTAGCGCATGGCGACCGATTCGAAATTCAGCATGGCGTGCCTTGCCCCGCTCAGCGCTGCGCGGCCTTGGCCAGGATGCGGCCCTTCAGCTCGTCGGTGAGCAGGCCCAGCTTCTCGGCCGCGACGTTGAACTCGTCTTCCGAAAACCTGGTGTTGTAGCCGTCGATCTTGCCGCCGCCGTAGCCGCGGATCATGTCGGGCGTGACGCCGGGAGCCTTGTTCACCGTGGCGAAGGCGTCCTTCAGCTTGGCCTTCAGCGGCTCGGGCATCTTCGAGTTGAGCGCGAGCGGAGGGTATGGAATGGCCATGCTCCTGGCGACGACCTTCACCGTCTTCGGATCGACGGCGCCCTGCTTCACCGCCTTCTCGAACGAGTCGAACGAGAGCGAGGCCACGTCGACCTGGTCCTGCACCAGCGCGGCCAGGCTGCTGGCGTGGCTGCCGGTCATGCGGATGGCCGAGAGGTCGCGCGCCGGGTCCATGCCCGCGTCCATCAGCATCGCGACCTGGAAGGTGAAGCTCGACGCCGAGTTGACGTCGCCGAAGGCCACGCGCTTGCCCTTCACGTCGCCGATGGAGGCGACGGGCCCGTTCGCCTTGGCGAACATGCCGGCGTAGTACACCGAGGCGCCCTTCTCCACCCCCACGGCCAGCAGCTGCGCACAGCCGCGCTTGTGGGCCTGCACATAGGCCACGGGGCCGAAGAAGGCGATGTCGGCGAGCTGGTTGCACATGCCCTCGACCACGGCGCCGTACGACTGGCCCACCTTCAGGTCGAAGTTCAGGCCCGTGGTGCGCGTGATGGCGTTGAACACCGGCGCGTAGTCGGCCTTGGTGCCCGACTCGGTGCCGCCGTCGGCCGGAATCAGCAGCACGCGCAGCGGATGCTCGCGCGAGCCGTCGGCCACCGACTGGGCATGCGAAGGCAGGGAGAGTGCCGCGGACAGCGACACGGCGGCGGCTGCCGTGGTCGCAAGGGCAATGAGCTTTTTCATGGGGTGTTTCTTTCGTTTCGAGGCGGTTTTCGGGAGCCGATGCCCGGAACTTTAGAAAACGAAGATGACAAGCAAATGAAATTTGCTCATTCAAAATTCAACAAAGCACTGAGCAATGTTCAATACAATCCGCCGCCATGAGCAAGAACCCCAAGACACCAGGGACCGCCGCGGGCCATGACCGCCGAGGCAGCGTGGTCACCGATGCCCGCCTGGCGCGGGCCCGCCACCTGCTGGTCGACCTTGACGGCACGCTGGTGCGCCAGCAGGAGCCCATTGCGGGCGCGGCCGAACTGCTGGCGCATTTCGACGGGCGCTACGCCATCGTTTCGAACAACTCCACGCACACCGCGCCGGGCCTGTCGCAACGCCTGCACCGGCTCGGGCTGCGCGTGCCGCCCGAGCGCATCGTGCTGGCCGGCGAGCTGGCCGTGCGGCAGCTGGCGCGCGAGCACCCCGGCGCCCGCGTGCTGCTGGCCGCGAGCCCGGCGCTGCAGCGCTTCGCGCGTTCGCTGGGCTGCCAGCAGGTGCAGGCCGACGCCGACTTCGTGCTGCTAGCGCTGGACATGCACTTCAGCCACGCGCGGCTGGCGCTGGTGGTGAACGAGCTGCTGCGCGGCGCGCGCCTGGTCGTGAGCAATGCCGACGCCACCCACCCCGGCCCGCAAGGCCGCGTGGTGCCCGAGACCGGCGCGCTGCTCGCGGCCGTGGTCGCGGCCAGCGGCGTGCAGCCATGGCGCGTGATCGGCAAGCCCGCGCCGCTGCTGTTCGAGGAAGGCCTGCGCTGCCTTGGTGCGCGCGCCGAAGACACGGTGGTGGTCGGCGACAACCCGCTCACCGACGCCGAGGGCGCCGCGCGGTTGGGCATGGCGTGCGTGCTGGTGGGCCAGGCGAGCGGCGCGGTCGCGCCGTCGGTGGCCGGGCTGCTCGCCGAGCCCGTGGAAACCGCCGCTGCCCCGTCTCCGTCTCCGTCTCCGTCTCCGTCTCAGTACCGCTTGAGCGACAGCACGTCGAAGGTCTGGCGCAGCGTGCGCACCGAGGTGTCGTAGTCCGACAGTGCCAGGCAGGCGATCAGCACGTCGATGATCGCCAGCTGCGCGAGCCGGCTCGTCATCGCCTCGGTGCGAAAGTGGGTCTCTCGCGCCATGGTGAACAGCAGCACGTCGGCATAGGCCTGGATCGGCGACTTGCCGAAATTGGTGATGCACACCGTCGACGCGCCCGCCTCCTTGGCCAGGCGCGTGGCCGTCACCGTCTCGTGCGAGCTGCCCGAATGCGAGATGGTGAGCACGGCCGTCTTCGCATCGGTGAGCGAAGCGCTGATGGCCTGCACGTGCGAGTCGACCGCCAGCTTCACGTTCAGGCCGATGCGCAGCATGCGGTAGTGCGCGTCTTCCGCGATGGTGGCCGAGCTGCCGATGCCGTAGACCTCGATGCGCTCGGCCTTGCGGAACAGCTTCACCGCGCGCTCCATCGCCTTGGCGTCGAGCGTGGCCTCGGTGTCGTGCAGCGTCTGCACGTTGCTCTGGAAGATCTTGCGGATCACCGCCGTGGCGTTGTCCTGCGGGTCGAGGTCTTCATGGATGAACTGCACCGGCCGCACCAGTTCCTGCGCGAGCGCGATCTTGATCTGCTGGAAGCCGGTGGCGCCCAGGTTCTTGCACAGGCCGACGATGCTGCCTTCGCTGGAACCCGTGCGCTCGGCCACCTCGCTGACCGACATGTGCACCACCTCGCGCGGGTTCTTGACGATGAAGTCGGCGATGCGCTGGCCCACCGGGCCCAGCGACGACCACAAGGCCTGGATGCGGGCCAGCACGGCGGACACCTGGACGTCGGGGCCTTCGGAGGCGGGCGCGGAAGGGGTTGCGGGGGCGGCGGCAGGCGCCGCCGACGTCCTGCTGCCGGCGGCAGAAGCCTTGCCGCCGGCAGATCCGGGAATGCTGGGAGTGCTGTTGCGCTTCATGGGCCGCGAGCTTACCCGCCCCCGATGGCGGTTTCATGCATCGCGGCGCGAAGCGCCGACGGCTCACTCGCCGCTGGTGCTCGCGGGCGGGTTCGCCGATGCCACGGGCGGCTGCACCTGCGACTCGAGCACCTCCGTCGGATGCATGCTGTTGTTCGCGCGGACGGCCTCGGCCTGCACCTGCGCGCGGTCCAGACCCGACACGGGCGTGGCCACCTGCGATTCGAGGACCTCGGTCGGATGCATGCTGTTGTTCGCGCGCATGGCGTCGGCGGCGACCGCATCGCGCGACACGGTGGAATGCGACGCCTGCGGATAGTCAGGGTCGGCATAGCCGCTCGCATGCGCGAACGAGGCGAGCACCAGCGCCGGCACGGCGGCGATGCACAGGGTCAGGGTACGGACTCTCATGGTTGTCTCCTTGAGTGATGACGGTGTTTTCACTCTAGGACGGTGCTCTTACCGGCCCGTGAGAGGCAGCTTAGGCGCGGGTGACGGGCCACTTAGGCGCGCGTGAGCGGATGCCCCGCCGCACAGGGCGCATACTGGCCCACCTTTGCTGCACCGGGGCCTCGCACGCGAGACCCCGCACCCTTCGATGCCGGGCTACCTACTCAAGCTGGAGCGCATCGCCATCGCGGGTGCCGACGACCTCGTCATCCGGTCGCTGCTCGACCGCCAGCAGTTCTCCGACCCCTTGGGCACGGCGGCCGCGCAGGGCATCTCTTCCGCGTCGTGGCCGATGTTCGGGCTGCTGTGGCCCTCGGGCGCGCAACTGGCCGCGCGCATGGCGGTGCACCCCGTGGTGCGGGGCACGCGCGTGCTCGAGATCGGCTGCGGCCTCGCGCTCGCCAGCCTGGTCGGCCACCGGCGCGGCAACGACATGACCGCGAGCGACTGCCACCCGCTCACCGCGGGCTTCCTGCTCGAGAACCTGCGCCTGAACGCCCTGCCGCCCATGAAGTACCGCCGCGGCCACTGGGGCATGCAGGAGACCGGCCTGGCCGGCGACGTGCACGGCCTGTTCGACCTCGTCATCGGCAGCGACCTGCTGTACGAGCGCGACGCCCGGGGCCTGCTCGCCGCCTTCATCGGCCGCCACACCAGCCCCGCCGCCGAGGTGTGGATCGTCGACCCCGACCGCGGCAACCGGCCAGCCTTCAACCGGCAGATGGCCGACGAAGGCTTCGGCATGCGCGAGCAGCGGCTGGACCAGCTTGCGAGCGTGGACCGGCTGGCGTATCGGGGGCGGTTGCTGACGTACCGGCGCATGGCTGGTTGAGCACGCGGTGCCGGGGCAGAATCCCCGAGCCATGCCGACCATCGACATCACACGCCTCTTCGGCCACACGCTGGACCTCGTCTGCGACACGCTCATCGAGCGCTACCACTTCAACGCCACGGGCCACGTGGCCGCGACCATGGGCGTGAAGGACGGCCCCGTCACCGCGCCGCTTTTCAGCTACCGCATGCTGTCGCACGACAGCCTCGAGATCGTGCACGGCAATGGACACACCGAGCGCTGGACCGGCATGCGCATCGAGGGCGATCTGCTGCACGTCGAGCGCGACAGCCGGCCCCGCACTTTCACCATCACGAAGCCCACGCCATGAAAGTCAAACGCATCGTCGCCAACATCGCCACGCCCGAGCCGGCGCGCGCCGCCGTCTTCTACAAGGACGTGCTCGGCCTCGACCTGCTCATGGACCACGGCTGGATCCAGACCTATGGCTCGCAAGCGGACATGGCAGTGCAGCTCAGCGTGGCGGCCGAAGGCGGCTCGGGCACGCCGGTGCCCGACCTGTCCATCGAGGTCGACGACGTCGACACCGCCTTCGAACGCATGAAGGCCGCCGGCTTCGCCATCGAATACGGGCCGGTCGATGAGCCATGGGGCGTGCGCCGCTTCTACGTGCGCGACCCGTTCGGCAAGCTGGTCAACATCCTCGCGCACACCTGAAGCATGCGTCGCCGCGGGCTCAGTCGAGCCCGTGGAACACGCTGTCGTCCGGCCCGATGTGCGAGGGCGGCGTCCACGCGGCGTCGCGCATCGAGCGGCTCACGAGCTTGTCCACGCCCAGCAGCGTGGCGAAGATCGCCATGCGCACCGGGATGCCGTTGTCGGTCTGGCGGAAGATGGCCAGGCGCGGGTCGTTGTTGAGGTCCACGCTCAGGTCGTGCGAACCGGGGCGGCCGTCGCGCGGCAGCGGATGCATCACGACCACTTCGGGCTTGCACGCCGACTCGACGAGCGCATGGTTGACCTCGAAGGCGTTGTCGAAACCTTCCAGCACCTCGTCGTGCGCGAAGCGCTCCTTCTGGATGCGCGTGGCGTAGATGACGTCCGCGCCGGCCAGCGCCTGCGCGGGCGTGGCCGCGGTCTGGACCACGTGCCCGTTGCGGCTGACGGCCTCGACGATCTCCGCGGGCATGGCCAGCGACGGCGGCGAGATCAGCGTGAACTTCAGCCCGCGGTACAGCGACAGCAGCTTGATGAGCGAATGCACCGTGCGCCCGTATTTCAGGTCGCCGATCATCGCGATGTGCGCGCCGTCGACCAGCTTGCCCAGCCGCGAGAACTCGCGCTGGATGGTGTACAGGTCGAGCAGCGCCTGGCTCGGGTGCTCGCCCGGCCCGTCGCCGCCGTTGATGACCGGCACATTGGTGGCGCGCGCAAACTCCGCGACCGAGCCCTGCTCCGGGTGCCGCACCACGATCGCGTCGACGTAGCCGCTGATGACGCGGCTGGTGTCGTAGATCGACTCGCCCTTGGCCATCGACGAGAAGGTGAAGCCCGTGGTGTCGCACACCGAGCCGCCCAGCCGGCAGAACGCCGCACCGAAGCTCACGCGGGTGCGCGTGCTGGCCTCGAAGAACAGGTTGGCCAGCACGGCGCCTTCGAGCACGCGGCTGACCTTGCGGCGGCGCGCGATCGGCTGCATGACGTCGGCCAGCTGGAACAGTTCGTCGATGGCGTCGCGGTTGAACTGGCTGACCGACAGCAGGTGGTGCGCGCCGTCGACGGCGGTGGCCTTGCGCAAGGCGCCTTCATGTGCGCTTTGCGTATACTCACCGCGCCGACCGTCGGAGGCCAGGATTTCGCCCACGAAGCGCCGCGCGACTTCGGGCATGGCCCTGAATTCATTGGATTCGTCGGGCAGCAGCCAGGCGTCCAGCGCCCTTCTTCGGCTGCCGATGCGCTCTGCGAACGCATCGCGTGTCATGTTGAGTTGACGCATCGCGTCGCGAAGGAGCACCTGTTGCGGCATGTTCATGGGCCGCAAATATATACTCAATGCGTATATTTTGAAAGTGCTTGGTGAACTTGTTGGGCAGCGCGTCGCCCGGGCTGACCGCATCGCTGGCGCCGGGCGCGCATGTCGCGCAGCTTGTGGAAAAGCTGCGCGCACGAAAAAACGGGCCCGAAGGCCCGTTCCTGTTCAGCACCCGAAGGTGCCGTGGCTGTGGCTTACAGGCCGGCCTGGCGCGTGAACGACACGCTGGGCTTCTTGTAGGCTTGCGGCACTTCGTCGCGGTAGAAAGCGCGGCGGTCGAGGCTGGCCAGCGGGTCGTGCGCCTTGGCGACGGCTTCGGCTTGCACGGTCGCGCGGTTGGCGGTCGACGTGAAGGCTTGGGCGCCAGCGGCGGAGGCATCGCTGTACTCGTTGCCGGCGCGTGCGGCGGCAGCGGCTTGCGGTGCGACTTCGGCGCGGGTGACCGAAGAGTTCACGACGTGCACGCCGTCGTAGGTTTCTGCATGGGCTCCGGCGGCAGCCAGGAGCGAGAGAGCAGCAGCGGCGAGGATCTTCGAGGCATTCATTTCAATCTCCTTCAGGTGTTTGGTTGGTGAGGAGAAGTTTGATCCTGGAGCGACCCGAAAAACGGCTGCAAAAGGAACCGCGGCGTTCACAGTATTGAAACAATGCCGCCCTTGAAATTGAGCAGGTCAATAGGGATTGCCCCAGCGTTTCCCGATGAAACAGCTGGGGCAGGAACGCGCGAACCGAAGGCGCGCGACACGGGTGAACACATTTCGACCGGAAATGGCACCCCTCAGTGGCTGATCATCCACGGCCGCCTCGAAGGCGCCGACTTCGCGCCGCTGGGCGCCGTCACCGTGGCGCCGCGCTTCGAAGAAGTGCTGCAGCAGCCGCACCCCGCCGGGTGCTTGAAACGCGCATAGTCCCGCGAGCTGCCCGGCTCGTGCCGCGCGCGTTCGTTGGTTTCCATGGCGTGGCGCGTGCCGGAGGCCATGAGCGCAAGCCGCGGTGCGGCGGCAAGCACGCGCGGGGCGGCCCCGCCGCAATCGGGGCATGCGGCCGGCTCGTCGCGCAGGCCCGAAGGCCGCAGCGCCTCGAAGCCGCCGCACTGCCCGCAGGCGTAGTCGTAGGTGGGCATGCCGTGGCGTCCTTGTTCAGCGCACGTCGGGCGACAGCGGCATGTCGACGCTGCCGTCGAGCATCTTCATCGGGCCCAGGGCATTCGGGTTGATGTCGAAGTCGAAGATGCCCGTGGGCAGCCACAGCGTGGCGCACGAGTTGGGCACGTCGACCACGCCGCTGATGTGGCCCTGCACCGGCGCCGTGCCCAAGATGGAATAGGCCTGCGCGCCCGAGTAGCCGAACTTCTTCAGGTACTCGATGGCGTTCAGGCAGGCCTGGCGGTAGGCCACGTTCACGTCCAGGTAGTGCTGCTTGCCGCTCTCGTCGACCGAGATGCCCTCGAAGATCAGGTAGTCGTTGTACTGCGGGGTGATCGGGCTGGGCTTGAAGATCGGGTTCTTGATGCCGTACTTGGCCATGCCGCCCTTGATGAGCGTGACCTTCATGTGCACCCAGCCGGCCATCTCGATGGCGCCGCAGAAGGTGATCTCGCCGTCGCCCTGGCTGAAGTGCAGGTCGCCCACGCTCAGGCCCGCGCCGTCCACATACACCGGGAAGAACACCTTCGAGCCACGCGACAGGTCCTTGATGTCGCAGTTGCCGCCATGCTCGCGCGGCGGCACGGTGCGCGCGCCCTCGGCTGCGGCCTTGGCACGCGCTTCACCGGTCATCTTGCCCATGTGGGCGGTGCCGGCGAAGGGCGGGTTGGCCAGGCCCGGTACGCGGTCCGGGTCGGTGTCGATGAGCTTCTGCTCGCGCTCGTTCCACATGTCGAGCATGGGCTTGTCGGGCAGGCAACCGATGAGGCCGGGATGGATCAGGCCCGCGAAGTTGACGCGCGGAATGTGGCGCGAGCTGGTGAACATGCCCTTGAAGTCCCAGATCGACTTCTGCGCTTCGGGAAAGTGGTCGGTGAGAAAGCCGCCGCCGTTCTGCTTGGAGAAAAAACCGTTGAAGCCCCACAGGCTGTCCTGCTTGGCGCCGATGTCCAGCAGGTCGACCACCAGCAGGTCGCCGGGCTGGGCACCCTTCACGCCCACCGGGCCCGACAGGTAGTGCACGGTGCTCAGGTCGATGTCGCGCACGTCGTCGGCGCTGTCGTTGTTCTTGATGAAGCCGCCGGTCCAGTCGAAGGTCTCGAGGATGAAGTCGTCACCCGGATTGACCCAGCAGGCCATCGGAATGTCCGGGTGCCAGCGGTTGTGGATGTTCTCGTTCTCGGTGGGCGGCTTGGTCAGGTCGACCTTGATCAGCGTGTCCGTCATTTGCAGTGGCTCCTGGGGTTGTGGTCAAACAGAGAGGTAGGCTTTGATGTGGTCGACGTCGGTCTTGTCGCGCGCGGTCTCGTGCACGAGGCGCCCGCCCTCGATCACGAACAGCCGGTCGGCCACGTCCATCGCGAAGCTGAGCACCTGCTCGGACACGACGATGGTGATGCCGCGCAGCTTGCGGATCTCGTTGAGCGCCCTGGCGATGTCCTTGATGATCGAAGGCTGGATGCCTTCGGTGGGCTCGTCGAGCAGCAGCACCTTGGGGTCGGTGACGAGCGCGCGCGCAATGGCAAGCTGTTGCTGCTGACCGCCGGACAGGTTGCCGCCCTTGCGGCTCTTCATGTCCCACAGCACCGGGAACAGCGCGTAGGTTTCTTCGGGAATGCGCCGTGTCTTCGCGTTCTCCAGGCCGGTCTGGATGTTCTCTTCCACCGTCAGCGTCGGAAAGATCATGCGGCCCTGCGGCACGTAGGCAATGCCCTTGGCCACGCGCCTGAAGCTTTCGTCGCGCGACACGTCCTGGCCCGCCACTTCGATGCGCCCGCTCTTCAAGGGCAGGATGCCCATGAGGCTCTTGAACAGCGTGGTCTTGCCCATGCCGTTGCGCCCCATGATGGCGATGGTTTCGTTGGCATGGCCCTCGAACGAGAGGCCGTGCAGGGCCTCGCTCTGGCCGTAGGCGACGTGCAGGTCTTCGACCTTCAGCATGATGTTGCTCATGGTTCAGTGCCCCAGATAGACGTCGATGACCTTGGGATCCGCCTGCACCTTCTCCATCGGCCCTTCGGCCAGGATCTTCCCCTGGTGCATCACGGTGACCTTGTGCGCGATCTGCTTGACGAACGCCATGTCGTGCTCGATGACGATCACCGCGCGGTTCTGGCAGATGCGCTTGAGCAGGTCGGCCGTGAGTTCGCGTTCGCGCGCGCTCATGCCGGCGATGGGTTCGTCGAGCATCAGCAGCTCGGGCTCCTGCATCAGCAGCATGCCGATTTCCAGCCACTGCTTCTGCCCGTGGCTCAACAGGCCGGCCTCGGTGTCCAGGCGGTCGGCCAGGCCGATCTCCTGGGCAATGGCCTGCACCTTGGCCTTGACCTCGTCGTCGCACTTGAACGCCAAGGCGCCGAACACCGAACGGCCCTTGGGGAACGACACCTCCAGGTTCTGGAACACGCTCAGGTTCTCGTAGATCGACGGCGTCTGGAACTTGCGGCCGATGCCCAGCCGCACCCGCTTGTGCTCGGCCATCTTCGTGAGCTCGGTGTTCTTGAACTTGATGCTGCCGGCGCTGGCCTTGGTCTTGCCGCAGATCAGGTCGAGCAGCGTGGTCTTGCCCGCGCCGTTGGGCCCGATGATCACGCGCAGCTCGTTCCTGTCGATGTACAGCGTCAGGTCGTCGATGGCCTTGAAGCCGTCGAAGGACACGGTGAGGTCTTCCACCGCGAGGGCGAAGTCTGTGTTGCTCATGGCATGGGTCCTTGGTCAGGCGCGCTGGCTGCCGACGCCTTCGGGCAGCGTGGGCTCGGGTGTGGTTTCGCTCGGCGTGGCGATCACGGTGGCTGCAGGCGGCTTCACCGCGGCGTCACGCAACGCCTGCCGACGCGACTTCCACCAGGGACGGATCTTCTCTTCCCACACGCCCGCCAACCCCATCGGGAAGGCCATGGTCACGCCGATGAAGAGCCCTGCCATCAGGAACAGCCACAGGTCCGGAAAGCTCTCCGAGAACAGCGTCTTGCCCGCGTTCACCAGCAGCGCGCCGTACACCGCACCCACCAGGCTCATGCGGCCTCCCACGGCGCAGAAGATCACCATCTCGATCGAAGGAACGATGCCCACGAAGCTCGGCGACATGAAGCCCACCTGCAGCGCGAACAACGCACCGCCGATGCCCGAGAGACCGGCCGCCAGGCAGAAGGTGAAGACCTTGAAGTTCGACACGTCGTAGCCCGAGAAGCGCACCCGGTCTTCCTTGTCGCGCATGGCCAGCAGCAGCGTGCCCAGCTTGCTGGTCTGCACCCAGCGGCACAGCAGGATGCTCAGCACCAGCAGGCCCACGCAGACGTAGTACAGGATGTACTTGGCACTGTCGGTGCGGGTGTCCCAGCCCAGCATGGTCTTCAGGTCGGTCATGCCGTTCACGCCGCCCGTGTAGCCCTGCTGGCCGATGATGAGCACGGTGCAGATGAGCGCCACCGCCTGCGTGATGATCGCGAAGTACACGCCGCCCACGCGGCGCTTGAACATCGCGAAGCTCACGAGCCAGGCCAGCGCCATCGGCGCCAGCACCACCAGCATCAGGCTGAGCGGCAGGCTCTTGAACGGCAGCCACAGCATCGGCAGCTCGGTGATCTGGTTCCAGTCCATGAAGTCCGGGATGCCGGGCGTTGACTGGATCTTGGTGGTGACGGGGTCGGAGGCTTCGAGCTTCAGGAACATCGCCATCGCATAGCCGCCGATGCCGAAGAACACGCCCTGCCCCAGGCTCAGCACGCCGCCGTAGCCCCACACCATGACGAGCCCCACGGCCACGAAGGCGTAGGTGAGGTACTTGCCCACGAGGTTGAGACGGAAGATGTCGAGCGACAGCGGCAGCACGACCGCCAGCAGCAGCACCAGCAGCAGCAGGCTGCCCAGCTGGTAGCGCAGGATCGATGCCTTGATGAAATTCATCGGAACGTTCTCCAAAAGGGAATCGGGTTCATCAGCGGCGGACCTTGACGGCGAACAGGCCCTGCGGCCGCATCATCAGGATCAGCACGATCAGCGACAGCGTCAGCACCTTGGCCATCGAGCCGGTCATGAAGAACTCGGAGATCGATTGCGTCTGCGCAATGCCGAAGGCCGAGACCACGGTGCCGAGCAGGCTGGCCGCGCCGCCGAAGGTGACGACCAGGAAGGCGTCCACGATGTAGAGCGAGCCCGAGGTCGGCCCGGTCGAGCCGATGGTGGTGAAGGCCGCGCCCGCCATGCCGGCAATGCCGCAGCCGATGGCGAAGGTCAGGCGGTCGGTCTTCTTCGTGTCGATGCCGGTGGCGTTGGCCATCGTGCGGTTGGCCACGGTGGCGCGCACCCGCAGGCCCCAGCGGCTTTTGTGCAGCGCGATGAGTACGCTGGCCGTGACCAGCGCGGTGAGCGCCAGCACGAACAGGCCGTTGATGGGAATGTCCAGCCCTTCATGCGGCGTCCACGAGCCCATGAGCCACTCGGGCAGCGTGGGGCTCACTTCCTTGGGTCCGATGAAGGTGCGAAAGACCTGCTGCAGGCCCAGGCTCACGCCCCAGGTGGCCAGCAATGTATCGAGCGGGCGCTTGTAGAGGTGGCGTATGAGCAGCCACTCCACGATCCAGCCGACGATGAAGGCGAACACGAACGCCAGTCCGATGGCGATCGGAAAGTAGTACGGCATGAACGCCGGCGCCAGGCTTTCGGTGACGCGCGCGGCCAGGTAGATCGAATAGGCGCCGATGGTCATGAACTCGCCATGCGCCATGTTGATCACGCCCATCTGGCCGAAGATGATCGCCAGGCCCAGCCCCATGAGCAGCAGCACCGCGAAGAGGCTCAGCCCCGCGAAGCCCTGCATGAGGCCGATGTTCATCATGTCCGACAGAGTCATGGCAACGATTCCGGTGTTTGGTGTTAGCTCCTTCCCCCTCTGGGGGAAGGTTGGGATGGGGGCTCAGCGGCGCCTGCAAGCACAAGGCTTCATCGACGGCCGCTTGCCCCCACCCCTGCCCTCCCCCAGAGGGGGAGGGAGCAAGACAGGGTTACTGGTAGCCCTTCGGGAACGGATCCGGCTTGATCAGTTCAGCCGACTCCGCCACCACCTTGAACGTCCCGTCCAGCTGCCCCTGCCCGATGCGCGCCTTGCTCCACAGGTGGTGGTTGGCATCGAGCTTCACGTAGCCTTCAGGCGCCGTCTTCAGCTCGATGCCGGGCGAACCCGCGACCACCTTGTCCACGTCGAAGCTGCCTGCCTTTTCGACAGCCGCCTTCCACAGCCAGGGCCCGAGGTAGCCGGCCTGCGTCACGTCGCCGATCACCGCGTCCTTGCCGTACTTGGCCTTGAACGCCGCCACGAATTTCTTGTTGTTCTCGTTGTCCAGCGACTGGAAGTACTTCATCGACGAATAGAAGCCCGCGAAGTTCTCGCCGCCCACGCCGGTCATCTCGTCCTCGGTCACGGCCAGCGTCAGCAGGAACTGCTTGTCGCCGGTGATGCCCGCGGCCTTGAGCTGCTTGTAGAAGGCCACGTTCGAGCCGCCCACCACGGCCGCGAAGATGCAGTCGGGCTTGGCGACCTTGATCTTGTTGATCAGCGAGTTGAAGTTGGTGTGGCCCAGCGGGTAGTACTCCTCGCCCTTGACAGAGCCCTTCTGGAAGTTCTCGATGTGCTTGCGCGCGATCTTCATGGACGTGCGCGGCCAGATGTAGTCGGAGCCCACCAGGAAGAAGGTCTTGGCCTTCTTCTCCTTCGCGCCCCAGTCCAGGCCCCAGATGATCTGCTGCGTGGCCTCCTGCCCGGTGTAGATCACGTTCTTGCTCTGCTCCAGGCCTTCGTAGAAGGTGGGGTAATACAAGAGGCCGTTTTCCTTTTCGAACACCGGCAGCACGGCCTTGCGCGAGGCGCTGGTCCAGCAGCCGAACACCGCGGCGCAGTGGTCGTTGACCAGCAGCTTCTTCGACTTCTCGGCGAAGGTGGGCCAGTCGGAGGCGCCGTCTTCCTTGATGACCTTGATCTTGCGGCCCAGCACGCCGCCCATGGCGTTGATCTGGTCGATGGCGAGCTGCTCGGCCTGGATGGAGCCGGTCTCCGAGATGGCCATGGTGCCGGTGGACGAATGCAGCTGGCCCACCGTGACTTCGGTGTCGGTCACCGCGAGCTTGGTGGTGTTGACCTTGGCCGTGGGGAACTGCCCCTGGCCGAAGCTCAGGCCGCTCAGGCCCATCACGGGCAGCGCGGCGGCGCCCTGCAGCAGACGGCGGCGGCGCAAAGCCAGGGCATCGAGAGAAAGATCGGAATCACGCGACATCAGGAAACTCCAGCAGGTTGAAGAAAGTGGGGTGGGCCGCGCACCATCGAAGTGCACTGCACGGTGCCCCGAGCACCATGGCTGGTACTTTAGAAATCACCTGCCGCGAAGCGAATACGTCATTCAACGTAGCGGTGCGCACGCGCCCTGCCCGCAGACTCGCGAGCCAGGCAACGAAAGCGATGGCGATGGCCATGAAGACGGGGAGCGCTTCTTGCTCTGTCCGCCCCATGCCACCGCCGCCGCGAGAACCCACCATGCAATCCGTCTCCGGACAGAAGATCTTTCGCATCCGCCGCGACTACAACGCCTGGGTCGCGAACGAAACGCTGGAGGACTACGCGCTGCGCTACACGCCGCGCAGCTTTCGCAAGTGGTCGGAGTTCCGCGTGGCCAACGCGGCCTTCGGCGCCACCTCGTTCCTGGCGCTGGAGGCCATCGGCGGGGCCATCGCGCTGAGCTACGGCTTCTCGAACGCGCTGTGGGCCATCCTCGTGGTGGGGCTCATCACCTTCCTGACCGGGCTTCCCATCTCGTACTACGCGGCGCGCCACGGCGTGGACATGGACCTGCTCACGCGCGGCGCGGGCTTCGGCTACCTGGGTTCCACGCTCACGTCGCTGATCTACGCGAGCTTCACCTTCATCTTCTTCGCGCTCGAGGCCGCCATCCTCGCGCTGGCGCTGCAGATGTACCTCGACTGGCCGCTGTGGCTGCTGTACATGGTGTCGTCGATCGTGATCATTCCGCTGGTGGCGCGCGGCATCACGCTCATCTCGGGGCTGCAGCTGTGGACGCAGCCGATCTGGATCGTGCTGTTCGTCTGCCCCTTCATCGCGGTGCTGGTGAAAAAGCCCGAGCTGTACGCCGACTTCACCAGCCTGGTGGGCCGCACCTCGGACAGCAGCGGCTTCGACCCGCTGATGTTCGGCGCCGCCGCCACCGTGGCCTTCTCCCTGGTGGTGCAGATCGGCGAGCAGGTCGACTACCTGCGCTTCCTGCCCGAGAAGACGGCCGCCAACCGCGGCCGCTGGTGGGCGGCGGTGCTCATTGCCGGGCCGGGCTGGATCGTGCCGGGCATGCTGAAGATGATGGGCGGCGCCTTCCTCGCCTTCCTGGCGCTGCAGCACGAGATACCGGCCAACCACGCGGTCGAGCCCACGCAGATGTACCTCACGGGCTTTTCGTACGTGCTGCGCGACCCGGCCTGGGTGCTGGGCATCACGGTGCTGTTCGTGGTGGTCTCGCAGATGAAGATCAACCTGACCAACGCCTATGCCGGCTCGCTCGCGTGGTCGAACTTCTTCGCGCGGCTCACGCACAGCCACCCGGGGCGCGTGGTGTGGCTGGTGTTCAACGTGGTCATCGCGATATTGCTGATGGCGCTGGGCGTGTTCTCGGCGCTGGAACACGTGCTGGGCTTCTACAGCAACATCGCCATCGCGTGGGTGGGCGCGCTGGTGGCCGACCTGGTCATCAACAAGCCGCTGGGCTGGAGCCCCAAGACCATCGAGTTCAAGCGCGCGCACCTGTACGACATCAACCCCGTGGGGCTGGTCGCGATGCTGGTGGCGGCCGCGCTGGCCATGCTGGCGTACTCCGGCGCGCTGGGCCACTGGGCGCGCGCTTTCTCGCCCTTCATCGCGCTGGCCACCGCGATGGCGGTGTCGCCGCTGCTGGCGTGGAAGACGCGCGGGCGCTACTACCTCGCGCGCACCGACATCGACCGCTGGGCGCCGGGCCAGAGCGTGAAGTGCTCGGTGTGCGACAACAGCTTCGAGTCCGAAGACATGGCGCACTGCCCGGCCTACAGCGCGCCGATCTGCTCGCTGTGCTGCACGCTCGAATCGCGCTGCCACGACCGCTGCAAGACCGACTCGCGCGCGGCCGAGCAGATGAGCGGCTGGCTGCAGGCGCTGCTGCCGCCGGCGCTGTCGGCGCGGCTGAACTTTCGCGTGGCGCACTACCTGCTGATTGCCACCTCGCTCATTGCGTTGCTGGCCACGGTGGTGGGCGTGGTGTATGCGCAGGAGGCGCTCGCGGGCACCAGCGACTCGACCATGGCCACGGCCTTCCTCAAGGTGTTCGCGCTGCTGTCGGTGGTGGCCGCGGTGGCCGCCTGGTGGGTGGTGCTCGGCAGCGAGAGCCGGCAGATGGCGCAAGAAGAATCGAACCGCCACAACAACCTGCTGGCGCTGGAGATCGAGGCGCACCGCCGCACCGACGCGGCCCTGCAGACCGCCAAGGAAGCCGCCGAGGCCGCCAACCAGGCCAAGACACGCTACGTGGCCGGCATGACGCACGAGCTGCGCACGCCGCTCAACAGCATCCTGGGCTACTCGCAGATCCTGCTCAAGGGCGATGCGGCCTCGCCGCCGCGCGAGGCGGTGCAGACCATCCACCGCAGTGGCGAGCACATGCTGGGGCTGATCGACGGGCTGCTCGACCTGGCCCGCATCGAGGCCGGCCGGCTGCAGCTGGAACCGGCGCCGCTGGCGCTGCCGGCCTTTCTGGAGCAACTGGTGCACATGGTGCGGCCGCAGGCGGAGAACAAGGGCCTGGCCTTCGTCTTCACGCACGCGGGCCGGCTGCCGCCGTGGGTGCATGCCGACGCCAAGTGGCTGCGCCAGGTGCTCATCAACCTGCTGACCAACGCCGTGCGCTTCACCGACAGCGGCACCGTGACGCTGCATGTCGATGCACGGCGCGAGGTGCTGCGCTTCGACGTGGTCGACACCGGCATCGGCGTGGCGCCGCAGGACCACCAGCGCATCTTCCTGCCCTTCGAGCGCGGGGCGGCGGGCCGCCGGCGCGGCGAGCCGGGCACGGGGCTGGGCCTGACCATCACCGGCCTGCTGACCTCGCTGATGGGCGGCGAGCTGAAGCTGGCCAGCACCTCGTCGCAAGGCAGCACCTTCAGCGTGCGCGTGTACCTGCGCGCGGTGGCCGACCCCGGGCCACAGGCCAGGGGCCTCAACTTTCGCCAGCCCGTGTCGGGCTACGTGGGCGCGCGGCGCACGCTGCTGGTGGTCGACGACCAGCCGGTGCAGCGCCAGATGCTGGCCGGCATGCTCGCGCCGCTGGGCTTTGCCGTGCGCGAGGCCGCCAGCGGCACCGAGTGCCTCGACAGCCTGCGCGAGGAGCTGCCCTCGGCCATCCTGCTCGACCTGACGATGGACGACATGGACGGCTGGCAGACCGCCACCTCGGTGCGCGCCGCGGGCTTCAAGGACATTCCGATCGTCATCGTCTCGGCCAACATGTTCGAGAACCAGCCAGAGCGGCTGCAGGCCGCCGGTTGCCAGGCCTTCGTCGGCAAGCCGGTGATCGAGTCGGAGCTCATCGCCACGCTGGAACGGCACCTCGGGCTCGAATGGCTCTCGGCCGCCGATGCGGTGCCGCCCGCCGCCGAGGAAGCGGCGCCGCAGCGCCCGCGGCAGCTCGCGCTGTCGGAAGACGACCGCGCCGAACTCATGCGCCTGGTGCAGATGGGCCATGTGCGCGGACTGCACACCGCACTCGACCGGCTGGCCGCCGCATCGCCCACGGCGGCGGCCACCTGCACCTGGCTGCGCGGCATGGTCGCGCGCTTCGAACTCGACACCCTTCGCAACGCACTGGCAGAAGATGCAGACACTCCCCTCGCTCCCTCCTGAACACGAACGCCCGGACGCCGACCGCCCGGTGGTGCTGGTGGTGGACGACGCCCCCAGCAGCCTGGGCATGCTGTGCGACACGCTGGAGGCCAGCGGCTACACCGTGCTGGTCGCCGCCGACGGCGAGGCCGCGTTGCAGCGGCTGGAGCTGGTGGTGCCCGACGCGATATTGCTCGACGGCATGATGCCCGGCCTCTCGGGTTTCGAGACCTGCCGGCGCATCAAGGCCAACCCGGCACTGGCGCACATTCCGGTGCTGTTCATGACGGGCCTGTCGGAAACCGCGCACGTGGTCGAGGGCTTCGAGTGCGGCGGTGTCGACTACGTGGTGAAGCCCATCCGCGCGCAGGAAGTGCTGGCCCGGCTGCACACGCATGCGCGAAATGCCCGCATCACGCGCATGGCACGCGACGCGGTCGACGTGGCAGGCATGGGCGTGGTGTTCGTCGACACGCGCGGGCGCATCGCCTGGCGCTCGCCGCAGGCGGCGCTCTGGCTGCATGCGCTGGAAGACCCGGTGGCGCCGGGGCTGTTGCCCGCATCGCTCGAACCGGCGCTCGCGGCGGGCGCGTCCATCGCCATCGGCACCGCCACGGGCATGCGCCTGTCGGTGCGCAACCTGGGCGCCGCGGCACTGGGCGAAACGATGCTGCTGTTCGCCATGCAGCGCGACGGCCCCGGCGGCGCCTCGTCGGCGCGGCTGGCCGACGCGGCCCTCACGCCGCGCGAGACCGAGGTGCTCTCCTGGCTTGCCAAGGGCAAGACCAACCGCGACATCGGCGAGATCCTGGGCACCAGTCCGCGCACGGTGAACAAGCACCTGGAGCACATCTTCGAGAAGCTGGGCGTGGAGACCCGCGCGGCGGCAGCGGCACTGGCCAGCGGTATGTAGCCCCTGCGCCACCGGAGGCCCAAAATGCTCTCTGGCTTGCTGCGGTTCCCACCCAGCGGAAGCGCCTGCAGGCGCAAGTTCCCGGAAT
This sequence comes from Variovorax sp. 10N412, assembly GCF_056394985.1. Classification (NCBI taxonomy): domain Bacteria; kingdom Pseudomonadati; phylum Pseudomonadota; class Betaproteobacteria; order Burkholderiales; family Comamonadaceae; genus Variovorax; species Variovorax sp. 10N412. Next base: position 297,620 of record NZ_JBFTIO010000001.1, read on the forward strand.
TCAGGGAATGACGGCCGGCAGGTTCTGGTCGGCAATGTGGCGCTGCTCGGGCGTCAGGGCGTTGTAGAGCGCCGACAGCGCATCGCTCACCGACTGCACGCGCAGCGCCCGTTCTTGCGCCTGCGCGGCGCGCTGCTGCGCGAACTGCACGGCGGTCTGCTCGTCCGACGGTGGGGCGCCGGCCATGCCGCCGCGGCCGACGAGCTCCCACACGGCATCGGAGAAACGGTCCCACAGCGGCGACTGCGCGGGCTCGATCATCAGTTGCAGCCGCAGGTCGTAGAGCTTGTCGCGGACCTTGCCTGCCGCGGTGGCCGGCGTGGAGAGCGCGTCGCCGTTGCGCGGGCCGGCGGCGCTGTCGGGCCGCGCCCCGCGCCTGCCGCCGCCCATGCCGCTGCCGCCGAACTGCGCAAAGCCGTGGGTGCTCACGGCAAGCAGGGCCGCCGCCAGGGCCAACCGGTGCAGGGGTCGTTTCATCATGGGGGATCCTTGGGTGAAATCATCGCAAGGGCCGCAAAAGGCCCGCGTGCATTTCAGGCGTGCCGGCTGTCCCGCGCGTTGCAGTCCGGTAAACCATGGGTAAAGCGGACGGTCTTTACCTCGGTACTAACCCCGAATTCCCTGAAGGCGGAATGACAGCCCCGGCTTCTACGATGGCCCTTTCTTCCGGAGACATCCCATGAAGCCTCTCTTCGCCCTGACGCGCCGCGCGGCGGTTCCCCTGATCGCGGCCCTGGCTCTCGCCGGCTGCGGCGGCTTCGGCGGCAGCAAGCCCGCCGACAGCGACATCCACGTGATGACCTCGGGCGGTTTCACCGCCGCCTACAACGACCTGCGCCCCGCGTTCGAACGCAGCAGCGGGCGCAGCGTGAAGACGGCCTACGGCGCCTCGATGGGCAACGCCGACGACTCGATTCCCAGCCGCCTCGCACGCAACGAGCCGGCCGACGTGGTGATCCTCGCGCGCCCCGCGCTCGACGCGCTGGTCGCACAGGGCAAGGTGGTGCCGGGCAGCCAGGTCGACCTGGTGCGCTCGGCCATCGGCTTCGCGGTGCGCAAGGGCGCGCCCCGGCCCGACATCGGCACGGTCGAGGCGCTCAAGCGCACGCTGCTCGCCGCGCCGTCGATCGCCTACTCGGCCAGCGCAAGCGGTACCTACTACGAGACCGAGCTGCTGAAGACGCTGGGCATCGAAGACCAGGTCAAGCCCAAGAGCAAGCGCATCCTGAGCGAGCGCGTGGGCACCGTCGTGGCGCGCGGCGACGCGGCGCTGGGCCTGCAGCAGGTCAGCGAGCTGCTGCCGGTGGCAGGCATCGACTACATCGGCCCGCTGCCGGCGCAGGTGCAGCGCGTGACCGTGTTCTCCGCAGGCATCGCCACCGCGTCGAAGCAGCCCGATGCGGCGCGGCAGCTGATTCGCTACCTGAATTCCCCCGCAGCCGCACCCACGATCGCGAAGACCGGGCTGGAGCCGCTGACGGTGAAGTAGCGGGCCCCACCGGCTGTTGGCGGCCCTTGGCGGCTCTTGTCGGCTCTTGGCGGCCGTCACCGGCTCTCGATGAGCTGCTTCACCCGGCGCGCCAGCACGTCCATTTCGAAGGGCTTGGTCATCACGTGCATGCCCGGGTCGAGGTGGCCGTGGCTCAGCACGGCGTTCTCGGCATAGCCGGTGATGAACAGCACCTTCAGGCCGGGGCGCGCGGTGCGCGCGGCGTCGGCCACCTGCCGGCCGTTCATGCCGCCGGGCAGGCCCACGTCGCTCACGAGCAGGTCGATGCGCTGGCGCGGAGACTGCAGGATGCGCAGCGCCTCGGCGCCGTCGCCGGCTTCCAGCGTGGCGTAGCCCAGGCCCTGCATCACCTCCACGATGATCATGCGCAGCGCGGGCTCGTCGTCGAGCACCAGCACGGTGTCGCCCTGGTCGGCGCGCGGCGCGAGCGTGGCCTCCGCGGGTGCGCCGGCCACCTCTTCCTGCGCGTCGTGGCGCGGCAGGTAGATGCTCACCGAGGTGCCCTTGCCCACTTCGGAGTAGATGCGCACCTGCCCGCCCGACTGCTGGGCAAAGCCGTAGATCATCGACAGCCCGAGGCCGGTGCCCATGCCGATCGGCTTGGTCGTGAAGAAGGGGTCGAAGGCGCGCGCCACCACTTCGCTCGGCATGCCCACGCCGTTGTCGCTCACGGTGAGCGACACGTACTGGCCCATCGGCAGGTCGCGCTCGCGCCCTGCGCGCGCGTCCACCCAGCGGTTGGCGGTTTCCACGACCAGCTTGCCGCCCTCAGGCATCGCGTCGCGTGCGTTGATGCACAGGTTGAGCAGTGCGTTTTCCAGCTGGCCCGGGTCGGCATGCACGTTCCACAGCCCCACGGCGGCCACCGTTTCCAGGGTGATGTGCGGGCCCAGCGTGCGGCGCACCAGCTCTTCCATGTCGGCCACGAGGCGGTTGGGGTTGATCGGCTTGGGCTCCAGCGTCTGGCGGCGCGAGAAGGCCAGCAGGCGGTGCGTGAGCGCCGCCGCGCGCTTGACCGCGCCCTGCGCCACGCCGATGTAGCGCTCCATTTCCGCGGGCTTGCCGTCCAGGCCGCGCCGGCGCATGAGCTCCAGGCTGCCGCTGATGGCGGCCAGCAGGTTGTTGAAGTCGTGCGCCAGCCCGCCGGTGAGCTGGCCCACGGCCTCGAGCTTCTGGCTCTGGCGCAGTTGCTCGCGCGCCTGGTCGAGCTCGGCCGCGCGCTCCTTCTGTTCGGTGACGTCGCGCGCGGCCGCATACAGCAGGCCACGATCGGGCACCACGGTCCACGACAGCCAGCGGTACGCACCCGAGCGGGTGCGGTAGCGGTTCTCGAAACCGGTGGTGCGTGCACCGCTGGCGAGCCGCGCCATCTCGGCGCGGGTCGAGGCGAGGTCGTCGGCATGCACCAGCGTGTGGAACGGCATGGCGCGGATCTCGTCGGAGCTCCAGCCCAGCACTTCCTCCCATGCGGGGTTCACGCTCACGAAGAAGCCCTCGAGGTTGGCCACGCTCAGCAGGTCCTGGCTCAGCGCCCAGGTGCGGTCGCGCTCGTGCGTGCGCGCCTCCACCTGGCGTTCGAGGGACGCAGCCAGCGCCTGCAGTTCCATCTGCGCCTCGCGCCGCGCGACGGCCGAGCGCACACGTTCGCCGACCTCGCGCATGAACTCGATCTCGTCGCGCAGCCAGGCGCGTTCCCGGCCATGGTTCAGGTAGAGCAGCCCCACCAGCCCGCCCCGCTCCGTGATCGGCATGTTCACCACGGCACGCGCGGTGATGGCGACGAGCGCATCGGCGTTGTCACGCGTGCGCGGGTCGGCATAGGCGTCGTCGAAGGCCACCGTCACGCCGCGCTTCAGGTCCTCGATGTAGGTGCCGTAGTCGCGAAAATGCAGCAGCCCCGCCAGGCTGGCGACGCCGGGCGCCGTCCAGTCGCGTTCGATGGCGATGGTCTCGGCAAAGGTGTCCACCACGCCGTAGCCGGCCCGGTCGACCCGCATGCGCCGGCCCAGCATCTCGGAGGCCGTATAGGCAATGTCGCCAGGGTCCTCCATGTCGCGGATGCGCTCGGCCAGCTCCATCAGCGCGAGGCGGCGCGCCTCGGCCTCCACGATGGCGTCGTTCGCTGCCTGCAGCTGGCGCTCGGCGTCGGCCTTGGCGCGACGGTCCTCCGACTCCTTGAGCGCCCGCTGGACCACCACCGGCAGCCGGGACAGGCGGCCCTTGCTCACGTAGTCGGTGGCGCCGCGCTTGAGCAGTTCCACCGCGTTGTCTTCACCGATCACGCCCGACACGAAGACGAACGGCGTCTGCGGCGCCATGCGGCGCGCCATTTCCAGCGCTTGCGCACCCGAGAAGCCGGGCAGCTCGTAGTCGGAGAGGATCAGCGCGTAGTGCCCGTCGTTCAGCGCCTCGACGAAACCGCGCTCGTCGCGCACCGCACACGCGCGCGCGGACGGAAATGCGACAGCCAGCGCCTCGGTCAGCAACTCGACGTCGAAGCGCGAGTCGTCGAGTATCAGCACCCGCGGAGCGCGCGGCGTGGTGTCAAGGGCGCTGGTGGACTCAGTCATTCTTGCGCACGGCCTTGAGCGAGCCCGGTGGCGGCTCGTTGAGCACCGCCCAGAAGACACCGAGGTCGGCAATGGCCGAGACGAAGCGGTCGAACGCCACGGGCTTGACCACATAGGCGTTCACGCCCAGCTCGTAGCTGCGCACCACGTCCGTTTCCTGCTGCGACGACGTGAGCATCACCACTGGAATGCTGCGCAGCGCCGCGTTGGCGCGCACCTCCTGCAGCACCTCCAGGCCGGTGACCTTGGGCAGCTTCAGGTCGAGCAGGATCACCGCCGGGTTGCCCTCCTCGCGCCCGGCATGCTCGCCCTGGCGCAGCAGGTATTCGAGCGCTTGCGCACCGTCGCGCATGACCACCACGTCGTTGGCGAGCTGGCTGCGCTCCAGCGCGACGAGGGTGAGTTCGAGGTCGCGCTTGTCGTCTTCGACGAGCAGGATCGGTTTAAGCATGTCCTTCTCCGTTCGTGGCCGGCGGGTGTGCCGATGCCGTGCTGTCAACGGCCTCACGCGGGAGGACGAAACCGAACGTCGCGCCGGCGTCCACCTCCCCCCAGGCCTGGACCGTGCCGCCATGGCGCTCCACGATCCGCTTCACACTGGCCAGGCCGATGCCCGTGCCTTCGAAATCTTCCGCCTGGTGCAGGCGCTGGAACACGCCGAACAGCTTGTCGGCGTACTTCATCTGGAAGCCCACGCCGTTGTCCTGCACCTCCAGGCCGTCGCCCAGGTCGCTGCGAATGCCGCGCACCGCAATGCGGGCGGGACTGCGCGTGCGCGAGTATTTCACCGCGTTGGCCAGCAGGTTGCGCACCGCCACCTGCAGCAGCAGCGGGTCGGCATACAGCGGCGGCAGGGCCTCGTCGATCTGCCACTCGATGGCGTGCCGCGGCTCATGGCGCGACAGCTCGCGCACCAGGCCATCGACCAGCGAGGCCGTGTCGACGGGGCGCTGCTTGAGCGCGGCGCGGCCCATGCGCGAGAAGTCGAGCAGCGCATCGACCATCTGCCCCGCGAAAGCGGCCGCGTCCTTCACATGCGACAGGTAGCGGTGGGCGCGCTCGCTCAACTGCTTGCCTTCGGTCTGCGCCACCAGGTCGACATAGCCCGCGATGTGGCGCATGGGTGCGCGCAGGTCGTGCGAAACGGTGTATGAGAACGCCTCCAACTCCTGGTTGACGCGGCCCAGCTCGGTGGCCACCGCCGCCAGCTCCTCGGCGCGGCGCAGGACAACGCCGATCAGCGCCTGTCGCAACTCGCCCGCCGCACTCACCTCGGTGGCCGACCACGGCGTGGAACGCCCGCCGATGTTCTCGACCCAGCTGGCGAAACTCAGGCGCGGATGGATGCGGCCGCCGTCGGTGCTCTCCGGCTTGCGCGGGTCGCCCGCCCAGCGCACGGTGCGCACGATTTCCGGGCGGAACCACAGGATCAGGTGGCGGTGCACCTGGGAGATGGAAATGGCCAGCACACCGGCGGCCGTGCGCCGGAAAGCCTCGGCGGGCGTGAAGTGCGCGGCCAGCGAATCGCTGTCGTAGACCTCCACGCCCAGCCCCGCGATCCAGCGCGCCAGCTCCTGCACCTGCGCGCGCTCGGGCACGTCGCCGGTGCACCAGACCTCGTCGTCCAGCACCACGGCTGCGCCTGAGGAGCGCATCACGCGCAGCATGAGCGAGGCTTCGGCCACCAGGTGCTGCAGGGTGGCGTCGCTTTCGCCCAGGTGCGAGACGATCTGCAGCGTGAGGCGGCGCAGTTCGAGCCGCTCGGCCACCTCGCCGTTGCTTTCCTTGGACTGGACCTGCAGCGACAGCAGCTGGCCCAGGTGCTCGCAGGCCAGGCGCGTGCCGGTGTCCAGAAAGCGCGGTGCATGGTCGTGGCACGACACGAGGCCCCAGAGCTTGCCGTCGACCACGATGGACACCGACATGGACGCCAGCGTGCCCATGTTGCGCATGTACTCGAGGTGGATCGGCGACACGCTGCGCAAGTGGGCCTGCGACAGATCGATGTCGCCCGCCGTGAGCGACGCGTCGTGGGCGCGCAGCCGCACCGGCTGGTAGTTGGCGTCGGCAATCAGCCGGAAATGGTTGACGAGGTACAGCGCGCGCGCCTGCTGCGGAATGTCGGTGGCCGGAAAGTGGTGCCCGACGTAGCTGTCGTAGCCGGGGTCGGCTTCCTCGGCCAGCACCTCGCCGTGGCCCGCCTCGTCGAAGCGGTAAACCAGGCAGCGGCCGAAACCGGTGAGCCGCTTCATCTCGCGTGCGGCCAGCGCCGCGAGTTCGGGCACCGTGCCCGCCTGCTGCAGCTGCGGCAGGAAGACGCGGCCCAGGGAGTAGATCGGCGCCTCGTTGCCGCCCGAGGGGGCGGCGGGCTCGAACTCCACGATCAGATGGCGTTCGCTGCGGTGCACCGAGGTGTCGAACAGTTCGCCGGCCGCGCCCAGCCTGAACGCGCCGAGCGACACCGGCGAGGCCCCGGCGTGGTCCGCCTGCAGAAAAGGCAAGCTGGGCAGCGACAGGTCGTGGAGCGCTCGCTGCGCGGCGGCGAGCTGCGCGTCGGACCAGTTCTCGCTCCAGGCGACAGGCGCGAGCGAGTCGGGCGTCAGCACCAGCAGGCGGCCGTGCGGCTGGATCGAGCCGGGCACGCGAATCGGCTCCAAGTCGCAGGACGACAGCTCGACCTGCAACGGCTCGATGGTGCGGGCGCCGGCGGTGGCTGTGGATGCTACGGGCATGGACATGGGTACGGGCACGTTCATCGCCACGGCTTCAGGCCGTCAGCCCGAAGCGCGGCATCAGGGTTTGGAAACCGGCCACCGCCCCGCGCTGGGCCTCGGCCACGGCGGCCGGGTCGCGCAGCGCCGCGGCCAGCTCGGCGACAAAGTCCCTCCACTGCGCGGGCAGGCCCTCGGGGGCATCGACCGGCTGGAAATAGCGCATCGGGTGCGGTGCCAGCCGCGGGCCAAGCCGCTTGAACATGGACGCACCACCCAGTTGCGAGCCTTCGAGCACATAGGCCAGCCCCCAGGCGAAGGCGGGGTCGCGTGCGGGGCCGGCAAGCAGCTGGGCATCGGCCGGTGCGGCGTCCTCGCCGGGCAGAAGGCTCGGTGCGGGGCCGGCGTCCTCCAGGTCGAGCGCGAGCGCGGCCAGGCGGTGCTCGGTGCGCCGGGCCACCCGGTCCAGGCCGGGGTCGCCCGACACGGCCAGCGCCTGGCGCACCGATTCGAGCCAGGGGCGCAGCGCGCGCAGGTGGGCGGCGTAGTCGGCCAGCGATGCGTCTTCGCGGGCGATCGGCAAACGGGCATCGAGGGCCTCGTGCAGCGCATGGGTCGCGGTGCGCAACGGGCGCAGCACCTCGGCCACCGAAGGGGCGGGACCGGCCACACTCATGGCCCGATCGCCTCCAGGGGCTTGCCGCCGCGCGTCCGTGATTCAGCTTCCAGGGTGGCGCACAGTGCAAAAAAACCGTCGAGTTCGGCTGCCTTGTCGAACACCGCGTCCGCACCGAGCTCTCGCGCCCAGTCGGAGATTTCGCCGGTGGCGTAGTTGGTCAGCACCACCACGCGCTGGCCGGGGCGGCATTTGCCGCTGCGCTTGACGATGCCCAGGCCCGAGCCTTCCTGCAGGAACAGGTCGACCACCAGCAGGTCCCACGCGCCAGCGTTCTCGCCCAGCCAGGCGACGGCTTCCGCCTCCGTGGTGGCGGTACCGATCAGGTGAACGTCGACTTCGTCCTCCATGGCGGCAATCAGGGTCTGGCGGATGTGGGCGTTGTCTTCGACGAGAAAAGTGGAAAGCGGCACGGCTGCAGGCAAGTTCTATTTGCGGATCGTACGAGCCTACGCGAAACCGTCGCCGGGCCGGTGAGCGCGCTTCCCTACATCCGGTAGGAAACAAGGAAGGGCTGTCGCCGTAAACTGGCCGGCCGCTCCTTGTCTCCTTCTGCCATCCCCTTGTGGAACGCCATGACACAGCCTCAGCCAACCCTGCTTTCCCCCGCCCTCCTCGCTGCTTTCGCACCCGGCGGCACGCTGCGCGCCTCCATCAACCTGGGCAACCCGATCCTGGCCAACAAGGACGCCGCCACCGGCGAGCCGGTCGGCGTGTCGATCGACCTGGCGCGAGAGTTCGCACGGCGGCTGGGCGTGGACGTCGAGCTGGTGGTGTTCGAAAAGGCCGCCGCGTCGGTCGACGCCGTGAAGAACGAGAAGGCCGACATCGGCTTCTTCGCCATCGACCCCGCGCGCAGCGAAGGGCTGCTGTTCACCGCGCCCTACGTGCTGATCGAAGGCAGCTACCTGGTGACGGACTCGTCGGCGCTGACGGACAACGCGCAGGTCGATGCAAGGGGCCACCGCATCTCGGTCGGCGCGGGCAGTGCCTACGACCTGTTCCTGACGCGCGAGATCAAGGCGGCCGACATCGTCCGGCTGCAGGGCGCGGGGCCGGCGCTGGCGGCGTTGCGTTCCGGCGAGGTCGAGGTGGCGGCGGGCATTCGCCAGCTGCTCGAAGGCGAGGCACGGCGCGCACCCGGCGTGCGCGTGCTGCCGGGGCGCTTCATGGTGATCCAGCAGGCCATGGGCACGCCGGCCAGCCGGGGCGAGGAGGCGCAGGCATTCCTGGCGGCCTTTGTCGAGGAGATGAAGGCCAGCGGCTTCGTCGCCGAGGCGTTGAAACGCCACCGCATCGAGGGGGCGGTTGTCGCGCCGGCTTCTTCCTGACGCTGCAACCCCCGTCGAGGTGCCGCTGTGGTCGATGTCGGCTTCAGCCGCCGTAGCGCCCGACGGTGAGCCCTTCCATGTCGATCTCCGGCGCCCTGCCCGACACCATGTCGGCCATCACGCGGCCGGTGCCCGCGGCCATCGTCCAGCCCAGCGTGCCATGGCCGGTGCTCAGCATCAGGTTGGCAATGCGGGTCGCGCCTATGACCGGCGTGCCGTCGGGCGTCATGGGGCGCAGGCCGGTCCAGAAAGAAGCGTCGCGCACGTTGCCGCCCCGGGGGAACAGGTCGGTCACCACGTGTTCGAGCGTGTCGCGCCGGCCGGCGTCCAGCCGCAGGTCGAAGCCCGAGAGCTGCGCGGTCCCGCCCACGCGGATGCGGTCGCCCAGGCGCGTGACGGCCACCTTGAAGGTTTCGTCCATCACGGTCGATTCGGGGGCGCCACTCGCATCGGTGATGGGCACGGTGATCGAGAAGCCCTTCACCGGGTACACCGGCAGGTCGATGCCCAGCGGCTTGACCAGCGCGGGCGAATAGCTGCCGAGCGCGACAACATAGCGCTCGGCGGTGAAGTTGCCCTGGTCGGTGCGGACCGCTGTCACGCCCTTGGCCGCATCGTGTTCGATGGCCTGGACGGTCACGCCGAATTTGAAAGTCACGCCCTCGGCCTCGGCCAGCCTGGCCAGCGCCTGAGTGAACTTGAAGCAGTCGCCGGTCTCGTCGCCCGGCAGGCGCAGGCCTCCGACGAACTTGTGCTTCACGCCCGCGAGCGCGGGCTCGTACTGGACGCAGCCTTCGCGGTCGAGCGCCTGGTAGGGCACGCCGGAGGCCTGGAGCACCTCGATGTCCTTGGCCGTGCCCTCGAGCTGCTGCTGCGTGCGAAACAGCTGCAGCGTGCCCTGCATGCGCTCGTCGTAGGCGATGCCGGTGTCGGCGCGCAAGGCCTTGAGGCAGTCGCGGCTGTACTCGGCGAGCCGCACCATGCGGCCCTTGTTGACCTCGTAGCGCGCCTGCGTGCAGTTGCGCAGCATCGACAGGCCCCAGCGCCACATGGCGGGGTCGAGCATGGGCTTGATGACCAGCGGGCTGTGCTGCATGAGCATCCACTTGATGGCCTTGACCGGCACGCCGGGCCCGGCCCAGGGCGCCGAGTAGCCGGGCGAGACCTCGCCCGCGTTGCCGAAGCTGGTTTCGAGCGCGGGCGCCGGCTGGCGCTCCAGCACCGTCACCTCGTGCCCGGCGCGCGCCAGGTAGTAAGCCACCGAGGTGCCGATGACACCGCTGCCGAGAATCAGAACCTGCATGAGATCAACCCCTTGAAGCCGCCGTCCAGCGCGATGCAGCCGAGGGTACAGGGCTCAGGCGCTAGAGGCCGAGCGCATCCTGCAATTGCCGTGCCGTCCAGCGCTTCGGCTGTTTCGGCCAGGCCTCGAGCAAGGCGACCATGCGCGCGTTGCGCGGTGCGCTCAGGCCGTGCTCCTGGGCGAGCCGCACGACCTCGCCGCTGAGCGAATCGATCTCTGTGCGACGGCCCAGCGCCAGGTCGTCGGCCATGCTGGAACGCGCCTTGGCGTCGATGCGCAGCATGCGGGCCGCGACGATGCGAAACAGCCAGTCGGGCAGGCGCAGCACGCCCGGCAGGCGGCGCGCCGGCACCGCGGCCACCTGCGCGGGCGAAATGCCCGCCACGTTGAGGATGCTCAACGCCTCGTCGATCAGCGACGCAAAGCAGCGGCGGTAGCCGCGCTGCATGAGCTCGTCGCGCAGCGGCAGGCCCGAGAGCGCGTTGACCGGGTTGTTGAGGTTGAGCATCAGCTTGCCCCACTGCACCGGCAGCAGGTCGGGATGCAGGTCGAGCGGCACGCCGGCACGCGCGAACACCGCAAGCCAGGGGTGCAACGCCGAGTCGTCTTCCGCGGCCAGGCGCCCCGGGGTTCCGCGGTGAAAGGCGCCGGGGCCGATCTCGGCGACGTTGTACGGGACCATGCCGGCACGCACGTTGAGCGAGGGGCCGGTCTGCGACGCGGCAGCGCAGTTGGAAATGCCGTTCTGCAGCGAGACCACCGTGGTGCCCGCGGGCAGCGCAAAAGCCAGCTCGCCCGCAGCCTCGGCCGTGGCGCCGCTCTTCACGCACAGCAGCACCAGGGCGGGCCGCGCGCCGGGCGGCACCTGCTCGCTCAATTGCAGGCCTGCCGCAGGAAGCTTGTGCTTTGCGCCGTCCATGTCGGTGAGCGTCATGCCGTGCGCAGCGAGCTTGTCGAGCACGCGCGGACGGCCGACGAACGTGACAGGCACACCGGCCGCCGCGAGGCGGCCACCGATGAAGCACCCGATGGTGCCGGCCCCCATCACAAGCACTTCACCGGGGATGTCTTCTTGCATGAAGTGCGTGGTGCGTGTGTGCGTGGGCGCGTGCGCGGTGGGGCCGTCGGGTGTGGCGTCAGGCGCGCTCTTCGACCCAGGCCTGCACCGACTGGAGCGCGGCCGCCAGGCCTGCCGCGTGGGTGCCGCCGGCCATGGCCATGTCGGCCTTGCCGCCGCCCTTGCCGCCGACCTGCTGGGCCACGAAGTTGACCAACTCGCCGGCCTTGACCTTGCCCGTGCTGTCGGCGGTGACGCCGGCCGCGATCTGCACCTTGTCGCCGTCGGCGGCGGCCAGCACGATGACGGCCGTCTTCAGCTTGTCCTTGAGCTTGTCCATGGTGTCGCGCAGCGTCTTGGCGTCGGCGCCGTCGAGCTTGGCGACCAGCAACTTCAGGCCCTTGACGTCCACCGCCTGCGACACCAGTTCGTCACCCTTGGACGACGCGAGCTTGCCCTTGAGCGCACCCACTTCGCGCTCGAGCGCCTTCACCTGGTCCAGCACCTGCGTGAGGCGGCCTTGCAGTTCCGCGGCCGGCGTGCGCAGCGTGGCGGCCACGCTGTGCACGGTCGATTCGAGGTCCTGCAGGTACGACAGCGCATTGGCGCCCGTGACGGCCTCGATGCGACGCACGCCGGCGGCCACGCCGCCTTCGCTCACGATCTTGAAGAGGCCGATGTCGCCGGTGCGGCTCACGTGGGTGCCGCCGCACAGTTCGCGGCTGGAGCCGATGTCCAGCACGCGCACGCTCTCGCCGTACTTTTCGCCGAACAGCATCATGGCGCCGGTCTTCTGGGCCGACTCCATGTCCATCACGCGGGCCTGGGTCGGCGCGTTGGCCAGCACTTCGGCGTTCACGCGCTTCTCGATCTCGAGGATCTGCGCGTGCGAGACGGCGGCGTTGTGCGCGAAGTCGAAGCGCGTCTTGTCGGCATCGACCAGCGAGCCCTTCTGCTGCACGTGGTCGCCCAGCACTTCGCGCAGGGCCTTGTGCATCAGGTGGGTGACCGAGTGGTTGCGCATGGTGGCGTTGCGGCGCTCGATGTCGACCGCGGCCTTGACCGCGTCGCCCACCTTCAGCGTGCCCTGCGTCTGCGTGCCGTGGTGGCCGAACACGTCGGCCTTGATCTTCTGCGTGTCGTCCACGCCGAACTGCACGCCTTCGGCAACGAGCACGCCCTGGTCGCCGACCTGGCCGCCGCTCTCGGAATAGAACGGCGTGGTGTCCAGCACGACGATGCCGGGCTGGCCTTCTTTCAGCTCCTGCACGGCCGCGCCGTCGACGTACAGCGCCACGACCTTGGCGTTTTCCTCGAGGTGCTCGTAGCCGGTGAAAGTGTTGCCCGCGCCGGCGTATTCGACGTTGCGGTCCATCTTGAACTTGCCGGCCGCACGGCCCGCGGCCTTCTGCTTTTCCATGGCGGCGTTGAAGCCGGCCTCGTCCACGCTCACGCCGCGCTCGCGGCACACGTCGGCCGACAGGTCGAGCGGAAAGCCGTAGGTGTCGTGCAGCTTGAAGGCCACGTCGCCCGGCAGCGTCTTCGCGTCGCCGGCCAGCGCCGCATCGAGGATCTCCATGCCGTTGGCCAGCGTTTCGAAGAAGCGCTCTTCCTCGGCCTTCAGGGTGTCGGTGATGCGCTTTTCATCGGCCACCAGCTTCGGGTACGCGTCGCCCATCAGCTTCACGAGGTCGGGCACCAGCTTGTGGAAGAAGGGTTTCTTCTGGCCCAGCTTGTAGCCATGGCGGATGGCGCGGCGAACGATGCGGCGCTGCACGTAGCCGCGGCCTTCGTTCGAGGGGATCACGCCGTCGGCCACCAGGAACGAGGTGGCGCGGATGTGGTCGGCAATCACGCGCAGCGAATTGTTCGACAGGTCTTTCTCGCCGGTCTCGCGCGCCGCGGCCTTGATGAGCGCATCGAAGATGTCGATTTCATAGTTGCTATGCACGTGCTGCAGGATCGCGGCCAGGCGCTCGAGGCCCATGCCGGTGTCCACGCAGGGTGCGGGCAGCTTCTTGACCGAGCCGTCGGGCTGCATGTCGAACTGCATGAACACGTTGTTCCAGATCTCGATGTAGCGGTCGCCGTCTTCGTCGGGGCTGCCGGGCGGGCCGCCGGGGATCTCGGGGCCGTGGTCGAAGAAGATCTCGGAGCACGGGCCGCACGGGCCGGTGTCGGCCATCATCCAGAAGTTGTCGGACATGTAGCGTCCGCCCTTGTTGTCGCCGATGCGCACCACGCGCTCGGGCGGCAGGCCGATGTCCTTGGTCCAGATGTCGTAGGCCTCGTCGTCCTCGATGTAGACGGTGGCCCAGAGCTTGTCGGCCGGCAGCTTGTAGACCTGGGTCAGCAGCTCGTACGCCCAGGTGAGCGATTCGCGCTTGAAGTAGTCGCCGAAGCTCCAGTTGCCCAGCATCTCGAAGAAGGTGTGGTGGCGCGCCGTGTAGCCCACGTTCTCGAGGTCGTTGTGCTTGCCCCCCGCGCGCAGGCAGGCCTGGACCGAGGCGGCACGCACGTAGTTGCGCTTGTCTTCGCCGAGGAACACGTCCTTGAACTGGACCATGCCCGAGTTCGTGAACATGAGCGTCGGGTCGTTGCCCGGCACCAGCGAGCTCGAGGCCACGACGGTGTGGCCCTTGGAAGCGAAGAAATCGAGAAAGGTCTTGCGGATGTCCGCGACCGTGAATGTGGGCTGGCTCATCTTTGGATTCGTCTTCTGTCGAGGGCGGCCCGGCGATGGCGACCCTGTGTCGAACCCACTGCGGCGAACCGGCCTAACTGCTTGATTTGCTTGAACAAACGATTATAGGTTTGGCCATGACGCCCGCGCCCGCCGGGGGCAAACTCCGGGTTCGGGGCGGCGCGGCTAATATGTGACCCGGCGCAAAAAACGAGAACCAAAAGCGGTCTGCGCCATCCGTACTTGTACGGACACAAAGAATCAAGGAGCTCGCATGGCAAGCCAAGAGGCGGAACAACACTGGCAGATCGAAGACCTCGATTTTTCGCGCATTGCGCTCGACAAGGTCCGCCCGGACGAGAACCTCTTCTACCTGGTGACCTCCGCCTCCTTCATAGAGAGCGGCTCCGACCTCTATACCCAGAACCTGGTCGATTTCTTCCGCGGCGACGACGAGGTGACCGACTGGCTGTCGAACCACTGGGAACTCGAAGAGCTGCAGCACGGCAAGGCCCTGCGCGCCTACGTGCGCCACGTGTGGCCCGAGTTCGAATGGGACACCGCGTACCAGGGCTTCCTGAAGGAGTACGCGACCTACTGCAAGGTCGAGCTGCTCGGCCCCACCCGCGCCCTTGAGATGACCGCGCGCTGCGTGGTCGAGACGGGCACCGCCACCTACTACCGCGCCATGGCGCGCAGTACCGACGAGCCGGTGCTGCAAGACCTGGCGACGCGCATCGCGACCGACGAGGTCAATCACTACAAGCACTTCTATCGCTTCTTCCGCCGCTACCGCGAGCAGGAACGGCTGAGCCGGTTTCGCGTCTTCGGCACCATCGGCCGGCGCACGCTCGAACTCAAGAGCGAGGACGCGGACTGCGCCATCCGGCACGTGGTGCAGGCGCGCTCGCCCGAACGCGCCAGCGACACGGCCTATGTGCAGGCATTGAGCGCGCGCATGAACAGCACCATCCGCACGAACCTGAGCGCCGGCACCACGCTCAAGATGCTGATGCGGCCGCTGGAACTGCCTGCAAGGGTGCAAACGGTCATCCAGTACCCGATCCGGCAGTTCATGCAGCACGTGTTTCTGCGCTGACCTGCCCGCACGGGAGGGGGCGGGCAACGCATACAACGTACGCCGCAGATTCACAAACCCGGGCTGAAGAAGTGACAAACCGGGACAGCCGTCCCGATTTTGGCAACGAAGGCCTCGCTAGTATCTGTCGCTCACCCCTTTCTAGAGGCGAGGCTTGAGACCTTCGGAAGAGCGGCACTGCGCTCCTGGCAAGTTGGCTCGCAGCCTTCTTGCACGCAAGTCCGATGTTCGAAAACACAGCCAAGCGCGAGCAACCCTACACCATACGACTGGACGGTTCCGACCTCTCCATTCGCGACCTGATGGAGGTGCGATTCACTTTCTTGAGACTGCTCGAGGAGCACATCGGCGCACCGTCCCGGGTGATCAGGTGCTACCGGGCGTGGACCAGTCAGCTCGAGTCCGGCACCGATGCCTTGACCGAAACACAGAAAGCCCACGCACGTGCGTGGCGGGAGGCGTGGGAACACGCGACCGGGCTGACCGCCCCGCTGTTGAGCAAGCCGCAAACGACGGCGTTCCAGTTCGAGTTGCTCAAGTGACGCGTCCAAAAAAAACCCAGCGCCGGGCTGGGTTGTGAACCTCTTGAGTGCTGTCACACACAGAGAACTCGCACATCCAGGCGAGTCCGCAAAATCTAGGGCTTCAGGAAGCAGAACCTTGTCGGACAGGGCCGACACTTCCAGATTGCGAATTGGGCCTCAGGGAATCCGTGCCGAACACGGGCCCGTAAGAACTGCCAAATAGTTCACGTTTCTAGGCGTGTCCTACGGCCACTGACTGTTTCTAACCGACAGACGGGCCCCGGGTACTCGTCGAACATGCAGATGCTGTCACGCAACAGGGCCGCACAAAAGAAGAGCTCTCTGTTTCTCTTAGAGCGCCCACATGGGCTCCTCGAACCCGCTCCGGCGGGTATTTTTTTGCCCGTGGACTGCCAAGGGACCGTGACGGTCCGCTCAGTCGCGGCCCTCCTGGTAGCGGCGATAGTGCTCGCGCCGCTCCCACTCCCGGCGGCGCCATTCACGATGCTCCTCGCGGTCCCATCGAGGGGCGTGTTCGTAATAGACGGGCGCCGGCTCATACACTGCGGGCGGCCGGTAGCGCACCGGCGGCGGCTGGTAATAGACGGGCGCCGGCGGGGAATAGACAGGCGCCGGTTCGTAGTACACCGGCGCCGGCTCGCTCACCACGAGGCCGGGAACGTTGACGCCAATGGACCAGCTCGTGCCTGCGTTGGCGGCGGTGGCCACGGAAAGCGCACCGGCGACTATCACGCCCGCCACGGCAATTTTGAGAGTGTTTCGATGAAAGGACACGTCGTCTCCAGAAGTGCGGGAAGGACCCCGATGGAATGACAACGCCCCGACCTGCGCCGCCGCTCACATCGCTTCGGTGAAGAACGTTCCCAGATGTCACATCGCCGCGGCGTGCCGGTCACTCGCGTGGGCTGGCGATCCATTCCTTGACGAAGTGGGCGGCACGAACGCACGTGCGCTCGAAGGCACCGTCCCACGTCAGCTGCTGCGTGATCACCAGCGCGCATTTCTGAACGCCCCCAAGACTGAGCTTGGCGACGCCCGCATACGAGCCATGGACCGTTCGCATGATCTCGAAGTTCGCCGACCAGCCATCGGGGAGTTCGAGGAGACAGGAAGGCGCTCGCATGATGAGGCCAGCATAGTTTCCGAGGCGTCCCAGCCCCAGGAACTAAATCACAAGTATTAACAATGATTGCTGGAATGTCATAAGTCTGCGGACAGGTGTCGTACTCGCCATCGCTGCGAGCTACCATCCCAAAAACCAA
This sequence comes from Variovorax sp. 10N412, assembly GCF_056394985.1. NCBI lineage: Bacteria > Pseudomonadati > Pseudomonadota > Betaproteobacteria > Burkholderiales > Comamonadaceae > Variovorax > Variovorax sp. 10N412. The sequence goes on from NZ_JBFTIO010000001.1 coordinate 314,367, forward strand.
ACGAGGCGGAGATGTCAGGCGCAAGAGAGATCGAGCGGGTCGTTGCAGCGCTCAAGACGCTGGCGGTCCAGCCGTGGCCCGAGAGCGCACGGCTGATTTTGAAATGGAACGACGTCGCCAAGACCCTTCCGGTCGTTGGCTATGAGGCGTTCTTCCACGCGCACCGGCTGGCAAACCGCGTCGTCTTTCGCGACGCCGCGCCGAATGCGGCGGCCATCGAGCAATTGCGCGAACACGGTTTCACCGTCGTGGTGGACGCCGCCCAGGCCAACGCCGGATCGCCGAGCGTGCGCATCGAGGTCGGCCTCGCGTGGCTGGACCTGTCGACAAGGCAGTCCGGGCGCAAGACGAGCATCGGGATGTATCAACTGCCGGAAGACGACGGGCATTGCTGAACACGCGGCACCGCCCCGGGAGCGGCGCGCAGAATCGTTCCGCCGACCGAGCAGAACGCTCTTGAAAGGAACTGGGCATGAAGCTCATGAATGTAGAGATGACCCACGAAAACGACACCGACTTTGCCAGTTGGTCCACCACTGGCGCCCTGCAGCCCGCGGAGGCCTTCGACCGGCTGATCCGCGTTCTGGCGGAGACCCGAAAGACGATGGAGCCAGCCTTCCCGGACACGCTGCCAGTGGTCATCAAAAACGCGCCACAGGTCGATGGACCTGCGTGGCAATGGTCGATGCAGCCCGATGGCGGCCTGATCCTGAACCTGCGCCACCCGGGCCTGGGCTGGCTCGGTTTCAGGATGCCGAATGTGGATCTCTTCCACGAGAACCTGGCCAATGTGCTCGACCAGCGCAACGCGCTGCGCGCGGAGCTGGAACCGCCCACCAGGCAGGTGTAGGCCGTGTGCCGGTTGCGGTGTCGACACGAAAAGGCACTGCACGGGGTCTTCGGCGCTCGCACCGCTCTATACTCCCCCGCTGTCGTCGTTCGCAGGCATGTGGCCGACAGACGGCCACTCGTCGCACACGACGAGCAGGACAATGCGGGTGTAGTTCAATGGTAGAAGCTCACCCTCCAGTGAAAAGGCCGCCGTTTCACTGAAACCTACGCCAAAACCTACGCCGTGATCGGCCCCGCGTCGAACTCCTCGACCGGCGCCAGCTTCAACAGCGTCTTCGCCTCTTCCACCGTTCCGGCCAGCCACAGGTCGACATCGCCGAACTCGATGGGGATCACGCTCCGCTTGTCCTGCTTGTCGGCCGGCAGCTTCGGGTCGGGCTTGTGCATCCGGTTCATCAGCGGGTGCTCATCGGCGTTCAGCGTGAGCATCGTGTAGCTCTCGTGCACCTCGCCTGTCGCCTTGTCGGTCCAGGTGGCCCACAGCCCAGCCAAGCCCCACGGTGCGCCATCGGCGCGGCGGAACTGCCACCACTGGTTCTTCCCGCTCTCCCAGTTCGGCTCATCGAAGCTGGCGGCCGGGATGATGCAGCGCTGACCACGCTTCCAGGGGTCTTTGTAGCTGGCCTTCTGCTCGAGCTCCTCGCTTCGCGCGTTGTTCGTCGGGAACTTGAGCTTCGGCTCTTTGGCGAACCAGGGGATCAAGCCCCACTGCCCGATGACCAGCTCGCGCTCGTAGCCGGTCTCATCCTTCGCGCGGCGGATAAATGGCGCCTGTGACCGCGGGAAGACCGTCAGCGGGCCCTGCAGCAGGTTGCGTCGGCTGCGCCGCTCGTCGATGCGCCAGAAGCGCTCGGCCTCCGCTGTCTCTGGGGAGATGTATCGGTTGCACATCGGCGGATTCTGCGCTCAAAACAACTGTATATTTATACAGAATGAACGAGCCAGACACCGCGCACTACTACTTCATGATGCCGCCCAGCGCGTGGAGCAAGAAGCCCTACCAGTCACGCCACAGGATGACGATCGCCTACGCGGCCGAGCATCACCCTCTCGCTACGCCGATCCTCTCGACACGCGAGGTGCGCAGCCAGACCACCGGCAACACGGGTGATTCTGCGTATCAGCGCGCATCGAGCGTCACGACCCCGGAAATGGAAGCGCACCACCGATGGCTGATCTCCCGCATCGGGAGAAAGGGCGAGGACACCGACAATCCACCCCATGAGCCAACCTGATTTTTTCAACGACCAGATCACCATCTTGCGCGCGCCGTCGTGGCTCGGGCCAGATGTGCATGAAGAACGCGAATTGCCGCACGCCCCAGGTGACTACAAGGTGACGCCCGGCGAGCGCTGGACTGTGACCACCCTGAAGACCAACGAAGTGATCTACGACGGCATCGGACCGGTCGAGATCCGGCGCGAGCAGGCTCGGAGCTGACACGATGGTCAACCTGTTTCTTCCGATGACCAAGGCTGTCATCGCGCATTGGAAGGCGAACGACAACGCCTATCCGAAGAAATTCATCCTCACGCCCGAACAGCACAGCGGCTACGTGGATGCGCGCCGTGCCGGCATCGGCGGCCCGAAGGCGAACGTCGCCGAGCACATGGGCGTGCCCATCGAGGTCTCAGACAGCACGCCAGGCGTGATGGTGGCTCTCGACGGCTCGGAAGTCACGCTTCAACAGCAGTAACGCCGCATCCCGTCACCATGGCCGCTTGCCCCCGCGTCTACCTCGCCGGCCCGGACGTGTTCCGCCCGGACGCCGCCCAGTACTTCGCCCTCCTCGCGGCCGTGTGCGACAGGCTGGGCCTGGAAGCGCTCTCGCCATTCGACGAGACGTTCGACAGCACCACCACCGCGCTCGACATCTACGCCAAGAACATGGCGATGCTGCGGTCTGCTCAGGGTGTGGTGGCGAACCTTGCGCCGTTCCGCGGCGCTGAGCCCGACTCGGGCACGGTCTTCGAGGTGGGCGTGGCTGCCGCGCTGGGCCTGCCAGTCGTAGCCTATGGCACCGTCGCCGTAGGCCCGAACCTGGCCACGGCCGCGCTGTTCGCCGCGAACGCCGAGGAAGCGCTGCAGGTGCTGGCCGGGCTGCTCAAGTCCTGACGCCAGTATCTATTCGCAAACCGCCCACTTTGAGCCTCGCTACAGAGGGGAACCGGCCGCGAAGTATCTATTCACCGCGCGGTCGTGCGTGCCTTGATCTCGGTCTGGTTTGGCGCCCCGCGTGACCCCATGAGGTAGCCACTGAAACGTTGCGCTGCTGCGATGCCCCAGCGATCGATAGGAGCGAGCACGGTGGCAGCTGCAATGCAGACGACAGCGGTCGAAAGGTTGAGCAGCACCTTTTGAGTGTCCGTGGGCGCATCAATCCAGCGGTAGGCGTGGTTCCCGTAGGCGAGGAACAGCGGGCCGTGAATCAGATACAGCGGGAACGAGATCTTGCCGAGGAAGCGGCTGAGCCCTCCAGACAGAAAAGATGACAGGGGCCGACTGAACACGCACGAGATGGTCAGCAGCGAAGCCACGGCCAGATAAGCCCACTCGGGGTGAGGACCTGCCTTTGGCAGCTGCGTCGCGCCGAAGAAGGCGGGAAGGAACAGCAGGAATGCTGGTGTCGACATGCGCACGGCGCTCCGCTTCCAAAAGTCGCTGGAGTGCAATTCCGCCAACAGCATCCCTACGATGAACGCCGAGAAAATCGGGTTGATGAAGAAGGCAACGATGCCCATGGCGGCGTACACCCAGAAGCGCTGCTCGAGTCGCCCGACGACGAACAGCGCGCCCAGCACCAGGCAAGACCCCCACAGTTCGAACGGCATCGTCCACAGCGGTCCGATGAGTGTGGTCGCCGGCTTGTACGCGAAGAAGGTGTCGAAGAACGAGAACCGGATTACGTCCCAAAGCGTCGGGGCCACGGGAAGAAAGTTCTGAAAGATGGGCAGCCGCTGATCGACAGCCGGCACGAGACCGAGAGCGAAGAGCAGATAGAGAATCGCTGCCGCGCAAAAGATCGGTACGGCCAGCCGCACGTAGCGTCCGAGAGCGACCTTCACCAACGTGTCAGTGTTGCCTGTGCGGCAAAACCCGATGGCCAGCGAGAACCCCGAGACGAGGAAGAACATCCAGACGGCCAAGCCAGCATTCAGCAGGCCCAGCGTCGGCAGAATCTCCGTGACGCGGTCGTTGATCGGGAACGCTTCGCCGAAAACATGTGCCAGCAGCACCACCAGCGACCCCCAGCCGCGCAGGCCGTCGAGGAAGTGCAGTCGGGTGTCGGGGGCGGCTTTCATGTCCGTATTGTGCGTGCCCTGCAGAGGGCCCAGACGACAGAAAACCCCCAGCGCGAACGCTGGGGGCATGAGCTTGGCGGATAGGTTCGAACTACGGGTTCGTCACTGCGTCGGCGTGTCTCTCACAGATGGTGCCGGCGGAGCCACGTTCGTCAGCGATGCGCGCCAGATCTCCCGCTCGCGCGTCAGCCCGTCCGAACAGGTCGGCAAGCAGATCGAGGGGGTCGGTGGCTGCCGTCCCTCCTGAGGCAGCGCCGGTCGCTGCGCTGGCTGCACGGATGGCGGCACGATAGGCGGTGACTTCGTCGCGCAGCTTGCGCTCAGCAGCGCCAGCACGATCAGCAGCAGCGCGGTACACGCCGATTGTTTTTTGTCCATCTTGAATCACTCCATCGACGCGGGTACGCCAGGTCTGTTCTTGGGTGCGTTGGGCGCGCTCGGCCAACCGGCCGGACTCGGCCATCGTGCCGCGGAACTCGGCGAGTTCCTGCCGCGCCTTGGCAGCATCGGTGCGCGCGCTGGCGCCGCGCGTGCGCTCGATGCCGGCCGTGGCCAGCGCTGCAGCCAACCCCAGGCCGAGCACCCAGAGCAGCGGGGTCTTCAGGTCAGGCAGCAACATTTGGCAGCCCCAGCGCCGCGCGGGCGCCCTTGTACAGCGACAACCTTTCAGCCCAACCGTTCGAGTCGCCAACCACTGGCGTCGCCTTACCGCGATTGATGATGTCGCACACGTTGTCGAAGCTGCCGGCGTCAGCCCAGGTGTTGAGCTTGCGCATGTCCCAGTAGTCGCAGGCCGACAGCGCGGCCCACTGCGGCTCGGCCAGCTTTTCCGGCTCGGCCACGAAGTCCGGCACGTCCGGGAACCTGGCTCGCAGGCGATCGCGCGCGGCCGCGTGGTTGGCCCGGCCAGTGGTCTGGATCAGGCCATGGCCTCTGAACCGCGAGCCGTCCCCGGGTTGGGTGTTGCCCAGGTCCTTTCGGCCTTCGTAGCCCTTCTGCGCCGGAGTCGGCCCCCAGAGCTCCGTCGTGTAGACCAGCCGGCCCGACTCGTGGCCAACGTTGGGCAGGAACATCGCCTGACGGAGCGGCGTGGTGATGTTGTAGAAGGCCATGCCGGCCGACAGCAAGTCGGCAAATAGCTGGGCGCGGCTGAGCTGCGCACCAGTGCAGCGCGCGAGGGTTTGTGCATCCATCACTTTTCTCCGAGCGGCACGGCGGCCGAGGTGGGCGGGTCGCTGGACGGAGCGCCGGCGCGGAACTCCTGCTCCTTCGCATCGAGCTTGGCGCGTGCCAGACGCTTGATCCACGTGAAGAAGGCGGTTCCCGCCCAGCCGGCGATCAGCACGCCGCCGAACCGGATCTCGCGCGTCACCATGCCGGGCCACTTGGACTCGACCATGATCATCAGGACGTAGACGAAGCCGCCAGCCAGGAACGCCGTGACCAGGTCCTTGCGGGACTCCTTCAGGACAAGGAACACCGCACGGTTGTCGTTGGCCAGCGAGAAGATGGTTTTGAAGGCACCGCCGCACAGGCCGCCGACGGCCGCCGTCAGCAGCGACTCATAGTCGAACAGCCGCGCTTCCTGCGCGAAGGTCGCCGCGAACGCGACGCGCGTCATGACGCACAGCCACATGAACATCAGGACGTGAACTGCAATCTTGTGCTTCATGGGTGCATCACCTTGGCAAGGGCGCGCAGCAGCTGCGCATTGAGAGAGATCGCGTACAGGAAGGCCAAGCCCACCGACTCGACGGCCTGGCGCATGTACAGCCAAAAGAGCGGACCGGCGTCCATGGGGAGCGAAAGGATCGCGAGATAACACCAAGTCACCGTGACGATCACCGCGGCCAGCGTGGCGGACTTGCGCGGCCATCGGTTCGCCAGCGTGCGGGGGAAGAACACCAGCGCGAACGCGTGTGGCAGCGCCAGCACCAAGGCCACGCAGAACATTGCGCCTACAGCCCAGGACCCATGAGACAGGCTGGCCACTTTGTAGAGCAGCGATGGCGACAGCTGGTAGATGTAGGTGATCGGCCCCACCAGGTCATTGATGAAGGCCACGGTCACGTACATAGCGAGCAGCCGCACCTCGAGGTGGTCTTGCTGCTCGGCGGTCGGAATCGAAGTGGAGCGCATCCCGCGCAGCAGCTCCGGCGTCAAATGCTTGACATTCATGGGGGACCTTTCAGGCAAAAGAAAACCCGCCGAAGCGGGTTGGTGCATCGTGGTCAGAAGGCCGTTTTGGGAAGGGTGGACTCGAAAGCCACGTAGCGTGGGTCGCCAGCATCGACGACCCCTTGGTGGGGATAGTCCGCCGGATCCTGCGCACACGAGAAAGAGGCGATGACGACCTCTTCGGTGTCGTCTGCAAATTGAACGAAGACTTGCATGTTTTTCCTTAGAACGAGTAGCCGTAGCTGTTGACGGTGTACGAGCCAGCCCCGCCGACCGCAAAGAACGTCGTTTGCGAAGTGATGATCGGAGTGTCGGGAAGGCTTGAACCAACCGGCACTGATGCGGCGCCGTAACCCTGGAAGGTTCTATAGCCAGGGGTTCCCGAGCCGGCGGCGGTAGGGCATACAGCCAGCGAAATGGGCCCAGTGGCAGCCGGGTTCGCTACCAGGTTGGTCTTCCAGGAGAGCGCATTCTTCGGCACGCACCCAGCGAGCGACAGCGAGGTGAACGTCCCGCTGCCCGCTCCGCTGTACGCATTGGCGAAGTATTCGACCGAGCGATCGGTCTGCCGGAAGACGGCGAGCAGGCTGCCCGCTGTGGTCGGCAATACGCTGATCAGGGCCCCTGCGGTAAAGCCGGCAGGCATGAAGGCGCCGGCATAGATCTCGGGCGCCGCCGCTGCCGTTGCATTGACGCCCAGGACGTTCGACACGCCGGTGGTTGGGTTGTAGATCGCATATACAGCCAGCCAGCCCGAAGCAGGCGCCGCGCCCGTGTCCATGCCGCCCGCGCCAGTCGTGCCGACGTTGAGCGTCTTATTGAAGCTCGGCAAGCAGTAGCGAGCGCCTCCCAGCGTACTTTCGACGATCACCTCATCGGCCGTGAAAGTAGCACTTGCAGCGGCTGCCGCGATGCCCGCGCGCAGGTTGCGCGTGCTGCCGACGACGCCGGCCACTTGAGAAAGCTGCGCAGCGTGTGTGGCAGCAGTGCCGACGCCCACGGTCACGGGCGTTGTGAACGCAGGCGTCAGGCCATGGAGCGTGCTGTTGATGAATGGCGCGGTCGCCAGGGCGGCGATGTTGCCGTTCACGACAGTGGACGCGCCATTCGCGACGGTCACGACGTACAGCCCGGTGTAGCCCGCGTCCGGAGCAGGCGTGGTCTGCGTGCCAGTCGTGGCCGCGGTGCCGGCCTTCGCCTGAATGGACACGATGCCGGCGCGCTTGGTTGGCTGAGCCGCACCGCTGTTCGCGGGGCCCGAGTACGCGATGGCCGGATTGCTCGCGTTGTAGTACGGCAGCACCGTCGAGCCGGTGTCGCTGTCTTGGTAGCCCACCTGGATCAGGTAGTTGATCGAGAAGCCTGCGGTCGCTGGCGGCGTGATGGGCAGCGTGACCGGGTCGAGTGAAATGCCCTGCTTCACGATGCTGTGCGTGGTGTCGGCTGCCAGCGAGCTGTAGGCGGTGCCGTCGATGTTCTGCAGGCTGTAGACATCGCCCGCGGCCACCAGCACGCCGAGCGACGGGACGACCGTCTGTGATGTAGCGAACCCGCTGACGCAGGAGGCCACGCCCAGCACCGCAGCACAGAGCTTTGCGATGGCGGTCATCGTGTTCTTGTTCGTCAGCAGCAGGTCGGTCTCGATGGGCACCTGACCCGGATAGATGATTTGGCGATCCATATTGGCTCCATGAAAAAGGCCCGCAAGACGGGTGTCTGCGGGCCTGGTGGTGAAAGATGGGCGATCAGCTCTTGATCGTGGTCCAGATGACGGTGCCGACGGGCTTCACGCTGTCGATGGCGGCGTAGATGTCGGCGTCGGTGACCTGGCCCTGGATCATCGCGAGGCTCGCGTACATGCCACCCCGAGACGGCACGCCGTACGCTGCAGGCGCGTTGCCGTAGCCCGCGATGTTCGGGATGCCGCTGCTGGCCGGCCGGAACGCGATCAAGAATGCTTGCGACGGCAGCAGCAGCGATCCGTAGTAGCCGGCCACGCCGTAGCCGCTGGTCGGGACGCCGTAGGCTCCGCAGTCGCCGGGCTGCTGCGGTTCAATCACGATTGGCGCGCGGCCGGTCAGATCCGTCAGCACCTGAATCAGCGCCGCGCGCGTGGCGCGCTCGCGGAACAGGTTGGCGATGATCAGCGAGCGAAAGCTGACATCCGACTGATTCGGTCTGCGCGCGATCCGCGTGCCGAAGAAGTCGCCGGCGATCAGGTCGAGCCAGCCTTCAGTTGCCGTCTTGATGCGCGTCTGCAGCTGCGCGTAGAGGTACAGCGTGTAGATGAACGCCCACCCTGCGGCCAGGCCGGACAGCAGCGCGTCGAGGATGGGCGGCATGTCCGCAAACCAGCGCGGCAGCGTCGCCTTGATCCGCGAGCGGAAGTCGTTGAGGTCGCCTGTAGCCATCAGAGCACGCTCACAGTGGTGGCCTTCACCACCTGCTTCGGCGTCGCAGCGATGTCCGCTGTGCCACCGTTGATGGTGAGGCCGGTGATGTTCGTCACGCCGGGCGATGCGTCGTAGGCGACCTGCAGCAGGCGGGACCATGCGAGCGGCTGCCCGAGGCCCAGGCCGTTGATGTAGTTCGTCACGGCAGTCTTGACCAGCAGCTTGGTGGCCACCGGGTCATACCCCGCGGCAATCGTTGCGGTCATGGATGCCGCGGCGTTCACCACGATAGGCGCGAAGACTGCGAAGCGCGACGTCACCGGCCGCACGCGGTCGATGGCGTTCGCGACGGTGTTCAACAGCGTGCTGCCTGGCGTGCCGGTGCCATCGTCGACCACGACATAGAAGTAGCCGTAGTCGGTGGTCCCGTTGTACTGCTGGTTCTCGACCAGCGTGTAGGTCAGACCAGTCTGCAGGCTCGTGATCGCATAGCCGACCGCCTCTTTCGTCGCCTTCGAGAGGCTGGCCACGAACGAGACGAAGCGCAGCCGCAGCGCCGGATCGGTCTCAGCATTCGCGCCATTCGTGAAGGCTGCGGCATTGGTCACCGCGTCGATCCCCGAAATGGCGGTGGCCAGCGTGTTGATGGCGCCGATGACTACGTTGTTCCCCGCGCCCGCCGTCACCGCTTGCACCTTCACCGCCAGGCTGCTGACGCCTGCGGCCAGGGTGTACACGCCGCCGGCGTAGGCTGGGTTCGTGGTGTCTTCGACCACCGCGAATACCTGCGTGCCGTCGCCCGTCTGCACGCGCGCGCCCACCGGGATCTGCGCGGCATTCGTCGACGTGAAGCGCGAGAAGGTCACGTTGCCGGTGGCGGCCACGGCCGGCAGCCGAGTGACCCCGTAGTCGGCCATCCACGTGTCGAGGTCGGTACCGGTCGACGTGGAGGCGCGTGTGGTCGCCAGCAGCGCGACGATCAGGCCCTGCAGCCACAAAACAACCGCGGCGTTGGCCTCCGCGACTGCACGAACGATCGAGCCGATGGTGGTGTCGATCAGGCGCGCCGAGGCCGCCTGGATCGCGGTGACCTGGTCGCTGACGATGGTGGCGAAGGTCTTGGTGTTGAGTGCCATGGTTTCCCGTTCAGCGGTTCACGTCGAAGGCGAGCGTCGCGAGCTTTCCCGTCGAGCCGTCGTAGTACTGGATGCGCACCGAGAGGCCGTTCGCGATGCCCTGCACCGTGATGACCGGCGCCGGCGTGCGCGCGACGGCCGCCTCGAGGAAGATCTGCGAGCGGATCAGGCCGGTGAGCGCTGGGATGTCGAGCAGCGTGCCGATCTTTCGGCCCAACCCGGCGCCGTAGTCCGGGTGCCAGATGTAGTCGCCCGGGTTGGTCAGGAGGCGGCGCAGGATCCGCTGGCTGGTCTGGTCGAGCCCTTCGACCTGCAGCACGTCGCCGGTGGGCGAGACGCTCAAGTCGTCGCCCATGAAGTGGTAAAGGTCGGTCATGGAACGGGAACTCCAGAGGTGCCGCTGCCGCTCTGCACAAGCGATGTCTTGTGCGACTTGAGCGAGATCGCGTCCGCCACGAAATCCCACCCTGTGCCAACGAACGAGCCGCTGGTCGCCGTCATGTTCCCGGTGAAGGAAGCAGCGGGCGCACCTGGCGTTCCGAAGAGGTTGGAGACGATGAAGCCGCCAGTGCCGCGTATCACCTGCTTCACATCCAATGTGCCATTGATGAACACCGGCCCGGTGTGGTTCCACTGAGGTGCGGTGCTGGTCAACGTGCCGCCGACGGTCAGGTCTGCAGTGCCTGCCACGCTCATCGTGGCCTTGCCCGACACCGTAGCCGACAGGTCGTTACCCACCGTGGCGATCAGGTCGTGGTCCGTGTTGAGCTCGACGTCGCCGTTGTTCTTGAACTTCAAAAAGCTGCCCGACTTGTGCCGAATCCACATCTCGCCCGACGGCACCGGCATCGCGCGGTCGACGTCGTTGAACATCGATCCCACCACGATGGCCGCGTCGCCACCGCCTTCCTGCGCCTGCAGCACCACCGCGTCGCCGATGTTCGGGCCGACCTGCAGGCCCCACCCGTCGCCAACATAGCAACTCGCGATGGGAATCCAACCGGTGAGAACGTTCGCGGGCTGCAGGCGGACTTTCACGCTGTAGGTGTTCTCGTCGTACGAGTCGATCAGCCCGCACCGCGTGTCCTGCTTGGCATCGCCCGCGCGCTGGGCCGCGACCGACATTGCCTGCTCGAGTTCTCTCATGCCTGTACCGTGCTTTCTGGGCTGGAGTTCTTCGCGCGGAAGAGCGTCCTGTACCCGGCGTTGAAGTCGAAGCTGTGCACCACGGAAGCCGGAAAGTAGAGCTGATCGAAGGCCGTACCGGTGCCCTCCACCTTCAGGACCGTCCCCTGGTTGAGCTCGGTGTCTCCCGGCACGTCGGCGCTCAGGTTCACCTCGTGCTCGCTGATGTCCTTGAGCAGCTGGTTCGCCTTCTTCTGCGCCTCGTCGGGCGTCATGTTCGGGAAGAAGAAGCTGTACTGCTGCGGCGGCAGCCCGGAGCGGCCGACCTTGCTTGTGGTCGTGTTCTTGATGCGCTTTCGCTCCGCCGTCACCGTGAAGCCCTTCTTCTGCTTCTGGTTGTAGCTGCGCACGCTCACCTTGATGTCGCGCGCGACGGTCAGGTTGCGCGAGAACGTCAGCCGCGTGCCGTTGAAGACCGGCGAGAACTGGTCATCGAGTGGCGGCTGCCAAAGCAGCACATAGGGCTCGACCTTCGCCGGGTCCGGCTTCGGCTCGAAGTGCAGCTCGCGTCCCTTCACGTAGACCACGAAGCCGCTCACCTGCGCCAGATAGGTCAGAACGTCCCACTGCGGCCGGTCGTCCTGCGTTGCCGCGTGGTCGATCTGATAGAAGGTGCCGACGGTCTCGGACGTCTGCGTGACCACCGCCGTCATGCCGTGTTCCTTGGCCAGCTTTTCCGCCACTTGCGAGGCCGTCAGGTTCTGGTATTTCTCCACCGTCTTGGTGTCGATGAAGCGCGCGGTCAGGTCGCGGCCCGCCATCACGATCTCGTCTGCGATAGGGTCGAACTCGATGTCGTCGACGTTGCCGATCAGCAGCGAGTCCAGATCCTCGCGCGAGAACGCGTCAGGCGTTTCCGGGTAGCCAGCCAGCAGCTCGATCTCCACCTCCTTCTGATCGGCCCACCATGCCCAGTCGCGGTTCGGCGGCTGCTCGCTGAGGCAGAGGGTCAAGCGGAAGGTGTCCGCCTGGTAGAAGGTGTTGTTGTCGACCTCGAAGCCCACGACGCCTCGCAGGCGCTCGCCGTTGGCGAACACCGCGCCACGCGGCCTCGTAGCAATCGAAACCGGCTCCGGGTTGTTCACTGCGTGGGCACTCCGCCTGAATCGATCGGGTTGGCGGGAATCTGGAGCGTCTTCACGCCCGTGATCACCGCGTCGGTCAGTCCTGAGGCCTGCGCGATGGCAATCCAGCGCGTGGCATCGCCGTACTCGCGCGCGGCCACATCGAACAGCGTGCCGCCGGCCACCTGCATTGACCGGGCCGACGCGCCCTGTTGAGCCATGCTGACGTTGCGCGACATGCGCGTGGCCAGGCTGCTCAGGTTCTGCAGGAGCGGCGCCTGTGCTGTCGCTGTCACCTGCGCAGCCATGGTGCCAATGGTCTGCGCCAGCGGCACATTGGGCACGACGCCACCGACCGCTGACACCGAGCTGATGGTGTTCATCACCGTGGCGCTGAGCGTCGATACGCGTGCGCTGACGGCGCCGATGGCGCCCTGCACCTGCTGCACAACCGTGTTCGTCGCCGTCGCGAAGCTGCTCACACCGCGCACGGCCGTGTCCAGCACGCCCAGCGCGCTCGAAAGCGGCCCGTCGCCGATCAGGTCACCCAGGCCCATCATCGAATCGTTGTCCGCGTCGATGGCGGTGTCGAAACCGGACGGCGCGATGGTCTGCACCGGCTGGCTGTCGTCGGAGACGACCTCGAGCGTGATGCTGTAGCCGACCTTGTAGTAGCGCTCGACGACGAAGCGGAACTTGCTGATGACGACCGTGTAGGTGCTGTCGAAGAACGTCACCGGCAGCGGCGCGCCCTGCACGCGCAGGAAGTCGAGATACTTGGCGCGCTCCAGCGCCGTGCCACCCAGGAACAGGCCGCTCCACTGCAGCGGCTCGTGATCGGCCCCCATGGCCTGCACGGTGCGCGTGCCGCCAGGGGACTTGTGCACGGCCAGGCGCTGGTCGCCGCCCAGGGCGATGCTTTCCGGCACCTCGAGGTTTGAGAACTCGAAGTCGCCCAGTCGCAGGACAGTGTCCATGTTCAACCCCCTGTAGACACGTCGAATGCGCGCAGCGACATGCGGCCGTCGGCTGTGCGCGGCCCAGTGCTGGGCCGACTCAGTTCCTTGGCCTGGTAGCTCGATACCGTGCGCGCGAGCACCTTGCCGTCAAGCACCGTGGTGCTCTCGACCTGAACCATCTGCGGCGCAGCGCCACGGATGTTCGGATTGCCGAAGGCCGCGCCGCCGCCGTTGCTGGCGAATCCGCCCGAGGGCGCGCCGGGCGCACCGGTTTCCTTCTTGTCGAGGCCGAACAGCCCTCGATAGAAGTTGCCGGGGTTTTTGTAGGCTTCGGCAAACGACTTCAGGCCCGGCGAATCCATGAAGCTGGAGATGTTGCGCAGCGCGCCCGTGGCGTTGGTGAGTAGGTTCGAGAACGCCGGCAGCGCGCTGGTGCCGAATTCCGTCTTGAAGTCCGACCATGCGGCCATGAAATCCGCTTCCTTGCCGCCCAGCGTGCCCTTCCACGCACCCACCGTCTGCTCGGCGCCCATGGCGTTCTTCGACAGGTTGAAGTCGCGCATGGCCTGTGCCTGCTGCGTGGTGAAGTTGGCCGCCATGTTCGAGCCCGTGCGGTTCGACACCAGCTTGTTCATGAAGGAGACGATCTCGGAGTCGGTCGTCGCGCCGGCCTTCTTCGCAGCGGCCGTGCCGTAGGTCATCAGCCATTGGCCCGGGTTCTCGCGCAGCATCTTCTCGTCGACGATGCTGGAGATCACCGTCGAAGTGGACTTCTTCCCGCCCACCGTGCCCGATTTCACTTGATCGAGCGTCACCAGGCCCGCTGCCTCCAGCGCAGCCATGGTCTTCTTCGTGGTCCGGCCGGCGATCAGGTTCTGGTACAGCGACATCAGCGCGGTACCGGTGGTTGCACCGCCCTGCTCCTGTGCCAGCGTGGCGAGCATCATGACGCCGTCGTCGCTCATGCCCTTGAAGGCTGCGCCGCCGCGCTTCGCCATTTGCTCCAGATCCTGGAACTTCAACGCGCCACCCGAGCCGGTCACCATGCGTTGCGCCAGGTTCAGGCCACGCATGAAGTCCTGCGGCGAGTCCGTCAGGCCGCGCATGTCGTTGAAGCGCATCAGCGAGCGCGCCGTGCCCTCGTCAATCTTCCCGATCTTGCCGCCGAACAGGCCGCTGTTGGCCGCGTTGAGCTGCGCGATGATGGGCGACAGCTGCGTCGCCATCTTCATGTTGCCGAACATGCCGACCGACTCGCGCACCGTCTCGATCATGTCCTTGCTGGACACGCCGAACGTGTGCGAGCCGCGCGCGAAGGCGTTGGCCTGGCGGTTGACCTCGTCGCCCAGGTTGAGCGTCTTGAAGCGCGTGTATGCGGTCTCGTATTCCTTGGCAGCCTCGTAAAGCGAATGCGCCACGTAGACGGTGCCCACCGTGGCCGCCAGCGGCACGATGGCACCGCCCACACCGAAGCCGACCGAGCCCACGCCAATGCCGCCAGGGCCCATGTGGACGTTGCCGCCGTGCAGCCCGGTGTTGTTCCAGTTGCCGCCGACCCCGCCGCCGCCCGCGCCGCCACCCCCGCGGCCGCCTCGCCGACCACCCCCTGCAGCCGCAGCTGCAGCACCTGCTGCTGCGGCCCCACCGCCCCCGCCACCACCAGCAGCTCCAGCGGCCGCGGCACCCAGGTGAGGCATCGTGGCCGCGTTCGCACGCAGCGCTGCCATGTGCTGGTTGAGCGCCGACGCACTGCGCGTGGCGCGATCCATGGCCACGGCCGAGGCATTGGAGGCGGAAGCGATGGCGCGCAGGCCTGCGGATTCCGCTCCGATGGTCCGAAGCGTAGACTTCAGGCCCACCGACAGCGCCTCCAGCTTCTCCATGTCGCGCGCCAGCAGAGCCAGCTGCGGCGACACCAGGTTGTTGAGCCGGAGCGTGATGCCGACGGAATATGCTTCGAACATCGTTCGCCCTAACTTCAGAGGTTTCCATGCGTCTCGGCATGAAAGTTCGCGTGCATGAGTGGCTGGCTGACCGGTTCAGCTGGGTGCAGTACCCGGACGTGCGCCGCGCGGTGCTGAAGCAGCGCCACCCGAAACCTTCGCTGTGGTGGCGCTACAAGATGCTCACGTGGCGCCAGGCCGGCTGGCTCTGGTTCTTCGTCTTCTGGGCCATCGTCGGCCTCATGGCGTCGTTCGGCCCGGGAGCTGAATCCGGGGTTTGACCCAGCCGGCGCCGCTTACCCAGGCGATCAGGGTCGTCGCCGCCACCCGCCCAATGGCCTCGCTCGACGCCACTGCAGCCGGGCCCACCACCGCCCGCGGTGGCATCTTCGAAGTGCCCTGCTCCATGTAGAGCGCGATCAAGGAAGAGCTGCCCACCACCGCGACCGCGCCATCCGTCACGTGGCCGTACGACTTCCGCAGGCCACCGGTGCGCAGCAGAGGGTCGTCGGGGGTGAAGCCTTTGCGGATGCGGTCATCCACCGTACTGGGCGCCAGGTTCGCCCAGGCCCCGAAGGGCCCGGTGGCGTCCTGGTAGCTGCCGATGCGCTCCTTCGCGTCGTGCTCGACGATCTGGGCCGCCTGCTCGGCGATGTGGTGCGTGACCGCCTCACCGGCGGTGGCCAGCCGCGCGAAGTGCGCGCCCAGCGCGCCGAAGCTGCGGAATTCCATGTCAGGACCTCTCGGGGAACGCCATCCGGTCCCAATCGAACTGCTCGCCGCACTCCTGCTCGGAGAAGACGATGCTCATGGCCGTGCGCGTGACGTCGTCCATCTGGAAGGCCACGTCCATGTCGATGCCGTGCTTGATGAGCCAGCACGCCTCTCGAAACGGCGTGGCCGTGGCTAGTTTTTTACCGCGGCCTTCGCAGCTTCCGGATCCTGCTGCTTGCCGAAGTTGGCCGGCACGGCTTCCATCACCGCCTCGACGCCCGCTTCGTCCAGGCGCTGGATCAGGGCATCGAGTTCGGCGCGGGTCGTGATGCGCGAGACCGGATCGCCGTCGATGGCCACGACGAACGTGACCGGCAGCACCATGTTGACGAAGACCTGATTCGCTGCGGCCGCGCCGCCCAGCATCTCGATCATCTTGAACTGCGCCAGCACACCAGGCTTGCGCAACGTGATCTTCCGGCCGTCGCTGGTATCGACGATGACCTGGTAGTTCGCGTCGCGGGTGACCTGCTGCGACGGCGCGTCGGCCGCGCCATCGCGGAGGGTGACTTTGAGATCGTTCATCAGGCCACCTTGATCCGGCGCGCGGCCATGAAGTTCAGCTTCAGCTTGACCAGCTGATTCGCCGTCTTGGTGCCGGCGTCCTTGTAGTCGAACATCACGCCCGTGTAGCGGTACTGGCTCACCCCGCCATTCGGCTCCTGGATGGTCTCGGTGATGGTGCCAGGCAGGATGTTGACCCCGTTGTAGAAGTCGGCCTCCAGCTGCGCCCAGTAGTCGTCCAGCTGGCTGCTCATGCGGTCGACCGAGACCACGCCCGTCCAGCCGTCGGGGAAGACGGCATGCCGAGTGACGCCGTTCAATCCCTTACTGCTGGTGCTGGAAGTGGTCGGCTGCGAGGCGAAGTCGGTGATGGCGCCCGCGGGGATCGCGAGCAGCCCTCGGGACGTCATGAGGTCGATCGACACATCGCGGCCGACCGTTTGTCCATTCATTGGCATGCTGTGCTCCCTTTACGCCGCGGCGGTGGTTTGCTGGCGGGCGACCTGCACGGACTGCCCACCCTCGAGGTTGATCAGGAACTTCTCCACCACCGCGAGGTAGCGGACCTTCACGTCGGCCTGCATGTAGCCCAAGGCAATGCGGCTGGGCGAGTTGTTGCTCAGGTCGCAGATGACGCTGAACTCGTCGACCTGGGGCTGCGGCGTCAGGTCCTTCATGTTCTGAAGGAATGTGGACAGCGTCGTGCCCGCCTGCCGGCGAACAGGGTCGTCCGGCTGGATGGACTGCAACTTACCGACGAACCGGCCCATCCCCGCATTGAAGGTGTAGGCCAGGTAGTTGGTCATCCGGGTGTAGTTGTCGCCCTGGATGACCGGGTTGGTGCTCGTGTTGTGGCCGAAGCGCGCGCCGAAGTAATTGCCGCCCGGCACGGGATTCGTGATCACGTCGATACCAGCCTGGCCCAGCACCTGCAGCTCGGCACCACCGTAGATCAGGTTGGCTGCAGAGCGCTGCGTGCCCACGATGCCGTACATCTGCTTGTTCAGCGACGACTGCTCGGGCGACAGGTTCGACAGCAGGCCTGCCACGAAGCCTTGGGGCGATACGAGGCGCGTGAGTTGCGCCACCGGGTCGTTCCACAGGATCCAGTCGCCGTGCAGCAGCTTGAAGGCGTAGCTGTCGATGCCGGCCGTGGCCTTGACGGTGGCGGCGTTCGAGATGGTGTCGCCCGCCGGGCCGACGCCGATCATGTAGACGCCCTCGGACAGGCCGAAGCTGACCTGAGTTGTCCAGGTGCTCGAGGTGTCGCAGTCGGCCAGCACGCCGATGGATGCGCCGGTGCCGCGCAGCGCGTACATGCCGGTGCGGCTCCCGGTGTCGAGGCCGATCAGCGCCGGAGCCGCGACCGCCGCGCCGTCCGTGCCGCCTGCCAGCGGATAGCTGGCTGTAGCCGGCGCCGTCACGCCCACGCCCGCCGAGGCGATGACGAGGTCTGACTTCGGGCGCAGCGCGTTCTGGCCGTTGTTGATCGCGGCGGCCATGGCCACCCACAGCGCGTTGCCGGTGCCGGCGATGTTGTCGAACACCTCGGGCGCGCGGCCCGGCATGCCGATGGTGATGCGCGACGTGTTGGCTTGGCTACCCGGCCCCACCGAGGCGACGATGCTGTTGCCCAGCGTGCCGGTGTACTTGCCGGTGAGCGTGAGGCAGGTCGCCAGGATCGCGACCGTGGCCGCCACGTCCGTGCCGTCCGAGACGCGAACGCCGCGGAAGTTCTGAGCGCCCTGCAGCACGGCCGTGGCCACGATGGTGCCCATGTCGTACTTGCGGTTCTGCACGGCGCCAAACGCCAGCGCGTAGTCGCCCATGCTGCCGAGGATCACCGGCGAGTTCAGCGGGCCCCATTGCGCGGTGCCGACGATGCCGAGCACGTTGGTGGGGACGCCGTTCAGCAGCGAGGTCTGCGGCGGGACGATCTGGACGTAGAGGTCGGGAACGATCAGCGCGGTGGTGTTGATCGCCCCTTGTTGCACAACGGTCATGGAGGGCTCCTAGAAATGGAAAAGCCGCCCGAAGGCGGCCTGAAGGTTGGTGCTGGGCGGATCAGCTACGGCGCGAGGTGGGGAGGCGCAGCGTGTCGGCGGTCTGCTCGGGGGGCGGCGCCTGCTCCGGCGTCGGGTCGTCGGGCGCCTTTACGACGCTGCCCGGGTGGCTTTCGAGCGTCGCCTTCACGGCCTCCGCATCGGTGATGGAGTCGCCGACCTTGAAGTCAGCGAATGGTTGGGTGACGACAAGCTTCATGGTCTGGCCTCATTGGTTGATGGTCTTGATGGGGACGTTGGTTTCGAGCACCAGCGCGGAAAGGTTGGTCTGCACGATGCCCACCTGGTTGTCTGTGCGCGTCACGATCGTTCCGTAATCGATCGAGACGCTGACGTCGCGGCGGAACACGCCCTGCATTTGCTCGGCGTCGATCTGCTGACTCCCCGCGTACTCGCACGTGGCGACGGTGCCGTCCGGCAGGTTCAGGCGCGTGAGGTTGGCCAGCGCCGGCGTGATGACCTTCGCAAGCGGCTCGCGGTTGTCGAAGCAGTCGGCCCAGATGCTCACGGTGAACACACGCTGCTCGCGCGCCACCTCCTTTGCACTGGTGCCGTTCGCCACGACGCGAGCGGCGATGCGCCGCGCGGCAGGGATCGTGATCACGGCGCCCGCGGCACTGGCCGGCTGGCTGGCGTTCACGAGTGCCGCGAGAGTCGCGGCGATGCTGGCCAGCGTGTCGCCAGCCTGGAGGCCGTAGGCGAAGTCTTGGCCGTCCACGATCAGGCAGACCGCCTGCGGCAGCGTGACCCCGCCGGCAAGCGTCACCGTCGTGTCGGCTGCCGTGGCGGTGATCGTCGGCGCCGGCGCGACCAGCTGCTGCCATTCGGGAAAGTGCCGCGTGGTGATCTTGACGTTCGCGCTCGGGAACACCGACACGTTCGCGATCTTGGCTGCCAGGTCGGCTTTCAGCTTCTGCGGCTCTGGCCAGCCCTGGTAGATCTTGGCGGGGACACCACCAACCGGCGGCTGTGCGGTGCCCAAGGGATACACGGCAGCCAGGATGATGCCGACCAGCGCGTCGGCGACGTCGGTCATGTCGGCCATCAGGGGTGAACCTCTTTCACGTTGCACCGCCACCCCAGCTCGCTCAGCTCGGCAGCTTCGATGATGTAGCGCCGGCCCAGATCGTCCAGGAAGATGCTGTTGGCGCTGAGCTGCACCGGCAACGCCCGCGGCAGCATGACCTGCCAGCCTGCATCCTTGGTGCTCATGGGCAGCGAGCCGCCCTTCTCCGTACGCCCGCCGATCAGGATCGAACAGGGCCAGCCTGTGACCAGCACGCCGGCGGCATCCACGGCGCCGAGCACGGCTACCGAGTCAGCGATGCAGACGCCGCCGTACGGTTGCGCACCCACCGCGCTCGCCGGCGCCGGTTGCCCCAGCAGCGCGACCTTGCGATTGCAGCGGATGGCTTGGCCGGGCAGCAGGAATGGCGCCAGCGCGTAGATGTAGACCTCGTCGCCGTTGACCAGGTAATCGCCCACCTGCGCGAGCTGCTCGCCGACCATGAGGAACCAGTCGGCGTCGCCGTGGCCCTTGGGGTTGCGGTACGGGTAGGCCAGGGTCGAGCCGAGGCTCGCATCCAGGGGGTTGGCAGGGTTCACCGAGCGGAAGACCGCGAACGGGCGCCCGAACTCGATGAGCTTGCGGTCGATGAACGCCGCGATGCGTGTCTTGAAGCTCATCGCTCACACCACCATGATGGCCGGCAGCAACAGGCGCGCGCCCAGCAGCGGCGCCAGCATGTCGAGGATGACCGATATGACCGGTTGGTCCGGGTTCACGCCGGCGCCAGGCTCGAAGTACTCTTCTTCCCACGGGCCCGCCTTCTCGCGCTTCACCAGCCCCGAGGGGGTGTAGTCGGGAGTGAGGCTGCCGGGCGTGGTCAGCTCGCGCAGCGCGGCTTCGTAGGTTGCCTGTTCCACCTCGATGGGAATGTCCGTCGGCCCGATGGCGTTGCCTTCGTAGTCGGTGGCACCGGTGCGCGGCCAGTCCAGCGCCTGCGCACGGCCGCCGGTCTTCGTGCCGGGCCACAAAAGGCGCCAGCGGCCGGAGGGCTGCATCTGCTGTCGGCCCAGAGAATCGACGTATGCCGAGCCGCGCACGAGGGCTGCAGTCTTGGCGTCGTCGCTGCCAGTCCATGCGGCATTGCCGCGCGTCGCGTGGTACGCGTTCGCGCCGGCGAGAGTTCCGTAGAAGTCGGGCATGTCTGGCCTCGGAATTGGGGGGAGCGGCCGAGGCCGCCCCGGGGTTGCTTAGGCAGCCGCCTTCTTCTTGGCGTCTTCCAGGACCACGAGCAGGTCAGGCGTGGGTGCCTTCTTGTCGAAGGGAACCTTCAGCTTGTCGAGCTCGGCGAAGAGCGCCTTGCGCTCCTCCTCGTCGTCACCCTTGGGCTTCGCCGCGGTCTTGCCGACCGTGATGGCGTCGGCCTTGAGGAACTGCTTCACGGGGAAGCTGTCCTTGACCGAGTCGAACTCGGTCACTTCTTCCGTCGCGCCGGCCGCGATCAGGACGCCAGCGAGGTGCATGGCGTTCGTGGTGTTGTTGGTCACCTTGGTCATCGTGGTCTCCTTCAGATGCCGTCGAGGTAGCGGACCGACTGCGGCTTGCGGATGTCCAGGCCGCCCAGGCGGAAGATGCCCGGCACCTCCCAGCGGATTGGGCCAGCCTGGTACACCGGCAGGAAGCGGTGCGGCATGGGGATGTGCGCCTTGAGCACGCTGGGGTCCTTCACGTAGGCCACAGCGCGCGCCGTCGAGCCAGCACCCGCGGTCAGGAGACCGTAGATGCCGCGGATCGTCAGCGGCTTGCCGGTGGTCATCGTGTAGATGTTCTGGCGCATGAAGAAGCTCAGCACCGTTTCGGTGGTGTTGGGCATCACGTCTTGCGCCAGCTGCTGCAGCTTCTCGAACGGCAGCAGCAGCGTGTCGGCGATCGAGGTGTACAGCGTGCCAGCGTAGGTCGGCATCAGCACAGCGTTCAGATCGGCGATCTTCTGCGCGGCGGTCGAGGAACCCCAGTTGCCGGTCGGTGCGGTCACTGCGGTGACGGCGCTGTTGTTGATCAGGCCCTGGAAGTTCTTGGTCGCATCGCCGCGCAGGAGCACGCCGTCGACCATTTCTTCGTAGGCCCGGCGCGCGGCGGCCGCGTCGTCAGCCGGCAGGTTGATGCCGAGCATCTGCGCCTGGCTGATCTCTTCGAGACCGTAGCCGTAGCCGATACCAGCGGTGTACACGGCGGTCTCGAACTTCGTGCGCTCGCTGCCGGCGCGCGGGATGTCGTCGGCGTTGCCGTTGATCCAGCCGGCCTTGCCGAACTTGTCGCCGGAATAGAACGTGACGGACTTGATCCACTCGGGGGCGGAAGTGTCGACCGGGATCAGGTCCTGGTACTGGATGTCGGCGTAGACGATCTGATTGACCGCGCGCTCGATGTAGGTCGTCTGCGACAGCACAAAGCCGAGGGCGGCCTGTGCGTCGAGCAGTTTGATGGGGCGCATGCTGTGTGCTCCTTACTTGATGAAGATGATCGCGAGGCCCGCGATACCGGCCGACGTGTCGAAGCGGGCGTTCGGAATCAGGAAGTTGCCGCTGGACACGTTGGTGTAGGCACCGGCCGCCGTGATGTACACCGGGTCACCGGCCACCACCGCCACCGAAGCGACGACCC
Source organism: Variovorax sp. 10N412 (assembly GCF_056394985.1). Classification (NCBI taxonomy): domain Bacteria; kingdom Pseudomonadati; phylum Pseudomonadota; class Betaproteobacteria; order Burkholderiales; family Comamonadaceae; genus Variovorax; species Variovorax sp. 10N412. Next base: position 336,390 of record NZ_JBFTIO010000001.1, read on the forward strand.
AGATCGGGCCCTTCTTCAGAATGCGGGCCGACTCGTAGCGCGAGTACAGCTCGCCGACTTGCACAGAGCGGTCGCGGGTGGTGATGCCCAGGAAGCCGGTGCCGGCGTACAGGATGCAACCCTTGTCGTTTGCGCCTTGGGCGACCGGGACACCGAACGCGATGCCAGCGACGGTTTCCACCGTGCGCGAGACCAGGTCCGCTTGCGTCATGTCGGCGACGTGGCCGGCCTTGCCTGCAGGGATGTTCTGCAGGTACGTGCTTTGAACTGCGGGCATGGTTTAGCCCTCCTTCTTGCCGTTGTTGCCCTTCCAGGCGTTTTGGAGGCGGTCGACGTAGGCGTCGTGGCCGTTGTCGCTCGGGTTCAGCGTGCGGGTGCCGTCGCCCAGGTGCTGGCGCACCGGATCCTTGATGGCCTCTTCGGCCAGGATGTCGAAGCGCGCGGCGATGTAGGCGTCGGGCTTGTCCTTCACGGCAGCATCGCCCAGCTTGGCCACCACAGCGGCCTTGCGGATCTCGGCTTCGGTCTTGCCCTTGTAGTCGCCGTCGGCGATGGCGGTGGCGGTCGCGACCAGGTCGGAGCGGGCCAGCACCAGCGCGTCGAGCGCCGCATCGGTGAGCACCTTCGCCTTGAGGCCGTCGATCTCGGCGTCCTTCTTGGCGAGGTCGGTGTCCTTCGCGGCCAGCGCAGCTGCGTGCGTGTCGGTCAGGGTCTTCGTCGCCGTGGCGGCATCGGTCAGCTGGCGCTGCAGCTTCTCGATGACCTGGGCACCTTGTTCGGTGGTCTCGATGGAGAGGCCATCGACAAGGATTTTTCGCGTATCAGCCATGTCATGGCCTCCTGTTGGGTTGTGGCGCGCTGGGGGAAACGCAGGGGCGGCGCGCCGGTCGCCGATGCGTAGTTGGTTGCCACCGCGCGCGCTGTCTACGAGCGCAATGTGGTTCATGGACATGGGGCCCAGGTAGGCGTCGTAGTGCTCACCCTGGGGCGTCTGGCCGTCTTGCACGATGATCTCGGCTTCCAGGCCCATGGACAGCTGGCGCTTGCCCGCGTCGTAGTCGTCGATGGCGGCCTGATCCATGATCACGAGCGGCACGGCCACGAAGTCGCCATCACGCACGACCTCGCCGCCCGTGTTGCCCACGGCCACGTCCTTCCAGTTCTTCGAGTTCACACCGTCGCCACCCGGGTGGTCGTTGGTCATCGGCCGGTGGGCGTACGACGCGAAGGCGTCCTTGTGGAAGACGGACGCCTCGGGCCGGTAGATGCGCACGATGGGCTTGTCGCGCAGGCCCAGCTCGTTGTCGGGGTCGACCTCGGTGCCGAGGTAGTCCTGAATACCGATTCGCGCCACGCGCGCCATGGCAACCAGGTAGCCATCCTTCGTCCGCCGGGTGCCGCCGACCGTTACCGCGTCAAGAAACTGCATCGCCTTCCTCCTTCACGTTGGACTTCCAGTCCTCGTTCACTTCTTCGAACACCTCGGGGCCCAGCTCGATCTTTCCGCGATAGGGCTCGACCTTCGAGAGATCGACGTCGCCCGGCTCGTAGGTGATCGTGATGTGCGGGTTGTAGTCAGGCCAGTCCCAGGAGGCGCCGCTCTCGACGATGTCGCGATGGCGCCAGGACAACTCCGAGCTGCCGAACAGCAGCACAACCGCGCCGCCGCCGAACTTCTCGACCAGCCGCGGGCCGCCGGGCGACACCGTCAGCGTGCCCTTCTCGCCGCCGCTCCACGAGCTGCCCACCGCCATCCAGTCCACGGGATCGCGGCTGTAGGCTACGGTCACGTGCAGGTCGGCGGCAGCCAGTGTGGACGTGAAGCCCTGCGCCTTCGCCCACTTCAGGATGGCGGCCGCGTTCGTCACCTTGCGGGAAACATAGAGGCTGCGCGGTGCCGCGTCGGTGATGGGCTTCTTCTTCGCAGGCTTCGCCGGTTTGCCAGCAGCCGCGGCGGCGGGCGCCACTTCCTTCTCTTCCGGCAACTCGTCGCCGTACTCTTCGAGCGCGGCTTCCAGGCCCGGCACGACGCTGCCCTCCACGAGTAGCGTTGCGGCGGCGTGCGACAGCGCCTCACGGTTGAACAAGTTCGAGGTCACCAGCGCCTGGATGGTCTGCGCGGTGGCCAGGCCGATGTCGCTGCGTTCCTTCGCCGTGGGCTGCCAGAGCACGTTCCACACGTAGTGAATCTCGCGCGGCCGCACACCCAGCGCCGAGCGGATCAGGCATTCGTCAGCCGTTTCCATGGCCGGGCCGATGTCCAGCTCCTGCATCGACTGGATGCGGTCGTAGTAGTTGCGCGCGTCGCTCTCGCCCGTGGCACTGAGGCCCGCCGGGGACTGGCCCAGCAGCCGCGTGGCGGGAATGTCGCTCGCCCCCGACACGACCTGCAGGAAGCGGTCGATCACGTCAGGCAGCGCGGTGAAGCTGGTCGTCTTTTTCTCGTACGACTCCAACGCGTCGATCAGCAGAGTGCCGTTGATGCCCTTGGCGGTCATCGCCAGCATCAGGCGCTCCTGCACCAGCTTGGGGTAGCCCGGGTTCGATTCCAAGCTGGACATGAACTCGGGGATGCTGATCACATCGACATTCGCCTCGAACACCATGCTCGCGAGGTTGGCCAAGCTGCTGTCCGAGTTGGTGACGGCCTGCATCACAGCCGTCAGCACCGAGTCGCCCCAGCCCTGATGCTGAGTCGTTGTCGTCTCGGGGTCCGGCAGCGGCGCTCCAGGAAAGATGATCAAGCGGGAAGGATGGATCTTCACCATCGCCTGCGTGGACGCCGACAGGGTGTATTCCTTGGGGCGGCCGAAGCCGGGCTTCAGGACGTCACGCTCCAGCTCGCCAGCCTGAAGTTGCTTGCAGGTCATCACAGCCAGGTACTGGAGACCGCCCCGCCCGATGTTGCCGGGCACCAGCGGGCGAGCGGGATTGCGGTCGCGCGTTCCGAGGAAGATGGCCGCGCCGCCGAACAGCCGCGCCTTGATCAGAGCGTCCCGCACCTTGGTGCGCAGCTGCAGACGCTTCTCTTCGGCCTCGATCTTCTCGATCTGCTTCTTGTCGGCCTGCCAGGCGCGCCACTTGCGCGTCGCGTCCAGTGCGGGCACGTCAACGATCTTCCGCGGCAGCCACGCGCCGCGGTAGGCGTTCATCGCCTGCTCGTCGGTCAGCATTGGCGGGCCGTAGACCGACCAAGCGGCCTTGTCGCGCTCGGTGCCGAGGTTGGCAACGAGGTTGACCAGCTTGTCCGTCATGACGACGGGCTTCTTGCGAGATGTCATCAGGAGACTCCACCGAGTGAGTACTTCGCGATCGGGAAACGCTTGACCAGGAAGTAGCCGATCGCGTCATTGGGGTGGTCGTGACCGGTTGTCTTGTCCGGCTCGCCGTTCATGCCCCACGCCTGTTGTTCTTGCGCCTCGGTCAGCGCCGGGCAGTTGTCGGTGTTCACCAACCAGCGGCGGCGCCCTTCGGCGTTCAGGGTCATGGCGTCCACGGCGTTGATGCGGTCCTTCACAGCCGGATTCGAGGCGTTCACGCTCATCGTGAAGCCGGCTTGGCGCAGGATGCTCAGGTCCGACTCGCTGGCGTTCTTGCTGCTGGTGTTCTTGCCGCTGGCGTCGGGGTAGACGATCACCGTGTGGCCCTTGTCGCGGTACCGCTCCTTGATGAGCGCCGCCATGCTCGGCGTGTCGCGCACCTTGGTCAGCTCTTCCAGCGTGCGGGGCAGCCCGTCGCGGATCACGCTCACGGCCGCCGTCATGTTGAGCACGTTGAAGTCCATCCCGACGTGCAGCGTCTCGTCCTCGCGGATCGTCTCGTCCGTGTGGTTGAGCCTGCGGTCGAAGTTCGGGTAGACGCTGCCGCTGGTCAGGTTCGTGAACAGCCCACGGATATAGGCTTGGATCAGCTGCGGCGGGTAGCTGGCCATCAGCGACGAGATGTAGTCGGCCGGCAGGTTCTTCGCGTTCTCGTACGTGCTCGCGTGGATCAGGCCGTACAGGTGGGCCAGGTGCGGCTTCTCGCGCACGAGCTTCACGAACTGCTGGTAGACGAACTTGAAGCCCTCGGGCGTCGTCGTCACGTCCACGCCGTTCTTCAGGCCGTCGACGCTGTAGCGCATGCGCGCGATGATCTTTCGCCAGGCCAGCTCGGCCTTGTTCATCTTCATCACGTCGAGCTCGTCGATCACCGCGTGGCCGATCTTGAAGCCCACGATGTCGCCGGGCTTCTCCATCGACCGGCACAGGATCGTCGAGCGATAGGCGCCAGCCGAGTAGAGGTGAACCTCCTTGTTGCTCTCGTGGATGTCGCAGGTCAGGCCCCAATCGAATGCCGATTCCTCGATGGACGGGTAGAAGATGTCCCGGATCTGCGCGTACGTCGGGGCGAAGTAGCCGCTGTTGACCTTCGGCCACTCCCATGCGTGGCTGCAGAGCGCAGCGCCGCCGGCACGTGTCTTGCCGCTGCCGAAACCTGCGACGAAGCCACGGAACTTGTGAGGAAGCGCGAGAAACCGGGCCTGAGGCTTATTGAGCTTCGGGTTGACTTGCATCTTCGACTCGGACGACGACCTTCACCGGCAGCACAGGCGCGTCCTTCTGAATCAGCTTCACGGCGTCCTTGTTGGCTGCCAACAGGTTCAGCGGGATATGGCTCGCCTCGTTGGCCAGCTTGGTCATGGCGCTGAAGCGCTGCATGGCTGCCATCGACAGCTCGGGCTGGGCGTCGTCGATCTTCTGCACCTGGTCGTGCGCGATGCCCGCCAGCCGGTGCGCACTGGCCGCACTGAACTTCCCTGCCCCCGCCATGTGGGTGCTGATCGACTTCAGCTCATCCACGAGGCTCAGGGTCATGACCTGTTCAGTCAGCGGCAGGTCCTTGAGCGCCTTGTCGGCGGCGACGAGTTGTTGCGCTACGGAGTTGATCGTTTCCGCACGTTTCGAAACTCGGCCGGAAATAGCTGATTTCGAAACGCCGTATTCCCGTGCGAGGTCAGCAGCCTTCTCGCCGGCCACGAGGCGCTGCTTGAGGATGTCCCACTGCGCTTCGGTGAGTTTGGAGGGACGTCCCATGGTGGTTTCCTGAAGGTGCGCCACGCCACAATCGGAGGTTCACAACCAACCGAGGAGAGGTTATGCCGTTTGGGCTCGCAGAGAAGAAGGGTGGACTGTTGGCGCTGAGCGCCGGAAATCTGGTAGCCCCGAGTTGGATCGAGTGGTACCTCGAGCAGGGTTACGCGGAGCGCGTGGACGAAGTGACCGGCGTACCAGTGGGCAGTGGGAGCCCGCGAGCCGTGGTCAGAGTCACGGCCGCAGGCTGGGAGTTCATGCAGCCGCAGCAGCGCTGACCAACGGCCGGACACGCGCCCGGCATCCTCGGGAAAGTTACGAGGAGATAGCCGGGCGCGGACACGGGGCGGAGGGTTATGGCTCACCCAGCCGCTGGAGCCTGAGCTGGACGCCAGACGCGGAGAAAGCGAAAGGCCGCGAGGCGCCGGTGGTCGCTCAGAAGTCTTTGCGCTGGGTCGGCTCGCGGCCCAATGCAAAAACGCCCCGGGTGGGGCGCTTTTCTAAATTTCGAAATTTCGCAACTTCTTCAGGTCGACGGGCACAAGCGCCACTGGCTGCGCACGTGCGGACGTTCGCGCTTGGCCAGGCCCAGGGCATAGGCGCAGGCCTGCACCAGCTCGACCGGGCGGGCGGTCAGGCGCAGCAGCGGCTCGGCGAACTTGGCCGGCACGCTGGCCACGAAGTCGCAAGCGAACTGGTAGACAGCGGTGCAGGCGGTCGCCACGCGTTCGTAGGCGACTGTGGCCGTGCTCGACACGAAGGCGAGCGCGGCGAATGCGAGGGTCAGGAAGCGAGAGCTGGAGCGGGTGTGTGCCATGGGAACCTCTTTGGATGTTGCCGTGGCTGCCGGCGGGACCCCTTGCCGTGACGGGGAGGACAAAAAGGCCGGTGGTCGGCCACGAAAGAATCTCGGAGTCCCCGCGAGGGGCGGCGGCTGGGGCGTGGTCCTATGGGCCAGATCTGGCCCGGCGCTGGCGTTCAAGCAGGCGCTTCGACATCACCCAACCGGCTGTCGCCGAAAGTGGTTGCGATGGGCCGATTCGAACGGCCGACACGCGGGGTATGAACCCGCTGCTCTACCAGGCTGAGCTACACCGCGGAAATGAAAAAGCCCGCACGAGGCGGGCAACAGGCCGGTGGTGGGCCTGGGAGACAAATTGGCATGGGCCCACTCGGTCGGTGAGCTATGCGTCGGATTAGGGGATAGGAACGGAGCCCAACCGCTCGTGAAACTTGAGGCCGGCTCTCTTTTTCAGATAGGGCATCGCGAAAATCCCACGGTTTTCTGCGCGGTCGAGGCGCTCGAGAGCGGCTTCGCACCGAGCCAAGAACTCCTCTTTGCCCATGTCGGCATGGTGCTTCGTAATCAGGTCAAGCGCGAGGCGAAATGCGCGGAGGTTGGCGTAGATGTAGACCACGTGTCCAACCAGCGGAGCACCCAGCACACCCACCTTGGCCACAGAGACGTCAAAGAACATGTCCGTCGGTTTATCGAACGGCCGGAACTTGAGTTCAGAGAGCCTCCCAGCCTTCGCAGCAGCTATCCAGCTTCTGATCATCGCTTCAAGCTTCTGAGCCGCGCCCTCATAGGAGGACAACTCGCCAACGATTCCCGCCGCCATAGCTGACCCGTCCAAAAATCGCCGATAGCGCTCGGACAAGAACTGTGTGAGATAGGCGACCGTCAAGGCCACCATGCCGGCGACCAAGGCCGCGATGATCGTGTCTGCCATTCCACTCCTCCATTTGTTGGAGGGGTCAGCATAGGCCAAACTGTGCAGAGACACCTTCCCCATCGAGGGCAAACGCGCTGTGTTTCAAGCGTGATGGTCTATGTAGGCTGGTGCCGTTGTACGAGGGGCGACAGCCTGAGCAGGTTGGTCCGTTCTCGATGGGGCGGCGATTGTATGGAGGAGTTTCGAAACGTCAAGAAACCCCGCCTATTTTTATCGCGACGCCGACCCTATGGAGCACACCGCCTGGTGCAGCGCCCTCTCGATCTCAGCCACCATGGCCGCGCCGTCGACCGCGAATGGCACCTTGGTGTTGCCCGTGCCCTTGCAGGTCTTGCAGATGCGGCTGGAGCGGGTGTCGGTGCCGGGCACCAGTTCGTACCGGCCGCCGTGGCAGGACGGGCAGACATGGTGCAGCCACCATGCGATGACACCAGCCGCCACCACCGCGCTGCTCTCGATCCGCGTCAGGCAGCCGTAGGCGTCGAGCATTGCACGCACCTCCGCGAGGGTCTTCAGGCGCTGGAACAGCAGCCCCAGCTCGTGCAGGTGCCATTCGCTGGCTTGGCGGCGCGCGGCCTCCAGCGGAACCACGCGCTCCCGGCCGCCGGTGCCCTCCCGGCGCTTCTGCGCTGCTTCGGCGCCCAGCGCGTCGACCTGGACCTTGCCATCGGGCCCGGCTTCGCTCTCGAACGTCTTGGCCAGCACCTTGACGGCTGCGGCTGAGAGAGGGCGCGGCTTCGCGCAGCCGTCCCATTCACCCTGCAGCCGCATCAGCGCGGTGCCGAAGCGGCTGCGGCTCCAGCCGGCCGCGATCAGGATGTCCGCTACGTTGCGCACGTTCGAGTCGCGCTCGACCTTCAGGTTGCGCGCGTTGGTGGCGCTGCTGTAGCGCTCTTCGACGGTGGGGGTGTTGCTCTCGGTGGTCATGGGTTCCTTCCTGTGTTCGTGGGCAGCTGCTTGGTCATCAGGCCGGTGAACATGCCGGCCAGCGGCTGCAGGCACTTCGCGCGTTGTCCCTTGCGCACGCGGCCGACTAGGTCCTGGCTGATGCCGATGCGGCGCTCGACGTCCGCGTGCGTCTCGTTCGAGCTCATGATTTCGCTCACCAGCTCGGGGGTGAGCACGGTGAGGCTTCGCCCGATGGCGCGGTTGGCCAGGATCCGCGACAGCTGGCCCTTGTAGCGGCCTCGGGTGACGATCCGGGCGCCGTGGGCCGTACCTGGGCCCGCCTCGGCATGCGCTGGGTTCAGACACAGCGCCGTCTCGCAGGTGTCGAACACGCGCCAGCCGCTGGGCAAGGCCTTGCCGGGGTTTGTCATGTGCCACACGGCGCGCCGGCCCGCCTGCGTGCGCATGGCGCCATCGCGCAGCGTCCAGTCCGGCGCATAGACCTTCGCCACGCCGCCGCTCTTCGCACCAGTCCACACCCAGCACTTCGTGAGTTCGTCGATGCGGCAGCGCCCTCGCACCTCTTCAAGCGTTCGCATCGGCGGCGCTCCGGTAGAAGTCCACGACGATGACCGGGGCGACGTGCTCGTGGCCGGCTCGATCGACAACCAGCGCGGCCGCGACGCCCTGGCGCGGCCAGTCGTGGGGCATGTCCTGCACGGGGCGGAGCGTGCGGGCCGGCGCTACGGACGGCACCAGCTCGGAGGTCGGGTGGCCGTTCATACCGTGTCGAACTCCGGAATTCGGAACCAGAGGCGCGATTCGTCGACGGCGTCATCGCCGGGATCGCGGATGGGGCAAAGGCAGAAATCCTCAGCGAACTGGATCAGCTGCCCGTCGGCCTGCAGCAGGAGCGGCGAGTATGTCCAGCTCGGGATGCTATGGGCCGCCACCAGCGTATGCACTGTGATGACGCGGCCGATCAGGTGCTGGCTGAGTGGGCCTGCTTTGACGATGAAAGCGTTTTCTCCAGGCTTGCAGTTCACAGCGGCTCTCCTTCGCGCTTGGCGCTTTCGATACGTTCGGCGTCGGCTGACTGTTTGCGGTCAGCGACGGGGGTTGCGTTCAGCCGCTCCAGCGCCCACAGCGCGGCGGCTTTGTCCTTGGGCGTGGCGTCGATGAACCCGGCGACGATCCCGCGCCACATGTCCACCATCCACAGGTGTCCCTGCATGAAGGCGCAGGCCTTGATCTCGGCAGGCGCGCCAGACTGGTCGAGCCAGCGGTGGCAGCCCGAACACGCATAGACGTGGTACTGGTCGTCGGCCTTGCGCGCGCCGGCCTTTCCGTGGATCGACAGGTTCGAGTGCGCGGCCACCATCGTGGCGGGATCGCCATTGCAGATGCCGGGCACCTCCAGCACGCAGCGCTGGCCGCGCGCCATGCTCAGCAGGTGCGGGTTGCGGTGCTGTTCGGTCTTCGGCATGGCGACTGCCTGCGCCGGTGCGGCGTAGGTGCCGCGGCGCGCGGCCACCGCCAGCGCGCGCACGCCCTCTGCGGTTTCCGACTGGCGGGCGGGCAGCAGGCGGCGCTTGAAGCCGGTGCCACGGGGCATGGGCGAGCGCTTCATGGGGCTACGGTCAAGACCGCCTCGTAGTGCGCTACGTGCGCCGCCTCCATGACTCCATCAATGTTGAAGCGGCGCGCGCGGTCGCCCTTGATCGGGGTGAACAACACGCCGTAGAGCTGCTCAAGTGGCACCGCCATGTCGCGCGGAAACGGCCAGACGCCGTCAGACACTCTCAGGTGCAGCAGCGTGTTGAGGTCTGGCGTCACTTCGACGCCAAGGAATGCGTAGCGCTGCCCGTCCAGCGCCCCGCCCTTGAACACACCGTGCGTCGGGCACATCGGGTTGTGCTTGCGCGGCCTCATTGCGCGAACTCCTGCACCCACGAGTCGACGCAGGCGTAGCGTTGCTCGGCGTCCAGTGCCGGCCAGAGAGTCTCCTGCGCGCGCACCGTCCAGAGGAACGCATCGACCGCGCGGTGCAGTTCCCCGAAGTCAGCCTCGTCCATGCTGTCGAAGTCGAGCGAGCGCGGAATGGCGTTCGGCTGCCCGTCGAAGCCGGGCACTAGGTCGAAGTAGCCGGCGCCCATCACCACCCAGTACCGCAGCTTGTCGAGGTCGGTGAACGTCTCGGTGCGGTCCAGCAGGCTTTGCAGCTTGGCGAAGAACAGCCGGTGGTGCTTCGGGCTGCGTGGGAAGCGGTAGCTGAAGGTCAGGGTCTGGCCGATCTCAAGTCCTTCGACCAGCCGGCGCCACTTCGCGTACGCGCGTTGGCCCTTTTCGTCGAGGCCCTCTAGGCGGCCCTGATTGTTCTTGATGATCGTGACGTGGCTCATGGCGTGGTCTCCGAGAAAAGGTCGCGCTGGCGGCTGTCGGCAGCGCGCAGCGCGGTGGTGATGCGGCCGCGGCGCGGCTTCGATCCAGCGATGGCCGTGGCGCACTTCGGGCCGTACGCAGAACCTGACAGGTAGACAGGCTGGCGCAGCAGCGTGCGGTGGCAGCGGGCGCAGATGGTCATGCTGCAATGCCCTCCACGCGCTGACGCAACTCCCGGATCTCGCGTTGGGCCTTTTCGGCACTGCCGTAGGCGTCCCACATGCGCAAGTTGGCCAAGCGAGCGATGTCGATGACCGAGGCCGCCGAGAGACGCGCAGCGTCTCTGTTCGGCGTGGCGCGCCGCTCGCAATAGACCTCGAGCATGCTGCCGCGCTCGCGCACCAGCAGCACCCCACTCGCGGGAGACGGCAGGAACGCCAGCAGCTCGGGCTTCCATATCTCGGCCGGCAGCGCGTAATAGTGCTTCCAGACCTTTGGCGGGTGCGGGCGCAGTTGAGGCGGCCCCGGCTCGTCGCGCCACGTGACGCGCTTCCACCATTTGTCCTTCTTCGCGTCCGCCTTCAGGTCAGCGCGGCTGATCTTCACCTCGACGTCGATCACGCGCAGGTCCATGGTGACCCCCAGCACGTCGCACTCGGCGCCCGTCCAGTTGCAGCGGTCGACCAGCAGCAGGCACTTGCGGGCCAGCGTCTGCCGCGCGATGAGGCTGGCGATGATGCCTTCATTCCACTTCATGCAACCTCCGCTTGAAGGTAGATCACGCGCATCTCCAGGCGCTGCGCGATGTGGTGCTCGAGCGATGCGCCCCTGCTCCACTCCCAGCCCGGCAGCATCAGGATCGAATCGCAGTCGACCAGCTGCTTGATGTCGGCGCGCATGCACGGCAGCCAGCCGGCCGACGGGTCGGTGTTGATCTCGGCCGGGTTGACCACGTGCCATCCCTCGGCGCGCAGCCGGGCGGCCTCGCGGTGGAACAGCGGGAAGTTCAAGTCGGGCTTGCCCGTCATCGGGCCGGCGATGTAGATGCGCTTCAAAATGGAAGCCCCTCGGGAATGGGTGTGAACACGGGCGCGGGCGCGACGACCGGCGCTTCCAACAGTTCGACCTGCGGCTGCGCTGCGGACACCTGCTCGATGCGGAGCACGACGCGCGCGCCCTTTTCATCGGGCTCCATGCGCTCGGACGTGAGCCGGCGCACCCACTTGTCGTCCTCGATGGCGATGCCCTTGATGGCGTCCAGCAGCACTTTGTTGGCGTTGTCGATGTCGAGGCACATCACCGTGTCGTCCCAGGCCGCGCCGTGCCTGCGCTGGCGCGTCGCCCAATCCTGCGGCCGGTGCGGGTACAACTGCACCGAGATCGCCACGCGGCCGGCAAGCGGCTTTCGGATGCCCGCGGCCTTGCACACCCAGCCCACCTGTTCCTTGAAGGACTTGGCGTCGGTCGTGACGTACACCACGGGCATCTGCCTACCCTTCACGCTGATGACGCGAGTAGCCCAGTAGCGGTTTGCGCTGATCGGATACGGGAGGGTGAGCGAGATCACAGCTCGGCTCCTTTCGTGCGCACCAGCGACGTGGGCCGCTCGCCCATCCAGTCGCAGAACTTCACGGTGTCGCCCGTGTACTGCGAGTCGACAACCCCGGTCTGCCCGTCCCGCTGCTTGCCGATGATGATCTCGGCGTAGTGCTTCCACTCCGGGCCCAGGTCGGGCTTCACGTGCGCCGGGCGGTGCACGAACGCGATGATGTCGGCGTCCTGCTCGATGTCGCCGCACTCGCGCAGGTCGGCCATGATCGGGCGCATGTTCGGCCGCTTCTCGACCTCGCGGTTCAGTTGGGCCAGCAGCAGGATCGTGCAGTCCAGTTCCTTGGCCAATGCCTTGATGCCGCGGCTGACCTCGCCGAGCTGCGTGGCGCGGTTGGCCTTGCGGTCCGTGCCTTCCATCAGGCCGATGTAGTCCACCACCAGCAGGCGCAGGCCTCGGCGGCGCTTCAGCGCGCGCGCCTTCGAGCGCAGCTGGTTGATGTTCAGTGCGGTCTGGTCGTCGATGAACAGCGGCAGCGTGCGCAGCAGATCGACCGCGCGCGTCATCTCGCTCCAGTCGTAGTCGCTCATCCGCTCCGGCCGCTTGAGCTTGTGCAGCGGCACGCTGGAGCGCATCGACACGACCCGGGTTGTCAGCTGCGCCTTGGGCATTTCCATCGACAGCACGCCCACCGGCTCGCTCATGCCGCAGACGTGATCCGCGATGGACATGGCCAGCGCGGTCTTCCCCATGCCCGGGCGGCCGGCGATGACGATGACTTCGCCGCGGCGCATGCCACCGTCGAGCCTGTCATCGAGCGCCTTGATGCCAGTGGAGAGGAAGTCTTCTTCGCCGTCGTGCCGACGCTGAATGCCGTCGAGGAATTCGACCATGCCGACGTCCATGTCCGACCACGCATCGCTCTTGCCGGCGTCGAACAGCGGCGTCAACAGTGCCGTCGCCTGGTCGAGCGTTTCCTCGAAGCCCACTCCGCGCTGGCACGCCAGCTCGTGGATCTGGCTGCTCGCCAACATCAGCTTCCGGCGCAGAGCGAAGTCGCGCACGATCAGCGCGTACTGCCGAACGCTAGACGCGCTGGGCATGTACTGGGTCAGCGCATGCAGCTCGACCATACCGACAGTGTCTGCATTGCGGCTTCGGCGCAGTTGGTCGTGGACCGTGAGCACATCGGCAGGCTTGCAGGCGTTGAGCATGCCTGCGAGCGCCGAGAAGATCAGCCTGTGCTCGTTCTTGAAGAAGTCGGCCTCGGTAACCATGTCGCCGACCCGATCCCACACTCGGTTGTCGAGCAACAGCGCGCCGAGCAGGGACGCCTCAGCCTCAGGGCTCCACAGCACCACCGGCGCCAGGAGGGATTCATCGACGCGGTCGTTCATGCGGTGGCCTCAAGGTTGGTTTTCTCAAGCACCTGCTTCAGCCCGCTGGACTTCATGAGGTACTCGATGTCGGGTTTCCAGTTCGCGTGCTCACCGCTGCGCGGCGTGCGGCCCATCAAAAAGTCGTTGTCGCGGGCCCGGAGGAAGTAGCTTCGGAACCACTCGAACGCCTCGTCGGTGGTCGTGGCGCGGCGCGTGCCGTCCGGCTTGGTGCTGCTCAGCACCCATTCCCAGCGGTCGCGAATGGCTTTCTCGCGAGCCTTGTCCATGACCCGGACACCCGGCAGTTCAGGCAAGACCTCGTGGTAGATCGCCACGACCTGGTCGGGGTGGCAAGTCGGCAGCTTGGCTGTCGACGAAGAAGGAGTTCTCTTCTTCTCTTCTCTACTCTTCTCTGTGGTGACGGTGTCACGTGACGCGTCACGTTTTTCCGTGACTGGAATCGTGACGCCTTCAAGCGCCTTCTGTTTGGCCCTTTCCCGGTAATCTTTGGCTCGCTCGGCTTGTGTCTTCGCACCGGTCGAACGCTCCTTGCCGACGGTGTTGTGCTCAGTGAAATTGGGGAATTCGACGCCACCAGAATCGGGCAGCACGCGAAGCCAGCAAACACCTTCCAGGGCACGACCGAAACCGGGCACGCCGGCCATTTCATCGACTTCGAAAAGTGACGCATCGGGCAGAACGAAGTCGGTGCCGGCGCACTCATTGACCTGCGCCCAGAGCGGCGTGAGTGCGCCCACCGTGACGCGCGTCACAACCGTCACGTGACGGCGTGTGACGCTGCGTGATGCATCGAGCGTCACACCGTCATGCGCATACCACTCCAGGAATTCAGGGTCCTGAAGCAGCAGGCGCGCCATCTTGATGACCTTGGGGTTGGTCATGAGGCTGCCGCGCATCTTGATCCAAGATTCAGCCACCGACCGCCCTCCGCAGTGCAGCGGCCCGTGCCGCGTCGCCCTGTTGCGCGAAGTAGCAGCCCTCCATGCGCGCCACCTGCCGCGGCGTGCGCCCGCGGATGGCTTCGGTCTCCAGTTCGAGCCATCGGCGCGCGGCAGCATGGTCGCCCTCGTCGTAGGCCTTCTGCATATGGCGGCCACAGTCGACGATGTGGGCCTCGCGCTCGGCATCGGTCATGCGGGCCGGCTGGTGAGGTTGGAAGGTCATGCAGCCTCCAGAAGAGAGGGTTGGTGGCCTTGTCGGCGCGCGTAGTCGATGCGCGCCTTAGCGATGGCCACATGTGCCGGATCCAGGTCGATGCCGACGAAGCGGAAGCCTTCGAGCACTGCGGCCTTGCCGGTGCTGCCGCTGCCCATGAAGGGGTCGAGCACCAAGCCGCCGGGCGGCGTGACGAGGCGGCACAGGTACCGCATCAGGTCCGTGGGCTTGACCGTCGGGTGGAAGTTGCCCTTGCGCGAGGGAAGCAGCTTTTCGGCATCGCGCAGCGTCGAGCCCTTGGCGAACTGCGGGCCCGGCATCGGCAGGCCCTCGTGGCGGTCCTCGCTGCTGGTCTTGGCGCAGTAGAAGAAGCGCGCGGCGCTGCCTTCGTCGAGCCGACGGGCACCGGGCTTCATCTTGAAACCCACGGTGCCGTCGTTCTCGCTGTCTGCGCTGGCTTCTTCGCCGCGTCCTTGGCGCAGCGCACCGTAGACGTTCTGCGCTACGCGAGCGCTGGTGCTGGTGCTGGCGTCGGCCATCTGGCCGGGCGCATCCGGAAACATGGCGAGCACCTCGTCGCTGCCGTCATGGATGACGTTGGCAGGCCAGCGGCCGGCCGGTTGCACGAACTCGACGCCAACCGTCTTGCCTGCTACGTTCATGCCACTGCCAGCATGCAGGGAGCCCGAGACGTTGCGCCCCCCTGTCTCGGCGTAGGCGCCGCCATTGAGGCTCTCGCTGGTCTCAATGCGACAACCGTCGATGTTGAGTGCGCCGGTACCGTGGGCCACGGCGTTGGCCGCTACGGTGAGGCCCTTGGCAAGAGCCTTGCGCGCCACGCAGATCGGTTCGTGCGCTGGCTTGAGCGCGGTGCCCCAGCCTTCCCACTCGCCATCGAGGTTGCGCGACTTCGGGAAACCCGAACCGTACAGCCACATGATCTGGTCGCGGATCTCGAACCCTGCGTCTTCGATGGCCACGACCATGCGGTGATAGGTGCGCGAGCCTGAGAACGCCAGCAGGTGGCCGCCCGGCTTGAGCACTCGCAGCGCTTCGGCCCACGTCTCGGCCCGGAATGCAACGTCGCCTCCGTCCCACTGCATGCCCATGAAGCCCGTGCTGATGCGCGCGCGACCGTGCGGGGTATTGAGGTTGACCGATGCCTCTCCGGTACCTCCCTTCTTTCCTGTGGTCAGGTGGTAGGGCGGATCGGTGACGATCGCGTCGACACTGGCGTCGGCCATGCCGCGCATGAATTCGATGCAGTCGCCGCAGTGCAACTCAGAGCTTTCCATCACCGACCTGCCTTTCGCGGTGCCTGTGCGGCAATGCGCGTGTCCGCCCGCTTCGAGATGCCGTGCATGGTCGACAGGTCCTTGCCCGTCTTGCGCGCGCGGTCCACGTTGGCGGTGCTGGTGCGCCGCGCGTTGGCGTATTGCTGCAGCGGCTTCCAGTCGATGGGCTCGCCGGTGAAGCCGAGACAAAAGCCGTTCGCACAGCTGCGCGGCGTGCCGTCTTTCCATCGGCAGGGATTCTTTGGATCGACGAGGCTCATAGCGTGCACCCCGCATGAAGCTGGCGCTTGGTTCGCACATAGGCTTCGTGCGCCGCCTGGGCGGTGTCGAAATAGCCGACGTGCTTGGTGCGCCCTTCGTGGCGGATGCAAGCGACGAAGCGCTTTCCGTAGGGGCTGGCACCGAGCAAGCCGGTTTTGCTGTTCATGTGCGCGCGCCGCTGGTTCTCGCCGTTCAAACGGCGGTCCGCAGCGCGCAGATTCTTCCAACGGTTGTTGCACCGATCGGTGTCATGGTGGTCCACGAGGCCCGCGGGCCAAGCACCGGTCATCCAGAGCCAGATCACGCGATGCGCGAGTAAGGTCTGCTTTCCCACATACAAGATCAGGTATCCGTCGCGCAGATGCTTAGCGGGCTGCCCCGTGCGTCTGCCACCGGGATACGCCTTGCGCGTGAGGATTCCGGTCAACGGGTCGTAGTCGAACATGTCTCGCACGTTCTCCGGCGTCACGATGATGGGAGTCCTCATGCTCGTGTGCTCCCTGTAGTCAGGCCTGCTGCTGCGAAGTGGCCGTGATCTGTTCCAGCACGGTCAGCTTGGCCCGGAAGGCCAGCCACTGACTGATGAGCGTGTTGCCCACCCAGGACTCGAAGTCCGGGATACCCATTGCGGGGAGGCTGCGCCGCGTCGGCTTGTCGTCCTCCGCCAGCCAGTCGCTGATGTGCTGGGCATAGAACCCCATGTCTCGCGCCATGTCGGCGGGCTTGGCGGCCTTCAGCCGCCGCAGCTCCCACGCCACGCGCACCGCTTCTCGGTAGCTTTTTGCGAATCGAACCCATTGTTCGGGGACGACGCTTGGGGCGTGTACGCGCTCCAAGAGCCGGAACTCCAGTTGGTCCATCAAGGGGGCCTCTCGATAGGAAGAAATCAACGTCTAACCAGTTGCCTAACCGGTTGGGCTCGGCAAAAAAATAAGGGCCATGACGACGCGAAAAATCACGACCTTTCTGATGTGCCCAGGCAGCGCTCGCGCTCCCATGGGAGGCCCCCCGCAAGAACGCGGAGACGCTGGTGGACACATCAGGAAGGACGCGCATGGCTGGTCTTCACTCCATGAACTGGCTCTCGAACTCGTCGAGCACCTGCGTGCCCAGCGCGCTGCGGCGCTCGAGGGACAGGAAGAAGGCGACGACGGATGCGCCGAGGGCGAGTGCCGCGGCGCCAGGGCGGCCGGAGAAGAAGGCCGCAAGCGCGAGGCCGCTGCCAACCAGGACGGTGGCGGTCGTGATGACCAGGGTGATGACGCGGGGCAGGCGCATGGTTCAGGCCCCTGCCCTTGCGATGTCTGCGCGCGGCGAGCAGAGCTCGGGCCAGATCTCCTGCCAGTCGGGCCGCTGTTCTTGGCGCGGCACCGCACCGCGCGACTCGCGCTCGATCTTCACGCAGAGCTTTTCGCTCGGCACGCGGGCGTCCTGCTCAGCAGCGAGCTGCGACAGGTAGACCGGGCTGATCCCGACTCGCCCCGCAAACTCGGCGACGCCGCCGCGGGGAAGGCCATCTAGGTATGCTCGGAGCTTCATTGGGTGGTATGCATAGTGCGCAACATGGGTCGGAGCATAGTGCATACCGGAAGCATATGCAACACGCATACGCTCCGCGAATGGAAAAAAGTGAAAGCCCTGAGAGCCCGCGGCGCATTCGACGGCGCGAGCGGCTCAAGTTGCTGATCAACGAAGAAGGCAGCGCCGCCAACGTGGCGCGCGTCATCGACACCCCGCGCTCGCACTTGAGCGCGATTTCGAGCGGCACACGTGGTCTTGGTGACGAACTGGCCGCCAAGCTTGAAAAGGCCTTCAACAAACCCGCAGGCTGGTTCGACACGCCTGTATCGGCAAGCACTGAACCCGACCTCATAGACCTCGATGCCCACCCAGACCTCACGTCGATTCGCAAAGTGAACCTGAGGCTCCAGGCGGGCGTGGACGGTTTTGCGATCGAACCCTTAGACGAGATCGACGGGCCGCCGATCTTTTTTCGCAACGACTGGATGCAGCAGCGCGGCTACAAGCCCTACCACCTGATCTCGATCAAAGTTCGGGGCCAGTCGATGGAGGACAAGCTGTTTGAGGGCGACATGGTCGTCATCAACACGGCCGACACAGAGCCCAGGGACGGGGATGTCTTCGCTGTGAACTACGAGGGCGAAGCCGTCATCAAGCGCATGAAGCGAGAGCGCGGCACCTGGTGGCTGTCCTCTGACAACCTCGACAAGGCACGCTACCCTGACAAGGAATGTGCGGGCAATGCATGCATCATCGTCGGGCGTGTGATCCACAAGCAAAGCGAGAGGATCTGATGAAGGCGACTCCCCTGCTCCTCCTGGCATTGGCCGCTGGCAACGCCATCGCGGCTGACTGCGCCAAAACAGATTTGCGCTGCCGTGGCGCGGCCGGTTTTGCCGCAGCTGCTGCGGCCTGTCCCGCTCATATCGAGCAGCGGTCCGAGTACAGCGCACGCTGGACCGATGCGCCCGGCGTGCCCAAGTTCAGCCGCTTCACCTGGACTGCGGAACCTGGCGGCTCGTTGACGTTCATCGGCGACCGAGTCGAGTTCCAGTCGCCCACCGGCGCCTACAAGCCTATGCGCTACCTGTGCGAGTTGGCCGCGGACGGCAAGACCGTCGTCGGCGCCCGGGTCTACGAAGGCCGCCTGCCGCTTCAGTAGCCCGCGCGGCGCCGCCGCACGCCCTCCACACCAGCCCGCCGCCCGCGGGCTTTTTTGCGCCTGCGCATCGGCTGCATAACTTTTTTTCGACAAGCGTATGCATAACGCTTGCAACAGAGATATGCATATTGCATACTCTCTCCACGCCCTGCAATTCCGCAGCGGCCTCGTGGAGAGATCAGATGATCAAGAGCACCAAGCAGAACTGGACCGTCGGCAACGCCGTCAAGGTGGGCTTCCTTTCTCTGACCGTCGTGGCCGTGGTGGCGACCCCGGGCGACTACAAGCCGGACGCGTACGTGCTGTCCAGCAAGACGGCCTTCTACGAGTTCGTGCCGCATAACGGCCTGAACAAGATCACCGCCGATGAGGCCCGCGCGCTGATCGCAGCCGGCAAGCGCGTCGCTGCACAGCAAGCCGCCGCGGCTACGGCCAAAGCTTCGGCCACCTCCGCCCACGCCGCTCTTGTTCGCTCGCTGGTGGCCGCATGAGCGTCGCGTCCTCTCAGTCTTTCATGCCCGGCAACCACGCCGAGCTGTCGAAGTTCCAGCGCATGGTGGCGCTGGCGCGCGCCCAGTGCACTTTGAACAGCTTCGAGCGCGAAGAGCGCATGCGTGCCTACCGGTTGGCGCTGCAAGACGCCGACTGGCACTACGCCATGGCGTCCGGCGCGGCCTACCGCGACGGCCGCAAGCAGTTCGACCACCTGTACGAGATGCAGGAAGAGATCGACCCGATGGGCGAAGTGTGGCGGGAGATCGCACCGGCTGGCTTGGCTGTGCCGCAGCCACGCGTGGGCGGTGCATCGTGAGCGCGTTCCTCAAAGCCCTCGACGAGGCAGCCGTGAAGTGGGCGCTGTGCATGGCGGCGCTTGCAGTCTGGCTGCTGCTCAATGCGTGGCTCGACAGCCAGCCCTCCGAGACCGATGCGTTTCGTGCGGTGCAAGCCGATCTGGCCCAAGCACCTGCGGACGAGCGCGCAGCCATGCGAGGCCCCCAATGAGCCGCGCCCGCCCCCACGGTTTCCCTCACGACACGCCGGACCCCCTGGCCGCGTCCACGAGCCCCATCGACGCACTGCTCGACCTCGTGGTCGTGTGGATCAAGGTCGCCTCCGCCTGCGCGGCCCTGGCCGGCCTGCTCGCCTTCTTCTTCCCTTCCCTCCTCATCAACCTCCTCCGCTGAAAGCCCACCCGTGAACGCAACCACTGTCCAAGAGCACGAGGTGCTCGAACTCGAAACCATCGGGCCAGCCGCGGCGCCGGTGCCGGCCACGCGCTCCAGCCATGCGCTGGCCAGCAGCGGCCCCACCGAGTCTTCGCCCTTCGGGATGATGCTCACCGCGCTCGGCCGCGGCGCGTCGCTCGAGCTGGTCGAAAGCGCCATGAAGCTGCAGGAGCGCTGGGAGGCCAACGAAGCGCGCAAGGCCTTCGTGCAGGCCATGGCTGACTTCAAGGCTGAGCCGCTGGAGATCTTCAAGCGCAAGCAGGTCGGCTACACGACGGACAAGGGCGGCTTCGTTGGCTACAAGCACGCCGAGCTGTCGCACATCACCGACGTGGTGGTGCCGGCGATGGCGCGCCACGGTCTCTCCCACCGCTGGGACCTGCAGCAGGGCAGCGGCCGCATCGTGGTCATCTGCACCATCACGCACCGCCTCGGCCATAGCGAATCGGTCTCGCTCGATGGCGCGCCGGACAACAGCGGCAAGAAGAACGGCATCCAACAGGTCGCATCGACCATCACCTACCTGCAGCGCTACACGCTGCTCGCTGCCACCGGCCTGGCCACGAAGGACGATGCCGACGACGACGGCAAGGGCGCGGGCGAAGACGGCCGCGACGACGGCAACCCCAATGGCCGCACGGCCGCGCCGCCTCCCCCGCCGACCACCTACCCCGACGACCAGTTCCGCACCAACCTGCCGAAGTGGCGCGAGGTGATCGCCGCCGGCCGCAAGTCGCCGGATCAGATCATTTCGATGGCGCAGACCAAGCACCCGCTCACCGAAGAGCAGAAGCGCGCCATCCACGAGTCGCCCCGTGCCACGGGCCCGACCTACGCCCACGTTGCCGAGCAGTTGAACAAGGCTGCGAACGACGACGCGCTGGCAGTTGCCGCCGACCTCATCAAGGCCGTGGCCGACGCCACCCACCGCACCGAACTCAACGCGCTCTACGACAAGCGCCGCGCCGAACTCAACGCCTGAAAGACCACCACCATGAAGACCCTCGACCTCGTTCAAGGCAGCCCCGAGTGGCATGCCCATCGCGCCACGCACTTCAACGCCAGCGACGCGCCGGCCATGATGGCGTGCTCGAAGTACAAGACCCGTTCGCAGCTGCTGCACGAGCTGCACACCGGCATCACGCCCGAGGTGGATGCATCGCAGCAGTTCCGCTTCGATGAGGGTCATCGCTTCGAGGCGCTGGCGCGCCCGATGGCGGAGCAAGTCATCGGCGAAGACCTCTACCCCGTCGTCGGCACCGAGGGCGAGCTGAGCGCGTCTTTCGACGGCCTCACCATGGACGAGTCGATCGCGTTCGAGCACAAGAGCCTGAACGACGAACTGCGCGCCGCGATGACTTCGATAGACGGCGCGCTGCTGCCGCTGGCCTACCGCGTGCAGATGGAACAGCAGTGCATGGTGGCCGGCTGCCGCAAGGTGCTGTTCATGGCGACGAAGTGGGTGGGCAACGAGCTGGTCGAAAGCCGCAAAGCTTGGTACCTGCCCGACCCGCAGCTGCGCGCGCAGATCGTCGCGGGCTGGGCGCAGTTCGCGCAGGACCTGGCCGCCTACGTGCCCTCCACCGCGCCCGCGGTCGAGAAGGTCGTGGCCGAGCCGGTGGAAGCCCTGCCCGCGCCGTTCGTGCAGGTCACGGGCCAGCTGGCGCTGCAGGACAACTTCAAGGTGTTCGAGGAGCGCCTGCGCGACTTCCTCGCCAACCGCCTCATCCGCGAGCCGAAGACCGACGAAGACTTCGTCAACCTCGACGCGCAGATCAAGGCCATGAAGGAGGGCCGCGAGGCCCTGAAGTCGGCCAAGGCACAGATGCTCGCGCAGGTGCAGCCGATCGACATGGCAAACAAGACGGCCGAGGCGCTCGACAAGCTGCTGCAGCAGAGCTGCAAGATGGCTGAAGAGCTGTTGGCAGGTGAGAAAGAACGCCGCCGTGGCGAGATCGTGGCCGCTGGCGTGAAGGGCTTGGACTCGCACATCAAGGCACTGAATGCTCGCCTTGGCCGCGACTACATGCCCAAGGTGCTGGCCGACTTCGGCGGCGCCATCAAGAACAAGCGCAGCTTGGCCAGCATGGAAGAAGCGGTCTCCAACGAGCTGACGCGCACGAAGTTGGCTGCAAACGAGATCGCCGACCGCATCCAGGTGAACCTGACCACGCTGCGCGAGCAGGCCGCCGAGGTCGTGTTCCTGTTCCCCGACACCGCGCAGATCGTGCTGAAGGCGCCCGACGACCTGACTGCGCTGGTCAAGAACCGCATCGCCGACCACCAGGCCAAGGAACAGGCGCGCATCGACGCCGACCGCGAGCGCATCCGCAAGGAAGAGGCCGCACGCATCGAACGCGAGCAGGAAGCCGAGCGCCAGCGCGTCGCCCGCGAGCAGGCAGCCGCGTCACCGGCACCGGCCTCTTCACCGGCAGCGCCGCCGGCCGCCGCTGCGCCCGCTGTTGCACCAGCGCCAGCACCAGCACCAGCACCGACGGTGATCGCTATGCCCCAGCGCGCGGCGGCCGCGCCGACCGCGCACCCCACGCTGAGCCTCGGCCAGATCAAGGAGCGCATCGCCCCGCTGTCGATCACCGCCGAAGGCCTGGCCCAGCTGGGTTTCAACGGCCTCAAGGAGCGCGGCTCGGTGCTGTTCCACGAATCCGAGTTCCCTCACATCTTGGCCGCGATGGCCAACCACCTGCAGGCCATCCACGCCAAGCAGGCCGCCTGATCCCCCGCAACTCCAGGAGCACACCATGCCCAAGACCCACACGCCCGCCGCCGCGTTCTCCGACAAGCCGTTCGCCGCCATCCCGATGACCCCGGTGGAATCGCACCAGGTGGCCGCCATCGGCTACGACGCAGCCCGCCGCACGCTGCAGGTGACCTTCACGCGCGGCCCCGGCCACGCCTACCAATACCCGAACGTCGAGCCCCGGCTGCACGCCGACTTCATGGCGGCCGAGTCGAAGGGCAAGTTCTTCGGCGAGCACATCAAGCCGCTGGCCTTCGACAAGTTCCCCGCGCCCGTCGCGGCCTGACATGGGCGAGCAGCAGTTCTGGCTGGTGTGGAACCCGGAGGGCCAGCGCCCGCCGACGCGCCAGCACATGAGCGCAGAGAGTGCTGGCGACGAAGCGGAGCGGCTCGCAGCGCACGCGCCGGGCCAGTCCTTCTACGTGCTGCACGCAGTGGAGGTGCGCCGCACCGCCCACGCGCCGGTCGAGACCATCGCGCTCGCAGAGCCCGAAGAGCCCGACGACGAGATCCCGTTCTAGACCAACCATTTTCGGGCGCGCCTGGCTGGGCCATCTTCTCCTCCCTCCTCCCTGCATTCCAGCCAGCGCCGCGCGAGCGGCCGCCCTTCTTCTCTTCCTACCTTCGAAAGGTCCCAATGCTCGAACTACTCGAACCAACCACCGTCAAGCTCTCCAACGTCCAGACGCGTGTGGAGAAGCACGGCGACGAAGAGGTGATGGCCATCGACCTCGCCGTCACCTGGAACACGAACAACCGCTCGCTGACGGCCATCCAGAAGCAGCTGCGCAACGCTCTGTTCTGCAACCTCGCGCAAGAGTCCGAAAGCCCGCAGGCCGAGATGGATTTGCCCGTCGACGAGATGCCGAACGTGCGCGTGCCCGGCATGGACTACCCGGTCAAGCTGGACTTCCAGCAGGTCGGCGCGCGCGTCGAGGTGGCCTACGGCATCGACGAGACCACGGCCATCGTGCTGCAGCTGTGCAAGGTGCACAAGTTCCGCATCACGCCCATCGAGGGCGGCTCGGCCGAGGTGAAATTCGCCATCTCGTCGGCGTCCGAAATCGACGACCACATCATCGGCACGCTGTCGATCCTGCAGCAGCGCGACATCTCGATCCAGCTGAACATGCCCGAGGTCGAGCCGGAAAAGCCGCTCACCGAGCGCGACGTGTTCCCTGGCGCGCCGCCGAGCGAGCCCCAGAAGCCGCTCACCGCCGACGATGTGTTCCTGAGTGCGCACGGCACCGGCGACAACGACGGCGACAACACGGGCCCGGCCGACGAACCCGAGGACGCCTGACCCATGGACTTCACCGTCATTCCCATCGAGAAGGTGAAGGCTGCGTTCGCGCGCGCCCTCGCCCTCAATCCCGACCGCGACGCAGCCGCCCGCGCCGCTGCACAGGCCCTCGGCATCACCGCCGAGGCCGTGCGCGAGGTCGTTGAAACCACCACGAGCACCACAGAATGAACACCGTCGAGATCCGGCACTTCCACGCTTTCGTCGGCCTCGGTGGCGGCGCGCGCGGCTTCAACAAGGCCAATCCGCGCGTCGGCACCACGCAGGCGAAGTTCCGCTGCATCGGTGGCATCGACGTCGACGCGGCCGCCATCCGGGACTTCAACCGCCTGGCCAACGCCACGGGCACGGTGCTGGATCTCTTCGATCGCAGCCAGTACGAGGCCTTCCACGGGCGCACGCCGCCGGCTGGCTGGGTGGAGGCCACCACCGCCGACATCCACCGCGCCGCTGGCCACGAACGGCCGCACATCGTGTTCCTGTCGGCGCCCTGCAAGGGCTTCAGCGGACTGCTGTCCGAGGGCAAGAGCAAGACCGACAAGTACCAGGCGCTCAACCGACTCACGCTGCGCGGCGTGTGGCTGATGCTTGAGGCCTGGAAGGACGATCCCGTCGAGATGATCCTGTTCGAGAACGTGCCGCGCATCGCCACGCGCGGCCGGCACCTGCTCGACCAGATCACCGGCTTGCTGCGCAGCTACGGCTACGCGGTGGCCGAGACCACCCATGACTGCGGCGAGATCGGCGGCCTGGCACAGAGCCGCAAGCGCTTCCTGCTGGTCGCCCGGCACATCGAGAAGGTGCCGCCGTTCCTGTACGAGCCCGAGAAGCGCCAGCTGCGCGCCGTGGGCGACGTGCTGGGCAAGATGGTGATGCCCGGTGACCTGCGTGCCGGCCCCATGCACCGCATCCCCGCGCTGCAGTGGAAGACCTGGGTTCGCCTGGCGTTTGTCGAGGCCGGCAGCGACTGGCGCAGCCTGAACAAGCTGGCCGTCGAGAACGGGCACCTGCGTGACTACCTGATCGTGCCCAGCACACAGGAGGGCACTGGCGCCTATGGCGTCACCCGCTGGGAGGACCACTCGAAGCTGGTGGCCGCGCGCAGCGGCCCCAGCAATGGCCCGTTTTCGGTGGCTGATCCGCGCGCGCCGGCGGCCGCGCTGCAGTACCAGCAATACGGCGTGCTGGACTGGGCCGAGCCCATGGGCGCAGTAATCGGCGTGAAGTCCCCCGGCCAAGGTACGTTCAGCGTGGCCGACCCGCGCGGCCCGCAGGATCGCAAGCCCTTCTCAAAATATGCGGTATCCGGCTGGGATATGCACGCTGGCACCGTGATCGGGGGCGACGACACCGGCGCCTATGCGGTTTCCGACCCGCGGCATGCAGGACCGGCCAAGCACAGCAACGAGTTCCGCATCGTCCCGTGGGACCGGTCGAGCATGGCGGTCACCAGCGCGCATGGCACCGGCCAGGGCGTGGCGGATCCGCGCCAGCCGGGCCTTCCCTTCAGCAAGTACTTGGTGACCAGCTACGACGAGCCGGCCGGCACCGTGATCAGCGGCAGCACCACCGGCCAAGGCGCATTCGCCGTGGCGGACCCACGAAGCGGCATCCAGCGCGGCAAGGGCGACAACTACCTCACGGCCGGCCACTACGGGGTGATGCCGTGGACCGAGCCCGCGGGCGCTGTCAGCGCAGCTGCTGGCCACGACAACGGCCGGTGGAGCGTTGCTGATCCGCGCATGCCCGCTCCGGCCGACAAGGTGGTGTGCCGCATCCAGGCGCTCGACGGCACCTGGCACCGCCCGTTCACCACGCTGGAACTGGCCGCGCTGCAGTCGCTGTTCGACCCTGAAGAGAAGTTCGAGCTGGACGGGCTGAGCGATCAGGCGTGGCGCGAGCGCATCGGCAACGCAGTGCCCAGTGACGCGGCCTGCGCGATCGCCGGCGTGATGGGCACCACGCTGCTGCTGGCGTGGAGCGGCGAGACCTTCATGCTGTCGGCCCAGCCGATCTGGGTGCGCGATGTGGCGATGGCTCTGACTATGGGACAGGGTCTATGAACTACCCACATCTAACCGTCGCGAAGTGCCTTCTGCGCTGCAGCAATCGAGTCATGCAGCATGTCCGCGCGCGGCTTGGTCAACGCCATAGTCTGCTCTGCGAACTGGCGCAGGGGGCCCCAGCGTGGGTGCCCGTCATCAGCGGTTGCCGCGTGCGCGGCCTGCATGTGACCCAGCAGCGTTTTCGCCGCGCTCTCGGCAACGAGGAGCGCCTCGATAGTGAGGTGCGTATCGAACCGCAAGATGTCAACTCTGGCGAGCGCGTTCGCCACACCTTCCAACTCGATGCACATGTGCAGCAGGTTGAGCTGGTGTTCGTTGCGTTGAAGAGTTACTTTTTCTGCGAGTCGGAAGGCGGCACTGAGCAGGTGCAGCGCTCCAACGTTCAGGGCGATCTGCTCGCGAGCCTCCGCCTCGAGCTGGCGCTTTTGCTCCAACCCGTGTTGACGTTGTACGACCCACATTGCAAGCCAGATGGCTGCGACCGAGCCGACGGCTTGCACCCAGGCGGCCAACTTCTCATGGGTCTCCAACCAGATCTGCAATGGCCCCCAACCGACTACGACTGCGATTGCGGCGCCGACAGCCGACCATGTTCCGAGCATCGCAAGTCCATTCATGCCCACCTCCATCGTTTGATGGGGGAAGTATCCCCCGGCTCAGTCTTCCAGGTCGAACTGCCCTTGCAGCGAGCGGATGATGCGCGCGATGTCGGCGCGGTGGGTGCCGCGGTCGGTCAGCACCGGAACGGTCCAGTTCGGCTCGCCGTCGCTGCCGCCGCCAGTGCCAACCACGTGGCCGCGGTGTACGTCGGTCACCTGACCAGCCAGATCAGGGATCGCCTCAATGCGCTCAAGCAGCAACTGCTTCAGCTGCGCGGCGGTACGGGTCGACTTGGCCACACCCTGCTAACGCTGCCGCATCTCGGCGGCGGCCGTCTGCGTGTTGATTGCCAGCGCGACCAAGACCGAGCCTACGAAATTCGGATCGACCTTCGAGTCGTAAACGGCCTTCGATGCGAGTTCCAACGCCTGCGCAATCTGCTCCTTGGTCAATTTATAGGCCATCTCCTGAGCCGAGTTCACCTGTTGCGTTGCCATGTGATTTCTCCATTGAAAGGAGTGGCATTTTGAACCTACTCGACACATCCCCAGAGCGCGAGCGCGCGCACGAGATCCAGGCCGTGCAAATGGCCGCCCAGCAGCTGGTCGACGCGGCCCGTGCGCGCGGCCTCGTGGTCACCATCACCCTCGCACCGCGCATGCCGCCGGCGATGGGCTCCTACGACATGGTGTTCGACATCAGGGAGGCGCGATGCCCTTCGGCCTGAACCCCACAACTGGACGCCCAGGCCCAGCCCCACAGCCGGCACGAGACGGCGACAAGGCCCAGGCTCGACAGCGCGTCAACGTCGAAGTTCGAACAGGTCGCCGCGCCCATCCGAACACGCTGCCCTGCGCGGACTGTGGTCATGACCATGGCCCAGGCGAACGTCGGCACGAGTACGACCACCACCTGGGCTATGCCCCAGAGCACCACCTGGACGTGGAGCCGGTGTGCACCACGTGCCATCGCGCGCGCTGCGCGGACCGCAAAGAACTAGTTCAAACCCGAGACCACCTCGGCAAATTCACGCGCAGGAGCAATTGATGGGCTCAGCAACAAAAATCGAATGGTGCGACCGGACCTTCAATCCTTGGATCGGCTGCACGAAGGTTTCCAAAGCCGCCACGGGCGGCGGTGGCTGCGACAACTGCTACGCCGAGGTGAGTACGCCGGTGCGGGTGCTGCGCGGCAAGGGAACTGAGACCTGGGGCGTCCGCGCGCCGCGGGTTCGCACCAGCGTCGCGAACTGGGCGCTGCCCAAGCGCTGGAACGCGCAGGCGGATGCGTTCTATGCGCAGCACGGCCGCCGCCAGCGGGTGTTCTGCGCCAGCCTGGCCGACGTGTTCGACAACGAGGTGCCCATCGAATGGCTGCGCGATCTGTGCGCGCTAATCGAGCTCACGCCGAACCTCGACTGGCTGCTGCTCACGAAGCGCATCGGCAACGTGTTCGAGCGGCTGATCGAAGCGCGCTCGCACGACTGGGCCGCAGGCCAGCGCAACGTGCGGCTCGGCATAACGGTCTGCAACCAAGCCGAGGCTGACCGCGACATTCCGAAGCTGCTGCGCACGCCGGCGCACACGCGCTTCTTGAGCATGGAGCCGCTTTTGGGGCCAGTGAACCTGATCCCCCCTGCCATCGGCTGGGGTTGGCTGCGAGGGGTGCGGGCAATCGACTGGGTGATCGTCGGCGGCGAGAGCGGCCCCGCCGCGCGGCCGATGCATCCGGACTGGGCTCGCGGCCTGCGTGACCAGTGCGCAGCCGCGGGCGTGTCGTTCCTGTTCAAGCAGTGGGGAGAGTGGACGCCTGGCGAGAACGTCGAACGCGTGCGCGGCACCGTCGACACCGCCTTCCTGCAAGGCGACCGCTGGGACCTCTACCCGCTGAACCTTGCGACGGACGAGGGGCACATCGACGACCAGCCGGACCTGTATCGGGTGGGCAAGAAGCAAGCCGGCCGCCTGCTCGACGGCCGCGAATGGAACGAGGTGCCGCGATGAAAGAGCGCCCCATTCTCTTCTCCGCGCCCATGGTGCGCGCGCTGCTCGACGGCACGAAGACGCAGACGCGCCGCATCTGCAAGAGCCAGCCCTACGCCAACGGCTTCCAGTTCGACGGGCACGACATCCTGTGCCACAACGACTATCTGCCGCCCAGCACCATGCTGATGGACGTGAAGCGTGGGCCATACCGGTACACCACGTCGAATGCCGAGGGCTGGGAAGTCGAGTGTCCATACGGCCAGCCGGGCGATCAGCTGTGGGTGCGTGAGACGCACGCCCCGCAGCCGGATTGCTCTCTCGCGTGGGAAAAATGGCTGCACGGCGCCGGCGGCGAGAAGCCGATCATTCACTACGCGGCCGACGCCTCGGAGCGCGCGTGGGTCGAGAAGTGGCGCCCGAGCATTCACATGCCTCGCTGGGCCAGCCGCATAGACCTCGAAGTCACCGGGGTGCGCGTCGAGCGCCTGCAGGACATCAGCGAGGCCGACGCCGAGGCCGAGGGCTGCGAGCGTCTGGACAGCGAGCGCGACGTGCACGATTGGAAGCTGTGCCCGCAATGCGGCGGCACCGGCCTGTACACCTCCTTCGGTCCGAACCTGGGCGCATGCCCGGACACCGACTGCCAGAAGTGCGACACCTACGTGAAGCGGTACCAGCACCTGTGGGAGTCCATCAATGGCCCCGACAGCTGGACCTTGAACCCTTGGGTATGGGTCGTGACGTTCCGCAGCGTGCGGGCCGGGGACTGTTCCTTCATCACCACGAAGGAAGCCCCATGAAACGCTCTGCCCATATTTCGCCCTGCGGCACCTGCCGCTGGACTCTCACCCGCCGCTGGGATGACCGGCCCGTGCTGCTGGTGTGCATGTTCAACCCCAGCGACGCGGACCATGAGATCGACGACCCGACCGTCACGCTGGTCTGCCACATCGCGAGCCACAACGGCTTCGGCGGCGTGGTGGTCGTGAACGCGATCCCGCTGCGCAGCTCGAAGCCGGCCGCAGCCATCGAGATGGTCAACACGTGGGAAACCCGTCGAGATTGGTACGACCGTGACCGCCTGCAGGAAAACGTCGGCGTGATCCTGACCGAGGTGCAGAAGGCTGGGGCGGTGCTGCTCGCATGGGGTGCGCTGGCCGACCGCTGCTCGGATTGGGTCTACCACGTGCAGGAGGAGATCAGCGCATCGCTGCCCGCTGGCTCGGAGATCTACTGCCTCGGCAAGACGAAGGCCGGCTACCCGAAGCACCCGTTGGCGCGCGGCAAGCACAAGGTGCCGAAGAACGCGCCGCTGATCCCTTGGAGCAGCCGATGAGCCGCCCGTTCTACAGGACCATCTACCACCGCAACGACTGGACGTTGGCCGACGCTTTCCGGCCGCAGCCGGGATGGGGAAGTCGCACGTTCACCGCTCCAGTCGCCGCACTCGAAGGAATGTCCGAAGCGCGACTGATTGGTGCGGCCCGCGAGGCCGCCCCCGAAGGCTATCGGCTCACCAGTCTGTCGGTGTTCCCCGTGGATGGCGATGAGCGCGTCATCTGGAGCACGTCGCCGGATCCCAGATTCCGCCCCAGTCCGGCTCCTGCCAAGGAAAACGCGTCATGACCCGCCCCGGCTTCGGCGCTCTCTCAAGCGCGGTGGCGCAGACCAAGGCCGCCATCTTCCGCCAGCACTTCGACCCGAAGACGCTGCGCCCCGCCGAGACCGTCAAGGCATCCATGCAGTGCATGAGGTGCCGCGGACTCCTCACCTACACCGCCAGCGCCATCGACGGCCGGATGACCGGCCGCTGCTCGAGCGCGGGCTGCTTGAGGTGGGCGGAATGAATCAGACGCTACGTGCGCTGATCTCTGCGCTGGCGCCTCGGAGAGCGGCCTCTACAGATGGAAATGCACCATCCGGGTTGTCGAAGTCGTCGCTTGTCCAGTACCAGCCATTCGGCACCTTGCCGATCCTCACGACTTACGTCTTGCCCTTGATCAACACGTCGTGCGTTTCGATGTCCGTCATGTTCATTTCGGTCTCCAACCTCTTGAAAGCGCAAGTATGACTGCGACCGCCTTCCCTCTGACCTGGCCGAGCCAGTTCCCCCGCAAGCAGTATCCCGAGGCCGGCGCCTTCAAGACCGCGCTGCCGGCCGCCCTGAAGAACGTGCAGGGCAGCCTGCGCCTCTTCGCCGCCGACAGTGGCAAGAAGGTCGACGGGCTGGTCATCAGCAGCAACGTCACGCTGGGCACCCAGAAGCCAGCAGACCCTGGCGTGGCCGTCTGGTTCACCTGGGATGGCCTGCAGGTGTGCATTCCCGTCGACCGGTACCGGACCGTCGAGGCCAACCTGCAGGCGATCCATCACATCCTCGAGGCGCGCCGCGTGGAGCTGCGCCACGGCACGCTGGCGCTGGTGCGCGCGACGTTTCAGGGCTTCGTCGCGCTGCCGGCTCCGGCCACGCAGCGCCACTGGCGAGCCGTGCTCGGCTTCCCAGCCGATGCGACCGTCAATGCCTCGATGGTGAAGGAGCGCTACCGCTCGCGCGCAAGCAGCGCGCACCCCGACAAGGGCGGCACCACCGCCGAAATGGCCGAACTCAACCAGGCGCGCGACGACGCACTGAAGGAATGCTCATGACCGCCACAGCCACGAACTCCATCGCGCCAGTGAAGAAAGAGCGCCCGGCAATCGTGCGGATCACCCCGCTCTATCTCGCCCGCCCGGACGCGGCCGCGTTCCTCGCCATCTCCGAAAGTACGCTCGACAACCTGGTGGCGCGCGGCGACCTGCCGAAGCCGCGCAAGCTCAGCGCCGGTCGCACTGCGTGGCTGGTCGATGACCTGGAGCACTGGGGCCGTGAGCGCCCAGAGTCCGACCTGCTGCCGCCGAAGAACAGCGGCTACGGCCGCGCCGGCGCACCGGCCTGACGACCGAGCCCCTCGAGGTGCTTGGCCAGGCGCGTCAGCCACAGACGGCGCTCCGCGTCGTAGCTGTGCGCGTTGTAGGTGCCTTCGATGGTCGGTGGCAGATGGCCCAGGAGCGCCTCGCCGATTTCCTTCGGACAGCCCAGCGCGGCCAGCATGGTGCGGCTGGTCCGGCGCAGGTTGTGCGGCGTCCAGTTCGCCACGGGCAGCACGAGCCCCTCCCCCTCGCGGCGCGCCACCTTCGCGGAGTACGGCTGCAGCCCGTAGATGTAGGTCGAGAAGTCATGCTGTGTGTACTGCTCACCGCGCGTGTCCTCGAACAACAGCCCGGACTTTCCCACGGCGGCAAGGCGCCGCTGCACGATCACCAGCGCGCGACCGACGAGCGGCACCCGCAGGTCGACTGCCTCTTCGAAGCGCGCGTTCTTCGTCGCCTCCTTGGGCACCGTCCACCACCAGCCGTCTTTCTCCTCGGCGATGTGCGCTGGCCGCATGGCCAGGATCTCGGCGCCGCGCGTGCAGGTCCACAGGTACATCTGCAGCGTGTCGCGGCCGAGATCGTGCATGTTCGGCAGCCAGGCGAGCAACGCTCCGACCTCCTCGTCGCGAAGCACCCGCCGCAGCTGGCCCTGATGCTCGCCGCCGACGATCTTCCCCTTGCTCTTCAGCTTGCCCTTCATGATCGTGGGCCACCAGTTCGGCACGTCCTGGTCGATGCGGCCCGCGTCCAGCGCACGCGCCCAGGCGGCACCGAGCATCGAGCGTAGCTTTTGGGCCGCGGTCGGCGTAGCTTTCCTGGCTTCCAGCAGGTCGAAGCACGTGGAGCGCGTCACCGCCGCCGCCGGCGTCTCGGCGAAGGCGGGCTCTTCGTCCAAAAGCTTCTCCAACGCGCGGCGCGCGGCCACCGCGCCAGCCTCTTCACGCTCCTGATCGATGTGGTTGGTGAGGTAGTCCTGCACCAGCTTGCGCACGGTGAACACCTCGGCGGTGGCCGGCGCCACGGCAGGCTTGCGCTGCTGGCTCTGGAACGCCTTCGGGTCGATGCCCTCGGCCCGCTTGGCGCGCAGGCTCTCGACGATCTCGGCCGCTTCGGACGGGCGGACCTTGGGATACGGGCCAATCCGCGTCTGCTTCATCAACCCCGTGCCAGGCTGCTTGTAGCGGTAGGTCCACGTCATCTTCGAGGCCGACGCGACGAGCCGCAGCCCCTCGCAGCCTTCGACAACGAGGTGCTCGCCAGGCTTGAGCTGCTTGGCGGCGCGGGCATCGAAGAACATGGAACCGTATACTCCGGGCTGTCGTTGCGGCGCAGGCATGCCCGCGACGAGTGGGCCAAGCGTAGATTTCCTCGAAAAGCTACGCCAAAACCTACGCTGAAGCGCAAAGTGTATAGCCCGGGGGCTGGCGGCGGATGGGCAAGCACCCTTCCCTCAGAACGCTGGTTTCCCTCGGTAGATCAAGCGCTTAGGTCAAAATCTCGTTGCCCATCAACAGGTTGTAAAATGCGGGTGTAGTTCAATGGTAGAACGGCAGCTTCCCAAGCTTCATACGAGGGTTCGATTCCCTTCACCCGCTCCAACAAGCCTGCGCAGGGCTCCTTTCCAGAGCGCAAGCAGCCTCGTTCCCGCCCCCCGATCACGTAGCATCCGGCCATGAGCTACACCGTCAAACTGATCGATTTCCCCGACGCGCCGGCCGATGTCATCGCCTCTGCGGAATCGCGCTTCCGCCGCGAACTCGACAAGCTCCTCGGCGAGAACGTCGAGCCCGCGCTGAAGGCGTTCGAGAACGCCAGCGAATCGAGCGCGGACGAACTGACCAAGGACGAAATCGCGCTCGCCGCCACCTGGGCCAAGTCCTACGACGCGGCCAAGACAGCGGGCTTTCGCGCGCTCGGCGAAGCCGACGAGGCCTACTTCGAGATCCGCATCGACTGACGCTGTCGTTCCCCGCCCCTCCGGAGCCGGCCATGAAACTGCTGTACGCCCTGCTTCTGTGCACCCTGCTGTGCGCATGCGCCACGGCACCGGGCACCTCACCCGGCAATTCGCCAAAAGCCGGCACCGACGCGGCGCACGAACCGGCAACCGCCCCGCCCACAGGCGTGCAATGGCGCTATGCGGGCACCCGGTCCTACGAGGCGCTGAACGCCGGCCTGGGGCGCAGCCATCGCTTCGAGAGCAGCATCGGCTGGGTCGACGTCTACGTGTACGACATGAAGCGCACCGACTGGCGCCCGGGCGTGGACGACGCGCAGTTCGACGAGCACTTCAAGAGCACCCTCGCCGAGGTCCAGCGGGCCGCCGCGCAAGGCGTATACGCCAGCGCGAAGATCGGCGCCACGCGAGACGTACGCATCGACGGCCTGGCTTTCCGCTCGATTTCCTTCCGGCTGACGAACGCCCGGGACGGCAAGGTCTACGACTCTTTCACCTACCTCACGGCGCGCGGCGGCAGGCTGCTGAAGTACCGCATGTCCTTCAACGCGCCGGCACCGGCCAACGTGGATGCGGTTGCGCGCGAGTTCATCGAGCGCAGCCTGCGCACCGGCCCCGACACCCCCGCCGGCACGCGCGAACTGCGCAACACCTGAGAGCCGCTCGCCCCTACTTGCGCGCGGCACCCGGCAGCCTGGCCACCCGCTGCGCCAGAAAGTCCACCCACACACGCACCCGCAGCGGCTGGTGGCGGCGCGCGGCATACAGCAGGTGCACCTCCTGCACCGGGCCGGTGTGGCGCGGCAGCACGCGCACCAGGCGGCCTTGCGCGAGCAGGTCGGCCACCATCCACGTGGGCTGCAATGAAATGCCGGCGCCGGCGAGCACGCTGTCCAGCATCGCCACGGCGTTGTTCACGCGGTAGCGGCTGCGCACCGGCACGCTGACAGCGCCTTCGGGCCCCTGCAGCAGCACGCCGTCGTCGCCCGGCGCATAGCGCAGGTAGTCGTGTGCCGGCAGGTCCTGCGGCTTTCGCGGCTTGCCGCGTGCCGCGACGTAGGCCGGCGAGGCGACCAGCACACGCGGCCAGGTGCCGAGGTGGCGCGCGACCAGGTCGGGCGGCAGCACACCGCCCACGCGCAGCGACACGTCGATGCGCTCTTCCCGCGGATCGACGAAGCGGTCGTCCAGCACCAGTTCCAGTTCGATGTCGGGGTACAGCGCCAGGAACTCCACCGCCATCGCGTTGAGGTGCCGCTGGCCCATGGTGACCGGGGCACTCGTGCGCAGCAGGCCGCGCGGCTGCTCGAGGCCTTCGCGTGCATCGGACACCGCGTCGCCGTAGTCCTCGAGCACGCGCTGCGCACGTTCGTGAAAGCGCTGCCCCTCCTGCGTCAGGCTCAGGCCCGCCGCGGTGCGCCGCAGCAGCCGCACGCCCAGCGAGCGTTCCAGCCCCGCCACCAGCTTGCTGACCGTGGGCTGCGTGGTGCCGAGCGCGCGGGCCGCGCCCGACAGGCTGCCCAGTTCCACGCTGTGGACGAAGGCTTCGAGGGCGCGCAAGGTGTCCATGGATGTATTCGAATATGGAATGGTCCGGATGTCATTCTGCCGTCTACCCATCCACATGGGCATGAAAGAAAGTCGAGGCCTGGCTTCAACTTCTCTCAAGGACATCTTCCATGACGGCATCCTCATTCACATCGATCCTTCGCCACGGCGCCCTCGCGCTCACCCTGGCAGGCGCAGCCGCCGCGTCGGCGGCTCCACCGGTGGCCACGCACTGGAGCCCGAGCTGGATGGCCAGCACGCAGCCGCTCTGGCACGGCGACTTCGTGCTGCCCTTGGGCCTGCCCTTCCAGTTCAACCGGCAGACCGTGCGCCAGGTGGCACGCCTGAGCATCGGCGGCCCGCGCTTGCGCGTGGTGATCAGCAACGAAGGCGGCACGGCGCCGCTGCACATCGGCGCAGCACGGGTGGCAAGGCATGCCGGCGGTTCGGCCATCGTCGAAGGCAGCGACCGGCCGCTGCGCTTCGGCGGGCAGGCCGAGGCGACCGTGGCGCCCGGCGCGCGGCTGGTCAGCGACCCGGTCGACATCGCCGTTCCCGCGCTCGGCGAAGTCGCCGTGTCGCTCTACCTGCCGCAGCCCAGCCAGCCCGCGGGCTTTCATTTCGACGCACGCCAGATCGCCTACGTGGCCGATGGCGACCTCACGGCTGCGCAGCGCATGCCTGCGGCGGCCACGCCCTGGAGCACGCGCGTCTACGTCAGCAGCCTGATCGTGGAAACGTCCACGCCGCCAGCCACCGTCGTCGCCTTCGGCGATTCGCTGACCGACGGCAACGGTTCGACGCCGGGCGCCAACACCCGCTGGCCCGACGCGCTGGCTGAGCGCCTGGCGGGCCGCCACGTGGCGGTGCTGAACGCCGGCATCTCGGGCGGCCGCCTGCTGAAGGACGGCATGGGCCGCGCCGGCCTGGAGCGCGCCGGCCGCGATGTGTTCGCACAACCCGGCGTGCGTGCCATGGTCGTGATGCTGGGCACCAACGACATCGGCTGGCCGGGCGGCCCGTTCGCGCCGGGCGAACCCGCGGTGCGCGCCGACGAACTGATCCAGGGCTTTCGCGCGTTGATCGAGATGGCGCACGCCCACCACGTGCGCATCATGGGCGCCACCATCCCCCCGAACGAGCGTGCGCTGGAAGGCACGCCGCTCGAAGGTCATTATTCGCCGGAGAAGGACAAGGTGCGCCAGGCCGTGAACCGCTGGATCCGCGAAAGCGGCGCGTTCGATGCGGTGGTCGATTTCGACGCGCTGCTGCGCGACCCGGCGCAACCGTCGCGCATGAAGGCAGCGATGGACTCGGGCGACCACCTGCACCCGGGCGATGCGGGCTACAAGGCCATGGCCGCGGCCA
Source organism: Variovorax sp. 10N412 (assembly GCF_056394985.1). Lineage (NCBI taxonomy): Bacteria > Pseudomonadati > Pseudomonadota > Betaproteobacteria > Burkholderiales > Comamonadaceae > Variovorax > Variovorax sp. 10N412. Next base: position 372,535 of record NZ_JBFTIO010000001.1, read on the forward strand.
TCGACCTGGAGGCCCTGCTCGGCGCGCCGGTCCAGCCCTGAGGCCGGTCGGATCCGCCCGTGGTTTGAGACTGTGAAAATACTGTACATAAATACAGTATTTCCTTAAAATTGCTCGTCTCCAAGAACACCACCGAGGCGACACCATGACCACCGCCAACCCGCCTGCGTCCGCCCCGGCGCAGGCGCTTTTCTTTTCCCGCCTGCAGCAGTTGCAGACGCGTTCGCGCACGGGTCGCCTCTCGACCTGGCCTTTCAAGGTGGCCCGCGAGACGGGCCCTGGCGACTTGCATGAGGGAAACGATGTGCGCGTTCAGGCCGCGCGCGTGATCCGCACGACGGCCGAGAGCTGGTGGCCGCCGGGTGCTTGAACTGCCCGAGCTCCGCCGCATGTCGACCGGCTTTGCCCTCGTCTGCTCGCATCCATGGCCGCACGTGCGGCACGAGGTGCTGACGTCTTACAGGGCGCACTGGGGAGTCGCGCTATCGTTGCGGGTCTTTCATTGACCCGTCTTTTCTCGGTCGGGTGCAAACACATGCTGACGCCCCCAGACCTCTCGCACGAATCCATCCGGCAATGCCTGTCCAAGGCATACGGCCTGAACAACGCAAATGCCCGGTTCCTGCCGCTCGGCGCCGACGTGAACTCAGCCGCCTTTCGCGTCGATGCCGATGACGGCAACGCGTACTTACTCAAGCTGCGCCGCGACGGTTTCGATCCATCGGTCGTCAGGGTGCCGGCCTTTCTTCATCACGAGAAAGGCATTGAGGCCGTGATGGCGCCGTTGCCGACAACGCACGCGCAGCCGAGCGTGCAAAGCGAAGGCTTCGGCTGGGCGCTGTACCCGTTCTTCGACGGCCCCAACGGCTTGGCGCGCGCATTGACGGACACGCAGTGGCGCGCGCTCGGTGCCGCATTGGGTGCCATCCACCGCACGGCATTGCCCGAGGCGCTGTCGGCGAGCCTCCCCAGGGAACGCTACGCCCACCACTGGCGCGAAGGCGTTCGGCGCTACCAGCGCCGGTTCATCAACGGCGTGACCGGCGACGACATCGTCGAGCGTTTCTTCGCGTTCTGGGAAGCGCACGCCGAAGAGATCGACACCATCGTCTACCGCAGCGAGCAGCTCGCGTCCATCCTGCTGGAACGCCCACCGCAGCTGGTGCCGTGCCATGCCCGCCTTCATGCAGGCAACGTGCTCGTGGGCAACGGCGGGCGCCTGTCGATCGTCGGCTGGCACAAGCTCATGCTCGCGCCGAAAGAACGCGACCTGATGTTCATCGGCGGCGGTGCAGGCCACGTGTGGAACCAGCCGGCGCAGGAAGCGCTGTTCTACGAAGGCTACGGCGCGGCAGACGTCGACGCCGTGGCGCTGGCCTACTACCGCTACGAGCGGATCACCCAGGACATCCTCGATATCTGCGACCGGATGTTCGACGCTGCGGCCAGTGCGCAAGACCGTGAAGAGGGCCTGCGCCGGATGACGAGCCAGTTCCTGCCGGACGACGTCGTCGCCATCGCGCACCGCAGCTACGACGCCGTGACCTGAGCCGCCGCACGCGCGTCAGATCAGCATGTCCTGCGCGTCGTCCTCGAAGCCGGCGATGGGCTGCGCCTTGGCCAGCGCCAGCCACACCGCAAACGGAATGCGGTCGAACGCGCGATGCACCGCGGCGCGCGCCACCACCAGGCGATCTCCTTCGAGCACCATCACGCCGCATTCCGCCGGCACCTCCTCGGGCGTGGCGATGCATCGCCCCTTGGCGTCGTTGCCCAGCACGTACCAGCACTCGCCGCCCAGGTCGAGGTAGGCCGCGCGCTTGTCGGGCTTGCGCAGGTCGCCCAGCAGGTCGGCGCGGCTCACCTTCACCTCATGGACGATGGGATGCGCATAGGCCTCGACGCTGGTGTTGCGGATGGAGAACACGTCGGGCCGCGCAATGCACCAGCGCGCCTTGCCGCCCTCTTCCAGCGCCGGCAGCCGGGCGCGCAGGCCGAGGCCGCGCCATGCGATGCGCCCGCCGCGCGTCATCTCGCGCGCCACGCGCTCCACCAGCGCCTCGTGCGGCGACAGCGCAGCGCGGTTCAGGGTGAGCGTGGTGGCGATGCGTGCGATGCCGGCATCCGTCACGCGCAGCGTTTCGTGGCCGTGCACGGTGCGCACGCGCGCCAGGTAGCCGCCCGCGAGCAGCTCGACCTCGATGGCGTCGCAGCAAGGCCAGCCGGCCGAGCGGTAGATCTCGCGCAGGCGCCGCGCATGCAGCTTGCCGAACGGCACCTCGGGGACGGCCCTCTGCAGCGGCGGCGGCGGGTCCATCACCGGAGACGGAAAGCCGGGGTCGGTGAAAGGCGGCACTGCCGGCGGCGGATCGCCCTCGGGCGGCGGCATGGGGGGCGGCTGCACGGGGTTGGGCACATCGGGCGCCGGCGGCGGCGGTCCGATCGGCGTGGCGACAGGGGATTCAAGCAGGAGTTCGGACATGTCAGGAACAGGTTAGCGAAAACTCGCGAATGGCGCGAGGCATGGAACGATCGGTTGCATTCGGTTCAATGGAAGTCGCGGCTGGTGTTGCTCTGCGCCAGCCGGCCCATGAGCGGCGTCAGGTCCTTGAAGCCGGTGGCCACCAGGTGCTGCACCTTGCCGCCGCTGTCGTCGTCGCGCTGCCAGGTGCCCTGCACCGCGAGCAGGCGCGACTTCAGGAGCGGCTCGCGCCAGGCGTCGATGACGTGGTTCCACACGATCACGTTGACGTTGCCCGTCTCGTCCTCCAGCGTGACGAAGATGGTGCCGTTGGCGGTGCCTGGACGCTGCCGGCCCTTGACGATGCCGCAGGCGCGCACGGTCTGGCCCGTGGCCATCTCGCGCAGTTCGGCCGCGCTCATGAGCTTCATGCGCGCCAGGCGCGGGCGCAGCAGCGCGAGCGGATGGCGGCGCAGCGTGAGGCCGAGCGCCGCGTAGTCGCCGACGATTTCCTCGCCCTCGGGCGCGGCGGGGAGCAGCAGCGCCTGCTCGTGAATGGGCACGCCCTTGAGCAGGGCCGGTGCGCGCGCGCCCATGCCGCGGGTGGCGGTGGCGTCCCACACCTGCTGGCGCCGATGGCCCGAGAGCGCCATCAGCGCATCGGCCGCGGCCAGCGCGGCCATGTCCTTGGCCTCGAGCTCGGCGCGCAGGGCGAGGTCTTCGGTGCTGGTGAAGGGGGCCTGCGCGCGCGCCTCCAGCAGGCGCTTTGCACCTGCCGCGCTGAGGCCCTGGACACGGTTCAGGCCCAGCCGCACCGCGGGCTGGTTGTCGTTGCCTAGGCGCCCGGCGTAGCGCGCGTCGGTGCCCGCCGGCATGCGCGGGGCATCGGGCGCACGGGCTTCGAGCGTGGTGTCCATCTCGCTCACCATGACATCGACCGGCCGCACTTCGACGCCATGTCGACGTGCGTCCTGCACCAGCTGCGAAGGGCTGTAGAAGCCCATCGGCTGCGAATCGAGCAGCGCGGCGAGGAAGCAGGCGGGTTCGTAGTTCTTCAGCCAGCTGCTCACGGTGACCAGCAGCGCGAAGCTCGCGGCGTGGCTCTCGGGAAAGCCGTAGTCGCCGAAGCCGAGGATCTGCTTGAAGATGGCTTCGGCGAACTCGGCCTTGTAGCCGTTGTCCTTCATGCCCTCGACGAGCTTCTCGTGGAACTTGTCGAGGCCGCCCTTGCGCTTCCACGCCGCCATGGCACGGCGCAGCTGGTCGGCTTCGTCGGCCGAGAACTTGGCCGCGATCATCGCGATCTGCATCACCTGCTCCTGGAAGATCGGGATGCCCAGGGTGCGTTCGAGCGCGATGCGCAATTCTTCTTTCTCGTAGTGGATCGGCAAGTTCTTGCGCACCCGCTCGCGCTGCTTGAGGTACGGATGCACCATGCCGCCCTGGATGGGCCCGGGCCGCACAATCGCGACCTCGATCACCAGGTCTTCGTAAGTGCGCGGCTTCAGGCGCGGCAGCATCGACATCTGCGCGCGGCTCTCGATCTGGAACACGCCCACGGTGTCGGCGTCGCAGATCATGTCGAACACCTCCGGGTCGTCGTTGGGCACCTGGTGCATCTCCACCATCGAGCCCCGCCAGCGGTTCATGTGGTCGAGCCCGCGGCGGATGGCGCTGAGCATGCCGAGCGCGAGCACGTCGACCTTGAGCATGCCCATGGCCTCGAGGTCGTCCTTCTCCCACTGGATGACGGAGCGGTCTTTCATGGAGGCCTTCTCGACCGGCACCAGCCGCGTGAGCTTGGTGTGCGTGAGCACGAAGCCGCCCACGTGCTGGCTCAGGTGGCGCGGAAAGCCCTTGAGCCGCTGCGTCATCTCGATCCAGTGTTCGATCTTGAGCGCGTCTTCCTTCACGCCCGCGCGCTCGCAGGCCGCGTTCAGCTGCTCGCCGAGCAAGGTGTCGTCGAACCAGTAGTGGTCCTTGGCGAATTCGTCGATCAGCCGCTCGTCGATGCCGATGGCCTTGCCCACGTCGCGCAACGCGCTGCGCGATCGGTAGCAGATGACGACCGCGGCAATGGCGGCGCGCTCGCGGCCGTATCTTTCGTAGATGTACTGGATGACCTCCTCGCGCCGCTGGTGCTCGAAGTCGACGTCGATGTCGGGCGGCTCGTTGCGCTCACGGCTCAGGAAGCGCTCGAACAGCAGCGTGCCCTTCTTGGGGTCGATGGCGGTGATGCCGAGGCAGTAGCACACCGCCGAATTGGCCGATGAACCGCGCCCCTGGCAAAGGATCTTTTGCGACTTGGCAAAGCTCACGATGTTCTCCACCGTGAGAAAGAACATCTCGTAGCCCAGCTCGATGATGAGTGCCAGCTCCTTGTGGACCTGCATGCAGACGCTGGCCGGAATGCACGAGGCATATTTTTCGAGCGGGTATTTGTCGAGCGCGCCCTCCCACGTCTTGCGCACCAGTGTCTGCGCCGGCGTCTCGCCATTGCCGACGCTTTCGAGCGGGTACTGATAGTTCTTGCGAATCTCCTGCGGATCGAACCTGCAGCGCTCGGCCACCACCCGCGTGTTCTCGAGCATTTCCTGCAGGTACAACTGAGCCAGCCGCACACGCGAGCGCAGGTGCCGCTCGGCATTCGACTGCAATGCGAAGCCGCACTCGGCCACCGTCCTGCCTTCGCGCACAGCCGTCAGCACGTCGTGCAGCGGCTTGGTCGCACGCGAGTGCATGTGCACGTCGCCGGCCGCCACCAGGGGCACGCCGGCGGCCTCGCCCGCCTGCACCAGCGTGACGAACCACAGGTCGTCGTCCATCTCGTTGAAAAGCTCCAGCGCCAGCCAGAGGTTGTCGCCGTACAGGGCCTTGGCTGCCGTCAGGTCTTCATGCAGCGTGGCCGCGTCCACGGTCTCGCCGGGCATGCGATGCGGCACGAAGAGCACCTGGCAGCGCTGCAGCGAGGCCACGTTGCTGCCGTTCACGCTGTCGTCCCAGCTCACGAGGTATTCGCCCTTGGGCAGTTCGGTGGTGGTACGCGCGGCGGTGATGAACTCGCACAGGTTGCCCCAGCCCTCGGCGTCGTTCGCGATCACCACGAGCCTGAAGCGCTCGAAGCGGAACTCGCTGCCGAACAGCAGGCGAAAGCCGGGATTGCGCGGAATCTTCGGCTCGTCGGGGAACTCGCGCTCATGCGCCTCCAGCTTGGCGGGCAGGTCGCGCAGGGCCACGCAGGCGCGCACGATGCCGGCCACGGAGCATTCATCGGTGATGGCCAGCGCGTCATAGCGCAGCTGGTAGGCCCGCTCCACCATCTCTTCGGGCGTGGAAGCGCCGCGCTGGAAACTGAAGTTGGTCAGGCAGTGCAGCTCCGCATAGCCGGGCAGTTCCGCCGCCGGCCGCGCCCGCATCTGCACCGGCAGCGCATGCACCTTGGCGAGCTGGCGCTTGCGCTCCTGCTTGTCGCTGAGCTCAGGCATAGAAGCCCTGCAGGTACCAGCGCACCTCGCCGGCGGAAAAGCGCGCGGCGTGCCGCTCGCGAAAGATCCACACCAGCCCGGCCTCTGGGCTCTGCGCGACGTAGTAGTCGCGCAGTGCGGGCTGGCCGCCCTCTTCCTTGCCGCCCCACCAGCCGGTCTCCACGCGCTGTGGACCGATCAGCCGGCTCAACGGGCCGCGATAGCACGGGCGCTCGCCGTCCATGTCGAGCAGCAGCGGCTCGGGCAAGAGCCACGGCGGGTAGAGGGCGTCGGGCTGCGACGCGGCGGCCTGCGCTTCCTTGCGAGCCTTGTCGAGCGCCTTGTCGGGTGGCTTTTCTTTCTGCAGCGCCGGCCGCCACGCCTGCTTGCGCTCCGGCCGATGGTCGGCCTGCGCCGACGGCACCACCACCTGTTGCGCCCCGAGCCGCACGCTGAGCCGCTCGACCATCTCGTGCAGCTTGTCGCCCTTGCGGTTGTCTTCCGGCAAGAAACTGGTGCTGGCGCCGGCCCACGGGTCGGTTTCCAGCGTGCGCAGCTTCAGCCAGCTCGCGGGCGCGGCCAGCGTGGTGAGGGCGAGCTTTTCGGACAACAGCCGGCGCAGGTGCGCCATGTCCTGCGTGGGCTCGGCGGTGCGCACGGTGAGCTGCTGGTGCGGCGGCAGGTTCACGCCGTTGAAGCGCTTGAGGTCGAGCGTCCATTGCAGCTCGAGCGCGCGCGCGCCGCGTTGGCGTGCGCGCAGCCAGATCTGCAGGGCCGACAGCAGCCGGTTGGCCGACCACATGAGTTCGGGTCCGGTCTCGGCCAGCGCGGGCAGCTCCAGCCTCTGCTCGAACACGTCGGGCAGCGTGAGCCAGGCGTGGCTTTCGGGGCGCAGGCCCCAGGCGACGTCGAGCGCCACGCGCAGTTCCGCGCCGAAGCGCCGCGTGAGCCCGCCGCGCGGCAGCGCCGCCACGTCGCCCCAGGTGCGGCAGCCCATGCGCGCGAGCAGGTCGAGGTGGCCGTGGGCGGCCGTCAGCGTGTCCAGCGGCAGGCCGGCCGGAATCTCCCCGGGACGGCGCTCTTGGCGCGCGAACAGGCGCAGCCGCGCCAGCGCTATGAGGCTGGTGGCGCCCTGGGCGCCCAGCATGCGCGCGCCGGGCACGGGGTTGGATGCGAGCAACTGCCGCATCAGCGGGGTCCGGCCGCCCCACAGGCGTTCGCAGGCGGAGACTTCGAGCATCAGCGCCTCGTCCTGCCAGGCGACGTGGGGCGTGTACTGCAGCGCCCACCAGCCCAGCGCTTCAGGCGTGGGCAGGGCCACGACATCGGTGGCGCGGGCGGCATCCGGGGCGTCAGGGGTATCGGGGGTATCGGGGGTATCGGCCTCAAGCGACCACTGCAAGGCGATCCAGTGCATCCTGGCCTCCCTTCCATGCGTCGATGCGCACCACGGTGGCCGAGGTGGCCGCCGCGCCGGCGGGCACCGTGCCCTGCTGTTGCAAACGCAGCTTGCGCCGCAGCCGGGCGGCGGCCAGCAGCGCGGCCATGCGCGCGTTGCGCGCCGGCAGCATCAGCGGCGCGGCCAGCGGCGGGCCGCGGCGCTTGAGGATGTGCAGTTCGATCTGCGACGCGTCGGCCTCGCAGCGCAAGGCGCTGATGCGCAGGCGCGCGGGCGAGGCCGACAGCGCGACCGATTCGGGCCGGCACACGAACAGCAGCAGCTCATGCTGTGCGGCCGCCAGCTGCAGCCGCCGCAGCTCGCCCACCCGCGCCTGCGGCAGCCACGCCACGACGGCCGACACGTCCGCGCAGCGCAGCGCCTGCTCGCAGGCCCAGAGGCGCGCGGGCGCCGCCTCGCTCTTGACGCACATCAGCGACTCCACCGGCAGCCCCTGGGCCGCAAGCGAAGCCCCGCAAGGCTCGTAGGGCGGTCCGATCAGCACCACCGGCCCGCCGCGCGCCTGCACCGCCTGCGCCAGCGCGGGCAGCAACAGCTGCCACACATGCGCTTCGGGCGAGTGCTGCAGCAGCTCCGTCATGGCCCCGACCGGCCAGCCTCCGCCCGGCAACTCGGCGTCGAGCGCGGCATGGCCGGTGGCGACGACCTGCGCGTCGGCCAGGCCGAGTTCGTCGGCGTGCCAGACGCCGCGGCCCGCGGCGGCGGAAAAGGAGTCGAGGAAAGGGAGGCCCATGGTGAAGACTGTTAACTGTATTTTTATACAGTATTCCATGCACCACAAGCAAAGACGGGGAAAGATCGATTTACCCCAACGGAACGCTGCCTTAAGATAAGTTCGTTAACACTTTGTGACTTTATTACACAAAATGATTCGTTCGATTGCCGCCGCCCTCACCGCCCTGTGCACGTTGGCACTGGCACTCCCATCACCGGCGCAGGCCCAACCCAAGCCCATCGTCATCGGCCAGACCTACGTGAAGACCGGGCCGCTCGCCTCGCTGTCGACCGAGCCGCTGGTCGGCATCCGGGCCATGTTCACCGCGCTCAACGCCGGCGGGGGCATCAACGGCCGGCCGGTGGAACTTCGCCAGCTCGACGACGCCTACGACCCTGCCAAGGGCTCGGAGAACGTCAAGGCCTTCGCCAGCGAAGGCGCGGTCGGCATCCTGATGCCCATCGGCACCTCGTCGTCGGTCGGCGCGCTGAAGACCGCCAACGAACTGAAGATTCCCGTGGTCGGCCCGTACACCGGCGCGGGCCCGGTGGTGAAATTCTCGGAGTACGGTTTTCCGGTGCGCATCAGCTTCGACGAGGAATACAGCCGCATCGTGAACCACCTCTTCACCATCGGCCTGTCGCGCATCGCCTTCGCGCACAACGACAACCCGGGCGCGCGCTCGGCGATGGAAAGCACGCAGAAATTCATTGCCGAGCGCGGCGACAAGATGGTGGGCAGCGTGGCCGTGAAGAACGACGGCTCCGACGCCACCGAGCGCGCGCAGGAACTGGCCAAGCTCAAGCCCAAGGCGGTGGTGCTGTCGGCCACCAACGACGTGGCCGCCAAGTTCATCACGGCCTACCGCGCGGCCGGCGGCGAGACGGCCTTCTATTCGTTCTCCTTCCTCAACGGGCAGAAGCTGTTCCAGGACATCAAGAAGGACGCGGCCGGCGTGGTCATCTCGCAGGTGGTGCCCTACCCCTGGAACAGCGCGATGCCGGTCATCGCCGAATACCAGGCCGCCATGAAGAAGATCGGCGCGACCGAGTTCAGCTACGCCAGCCTCGAGGGCTACGTCACGGCCAAGGTGATGGCCGAAGGGCTCAAGCGCGCGGGCGCGAACCCGACGCCGGAGTCGCTGCAGAAGGGCCTGGAGTCGTTCAAGACGCTCGATCTCGGCGGCATCGCCGTGGCCTACCGTCCCGGCGAGCACCGCGGGCTGACCTTCTCCGAGCTGTCGATGCTGAAGGCCGACGGGCGGTACCTGCGCTGACCAGCACGGCCCCTTCAGCCCTTTCAGCCTCCCGCCTGCACCGTGCGCGCCACCGCCTGCAGCGCCTGGGCGAAGGCCTGCGCGGCGGGCGTGAGCGCCGCGCAGTCGCGCATCAGCAGCGACACCTGCACGTTCGGCAACCTGTCGGCCAGGCGCAGCGCCACCAGCCCCCTTGAGGCGGTCGCCCGCGTGAACAACGACGACGACGCCAGCGTGAGCGCGCCCGCGCGCTTCACCAGCGTCATGCCCAGCTGCCACGAATGGCAGACCACGATGTCGCGCGGCGGCGCTTCGCCAAGCTGTGCGAAGCAGCGGCGCAACAGCTGCGCGCCGTAGCTGGGCACCACCCACATCGCCTCGTGCAGCTTGCCCATCGCGCGCACGCGCGCCAGCGGATGGCCTGCCTTGGCGATCACGGCCAGTGGAAAGTCGAGCAGCACTTCCCTTTGCAGCCCGTCGTGGGCCACGGGCTCCAGCTCGCCGAGGATGGCGAAGTCGAACTCGCTGCGCTTCCACAGTCCGTTCACGTCGGTGCCGCTGAGCTCCTGCAGCTCGAGGGCCACGCCCGGCCAACGGGCGCGAAAGTCGAGCAGCGCGTTCGGCAGCAGCCGCTCGACCGCGAACGAGCTGAAGGCCACGCGCAGCGAGCCGCCCGCGCCGTCGCGCAGCTGGGCAATTTCTTCTTCGGTGCGGCGCACCTCGTCGGCCAATGAACGCGCGCGCCGCAGCAGCGCTTCGCCGATGGGCGTGAGCACCACGCCCTTGGCGCTGCGCACCAGCAGCTGCGCGCCCACGCTGTGCTCCAGCTCGCGAATGGCGTAGGTCATGGCGGGCTGCGTCAGCTCGCCGCCGCGCGCGGCGGCGCGGATGCTGCCGGCATCGGCGACCGCTTCGAAGATCTTCAGGTGCTTCAGGTTCATGGCGTGCAGCCGTGCGGGCAATCGAAAAAGGGGCGATCAGCAATTTTGATCGCCTCGAAGTTTCTCGGATCTTTTCCTTCACACCCGCTTTCGCTAAGGTCCGCGGCGGTTCTTTCACTTTCCTTGCAGAACACCATGAACATCCGCTCCCGCCTTGCCCTGCTGATGCTGTCCGGCAGTTTCCTGAACACCGCCGCCTTCGCGCAAGCCACGCAGGCCGCACCGGACGCCGGCAACGCCCTCGCCACGCGCGCGCTGGCGCTGGCGGACGCCTCCGAGGCGCAGGTCATCGCGTGGCGCCGGCACATCCACCAGCACCCCGAGCTCTCCTACCAGGAGGTGCAGACCGCCGCCTACATTGCCGCCGCGCTCGCGAAGATGCCCGGCATCGAGGTGCAGCCCGGCATCGCCAAGACCGGCATCAAGGCCGTGCTGCGCGGCGGCAGGCCGGGCCCGGTGGTGGCGCTGCGCGCCGACATGGACGCCCTGCCCGTGCTCGAGCGCAACGACCTGCCCTTCAAGTCGACCGACAAGGCGCCCTGGCTCAATGCGGAGGTGCCGGTGTCGCACGCCTGCGGCCACGACACGCACGTGGCCATGCTGCTGGGCGCCGCGCAGGCCTTCTCGCAGATGCGCGCGGAGCTGCCCGGCACGGTCGTGTTCCTGTTCCAGCCGGCCGAAGAGCAAGGCCCCGGCCCGGTGCTCAGCGGCGCGCCCGCCATGGTGAAGGCCGGCGTGCTCGACAACCCGAAGGTCGACGTGGTGATGGGCCAGCACATCAACGCGCGCGGCCCCTCGGGCACCATCAGCTACCGCCGCGGCGGCTTCATGGCCAGCGGCGATGTGTTCAAGATCTCGCTCAAGGGCAAGGGCGGCCACGGCTCCTCGCCATGGACCGCCAAGGAACCCACCGTTGCGGCGGCCGAGATCGTGCTGGCGCTGCAGAACATCGTGAGCCACCAGATCGATCCGCTGGACGGCCCCACCGTGGTCACGGTGGGCCTGCTGCAAAGCGGCAACCGCGTGAACATCCTGCCCGACACGGCCGAGATCGCGGGCACGGTGCGTTCGCTGTCGGCAAAGAACCAGAAGGTGGCGCACGACAACATCCGCCTGAAGGCGCAGAAGATCGCCGAGAGCCACGGCCTCACCGCCGAGGTGACCATCGACACCGGCTACGAGGTGCTGGTGAGCGACCCCGCCGCCACGCAGGCGGTGGCGCAGGCGCTGGAAACCGCCGCCGGCGCGGGCAAGGCGCGCGAGTCGCAACCCAGCATGGGCTCGGAAGACTTCGGCTCCTTCGGCAAGAACATTCCCGTCGTGTTCTGGCACCTGAACGCCTCGCCCTTCGGCGACCGGCACGGCGCGCCCAACCATTCGTCGGAATTCGTCATCGACGAGTCGGCGATGAAGGTGGGCGTGCGCGCGCTGGTGGGCAGCACGCTGGCGTACATGAACAAGCCGGCGGGCGCCGCAAGCACCGGCAGCGGCAACTGATCGCCCTGGGCTGAACGCGGCGATGCGCCGATGCCCCGGTTTTCCAGGGCCGCGGTGCTAAGGTGGCGCGCATCCATGACACCACCCGGCCCGCCCAGCGCAAAGCCCCCTGGTCTTTCACGCGCCCGGTTCCTGCGGCTGCTTGCGACGCTGCCGGCGGGCGCGGCGCTACCGTCCTTCGCGCAGCAGCAGCCGCCACCGCCCATGCCGACGAAGATGAACACCCGACCCATTCCCTCCACGCAGGAAGCCCTGCCCGTCGTCGGTTGCGGCACCTGGATCGGTTTCGACCAGCGCCCCGGCACCGACGAATACCGGCGCCTGCCCGGCGTGCTCGACGCCCTGTTCGCGGCCGGCGGCACGGTGATCGACAGCTCGCCGATGTATGGCCGCTCCGAGGAAACCACCGGCGAGCTGCTGGCCACCTCGGGTGGGCGGGACAAGGCCTTTCTCGCCACCAAGGTCTGGACCTCGGGGCGGGAGGCCGGCACCGCGCAGATGGCGCAATCGTTCAAGCGCCTGCGCACGCCGCGCATCGACCTGATGCAGGTGCACAACCTGATCGACTGGCGCACCCACCTCGCCACGCTGCGCGGCTGGCAGTCGCAAGGCCGCGTGCGCTACATCGGCATCACGCACTACACGGCGTCGGCCTATGGCGAGGTCGAGGCGGTGCTGCGCGCGGAGAAGCTCGACTTTCTGCAGATCAACTATTCGGCCGACGCCCGCGACGCCGAACAGCGCCTGCTGCCGCTGGCGGCCGAGCGCGGCGTGGCGGTGATCGTCAACCTGCCGTTCGGCGGCGGTGGCCTGCTGCGCCGGTTGCGTGGCAAGCCGCTGCCCGGCTGGGCCGCGGAAATCGGCTGCACGAGCTGGGCGCAGTTGCTGCTGAAGTTCGTGCTGGGCCACGCCGGCGTGACCTGCGTGATACCCGGCACGAGCCGTGCCGAACACATGGCCGACAACGCGGCCGCCGGCGTGGGCACGTACGCCGATGCGGCCTTCTGGCGACGGCACGCCGGCGAACTGGCCGGATAGAAGGCGTTCAGCCGGCCAGCACGATGTCGGCGGCGGGCACCGCGCGAATCGGCACGCCGAAGCTCGTGATGTCCGACAGCGTGGCGTTGTGGTGCGCGCGAATCTGCGCGCCCGTGGCATGCGGCTTGTCGTGCGAGGTGTGCGCGTCGGCGGCCAGCACCACCTCGTAGCCCAGCGCGGCGGCGCGGCGCGTGGTGGTGTCCACGCAGAACTCCGACGAGTAGCCGCAGATCACCACCCGCTTCACGCCCCGGTCCGACAGCCAGGCTTCGAGCGGCGTGCGCAGGAACGAGTCGGGCGTGGTCTTGCGGATCTTCGCGTCGCGCGAGTCGGTGTTCAGCGCGCCGGCGAGCTGCCAGCGCTCGGAGTCGAACTCCAGGTCCACCGCGTTCTCATGCTGGATGAAGGCGACCGGCACGCCGCTCGCGCGGGCGCGTTCGGTGAGCGCGTTGATGCGCTGCATCACTTCTTCAGCTTCATGGGGACGCGGCAGGTCGTCGCACAGACCGCGCTGGACGTCGATGACGAGGATGGCAGTTTTCATGGCGCCCATCGTAGCCGCGGGCTTCAGTTCCAGGCACTCACCTCGAGCCGTACTTTCCCGCTGATGCCGGGCGCGGCCGGCGCGGCGCCCAGGCTCGACAGCGGCACCACGAACTGCAGCTTGCCACCGGCCAGCTGCCTGGGGCTGATCGGCAGCGAGGCCTTGCCTGCCGTGTCGGTCTGCCAGCCGTACTTGACGCTCCAGTTTTGCGCCGCATCGTCCGCCGCGGGCGGCGAAAGCTCGATGACCAGCGTGTCGCGAAACAGCGAGCTGCCCTCGTAGTGGCCGTCGAGCCAGAACTTGTTGTTGACCTGGTAGTCGGGCACGCGCACGCCCAGGGTCATGGCGTAGGCCAGTGTCGGGCGGTCCTGCTTCACGCGGGCCTTGTTGGCGAGGAACACGCTCGACAGGTAGATGGCGCGCCGGTCGGCCTTGGCGGGGTCGGTCAGTTCCTTGTGCGTGCGGCAGGCGGGCGAGTCTTCTTCCGCCACGCGCCGGCTCAGGTACCAGCGCTTGCCGCGCGGCGCGGCCAGCAGTTCGACCTGGTAGAGCGCGTCGACGTCGGCGCCCGCGGGCAGGTCGGGCGGCAGCGTGACGCCGTCGACGTCGAACCACAGGTCGACCCGCACGTCGCCGAACAGGAAGCGCACGAGGTTCTGGTAGGCCTCCTCGGAATTGACGATGCCGAAGAAGCCGGAATGCGAGCGGTAGGTGTAGGCCGTGGCCACCGGCAGCGTCTTGCCGGCGGCATCGGTCGACCAGAGCGAGGCGTTCTCGATGCGCACCAGCCCGTCGCTGCCGTGGCCCGCGAACATGCGCGACAGGCCCTTGGCGCTTTCGTAGTCGCCGCGGTTGGAGCCGACCATGCAGAAGAAGCGCTCGGGCGGAAAGGCGGTGGCCGGCAGGTAGTCCATGCGGCCGTCGACCGGCGCGGTGGCCAGGAACTCGGACATCTTGTCGCGGTTGAAGGTGTTCATCTCGTTCACCGTGAGCCAGGCCGGCACGTTGATGCCGCCCATGTCGATGCCGTTGTGCGGCGTGGCATAGGTGAACACCTTGTCGACGCAGGCGCGCGCCGCCGCGTCGCCGAGCGCCAGGTTCTGCAGCAAGGCCCGCACTACGAGGCCGCCCATCGAATGCGCGACGAGGTAGCAGCGGAAGTCGGCGCGGTCGTAGCCCGGCCCCTCGCGCAGGGCCACCAGATCGCGCACGCGCAGGATCAGCTGGCTCAGGCCCTGCGCGTACACGGTCACGTCCTTCGACTGTCCGTCGCCGAGCAGCTCGGAGCCCGAGTCGTAGTAGCGATAGATGATGACCGAGGCCGAGGGAATTCCGTCCACGTCCTTGCCGGTCTCGTCGGGCGATGGTTTCCAGTCGGGGTCGAGGATGTCCAGGCCGTTCTGGTAGACGCTCTGGTATTGAAAGTCGGCCAGCAGCCGCACCACCGGCGACTCGAAGACGAACTTCTGCGCGGGCGCTTCTTTCTTCACCGTGGCGCGGTACACCGTGGAGCCCAGGTTGAAGCCGCAGAACGGATCGGCCGCGGTGTCGTCGCGCTCGGCCTCGGTCATGGCGTAGCCGCGCACGTAGATGATGGGATAGCGATTGCTGCTCATGAGTCTGCCGCCTTGTCGAAGCCGATCGAGCCTTCCAGTGTGCCGAGGCACAGGGGCGCCGGCCATACAGCGCATGGCATAGGCAAAGGCCCTGCCTGCCGAATGTTTCTAAGGCTGAAACCATTGAAACGCCTGCCATGGCTAATCTCCCGCCATCCGACAAACACAATCAAGAAGGCTCCCCCATGGCTGACGAATCGGGCCCGCAGGGCTCCTACCTGCCGCAACTCTTGCGCCGCGGCACCGCGCTGGCCGCGGCCGGCTGCGCCTTCGTGGCGGGCTGCAGCGCCGCCAGCGGCGAGGCACGCTACGACAGCTCGCCCCAGTTCAAGGACGGCGGTTTCCACAACATGGCCAACCCCGACCTGCCCGCGCAGGCCAGCGCTTGGCGCATCTGGTCGCGCTTCATCGTGGGCAGCAAGGTCGACAGCGTGCCCGTCGACGCCATTCCGGTGAAGCCGCTGGACCGGGCCACGCTCGACGCGCTCGACGTCAAGACCAACCACGTGGTGCGCCTGGGCCACTCGTCGCACCTGCTCAAGCTGCGCGGCAAGTACTGGCTGATCGACCCGGTGTTCAGCGAGCGCGTGTCGCCCGTGCAGTGGGCCGGGCCGAAGCGCTTTCACCAGCCGCCGATCACGCTCGAACAGCTGCCGCCCATCGAGGGCGTGATTCTTTCGCACGACCACTACGACCACCTCGACCTGGCCACCATCGAGTACCTCTCGAAAAGCGTGCAACGCTACTTCGTGCCCCTGGGCGTGCGCTCGCGGCTGGTGGTGATGGGCGTGCCGGCCGAGCGCGTGAGCGAGCTCGACTGGTGGCAAGGGGCCGAACACGACGGCGTGAAGCTCACCGCCACGCCCGCGCAGCATTTCTCGGGCCGCACCCTGGGCGACCGCGACCGCACGCTGTGGGCCTCGTGGGTGGTGCAAAGCGGCGACCAGCGCATCTTCTACAGCGGCGACTCGGGCTACTTCCCCGGCTTCAAGCAGATCGGCGAGCGCTTCGGCGGCTTCGACATCGCGCTGATGGAAAACGGCGCCTACGACGCCATGTGGCCCGCCGTGCACATGACGCCCGAGCAGAGCGTGCAGGCCTTCGAGGACCTGCGCGGCAAGGTGTTCTTCTCGGTGCACAACAGCACCTTCGACCTGGCCTTCCACACCTGGCACGACCCGCTGGACCGCATCGCGGACCTCACCGAGGCGAAGAAGATCGAGCTGGCCACGCCGGTGATCGGCGAGGTGGTGACGGTGGGGCAGGCGCGCACCAACACGCGCTGGTGGGTCGGCCTGCGCTGAGCTTGCTTGCTTGTCAGGGCCTAGGCCGGATTGCGGAAATGCCGCTCGATCGCGCGCACCGTATCGAGCAGCTGCGGGCGAACGTCGTGCATGAAGGCTTCCGGCGCCATCGAGCGTGGCCCCGCCGCGCTCAGCACCATCAGCGGCATGCCCTTGCCGACCCGCAGCGGTGAGGCGATGGCGTTCACCTCGCCGCGCCAGTCGCCGAAGGAACTGCAGCAGCCGTACTGCTCGATGTCGGCGACCGCCTGGCGAATTCCCTGCTCGATGCGCGGCCAGCCCGCCACGTCGAGCGTGCGGATGCGCTCCTCCAGCCCGCGGCGCGCACCCGGCTTGGCACCGGCCAGGTAGGCCCGCCCCATCGCCGAGGTGGCCAGCGGAATGCGCGAGCCGATGTTCAGCCGGATGGTGACGATCGAATCGCTGCGGCAGGTTTCCAGGTAGAGCATCGACATGCCGTCGCGCATGCCCAGCGCGATGAGGCAGCCGGTGTCGTTGGCCAACTGCTGCATGAGCGGACGGCTCACCTCCTTGGCATCGAGCCGCGACAGCGTGGTGCCGCCCAGCGTCAGCGTGGCCATGCCCAGCCGGTAGCGGCCCGACTCCGCCACGTGGTGCAGGAAGCCGAGCTTGGTCAGCGTGTAGGTCAGCCGCGTGACGGTGGACTTGGGCAACCCGCAGCGCTCGGCCAGCTCCTGGTTGCCCAGGCGCTCCTCGCCCGAGGCGAAGCATTGCAGCACCTGCAGGCCGCGCGCGAGGGCCGTCACGAAGTGCCGGTCTTCCTTGGCGTTGACCTTGCGCTCGACGTCTTCGTATTCGCCGAGCTCCCGCTTGGAATGGATTTCTGCGCGCTTCATGCGCCCTACTCTAGAGCAGCCGTGCCAGGCGCTGCGAAACGATGGCCTCGGCCTCGCGCATGATCCGCGCGACCAGTTCAGCCACCGTCGGCACGTCGTGGATCAGGCCGACCACCATGCCGCAGCTCCAGGCGCCGGCGTCCATGTCGCCGTCGACCATCACCTTCGGGTACACGCCGCCTACGAACTCGCGGATGTCGTCGATCTGCGTGCGCGCGCCCTTCTCGCGCTCGATGGCGAGCAAGGCCTCCACACCCGCGTTGTTCAGCACGCGCTCGGTGTTGCGCAGCGGGCGCATCACCAGCCGCGTGTCGAGCTCGGAGGCCGCGACAATGGCCGCCTTCACGTTCGCATGCACCGGTGCCTCCTGCGTGGCGATGAAGCGCGTGCCCATGTTGATGCCCTCCGCGCCGAGCGCCAGCGCGGCCACCAGGCTGCGGCCGTCGGCCATGCCGCCCGAGGCGACGAACGGAATGTCGAGCGCCTCCGCCGCGCGCGGCAGCAGGACGAAGTTGGGCACGTCGTCCTCGCCCGGGTGGCCGCCGCACTCGAAGCCGTCGACGCTCACCGCGTCGCAGCCGATGGCCTGCGCCTTGAGCGAATGCCGCACCGAGGTGCACTTGTGGATGACCTTCACGCCGGCCTTCTTCAGTTGCGGCATGTATTGCTCGGGGCTGCGCCCGGCCGTCTCGACGATGCGCACGCCGCCTTCGACGATGGCGTCGATGTACTCGGGATACGGCGGCGAGGCGAAGGTCGGCAGGAAGGTGAGGTTCACGCCGAAGGGCTTGTCGGTCATCTCGCGGCAGCGGGCAATTTCCTTCGCCAGCAGTTCGGGTGTCTTCTGCGTGAGCCCGGTGATGATGCCCAGGCCGCCCGCGTTGGAGACCGCCGCGGCCAGCTCGGCGAAGCCGACGAAATGCATGCCGCCCTGGATGATGGGGTGCGCGATGCCGAAGAGTTCAGTGATTCTGGTTTTCATGGTGAAAGTGCCGGGGACTGTCAGTGGCTGTGCTGCGAAACGATTTCTTCCTCGACCTCGCGCAGGCGGTCCTTGCCGAAGAACATCTGGTCGTTCACGAAGAAGGTGGGCGAGCCGAAGGCGCCCTGCTCGAAGGCGGCCTGCGTGTTGGCCATGAGCGCCTGCTTGACCTCCGCGGTCTGCATGGACGCAAAGAGCTCGGCCGCGGGCAGGCCCGCGTCGTTCAGCGCGGTGGCCACCACGGACGCATCGGCCATGTTCAGGCTGCGCTCCCACATGCACGAGAAGACGGCATCGACATAGCGCTCGAAGCAGCCGAGCGCCTGCGCCGCCACCGCGCCGCGCATGATGGTCAGCGTGTTGACGGGAAAGAATTCATTGCGGCGGTAGGCCGTGATGCGGTGCTTCGCAAGAAAACGCTGGAACTCCAGCACGTCGTAGGCGCGCTTGTTCGCGATGTCGGCGAAGGCTTCGGCCGGCGAGCGGTTGTTGGTGAGCTTGAAGAGCCCGCCCAGCAGGATCGGCACGTACTCGATCGCGGTGCCCGTGCGCGCCGCCATGGCTGGCAGCACCTTGTGGCACAGGTAGGCGTTGGGGCTGCCGAAGTCGAAGAGAAAGCGCAGCTTCACGGTGTTCGTCTCGTGCATGGTCGCTCCCCTGCTCACCAGGTTTCCATCCACGGGCGCAGTTCCATCTCGTGCGTCCACGCATCGCGCGGCTGCTGGTGGATCTGCCAGTAGGCCTCGCCGATGCTGTCCGGCGACACCACGCCGCCCTGATCCAGCAGCGCGTAGCGCTCGGGAAAGTTGGTGCGGATGAACTCGGTGTCGATGGCGCCGTCGACCACCGGGTGCGCCACGTGGATGCCCTTGGGCCACAGTTCGCGCGCCATGCTCTGTGCCAGCGCGCGCAGGCCGTGCTTGGCGCCGGCGAACGCGGCGTAACCGTCGCGCCCGCGCAGGCTGGCGGTGGCGCCGGTGAAGATGATGGTGCCGCGCCCGCGCTCCAGCATGCGCTTGGCCACCTCGCGGCCCATGAGGAAGCCGCCGAAGCAGGCCATCTCCCACACCTTGAAGTAGACGCGCGCCGTCGTCTCGGTGATGCCGAAGCGCACGTTGGCGCCAATGTTGAACACCGCCACCTCGATGGGCGCGATGTTCTTCTCGATGTTGTCCACCAGCGAGACCATCTCCTCTTCCTTGCGGGCGTCGCTGCCGAAGCCGTGCGCCTGGCCGCCCGCGGCTTCGATCTCGCGCACCAGCGGCTGGAGCTTGTCGGCGCTGCGACGGGTGACGCAGGCGATGTAGCCCTCGCGGGCGAATCGCTTGGCGATGGCGCCACCGGTGGCGTCTCCGGCGCCGATCACGAGGATGGCTTTCTTGTCGTTCATGCGTTGTCTTTCGTCGGTCGGTCTGTGAATGCACGCGGGTTGCCGCGCGGCCACTTCATTCTGGGATGCCGGACCGCCGAACAGCGCATGCCGGGCGGAATTCAAAACTGCATTGCAGAACTTGAAGCTGCATGCCGGCTTGCACCGCCGCTCGAATGAAGGCGATGAAACCCGGTGCGTTCTCACTGGGGAAATCCCTGCTCTCTGTTCTGCAGTGCAGTTTTCAAAAGACGTGCTTCGGAGCGCTTGCTTCATAGACTCGCCGCCATTCGAAACACGGGACCGACCCATCAATGACGACCGAGACATACGCCAAGCCCCCTCGGGTGCACCACCTTCTTTCGCCCTGGATCGCCGGGCAGCCCGACGCGCTGGCGCTGCGCGACGCCGGCGTGTCGCTGAGCTATGGCGAGCTCGGCGCGCAGATGGACGCCATGGCGCGGCAGTTGGCCGGCGCGGGCGTGCGGGCCGGCGACCGCGTGCTCATCGTCGGGGAGAACTGCGCGGCGCTGTGCGTCGCCTTCCTGGCGCTGAGCAAGCTGGACGCCTGGACCGTCGCGGTGAACGCGCGCCTGTCGCCACGCGAGATCGACCAGTTCATCGCGCACTCCGGCGCGCGGCGCGTGCTGTACCTGTGCCATGTCTCGCCCGAAGCGCGCGGCCACGCGCAGCGCCAGCAGGCCACGCCTTTCGGCAGCGACCTGGGCGAAATCGCCATCGGCCCGCTCGCCGAGGACGTGCTGCCGGAGCCCTGCGACGCCGACCCCGCGAAGCAGGTGGCGGCCATGGTCTACACGTCGGGCACCACGGGCGCGCCCAAGGGCGTGATGCTGACGCACGCGAACCTGATGTTCGTGGCCACCTCCGCGCGCGAGCTGCGGCGGCTCGGCCCGCGCGACGTCGTCTACGGCGTGCTGCCGATGTCGCATGTGGTGGGCCTGTCGACGCAGTTCCTCGGCGCGATGTGCGCGGGCGCCGCGCTGCTGCTCGAGCCGCGCTTTGCACCCGAGAACGCGGTGCGGGCGCTGCGCCGCGACGGTGTCAGCGTTTTCACCGGCGTGCCCGCGCTGTTCGCCCGCATCCTGGAGTGGGCGCGCAAGAGCGGCGTGGCCATCGACGCACCCGCGCTGCGCCTGATCAGCGTGGCCGGTTCGCCGCTCACGCCCAGCCTCAAGGCCGAGGTGGAACGGGAATTCAGGCTGCCGCTCCACAACGGCTACGGCTTGACCGAGACCGCGCCCACCGTCGCGCAGACACGGCTGGACGCGCCGCGCGAGGACTGCGCCGTCGGCCCGGGCATTCCGAGCGTCGAGCTTCGCATCCAGGGCCTGGGCGGCGCCAGCGTCGAACCTGGCGAAGCGGGCGAGCTGTGGGTGCGCGGACCCGGCGTGATGAAGGGCTACTACCGCAGCCCCGAGCTCACCGCGGCCGTGATCGATGCGGCGGGCTGGTTCAACACCGGCGATCTTGCGCGGCTCACGCCCGACGGCGCGCTGTTCATCTCCGGACGCACCAAGGAGCTGATCATCCGCTCGGGATTCAACGTCTATCCGCTCGAGGTGGAGCAGGTGCTGAACGCCTACCCGGGCATCGTGCAATCGGCGGTCGTCGGGCGCGAGGCCGGGCACAACGAGGAAATCGTGGCCTTCATCGAAACCAGGGAAGGCATGCCCATCGACGACGCGCGGTTGCGCGCGCACCTGCGCGAGCACCTGTCGCCCTACAAGCAGCCCAGCGAGATCCGCGCCATGGCGACGCTGCCGTCGGCACCCAACGGCAAGGTGCTCAAGGGCGTGCTGAAAGCGCTCGCGCAGACGCCTTTGAACACCGCGCCATGAACACCATCACTTCAAGCACTCCCATGCGCCATCGCACATTCCACGCCCTCGCATTCACGCTCGCCGGCCTTGCCGCCGTCGTCGTTCCCGGCCCGCAGGCTCACGCCCAGGAAAAGCCGGGCGCCTATCCCTCGCGGCCCATCAAGATCATGATCGGCTTCGCCCCGGGCGGCTCGACCGATGCGCCGATGCGGGTGCTCGCGGAAAAGGCGGGCGCCATCCTCAAGCAGCCCATCGTCATCGAGAACAAGCCCGGCGTCGGCGGCACGATGCCCGCGCAGAGCCTGCAGTCGGCCGCGCCGGACGGCTACACGCTGGGCATTGCCTCGGCCGGGGTCTACCGGCTGCCCTACACCAACGACATCAAGTGGGACCCGGCGAAGGACCTGAGCTATGTGATCGGCCTGACCGGCTACGCCTTCGGCATCGTCGTGCCCGCGAACTCGCCGATCAGGACCTTGAAGGACTACGTGGCGCACGCCAGGGCGAACCCCGGCAAGCTGACCTACAGCACGCCCGGCATCGCCACCACCAACCACCTGACGATGGAGCAGCTGTCGCGCCTGTACAAGATCGAGCTCAACCACATTCCGTACAAGGGAAGCGCCGAATCGCTGCAGGCCATCGTGGGCGGCCAGGTCGACTCCGCGGCGGAGACCTCCGCCTTCGTGCCCTACGTGGATTCCGGAAAGCTGCGGCTGATCGCCGTGTGGGGCGACAAGCGCATGGCGCGCTACCCCGACGTGCCCACGCTGAAGGAAAGCGGCGCGAACATCGTGCAGACCTCGCCTTGGGGACTGGTAGGCCCCAAGGGGCTGGACCCCGTCATTGCCGCCAAACTGCACGATGCGTTCAAGCAGGCGATGGAGACGAAGGAGTTCAGGGAGATGCTGGCCCGCTACGAGATGGAGCCGGACTACATGAGCGCGAAGGACTACCGCGCCTTTGCCGTGGATGCGATGAAGCGCGAGAAGGAAATCCTCGACGCGCTGGGCCTGTCCCGCAAATAGGCGCTGAACCCCCGGAAAAAGGCCGGGAAGGCCTGGCCGGCCCGGCGCCGGAGCGTGGCTACCCGCCGCGCTCCTTGCGCTCGCGCGCCCGGCGCACCTGCCGGGTCTCGCCGGCCTGCGAAGCGATGCGGTCCTTCTCTCGCTTCTTCGCCGCGCGCTTCTCCCGCATGCGCTTGCCCAGCACGTAGCTGCCGAGGCCGGTGACCACGGCGATGAACAGGCCGATGACGCTGACGTCGATGCCGCCCATCACAGCACCCGCACGACGCCGGTCGGCTTGAAGCCCAGGTCGGCCGCCTTGCCCTTGCGCGCGCGGTTGCCGCGTGCGTTGTTCAGCGTGCGGATCTCCAGTGTTTCCTCGCGCTCCTTGGCACCGCGGCCGATGCCTTCGATGCGCACGCTGCGCGTGTAGGCCGCCGCGCCCGCGAGCGTGTCCTTGGGCTCCAGGTCGATCAGCGTGAGGCCGCGGCCGCCCTTGGGCAGGCTCTTGAGCTCGGCGATCTCGAAGGTCAGGATGCGCCCGCCCGTCGAGGCGCAGGCCACGTGCGTGGCCGCGGGCATCGGCTCGGCGCCGCTCGCGCCGCCCACGAGCGAAGGCCGGCACAGCTGCTCGCCCTCGCCCACGTCGATGAAGGCCTTGCCGCCGCGCTGGCGCGACATCATGTTCTCGACCGTGGCGATGAAGCCGTAGCCGCCGGTGTTGGCCAGCAGCACGCTTGCGCCGACCGGGCCGGCGAAGAAGTGCGTGACGTGCGTGCCGCTGTCCAGCTCGATGAGCGTGGTGACGGGCTGGCCGTCGCCGCGCGCGCCGGGCAGCGAGGCCACGGGCACGGTGTAGACGCGCACGCCCTTGTCCTTGGAGGAGCCGAACACCAGCAGGGTGTCGACGCTGCGGCATTCGAAGGCGCCGTAGAGCGCATCGCCCGACTTGAAGCTGTATTCGGGCGTGGCGCCCTTCTCCGCGCTCGCGCCGTTGGCCGCGGCCTTCTCGCTCGCCCAGCCCTTCTGCGCGCGCACCCAGCCCTTCTGCGACACGATGACGGTGACCGGCTCGTCGACCACCTTCACTTCGGCCACGGCGCGCTTCTCGGCCTGGATCAGCGTGCGGCGCGCGTCTTCGAAGGTCTTGGCATCGGTTTCGATTTCCTTCACCAGCAGGCGGCGCAAGGCGGCCGGGCTGCCGAGGATGTCCTCCAGCCTTTTCTGTTCCTCGCGCAGGCCCTTGAGCTCCTGCTCGATCTTGATGGCCTCCAGCCGCGCCAGTTGGCGCAGGCGGATTTCAAGAATGTCCTCGGCCTGGCGTTCGCTGAGGCTGAAGCGCGCCATCAGCGCGGCCTTGGGGTCTTCGGCCGCGCGGATGATCGCGATCACCTCGTCGATGTTCAGAAGCACCAGCTGCCGGCCTTCGAGGATGTGCACCCGCTCCAGCACCTTGTTCAGCCGATGGCGCGAGCGCTTCTCGACGGTGACCTGGCGGAACGCGATCCACTCGTTGAGCATCTGGCGCAGCGACTTCTGCGTCGGCTTGCCGTCGATGCCCACCATGGTGAGGTTGATCGACGACGAGGTTTCCAGCGAGGTCTGCGCCAGCAGCGTGGTGATGAACTCTTCCTGGCTGATGCGCGAGGTCTTGGGCTCGAACACCAGGCGCACGGCCGCGTCCTTGCTGGACTCGTCGCGCACCACGTCGAGCACCGACAGCATCGCCGCCTTCAGCTGCGTCTGGTCGGCGCTCAATGCCTTCTTGCCGGTCTTGACCTTGGGGTTGGTGATTTCCTCGATTTCTTCGAGCACCCGCTGCGTGCTGACGCCCGGCGGCAGTTCGTTCACCACCAGCTGCCACTGGCCGCGCGCCAGCTCTTCGATCTTCCAGCGCGCGCGCACCTTGAGCGAGCCGCGGCCGGTGCGGTAGGCGTCGGCGATGTCGCTCGCGCTGCTGATGATCTGCGCGCCGCCCGGGTAGTCGGGGCCGGGCACGATGGCGAAGAGTTCTTCTTCGCTCAACTGGCCATTCGACTTGATCAGCGCCACGCAGGCGTCGGCGATCTCGCGCAGGTTGTGGCTCGGGATTTCGGTGGCCAGGCCCACCGCGATGCCGCTCGCGCCGTTGAGCAGCGTGAAGGGCAGGCGCGCGGGCAGCAGGCGCGGCTCTTCGGTGCTGCCGTCGTAGTTGGGAATGAAGTCGACCGTGCCTTCGTCGATCTCGTCGAGCAAGAGGCTGGTGATGCGCGCCAGGCGCGCCTCGGTGTAGCGCATGGCCGCGGCGCCGTCGCCGTCGCGGCTGCCGAAGTTGCCCTGGCCGTCGACCAGCGGATAGCGCTGCGAGAAGTCCTGCGCCATGCGCACCAGCGCGTCGTACGCGGCCTGGTCGCTGTGCGGATGGAAGCGGCCGAGCACGTCGCCGACCACGCGCGCGCTCTTCACGGGCTTGGCGCCCACCGTGCCGTTGGTGCCGCCGAAGCCCAGGCCCATGCGCGACATCGAGTAAAGGATGCGCCGCTGCACCGGCTTCTGGCCGTCGGACACGTCGGGCAGCGCGCGGCCCTTGACCACGCTGAGCGCGTACTCGAGGTAGGCGGTCTGTGCGTAGTCGGCCAGCGTGAGGGTGGTGTCGCCGTCGTTGGGGCCCGCAAGGTCGAGCGGAGGTTGGGAATCCATCGTCTGTCGTTTCCGGAAGATTGCTGTTGCTTGTTTATTCGGTCATGGCCACCGAAGACGAGCCCGTCAGGGAGGAGACGGGCACTTCGGGCATGTAGGGAGAGGTCGGCACGGCGGACGGGTCGGGCATCGAGGGCAAGGCGGGCAACTGCGTCGGCCGCTCGGGCGGCATGTTGCCGCGGCCGACGGCGCCGCCCATTTCCATGCGCACTCGCCCGGGCGACTTGCCGCCGACGGCGCCGGCGCCGCCGCTGCGCCCGGTGGCGCCGGGCTTGAGGTACGCATAGAGCTGCAGCACGGTCTGCACGTAGTTCTGCGTTTCCTTGTAGTTCGGAATCTTGTTGCCCGCGCGCTGCACAGCGCCCTCGCCCGCGTTGTAGGCGGCCAGGGCCAGCTCGATCTGCCCCGGGAACATGGCGATCAGGTCGCGCAGGTAGCGCGAGCCGGCGGCGATGTTGATGCGCGGGTCGAACAGCTTCTTCTCGATGGTCGTGCGCTTGTCCGCCGACACGCCGTAGCGCTGCGCGGTCGCCGGCATGAGCTGCATGAGGCCCATCGCGCCCTTGGGCGAGACGGCCTGCGCGTCGAAGCCCGATTCGGTGGCGATCAGCGCCTGCAGCAGTTCGTAGTCGATGTCGTGCTTGTTCGACGCATCGCGCAGCGCCGCCTTGGCGCTCTTGTAGCTGGGCGAGGCCTCGAACATGGCAAGCAGGGTCTGCGATGCGGGCGGCACCTTGCCGTCGAGCTTGCGGCCACTGCGCGCCAGCGGCGAAATGCCCTGCGAGGTGTCGAAGCTCTGGCCGCCCCTGAAGAAGATCTGGTAGCGCTCGTCGATTTTCTCGGAGGCGAAGTGCGCCACGCCCTTGCTGTCGACATAGCCGTAGATGTCAGCGGCGCGCGCAAACCCCTGCTGCATGCACAGCAAAAGGGCCAATAGCAACGAACGCTTGAAAGCTGACATGCGTGGTGGGAGGGTCAAACATCGATGTCGACGTCGTCGGCGCGCAATTCCATGAGCTCGCGCCGCGCCGCCGCTTCGCCCTTGCCCATGAGCTTGGTGATCTCGCCCTGGGTGGACGTGAAGTCGAACCGGCCCAATTGGACCTGCATCAGGCGCCGGGTGTCTGGATTGAGCGTGGTTTCCCACAATTGTTCCGCGCTCATTTCGCCCAGGCCCTTGAAGCGGCTGATGCTCCAGGCGCCTTCGCGCACGCCGTCCTTGCGCAGCTTGTCGAGCGTGGCGGTCAGTTCGCCCTCGTCCAGCGCGTAGACCTTGGAGGCCGGCTTCTTGCCGCGCGCGGGCGCATCGACCCGGAACAGCGGCGGCTTTGCGACATACACGTGGCCGGTTTCGATGAGCTTCGGGAAGTGCCGGAAGAACAAGGTCAGCAGCAGTACCTGGATGTGCGAGCCGTCCACGTCGGCATCGCTCAGGATGCAGACCTTGCCGTAGCGCAGGCCGCTCATGTCGGGCGTGTCGTCGGGTCCGTGCGGGTCGACGCCGATGGCCACCGAGATGTCGTGGATTTCATTGTTGGCGAACAGCCGGTCGCGCTCGACCTCCCAGGTGTTGAGCACCTTGCCGCGCAGCGGCAGGATGGCCTGGCTTTCCTTGTCGCGGCCCATCTTGGCGCTGCCGCCGGCGGAGTCGCCCTCGACCAGGAACACTTCGTTGTGGCTGATGTCCTTGCTCTCGCAATCGGTCAGCTTGCCCGGCAGCACGGCCACGCCGGAGCCCTTGCGCTTCTCGACCTTCTGGCCGGCGCGCTGGCGCGTCTGCGCGGCCTTGATGGCGAGTTCGGCGAGGCGCTTGCCGTAGTCGACGTGCTGGTTGAGCCACAGCTCGAGCGCGGGGCGCACGAAGCTCGATACCAGGCGAACCGCGTCGCGCGAGTTCAGCCGCTCCTTGATCTGGCCCTGGAACTGCGGGTCGAGCACCTTGGCGCTGAGCACGTACGAGGCGCGCGCGAACACGTCCTCGGGCAGCAGCTTCACGCCCTTGGGCAGCAGCGAATGCAGCTCGATGAAGCCCTTCACCGCGGTGAAGAGGCCGTCGCGCAGGCCGCTTTCGTGGGTGCCGCCGGCGCTGGTGGGAATCAGGTTGACGTAGCTCTCGCGCACCGGCTGGCCGTCTTCGGTGAACGCCACGCACCAGTCGGCGCCTTCGCCTTCGGCGAAGTTGTCGGCGTTCTTGTCGGCATGGCCGGCGCCTTCGAACAGCGGAATGACCGGATCGCCATTGAGCGTCTGCATCAGGTAGTCGCTGAGGCCGCCCTTGTAGAGCCACTGCTGGCTTTCCTTGGTCTTCTCGTTGGTGAGCGTGACGCTCACGCCGGGCATCAGCACCGCCTTGCTGCGCAGCAGGTGCGTGAGTTCGGCCATGGGCAGCACCGCGGTCTCGAAGTATTTGGCGTCGGGCCAGGCGCGCACGGTGGTGCCCTGCTTGCGTTCGCCGGCTTCGAGCTTGCGGATCTCGAGCGCCTCGATCACATCGCCGGCGCTGAAGGCCAGCTTGGCGACCGAGCCTTCGCGGTGCGAGGTGACTTCGAGCCGCTTCGACAGCGCATTGGTCACCGACACGCCCACGCCGTGCAGGCCGCCCGAGAAGCTGTAGGCGCCGCCGGAGCCCTTGTCGAACTTGCCGCCGGCGTGCAGCCGGGTGAACACGAGTTCGACCACGGGGGCCTTTTCTTCGGGGTGCATGCCGAACGGAATGCCGCGGCCGTCGTCTTCGATGCTGACCGAGCCGTCGAGGTGCAGCGTGACCTTGATCTTCTTGCCGTAGCCCGCCAGCGCCTCGTCGGCGGCGTTGTCGAGCACTTCCTGAATGATGTGCAGCGGGTTGTCGGTGCGGGTGTACATGCCCGGGCGCTGCTTGACGGGCTCGAGGCCCTTGAGCACGCGGATGGAGCCTTCCGAGTAGCCGGAAGGCGCGGACGATGAATTGGGGGGAGTCTTGGGGGGAGTCGCCATGGGGGCGGATTGTAGTCAGTGGCAGGGAAATGACTGGATACCCATACAGGACCCTCCGACCGCAGCCGGAGGCTGGCAGGAGGAACGGGGCTGCTTGTCGGCGACGGCCTGACCGGTGCAAGCCAGCAAGGCAAGCTCTGGCCCTGCCTTTTCGGACGGCTCCAGGTCCGGAACGATGCTCCCGGTCACCAGACCGAACGACGGCGACATGCGCAGGCCCGCATCGGCCTGATGCATCGACGGCATCAAAACCTCCCCGATAAATCATCAATGGCTTTGGCCGCCAGCGCGCCTGCCACAGCCTGCAAGTCGCTACATTCGACGCCATGCAAGCGCCCGCCCCCACCCTCTCGATCAAGCAAGTCCTGTTCTGCGGGGCGATGATCGTCACGCTCTCGATGGGCATCCGCCACGGCTTCGGACTGTGGCTCCAGCCCATCACGCAGGCCCAGGACTGGAGCCGCCAGACCTTCTCGTTCGCGTTGGCCATCCAGAACCTGTCGTGGGGCATCTTCGGGGTGTTCGCGGGCATGCTGGCCGACCGCTTCGGGGCGTTCCGGGTGCTGATCGGCGGCGCGGTGCTCTATGCGCTGGGCCTGTTCGGCATGGCGCATTCGCCCACACCGCTGCTCTTCACGCTGAGCGCGGGCGTGCTGATCGGCGCGGCGCAGGCCGGCTCGACCTACGCGGTGATCTACGGCGTGATCGGGCGGCAGATTCCGGCCGAGCGGCGCTCCTGGGCCATGGGGGTGGCCGCGGCGGCCGGCTCGTTCGGGCAGTTCCTGATGGCGCCTATCGAGGGCCGTCTCATCGGCCACCTGGGCTGGCAGACCGCGCTGGCGGTGCTGGCGGTGCTGGTGCTGGTCATCGTTCCGCTGGCCTTCGGCCTGCGCGAACCCAGGACGGCGGCGCTGGCCGGGCACCGCGACCAGTCGGTGCTGCAGGCGGTCGGCGAGGCCTTCCGCTATCCGAGCTTCGGGCTGCTGATGGCGGGCTACTTCGTGTGCGGCTTCCAGCTCGCGTTCATCGGCATCCACATGCCGACCTACCTGCGCGACCGCGCGCTGCCGGCCGAGGTGGCGGGCTACGCGCTGGCGCTGATCGGGCTGTTCAACGTGTTCGGCACGTACACCGTCGGGCTGCTGGGGCAGACGCTGGCCAAGCGCAAGATCCTCGCGGCCATCTACTTCGCGCGGGCGGTGGCGATCGCGCTGTTCCTGCTGGCGCCGATCTCGCCGATGAGCGTGTATGTGTTCTCCGCGGCCATGGGCTTCCTGTGGCTGTCGACGGTGCCGGCCACCAACGCCATCGTGGCGGGCATCTTCGGCGTGGCGCACCTGTCGATGCTCAGCGGCTTCGTGTTCCTGAGCCACCAGGTCGGCTCGTTCCTGGGCGTGTGGCTCGGCGGCTACCTGTACGACACCACGGGCAGCTACGACATCGTCTGGTACATCGCGATCGCGCTGGGCGTGTTCGCCGCGCTGATCAACCTGCCGGTGAAGGAAAACGCCATCGCGCGCGTCCCACAGCCGGTGGGCGCCGCAGGCTGATTGCGTATAAAACGGGGCCATGGCACCACGTCTGCGCCGACACCTCGCGAACGCCGGCTGGCTTGCCGCCGCGCTGGCGGTGCTGAGCGGCGTGTTCGCGCTGTACGTGCACCCGGACTTCCTGGTGACGCTGGCCGACCAGATCTGGTCCTGTTTCTGAGCCTTCTACCCTTCTCACGCACGCTGGACGTGCGCAGCACGCTATGAAAGATATAGCACCTACGCACGCTTCGACCACCCCCTCCGAATGGCTCGTGCGCTGGTCGCACCTGCTCGCACCCGGCACCACCGTGCTCGACGTGGCCTGCGGGTCCGGGCGGCACATGCAGTGGTTCGCCGGACGCGGGCATGCGGCGACCGGCGTCGACCGCTCGCCCGAGGCCCTGGCGGCGGCGGGCGCGTTCGGCGGCACGGTCATGGCGGACATCGAAACCGGCCCCTGGCCTTTCGCGGGCCAGGCCTTCGGCGCGGTGGTCGTCACCAACTACCTCTGGCGCGCGCGCATGGCCGACATCGTGGCCGCCGTGGCACCGGGCGGCGTGCTGCTGTACGAAACCTTTGCCGCGGGCAACGAAACCGTCGGCAAGCCCTCGCGGCCCGACTTCCTGCTGCAACCCGGCGAGCTGCTCGCGGCCTGCGAGGGCCTGCGCGTGGTGGCCTACGAAGACGGCTTCGTGGCCGAACCGGCGCGCTTCGTGCAGCGCATTGCGGCCGTCCGCCCCGCGGCGTCGGCCGCCCGCCAACCGGTGCGCCACCTCCTCAAGGGAAACTGAGGGCGCCGCAGCGGCGGCTTGACAGGCTGCCGGAGTAAGTAGAATCGGCGCTTTCGTCCACCGACAAAGAGATTCCCCTTGGAGCAATTGACAGGCAGCATCGTTGCGCTCGTCACGCCGATGCACCACGACGGCAGTGTCGACTACCCCGCCCTGCGGCGGCTCATCGACTGGCACATCGAAGAAGGCACCGACTGCCTCGGCGTGGTCGGGACCACCGGCGAATCGCCGACGGTCGACGTCGAAGAGCACTGCGAAATCATTCGCGTGTCCGTCGAACAGGCCAAGGGCCGCGTGCCCGTGATGGCCGGTTGCGGCGCCAACTCGACCAAGGAAGCCATCGAGCTCGCCAAGTTCGCCAAGGGCGTGGGCGCCGATTCGCAGCTCCAGGTCGTGCCGTACTACAACAAGCCCACGCAAGAGGGCCAGTACCAGCATTTCAAGGCCATCGCCGAAGCCGTGGGCGACCTGCCCATCGTGATGTACAACGTGCCCGGGCGCACCGTGGCCGATATGGCGCACGACACCGTGCTTCGCCTCACGCAGGTGCCCGGCATCATCGGCATCAAGGAAGCCACAGGCAACATCGAGCGGGCCCAGTGGCTCATTCGCGACGTGCCGAAGACCTTCGCCGTCTACTCCGGCGACGACCCGACCGCGGTTGCGCTCATGCTCTGCGGCGGCCAGGGCAACATCAGCGTCACGGCCAACATCGCGCCGCGCAAGATGCACGAACTGTGCGTGGCCGCGCTGGCGGGCGACGTGAAGCGGGCCATGGAGATCCAGTTCGAGCTCATGCCGCTGCATCGCAACCTGTTCGTCGAGCCCAACCCGATTCCCCTGAAGTGGGCCATGGCCCGGCTCGGCCTGTGCGGTGGCACGCTGCGCCTGCCGCTCACCGAACTCGGTGAAGCCGCGCGCCCGGCCGTCGAAGGCGCCCTGCGCGCCACCGGCCTTCTCAAGGGTTGAGAGCGTCCTCCACACACCCCGGACCCGCCTTTTCCCCCGGCCGCAACAAGGTTACGCAACCTTTTGCCGGAACTGTGCTCAGAGATGGCGGGCGCTGCGGCCCATAGATTGACCGAACCATTCCAACAAGGAAGAAGACGTTGAAGAACCTTTCGCAACTTTCGCGATATGCATTGCTGGCCACCCTCGTTGCCAGCCTCGCCGCGTGCTCCGTCCTCGAGAGCGACAAGATCGACTACAAGAGCGCCGGCAAGGCCCCGACGCTCGAGGTCCCCCCCGACCTGTCGCAGCTCTCGCGCGACAACCGCTACGCGGTGCCCGGCGGCGCCGTCACCGCGAATGCATACCAGGCCGGCATCGCCAACGCACCGGGCGTGCCCACCGCAGTGAGCACACTCGGCGACGTGCGCATGGAGCGCGCGGGCACGCAGCGCTGGATCGTCGTCAACCGCGCGCCCGACCAGCTCTGGGACCCGGTGAAAGACTTCTGGCAGGAAAGCGGCTTCCTGCTGACCACCGAGCAGCGCAACCTGGGCATCATGGAAACCGACTGGGCCGAGAACCGCGCCAAGCTGCCGCAGGACATCATCCGCGGCACGCTGGGCAAGCTGGTCGATTCGGTCTACTCGACCGGCGAGCTCGACCGCTTCCGCACACGCCTGGAGCGCACGCCCAACGGCACCGAGATCTTCATCAGCCACCGCGGCATGCAGGAGGTCTACAACAACTCGCGCCAAGACCAGACCGTGTGGCAGCCCCGCCCGAGCGACCCTGAACTCGAGACCGAATTCCTGCGCCGCCTGATGGTCAAGCTCGGCGTCTCGCAAGAGCAGTCGAAGATCCTCGCCGCCACCACCGCGCCGACCAAGACCGCCGTCATTGCCAAGGTCGGCAACCAGCCAGTGGTGCAGATCAGCGAAGGCTTCGACCGCGCATGGCGCCGCGTCGGCCTGGCACTCGACCGCACCGGCTTCACCGTGGAAGACCGCGACCGCAGCGCCGGCGTGTACTACGTGCGCTACGTAACGCCGAACCCCGACAAGAAGGAGCCCGGCTTCTTCGGCAAGTTGTTCAGCGGCTCGCCGAAGGACGAAGCACCCATCAAGTTCCGCATCTCGGTCAAGGGCCAGGGCGAAGCCACGACGGTGTCGGTGCTCAACGAAGCCGGCGCGCCGGAAACCTCGGCCAACGCCGAGCGCATCGTCAAGGTCATTGCAGACGACCTGAAGTAGCCCGCATGCTCCGCTTCCGAAGCCTCGGCAGCGGCAGCACGGGCAATGCCGCGCTGGTCGAATCGACCAGCGCAGGCCGCACCTCCCGCCTCCTGGTCGACTGCGGCTTCGGCCTCAAGCAGCTCGACCTGCGGCTCGCGCAAGCGGGCCTCGTCGCCGGCGACATCGATGCGGTCTTCGTGACGCACGAGCACGGTGACCATATCGGCTGTGCCCATTCACTGTCGCGGCGCAACCGCATTCCCGTCTGGATGAGCGAAGGCACGTGGCTCGCCACGGGCGGGCGCGACTTCGAAGGCCGGCTGAACATCGCGCGCGACGATGCCGAGTTTTCGGTCGGCGACATCGGCGTGCAGCCCTTCACCGTGCCGCACGACGCGCGCGAGCCGCTGCAACTGCGTTGCACCGACGGCAACCGCACGCTCGGCGTGCTCACCGACCTGGGACATTCCACGGCCCATGTGCTGGCCAGGCTGGGCGGCGTCCATGCGTTGCTGCTGGAGTTCAACCACGACAGCGACCTGCTGGCCAACTCGGCGTACCCGCCGTTCCTGAAGCACCGCGTGGGCGGCAACTACGGGCACCTGTCGAACACGGCCGCCGCTGAAATCGCGCGTGCAGTGCTTCACGATGGCCTGCGGCATGTGGTGGCGGCGCACCTGAGCGAGCAGAACAACCGGCCCGAGATCGTTCGGCGCCTGATGGCCGAAGCGCTGGGCGGCGACGAGTCCGAAATGCTCACTGCAACGGCAGCGGAAGGCTCGCCCTGGCTCGACGTGTGAGCTGAATCCGCACCACGAAAAAAAGCCGCCTCATGGCGGCTTTCTTCATGGCGAGAGCCTGGCAAGCGTTACTGCTTGGGCGCCTCGTTCTTCTTCGCGGCTTCGGTCGCGGCGTTCGCGGCATCGAGTGCCGACGAGGCGCCCGGTGCCGGCGTTGCGGCACCCGAATCGGTGGACGGTGCAGTCGCCGGGGCGGCAGGCGCGGGTGCGGGTTCGGTCACGGGCGCAGGAGCCGGCGTCACAACCGCCGGCGCGGCGTCCTCCTTCTTTCCGCAGGCGACGAGCGCGGCAGCGGCAATCAGCGAGGCAACCAGGACGGACGTTGACTTCTTCATGGAATCTCCTTTGGCGATGAATGTCTGGAACGAAAAAATTCTAGACCTGCATCGCCGCTCGAATGTGTCTGGCAGCCGGATTCGCGGCATTGGCTTACAAGCCCAGCGTCGACGCCGAAAAGGCCTGTCGCCCGAGGCGCCAGCACTCGTCGATGGCCTCGCGCAAAGCGCGGCGCGACTGCGCGTCGGTGCCGCTCACGCCCCTGCTGCGCTCGGGGTCTATGCGATGCACGAACCAGGTGGGCGTCCAGATGGCGCTGGGCACCTCGGCGCCCGCGGCCTTACCGGTCGCGCGGCATTCGACGATGTGGTCCCACATGCGGCGCCACGGCACGAAGCGCGCATGCGTGCGCTCCAGCACATCGAAGCGCTGTGCGAGCAGCACGAAGCGCCGCCCGCTGGCCGACCAGGCCTGCAAGGCCTCGATGCTTGCGCGCTCGCCCAAAGGCCAGTCCGAGAAATCGGGGTCGCTGAAGACGATTTCCTTCCAGCCTTGTTGGGCCGCGCAAGACAGTGCGCCGCGCAGGATGGCATCGAAGGCCTCGCGGCCGTCGAAACGGCCGTCGGCCAGCGAATGAGTTTCATCAGTCGGCATGAAGCCAACCTGACTCGCACCACTCGCCCAGCAACCCGCGCGCGCCTTCGCTCGCGCGGGCCAGTTCGCGCGGCCCGAGTTCGCGCCGGTCGGCCAGTCGGCGCATCAGCGTGGCGTCGGCACCGCCTGCGCGAAAACTCTCGCCGTTGATGTAGATGTGCCGCGTGTCGTAGAGCATGCGCGTGCGGCGGTCGAGCGCCACGCGCTGCGTGGCATCGGGCAACTCGCCGCCCTCGTCGAACCACACGTTGGCCTTGGGCTCGGTGAGCGATTCGCCGAGCGCGCGCTCGACGGCATCGGGGTCGCGCAGCGCGGCCTCGACGGCCTTGCGCGCGAAGGCCTGCAACGCGGCGGGCATGCGGGCCGGCGCATCGACGGCGGGCTGCGTCGGATCGCGGTAGCGGGCCAGTTCGGCGGGCCCGGCGTCTTCCAGGTCTTCAGCGTAGGCCTGCGCCATGCGCGACAGCAGGTCGGCCCCCATCTCGCCCACCGCGGACGAGCGCAGCCCGATGGAGCACGTCATGCAGTCGTCGCCGACTGCCACGCCGTCGTGGGCGTACTTGGGCGGCAGGTACAGCATGTCGCCGGGCTCCAGCACGAAGGTCTGCTCGGGCTCGAAGTTCTGCAGGATCTTGAGCGGCACATCGGGCTGCAGGCTCAGGTCGCCCTGCTTGCCGATGGACCACTCGCGGCGCCCTTGCGCCTGGAGCAGGAACACGTCGTAGCTGTCGAAATGCGCGCCGACGCCGCCGGTGTCGCTCGCATAGCTGATCATCAGGTCGTCCAGGCGGGCGTCGGGCAGGAAGCGGAACTGCCGCAGCAGGTCGTGCACGCCCTCGTGATGCAGGTCCACGCCCTGCACCAGCAGTGTCCAGGCGGGCTGTTTCAGGGGGGGCAAGGCGCGGCGGGCAAGCGGCCCGTGCTTGAGCGACCAGCCGGACTTGCCATGCCGGATCAGGCGCGACTCGACCTCCTCGCGCTCGGCCAGCGCAAACAGCGCATGACGCTCGATCGGTGGCACCATGTCGGGAATCGCCTGGCGAACGAGCAAGGGTTTTTTCTGCCAGTACTGGCGCATGAACTGCGCGGCGCTCAGGCCGCCGAGCAACGGCAGCGGTTGTGTAATCTCCATGGGAGAATTCTGCAATGGAAATCTCTGAACAATGCGTGGTCGGCTTGACCTGGACCATGAAAGACACGCTCGGCGACGTGCTGGACGTGCTGGACGAACCGGTGGACTTTCTGGTCGGCGGCGACGATCTCTTCGACGTGATCGAGGCGGCCCTGCAGGGCCATGAGCCCGGCGCCCGGGTGCAGCTGCAGGTCGAACCCGAGCAGGGCTTCGGCGACTTCAACGACCAGTTGCTCTTTCTGGAGCCCCGCTCGCTCTTTCCCGCGGACACGGAAGAAGGCATGACCTTCGACGGCTCCGCCCTGCCCAAGGGCGTGAGCGACACCATTCCGAAGGACACGATCTACACGGTGGCCGAAATCTACCCCGACCACCTGGTGCTGGACGGCAACCATCCGCTGGCGGGCATTGCGATCCGGCTCGACATCACGGTGCGCTCGGTGCGCGAAGCCACCGAAGAGGAAATCGGCCGTGGTTCGGCGGGTACCGGCTTCTTCAAGGTGGCGCCCATGGCGCCGGGCAACCAGACGCTGCACTGAGGCCCGGCCAACCCAGCAAAAAGCCGGGCGTGCCCGGCTTTTTCGCGTGTCAAAGAACGCGGGCTACATGCGCGAGATCTGGCCGTTGTCGATGCGCACGCGGTCACCGATGCGCAGGTCGCCCGGGCTCTGCACGTCGAAGGCGCGGTAGCCGCCGCGGTCGGTCTGCACCGACACGCGATAGGTTTCATAGGCACGCGGCCCGTTCTGCTGCGCCTCGATGGTGTTGCCCAACAGGGCACCACCCACGATGCCCAGCGCGGTGGCCGCGGCACGGCCGTTGCCGCGCCCGAACTGGTTGCCCACCACGCCACCGATGACACCGCCTGCCACGGCGCCGCCGCCGCTCGTGCCGGTACCCGCGGTTTCGCTGCGCAACACCTCGATGTTGGCGACGTGGCCGTATTCGACGTAGGAAGCTTCCTGGTACTGGATCGACCGCGGGGGCGCCTGGTACGGGTAGCGCGAGGTCTGGTAGACCGGGGCGGGGGCCACGCACGCCGTGAGCGTGGCAACGGCCAGCACGGAAGCAGTGACGGAAACGAAGCGCATTGAGATCTTCATGTTGGGAGGCTCCTCGGATAGAACGGTGCACAAAAATGCACTTGCGTGTGACTAACGCCGCAGCCGCTGCCGCGATGACGCAAAACACACACTGAAACCTTCGGGGCGCGGCGGCCTCGGCAGTTCCGTTCTTTACCGCTCAGACACTCAGGTCCCCTTAAGGATCGGATCCCCAAAAGGCTCAGTGCTTGCCTGTGGAGCCGTAGCCGCCCTCGCCGCGTTGCGTAGGTGCAAATTCTGTGACCACCCGAAACTGCGCCTGCACCACCGGCACGATCACCAACTGCGCCAGCCGTTCCATCGGCTCCAGCACGAAGGGCGTGTCGCTGCGGTTCCACGCGCTGATCTTCAGCTCGCCTTGGTAGTCGCTGTCGATCAGGCCCACGAGGTTGCCCAGCACGATGCCATGCTTGTGGCCCAGGCCCGAGCGCGGCAGGATGAGCGCGGCATAGGCCGGGTCGGCCAGGTGGACTGCGATGCCGGTGCCCACCAGCTGCCAGCCGTTGGGCGCCAGCGTGATCGGCGCATCGAGGCACGCCCGCAGGTCGAGCCCGGCGCTTCCGGGGGTGGCATACGCGGGCAATTGATCCACCATGCGCGGATCGAGGATACGGACGTCGACTTTCACTTACTTGCTGCCTTGCTTGTGTTGCTGTTCTCTTTGCTTGCGGGCCGCGTCCTCGAGCACCTGCTGCCACTTGGCGATGCCCGGGGTGAGCTTCACGCCCTTCAGTTTGCTGCCGAACCAGACCGCCACGCCCAGCAGCAGGACCAGCGCACTGAAGGGCACCCCGATCGACCACAGCACCAGGAACACCAGCGCGCCCACGCCGCCCAGCACCTTGAGCGTCGTCGGGTCGAAGGCGCCCGGTTGGGACCTGGCCACTTCGCCGCTGGACGCGTCACCGCGCTGTTGCATGGCGGCCGTCACGGGACCGGGCTGATTGGGCAAGGTCGTGATGCCGACGTCGAGCCCCGGCTCGCCCTCCTTGGCCGCGCGCTTGGGGAGCAGCGCCTGCGCCGACAGCCGCTCGACATAGCGGGCGAAGTCGCCGTTGGGCGGCGTGTTCCATTGCGGATTCAGGCTCATCAGACCCTCCAGTCGGTAAGTCGTGCGGCAATTTCGGTCATGAGTTCACGCGCCAGCGTGAGCTTGGGCGCGCGGGGGAGCTCGCGCACGCCGTGGGCGTCCACCAGCAGCAACGCGTTGTCGTCCTGACCGAAAGTCAGCGGGCCGATGTTGCCGACCAGCAGCGGAATGCCCTTGCGCTGTCGCTTGGCCTTGGCATGTTCGATGAGGTTTTCGCTTTCGGCGGCAAAGCCCACACAAAAAAGTTGCTTCGCCTGGGCCCGTTCGCTGCGCGCCACGGTCAGCAGGATGTCGGCGTTCTCGACGAAGTCGAGTACCGGCGTCTTGCCGCTGCCGTCTTTCTTGATCTTCTGGTCGCTGTGCGTTGCAGGTCGCCAGTCGGCCACCGCGGCTGTTGCTACGAAAATGCTAGCAAACTCCGCAGCACGCACGGTCGCATCGAGCATGTCCTGTGCCGAAATCACGTCGACACGCGTCACGCCGCGCGGGGTCGGCAAGTGCACCGGCCCGGCCACCAGCGTGACCTCGGCGCCCGCCTCGCGGGCCGCGCGGGCAATGGCAAAGCCCATCTTGCCGGACGAATGGTTGGTGATGCCGCGGATCGGGTCGAGCGCCTCGAAGGTCGGGCCTGCGGTCACCAGCATCTTCTGCCCCGCCAGCAGCTTGGGGCTGAAGAAGGCGGTGATGTCCTCGAGCAGTTGCGCCGGCTCGAGCATGCGCCCGTCCCCGGTTTCGCCGCAGGCCTGCCAGCCGCTGCCCACGCCCAGCACGGTGGCGCCATCGGCCGCCACCTGCCTCAGGTTGCGCTGGGTGGCGGGATGGGCCCACATCTCGCGGTTCATGGCGGGTGCGATCAGCAGCGGAATGCGCTGCGTGGGACGCGCCAGGCACATCAGGCTGAGCAGGTCGTCCGAGCGGCCCTGCACCAGCCGCGCAATGAAGTCTGCGCTGCAGGGCGCCAGCACGATCGCATCGGCCTCGCGGCTCAGGTTGATGTGAGGCATGTTGTTGGGTTCGCGCGTGTCCCACTGCGAGGTGTAGACGGTGCGCCCGGAGAGCGCCTGCATGGTCACCGGGGTGATGAACTGTTCGGCCGCCTCGGTCATCACGACCTGGACGGTGGCTCCGGCCTTCACGAACAGGCGGCACAGTTCGGCCGATTTGTAGCAGGCGATGCCGCCCGTGAGGCCCAGGACGATGTGTTTGCCGGCGAGATCTTGCATGGGCCGTATTGTTGCTCATGGGCCATGAAGCTTCGGGCAACAAGCCCTTGGCCCGAAGTGTCGCGAAGGGCACATCTATAATCGCAATTTCCCACTGCCCGGATTCATCACGTCCGGAACTGGCATGACCAAATTTGTCTTCGTCACCGGTGGTGTCGTCTCTTCCCTTGGCAAGGGAATCGCCTCCGCCTCGCTCGCCGCGATCCTCGAATCGCGCGGCCTCCAAGTCACCCTCATCAAGCTCGATCCGTACATCAATGTCGACCCCGGCACGATGTCGCCCTTCCAGCATGGCGAAGTGTTCGTCACCGATGACGGCGCCGAGACCGACCTCGACCTCGGCCACTACGAGCGCTTCATCAACACGCGCATGCGCAAGGCCAACAACTTCACGACCGGCCAGATCTACAAGAGCGTGCTCGAGAAGGAACGCCGCGGCGACTACCTCGGCAAGACGGTGCAGGTGATTCCGCACATCACCAACGAGATCCAGGAATACATCAAGCGCGGCGCCGGCATCGGCACCTCGCACGAAGTGGACGTGGCCATCGTCGAAATCGGCGGCACGGTCGGCGACATCGAGTCGCTGCCCTTCCTGGAAGCCGTGCGCCAGATGAGCCTGCGCAACGGCCCGAACAACTCGGCCTTCGTGCACCTGAGCTACGTGCCCTGGATCGCCGCCGCCGGCGAGCTCAAGACCAAGCCCACCCAGCACACCGCCAAGGAACTGCGCGCCATCGGCATCCAGGCCGACGTGCTGCTGTGCCGTGCCGACCGCCCGATTCCCGACGACGAGCGCGCCAAGATCTCGCTGTTCTCGAACGTGCCCGAGTGGGGCGTCATCTCGATGTGGGACGTGGACACCATCTACAAGGTGCCACGCATGCTGCACGAGCAGGGCCTGGACGGCCTGATCTGCGACAAGCTGCGCATCAACACCCCGCCGGCCAAGCTGCAGCGCTGGGACGACCTGGTGTACGAGGTCGAGCATCCGCAAAAGGAAGTGTCGATCGCCATGGTCGGCAAGTACGTCGACCTGTCGGACAGCTACAAGTCGCTCAACGAGGCGCTGCGCCACGCCGGCATGAAGAACCATGCGCGCGTGAAGATCGACTACATCGACTCCGAGACCATCTCGACGCAGGACGTCTCGCGCCTGGCCAAGTACGACGCCATCCTGGTGCCCGGCGGCTTCGGCCAGCGCGGTGTCGAGGGCAAGATCTCGGCAGCGCGCTTCGCCCGCGAAGGCAAGGTCCCCTACCTCGGCATCTGCCTGGGCATGCAGGTGGCCACCATCGAATACGCCCGCCACGTGGCCGGCCTCAAGAACGCCAACAGCACCGAGTTCGACCCCGAGACGCCCACCCCCGTGATCGCGCTGATCACCGAGTGGAAGGACGCCGACGGCACCGTGAAGACGCGCGACGAGAAGTCCGACCTCGGCGGCACCATGCGCCTGGGGGCGCAAAGCTCCGACGTCACGCCCGGCACGCTGGCGCACAGCATCTACGGCGACGTGGTCACCGAGCGCCATCGCCACCGCTACGAAGCCAACGTCAACTACCTCGACGAGCTGCGCAAAGCCGGCCTCGTGATCTCGGCGCTCACGCAGCGCGAGCACCTGACCGAAATCGTCGAGCTGCCGCAGGACGTGCACCCCTGGTTCATGGGCGTGCAGTTCCACCCCGAGTTCAAGTCGACCCCGTGGGGCGGCCACCCGCTGTTCAACGCCTTCATCAAGGCGGCGCTGGAGCACAAGGACAAGAGCGCGGGCAGCACCGGCAAGTCGCTGAAGGCCGTGGCATGAGCAGCGGCTACGTCATTGCCCATGTCGAGGTGACCAACCCGGCGCAGTACGAGGACTACAAGAAGTGGTCGAGCCTGGCCATGCAGGCGCACGGCGCCGAAGTGTGCGTGCGCGGCGGCCAGGTGCAGCCGCTGGAAGGCGACTGGCAGCCCACGCGCGTGGTCGTGCTCAAGTTCGCCAGCTTCGAGCAGGCCAAGGCCTTCTACGAAACGCCCGAGTACCTCAAGGCGCGCGAAGCGCGCGCCGGCGCCGCGATCATGAACATGATCGCCGTCGAGGGCCTCTGAGCCCCGTTCATTTATTCGCCCAAAGAGAACCAAAAGAGAAAGACAAAAGATGAGTGCAATCGTTGACATCGTCGGCCGCGAAATTCTCGACAGCCGAGGCAACCCCACCGTCGAGTGCGACGTGCTGCTCGAGTCGGGCACCATGGGCCGCGCGGCCGTGCCCTCGGGCGCATCGACCGGTTCGCGCGAAGCCATCGAGCTGCGCGACGGCGACAAGAGCCGCTACCTCGGCAAGGGCGTGCTGAAGGCGGTGGAGAACATCAACACCGAGATCTCGGAGTCGGTGCTCGGCCTGGACGCCAGCGAACAGGCCTTCCTCGATCGCACGATGATCGACCTGGACGGCACCGACAACAAGGCCCGCCTGGGCGCCAACGCCACCTTGGCCGTCTCGATGGCCGTGGCCCGCGCCGCGGCCGAAGAGTCGGGCCTGCCGCTGTACCGTTACTTCGGCGGCATGGGCGGCATGCAGCTGCCGGTGCCGATGATGAACGTCATCAACGGCGGCGCGCACGCCAACAACAGCCTCGATCTGCAGGAGTTCATGATCATCCCCGTGGGCGCCAAGAGCTTCCGCGAGGCCGTGCGCTACGGCGCCGAAGTGTTCCACGCGCTGAAGAAGATCCTGGGCGACCGCGGCATCAGCACGGCGGTGGGCGACGAAGGCGGCTTCGCCCCCAGCGTCGAAAGCCATGAAGCAGCGATCCAGCTCATCCTCGAAGCCATCGACAAGGCCGGCTACACCGCCGGCGAGCAGATCGCCCTGGGCCTGGACTGCGCGGCCAGCGAGTTCTACAAGGACGGCAAGTACGTGCTGTCGGGCGAAAACCTCTCGCTGTCGGCCGAGAGCTGGACCGACATGCTGGCAACCTGGGTCGACAAGTACCCGATCATCAGCATCGAAGACGGCATGCACGAAGGCGACTGGGACGGCTGGAAGCACCTGACCGAACGCCTGGGCAAGCGCGTGCAGCTGGTGGGCGACGACCTGTTCGTCACCAACACCAAGATCCTGCAGGAGGGCATCGACAAGGGCATCGCCAACTCGATCCTGATCAAGATCAACCAGATCGGCACGCTGACCGAAACCTTCGCCGCCATCGAGATGGCCAAGCGCGCGGGCTACACCGCCGTCATTTCGCACCGCTCGGGCGAAACCGAAGACAGCACCATCGCCGACATCGCGGTGGGCACCAACGCCGGCCAGATCAAGACCGGCTCGCTGTCGCGTTCGGACCGCATCGCCAAGTACAACCAGCTGCTGCGCATCGAAGAAGACCTGGGCGACATCGCCGTGTACCCCGGCCGCGGCGCGTTCTACAACCTGAAGTAACGCCAGGACGCCACGCGCCATGCGCGCCCGCCTCGTTCCACCGATCATCCTGCTGCTCCTGCTGGCCGTCCTGCAGTGGCAGTTGTGGAACGGGCGCGGCAGCGTGCGCGACGTGGGCCAGCTGCGCACCAAGCTGTCCGACCAGAAGGAAGCCAACGCCAAGGCCGCGCTGACCAACGAGCGCCTGAACTCCGAGGTCAACGACCTCAAGGACGGCCTCGAGATGGTCGAGGAACGCGCGCGCGCCGAACTCGGCATGGTCAAGCCGAACGAAGTGTTCGTGCAGATCGCGCACTGACCCTTCACTCTTTCGCCCGCTGATGACCGAGCTTCTCTCGGCCCCCGCTTTCTTGTTGTGGGGCTCCCCCGTCAGCTGGCTCGAATTCGTCGCAGCCCTGCTGGCACTCGCCATGGTCGGCTGCAACATGCGCGAGATCCACTGGGGCTGGCCTCTGGCCATCGTCAGTTCGCTGCTCTACGTGGCCGTGTTCGCCAAGGCGCGCATCTACGGCGACGCATCGCTGCAGGTCTTCTTCGCGTTCATCGCGCTATGGGGATGGGCGCAATGGCTGCGCGGCCACCGCGCCGACGGCAGCGCGCTGCATGTCAGCCGGCTCTCGCCGCGCGGCATCGCCCTCACCCTGGCCGCCTGCGCCTTCGCATGGCCGGCGGTCGCCCTCTTCCTGATCTGTTTCACCGACACCGACGTGCCCTGGTGGGACGGCTTCGCCACCGGGCTGAGCCTGGTCGGGCAGTTCCTGCTCGGGCGCAAGTTCATCGAGAACTGGCTGATCTGGCTGGCAGTGAACGTGGTGAGCGTGGGGCTCTTCATCCACAAGGGCCTGTGGCTCACCGTGGGCCTGTACGCGGTGTTCGCGGTGCTCAGCGTGGCCGGCTACCTGGCGTGGCGGCAACGCATGCCGGGCACGGCGACCCAGGCGGTGCGCCCATGACGCCAAGCCTGCCGACCGGCTGCGTCATCGCGCTCGTGGGGGCCGAGAGCACCGGCAAGACCGAACTGGCACGCGCCCTTGCGCAGCGCCTGCAGGAGCGCGGCACACCGACCACGCTCGTGAGCGAGTACCTGCGCGAGTGGTGCGAGCGCGAAGGCCGCACGCCGCGCCCCGACGAGCAGCAGGCCATCGCCGATGAACAGACCCGCCGCATCGACGCCGCGGCCGCCTTGGGCGTGGTGGTGGCCGACACCACGGCGCTCATGACGGCGGTCTACAGCGAGCAATTGTTTGCCGACACCACGCTGTATGACGGCGCGCTGGCGGCACAGCGGCGCTATGCCATCACCCTGCTCACCGCGCTCGACCTGCCCTGGGTGGCCGACGACATGCGCGACGGCCCGCACGCGCGCCAGCCGACCGACACGCTGGTGCGTGCCGCGCTCACCGGCGCCAGGTTGTCGTTTGCCGTGGTGCACGGCACGGGCGGCGAGCGGCTGGCCAGCGCGTGGAACGCCATCAACTCGATCGCCGGCAACGAGGGCCGCGCGAGAGGCAGGCTCGACGCGAAGCCCGCCTCGTGGTCATGGCCTTGCGAGAAGTGTTCCGACCCGCAATGCGAACATAAGCTCTTCAGCGACCTGATTGCGCGCCGCGACTAGCACCCCGGCTGTCGCGCCGCATCGCGCCCGCGCCCCTTTCACCGGAGACCCGATGCACCTTTCGACTGCCGCTTTCGCCGCCCTGCTGCTGGCATCCGCCCCCGCCCTCGCCCTCGCAGCCCCCGTCGCCGCCACCGTCGAGAACGGCACCACCACCACCGCGTGCGCCGAGGAAGACAACGTCTCCCTCACCCTGCGCGGCGAGGGCATCCG
Organism: Variovorax sp. 10N412; assembly: GCF_056394985.1. NCBI lineage: Bacteria > Pseudomonadati > Pseudomonadota > Betaproteobacteria > Burkholderiales > Comamonadaceae > Variovorax > Variovorax sp. 10N412. The sequence goes on from NZ_JBFTIO010000001.1 coordinate 416,576, forward strand.
CCGCATGCGCATCGAGGCCCTGCAGCCCGACTACCTCGACAAGATCGGCAACGACGTCACCGCCCCCGACTTCTCGGGCTGCAACTTCGACGGCGGCGCGCACCCTACCGACCCGGCCCATCGCTTCAGGAAGCGCACCGTGGTGCTGATGGACAACGCCCAGTGGCGGATCGTCGGCATGACGCTGCCGACCTTCTGGCGCGCACAGCGCGTGCCGGTGCAGGTGGGCAAGCGCAAGGACAGCGGCTTTCACCTGCTGCAGGTGTTCAAGAAGGAGAACGGCAAGGCGCTCGAGGCCATCGTGCTCTATCCGTCCGACGGCTACTGGCGCCTGAAGCCGTTGCCCGACGCGCGCTTCGGCGACGGCGTCTACGGCTCGTCGTTCCTGCTGGGGCCGGTCGAGGCGGCGGCGCGGCCGGTGGTGAATATCGCATCGATCCGCATCGTGCCCCGGCCGCTGGCCATTCATGTCCGCTTCACGGACGGCGGGAGCGCCGTTGCCCGTGTCGACGAAATCAGCCGCACGCGCACCGCGCTCGACGTGGCGTTCTCCAGGCCCACCGCCAGCGCACAACCCTTCGCGGTGCTTCGCTCGATGTACGTGACGCCCGACAACGCCGACGTGAGCGAGGTGCGCTGGCAGGCATCGCCGCAAGCCGCGCCGCAGGTGCTGCCGCTGCCTGAGGTGAAGACCTTGCAGGCCACGCAGGTGCGCTTCGGGCGCAGCCTCCCGTCCAAGCACAACACCAGCGCGCCGGACATTGCGTTCGGCGGCTTCGACGACGCGCCGCGCTGAGGTTGAAGGCGCCCGCCTTCTACTGGACGATCGGGCTGCCCGGAATCTGGTCGGTCGGCGGCCTGAAGATCTGCGCCGCATCGACCGCGTCGAAGCGGTACTGCTTGCCGCAGAAGTCGCAGCCCACCTCGATGTCGCCGCGCTCGGCGAGGATGCTGTCGGCCTCCTCCACGCCGAGCCCGCGAATCATCTGCGCCACGCGCTCGCGCCCGCAGGTGCACGCGAAGTGGGGGCCCAGCAGGCCGGCCTGCGGCTCGAAGCGCAGCAGCTTTTCTTCCCAGAACAGGCGGCGAAGAATGGTCTCGATGTCCAGCGTCAGCAGCTCGTCGCGCGTCAGGCTGGACGCGAGGATCGAGATGCGGTTGTAGTCCTCGTTCAGGCCGATCTGGTCTTCGTTGGCCTGGTCGTGGTCTCTTTGGGACGTGCCCGACGTGCCTTCCAGGTTGCCCTCGCCCTTCACCGGCAGGCGCTGGATCAGCAGGCCCGCGGCCACCTTGTCGTCGGCTGCGAGCACCAGCGTGGTGTCGAGCTGCTCGCTTTGCAGCATGTAGTGCTGCAGCACGTCGCTGAGCTTGCCCAGCTTCTCGCCCTCGTCGCCGAAGAGCGGCACCACGCCCTGGTAGGGCGTGACACCGGGGAGCTTGTCCTTGGGGTCGAGCGTGATCGCGCAGCGGCCCTTGTTGTTCACGTTGACCATGTCGGGCAGCCGCGCATCGGCCGGCAGGTCGCCGATGACCTTGGCGGTGGCGCGCAGGCTCAGGTCGGGCTTGGCCTCGGCCACGGCCACCTTCACCGGGCCGTCGCCGAAGATCTGCAGGATCAGCGCGCCGTTGAACTTGATGTTCGACTGCATCAGCGTGGCAGCAGCCGCCATCTCGCCCAGCAGCTCGGCCACGGGCGGCGGATAGGGACCGGTGGAGGTGTTGGAGGCGCGCCGCGCAAGGATCTCCTGCCACGCATCCGTCAGGCGCACGATCATGCCGCGCACCGGCAGGCCATCGAACAGGAATTTGTGCAGCTCGCTCAAAACGTTTTCTTTCTGTGTGTGCCTGCAACCGAACCGGTCAGGCGATCTTTTTAAGGCCCTTCGCGAAGCGATGGGCATTTTCTACATAGTGCTCCGCGCTCTGGCGCAGGCGGGCAGCCGCCGCGTCGTCCAGGGTGCGCACCACCTTGGCCGGCGAGCCGATGATGAGGGAGTTGTCGGGAAACTCCTTGCCCTCGGTCACGACGCTGCCGGCGCCAACGATCGAGTTGCGGCCGATCTTCGCGTTATTCAAGATCACGGCCTGGATGCCGATCAGCGAGTTGTCGCCCACCGTGCAGCCGTGCAGCATCACCTGGTGGCCCACGGTGACGTTGTCGCCGATGGTCAGCGGGCAGCCGACGTCGGCATGCAGCACCGACAGGTCCTGGACGTTGCTGTTGCGCCCGATGGTCAGCGTCTCGGTGTCCCCGCGCAGCACGGCGCCGAACCACACGCTCGCGTTGTCCGCCAGCCTGACGTTGCCGATGACCTGCGCACTGTCGGCCACCCATGCACCCTCGCCCAGTTGGGGAGCCACGCCGTCGAGTTCATAGAGCGCCATTGTTCTTGTCTCCGGGAATGTCAAAGAAGGTCAAAACTAGAATTGTAGGGATGCACCCCCGATTGAGTGCGCTCGCCGCGCTGCGCCTGACAGATCCCGATGAAAAGGTGGCCGCTACGCGCGCCGCCGCTGCGTTGTCCGCTACAGATTCAATAGCAAGCGATGCCATCCGCGTGCCGGGCGACGACATCGGCGTGCCGGGCCGCCCCGAAAAGCCCCTGCGCGTGGCCGCCACCGCCGTGCAGAAACGATCGCCCTTCACCCCCGAGGGCCGCGCGGCGCTGATCCATTCGATCTGCCACATCGAGTTCAACGCAATCAACCTGGCGCTCGACGCCGTGTGGCGCTACGACGGCATGCCCGAGGCCTACTACCGCGACTGGCTGCGCGTGGCCGAAGAAGAGGCGCTGCATTTCACGCTGCTGCACGCGCACCTGCAGGACATGGGCCACCGCTACGGCGACTTCCCCGGCCACGACGGCCTGTGGAACATGTGCGAGAAGACCAAGGACGACGTGCTCGCGCGCATGGCGCTGGTGCCGCGCACGCTGGAAGCACGCGGCCTGGACGCCACGCCGCTCATCCAGGCCAAGCTCAAGCGCGTGAACACGCCGGATGCGCTGCGCGCGGTCGAGATCCTGGACATCATCCTGCGCGACGAGGTGGGCCACGTGGCCATCGGCAACCACTGGTACCGATGGCTGTGCGACGGCGCGGGCATCGACGCCGAAGTGACCTACCCGGCCCTCGTGGCGCACTATGACGCGCCGCGGCACAAGCCGCCGTTCAACCTCGAGGCGCGCGCGCGGGCGGGGTTCAGCGCCGAGGAACTGCGCCAGCTCTCGGCGGCCCAGGACAAGGCCTGAAGCCGTCGGCCTGCGTCGTTCTAGGCAGGCCGCGCGTGCACCACCAGCTTCGGCGTGAAGTACTGGAGCACCTCGCCGCGCTGGTTGCGCGTCTGGCAGCGCATCGTCACCATCGCGCGCCCGGGCTTGGAGCGCGAGGGCACGATGTCGACCACCTCGCTGACCACGTGCAGCACGTCGCCGGGCCGCGTGGGCTTGGGCCATTGCAGCTCGCCACCCGAGCCGATGATGCCGTCGGCCAGCGGAATGCCGCTCTCCACCAGCAGCTTCATCGTGAGCGCCGCGGTGTGCCAGCCGCTCGCGGCCAGGCCGCCGAAGAAGGTGCTCTTCGCAGCCTCTTCGTCGGTGTGAAAGGGCTGCGGGTCGAACTGCTGCGCAAAGGCCTTGATCTGCGCCACGTCGAGCGTGTGCTCGGCGCTCTGGAAGCGGTCGCCGACCTTCAGGTCCTCGAGGTACAGCTTGTCCATGGGAGTCTCCTGGTTGTGACGAGCGTCATTCTCGGACGCTCAGACGCGCTCGAGGATCGTCGCAATGCCCTGCCCGCCGCCGATGCATTGCGTGGCCAGCGCATAGCGCCCGCCCTCGCGCGCCAGCAGCGACGCCGCCTTGCCCGTGATGCGCGCGCCGGTCGCGCCCAGCGGATGGCCGATGGCCAGGCCGCCGCCGTCGAGGTTGACCTTCGACGGATCGAGCCCCAGGTCGCGGATGCAGGCCAGCGCCTGCGACGAGAAGGCCTCGTTGATCTCGATCACGTCGAGGTCCGCGGCACTCAGGCCGGCGCGCGCCAGCGCCTTGCGGGTGGCCGGAATCGGGCCGATGCCCATGACGGCCGGGTCGACCCCCACGGTCGCGAACGACTTGATGCGCGCGAGCGCCTTCAGCCCGTGCTTCGCCGCGAAGGCGTCGCTGGTGACCAGCACCACGGCCGCGCCGTCGGTCAGCGGCGACGAGGTGCCGGCCGTGACCACGCCATCTGGGCGGAACACGGGCTTGAGGTTCGCCAAGGCTTCGGCCGAGGTCGTGGGGCGGATGCAGCCGTCGGCATCGACGATGTCGCCCGATGCCAGGCGCACCGGAATGATCTCCCCGGCCAGCCGGCCTTGCGCGCGCGCCTCGGCCGCCTTGCGGTGCGATTCCACCGCGAGGGCTTCCTGGTCGGCGCGGCTCACGTTCCAGCGCTGCGCGACGTTCTCGGCCGTCTCGCCCATCGAGATGTAGGCGTCGGTGCTGCCCTGCAGCTCGGGGTTGGGCGAGAAGTTGAAGCCGCCCTGAGGCACCATCGTCATCGACTCCACGCCCACGCACAGGAAGGCCTCGCCCATGCCTGCCTCGATCTGCGCTGCCGCGATGTGCACGGCCTGCATCGACGAGCCGCAGAAGCGGTTCACCGTCATGCCGCTCACCTCGTGCGGCAGTCCGGCGAGCAGCCCGACGATGCGCGCGAGATTGTTGCCCTGCGAGGCCTCGGGGTACGCGCAGCCGAGGATGACATCTTCGAGCAGCGCCGGGTCGAGGTCGGTGCGTTGCAGCAGGCCGCGCACCACGCCGGCGGCCAGCGTGTCGGGCCGCACGCCGGCAAGGGCGCCTTTCTTGGCGAAGTGGAAGGGAGAACGGGCGTAGGCGGAAATGACGGCTTTCATGGCGATGCTCCAACAGATAAAACCTACCATCCAATCGGTAGGCTATGAGGTTAAAAAAGAGGCACACCGGAGCGTGCCTGCGTCGAGCCCGGCGGTCAGCCGGGCAGTGAACTCCTGAGTTGCACGATGGCTTCGTCGAAGTCTTCCACGCGCCCGGTCATGCGTGCCGACAGCAGCGCGCCCTGGCACACGGAGAACACATAGGCGGCGAGCGAGGCGACCGAGGTGCGCCTGGCCTTCGTGCCCTTTTCTGCTTTCTCGCGCGTGCCTTGCGCGGACGCCAGCGCCCCCAGCACGCCGGTGAGCCACGTCACCTGGGTGTTGCGCAGTTCCTGCACGGCCAGGCGAAGCTCGTCGTTGATCACGCCCCAGCCCGGGGCCAGTGCGCCTGCGGGACACATGGCGGAGCCGGCCCGCAGCGTGTTGCGGTACATGCGGAAATAAGATTCGAGCGCGTCCTTCGGCTCCCGCGCGCGGGCGGCGTCCCAGTCCTTGAAACCCTGCGTGGCCGCGCGGATCACGGCGATACCCAGCGCTTCCTTCGTCGGAAAGTGGTGGTACAGGCTGGCCTTGCGAACACCCACCGCATCGGCCACGTCCTGGAAGCTGAAGCCCAGGTAGGAGCGGGTCTCGATGAAGCCGCGCGCCACCGCGAGGATCTGCTCGCGGGTGCTGCCGGTGGCAAGGGCGGTGGCGTCTGTCATCTACCTACTATAAGGTAGGGTGAATCCAACCGCAAGCCGCGCGGTCACTTTCGCATCAGCAGCCTCAGTCGGCCTTGATGCCCGCCGACTTGATGATGCGGCCGTTGCTCTCGAACTCGCTGGCGATCTCCTTGGCGAACGCTTGCGGCGTACCGCCGGTCGGCACGTTGTCGGTGGCCGTGAGCTTGGCGCGCAGCTCGGGGCTGGCCAGCGCCTTGTTGATCTCGGCGTTGTACTTCGCCACCAGCGCAGGGGGCGTGGCGGCCGGCGCGAACACGCCGAACACCGAGTTGATGTTGGCCGCCTTGTAGCCCAGTTCGGCCAGCGTGGGCACCGCGGGCAGGCTCTCCAGGCGCGCCGGCGCGCCCACGGCCAGCGGGCGCAGCTTGCCCGACTGGATGTGCGACGACAGCGTCGGGCTCGCGTTGGTCGACAAAATCTCAAACTGCCCGCCGATGGCGTCGTTGAGTTGCTGGCCGCCGCCCTTGTAGGGCACGTGCGTGATGTCCACGCCCGCCGCCGCATGCAGCTGCTCCAGCACGATGTGGCCCAGCGACGCCGGCCCCGACGTTGCCCAGCGCACCGCGCCCGGGTGCGCCTTGGCATCGTCGATCAGCGCCTTGAAGTCCTTCGCCTTGCTGGCTGGCGTGGCGATCAGCAGCACCGGCGAATACATCACGCTGGCCACCGGCGCCACGTCCTTCAGCGGATCGAAGGGCAGCTTGCCCAGGTGCGGGCTCAGCACCAGCGGGCTGATGGCCGAGAAGCCCAGCGTGGCGCCGTCGGGCGCGGCCTTGGCGACGGCGTCCATGCCGATGGCGCCGCTGGCGCCGGCGCGGTTGTCCACGATCACCGTGGTGCCCATCTGCGCGGCCAGCCGGTCGCCCAGTGCGCGCGCGACCACGTCGCTGACGCCGCCGGCCGGATACGCGACGATGAGCCGCACGGTCTTGGGAATGGCTTGGGCGTGGGCGCCGGAGGCAGCGACGAGCGCGGCGGCAGCCAGGAGTCGGGTCGCCGTGCGGCGCGAATGCTTCGAAGAGGCCAGGAAATTCATGTCTGTCGGTTACGTGGGTTGCATCAGTCCAGCTGCAGCTTGCGCTCCTTGATCAGCCTGGACCACTTCTCATTGTCCGCCTTGACGAAAGCCGCGAACTCGACCGGGCCGAGCGAATGCACCTCGGCGCCCGCCGCGGCGAACTTCGCCTTGATCTCCGGCTGCGCCAGCGCCTTGGCCAACTCGCTGGAGAGCTTGTCGACCACGTCCCTGGGCATGTTGGCCGGCCCCACCAAGCCCTGGAAGCCGACCGCCTCCATGCCCGCCAGCCCCAGCTCCTTCACGGTCGGCACGTCGGGCAGCTGCGGGTCGCGCACCGGACCGGTCACGGCCAGCGCCTTCAGCTTGCCGCCTTTCACCTGCGGCAGCAGCACGCTGCCCGCGTCGATGAGGATCTGCGTCTGCCCGCCCAGCAGGTCCTGCACCGCGGGCGCGCTGCCCTTGTACGGCACATGCGTCATGTCCAGGCCGGTGACCTGGTTCATCAGCTCGCCGTTCAGGTGGGTCGAGGTGCCGTTGCCGCCGGAGGCAAAGTTGACCTTGCCCGGCTGTCCCTTGGCCCAGGCCACGAACTCCTTGAGGTTCTTCGCCGGATGGTCGGGCCGCGTCACCGCGATGTAGCTGCCCTGGCTGATCTGGCCGATGTACGTGAACTGCCTGATCGGGTCGTACGGCGGCTTGCTCTGCAGGTAGGGCGCAATGGCGAACGGGCCCGTGTTGGCCAGCAGCAGCGTGTAGCCGTCGGCCGGCTGGCGCGTGAGCTCGGTCGCGGCAATCATGCCGCTGGCGCCCGGCTTGTAGTCGACCACCAGCTGCTGCTTGAGCGCCTCCTGCAGCGGCACCTGCACCGTGCGCGCCGCGAAGTCGATGCCGCCGCCGGGCGGATAGCCGACGATGAGGCGGATGGGCTTGGCGCTCGGGAACCCTTGTGCGACGGCAAGGCCGCTGGCGACGGCCAGCGAGAGGCCGGCGCAGAGTCGATTGAAGTTCATGTGGTGTCTCCTCTTGTTGATCATTGGTCTTGCAGCAGGCGCAGCAGCGTCAGCGCGTTGCCGACCGCCTCGCCGCCCGCCGTGTTGTCGAGCACGCACCAGCACTGCGCGCCCTCTTCCTTCGCGCGCCGCAGCCGCTGAGCGAGCCGCGCAAGCAGGCGGTCGTCGTAGGCCGACCAGTAGCGCCGCGGCGATCCGTGCAGCCGCAGGTAGACGAGGCCCGGCCAGCCACCGGGTGCCGCAGCCTCGTCGAACAGCACCGGGTCTGCCAATTGAAAGCCCGCGAGCAGGCCGTCGACCTGCGGCATGAACCAGCTGCGATGGCGCGGCTCCAGCACCACCGCGCCCGAATGCCTTTGCCGCAGCGCGGTGAAAAACCTGCGCGCCACGTCGGCATCGAACGCCAGGCTGGGCGGCAACTGCACGACCAGCGCACCCAACTTGTCGCCGAGCCCCTCGACCTGCGCGGCGAATTCTTCGAACGCAGGCATCGCATCGACCAGCCTGCATTCGTGTGTCACCGACTGCGGCAGCTTGACCGCGAAGCGAAACCCCGCGGGCGTGCTCGCGGCCCAGCGTTCATACGTCTCGCGCCGGTGCGGCCGGTAGAAAGACGTGTCGATCTCGACCGCGTCGAAACGCTGCGCGTAGCGCTCGAGGTGCGAGCCCTCGGCCGGAAACGCCGGCCACAGCGCGCGCGGCAGGCTCCAGCCGGCGCAGCCGATGCGCCAAGGTTCAGGAGAATCAGCCGCGCGGATGGTGCTTGGCATGCAACTGCTTCAGGCGCTCGCGCGCCACGTGCGTGTAGATGGTGGTGGTCGAGATGTCGGCATGCCCCAGCAGCAGTTGCACCGCGCGCAGGTCGACGCCGTGGTTCAGCAGGTGCGTGGCGAAGGCGTGGCGCAGCGTGTGCGGCGACAGCGGCACGTGGATGCCGGCGGTGGCCGCGTGCTTCTTCACGATCATCCAGAACATCACGCGCGTCATGCCGGCGCCGCGCGCGGTCACGAACAGGTCGGGCGTCTGCTGGCCGTCGAGGATGGCGGGGCGCGACTCGTCGATGTAGCGCTCGATCCAGCGCCGCGCCTCGCCGCCGAAGGGCACCAGCCGCTCCTTGTTGCCCTTGCCCAGCACGCGCAGCACGCCGTCGTTCAGGCTCATGTCGATGGCCTTGAGCGCCACCAGCTCGCTCACGCGCAGGCCGCTGGCGTACATCAGCTCCAGCATCGCGCGGTCGCGCAGGCCCAGCGGCGTCTCGACGTCGGGCGCGCCGAGCAGGTCGTCGACCTGCTTCTCCGACAGCGTCTTGATGGCGCGCGGCATCTGCCGCGCGGGCATGAGCCGGATGGTCGGGTCGGCCACCACGCGCCGCTCGCGCAGCGCCCAGCGGTAGTAGCGCTTGAACACCGTGAGCCGGCGGTTGGCCGAAGTGGCCTTGCCCTGGGTGGACAGGCGCGCGCCCATGTAGGCCTGCACGTCGGTCTCGCGCGCGGCAGTGAGCGCGGCGCCGTCGCGCTGCAGGCGCAGCCACTGCGCGAACAGCGCCAGGTCGCGCCGGTAGGCGGCCAGCGTGTTCTTCGACAACCCGTCCTCGAGCCAGAGGGCGTCGATGAAATCGTCGATGTCGGGTGTTTGCGTGGCGGCCTCGGTCATGCAATGCAAGATAACAAAAGAAAAAGCCGCCCGGCACGCGGGCGGCTTTGCGGTGCGCGAAAAACCTCAGTCGAGCTTGAGGTTCTGCTTTTTCACCACGTCCTTGTAGACCTCGTACTCGGCCTTGATCTGCGCGGAGAACTGTTCGGGCGAGTTGGCCACGATCAGCGAGCCGGTGTCCTCGATGCGCTTGCGCACCGCCGGCTCTTCCACGGCCTTCTTCACGCCCGCGCTGATCTTGTCGACCACTTCCTTCGGCAGGCCCTTGGGGCCGAGGATGCCGTAGTACGCCATGCGGTTCACCGGCTCCAGGCCCACTTCCTTGAAGGTCGGCACGTTGGGCAGCGCGGCCAGGCGCTGCGGTGCGGACACCACGATCGGGATCAGCCGGCCGCTGGTGATGAAGGGCATGGCCGAGGGAATGTTGTCGAACATGATCGGCACCTGGCCGGCCACCACGTCGTTCAGCGCCGGGCCCGCGCCGCGGTACGGAATGTGCGTGACGAAGGTGTTGGTCAGGCTCTTGTAGAGCTCCATCAGCAGGTGGCCGATGCCGCCCGTGCCCGACGACGCGTACGAGTACTTGCCGGGGTTCTTCTTCAGCTCGGCCACGAACTCGGCGTAGTTCTTGGCCGGGAAGTTCGGGTTCACCGCAATGATGTTGGGCGTGGCCGCGATGTTGATGATCGGCGTGAAGTCGTTGATCGGGTCGTACGGCGTCTTCGGATTGATGGCGGGGTTGGCCGCCGTGCTCGACACGGTGGCGATGCCCAGCTTGTAGCCATCGGGCGTGGCGCGCGCGGTTTCGGCCGCGCCCACGATGCCGCCGCCGCCGGCGCGGTTGATCACCACCACCGGCTGGCCGAGCACCTTGCCCAGCGGGTCGGAGATCACGCGCGCCACGATGTCCGTCGTGCCACCGGGTGCGAAGGGCACGCTCAGCTCGACGGGCTTGTTCGGGTAGCCCTGTGCAAAGCTCTGGCCCGCAAAAGCAACCAGTGCGGCGCCCCCCACCAGCGCGCTCCATTGACGACGTTGCATCGATAACTCCTTGGATTGTTTGATGTCGAAAAAACGAAGCCCGGATGCTAGCGTCCGAAAGGCGCTTTCCGTGCTGTGGAATACCCACGGTCTGTCCGGTTTATCCTCGAAGCGGTGAACTACGCGCAGCTGCTCTTCCCCGACTTCTCCCTCATCGCCATCGGCTGGCTCCTGTGCCGCTACACCGCGCTCGACCGCCGCGTGTGGGACCAGGTCGAGAGCCTGGTCTACTACTTTCTTTTTCCGGTGCTGCTGTTCCATTCGATCGTGCGCAGCCCGCTGGACTTCGGTGCCACGTCGAACCTGCTGACCGCCGGACTATGCATCGGCGCATGCGGCATCGCCATGGCCTACGCCCTGCCCTTCGTTCCGGGTATTCGCGCGCACATCGACCGGCGCGACCACGCGGCCAGCACGCAGGTCGCGTTCCGCTTCAACTCGTTCATCTGCCTGGCGCTGGCCGAGCGGCTGGCCGGGGGCGAAGGGCTGCTGCTGATCGCGGTGCTGATCGGCGTGTGCGTGCCCATCTTCAACATTGCGGCGGTGTGGCCGATGACGCGTCATGCGAATACCGGTTTCCTGCGGCAGCTGGTGCGCAACCCGCTGATCGTGGCGACCGTGGCCGGGCTGCTGGCCAACGTCCTGGGCCTGACCGTGCCGAGCTGGGCCACCCCGACACTCACGCGCATCGGCGCGGCGTCGCTGGCGCTGGGGCTGCTCGCGGCCGGCGCGGGCATGAAGTTCTCCACGCTGGGCACGGGCAAGGTGCTGGCGGTGTCGGTGCTGTCGATCCGCCATCTGTTCCTGCCGCTGGTCGCCTGGGGGCTGGTGCATGCGCTGCGGCTCGACGCGACGCAGGCGGTCGTGCTGATGGCCTTCTCCGCCGTGCCAACGGCATCGAGCGCCTATGTGCTGGCCGCGCGCATGGGCTACAACGGGCCGTACGTGGCGGGGCTGGTGACGCTGTCGACCCTGCTGGGCGTTCTGAGCCTGCCGTTCGCGCTGGCGTTGCCGCGATAGGCCCCTACCCCAGGTCGCTCAGCGCCCACCCGCCTGACTGCGCATCGAGCCTGTGCGTAAGACCCAGCGCCGACAGGAACCGCGAATCGTGCGACACCACCACGATCGCTCCAGGGAACCCGCGCAACGCCTGTTCGAGTGCCGACACCGAAGCGATGTCGAGGTGATTCGTCGGCTCGTCGAGCAACAGCATCTGCGCCGGTGCGCCGCTCCATAGGGCGCATGCCAACGCAGCCTTCAGGCGCTCGCCCCCACTGAGCTGTGCCACGGGCCGGCACACCGCGGCCGCGCCGAGCCCCAGCAGCGCCAGCCGGGTACGCAGTTCGGCTTCGGGCAAAAGCGAATGCAGGGCCTGCAACTGCTGCAAGACGGAGCGGCCCGAAGACAGCGCGTCGTCCGCGTCATGGCCCTGGTCCAGCCATGCGGAACGCAGCGGCGCTTCACACCTGCCGGCGCGTGGCTCGTCGCGGCCCGCGAGCATCCGCAGGAGGCTGGTCTTGCCGCAGCCATTGGCGCCTGTGACGCCGATGCGCACAGGGCCGTGCAGGCACAGGCTCGACGGCTGCGCATCGGCCGGCCACGCAGGCACTGCGTCTTCGAGCCACAGCACGCGGCGTCCCGCGGGAACAGACGAGGCCGGCAGCGCGAGCGCCACGGCGGGCGCGCCCGTCACATGGGCTGCGGCCTCGCGCACCGCGCTGTCGAGCGCGTCGCGGCTCTCGCGCTTGCGCTCGCTCTCTCGGCCTGCATGCGCCTGTGCGTTGTCCTTCAGGCGTCCCAGGTGCAGCCCGCCCAGGTTCGCTTCTCGCGCCCAGTTCGTGCCGCGTGCGGCACGGCGCTGCTGCGCATCGTGCTGCTTGTGCAGTTCGCGCAAGGCGCTCGCGCGCTCGGTGCGCGCATGGTCCAGCCGGGCTTGCGCGGCGGCTGCTTCGCGGTCCCGCCACGCGCTGTACGCGGTCCAGCCGCCGGTGCAACCGCGCAGGCGGCCGTGGGGCGTGATCTCGACGATGCGGTCCATGCCCTCGAGCAGTTCCCGGTCGTGGCTTGCGATCACGGCCACGCCCCGCCACGCGGCGAGCTGCTCGCTCAACCAGCGGCGCGCATCGGCGTCGAGGTGGTTGGTGGGCTCGTCGAGCAGCAAGCCGTCGGCGCCCGACAGGAAAGCGCCGACCAGCGCCACGCGCGTGCGTTCGCCGCCGCTCAGACCGTCGGACGGCCGCAGCGGTGCGAGCGCGAGTCCGGCGACTTGCAGCGCTGCGGTGAAGCGGGCCGGCAGATCCCATTGCCCCTCGGCGATATCGAAGTCCGACGGCGCACCGACGCCCGCCTCGATGCGCGCCAGCGCCGCCAGCGGCGGCCCGAGCCCGGCCAGATCGGCCACGCTGGCGTCCGGCGCCGGCGCGAGGTCCTGCGGCACATGCGCCAGCCGCGCTGGCCGCAGCACCGCGCCCGCGCTCGGCGCCATTCGGCCTGCCAGCAATTCGACGAGCCGCGTCTTGCCGGCGCCGTTGCGGCCCACGAGGCCGATGCGGCCGGACTGGAAAGTCTCGTCGATGTCGTCGAACAGCAGCCGCCCGTCGGGCAGCACAAGGCGCACGTGGCGCAGTGCGAAAGAGAAAGCAGAAGAAGCGCCCAGGCCTGCGGCCGGACGCGGAGCGTGTGTGCGATGAGCCATGCGCGGCCCTCCGATGAGTTCGTTGCGAGGCGATGCAAAGGCTTTGCATAGCGGCGAATCAGGGGAGGCTCAAAGGCGCATTTCGGGGGGACGCTCCGGATGGGGAAAAAGGCCGGCCAAGGCGACCGGTCCTGCACTTGGAAAGCACGCGGCCGGGAAGGTTCCCGGCCTGCCGCTCAGCCGCTCAACCGCGCTGCAACAGCGCCGGCACCGCCGACGCCAGCATCGCCACGCCGGACGCGGTCAGCAGGCCCAGCACCAGCTTGCGAAACATGGCCTCGCTGATGCCGACGTACAGCCGCGCGCCCAGCAGCACCGGCACCGCGACCGCCACGGCAACGAGCGCCAGCAGCGGCACGGTGGCGCGCGAGATGCTGCCGCTGGCCAGGTGGATCGCGAACGCCACCATCAGCATCGACAGGTTGAAGTTCTGGATGACGGCGCGCTGCGTATCGCGCTGGAAGCCGCGCAGCGTGCACCAGAGCGTGGGAATGGTCCCCGAGAACCCGCCGATGCCCGCCATGGCACCGCCGATGGCGCCGGCCACCCCGTCGGCCACGCGCCCGCCGAACGCCACCTTCGGCAGGTGCTGCGACATCAGCATGGCCGGGCACCACAGCACCAGCAGCACGCCGAGGCACAACTTGAAGACCACGAGGTCGAGGTGCGGCAGCAGCCAGACACCGAAGGGCACGCCGACCAGGCCGCCGAGCACGAAGGGCCACAGAATGCTTTTGTCCAAGGCCCGGCGCACGGTGACCGCGGCGATCACCTGCCCGGTCAGCGCCCCGAACAGCGCGAGCAAGGCGGCCAGTTGCGGCTCCAGCGTCCAGGCCCAGACCGACATGGCGACCAACCCGAACGCAAACCCAGACAGGCCCTGAACGAACCCCGCCAGCACCGCGCCGGCGATCACATAGACATACAAGGCTTGCATGCGGCCGATGATATCGGCGGCACTTCGGCTGAAAGCGGCGTCAGGCCGAGGCAGGTACGAACGCCGTGCGGCGCACGCGGCGCACGTTGAAGGCGCTCGCAATAAGCACGCCCTGCACCAGCGCCAGGCCGACGATCACGCTGGTGTACTGGCCGCTGTCCATCAGCCGGCCGAACACCAGCGGCGCCACGGCCTGGCCGATGTCGAGCCCCGCATACACCACGCCGTACACGCGGCCGGTGGCATTGGGCGGTGTCGATTTCTTCACCAGCAGGTCGCGCGAAGGCCCCGCGATGCCCGAGACGAAACCCATGGCGCCGAACAGCACGGGCACCACGACCGGCGGAAAGTCCGCAAAGGCCAACACCAGCGCCAGCGTCGCCGCAATGCCGAAGCCCGCGCCCACGATGCGTTCGCAACGCGACGGGTCCGAGGCCAGGAAGCCGCCGAACACCATGCCGACCGCGCTGGCCACCATGTAGACCGTGAGGCACATCGCCACCAGCGCCACCGGCACCGCATGCAAGTGGCCCGCGGCGACCGGCGCAAAGGTCTGCACCACGCTGATCACCGCGGCATAGAAGAAGAAGAAACCGAAGCACATCCACACGGCAGGAATGCGAAGAAAGTCGAACTCGCCGCCGGCCGGTGCAGCCGCGCCCTGCCCCGTGGCCTTGTGCACGGCGGCCGCGTCGAGCGACAGCACGCTGCGGTACACCCACAGCACCAGCAGCACCACCAGGGCCACGGCGCCTGCGGAGGCCAGCGCCACGCGCCACGAGTAGGCGATGGCGATCGGCACCACGAAGGCCGGGGCCAGCGCCCAGCCCAGGCTGCCGGTGATGCCGTGCACGCTGTAGGCATGGCCCAGCCGCGTGGGTGCGACCTTGCGGTTGAACAGCGTGTAGTCCACCGGATGGAACACGCCGTTGCCGATGCCGCCGACCACCGCGCTCAGCAGCAGCATCCAATAGCTCTGCGCCGCCGCGTAGCCGAAGGCCGCCAGGCCCAGCGCGCCCAGGCCCACGAACAGCACCGGGCGCGGACCCAGCTTGTCGACGATGAAACCGGACGCAGCCTGCACGATGCACGAGACCACGAAGAACACCGTGAGCACGGCGCCCAGCTCGACGTAGCTCACGTTGAACGCGTCCTTCAGCCAAGGAAACAGCGGCGCCAGGATGAGCTGGCTGAAGTGGCTGACCGCGTGGGCCAGGCCGACCAGGCCGATCAGCTTGGCGTCGGTGCGCAAGGTGGTGGGCGGGACGGCGGTCGAGGAGGTCGAAGAGGACATGGATTGCTACAAAAAACCGGGGCGGGCACCGATGCTATGCGGCGGTGGCACGGCAGAATGGCGATACAGCGACAACATTTGTCGAAACCATGCCAAGCGACGCACCCCCCTCCTTCGCGACCGCCAGAACCGCCCGACGCGCAGACACCGCGGACACCGCCGCACCGCCCCCCGCCCGGAGTGCGCGCGGCACGGTGGCCGCGCCCGCGCACAGCGTCGGGCCGCTCACGCCCCACCTCTACGCCCCCGACGCAGTGCGCCCGCTGCGCGCCAAGGAGCACTTCCTCACGGCCGACACGCGGGTCGAGCTGCACGAGCACCCGTGGCCGCAGCTCACCTTCTCCACCCGCGGCGTGATCCGCCTGAGCACGCAGGACGGCAGCTACATCGTGCCTCCCTCCCGCGCGCTGTGGGTGCCGGCCAACATGCCGCACAGCATCACGCTGATCGAAGACGCGGAGCTGCGCACCGTCTACCTGCACGCCTGGATCGCGCCGACCTGGGAGAAATGCGAGGTGCTCGAAATCAGCCCGCTGCTGCGCGCGCTGATGCTGGCGCTGGACACCACGCCCGACGGCCTGCCGCCGGCCGACCCGCATGCGCCGCAGCGCGAGCGCATGATCGCGCCGCTGCTGGTCGACGAGCTGGAACGCGCCACGCAGATCCGCATCGACGTGCCGCTGCCCACCGACAAGCGCCTGCGCCAACTGTGCGAGGCGCTGCTGCGCAACCCGGCCGACCGCGCCACGCTGGCCGAGCGCGCGGCCGGGATCGGCGCCAGCGAGCGCACCGTGGCGCGGCTGTTCCGCGACCAGCTCGGCATGAGCTGGCAGCAATGGCGCCAGCAGGCCGTGATGGCGCATGCGTTGCCGCTGCTGGCGCGCGGCATGGCCGTGAGCCAGGTGGCGGCCGCCAGCGGCTATGCCACCGACAGCGCCTTCTGCGCGATGTTCAAGGCAGCCACGGGCCGCTCGCCGACGTCGTTCCAGCATCGCAAGCGCCCTGCCGCCGCCTGAACCGGCGGGGCTTCGGGGGCGAGCCACGGCGGGCCGCCGCGCTCTGGCAAGATCGGCCACCGACACCATGCACTCACAGATCCCCCTGCACATGGCGCCCGACGCCGGACCACACGCGTGGACTGCCGACATCTGGCTGCGAATGCGCCGCCACTTCCTGCTGAAGGCGGTCGGTACCACGGTCTTCACGTGGCTTTTCTTCATCGGCTACTTCCACCTGCTGCGCAACCCGGCCTTTCCGGTCACGGTGATGCCGCTCACGGCGCTGGACCACCTGATCGCGTTCCAGCCCTACACGCTGGGCGCCTACCTGTCGCTCTGGCTGTACGTGGGCGTCGCGCCCGGCTTGCAGCTGACTTTCAGGGATCTGCTGGTCTACGGGCTGTGGATCAGCGGCCTGTGCCTCACGGGGCTGGGCATCTTCTACCTTTGGCCCACGCAGATCCCGCCGCTGCCCATCGATGCGTCGGGCTATCCCGGCTTCGCGATGCTGCAGGGTGTGGACGCAGCCGGCAACGCCTGTCCGTCGATGCATGTCGCGGTGGCGATCTTCACGGCCGTGCGCGTGCACGACGTGCTGCGCCGGGCCCGTACGCCTGCATTCCTGTACTGGATCAACTGGTTCTGGTTTGCCGCCATTGCCTACTCGACGCTGGCGGTCAAGCAGCACGTGGTGCTCGACGTGCTGGCCGGCGCGCTGCTGGGCATGGCGTTCGCCCTTCCCTCGCTGCGCTGGCGGCCGGGAAGACACGCGGACAAGCAGGCGACAAAGCGACAGCAAGGGGGATGTCCCTAGGGTGCGAGCGGATATCATCGGCAATCATTGATCACACTCACCACTGGCCGAACGAGGAAGGGATCGATTCAATGGCACGCCCTCCAGGGGCGGCAATCGATTCGGCGGCACATGACGACAGGCATCGCACGATGAGTTCGCTGAAGGAATTGCAGGACCTGATCCACGAGAAATACGGCATCGATCCGTCGAAGCTCGACCCGCATGCGTCGATGCGGGAAACCGGCGGACTCGATTCGCTGGCGCTCGCAGAATTTCTCTTCGCCATCGAAGACCATTTCGGCATCACCATGCCCGACGAAGACGCGAGCATCGACACCCTGGCCGAACTCGCGCAGCTGGTCGACAAGGTCCGGGCCGCGAAGACAGCGTGAACCACGCCGTCGCGGTCACCGGTCTGGGCGTCGTGGCGCCGCATGGCGACGAGCCCGGCGCGCTGTTCCAGGCGCTGATGCAGGGCCACTCGGCCATCCAACCCGTCTTTCCCGAATTGCCCAAGCCGGCCGCGGCCGCCACGGCGGCCTTCGACGAATCCCGCTGGTTCACCAAGCTGCAGCTGGCAGGCGTCGACCGCGTGAGCCAGTTGGCCGTGGCCGCCGCCGACCTGGCGATGCGCGACGCGGGCCTGGCGGCCGGCGACGCCGACCCCGAACGCATCGGCGTCTTCTCCGGCTGCGGCATGGGCGGCGCGGCGGCGCTCGAAGCGGCCTACCGCGGCAACGGCCGCGTGTCGCCGCTGACCATTCCAGCCTTCATGCCCAACGCGCCGGCCGCCCACGTGGCCATGCGCCAGGGCGTGCAAGGGCCGGTGCTCACCTATTCCGTGGCCTGCGCCTCGTCGTCCGCCGCCATCGCCGAAGCGGCCAAGGCCGTGCAGCGCGGCGAGGTCGACATCGCCATTGCCGGCGGCAGCGAAGCGCTGATCGTGCCCGGCGTGGTCGTGGCCTGGCAGGCCATGCAGACGCTGGCCACTTTCCCGCCCGGCGAAGCAGCCGGCGCGGTGCGCCCATTCGCCACCGACCGCAGCGGCTTCGCCCTGGGCGAAGGCGCGGCCTTCCTGATTCTCGAATCGGCCGAACGCGCCCGTGCGCGCGGCGCCCGCAGCTACGCCACGCTGGCCGGCTGGGGCCTGAGCAGCGACGCCACCCACCTCACCAAGCCCGACGCCCCGGGCCAGGCACGCGCCCTGCGCGCGGCCCTGCGCCAGGCCGGCCTGCAGCCGCGCGACGTGGGCTACTGCAACGCGCACGGCACGGCCACGCGCATCGGCGACGTGGTCGAGCGCAATGCGCTGGCGGACGTGTGGGGCGACGACCTCGGCGCGCTGCGCGTGAGCTCGACCAAGGCCTTGCATGGCCACCTGCTGGGCGCGGCCGGCGCCATCGAGGCGGTCATCACCGTGCTGGCGCTGCACCAGCGGCAATTGCCGCCGAACGCGCACTGCTCGGAGATCGACCCGGCGTGCCAGCTGAACCTCGTGGCGCCCGGCGACACCGCGGCACCGTCGCTCGAGGCCGCCATCAGCAACTCGTTCGCCTTCGGCGGCACGAACTCCGTGCTGCTGTTCCGCCGGCCGGACTAAGCCGCCTGCGCTTGCGGCTCGGCCGCCGTCGCCCGAAGCCACGCCACGAAGGCGCCGATCAACGGATCGTCGGTGCGGCTCGGCGCCACGAACACGCTGTAGCCCCGGCTCGACGGCGCCCGGTGCGGGCAGGCGAGCACCAGTTCGCCGGAACGCAGTTCGCGCTCGACGAAATACGCGGGCACCAGCCCCACGCCCAGGTCGGCGCGCACCGCGGCAATCAGCGTGGAAAACAGGTCGAAGCGGTGCCCCGCCACCAGGCTGTCCGGCGCCTGCGCGTGCGCCGTCTGGGCAAACCACTCTTCCCAGGCGCCCATGCGGGTGCGCAGTTGCAGCAGCGGCGCGGCACGGAAGTCGCCCCGCGCCATGGCGGGGCGCCCCTTCGCCTGCGGCGAGCACACCGCCACGCATGACTCGCCCATCAAGGGCAGCGCGTTCGCACCGGGCCACACCGCGTCGTCGTACTGCAAGCCCACGTCGAACGGCATGTCTTCCATGTAGAGATGCGTCGGAAACACCTGCAGGTGCAGGCTGCAGCCCGGGTGCTGCGCGATGAATGCCGGCAGCCGCGGCATGAGCCAGCCCTCGGCCAGCACCGGTACCGCACCCACCAGCAGGCGCAGGCCGTCGGTGCGCTGCGCCATGGCCTCGAGCGTGTGGTTCTGCAGGCGGAGCAGGTCGCCCGACACCTGCCCGTGGTAGCGCCGCCCCGCCTCGGTGAGTTCGGTGCCGCGCGCGGTGCGCTGCACCAGCCGCACGCCGATCTGGCTCTCCAGCAGCCGCAACTGCTGGCTTACCGCGCTGTGCGTAAGGCACAGTTCCTCCGCGGCCTTGCCCACGCCATGATGGCGGGCCACCGCGTCGAAGATCAGCAGCGCGCGGGTGCTGGGAATGTGGCGGCGCATGGTGGCCATGAAGATCGGCTCGTTAGAAAAACTGACAACGCCGAAGATTAAACCAGAGCAGGCGCTTAGCACAGCCGCAAGAATTGCTGACGACACCGCGTCGTCGGCGCGTTCCTTTCCGCTTCACTACCCAAGGAATCTTGCTCACCATGTCCCGCCCAGCGTCTCTTCGCCTCGCTCCGATCGTGCTCGCCCTGGCATCCGCCGCCGCCGGCCTCGCCCATGCCCAGACCGGTTCGGTCGCGGCTACGCCCACGCAGGTGCGCCCCGACGTCGACAAGGCCTACACGCAGCTGATGGCGTCCCCCGCCATCCAGAAGCTGCTGGACGCTGTGAAGGCCGACCACGAGCGCTCGGTCGAAGACCTGAAGATGCTCACCGAGATCGAGGCTCCGCCGTTCAAGGAACAGAAGCGCGCCGAAGCCTTCCTCGCGCGCATGAAGGCGCTCGGCCTCGCCGACGCGAAGATCGACGCCGAAGGCAACGTGGTCGGGCTGCGCAAGGGCACGGGCAACGGGCCCAAGCTGCTCATCTCGGCCCACCTCGACACCGTGTTCCCCGCCGGCACCGACGTGAAGGTGAAGGAGCGCGACGGCAAGCTCTACGCGCCGGGCATCTCCGACGACACGCGCGGCCTGTCGGTGCTGCTGTCGTGGCTCAAGGTGCTGAACGACAACAAGGTGCAGACCGTGGGCGACCTGCTGTTCGTGGGCAACGTGGGCGAGGAAGAGCTGGGCAACCTGCGCGGCATCAAGGCCGTGTTTCGCGACAACCTGGACATCGACGGCATGGTCGGCCTGGAGCCTGCGCCCGAAGGCACGGTGCTGATGCTGGGCACGGGCAGCCACCGCTACGAAGTGACCTTCAAGGGCCCGGGCGGCCACAGCTTCGGTGCGTTCGGCCAGGTGCCCAGCGCCATCCACGGCATGGGCCGCGCCATCGCCAAGATCGCCGACGTGCGCACGCCGACGTTTCCCAAGACCACCTTCACGGTGGGCACGGTGGGCGGTGGCACCTCGGTGAACACCATCGCGCCGGATGCCCGCATGGCGGTGGACATCCGCTCCGACGAAATGGCGCCGCTGCTGGAAACCGAGAAGAAGATCCTGGCCGCCATCGACGAAGCGGTGGTGGAAGAAAACAAGCGCTGGAACGTGAACACGCTCAGCGTGAGCACCAGGCTCATCGGCGACCGCCCGGGCGGCCGCACGCAGTCGGACACGGTAATCGTCGAGGCCGCCACGCGCTCGAACGCGGCCTTCGGCCACAAGACGCTGCTGACGGGTGCCAGCACCGACGCCAACGTGCCGATGTCGCTGGGCATCCCGGCCATCATCATCGGCGGCGGCGGCAAGACCGGCGGCTTCCACGCGCTCTCGGAGTGGATCGACGTGACCGACGGCTGGAAGGGTGCGCAGAACTCGCTGGTGACGGTGCTGGGGCTGGTCGGCGTGCAGGGCACGAGCACGCCGCTGCTCGAAAAGCGCCCGCCGCGCACGAAGTAATCGGCGTGCCGCGGGGGCCAGAGTCCCGGGCACTCTCCGTTATGCTGGTGGCCGCTTCCAAAGGAGACCCACCATGCATGCTCGCTCCACCGTCATCGCCCTGGCCCTGCTTGCGGCAGGCGCCTCGGCGCAGGCCAACAAGCTGCTCGACCAGCTGAAGGAAAAAGCCGGCGAGGCGGCCAGCGCCAGTTCGCAAGGCGGCTCCGCCGGCGGTTCATCACTCGGCAACCTCGGCTTCAAGATGCCGGCCATCGGCTCCAGCACCATGGGCAATGCGGCCGGGGTGCTGCAGTACTGCGTGAAGAACAACTACCTGGGTGGCGATGCGGCCTCGGTCAAGGACAAGCTGCTGGCCAAGATCACCGGCCAGAAGCCGCAGGAGACGGGCTTCGCCAGCGGCGCCAAGGGATTGTTGAAGGGCGGCGACGGCCAGACGCTGAACTTCAAGATCCTGTCGTCGAAGGTCAAGACCAAGGCCTGCGACTACGTGCTGAAGAACGCGACCTCGCTGATCTGATTCCGCCCCTGCCTTTGGCATCGCTCCCGCGCGTCGCACCGCGCATGTGCCTGTGTGTTTCTTCTCCGTGCGCCCGCAAACGTTCATGACCCCGGCTGCCCCCTCCTCCTCCCTTCGCCAGCGCCTCGCGCGCTGGGTTCCCTGTCTCGCCTGGCCGCGCCCTTCCGCCGCGCTGCTGCGCAACGAGGCCATGGCCGGCATCACCGTGGCGCTGATGGTCATTCCGCAAGGCGTGGCCTACGCCGCGCTGGCCGGCATGCCGCTGGTGACGGGCGTGTACGCGGCGCTGTTCCCGGCGCTCATCGCGGTGATGTTCAGCTCGTCGCAGCGCCTGTCGGTCGGGCCCACGGCGCTCACCAGCCTGCTGGTCGGCGCCTCGCTCGCGCCGCTGGCGGTGGCAGGCAGCGCCGAATGGGTGGCGATGGCGGTGTGGCTCACGCTGATGTCCGGCGCCATCCAGATCGTGCTGGGCGCGGGTCGGTTCGGCTGGCTGCTGAGGCTGGTCAACTCGCCGGTGCTCATCGGCTTCACGCAGGGTGCGGCGGTGCTCATCGCCGTCTCGCAACTGCCCGCGCTGCTGGGCTTCACGGGGCGCACCATCCCGCAGGTGCTGCAGGGCGGCCCGTTGCCCGACCTGGTGGCCATCGCGTTCGGCCTGGGCAGCGTTGCGGTGCTGTGGCTGGGCAAGCGCCTGCTGCCGCGCTTTCCGACCACCATGGCGCTGGTCGCCGGTGCGGCCGCGATCAGCTGGGCGGTCGACTACGCCCTGCGCGGTGGCGCGGTGGTGGGCAGCCTGCCTTCGGGCCTGCCCTCGCTGTACTGGCCCGGCCTGCTGCCGCTGGGCACCTTCAGTGCGCTGGTGCTGCCGGCGCTGATGATCACGCTGGTGAGCTTTCTGGAAACTGCCTCCAGCGCCAAGGTCGACAACGCGCGCGCCGGCACGCTGTGGAACGAAAACCAGGACCTGATCGGCCAGGGCCTGGCCAAGCTGGCCTCGGGTTTCACGGGCGCCTTTCCCACCAGTTCGTCGTTCTCGCGCTCGGCCATCACGCTCTATGCGGGCGCGCAGACCGGCTGGGCCACGCTCTTCAGCGTGGTGGTGGTGGCCGGTGCGCTGCTGTGGCTGATGCCGCTGCTGTACCACGTGCCGCAGGCGGTGCTGGCGGCGGTGGTGGTCACGGCCATCCTGGGGCTGGTGAAGCCCGCGAGCTTCAAGGCGCTGTGGCGCGTGTCGCGCATCGAGGCGGGCATTGCCTTCGGCACTTTCGTGCTGACCATCGCCACCGCGCCGAGCATCTACTGGGGCGTGCTGGGCGGCCTGCTGGCCAGCATGGCGCACTACATGTACCGCCACCTGCACCCGCGCATCATCGAAGTGGGCCTGCACCCCGACGGCAGCCTGCGCGACCGCCACCTGTGGAAGCTGCCGCCGCTGGCGCCGCACCTGTACGCGCTGCGCATGGACGCGGAACTCGACTTCGCCTCGGCCTCCACGCTGGAGCGCGCGCTCACCGTGGCGCTGGCCGAGCAGCCGGAGCTCACCGACGTGTGCCTGTTCGCGCAACCCATCAACCGCATCGACATCACCGGCGCCGAGGTGTTCGGCTCGATCCGCCGGATGATGGAGTCCAAAGGCGTGCGCCTGCACCTGAGCGGCCTGAAGCTGCCCGCCATGCAGGTGCTGGAACGCGCCGGCCTGCTCGCGCCGGGGCCCATGCTCTTCAGCTACCGCACCGACGGCGAGGCGCTCGCGGCGCTGATGCCGCGCATCGACGTGACGGCGGCACGAGCCACGCACTGAACGACGCCGGACCGCGTGCGCCCATGAAGACCACCATCGAAGAACTGGTTGCCTTCCGCACGGTGGTGGACGCGGGCTCGATCACGGCCGCGGCCGACCAGCTCGCGCAAACTGTCTCGGGCATCAGCCGCGCGCTGAGCCGGCTCGAACAGAAGCTGGACACCACGCTGCTGCGCCGCACCACGCGCCGGCTCGAACTCACCGAGGAAGGCGCGGCCTTCCTGCAGCGCACGCGCGCCATCCTCGATGCCATCGACGACGCCGAAGAGCAGATGGCCGCGCGCCGCCAGCAACCCGCGGGGCGGCTGCGCGTGAACGCGGCCTCGCCCTTCATGCTGCACGCCATCGTGCCGCTGGTGCCGGAGTTTCGAAGGCTCTACCCGCAGATCAGCCTGGAACTAGACACCGACGACCTGCCCATCGACCTGCTGGAGCGGCGCACCGACATCGCCATTCGCATCGGGCCGCTGCGCGACTCCACGCTGCATGCGCGCCCGCTCGGCACGCACCGTCTGCGCGTGCTCGCGAGCCCCGCCTACCTGGAGGCGCACGGCAAGCCGCGCAAGGTGGCCGAACTGGCCGGGCATGCGTTGCTGGGCTTCACCCAGCCCGAGTCGCTCAACCGCTGGCCGCTGCGCGGCGTGCACGGCGACGAGTGGAACATCACGCCCACGGTGGCCGCGTCGAGCGGCGAAACGCTGCGCCAGCTGGCGCTGGCCGGCGTGGGCATCGCGTGCCTGTCGGACTTCATGACGGGCGCAGACCGTGCGAGCGGCGCGCTGGTGCAGGTGCTGGCCAAGGACACGGCGGACGTGCGCCAGGCCGTCAACGCGGTGTACTACCGCAACACGCAGCTGTCGGCGCGCATCACGTCGTTCCTCGATTTCTTGTCGCAGCGCATGACCTGAGGGGTGCGCCCCACGGGCCTGCCCCCTGCACTGCTGCGGCCACTGCTGCGGCTACTGCGGCTGCTTCGGCGTGAAGCGCTCGACCGCGGCCGACGCGATCTCGTAGCCGCTCACGCCCATGTCCGCCGACGCGTAGCGCGCCGCCTTCAGCGTGCCGCTCACGTACACCGTGTCCATGGCGTGCAGCCCCTTGACGGGCGCGGGCGCGATCACATGCACGATCTGGTTGGCGGGCGGCGGCGGCGTGTGGATGCAGGCGCCGAAGTACGGCACGAGCAGAAATTCGCGAATCCCGTCCTGCGAGGCGTCCAGCGGCACCACGAAGCCCGAGAGCCTGGCGGCCCTGCCGTCGAGCGCCACGTTGACCGGCGCGTTGTCCCAGACGGCACGCATTTCGTCGAGCAGCTGGATCGCCCGCGGGTCGTTGTCGCGCAGCGCCTCGAGGCTGATGTTGCGGTAGCGCTTGGTGGGGTCCCAGCTCTTGGGAACCAGCTCTTCCCACTTGAGCTCGGCGGCGGCGCCGGTGGCAACGTTGCTTGCGCCCTGCGCCGCCCCCGGGCCGCAGCCGGCCAGCAGCGCCGCGACCGGTGACAGAAGAAGCGCGGACAGCACCACGGGGTGGAAAAACCTTCTCATGACTGCGATTGTGCTTGCGCGGCGTGTCAGTCCCGTAAAGCAGGGTCTTGGCACTCATTTCCTCCCAGATCACACAAATTCGTTGCAAAACGCCAAAATTCCGCATCACGACACGAGGAGATCCGCATGGCACCCACTGGATGGCTGGGACTCACGTCCCTCGGCACGGTTCACACGGCGATCAGTCTGGTCGCCGTCGTCGCAGGGCTCTGGTCCCTGTTCCGCGACAAGGAGATCACGTTGCGCACCGGCCTGGGACAGGTCTTCGTGTGGACCACCGTGCTCACCTGCCTCACCGGCTTCGGCATCTTCCAGCATGGGGGCTTCGGCAAGCCGCATGCGCTGGGCATCCTGACGCTGGTGGCGCTGGCGGTGGGCGCCATGGCAGGGCGCGGCATGCTCTTCGGGCGCCGTGCGCGCCATGTCGAGGCCGCGGCCTACTCGGCCAGCTTTCTCTTCCACTGGATCCCGGCCTTCACCGAGACGCTGACGCGCCTGCCGCTGGGCGCGCCGCTGCTGTCGAGCCCCGAGGCGCCCGAGCTGAAGGCCATCACCGGCGTGCTGTTCCTGCTGTACCTGGCCGGCGTCTGGCTGCAGATCCGGCGGCTGCGCGGTGGCGCCGCCGGGCTCAGTCCTGCACCCGCCCGCGCAGGTTCTTGATCTGCGAGCGCTGGCTCTTGCCCTCGAGCCGGCGCTGCTTCGAACCATAGGTCGGCTTGGTGGCGCGCCGCACGCGCGGCGGCGTGGCCACGGTGTCGACCACCGCCTGAAGGCGCGCGAGTGCGTCGGCACGGTTCATTTCCTGGGTGCGATGCTGCTGGGCCTTGAGCACCAGCACGCCCTCCTGCGTGATGCGGCTGTCGCGCAGGGCGAGCAGCCTTTCCTTGACGTCGGGGGGCAGCGAGCTGGCGGGGATGTCGTAGCGCAGGTGCACCGCGCTCGACACCTTGTTCACGTTCTGCCCGCCCGCCCCCTGCGCCCGGATGGCGCTGATCTCGACTTCGTCGGGATCGATCAGCAGAGGTGGGCGCAGCATGCCGGCAAGTGTGCCCTGAACGCGCTCAGACGCGCTCGAAGACGGCGGCAATGCCCTGGCCGCCGCCGATGCACATGGTGACCAGCGCGTAGCGCCCACCCGTGCGGTGCAGTTCCGCAATGGCCTTTGTCGTGATGATCGCGCCCGTCGCGCCCACCGGATGGCCCAGCGAAATGCCCGAGCCGTTGGGGTTCACCTTGGCCGGGTCGAAGCCCAGTTCCTTGATGACCGCGCAGGCCTGCGCCGCGAAGGCCTCGTTCGACTCGATCACGTCGAAGTCGCTCACCTTCAGGCCTGTGCGCTCCAGCACCTTGCGCGTGGCCGGCACCGGCCCGATGCCCATGTAGGCCGGTTCGACGCCGGCGTGTGCGTAGCCCACCAGGCGCGCCAGCGGCTTCAGGCCCAGCGCCTTCACGCGGCCGCCTTCGGCCAGCACCACGGCGGCGGCGCCGTCGTTGATGCCCGAGGCATTGCCGGCCGTCACGAGGCCGTCCTTCTTGAACGCGGGCTTCATCTTGGCGAGCGTGTCGACGGTGGTGTCGGCGCGCACGTGCTCGTCGGTGTCGAACAGCACCACGCCCTTGCGCGTCTTCACTTCGACCGGAACGATCTGTTCCTTGAAGCGGCCCGCCGCAATGGCGGCTGCGGCGCGCTGCTGGCTGGTGGCGGCCAGTTCGTCCATCTGCTCGCGCGAAATGCCGTAGCGCGCGGCCACGTTTTCGGCCGTGATGCCCATGTGGATCTTCTCCCACGGGTCGTGCAGGATGCCCAGCATGTAGTCGACCAGCACCGCGTCGCCCATGCGCGCGCCGTAGCGGGCCGAGGTGTCGAAGTACGGGCCGCGGCTCATCGATTCCGAACCGCCGCCGATGGCGATGTCGCAGTCGCCCAGCGCAATGGCCTGCGCCGCAGACACGATGGCCTGCAGGCCCGAGCCGCACAGGCGGTTCACGTTGAAGGCCGGCGTCTCGATGGGGCAGCCCGCGTCGATGGCGGCCACGCGGCTCAGGTAGGCGTCCTTCACGTCGGTGGGAATCACGTTGCCCATGACCACGTGGCCGATGGCGTCCGCCGCCACGCCGCTGCGCTCGATGGCGGCCTTCACGGCGGTGGTGGCCAGCTGGGTGTTGGGCACGTCCTTCAGCGCGCCGCCAAAGGTGCCGATGGCGGTGCGGGCGGTGCCGACCACGAAGATGTCGCGTAGGGTCATGTCAGGATCTCCTGGGTTTGGGTGAACACGGATTCAGCGGCCGGTGAACACGGCCGGCTTCTTGTCGAAAAAGGCGTTCAGGCCGCTGCGGAAGTCGTCGGTGGCGGCGCAGACCTGGAAGGCGGCCGATTCGGCGTCGAGCTGGCCCGCCAGGTCGCGCCCGAGCGAGCCGCGCATCAGGCGGCGCAGGTGGCCCAGCGCCACGGTCGGCCCCTGGGCCAGCCGGTGCGCGAGCGCCAGCGCTTCGGCCTCGAGCTCGGCGGCGGGCACCACGCGGTTGACGAGGCCCATGCGCTCGGCGGCGGCCGCGTCGTAGGTGTCGCCGAGCATCGCGATCTCCAGCGCGCGGCGCATGCCCACCAGCCGCGGCAGCGCCCACGAGGCGCCCACGTCGCAGCTGGTGCCGAGGTTCACGTACGCGAGGTTGAAGCGCGTGCCCTCGGCCGCGAGCACGAAGTCGGCCTGCAGCATCAGGCTCAGGCCCGCGCCGGCCGCCACGCCGTGCACCTGCGCGACCAGCGGTGCGTCCATCGCGTCGAGCACGGTCAACGCCTCGTGCAGCGGGCCGATCAGGTCGGCGGCGCCCTGTTGCGGGTCGGCGCTCAGCACGGCCAGGTCGCCGCCTGCCATGAAGCCCTTGCCCGCCCCGCTCATGAGCACGGCGCGCACGCCCTTGTCGGCGGCCAGTTCGCGCACGGCGGCAAGAAAGGCGTTGGCCATCGGCACGTCGATCGCATTGAGCGCGCCCGGCCGGTTGAAGCGAATGGTGGCCACCGCGCCGTCGCGGGCCAGCAGCAGAGGTGCATCTGTCGTCATGCGGTCTTTCCTTTTTTCATGGCGGGCTTGCGCGGCGCGCGAGCGGTGGCGGGGGCAGCGGGAACAGGGCGCTGCAGCACGCCGTTGAGCAGCAGTTCGATGCCCTGGTCCGCGATCTGGTCGGGCGTGAGGTCGCCGTCGGGGCGGTACCAGCGGCCGATCCAGCTCAGCGCGCCGGCCAGCATGAAGGCCGCCATCTTCGGGTCGCACGGCGCGAGCGAGCCTTCGGCCACGCCGTCCTCGATCAGACGGCGGAACTGGCCGTCGATGCCGGCCTTGAGATGGCGCAGCTCCTTCTTCAGCGGCGCGGGCAACGGGTCTTCGCCGATGCGGATCACGCACATGCCGAAATCCTGCATGACCACGCCGGAGTAGATGCGCATGCAGGCCTTGAGCTGCTCGATGGCGCTGCCCCCCGCGGCGCGCACCTCGCCGATGCCGGCATGCATGAGGTCGAGTGCGGTCTTCACGCACTCGAGCAGGATCTGGTCCTTGCTTTCGACGTAGTAGTACAGCGTGGGCTTGCTGACGTTCAGCCGC
This sequence comes from Variovorax sp. 10N412, assembly GCF_056394985.1. Taxonomy (NCBI): domain Bacteria; kingdom Pseudomonadati; phylum Pseudomonadota; class Betaproteobacteria; order Burkholderiales; family Comamonadaceae; genus Variovorax; species Variovorax sp. 10N412. The sequence goes on from NZ_JBFTIO010000001.1 coordinate 445,108, forward strand.
TCGGCAATGTCGTCCAGCGAGGTGGCGTGGAAGCCGCGCTCGTTGAAGAGTTGGGCCGCGGTCTGCAGCACGGCCTGGCGCTTGACCTCGCGCTGGCGCGCGCGCTTGCCCGCGGGCTCCCAGGGAGAAGGAGACGGCGGAACAGGAACGGACGGAGGGGAAACGGAACGGGCCATCGGTGCGAAACGACATGGCCGGAGATTCGACACCGCACAGCGCGGCGAGGAGGAAATTTACTGGCCAGTAGAAATTCTACGAGCCAGTAGACATTCGGGCAGCGAAAGCTGCAACGACGCTCAGTCGCCGCGCACGGGGCGGGCCCGCACGTCGGTCACGTCATCGGCGGGGCCGATGGCGATGGGGCTGCGCACCGACTCGCCGCGCGCCCGTGCGTTGACGACATCGGCCGCCTGGGGCTCGGCAGGCTGTGCCGCATGGCGAAACCGGTCGAAGCCGGAGCGCGGATTGAAGCGCCCACCCATCGAGGCGACCCAGGGGGTCACGGGCTTGCCCGTGAGACGCCCCCAGGCGTAGCGCACACCCCACACGGCTGCCAGCAGCATGACCGCCACGGCCAGGCTGGCCGCAAAAACCAGCCCCAGGAGCAGAAGAATGACCCGAAAAATGAAGTTCATCATTCCAGCTTAGGCCGAAGCAGCCGCCGTTGGTTCCCCGGCCTTGGAGAACGAGAACTGCCCAGGCGACTGGATCGGGTCGGTGTTGACCTCGATCGTGTCCTTCGGCCCGAAGCTGCCGTCCAGCAGCAGCTTGGAGAGCGGGTTCTCGATGCGCTGCTGAATGGCGCGCTTCAGCGGACGCGCACCGAACACCGGGTCGAAGCCGACCTTGGCAATCTCCGCCAGCGCCGCGGGCGACACCTGCAGGCCCAGGTCCATTTTCGCGAGCCGCGCGGTCAGCACCTTCAGCTGGATCCCGGCGATCGATTCGATGTTCTTCGCGTCCAGCGCATGGAACACCACCGTCTCGTCGATGCGGTTCAGGAACTCGGGGCGGAAGTAGTTCTTCAGCTCGTCCCACACCGCTTCCTTGATCTCCTCCGAAGGCTGGCCCACCATGGCCTGGATGATGGGCGAGCCGATGTTGCTCGTCATCACGATCACCGTGTTCTTGAAGTCCACGGTGCGGCCCTGGCCGTCGGTCAGGCGCCCGTCGTCCAGCACCTGCAGCAGCACGTTGAACACGTCCGGGTGGGCCTTCTCGACTTCGTCGAGCAGCACCACGCTGTAGGGCTTGCGGCGCACGGCTTCCGTCAGGTAGCCGCCCTCCTCGTAGCCCACGTAGCCCGGCGGCGCGCCGATCAGGCGGGCGACCGAATGCTTCTCCATGAACTCGCTCATGTCGATGCGGATCAGGTGGTCTTCGCTGTCGAACAGGAAGCCCGCGAGCGCCTTGCACAGCTCGGTCTTGCCCACGCCCGTGGGGCCGAGGAACAGGAACGAGCCGGTCGGGCGGTTCGGGTCACTCAGGCCCGAGCGCGAACGGCGGATCGCGTTGGCGACCGCACCGATGGCCTCGTCCTGGCCGACCACGCGCTCGTGCAGCTTGCCTTCCATCACGAGCAGCTTGTCGCGCTCGCCCTGCATCAGCTTGGCGACCGGAATGCCGGTGGCGCGCGCCACGACCTCGGCGATTTCCTCCGCACCGACCTGCGTGCGCAGCAGCGTGGGGGCGCTCGACTTGCCCTTGCTGGCTTCGGCGTCCTGCGCTTCCTTCAGGCGCTTTTCGAGCGCCGGCAGCTGGCCGTACTGCAGCTCGGCGACCTTGTTGAAGTCGCCCTTGGCGGTCGACTCCGCAATCTGGAACTTGATCTTGTCGATGTCCTCGCGCACCTTGGCGCTGCCCTGGGCCTGCGCCTTCTCGGCCTGCCAGATCTCGTCGTAGTCGGCAATTTCCTTCTGCAGCCTGGCGATCTCGAGCTCGATCAGGCCGAATCGCTTCTGCGAGGCTTCGTCCTTCTCGCGGCGCACGGCCTCCAGCTCGATCTGCAGCTGGATCAGGCGGCGGTCGAGCCGGTCCATGACCTCGGGCTTGGAGTCCATCTCGATCTTGATCTTGGCCGCGGCCTCGTCGATCAGGTCGATGGCCTTGTCGGGAAGGAAGCGGTCGGTGATGTAGCGGTCGCTCAGCTCGGCCGCGGCCACGATGGCCGGGTCGGTGATGTCCACGCCGTGGTGCACCTCGTACTTTTCCTTCAGGCCGCGCAGGATGGCCACGGTGGCTTCCACGCTGGGCTCGCCCACGATGATCTTCTGGAAGCGGCGCTCCAGCGCGGCGTCCTTCTCGATGTACTTGCGGTATTCATCGAGCGTGGTGGCGCCCACGCAGTGCAGCTCGCCGCGCGCGAGCGCGGGCTTGAGCATGTTGCCCGCGTCCATCGCGCCCTCGGCCTTGCCGGCGCCGACCATGGTGTGCAGCTCGTCGATGAAGACGATGGTCTGGCCTTCGTCCTTCGCAAGCTCGTTCAGCACGGTCTTCAGGCGCTCCTCGAACTCGCCGCGGAACTTGGCACCGGCCAGCAGCGCGGCCATGTCCAGCGACAGCACGCGCTTGCCCTTGAGCGATTCGGGCACCTCGCCCGAGACGATGCGCTGCGCCAGGCCTTCGACGATGGCGGTCTTGCCCACGCCGGGTTCGCCGATGAGCACGGGGTTGTTCTTGGTGCGGCGTTGCAGCACCTGGATGGCGCGGCGGATTTCCTCGTCGCGCCCGATCACCGGGTCGAGCTTGCCGCGGCGCGCGCGCTCGGTGAGGTCGGTGGTGTACTTCTTCAGGGCTTCGCGCTGGCCTTCGGCGTCGGCGCTGTTCACGCCCTGGCCGCCGCGCACGGCGTCGATGGCCGCCTCGAGCGACTTGCGCGTCATGCCGTTCGCACGGCAGAGATTGCCGATGTCGGTCTTGCTGTCGGTCAGCGCCAGCAGAAAGAGCTCGCCGGCAATGAACTGGTCGTTGCGCTTGATGGCCTCCTTCTCGGTGGCCTGCAGCAGCTTGCCCAGTTCGGTGCCCACCTGCATGCTGTCGGCGCCCTGGACCTGCGCCAGCTTCTTGATGGCAGCCTCGGCGGCCTGGGAAAGGCCTGGCACATTGACACCGGCGCGTTCGAGCAATGCGCGCGGCCCTTCGTTCTGGCGCAGCATCGCGACCAGCAGGTGGGCTGGTTCGATGTAGGCGTTGTCGTTGCCCAGCGCGAGCGACTGGGCGTCGCCCAGGGCTTCCTGAAATTTGGTGGTGAGTTTGTCTTGTCGCATGGTGGTATTCCTGCTTCCAAAATAGGGCCGTTCGGGCACGATTCAAGGTTCTGCCCGTGACAGGCGGACCACGGCAGCCTGGGCACGGGTATTGCACGAGACCCGTTTCCTGCCCGTAGGCATTTCTCTCTCTCGAATGGAGTCGATCATGGTTTTTTCAATGCAGCGCGGTCAACCGGTGCGCCGGGCGATCAGCGCCGGCCTCTTTCTAGCCGCCCTGGGCCTGTCGGGCCTTGCGCAGGCGCAAAGCGGCACCCCCGTCCGCCTGCTGGTCGGTTTTCCGGCTGGCGCGGGCACCGACGCCATCGCGCGCACCCTGGGCGAAAAGCTCAAGGACGTGCTGGGCGTGCCGGTGGTGGTGGAAAACCGCGCCGGCGCGGGCGGCCAGATTGCGGCCACCGTGCTGAAGTCGTCGCCCGCCGACGGCCACACCCTGCTGCTGTCGCACGATCACACCATCTCGATCCTGCCGCAGGTCATCAAGAACCCCGGCTTCAACCCCGCCACCGACTTCGTGCCCGTGGCCGGCTTCGCCACCTTCGCCAACGTGCTGGCCGTCTCGGGCGGCACGCCGGCCAAGACCATGGACGAGTACGTGAAGTGGGTCCGCACGCAAAAGGGCGGCAAGGAAACCATCGGCATTCCGGCGCCGGCCTCGATCCCCGAGTTCCTCGTGAAGATGATCTCGGACAAGTACAAGATCGACGTGCAGCCTGCCCCCTACCGCGGCAGCGCGCCCATGACGGCCGACATGCTGGGCAACCAGATCACCGCGGGCATCGCCTCGGTGCCGGACTTCATCGAGAACCACAAGGCGGGCAAGGTGCGCATCGTGGCCTCCATCGGCGCCAAGCGCCAGGCCGTGATTCCGAACGTGCCGACCTTCACCGAACTGGGCTTCGCGAACCTGGACGACCTGCCCTACTACGGCATCTTCGCGCCGGTGGGCACGCCGCAGCCGATCATCGACAAGTACGGCGAGGCACTGCAGAAGGTGCTGGCCATGCCCGACGTGAAGCAGAAACTCACGGCGATGGGCCTGACGGTGGGCTACGAGTCGCAGGGCCAGTTCGCGGGGCGTGTGCGCACGTACACGGCGGCCTGGGAAAAGATCATCCAGGGCAGCGGCTTCAAGCCCCTTTGATCTCATGCGCCCTCTCCCCGAGGGAGAGGGGGCAACGCGGGATCAGGCATTCGGGGCGCTGATGCCCCAGCGCGCGAGCGCCGCGTCGTCGGCCACGCGCGCATCGACCCAGCGGGCGCCTTCGGGCGTTTGCTCCTTCTTCCAGAACGGCGCCTGCGTCTTGAGGTAGTCCATCAGGAACTCGCAGGCCTCGAAGCTCTGCCCGCGGTGCGCCGACACCACCGCCACCATCATGATCTGGTCCAGCGGCTGCAGCAGGCCCACGCGATGGATCACGCGCGCCCCGAGGATGTCGAAGCGCCGCAGCGCTTCGTCGATCATGGCCTCGACGGCCTTCTCGGTCATGCCGGGGTAGTGCTCCAGCTCCATCGACGCGACGCTGCTGCCGTCGTTGCGGTCCCGCACGGTGCCGACGAAGCTGCAGACCGCACCCACGCGCTTGTCGCCGGCACGCAACGCGGCGACCTCCTGCGAAAGGTCGAAATCGGCTGTCTGGATCGAAACACGCGCAATGCTCATTTCCGAATTGTGGCATCGCGCTAGACTGCGACGATGCCTTGCCTCGCCACCCCCTCCTCAGTGCTTTCGCACGCTGGAAGCGGTTGCGCGTGCCAGGGCAGCAAAGCCAAAAAACCAAAGCTCGTCTGACCGGAGCCGAGGTTCCGTCGTCGGATGAGCGACGGAACCTGCCAAGGTTTTTGGCCCTTTCATGGGTTTCGCGCGCATCCGACGGTGGTTCTTTTTCCATCGGTCGATTCCTGAGAGGAAACCCGCGTGCCGCAACAACCCCATCCCACTGTCCCTGATTTCTCAGGCTTCTGGATCGCCCTCGTCACCCCGTTCCGCAACGGCGCGGTGGACCATGACGCCCTCGCCGCCCTGACCCGGCGCCTCGCCGCCGACGGCGTGACCGGCTTCGTGCCCTGCGGCTCCACCGGCGAGGCCGCCGCGCTCGACGAGGACGAACAGCTGGCCGTGCTCGACACCGTTCTGGCCGCAGCCGGCGGCCTGCCGGTGGTGATGGGCATTTCGGGCTACCACCTGGGCAAGGCCACGGCCTGGGCGCGCAAGCTGTGCGAGCGCCCGCTGGCGGGCCTGCTGGTGGCAGCACCGCACTACATCCGCCCGTCGCAGGCCGGCCTGCTCGAATGGTTCCACGCCATCGCCGATGCCAGCACGGTGCCTGTGCTGGTCTACGACATCCCCTACCGCACCGGTGTCACCATCGCGCGCGACACGCTGCTGACGCTGGCCGCGCACCCGCGCATCCGCGGCATCAAGGACTGCGGCGGCGACATGGCCAAGACGCGCGCCGTGATCGCCGACGGCCGGCTGCAGGTGCTGTCGGGCGAAGACCACCAGATCTTCAGCACGATGGCCGAAGGCGGCGTGGGTGCCATCGCGGCCAGCGGCAACGTGCAGACCCGCCGCTTCGTGCGGCTGGTGCGGCTGTTGTCGGAGAACCGGTTGGCGCAGGCGCGCGACGAATGGCAGGCCTTGCAGCCGCTGGTGGACAGCCTGTTCGCCGAGCCGAACCCCGGCCCCGTGAAGGCGCTGCTGGCGCACGCCGGCGAAATGCACGACGAGCTGCGTTCGCCGATGACGCGCGCGTCCGACGGCCTGCGCGAGCGCCTCGTGGCGCTGGACGCCCTGCTCAGCCGCCCGTGACGGGCGGGAAGAAGGCGACTTCGCAGCCGTCGTGCAGCGCGGCGGCCTCGTCGCTCATGGTCTGGTCGAGCGCCATGCGCACCGCCTTGCCGCGCGCGAGCGCGGTGGCATAGGAGCCGCCCCGGCCGATGAGTTCGTCGCGCAGCGCGGCGAGCGTTTCGGCTTGCGTGTCGACACTTTCGCCGCTGCGGGCCAGCGCCTCGCGCACCGAGGCGAAATAACGAACCTGGACTTTCATTCGATTCAGCCGAGCAGCGAGGCGAAGGGAATGAAGTTCACGGTGTCGCCCGACCTGATGGTCTGCCCGGCCGGGTTGTCGACCACGCCGTCGCCCCAGACCATCGAGGTGAGCACGCCCGAGCTCTGGTTGCCGAACAGTTCGAGCCCGCCCGCCGCGTTGCGCCGCGCGCGCAGGAACTCGCGGCGCTTGTCGGCGCGCAGCCAGTCGAAGTCGGCGCGCATCTGCACGGGCTCGGGCGTCACGCGCGTGGCACCCTGCAAGGTCAGCAGGAAGGGCCGCACCAGCATCAGGAAGGTCAGGAAGCTCGACACCGGGTTGCCCGGCAGCCCGGTCACATGGCAAGCGCCCTGCCCGTTGCTGCGCGCGATGGAACCATAGGCGAAGGGCTTGCCGGGTTTCATCGACAGCGACCACAGCTGAAGCTCGCCAAGCGACTGCAGCGCGGCGCGGATGTGGTCTTCCTCGCCGACGGAAACACCGCCGGTCGTGATGATCAGGTCGCTGCTCTCGGCCGCCTCGCGCAGCGCCGCGATGGTGGCGTCGCGGTCGTCGGGCACGATGCCCAGGTCGTTCACCTCGCAGCCCAGGCGGTGCAGCAAGGCGCGCATGAAGAAGCGGTTGGAGTTGTAGATGGCGCCGGGCTTCATGGCGTCGGGCGCCACTTCGCCGGGCATCACCAGTTCGTCGCCGGTGGAGAGCATGGCCACGCGCGGCTTGCGGGCCACCTGCAGCTTGTGAAAGCCGACGCTGGCCGCCAGGCCGAGCGCGGCGGGCGTGAGGCGTTCGCCCTGCTTGAGCACCACGTCGCCCGACGCCACGTCTTCGCCCGCGCGTCGCACCCATTGGCCCGCCGCCGGAACGATGGCGATGCGAACCGAGCCCAGGCTGCCTTCCTGCGGCGTGGCGGCGGTGTCTTCCTGCATCACGACGGCGTCGGCGCCCTCGGGGACCTGCGCCCCCGTGAAGATGCGCGCCGCGGTGCCGGCCGCGAGCGGCGTGCCCACGGTGCCCGCGGGGATGCGCTGCGCCACGGCCAGCTCGGCCCCCGGCGCAGCGCAGTCGGCCACGCGCACGGCGTAGCCGTCCATCGCGCTGTTGTCGCGCGGCGGCACGGTCAGGCCGGACACGAGGTCCTGCGCCAGCACGCGGCCGTCGGCCTCGAAGGTGGCGACGCTCTCGGCGGGCAGCGTCGGCTGCGCCCTGGCGAGCAGGACGGCGATGGCCTCGTCGAGCGGCATCAACGGCGGGCGCAAGGAAGAGGCAGCGAAAGGAACGGGAGGAACAGGTGTGTCAGCCATGGTGTTCGGGGTTGTATTCGAAGCGGTCGCCGCTGTCGATCAACCAATTCGCAATGGCCTCGGCGTCGTTGAGGTCGAACAGCGGGCGCTCGGTGGGCACGGGCAGGCCGGCCGGGTCGTCCGTGGCCACGGCGGTGACGAATGGATCGTCGGTGTAGAGCACCGGGCGCGACGGCTCGTCGCCCCCGGGCCGACGCCAGACTTCGATCTTCAGCACGTCGCTGTGCCGGAAGCCCTCGACCAGCACCCAGTCGGCGGCCGGGTGCACCTCGGCCAGCAACTGGTGCACGCTGAGCTCCACGGGGAACTCGAACTCGCGCATCACGGCCAGCCGCTTGTCGGAGGCGACGACGACCTCGAAGGCACCCGCCTCGCGGTGGCGGTACGTGTCCTTGCCCGGATGGTCGATGTCGAACTTGTGGTGCGCATGCTTGACCACCGACACGCGCTGCCCGAGTCGCTTGAGCGCGGGGATCAGGCGCTCCAGCAGCGTGGTCTTGCCCGCGCCCGAATAGCCCGCAAAGCCGACGACCTTCATGCGAGGGCCCGGACGTGATCAATCACAGTTCTGTGCGATGTAGGCCTTCACGGCCTCGGCGTCGGCCGGCAGCTTGACGACGCGCTTGGGCAGCGCCTCGATGCCCTCGAACCGCTTCGGCCGCTCGGGCTCCTCGCCCAGCGCCTCGACCAGCGTGGCGGCGAACTTGATCGGCAACGCGGTTTCGAGCACCACCATCGGCACGCCGGGTGCGAGCTGCTCGCGCGCGGCCTTCAGGCCGTCGGCGGTGTGCGGATCGACCAGCGTGGCAAAGCGTTTCTCGGTATCGCGGATGGTCGCCAGGCGGTCGGCGTGCGTGCTGCGGCCGCTCTTGAAGCCGAAGCGCTCGGCGGCCTGCTTGAACGCCGGGTCGGCGCTCAGGTCGAAGCTGCCTTGCAGGCCCAGATCTTCCACGAACAGCTGGCGCAGCCGGGCGGCGTCGCGGCCCACCAGGTCGAACACGAAGCGCTCGAAGTTGCTGGCCTTGCTGATGTCCATCGACGGACTCGATGTTTCGTGCGTGTCGACAGCGCCGCGCACGCGGTAGATGCCGGTGCGGAAGAACTCGTCGAGCACGTCGTTCTCGTTGGTGGCGACCACCAGCGTCTGGATCGGCAGGCCCATCATGCGCGCCACGTGGCCCGCGCAGACGTTGCCGAAGTTGCCCGAGGGCACGGTGAAGCTCACCGGCTTGTCGTTGCTCGCCGTGGCCTGGAAATAGCCCGCGAAGTAGTAGACGACCTGCGCCAGCAGCCGCGCCCAGTTGATCGAATTGACCGTGCCGATGCGGTACTTGCGCTTGAAGCCCAGGTCGTTGGACACCGCCTTCACGATGTCCTGGCAGTCGTCGAACACGCCGGTGATGGCGATGTTGTGGATGTTTTCGTCCTGCAGGCTGAACATCTGCGCCTGCTGGAACGGGCTCATGCGGCCGTCGGGCGAGGTCATGAAGACGCGCACGCCCTTCTTGCCGCGCATCGCGTACTCGGCCGCGCTGCCGGTATCGCCGCTGGTCGCGCCCAGGATGTTGAGCTCCGCGCCGCGGCGCGCCAGTTCGTACTCGAACAGGTTGCCCAGCAGCTGCATCGCCATGTCCTTGAAGGCCAGCGTGGGGCCGTTGGACAGGGCTTCGAGGTACACGCCGTCCTCGAGCTCGCGCAGCGGCACGATCTCGTCGGAGCCGAACACCTCGGCGGTGTAGGTCTTCGCACAGATCGCCTTCAGGTCGGCCGGCGGAATGTCGTCGATGTAGAGCGAGAGGATCTCGAAGGCCAGCTCGGCATAGGGCAGCGCGCGCCATTGGGCGAGCGTGGCGGTGTCGACCTGCGGATAGTGCGCCGGCAGGTAGAGGCCGCCGTCGGGCGCGAGGCCTTCGAGGAGGATTTCGCAAAAGCGCTTGCGGTCGGGGTGGCCGCGGGTGCTCAGGTAGTTCACACGATGGTCCTGTTGTACCGGTTCAATGTTCGATGGATGAAGTTCGCAGGCTGCCCCTCAGGACAGCTCTTCCTTGCGGATGCGAACAATGGGCTCCAGCACCGTGGGCAGTGCCTGCAGCTCGGCCAGCACGTCGTTGACGGTGCCTTCGCGCGCGTCGTGCGTGAGGATGATGAGGTCGGTCTGCGTGGAGCCTTCGCCGCCCACTTCGTCGGCTTCGCGCTGCAGCACCGCGTCGATGCTGATGCCGGCGGTGGCCAGCAGGCCCGTCACCTTGGCGAGCACGCCGGCCTGGTCGGCCACGCGCAGGCGCAGGTAGTAGCTGGTGACCACCTCGGTCATCGGCAGCACCTTGAGGTCGCTCATGGCGTCGGGATGGAAGGCCAGGTGCGGCACACGGTGCGCGGTGTCGGCGGTGTGCAGTCGGGTGATGTCGACCAGGTCGGCAATCACGGCGCTGGCCGTCGGCTCGCTGCCGGCGCCCTTGCCGTAGTACAGCGTGGTGCCCACGGCGTCGCCGTGCACCACCACCGCGTTCATCGCGCCTTCGACGTTGGCCAGCAGCCGCTTGGACGGCACCAGCGACGGATGCACACGCAGCTCGATGCCCTGGGCGGTGCGCTTGGTGATGCCCAAGAGCTTGATGCGGTAGCCGAGCTGTTCGGCGTACTTGATGTCCTGCGCGGCGAGCTTGGTGATGCCCTCGATGTGGGCCTTGTCGAACTGCACCGGAATGCCGAAGGCGATGGCGCTCATCAGCGTGACCTTGTGGCCGGCGTCCACGCCTTCGATGTCGAAGGTCGGGTCGGCTTCGGCGTAGCCCAGGCGCTGGGCTTCCTTCAGCACGGTCGCGAAGTCCAGGCCCTTGTCGCGCATCTCGGACAGGATGAAGTTGGTGGTGCCGTTGATGATGCCGGCCAGCCACTGGATGCTGTTGGCCGTGAGGCCTTCGCGCAGCGCCTTGATGATCGGAATGCCACCGGCCACCGCCGCTTCGAAAGCCACCATCACGCCCTTGGCATGCGCGGCCGCGAAGATCTCGGTGCCGTGCACCGCGAGCAGTGCCTTGTTGGCGGTGACCACGTGCTTGCCGGCCGCAATGGCTTCGAGCACCAGCTGCTTGGCGACGCCGTAGCCGCCGATCAGCTCGATGACGATGTCGATGTCGGGGTTGGCGATGACTTCGCGCGCATCGGCCACCACCTTGACGCCTTCGCCGGCCACTTCGCGGGCGCGGGCGGTGTCGAGGTCGGCCACCATGGTGATCTCGATGCCGCGGCCGGCGCGGCGCTTGATTTCTTCCTGGTTGCGCTGGAGCACCTTGAAGGTGCCGCTGCCGACCGTGCCTGCGCCGAGCAGGCCTACTTGGATGGGATTCATTGGGAAAGTCGCGCTCATGGCGTTCATGGTTTGGATGGGGTGGCGGACGGTGCGCTCACGACGCGGCTGACGTAGCGGGGCAGGTTCCAGGCGCCGCCGGGGAAGCCACGGCACATGCGGTCGATCGTTGCGCCGGTGCGCACGAAGTCGCGGCCGTTGTAGTGCCAGGTTTCGGTCGCCACGCAGTCGCCGACGCCGCGGACCTTCATGACCGAGGACACGCTGGCGTCCTTGTCGTCGAAATCGCCGTTGGCCTCGAGGGCCGATGGCGCATAGGGCGGCTTGTCGTTGGCGATCCAGAGCTGGCTGGTGGAGTTGTAGGCACCCACGCTGCACTCCAGCGACAGCAGGATCTTGCTGTCGGTCAGGCGATGGATCTGAAACGATTTGGCCTGCACCCCGTCCATGCTGTTGCACGGGCCATCGGCTTCGCTCAACTTGAGAGAAGGGAAGATGCGCGCCGCCAGGGCGTCGTCGCCAGGGCGCGCCTTGGCGGGCTTGACCGCGTTGACGACAGGCACCGGTAGCGCAGGCAGCACCGACTGTTCAGCCCTGCTGCCGCGGCGCACCAGCGCGCCCGGCGTGCCGATGCGGCCCTGGGCTTCGTCCATCTTGAGCAGCACGGCGTTGAGGCCGGCCAGCGACAGCGTCCACTTCCTGCTGCCGGCAGCAAGCGTGGCATCGTCGCTCTTCAGGAGCTCGGGGAGCACCGTGCGAACCTGGCTGTCGTCAAGGCTGGCGGAGCCGCCGTCCAGACCAGGTACCGTGGCCTTGCCGACCTTGAGGCGCACCGGGCCCTTGACGTCGTCTTCACCGCCGATCTGCAGTTCGATGCCCACTGCGGTGCCGGGCCCCGCCTTGCGGGTGATGAGCATCGACACCAGTTCCCCTTCCCCGCCGTCCAGCTGGTAACCGGCGGCACGGCAGGTGCGCGTGTTGTCGCAGGCCAGTTCCCAGTCGTTGTGCGAGAAGGAAACAGGCTCCTTGTCGGCCGCCGCGGCAGCCCATGCGGCAAGCGACAGCGCGGCAGCGACGCAAGCGGATCTCATGAGCCCGTCTTGCGGCGCAAGCGGTACTGCTCAAGGAACTTCGCGATGCGGTTGATGGCCTCGCGCAGGTCGTCCTCGTGGGGCAGGAACACGATGCGGAAGTGGTCCGGGGTGGCCCAGTTGAAGCCGGTGCCCTGCACCAGCATCACGCGGGTTTCCTTCAGCAGCTCGAGGAAGAACTGGCGGTCGTCCTCGATCGGGTAGACCTCGGGGTCGAGCTTGGGAAACATGTAGAGCGCGGCGCTGGGCTTGACGCAGCTCACGCCGGGGATGGCGGTGATCAGCTCGTAGGCCAGGTCGCGCTGGCGGCGCAGGCGCCCGCCGTCGCACACCAGGTCGTTGATGCTCTGGTAACCGCCCAGCGCCGTCTGGATGGCCCACTGGCCGGGCACGTTGGCGCACAGGCGCATGTTCGAGAGCATGTTCAGGCCCTCGATGTAGTCCTGCGCGCTGCGCTTGTCGCCCGACACCACGAGCCAGCCGGCGCGGTAGCCGCAGGAACGGTAGCTCTTGGAAAGGGAATTGAAGGTCAGCGTGAGCACGTCGCTCGACAGGCTGGCGATGGCGGTGTGCTTGACGCCGTCGTACAGCACCTTGTCGTAGACCTCGTCGGCGAAGATCACCAGGCCGTGCTCGCGCGCGATGGCCACGATGCTCTTGAGCAGCGCGTCGGAATACAGCGCACCGGTCGGGTTGTTCGGGTTGATGACCACGATGCCCTTGGTGCGCGGCGTGATCTTGGCGCGGATGTCGTCGAGGTCGGGCATCCAGCCGTTGGCCTCGTCGCAGAGGTAGTGCACCGGGGTGCCGCCCGACAGGCTCGTGGAGGCGGTCCACAGCGGGTAGTCGGGCGCCGGCAGCAGCAGCTCGTCGCCGTCGTCGAGCAGCGCGTTGGTGGACATGGCGATCAGCTCGCTGGCGCCGTTGCCCAGGTAGATGTCGTCCAGGGTGACGCCCGCGATGCCCTGCTTCTGCGTCTCGTGCATCACCGCCTTGCGCGCGGCGAAGACCCCCTTGCTGTCGGAGTAACCGGCCGAGTTCGGCAGGTTGCGGATCATGTCCTGCTGGATTTCCTCGGGGGCATCGAAGCCGAACACGGCGAGGTTGCCGATGTTGAGCTTGATGATCTTCTGGCCGTCCTCTTCCATCTGCTTGGCGGCGTCCATGATGGGCCCGCGGATGTCGTAGAGAACGTTGGCCAGCTTGGCCGATTTCTTGAGCTGCTTCAAAGGGCCCTCCCGGGCGCGGGTTAACGGGTTGCTTGCTCGGAGTTGCCGCCAGCTGGCTGGCTCCGAAAAAAGCCCTTGCGGGCCTCGTGACACTGGGGAAAACCTATAATTTGACCACAGTTCCCAGTGCACCGATGAAGCTCCAGCCCGACAAATCCGACGCCCAATCCCTCACCGCACATGGCCCCGGATGGGTGGCCATCAACAATGAAAAGGTCGAGGGCAGCGTCGTGGTCGGCTCGCACGGCGAGCGGTTCGAATGGAATTGTTCGAGCTTCGACCAGATCGGCGCCGAACATTTCGCGCGGCTGGCGTCGCTGGGTGCCGAATTGATCATCTTCGGCAGCGGAAACCGCATCCGCTTTCCCCAACCCGCCTGGCTGCAGCCCCTGATGGCGCAACGCACCGGCGTGGAGACCATGGACACGGCGGCGGCCTGCCGAACCTACAACATCCTGGCCGGCGAAGGCAGGCACGTCATCGCCGCTCTGCTCGTCGAGAGTCCGGCGGGCGGCTGAGGCAGGCGTTTTCGGGGTAAAATACTAGGTTGCGAACCGGCCCGCTACCCCAAAGTTAGCAACGACCAATCCTTCATTCTTCGAGCAAGCACCGTCTGAAAACGGTTCGAGAGGGCTCGAAGGACTGAATCTAACGGAGAAAACAAGTTTCATGGCGATCGTTGTCAACAAACCCATTCCTGAATTCGACGCCAACGCCACGGGCGGCCTGAAGGTCTCGAATACTTCGCATCTCGGCCACGTGCTGGTCATGTACTTTTACCCGAAAGATAACACTCCGGGCTGCACGACCGAAGCGATGCAATTCCGCGACCGTTACAAGGACTTCGAAAAGGCAGGCGCCACGGTCTTCGGCGTGTCGCGCGACAACATGAAGTCGCATGACGAGTTCAAGGCGAAGCTCGAACTCCCTTTCGAGCTCATTGCCGACACCGAAGAAAAAATGTGCCACATGTTCGGCGTGGTCAAGAACAAGATCATGTACGGCAAGAAGGTCAAGGGCATCGAGCGCAGCACCTTCCTGATCGGCGCTGACGGCATCTTGAAGGCCGAATGGCGCGGACTCAAGGTGCCGGGCCATGTCGACGACGTGCTCAAGGCCGTCAAGGCCCTCAAGAAGGCCGCCTGAGCATTGCACAAGGCGCTGGCAGCCCTTTTGCGTCACGACGTGGGGAATGCCCCACGCGGCGCGTAAAGAGCCTTCGACGCGTCATCCGGGGTGTGCATAATGGCTTCATGCCGTTGAGCTCCACGACCGCATCCCCCGAACAAAGCCGCCTTGGTCTACAGGCGGCTTTTTCGTTTTCTGGTTCCCATTTTCTGCGAGCGACCTGACACATGCCATTGCCTCCCGCCCCCACGAAACGCGCTGCATTGCTCTCGCCGGACGCGATCGATGCGCCCGCACGGCCCTCGCACAGGGGTTCGCGCCGCGCTGGCGATTCGCGCGCCGAAGCCTCCGAGCAGAGCGGACCGCAGCCGCTGGAACTGTTCGACAACCTCGGCAAGGAAGGCGGCGGCGGCAGCGAAGGCGCACGCCCTCCCCGCCGCGCCAAATCGAAACCGGTCTCCGCGCCTGTCCCCGTCGCCGCGCCGCAGCAGCCGCCCGCCGCCATCCAGGTCGAGACCCGAGTCCCCACGGCGGCTCCCGTGATTCAGGCACCGGCCGCGGCACCGCAAGCACCGGCACGCCCCAAGCGCAGCAAATCCACCGGCCCTGCCAAGCTGTTCGTGCTCGACACCAACGTGCTGCTGCACGACCCGATGTGCCTGTTCCGCTTCGAGGAGCACGACATCTTCCTGCCGATGATCGTGCTCGAAGAGCTCGACGGCCACAAGAAAGGCACCACCGAGGTCGCGCGCAACGGCCGCCAGACCAGCCGCACCCTCGACGCGCTGGCCGGTGCACAAGATGCAGACATCGACAAGGGTCTGAAGCTCGACACCACCGGCCACCGTGAAGCGGGCGGCCGGCTGTTCTTCCAGACCGCCCCGCTCGACTACTCGCTGCCGATCAGCCTGCCCCAGGGCAAGGCCGACAACCAGATCCTCGGCGTGGTGCACGCGCTGCGCGACGAGTACGCCAAGGACCGCCCAGGCAGGCCAAAGCAGGAAGTGGTGCTGGTGTCGAAGGACATCAACATGCGCGTCAAGGCCCGCGCGCTGGGCCTGGCTGCCGACGACTACCAGAACGACAAGACGCTGGAAGACGGCGACCTGCTCTATGCCGGTTCGCTTGCCCTGCCGCCCGACTTCTGGACGCGCCAGAGCAAGACGGTCGAAAGCTGGCAGAGCGGCAGCAACACGTTCTACCGGATCAGCGGTCCGATCGTGCCCAACCTGTACATCAACCAGTTCGTCTTCTTCGAGGCGCCGGGCGAGCCGAGCATGTACGCACGCGTCACCGAGATCCGCGACAAGACCGCGGTGCTCAAGACGCTCAAGGACTACAGCTCGGGCAAGAACGCGGTGTGGGGCGTGAACACGCGCAACCGCGAGCAGAACTTCGCGATGAACCTGCTGATGGACCCGGATATCGACTTCGTCACGCTGACCGGCACGGCCGGCACCGGCAAGACCCTGATGGCGCTGGCCTCCGGCCTCACGCAGGTGCTGGACGACCGCCGCTACACCGAGATCATCATGACCCGCGCGACGGTGAGCGTGGGCGAGGACATCGGTTTCCTGCCCGGCACCGAAGAAGAAAAGATGGGTCCGTGGATGGGCGCGCTCGACGACAACCTCGAGTTCCTGGCCAAGGGCGACGGCGGCGGTGCCGGCGAATGGGGCCGCGCGGCCACCAACGAGCTGATCCGCAGCCGCATCAAGGTCAAGAGCATGAACTTCATGCGCGGGCGCACCTTCCTGAACAAGTACGTGATCATCGACGAGGCGCAGAACCTGACGCCCAAGCAGATGAAGACGCTGATCACGCGCGCAGGCCCGGGCACCAAGATCATCTGCATGGGCAACCTGGCACAGATCGACACGCCCTACCTGACGGAAGGCTCCTCGGGCCTGACCTTCGCGGTCGACAAGTTCAAGGGGTGGCCGCACGGCGGGCACATCACGCTGGCGCGCGGCGAACGCTCGCGCCTGGCTGACTTCGCGAGCGACGTGCTCTAAGTCGCCGGCCTCGACGCCGACAAGGCCCGCGCACGCTCCCCGGAGCGCCGCGGGCTTTTTTTCGCCTGCGGCGACAGGCTACTGACAAGACGCTGTCAGGAGGCGGATCGCACCATCGAGGCTCCTTCAACAGCAACGAAAGAGAGTCCTCCATGCACAAGAACGCCATCAGCTGGTTCGAGATTCCGGTCACCGACCTGGACCGCGCACAGGCCTTCTACGAAACCGTGCTCGCCCGCAGGCTGCGCCGCGAAGACTTCGGCGGCGACGCGCTGGCCGTGTTTCCCTACGAAGCACCCGCCACCGGCGGCGCCCTGCAGGCCGGTGCCAGCGCAACAGCGCGCGCCGGCAGCAGCATCCGCATCTACCTGGACTGCATGCCCAGCATCGACGCCGTGCTCGCGCGCGTCGAAGCGGCCGGTGGGCACATCGTGGCACCGAAGTCCGCGTTGCCGCCGGGCATGGGCTTCATCGCCCACATGCGCGACACCGAAGGCAACGAAGTCGGCCTGCACGCGCTGGACTGAACGGCCATGGCGCAACGCAACTGGATCGCCGTGGCCAGCGCCGAGCATGCGCGGCGCGGCCGCGACCACCGCCCGCTCGGCTTCATGCAGGTCGGCCACGGCAAGCAGGCACCGCTCAAGCGGCTTTCAGCGGGCGACCGCGTGGCCTACTATTCGCCGGCCACGGTGTTCAGCGGCACGGACAAGCTGCAGAGCTTCGTGTCGATCGGTATCGTGCAGCCCGGCATGCCGTACGAATTCGACGTGGGCAACGGCTTCGTGCCGTGGCGCCGCGACGTGGCCTATGCGGCGTCGCACGAGGCGCCCATCGCACCGCTGATCGAGCGCCTCGCGTTCATCGAGAGCCCGAAGCAATGGGGCTACAAGTTTCGCTTCGGCATGTTCGACATCACGGATGCCGACATGCAACTGATCGCCCAGGCCATGAAAGCCGACCTGAAGATGCTCGCACTGTGAGAAAGAAAGAAACAAAGAAAAGATGGAACCGACCCGCTACCACCAAGACGCCTTCCAGGTTGCAGGCATCACGGTTCGCACCACCAACCGCGAGGAGAATGCCCCGGACACGGCCCGTCTAGGGGCGCTGTGGCGGCGCTTCTTCGGCGAGGAGACGTATGCATCCACACCGCACCGCACCCGGGACACCCGGATCTACAGCGTCTACTCGGCCTACGAATCGGACGCGCAGGGCGCGTTCGACGTGACGGCGGGCGTGGCCGTTTCCGATGGTGCGAACAGCGTGGCCGTCGAGGCCGGCGACTACCTCGTGTTCACCGGCCAGGGCGAAATGCCGCAGATGGTGATCGCCACCTGGCAGCGCATCTGGCACTATTTCCAGACGCACCCGGACATCGCGCGCAGCTACCGCAGCGATTTCGAAGCCTATGAAGGACCGGACAAGGTCGCGATCCACATCGGAGTTTCATGAGCACCACGAAGACCGACGGCGAATTCGAATTCACAGGCACACGCTGATGCGCCGCGCCGACCGCCTCTTCCAGCTCGTGCAGCTCATCCGAGGGCGCCGGCTCACCACGGCCGCCTTCCTGGCGCAGCGCCTGGAGGTGTCCGAGCGCACGGTGTACCGCGACGTGGCCGACCTGCAGCACCAGGGCGTTCCCATCGAGGGCGAAGCCGGCGTGGGTTACCGGCTCGGCGCGGGGTTCGAGCTGCCGCCGCTGATGTTCACGCAGGACGAGGCCTCGGCGCTCGTGGCTGCGGCGCGGCTTGCGCAGAGCTGGGTCGACCCGGCGCTGGCGCGCGACATCGAGAGCGGGCTGGGAAAGATCCTCTCGGTGCTGCCGCCGGCCGCGCGCGTCTCCGCGGAGGCGCTGGCGCTCTACGCGCCGGCCATGGGCCTGGACGATGCCCTGCGTGCGCGGCTGCAGGCGCTGCGCGAAGCCGTGCAGTCGCACAACAAGCTTCGGCTGCACTACCGCGATGTGTCGGGCGATGCCAGCGAGCGCACCGTGCGTCCGCTCGGCTGCTTCTATTGGGGCAAGGTGTGGACGCTGTCGACCTGGTGCGAGCTGCGCAACGACTTTCGCGGCTTTCGCGTCGACCGCATGGATGCGATCGACGTGCTGCCCGAGCGCTTTCGAGACGAGCCTGGCAAGACGCTGGCCGACATGCTGCGGCAGTTGAAGGCAGAGACCTCGCAGGGAAAGATCGTGCCGCTCAAGCCGCCGAGCGCCCCGCCATGGTCGGGCAGCAGCGTCGGCTGAGCCCGCTCAGTACTGGTCGCTGTTGCTGTAGCCGACCAGGTTCTCGAACTTGGTGATCGGCTTCAGGAAGGCCAGCTTGATGGTGCCGGTCGGGCCGTTTCGGTGCTTGCTGATGATCACCTCGGCCACGCCCGGCTCCTTCGACTCCTTGTTGTAGTAGTCGTCGCGGTAGATGAACATGATGATGTCCGCGTCCTGCTCGATGGCGCCGGACTCGCGCAAGTCGCTCATCATGGGGCGCTTGTCGGTGCGGCTTTCCACACCCCGGCTGAGCTGCGACAGCGCGATCACCGGGCACTTCAGTTCCTTGGCCAGCATCTTCAGGCCGCGCGAGATTTCGCCCACGGCCGTGGCGCGGTTCTCGTCGCCCGAACTGCTGGTCGACATAAGCTGCAGGTAGTCGACCACGATCAGGCCGAGGCGCCCGTACTGGCGCGCGAGCCTGCGCGCGTTGGCGCGCAACTCGCTGGTCGACAGGCCCGGCGTCTCGTCGATGTGCAGCGACACGGTGCGCAGCTTCTCGATGGCTTCGGTCAGGCGCGGCCACTCTTCGTCGCTGAGCTTGCCGGTGCGCAGGTGACCCTGGTCGATGCGGCCGATCGAACCCACGATACGCACCGCCAGCTGCGAGGCGCCCATTTCCATCGAGAACACCGCCACCGGCAGCCCTTCCTCGAGCGCCACGTGCTCGGCGATGTTGATCGCGAGCGAGGTCTTCCCCATCGACGGACGCGCGGCCAGCACGATCATGTCGCCCGGCTGCAGGCCCGAGGTCATCTTGTCGAAGTCGTGGAAGCCGGTGCGCACGCCGGTGACGTCATTCGGGTTCTCGGCCATCTCCGTCACGCGGTCGAGCAGTTCGACCACCAGGGCATCCATGCTCTGGAAGCCCTGCTTCATCCGCGTGCCTTCTTCGCCGATGTTGAAGATCTTCTGCTCGGCTTCGTCCAGGATCTTGTCGACCGCCTTGCCCTGCGGATTGAACGCGTTGGTCGCGATCTCGTCGGCGGCCGACACCAGCTTGCGCAGGATCGAACGCTCGCGCACGATCTCCGCATAGCGCCGGATGTTGCTCGCACTGGGCACGTACTGCGCCAGCGAGTTCAGGTAGACCAGCCCGCCGATCTCGTCGGCCTTGCCGATGTTCTGCAACTGCTCGTAGACAGTGATCACGTCGGCCGGCTTGCTGGCATTGATCAACCCGCCGACGGCGGCGTAGATCAGCTTGTGCTCGTGCCGGTAGAAGTCGCCGTCGACCAGCAGGTCGCCCATGCGGTCCCAGGCGCCGTTGTCGAGCAGCAGGCCGCCGAGCACGCTCGATTCGGCCTCGATGGAATGAGGCGGAATGCGCAGCTTGGCAACTTGGCGGTCGGCCGACGGGTCATTGTCGGCATAGGAGAAAACGGCGGACATGGACTTCCCTTGCAACCCTGCATGCTAAGCCGCGCACGCACCCGCGTGTGTGGACAAGGTTGTGAATAAACGGTGATCTTCCGGTGCAATCGGCTGAACAACTCCGACGCACAAAAAGAAAAGCCGCCCGAAGGCGGCTTTTGCTGCAGCGCTCACGCGCTGTGAACGATCAGGCGGTTTCGCCGTAGACCGTCACGTTGATGTCGACCACCACGTCGGTGTGCAGCGAAACGCTCACCGTGCTGTCGCCAACAACCTTGATCGGGCCGTTGGGCAGGCGCACTTGCGCCTTGACAACCTTGTAGCCTTGCTTGTTCAGCTCTTCGGCGATATCGCCGTTGGTGACCGAACCGAACAGGCGACCGTCGACGCCGGCCTTTTGCGTCAGCTTGATGGTCGTGCCACCGAGCTTTTCGCCTTGGGCTTGCGACTCGGCCAGCTTGGCGGCCGCAGCCTTTTCGAGTTCGGCGCGCTTGGCTTCGAATTCGGCCTTGTTGGAGGCGGTCGCGCGGCGGGCCAGGCCCGTCGGGATCAGGAAGTTGCGTGCGTAGCCGTCCTTGACCTTGACGATATCGCCCAGGGCACCGACGTTGACAACCTTGTCCAGAAGAATGATTTGCATGGTCTGGGCTCCTTAGACGCGGTGCTGGTCGCTGTACGGCACCATGGCCAGGAAGCGCGCGCGCTTGATGGCGGTGTTCAGCTGGCGTTGGTAGATCGCGCGCGTGCCGGTCAGGCGTGCGGGAATGATCTTGCCGTTTTCGCTGATGAAGTCACGCAGCGTGTCGATGTCCTTGTAGTCGATTTCTTCGACGCCAGCGACGGTGAAGCGGCAGAAGCGCTTGCGCTTGAACAGCAGCGACTGGGTGTTGCGCTTGGGGCGCTTGTCTTTGTTGAATTTCTTGAACGTGGCCATGATGGACCTCTCGAAAAATTAATCTTGCTGGAAGTCCTGCACATGCAGGACCGGATGCTTGCCGTTGCCCGGTGTCGCGAGAAACCCCTGGAAACGCCAGAGACTCCCCATGGACTGCCTTGCGAGCCGTTCGGCGATGGCGCCGAAGGCAACGGCCTTGAGGGCCGCCTTCACCTGCCTGGGCTTTCCCGCCTCCTGGAGCGTCGACTCGTGTTCGAGCTTCAGGTCGATGGCGGGCAAGCCGGCTGGTGTGTATCGCAGAGCTCCGAGTTCGGCAACCGAGGCAGTCAGCAACAGCTGATTGACCCCTGTTGCCGCAGCGGCGGCACTCACACCATCAGTTGTTGTTGGCGGCGTATTCGGCCTGCTGAGCCTTGCGGGCTTCTTCGCGCTCTACCGTCTTCATCATCGACGAAGGACCGGTGTCGGCCTTCTTCTTCTGAACGGTCAGGTGGCGCAGCACGGCGTCGTTGAACTTGAACGCGTGCTCGAGTTCGCCCATCACGGTTTGCTCAGCTTCGATGTTGACGCACAGGTAGTGCGCCTTGTTGAGCTTGTTGATCTGGTAAGCCAACTGACGGCGGCCCCAGTCTTCGACGCGGTGGATCTTGCCGCCGCCGGCCGTGATCAGGCCCTTGTAGCGCTCCAGCATGGCCGGAACTTGTTCGCTCTGATCCGGGTGGATCAGCAAAATGATTTCGTAGTGACGCATGGCACTCCTTGTGGATTCTTCCGAAGAAGAGAAAAAAGCCACCTGCAGCGTCCGGCGCAGTGTGGCAAGGGAAAGCCCACGATTATAGCCCTGGAATGCGCATGCCGGCAAGGCGCTCAGTCGTTGAGCGCCTTGTCCAGCGGCGCAGCCTTCTCGGCGCCGACCGCCGCGCGGATCTTCGGCACCAGCGCGACCAGGTCCTCGTAGCTCGCGGTGCCCTCGACCTGCAGGTTCAGCCGGAAACCCATCAGGCCCAGGCTGCCGGTGAGTTGCGTGGCGATGGGATAGGCGTCCTTGTAGCGCTGCTGGTTGCTGCGCCCGGAGACGGCCGGTGCCACCACGGGACCCGACTGGGAAACCGCGCCAGCGGGCACCCCGGAGGCGCCGGCAACAGGCGCCAACATGCCGAGTTCGACCAAGTGGTCGATGTCCTCGCGCGCAATGCCCATGCCGGCGGCCAGCACGTCGTCGAGCGAGCGCTTGCCGTCGAAAAGAATGAACGCCGAGCGCTGCCGCGGCGACAGCGTGACCGAGCGGTCTTTCAAGGCCTGATGGCCGGTTTGCGTCTTCACAAGAATCATGGTGGTCTTCCCTTCCGGGATGCGCCCGTGAATCTCGCAAGTCTGGCATCAATTACGCAATTTGTTTCAAAAACGCCCACTGACAGCGGGAATCCCCCGATGGGGATTTCCGCCATTCGTGGCCTCAGCGCTTGGCGAGCTGCTGCCAGGTGTCGATCACGCTGTCGGGGTTCAGCGAGATCGACTCGATGCCTTCATCGGCCAGCCACAGCGCAAAGTCCGGGTGGTCGCTGGGGCCCTGTCCGCAGATGCCGACGTACTTGCCCTGCGCCTTGCAGGACTTGATGACACGGCTCAGCAGGGCTTTTACCGCCGGGTCGCGCTCGTCGAAGTCGGCCGCCAGCAATTCCAGGCCGGAGTCGCGATCCAGGCCCAGCGTGAGCTGGGTCAGGTCGTTCGAACCGATCGAGAAGCCGTCGAAGAACTGCAGGAACTCGTCGGCCAGGATGGCGTTGCTCGGCACCTCGCACATCATGATCAGCTTGAGTTCGTTCTCGCCGCGCTTCAGGCCGTGCTCGCCGAGCAGGCCGGTCACGCGCTCCGCCTGGCCCAGGGTGCGCACGAAGGGCACCATGATCTGCACGTTGACCAGGCCCATGTCGTTGCGCACGCGCTTCAGAGCTTCGCACTCCATGGCGAAGGCCTCGCCAAAGTCGGCGCTCAGGTATCGCGCGGCACCGCGGAAGCCCAGCATCGGGTTTTCTTCCTCCGGCTCGTAGCGGCTGCCGCCAATGAGCTTGCGGTACTCGTTCGACTTGAAGTCCGACAGACGCACGATGACCGGCTTGGGCCAGAACGCGGCGGCAATGGTCGCGATGCCCTCGGCCACCTTGTCGACGTAGAACGCGCGCGGCGACGCATGGCCGCGGGCCACCGACTCCACGGCCTTCTTCAGGTCGTTGTCGACGTTCGGATAGTCCAGGATGGCCTTCGGGTGCACGCCGATGTTGTTGTTGATGATGAACTCCAGGCGGGCCAGGCCCACGCCGTGGTTCGGCAATTGCGCGAAGTCGAAGGCCAGCTGCGGGTTGCCCACGTTCATCATCAGCTTGATGTCGATCTCGGGCATCACGCCGCGCTGCACCTCGGTCACTTCGGTTTCGAGAAGGCCGTCGTAGATGAAGCCGGTGTCGCCTTCGGCGCAGCTCACGGTGACCAGCGTGCCGTCCTTCAGCAGGTCGGTCGCGTCGCCGCAGCCGACCACGGCCGGAATGCCGAGCTCGCGCGCGATGATGGCCGCGTGGCAGGTGCGCCCGCCGCGGTTGGTGACGATGGCGGCCGCGCGCTTCATCACCGGTTCCCAGTTGGGGTCGGTCATGTCGGTGACGAGCACGTCGCCGGCCTGGACCTTGTCCATTTCGCTGATGCTGTGCACCAGGCGCACGGGGCCGGTGCCGATCTTCTGGCCGATGGCACGGCCTTCGGCGAGCACTGCGCCCTTGCCCAGCAGCTTGTAGCGCTGCTCGGCCTTGCCCTGCTGCTGGCTCTTCACGGTTTCGGGGCGCGCCTGCAGGATGTAGAGCAGGCCGTCGGTGCCGTCCTTGCCCCACTCGATGTCCATCGGACGGCCGTAATGTTCTTCGATGACCAGCGCGTACTTGGCCAGTTGCTCGACGTCGGCGTCGCTCAGCGAGTAGCGGTTGCGCTGCTCGGCCTTGACGTCGGTGGTCTTCACCAGCTTGCCGCTCGCCTTCTTCTCTTCAGGGGTGGCGAACTCCATCTGGATGAGCTTGGAGCCCAGGTTGCGGCGGATGACGGCGCGCTTTCCGGCGCGCAGCGTCGGCTTGTGCACGTAGAACTCGTCGGGGTTCACGGCGCCCTGCACCACCGTCTCGCCCAGGCCGTAGCTCGAGGTGATGAACACCACCTGGTCGAAGCCCGACTCGGTGTCGATGGTGAACATGACGCCGGCGGCGCCGAGGTCGGAGCGCACCATGCGCTGCACGCCGGCCGACAGCGCGACCACGTCGTGCTCGAAGCCCTTGTGCACGCGGTAGCTGATGGCGCGGTCGTTGTAGAGGGAGGCGAACACCTCCTTCATCTTGTGCAGCACGTCCTCGATGCCGACCACGTTCAGGAAGGTTTCCTGCTGGCCCGCGAACGACGCGTCGGGCAAATCTTCGGCGGTGGCTGAAGAACGCACGGCAAACGACGCCTCGGGGTTGCCGGCACTCAGCGTGGCAAAGGCTTCGCCGATGGCTTTCTGCAGGTCGGCCGGAAACGGCTGGTTTTCGACCATGGCGCGGATCTCCGCGCCCGCGGTGGCCAGCGCGCGCACGTCCTCGGTGTCGAGTGCGGCCAGGCGCTTGCTGATCTTGTCGGCCAGGCCGTCGTGGGCCAGGAACTGGCGGAATGCGTGCGCCGTGGTCGCGAAACCGGTGGGCACACGCACGCCCTGCGGCAGCTGCGAGATCATTTCGCCGAGGCTGGCGTTCTTGCCGCCAACCGCCTCGACGTCGGTCATTCTCAGGTTTTCAAACGGTACGACCAGGGCGGTCGCGTCGAAAAGTGCAGACATGGGGAAGCTCCAGAAGTTGAAACCGGTGCCGCATGCAGACGGCGCGGCACGATCGTTGTCGTTGCTTTGGGTGCGGGCGCGGCGTGCATGGAAAAAATGGGGGACTGGGAAAGCGGATTCCCGATAATGGCCCGAATTGTAGGCGTGGCAAGGTCGCGCGCGCCGCAGGACAAGGCCGCAAGAGCAACACCATGCATACACGCACTGTTTTCTTCATTTCCGACGGCACCGGCATCACGGCGGAGACCTTCGGCAACGCCGTTCTCGCCCAGTTCGAGATGAAGCCGCGCCATGTGCGCCTGCCTTTCACCGACACGGTCGACAAGGCCCACCAGGCGGTGCGCCACATCAACCACACGGCCGAACTCGAGGGCGTGCGCCCCATCGTCTTCACCACGCTGGCCAACATGGACGTGCTGGAAGTGATCGAGACCGGCTGCAAGGGCATGCTGCTGGACATGTTCGGCACCTTCGTGCGGCCGCTGGAAATCGAGCTGGCCATGAAGTCGAACCACCGCATCGGCCGCTTCAGCGACGTGAGCAAAAGCAAGGAATACAACGACCGCATCGCCGCGATCGACTTCAGCCTGCAGCACGACGACGGCCAGAGCAACCGCGACCTGGAAGGCGCCGACGTCATTCTTGTGGGCGTGAGCCGCAGCGGCAAGACGCCGACCTCGCTCTACCTGGCCATGCAGCACGGCCTGAAGGCGGCCAACTACCCGCTGATTCCGGAAGACTTCGACCGCCGCCAGTTGCCGCCCGCCCTCACCCCGCACCGCAAGAAGATGTTCGGCCTGACCATCCAGCCCGAGCGGCTCAGCGAGATCCGCAACGAGCGCCGGCCCAACTCGCGCTACGCCAGCCTGGAGAACTGCCGCCACGAAGTGAGCGAGGCCGAGGCGATGATGCGGCGCGGCGGCATCCGCTGGCTGTCGACCACCACCAAGTCGATCGAGGAAATCGCGACGACGATCCTGCAGGAGCTGCGGCCCGAGCGGCTCAACTACTGAGATTGCTATCTTTTGGATAGCAAAGAGCGCCCGGCAAGCGGGCGCTCTTGCATGGCGCATGCGCCGATGCGTCTTCAGGCAGGAGCCGAAGTGCGGATCAGATGGTCGAACGCGCCGAGCGCCGCCTTCGCGCCGTCGCCAGCCGCGATGATGATCTGCTTGAACGGCACCGTGGTCGCATCGCCGGCCGCGAACACGCCCGGCACGGAGGTCTGGCCGCGTGCATCCACGATGATTTCGCCGTGCTTCGACAGCTCGACCACGCCCTTGAGCCAGTCGGTGTTGGGCACCAGGCCGATCTGGATGAACACGCCTTCCAGCGCGACCGTCTTGAGCTCGCCCGACGCGCGGTCCTTGTAGACCAGGCCGTTGACCTTCTGGTCGCCGGTGATCTCGGTGGTCTGCGCGTTGGTGAAGATGTCGACGTTCTTCAGGCTCTTGAGCTTGCGCTGCAGCACGGCGTCTGCGCGCAGTTGGGTGTCGAACTCGATCAGCGTGACATGACCCACGATGCCGGCCAGGTCGATCGCCGCTTCGACGCCCGAGTTGCCGCCGCCGACCACCGCCACGCGCTTGCCCTTGAACAGCGGGCCGTCGCAATGCGGGCAGTACGCCACGCCCTTGTTCTTGAACTCGTGCTCGCCGGGCACGTTGATGTTGCGCCAGCGCGCGCCCGTCGAGATGATGACCGTCTTGCTCTTGAGCGAAGCGCCGCTTTCGAGCTGCACTTCGATCAGGTCCTTGCCCTGCACCAGCGCCTTGGCACGCTGCAGATTCATGATGTCGACGTCGTAGTCACGCACATGCTCTTCGAGCGCGTGGGCGAACTTGGGGCCTTCGGTTTCCTTGATCGAGATGAAGTTCTCGATGCCCAGGGTGTCCAGCACCTGGCCGCCGAAGCGCTCCGAGGCCACGCCGGTGCGGATGCCCTTGCGGGCTGCGTACACTGCGGCCGCTGCGCCTGCGGGACCGCCGCCGACGATCAGCACGTCGAACGGGTCCTTGGCGGCGATCTTCTTGGCTTCGCGCTCCACACCGCTGGTGTCGATCTTGGCGAGGATTTCTTCCAGGCTCATGCGGCCCTGGCCGAACTCGGTGCCGTTGAGGAACACGGTCGGCACGGCCATGATCTGGCGTTCCTTCACTTCGTCCTGGAAGGTGCCGCCCTCGATCATGGTGGCGCGGATGCGCGGGTTCTGCACCGCCATCAGGTTCAGCGCCTGAACCACGTCGGGGCAGTTGTGGCAGGTGAGCGAAACGTAGATCTCGAACTCGAAGTCGCCGTCGAGCGCCTTGATCTGGTCGAGCACGGCCTGCTCGACCTTCGGGGGGTAGCCGCCGATCTGCAACAACGCAAGGATCAGCGAGGTGAATTCATGACCCATCGGCAGGCCGGCGAAACGCGGGCCGTGGTTTTCGCTCGGGCGGTTGACCGAGAACGAGGGCTTGCGGTGGTTGTCGTCGCGGCTTTCGGTCAGCTTGACGAGCGGGGACGAATCGGCCACGTCCTTCAGCAGCGACAACACTTCGTCCGAGGCCTTGCTGTCGTCGAGGGAGGCGACGATCTCGATCGGCTGCGTGGCACGTTCGAGGTAACTCTTCAATTGGGCTTTGGTGTTTGCGTCGAGCATGAGGGACTCTCTTTCGATAACTGAAAACTATCAACTGGGGACAAAAAAGCCCGGGGCCTCGTGAGCGCCCGGGCTTTCGCGCGGGGCGCTTAGATCTTGCCGACGAGGTCGAACGACGGTGCGATGGTCTTGTCGCCGTCATTCCACTTGGCCGGGCAGACTTCGTTCGGGTGGGCGGCGGTGTAGACCGCTGCCTTGAGCTTGCGCAGGGTTTCCTTGACGTCGCGGGCGATTTCGTTGGAGTGCACTTCGGCGGTCTTGATGATGCCGTCGGGGTTGATCACGAAGGTGCCGCGCAGTGCCAGGCCTTCTTCGGGGATGTGCACGCCGAAAGCGTTGGTCAGCGTGTGGGTCGGGTCGCCGACCAGGGGGAACTTGGCCTTGCCGACGGCCGGCGACGTGTCGTGCCACACCTTGTGCGAGAAGTGCGTATCGGTGGTCACGATATAGACCTCGGCACCCAGCTTCTGGAACTCGGGGTAGTTGTCGGCCGCGTCTTCGACTTCGGTCGGGCAGTTGAAGGTGAAGGCCGCCGGCATGAAGATCAGCACGGACCACTTGCCCTTGAGCGTCTCGTCGGAAACGTCGATGAACTTGCCGTTGAGGTAGGCCTGGGTCTTGAAGGGCTGGACTTGGGTGTTGATCAGGGACATGGTGATTCCTTGGATGCTGCGGGTGGACAAAAATAAGTGCGAGCCATGAGTATAGCTACCGAATAATACATTTTGATAGTAATGAACTATCGATTGCATCGGTGCGGCCTATGAAAAGCAAAGGTCCAGCCGCTTTCGCCACCGCCCGGATACGAACGCATATCACCCTCGTACGCATGCAGACCGACTGCGCAGGGGAATGCTTGCACGGCCCCTGCGAGGACCCGGACAATCCACGTTTTCAGAACAAGGAAAACGATCATGAAGGGCGACCCCAAGGTCATCGAACATCTGCAGGCGCAGCTCAAGAATGAGCTGACCGCAATCAACCAGTACTTCCTCCACTACCGCATGCTCAAGCACTGGGGCCTGGACAAGCTGGCGAAGAAGGAATACGAAGAGTCGATCGGCGAAATGAAGCATGCCGACAAGCTGATGGACCGCATCTTCATGCTCGACGGCCTGCCGAACCTGCAGGACCTGGGCAAGCTGAACATCGGCGAAGACGTGCCCGAACTGCTGCGTTGCGACCTCGGCGCCGAAACCGGTGCGCAAGCCACCATCAAGGACGGCATCCAGCACTGCGAACTGGTGCGCGACTATGTCTCGCGCGACCTGCTGCAAGAAATTCTGGACGACACCGAAGAACACATCGACTTCCTCGAAACCCAGATCGACCTGGTCGACCGCGTCGGCCTGCAGAACTACCTGCAATCGCAGATGGGCGAGCTCGAATAAACAAGGCTTCGCACCAGCCAGCGCAACGGGACTTCGGTCCCGTTTTTTATTGCTTTACGTAACTTAACGCTCCGCGAATAACAGTCATTCTCATTCGCGCGGATAGAATCCGCGCCTTCGATGACTGCCGCCCGCACCGACAACCGCCGCCGTTCCTACTGGCTCAAGACCCTGCACGAATGGCATTGGGTCAGCTCGGCGATCTGCCTGATCGGCATGATCCTGTTCAGCGTGACGGGCTTCACCCTCAACCACGCGGGACAGATCGAGGCCAAGCCCGCCATCACGAAGCTGAGCGGCACGATCGACGAGCCGCTTCGCGCGGTGCTCGAAAAGCAACTGCCCGCCGCCAAGGCCCAGAAGGGCAAGGCCCCGCTGCCCTCCGAGCTCCAGGCATGGGTTCAAAAGCACTGGGACATCGGCACCGCCGGGCGCGAGGCCGAATGGTCGGACGACGAAATCTATCTCTCGCTCCCCCGCCCCGGCGGCGATGCCTGGCTGCGGCTGAGCCTGGCCGACGGCGAGATCGAATACGAGCGCACCGACCGCGGCTGGCTCTCCTACTTCAACGACCTGCACAAGGGCCGCAACACCGGCACCGCGTGGAGCTGGTTCATCGACATCTTCGCGGGCGCCGCGCTGGTCTTCTCGATCACCGGGCTGTTCATTCTCAAGATGCACGCGGGCAACCGCCCGTTCACCTGGCCGATGGTGGGCATGGGCCTGGTCATCCCGGTGCTGCTCGCGCTGCTGTTCATTCATTGATTCATCGATCCAGGAAAGAGGTTTCCCGTGCACGTTCGCTATTCCCTCGCGCCACTGGCCATGTCGGCGCTGTTCGCAGCACCGGCCTTCGCGGCCGGCCTGGCCGTCAACATCGAGATTCCGCGGCTGAACGCATCCGAGTACCACCGCCCCTACGTGGCGACCTGGATCGAGCGCGCCGACAACACGGTCGCCGGCACGCTGGCCGTCTGGTACGACGTGCGCACCAAGACCAACAACCCCGAGGGCGAAGGCACGAAGTGGTTGAAGGACATGCGCCAGTGGTGGCGCCGCGGCGGGCGTGAACTCGCGGTGCCGGTGGATGGCGTCACGGGCGCCACCAAGCCCGCGGGCAAGCACCAGCTGAGCTTCACCGAAGGCACGGCGCCGATGCCCAGGCTCGCGCCCGGCGCCTACAAGCTGGTGGTGGAAGCCGCGCGCGAAGTCGGCGGCCGCGAAGTCGTGAGCATTCCCTTCCAGTGGCCACCGACCGCCGCTGCGCAACCGACCGCGACCGGCAAGGAAGAGCTCGGCGAGATCAAGCTCGAACTCAAGCCCTGATCGCCCTTTCGCCGAACGCCCTCTACCGCCCGCCACAGCCCGCCACACCAAGGACCCCTGCCATGAACCACTTCCCCCTGCGCGCCGCCGCCCTCGCCATCGCCGTGTCCGCCGCCTCGTTGGCGCAGGCGCACAACGCGTGGCTGCTGCCCTCGTCCACGGTCTTCTCCAAGGCCGACACCGTGAGCGTCGATGCCGCGATCTCCAACGACCTGTTCGTCGCCAACCACGCGGCCATGCGGCTCGACGGCCTGCAGATCACCGCGCCCGACGGCAGCACCGTCAAGCCCGAGACCGAAGCCAAGCTCAAGCAGCGCAGTGTGTTCGACGTGAGCGTCGTGCAACCGGGCACCTACCGCATCGCGGTGATCAACGCCGGGGCGTTCGCGAGCTGGAAGGACAAGGCCACCGGCCAGACCAAGCGCGCGCGCGGCACGGCCGAGACCATCGCCCGGGAAGTTCCGAACGACGCGCAGGACGTGACGATCAGCCAGTCGTCCGGCCGCGTGGAGACCTTCGTCACGGTGGGCAAGCCGTCGGTGCTCAAGCCCATCGGCCAGGGCCTGGAACTGATCGCCGCAGGCAGCCCTACCGACCTGGTCAAGGGCGAAAAGGCGACCTTCACGCTGAACCTCGACGGCCAGCCCGCCAAGGACCTCGAAGTGACCGTGACTGCAGGCAACACGCAATATCGCGACAAGCTCGAAGAGGTCAAGATCAAGACCGACGACAAGGGCCAGTTCAGCGTGACGTGGCCGGCCGCCGGCATGTACTGGCTCGACGCCAGCACCAAGGACACCAAGACCACGGTGCCGCAGGCCAAGGAGCGCCGCCTGAGCTACGCGGCCACCCTCGAAGTGATGCCCTGAGGCAGCCAGGCACCTTGGGCCTTTCGTTCAGCACCTGGCGCGCGGGCGGCTACGCCAACGCGGCCGTTCCGCGCCCCGCCGATCCCGCCACCCTGCAGCAATTGGGCGGCCCGACCATGGGCACCACGTGGTCGCTGCGCTTCGACAACCCGCGCATGTTGCCGCTGGCGGACGTGCGCGGCAGCGTCGAAACAGCGCTGGCGCGCGTGGTGGCGCAGATGAGCCACTGGGAGCCGGACTCGGACATCGGCCGCTTCAACCGTGCGCCGAGCGGCTCGCGCCACGTGCTGCCGGCGGAATTCGCCGAAGTGATGCGCTGCGCTGCCCGCTGGGCAGAAGCGAGCGACGGCGCGATCGATCCCACCGTCGGTCCGCTGGTCGCTTGCTGGGGCTTCGGCCCCGAGGCGCGACATGACTGCCTGCCCGATGCGCGGGCGATGGCCGCCGCCCGCGCGCGCACCGGTTGGCCGCACCTGGCTTTCGATGCGGCAGGCGGCTCGCTGCTGCAACCGGGCGGCTTCACGCTCGACCTGTCAGGCATCGCCAAGGGCTTCGCGGTCGACCATGGGGTCGAGGCGTTGCGCGCGCTCGGCCTCACCGACCTGCTCTTCGAGATCGGCGGGGAACTGCGGGGCGTCGGGCGCCGCCCCGGCGGCCAGGCATGGCAAGTGCTGGTCGACGGCGATGCGGCGTCGGCACAGCGCATCGCCCTGGCCGACATGGCGATCGCGACCTCGGGCGACCGGTGGCACCAGCGTTCGCATGAGGGACGCCGCTGGTCGCACACGATCGATCCGCGCACGGGCGAGCCCGCCGCGCATGCGCTGGCCAGCGTGACGGTGCTGCACGCGGAGTGCATGCAGGCAGATGCACTGGCGACCGTGCTGACGGTGTTGGGCCCGCAGGCCGGATTCGACTTTGCGCAGCGCCACGAGATCGCTGCGCTGTTCGTGAGGCGTGACGACGCATCGCCCCTGGCGCGCGCCACGCGCGCGTGGCCCGCGCCCGCCGAGGCATGAACGACACCGCGTGGCGCGCACTGGGCGCGAGCTCGACCGTGGTGGCCTACGCGGCGCTTTGCGCGTCGGTCTATACACGTGCGCGCAGGCAGCGCGGTGTCGCGGCGCGCGACGCCGCCGAACTCTCGGCAGGCGGCGACGAACCTGCGGCGCTGGTGCTGTTTGCCAGCCAGACTGGCCAGGCCGAAGCCATCGCCTGGCAGACCGCCCGGCAACTGAGCGCCGCCGGCACGCCCGCGCGCGTCATGGAACTGAACGCGCTCGACGCCGCCACGCTGGCGGGCGCGAGGCGCGCGCTGTTCGTCGCCAGCACCTACGGCGAAGGCGACGCGCCGGACGGCGCCAGCGTGTTCGCCGAGCAGGTGATGGGGGTGTCACCCGCACTGCCCTCGCTTCGCTATGCCGTGCTGGCACTGGGCGACCGCCAGTACGCCCACTTCTGCGGCTTCGGTCGAGCGCTCGACGAGTGGCTGCAGGCAACCGGGGCGGTGCCCGAGTTCGACCGCATCGAAGTCGACAACAGCGACCCGGCTGCGTTGGCGGCCTGGCAGGCCCGATGGGGCGGCACGTCGGGGGAAGGCCCGCAGGAAGCGGCGGCCGCCGCATTCACGCAGTGGCGCCTCGTTGCGCGCGAGCTGCTCAATCCCGGCAGCACGGGCGCACCGGCCTTTCACCTGGGGCTGGTGCCACAGGGCGGAGCCATGCCGTACTGGGCCTCCGGCGACCTGGTGCAGGTCAGCGTGGCCAGCGACCCCACGCATCCGCGCGACTACTCGATCGCGTCGCTGCACGCCGACGGCGAGTTGCAGTTGCTCGTTCGGCAGGAGCAGCGTCCGGACGGCACCCTGGGTGCGGCCTCGGGCCTGCTCACGTCCACGCTCGCCATCGGCGACACCGTCTCCCTGCGCCTGCGGCCGCATCGCGGCTTCCGCCTGGACGGCAACGAGACGCGGCCGCTGATCCTCATCGGCAACGGCACCGGGCTGGCCGGCCTGCGAGCGCATCTGCGGGCCCGCGCCGCCGCGGGCAGGCACGACAACTGGCTCGTGTTCGGCGAACGCCAGGCGGCCCATGACTTCCTGTACCGCGAAGAAATCGAAGCCTGGCAGGCCAGCGGCGTGCTGCAGCGGCTGGACATGGTGTTCTCGCGCGACCAGCCGGAGCGTCTGTACGTGCAGCACCGGCTGCTTCAGTCGGCCGACGCCTTGCTGCAGTGGCTGCGCGATGGCGCGGCCCTCTACGTCTGCGGCAGTCTGCAGGGCATGGCTTCCGGCGTGGATGCGGCCCTTCGGCAGGTTGCAGGGGAAGCCTTCGTGAGAGACCTGACGGCCAGCGGCCGCTATCGCCGAGACGTCTACTGAGCCTCGAAGTACCTGGTCAGTTGCGTGTCAGCAACAAACCGGGCTTAACTTTAGGATTAATGCAACGTTGCCGTGCGCTTTCGTATTGAGAAACAATATCATTCGCACCGATTTACAAAAGCTTTGTAGATCGACTCACCCAGCCAGTCCGCCCGCTTCTCCCGCGAGAACGCCGCCGTCGAGACGTCGCCAGTCGAGTCCTAGCCGC
Source organism: Variovorax sp. 10N412 (assembly GCF_056394985.1). NCBI lineage: Bacteria > Pseudomonadati > Pseudomonadota > Betaproteobacteria > Burkholderiales > Comamonadaceae > Variovorax > Variovorax sp. 10N412. The sequence goes on from NZ_JBFTIO010000001.1 coordinate 478,707, forward strand.
CGCCCTTTCCGGAGAAAACTTCATGGCCTACATCAAGAGCCGCAAACACGCCGTTGCGCGCGCAGTTCCACACCTTTCCGGCGCTGCTGCCGCCACGCTGATGGCCCTTGCGGCTCCAGGCGCCTTCGCCCAGTCGTCCAACGCGTTGCCGGAAGTCCAGGTGCAGGACTCCGCCGTCACCAGCGACTACAAGACCGACACGTCGGCCAACCCCAAGTTCACGGCCCCGCTGGTGAACACGCCGCAAACCATCCAGGTCATCAAGGACCAGATCATTCGCGACCAGGGCGCGACCACGCTGACCGAAGCGCTGCGCAACACCCCCGGCGTGGGCACGTTCTTCCTCGGGGAAAACGGCAACACCAACACAGGCGACGCCGTCTACATGCGCGGCTTCGACAGCTCCAGCGCGATTTTTGTCGACGGCATCCGCGACCTGGGCTCGGTGTCGCGCGACGTGTTCAACATCGAACAGATCGAGGTCGTGAAGGGCCCGTCGGGCACCGACGTGGGCCGCACCTCGCCCACCGGCTACATCAACCTCGTGACCAAGAAGCCCAAGCTCGAGGACAGCTTCCTGGGTTCGCTGAGCTTCGGCAGCGCGGACTTCAAGCGCGGCAGCGTCGACTGGAACAAGTCGCTCAGCAGCGCCAACGGCATCGGGGCGGCATTCCGCTTGAACGCCGTGACCGAAGACGGCGGCGTGGCCGGCCGCGACATGGTGAAGAACAAGCGCACGGCCATCGCGCCGTCGCTGGCGCTCGGCCTGAACAGCCCGACGCGCGTCTTCCTGGACTACCTGCACGTCAAGCAGAACAACGTGCCCGACGGCGGCGTGCCCACCATCGGCCTGCCCGGCTACTCGACGCCGGACGCCACGGCGATCACTAGGGGTTTGGCTCGCCGCACCTACCTGAACTCCGCGGCACGCGTGGACTCGAGCAACTTCTACGGCACGAGCTCGGACTTCGACAACGTGACCGCGGACATGTTCACCGCGCGCATCGAGCACGACCTGACTCCCGACGTCACGCTGCGCAACACCACGCGCTACGGCAAGACCTCGCAGGACTACATGCTCACGGCCTTCATGGGCGGCGGCCTGACGTCCACGAACGGCGTCGGCACCTTGCCGGCGGCCAACGCGGGCTTCCTGAACACGGTCATCCCGACGCTCCCGGCAAGCTGGACCGTCACGCGCAACCTGCCGACCAACAAGGACCAGGAAAACACGATCTTCACCAACCAGACGAGCGTGTCGGCCAAGTTCGACACGGGCGGCATCAGCCACTCGTTCAACGGTGGCGTGGAGTTCATCCGCGAAACGCAGCGCGCCAACAACTTCTATGCCCCGGGCTTCGCGAGCGTGGGCACCACGCTGGCCGCCGCCGGTTCCTGGCCAGCCGCCAACCTGTACAACCCGAACCCGTACGTGAGCGGCTACAACCGCATCGCCAACGGCACCGGCTCGGACGGCAGCACCGACACCATCGGCCTGTACGCCTTCGACACGCTGAAGTTCAATGAGCAGTGGCAACTGACCGCCGGCCTGCGCTACGACCACTACTCGACCACCTACAACGCCACCGCGCTGACGCTGGCACGCACCGGCAACGGCCCGCAGACCACGACGATCACGCCGACCAACCTGAAACTGTCGGACAACCTGCTGTCCGGCAAGATCGGCCTGGTCTACAAGCCGACCGAGAACAGCAGCGTCTACGCCGCCTACGGCACCGCCGCGCAGCCCCCGGGCGGTGCGAACTTCGCGCTCGCAGCGGGCGGCACCGGCAACAGCGCCGCGCGCACCGACTTCCTGCCGCAGAAGGCCAAGACCTACGAACTCGGCACCAAGTGGGACGTGCTGAACAAGCGCGTGGCCCTGACCGCCGCGCTGTACCGCACCGACGTCAGCAATGAGGTCGTGCAGGACAGCGTGACCACCAACTACTACCAGACCGGCAAGAAGCGCGTGCAGGGCGTCGAGCTCGGCGCGTCGGGTGCGCTGACCGAAAACTGGGGCGTGAGCACCGGGTTCACGACCATGAACACCCGCGTGCTGAGCGGCCCCTCGGTGCTGGCCGACGGCTCGACCGCCCTCGCCTACACGCCGAAGAAAGCCTTCACGCTCTGGACCACCTACCAGCTTCCGTTCGGCCTGACGCTCGGCGGCGGTGCCCGCTACAACGGCAAGCTGCAGCGCGGCAGCGACGGCGCGGTCGGCACGCCGGCGTATGTCGACTCTTACTGGGTGTTCGATGCAATGGCCTCCTACCGCATCAACAAGAACGTCGACATCCAGTTCAACGTCTACAACCTGTTCGACAAGGACTACGTGGCAGCCATCAACAAGAGCGGCTACCGTTACACGCCGGGCACGCCCCGCTCGTACAAGGTCACCGCGAACTTCGCGTTCTGACCGTTGCGCGCACCGTTCCCGCGCGGGGCGGTGCCACACTCGAGCCCCGGCCCGCGCCGGGGCTTTTCTGTTTTCGGAGTGCCTGAAAAATGATGCTGCATGTGCCCGATGTGCTCAGTCCCGCCCAGGTGCGCGAGATGCGCGCCGCGCTCGACGCGACGAACTGGATCGATGGCCGGGAGACGGTTGGCGACCAGGGCGCGCAGGTCAAGCGCAACCGGCAGTTGCCCGAACAATCGCACGTGGGCCGCGAACTCGGCGCCACCGTGCTCGCCGCGCTCGCGCGCAACGCGCTTTTCTTTTCGGCGGCATTGCCGCTGCGCTTCGTGCCGCCTTTGTTCAACCGCTACGAAGGCGGCGAGCACTACGGCTTGCATGTCGACGGCGCGGTGCGCGCGCTGCCCGGCAACGGCCAGCAATTGCGCACCGACCTGTCGTGCACCCTCTTCCTGTGCGACCCCGACGACTACGAAGGCGGCGAGCTGGAAGTGATCGACACCTATGGCTCCCACGAGGTGAAGCTGCCGGCCGGCGACCTGGTCCTGTATCCGGCGAGCAGCCTGCACCGCGTGCACCCCGTGACACGCGGCGCACGGGTGTGCTCGTTTTTCTGGCTGCAGAGCATGGTGCGCAACGACCAGCAGCGCAGCATGCTTTTCGAGCTCGACCAGAACATCCAGAAACTGCGCGGCCGCCTGGGGGAATGCGACGAAACGGTGGCGCTGACCGGCCACTATCACAACCTGCTGCGGCTCTGGTCGGAGGTCTGAGCGCGCGGCCCGGCAGGCCGTGAACGCCATTGCAGGATCCAGTAACAGCATAGTTATTGCAAATGCGATGGATTCTTATTTATAATCGGCACTTCCAACAGCCAGCCAACTGCCGCTTTCACCGCCATGATCGTTTGCGTCTGCCGCCGAGTCTCCGACCGCGAAATCGCACGTCACGTGCGCGCGGGCATGACATTCGACGAAGTCCAGTTCGAACTCGGCGTGGCCACGCAGTGTGGTCAGTGTGAAGGTTGTGCGCGCGACATCGTCGCGCAATGCAGCGCCTCTCACCCGGTTGCCGCCTTGAATTGCGAAACGGGCCCAAGGGCGATCCAGCTTGCCAACTCCATCAAGGAAAGCAAGGCATGGAACTCGTCTCGGCACTCGGCGGCAGCCTGATCCTGGTCGCCGGCTCGGTCTGGTGGATTTTTCATAAGTGATGAAGCCGACGCACGCCGCGTCCTCGTAGCGGTTTTGCTGCAATCGGGGCACCTTTCACGGTGCCCGCACTCGAATGGTTGATCGTGTCTGACCGCTTTGCCCCTCCCCCCTCGTTCCTCGGCCTGTCCCGCAATGTGGTCATTGCGGGCGGCGTCATCCTTTTTCACGGGGCCGCGCTCTGGGCGCTGCAAAGCGGATTGCTGCGCCGCGCCGCCGAAGTGGTGATTCCGGTCGAGATACTGAGCCAGTTCGTCGAGCCGCCGAAACCGAAGGCGGATCCGCCGCCTCCGCCCCCACCGCCGCCCCAGCCCAAGGTCGCCAAGGCGCCGCCTCCGCCGCGGCCGCAAGCCATCCGGGAACCGAAACCCACGCCAGCGCCGCAGGCGCCCGTGGGTGTGACGGAGCCGCCGCCGCCCGCCGCCCCGCCGGCACCGCCCGCGCCGCCAGCCCCACCCGCACCGCCGCCGTCGCCCCCGGCACCGCCCGCTGTCTCGCTGCCGTCGAGCAACGCCGACTACCTTCAGAACCCGAAGCCGGTGTACCCCGCCATGAGCCGGCGGCTCGGCGAGCAGGGCAAGGTCATCGTGCGGGTGCTCGTGGGCGTCGACGGCATGCCCAGGGGCGCGGAAGTCAAGAAATCCAGCGGCTTCGATCGGCTCGACGAAGCCGCCGTGGAATACATCATGAAATGCCGGTTCGTGCCCGGCAAAGTCAACGGCGTGGTGCAGGCCATGTCTTATGACGCCCCGGTCAACTACGTACTGAACTAATTTTTCTCTGGAGCAACTTCGTATGGATTCCCAATTTGGCTTGATGAACGTCTGGAACCAGGGCGACTTCGTGACCAAGGCCGTGGCGGTGCTGTTGATCGGCATGTCCCTCGCGTCGTGGATCGTGATCATCGTCAAGGCGCTCGACGTCATTCGCTACAAGCGCCTCGCCAAGCACTCGCAAGACTTCTGGCACAGCGAAGACTTCGCCACCGCGCTGAACAAGCTCGGCACCGACGACAGCAACCCGTTTCGCGCGCTGGCACTCGAAGGCCGCGAAGCCGCAGCGCACCATCGCAACACGAAGGTCCACCTGCACGACACGCTGGACGTGAGCGACTGGATCACGCGCTCCCTGCGCAACGGCATCGACGCATTCACCGCGCGCCTGCAGACCGGCCTCGCCATCCTGGCGTCGGTGGGCTCCACCGCCCCCTTCATCGGCCTGTTCGGCACGGTCTGGGGCATCTACCACGCGCTCATGAGCATCGGCTCGGCCGGCCAGGCGACCATCGACAAGGTGGCCGGCCCGATCGGTGAAGCACTGATCATGACGGCGCTCGGCCTGGCCGTGGCCATTCCGGCGGTGCTGGGCTACAACGCGCTGGTGCGCGGCAACAAGTTCGTGCTGACCAAGCTGAATGCCTTCGCGCACGACCTGCACGCCTACTTCGTGACCGGCGCCCGCGTGCAAAGCGGCGGCAACGAAGCGATCGTGGTTCCGCTCAAGAAGGGCTGAGCATCATGGCTTTCGGAACACAAGACGAACCCGATGAGGTGATGAACGAGATCAACATGACGCCGCTGGTCGACGTCATGCTGGTGCTGCTCATCATCTTCATCATCACCGTGCCGGTGATGAAACACGCCGTCAACATCGACCTGCCGCGCGCCACCAGCGAGCCCGAACAGCCGAAGCCGCAGAACATCCTGTTCAGCATCACGGCAGACGGCAGCTACTACTGGAACGAAGACAAGATCGACGACAGCGCGCTGCCCGCGCGCCTGGCCGCCGAGGCCGCCAAGGACCCGCAGCCCGAGTTGCACATCCGCGGCGACAAGGCCGTGCGCTACGAGCGCGTGGCCAAGGCCATGTCCGAAGCCCGAGAAGCCGGTGTGCGCAAGATCGGCTTCATCACGGAACCCGACGCAAAGTGACCTGAATCGCGATTGAAAAAAATCAATCGCGACGATTGACTTTTTATTGCGAATCATTATCATTCAGTCATCGCTTCGACAAGGGAACTCCAGATGCCAGCCACTCCGAATGCCTTTTCTGTTCTGAACCATCCTTCGCTCGACCAATCGGGCGGCGGCCATGCGTCCATCCAGGCAACGCGTCCGGCGCCGCTGGTCGAAAGCGCGGAGCTTCTGAAGGGAAGCAAGACCGTTGGCATCATGCACAACGGTTCCCTGTACCGGCTGCAAGCCACCAAACTTGGCAAGCTGATCCTGACCAAATAGGTCGTTCAGTTCGCCCCTCCCGAGCAAGTTTCATCGTGGGGCGACTCAAGGAGATTCATCTCCGAAGGGTCGTTTTTTGCTAGCCAACGGTTCGCCGACTAGCCAAGCTTTTTTTCGCGCTGAAGCATCCAAAAGAAAACGCCGACCTCGAAGTCGGCGTTTTGCTTTGTGCGAAAGGAGAATCAGAGGCCGAGTGCGGCAATGCCTGCCTTGGCGATCTGTGCATCTTCGTTCGACTTCACGCCGCTCACGCCCACGGCGCCGATCACATGGCCGTCCTTCACGATCGGCACGCCGCCTTCGAGCAGGCCCTGCACTTCGGGCGCCGTCAGGAACGCGGTGCGCCCGCCGTTGATGATGTCTTCGTAGACCTTGCTTTCACGGCGGCCCATGGCGGCGGTGTGCGCCTTGGCGGGCGCGATGTGCGAGGACAGCGCAGCGGCGCCGTCCAGGCGCTGCAGCCACAGCAGGTTGCCGGCGTCGTCCGAGATGGCGATGGTCACGGCCCAGTTGTTCTTCAGGGCCTCGGCTTCGGCCGCGGCGGCAACGGCCTTGACGTCGGCGAGTTCGAGGAATGATTTGGTCTTCATGGTGTGCTCGGGTTGCGTAAAAACCCGACAGCATAACGGCCACGCCGCCAGCAGTGCCTTCGCGCCGGTGCCAAGCTCGGGCACAAGCTGCAGGCGATTTTGCCTCCCCCCTCCCTTGCAGCCCCCTAGAATGCGCCCCAACTGCGTCTTCGCAGCAACCACAGGAGCTCCGGCCATGAACGACCGCGTTACCACCCTAGACACATCCACTGGCTACGGCCAGCCGCTGGCGCAGGCGGAACGCCAGCGCGTGCTGCGCAACACCTACTGGCTGCTCGCGCTGAGCCTGCTGCCCACCGTGCTCGGCGCATGGGTCGGTGTGAGCACAGGCCTCACGCGCTCGCTCACCGGCGGACTCGGCCTCATCGTCTTCCTCGGCGGCGCATTCGGCTTCATGTTCGCCATCGAAAAGACCAAGAACTCCGCCGCCGGCGTGCCGGTGCTGCTGGGCTTCACCTTCTTCATGGGCCTGATGCTGTCGCGCCTGATCGCGATGGTGCTCGGTTTCAAGAACGGCTCGGAACTCATCATGACGGCCTTCGGCGGCACCGCCGGCGTGTTCTTCGTGATGGCCTCGCTGGCCACGGTCATCAAGCGCGATCTGTCGGGCATGGGCAAGTTCCTGTTCGTCGGCGCGATGGTGTTGATGTTCGGCGCCATCATCAACGTCTTCGTCGGTTCGAGCACCGGCATGCTGGTGATCTCGGTGGCCGCCATCGGCATCTTCTCGGCCTACATGCTCTATGACCTGAAGCAGATCATGGACGGCGGCGAGACCAACTACATCACCGCCACGCTCGCGCTGTACCTCGACCTGTTCAACGTGTTCCAGAGCCTGCTGGCCCTGCTGGGCATCTTCGGCGGCGAACGCGACTGAGCGGATCCGCGCCCACCCGTAAAAAGAGCCCCGAGGGGCTCTTTTTTCATTCCAGCTCGAAGACCGCGATCGATTCGACGTGCGCCGTGTGCGGGAACATGTTCACCACACCCGAGAACGTGCAGCGGTAGCCCGCCTGGTGCACCAGCAGGCCGGCGTCGCGTGCCAGCGTCGACGGGTTGCAGCTCACGTACACGATGCGCTTGGGCGGCGTCCAGCCGTCGGTGCGCAGCTCGGGCTGCAGGTGCAGGTCGGCCAGAGCCTTGGCGAGGGCGAAGGCGCCTTCGCGCGGCGGGTCGACCAGCCACTTGTCGGCACTGCCGTCGGCCACCAGCATCGCCGGTGTCATCTCGAAAAGGTTGCGCGCTACGAAAGTTGCAGGTGACAACGCACGGCGGGCGGGCGTTGCGGGCTGATTTCGCAAGAAGTTGTCGGTGGCGCGCGCCACCAGCGTGTCGCTCCCCTCGATGCCCAGCACCTCGCGCGCCTGGCTCGCCAGAGGCAATGTGAAATTGCCCAGGCCGCAGAACCAGTCGATCACGCGCTCGTCGGGCTGCACGTCGAGCAGGCGCAGCGCCTTGCCGACCAGCGCCCGGTTGATGTGCGGATTGACCTGTGTGAAATCAGTGGGCTTGAACGGCATCGTGACGCCGAACTCAGGCAGTCGATACGCCAGCGGCGCGCCGCCCTCTTCCAGCAACTTCACGGTGTCCGGACCCTTGGGCTGCAGCCACCACTGAACACCCTCGTTGCGGGCCGCAAAGGCCTTCAGCCGGTCGACGTCGGCGTCCGACAGCGGTTCGAGGTGCCGCAGCACCAGCGCGATGGTGCCGAGCTTCGTGGAGTCGGGTGCGTCGCCGCAGGCCAGCTCGATCTGCGGGCAGGTCTGGCGCGCGTCCATCGAGCCGATCAAGGCGCGCAACGGCATCAGCATCTCGCTGATCTGCTTGGGCAGAACCGGACACACCTGCATGTCGGCCAGGTAGCGGCTCTTGCGCTCGTGGAAGCCGATGAGCACCGTGCCCTTCTTGACCACGTGGCGCACCGAGAGTCGCGCACGGTAGCGGTAGTGCCATGCCGGCCCCTCGAGCGGTCGCAGCACGTTCTCGGGATTCACCTTGCCCAGATGCCACAGGTTGTCTTCCAGCGCGCGCTGCTTCACGGCCACCTGGGCGGCCGCGTCGAGGTGCTGCATCTTGCAGCCGCCGCAGGCACCCGTGTGCAGGCCGAAATGCGGGCAGCCGGGACGCACCCGCTGCGACGATTCGCGGCGGATGGCCGTGACCGTGCCTTGCTCCCAGTTGTTCTTGCGGCGGTGCACATTGAACTGCACTTCCTCGAAGGGCAATGCGCCTTCGATGAACACGACCATGCCGTCGGCCTTATGGGCAACGCCCTGAGCGTCGAGGTCGAGCGACTCGACCTGCAACCACTCTTCACCAGGATGCGCGGGGACTTTCGCGGGGGTTTTGTTTTCTTCGATGGGTTCCGTCATCCCCCGATTGTCTCAGCGTGGACAGCCTCGCTAGAACAACGCGTCCCGCCCGACGCCCGAGCGCGTGAGCTGGCGGCGCATCTTGGCCAGTGCCTCGTTCTGGATCTGCCTGACCCGCTCGCGTGTGAGGCCCAGGCGCACGCTCAGCACCTCCAGCGTTTCGGGCTCGCGGTCGTGCAGGCCGTAGCGGCCTTCCAGCACCTCGCGCTCTCGCGCATCGAGGGCATGCACCCATTGGTCGAGCAGGCGCTCCACCTCGTGTGCGTGCGTCACGCCGGTCGGGTTGCCCTGCTCGTCCTCGGAGGCCACGGTGTCGGCCAGCGTGAAGCCATCGTCGCTGCGCGCATCACCTGCGTCCAGCGAGCGCGGCGCTTCGGACAGGGCCAGCAGATCGGCCACGGACTGCACGTCGCGTCCCAGCAGCGCAGCAATGTCTTCCACGCGCACGCCGTCGGGCCGATTCGCAAGGAATTCGGCGTCGCCCTCCAGGGTGCGGCGCGCGCGCAGTACCTGGTGCAGCTCTCGCACCACATGCACCGGCAGCCGGATCGCCCGGGCCTGCGTCATGACCGCACGTTCGACGGACTGGCGGATCCACCAGGTCGCGTACGTTGAAAAACGAAAGCCGCGTTCGGGCTCGAACTTGCCAATCGCATGCATCAACCCGAGATTGCCCTCTTCGATGAGGTCCGACAGCGGCACGCCACGTCCCAGGTAGCTCTTGGCGATATTCACCACGAGCCGCAGGTTGTGCTCGATCATCGATTGCCGGGCGGCGAAATCGCCGGCTCGCGCGGCGCATGCGGCCTCGTACTCCTGCGCGGGTGTGAAGAGCTCTGTGCGCCGGACCTGGCGCAGGTAGATGGTCAGCGCATCCGCGCCTTCGCCGCCTATCGACTCGCTCGAGGCATCGCGAGGCGGTGCAATGTCAGTGCCCAACGGATCTGCCGCCGTGTCGGCGGCAGATGCGTTCTCGTCGGACGGGTCCCGGCGACTGCCCTTGCCCGCCAACCCGCGCACAGGCAGTGTGCGACGGGAGCGGGGGGCAGCCATGGCATCACCGGCCGGGGAGGTAACGCGAAGGATCGACGGGCTTGCCTTGGCGGCGAATCTCGAAATGCAGCTTCACACGGTCGGCGTCGCTGTTGCCCATCTCGGCGATCTTCTGGCCCTTCTGAACCGACTGGTCTTCCTTCACGAGCAGCGTCTGGTTGTGCGCATACGCCGTGAGGTAGGTGTTGTTGTGCTTCAGGATGATCAGGTTGCCGTAGCCACGCAGGCCGGCCCCCGCATAGACCACACGGCCGTCGGCGGCGGCCAGCACCGGGTCGCCCGCCTTGCCGCTGATGTCGTAGCCCTTGTTCTTGGCTTCGTCGAAGCCCGCGATCAGCGAGCCGCTCGCGGGCCAGATCCAGCCAAGGTCTTCATCCCCCGAATTGCCTGTGCCTGGCGCCGACGGCGACGCCGTGACCGGTGGCTTGACCGGGCTGCTGGCCGGTGCCACAGGCGCCAGGACTGCAGGCGGCGTGACCGGCTTGGTCGTGGCGCTTTCGGAAGAAGGCGCACTGACCGGCGGCGCCACGGCTACGGCCGTTCCACCCGGCGGGATCACGCGCAGCACCTGGCCGACTTCGATGAGATCGGGGTTGTCGATGTTGTTCCAGCGAACGATGTCCTGCCAGCGTTGACCCGTGTCCGCGCCGATGCGGCGGATGGTGTCGCCGGGGCGGACCGCGTAGTAGCCGGGCTTGCCGTAATTCTCGATGCCTGCCAGCGGCTTGCCGTTGGCATCCGTGGTGATGGGCGGACCGCCGGGCACTGTGGCGCTGGGGGCGCGCGTCATGGTGCCGCGGTCTTCGACCGGTGCCGGCCCACGCGGTGTGGAACAGCCCGCGATCACGAGCACAAAGGCCAACGTGACGCCAGCGAACCAACTCCGATTGCCAAAACCCTGCATTTGTTATTCCTTCAAGCGATGCCTGATTTTAGGGGGACAAAGTGAACCGCCTCAAGAATGAGACGCTCCAGTCCCCGGGGGGTCTTGTCGATGACGACGAGGGCCTGGCCACCGCTGGCGGAATGTGTAGGAGCCACGATGCGGCCCCCCACCGCGAGCTGATCGATCCAGGCTTGCGGCACGGCTTCGCCGCCCGCGGCAGCGATGATGCCGGCATAGGGCGCGCCCTTCGCGTAGCCGATCATTCCGTCGCCCAGCATCAGGTGCACCGTGGCCAACCGGAAGGGCCGAAGATTCAGGCGGGCGCGCTCGTGCAGGCCGCGCAGCCGCTCGATGCTGTAGACCTCGGAGGCCACGTGATTCAGCACAGCGGCCTGGTAGCCGCAGCCGGTGCCAATTTCGAGCACGCGGCCCAGTTTGTCTTGCGGTTTTCCGGCCAACGCGGGCGCGCCGAGCAACAGCTCGATCATGCGGGCCACCACGCTGGGCTTGGAGATGGTCTGCCCGAGCCCGATCGGCAGGCTCGTGTCTTCATACGCCTGGTTGACCAGCGCGCTGTCGACGAAGCCATGCCGGTTCACCGCGCCCATCGCACGCAACACGCGCGGATCGGAAATGCCCTGCGCCGCGAGCTTCTGCACCATGCGCGCGCGCACCGCGTCTGAGGCCATCGAAGGCGTGGACGGCACCATCGGCTTGGCCGGCACGGCAGGCATGCGCCCGCGCGTGGCAGCCGAGGCGGTGGGAGTCAGGCGAACGGGAAAACTGGGCCGCTGCGTGGCCATGTCAATTGCCGAACCGGGCCACGGTCTCGCGCCATTGGCCGAGATTGGCGTGGTCGGTCAGATCGATCTGCAACGGCGTCAACGCAACATGGCCAGCCGCGGTGGCGTGGAAGTCGGTGCCCTCGCCGCTGTCCTTGGCGCCACCTGCGCCGGCGATCCAGTACATGGTCTCGCCGCGCGGGCTGTCCTGTGTGATCACCTTCTCGGCGGCGTGACGGCGACCGAGCCGGCAGACCTTGACGGGCTTCAATTCATCGAGGGGCTTGTTCGGCACGTTCACGTTGAGCAGGAATGCGTTGCCTCCCAGCATCCGCTCACGCTCGATCTGCTGCACCAGACGCCGCGCCACCTGAGCCGCCGCATCCACGTGGGCCCAGCCCTTTTCGATCTGCGAGAACGCAATGGCCGGAATACCGAACAGGTAGGCCTCCATGGCCGCGCCGACGGTACCCGAATAGATGGTGTCGTCGCCCATGTTGGCGCCGTTGTTGATGCCGGAAACCACCAGGTCGGGCCGGTAGTCGAGCAGGCCCTTGAGCGCGATGTGCACGCAGTCGGCCGGCGTGCCGGTCACGTAGCGAAAACCGTTGTGGGCTTCGCGCACGTAGAGAGGTGCGGCCAGGGTCAGCGCGTTCGACTTGGCGCTGTTGTTGTGCTCGGGGGCAATCACCTCGACATCGGCGATGTCCTTGAGTGCGTCGTGCAATGCGACGATGCCCGGCGCCTGGAAGCCGTCGTCGTTGGAAATGAGTATCTTCATGGTGTCCTGGATCGCTCGGATTGTAGGCGTCGGGTGCGTCGCAGCAGGGACAAGCCTGCCTCGGCGCGCCGCCTATCATCGCCCGCATTCATTGCCCCCACCCGACTCACACGAAGGAGACTCGAGCATGCACGCATGGCTTTGCGAAAACCCCACCGGCGTCGACGCGCTGACCTGGAAGGAACTGCCGACACCGACGCCGGGCCCGGGCCAGGTGCTGATCGAAATCAAGGCGGCGAGCCTGAATTTCCCCGATCTGCTGATCGTGCAGAACAAGTACCAGATGAAGCCGCCCCTGCCCTTCGTGCCCGGCTCTGAATATGCCGGCGTCATCCAGGCAGTCGGCGAAGGCGTGACGCACCTCAAGGTCGGCCAGAACGTGGCCTGCCTGTCGGGCACTGGCGGCTTCGCCACGCATACGCTGGCCCCCGCCGCACTGTGCATGCCGCTGCCCGAGGGATTCGGCCACGTCGATGCGGCCGCGTTCATCATGATCTACGCCACTTCGTGGCATGCATTGATGGACCGCGCACAACTCAAGGCCGGTGAAACCGTGCTCGTGCTCGGCGCGGCTGGCGGCGTGGGCACCGCGGCCATCCAGATTGCCAAGGCCGCCGGCGCCAAGGTCATTGCGGCGGCCTCCACCGACGAGAAATGCGAACTTTGCCGCTCCATTGGCGCCGACACCACGATCAACTACACCACGCACGCGCTGCCCAATGGGTTTCGCGATGCCGTCAAAGCCGCGACCGATGGCAAAGGACCGGATGTCATTTACGACCCGGTCGGTGGTGATTTTGCGGAACCGGCGTTTCGCTCGATTGGTTGGCGCGGGCGCTATTTGGTCGTCGGTTTTGCGTCCGGTCCCATTCCGTCGCTGCCATTGAATCTGACGCTGCTGAAAGGCGCGTCCCTCGTCGGCGTGTTCTGGGGCGATTTCGCCCGGCGCGAGCCCAAGGCCAATGCGCAGATGATGGCTGAATTGGCCCAGTGGTACGGCCAGGGAAAGATCAAGCCGGTGATCGACAGCACGATGCCGATGGCCGAATTGAAGGCCGCGTACGCGCACATGGGTTCACGCGGCGTCAAGGGAAAACTCGTGATGGTGAACTGAGTACGCCCAGGTCGGCATCCAATAAAAAAGCCCGCATGAGCGGGCTTTTTTATTGGGCACCTGCCCAAGGAGGCCGACAGGCACTTACTTGATTTCGTAATCGGTCAAAGATTTGCCAGCCGCCAATGCCTCGGTCACCCAACGCGGCTTGCGGCCACGTCCACCCGACCAGGTTTCGCCAGTCGGGCCGCGGTACTTGGCCGCAGCTTTGGCCGGTGCAACGCCTGCTGCGCGCTTGACGGCACCCACTCGCCCACCCAATTTCAAGTCGGAGGCCGTCAATCCGTATTCGGCAATCTTCTTGCGAAGCTCTTCGATCACACCAGCGCGTTCTTGGTTGCGCATGTCTTCGGCTTGCTTGCGCAATTGCGCAATCTGCTCGTCATGCTTCTTGATCTGGGAATTGATATCGGCGAGTGTCGAAGCCATTTGTTGGACTCCAGAAATTGAAAACGAGCGGATTCTAATTCAGTTTACTTTTGGCACAAGTGTAAAGTCGAACAAAAAAAGGAATCCGCATTGCATCAATGCAACAACTCGCAACACGAGTGCACCACTGAGGGCGCTTATATGCAGGTAAAGACGGAAGAAGCTGAAGGAGCACGCACCCCAAAAAGTGCGGTCCGGAAATGACAACGCCGGGGCTGGCCCGGCGGTGCGATCCCTTGAGTGCTATTGCGCAATAGCCTGAAGGAAATATCTTTTGGGGTGGCTGATGGGACTCGAACCCACGACGACCAGAATCACAATCTGGGACTCTACCAGCTGAGCTACAGCCACCATAGAGCCTCAGATTATAGCGTTAAAAATCCGGATTTCGACATCTCTCTTCGAAAGACGCCGTTTGCACGCCACATCAACCGGCAGCCGGCGCCAAGGGGCCGCTGGAGGTCACTGCGTCCTCGATCTTGATCGATCCGTCGGGCCGCTCATGCGTGCCGATCAGCAGCCCGCTGGCAATGGCATGTGCGCGAAGCGCTTCGACAACCTCGTCCCGCCCTGGCGAATCGGAGAAATCCGGCGCTTGCCCCAATGCGAACAACTGAAATGCATAGCGATGCACGCCGTGACCAGGAGGCGGATCGGGCGGCAGCCATGCGGCCTGCAATGCCGAGTTGCGACCGACGCTCAAACCCGTACCTTCATTGCCTGGACTCGGAATCGACGCTTCCGCCAGCAAGCCATCCGTCGGGGGGAGATCGACCACGATCGCATGCACCAGCGGATTGGGTGTCGGGGAATCCGCGTCCTCGACGATCAACAGAAGCGACGCGGTTCCCGCCGGTAACCCGGTCCAGCGCAACGGCGGCGAAACGCCCTCGCCATCGGGGGCATCGGCGGTACACCGAGGCGGGAGCGGCCCATGATCGACGAAGGCAGCGCTCGTGATTTCGATCGACGCCATGCCTTCGCGCATGCCGAGCGTGTTAAAGACGATCTCGTCCAGACCGGCACGCACACCGTGCAGCGCGTGACCAATGACATCAGGCAATTTTTCCAGCATGTCCAAGGTTTAACCCCGCACCGCAAATGCACCTGTAGGACGCCACGCAGCCTGATGGTCACGCAGTCTCGGAGTCACGCAGACAGCCACTACATTCGACCCGCTTTTTCATCGGCATTGGCGGACATGTGCGCCAAAATCGCTCCGCTATCATCAAAACCGATGAGGCATGGCCTGCCGGTACTTCCAATTCACCCTCAAAGGAATTTCTTCATGAGCATCGTCTGGACCATCCTGATCGGGTTCGTCGTGGGTCTTGTGGCGCGCGCCGTCAAACCGGGCGACGACTCCGCGGGCTTCATCGTCACCACCCTCATCGGCATCGCGGGTTCCTTGATCGTCACGTACGTCGGGCAATCCATGGGCTGGTACACCGCGGGCCAAGGCGCAGGCTTCATTGCATCCGTGCTGGGAGCGATCGTGCTGCTGGTGCTTTACGGCCTCATCAAGCGCAAGAGCTGATGGCCTCGCGGCCGCTCCGCGTCAAGCGGGCGACCGCTACGGATGACGTGCCGCCCCGCGTCAAGCGGGCGACCGCTACGGATGACGTGCCGCCCCGCGTCAAGCGGGCGACCGCTACGGATGACGTGCCGCGCCGCGTCAAGCGGACGACCGCTGCGGATGACGCGCCGCGCCGCATCAAACGGGCGGCCGCCACAGACGCCTTGCCTCGCAAAGCACGCGCCAGGCATCATGTGTATGTGGTCGAGCTCGACGACCGCGTCTGGAACAACGGCCGCTTCCGTCGCGCCAACCCGGACTACCAGCTCGGCAAGCCCTTCGTCTATGTCGGCATGACCGGCCTGGACCCCGACATCCGTTTCGACAAGCACAAGGCCGGCATTCAAGCCAACAGCTTCGTGCAGGCCTTCGGCTTGCACCTGCTCCCCGCGCTGTACGAACGCTACAACCCGTTGACCTACGAGGACGCACGCCTGATGGAGGTCGACCTCGGCATTGCGTTGCGCAAGGCGGGCTACGGCGTGTGGCAGGCCTGAGGCCGTCAGGCGTAGGTGACCCAGTCCTCGTACGCCGGGCCGTCCAGGTGCGGCAAGGTGTTGTAGGTGACGAGCATGTGCCGCTTGGGAGTGAAAGCGAACTCCGTCACCGACGAATTACGGATCCGCAGGTTGAGCTCGATCGTCGTCTCCGCAGTCGTGCCGAGCACATGCCCGACCGCTGTGCTGATGGGCCCGCCGCTCGACACAATCAGCACCTTTGCACCGTGATGCTTGTCGCGCACATGGTCGAGGGCTGTCGTGACGCCTGCCAGGAAATCGACATAGCTCGGCATGCCGACCGGCGCGGTGCGGCCATTCATCCATGCAGCCAGGCCCTCTCGCAACAGGCGGAAGTGATGACGGTACATCTCGGGTGAATCGGGCTTTTCGAGCTTGTCCTCGTGGATGCCGGCGATGACCGCCTCGCTGTCGTACTCGTTGAGTCCGGGCCATGGCAGCACATCGTCGCGCGCCAGGCCCATGCCCCTTGCAATTCCCTCCCATGTCTGCCGATGGCGCTTCAAGGTGCCGGTGATGACGGCATCGAAGGTCATGCCGCGCTCGCGCCAGTATTCGCCCAGGCGCACCGCCTGCCGGTGCCCGAGCTCGCTCAGGTTGTCATAGTCCGCAGCGCCGAAACTGGCCTGCCCGTGGCGCACGAGATAGAGGGTTCCCATGCGGGCGATTCTGGCAAGAAGCGCTGGCCTGGCTTGTCCCTCGGGCGACCGGTTCGGGCGCACCAAATGAAAAAGCCCGAGCCGATGGCCCGGGCTTTTTCGCAAAGGGAGCGCTGGATCAGCGGCCCGCGGCAACAGGCAGCGTGTCCGCCGGCTTCGGCACCAGGATTTCTGCCTTGAAGCGATCTTTCAGCATGCTGTAGTACGCGGCGTCCTCCGCGGCGGCCACCGACTGGCCGACCTGCGCCTGTTCCTGCTTCGCGAGGTCCGGCGCCGGGGGCGTGCGCGGCACGACCTTGGTCACGCGAACCACGGCATAGCCTTGCGCGCCGAGATCCACACCCACGAGCGCGGGCAGCTTGGCGGCGTCTGCACGCAGCGCGGCGTCGATGACCGGCAGCGGCTGCGATTGCGCTTCGCGGCGCGACACCGTCATCGGCGCGCCGAAGGTCGCACCGTCGGCCTTTGCCGTCCACGCCGCGAGCTTCGCCTCGCCCTCGGTCTTGGCAAGCACCGCGGCGCGCTCGGTCACGAGCTGCGCGCGGATCTTGTCCTTCACGTCGGCCAGCGGCACCGGATGCGCCGGCGTGTACTGCGTCACACGGCCCGATGCAAGCTGGCTGGAGCCGACCTCGATCGCCTCGGTGTTCTGCTTGCGCTGCAGCGAGTCGGGCGCGAACAGCGCGTTCAGGAAGTTGCGGCTGGCCAGGGGGCCGGTGGCGCCGGGTGCTGGCGTGCGCGGCACATTGGTGGCCGTCTGGATCGTGAGCTTGAGCTTCTCGGCCGCCGGCTTGAGGCTGTCGGGCGTCTGGTACACGGCATCGGTGAAAACCTCCGCGGCCTTCGCGAATTCCTGCGTGGCCTGCTGCGCGCGCACCTCGTTCTCGATGGTGGCTCGCACCTTCTCGAAAGGCGGCACCACGGCGGGCTTGATGTCGGTCAGCTGGATGATGTGGTAGCCGAACTCGGTTTCGACGATGCCGCTGATCTCGCCCTTCTTGAGCGCGAACATCGCGTCCTCGAAAGGCTTGACCATCGCACCGCGCGTGACGAAGTCGAGGTCGCCGCCCTTCTCCGCGGAACCCGTGTCCTGCGAGTTCTTTCGCGCCACGTCGGCAAAGCTGGCGGGCGTCTTCTTCACTTCGGCCAGCAATTGCTCGGCCTTGGCCTTGGCCTTTTCGCGGTCGGCAGCGGGCATGCTGGACGGCGCGGTGATCAGGATGTGGCTCGCACGGCGCTCTTCCTTGGTGCCGAAGCGCGCGGTGTTCTGGTCGTAGTAGGTCTTGAGGTCGGCATCGCTCACGACGAGGTTCTTCTTGGCGGCCTCCAGGTCGAGCACGAGGTACTCGATGCTGGCCTGCTCGGGCGCCTGGAACTGGGCCGTATGGTCCTTGTAGTAGGCCTCGATGTCGGCGTCGCTCACCGTCACCTTTGACGCGAAGCTCTCGGGGCTGAAGCGCGCCACCTGGATCTCACGGCTGTCGTAGAACGCGTTGATGGTGGTGGCGGCCAGCGCGGGCGTGGTGAAGGCAGTGCCAGAAACGCCCAGCAGCACCTGCTGCGTGGCCATTTCCGATCGCACACCCGCTTCGTACTGCTCGGGGGTACGGCCGGTCACGCGCTGGAAGGCTTCACGGTCGAACTTGCCATCGGGCGTACGGAACGCCGCCAGGCCTGGGTCCTGCGCGAAGATGCGCGACAGGCGATCTTCGGACACCGACATGTTCGCCTTGGCGGCCGCAGCGGCCAGCACCCGGTCGCGCACCATGCGCTCCAGCGTGGCGTAGCGCAGGGCGTCGGAGTCGAGGACCGTCGGGTCGACGTTGGGTGACTGCTGGCGAATGCGGTCGGTCTCCACGCGGTGCTGCTGGTCCCACTCGGGCTTGGTGATCGGCTGGCCATCGATGCGGGCCACCTTCTCTTCGCTGCCACCCTGGTAGCGCTCGACACCGAAGAGCACGAACGAGGGAATGATCAGCAAGAACAAGAAAATCATGACGATCTTGTTGTACTTGCGGAAGAAATCAAACATGCTTGAACACTCTTTTTCGACGGACGTCGGACGGCAATAAAAAAGGCGAACTTGCGGTTCGCCTTTGCATCGGGTGGGTGGTGGGTGCTGAGGGGCTCGAACCCCCGACCTACGCCGTGTAAAGGCGACGCTCTACCAACTGAGCTAAGCACCCCACCGGGAATACGCTCCGAGTCTAACGTCTTAGTTCAGCGCGTCTTTCAGCGCCTTGCCCGGACGGAACTTCGGAATCTTGGCGGCCTTGATTTTAATCGCCTCGCCGGTACGGGGGTTTCGGCCGGTGCGGGCCGCGCGCTTGCCTACTGCGAAAGTGCCGAAACCGACGAGCGAAACCGAGCCGCCCTTCTTGAGCGTTGTACGAATAGCGCCGATGGTGGATTCGAGCGCACGCGTTGCTGCTGCTTTGGAAATATCGGCGTTCTTTGCGATGTGCTCAATCAGTTCGGTCTTGTTCACAAGGGCCCCTTGTAGAAAAAAAGTTGGTCGGCTTCCGTCAGCTGCGACCTGGCCCCGACGTGTGCGACTCGAGAGCCTGGCAGGCCTGACGCCTCGGCAGCGCACTGCCATCGAGGATTACAACCACTGGTCTGCAGGGTGTCAATAAGACACGAGGCCATGCAGATCAGCGGAGCGCGCGATTCTAGGGGCGTTTCGTGAAGCGCTTTTTCGCAGCGGCTCGATGCGGTTCAGAGTGCCTCGGCAATCGCCTTGCCGAGGTCGCTGGTGCTGGCCGTCCCACCGATGTCCGGGGTGCGCGGTGCTCCGCTTTGGGGCGCGAGCACCCGCTCGATGGTCGAGAGAATGGCATCGTGCGCCTGCTTGTGGCCCAGGAACTCCAGCATCATCGCGCCGCACCAGATCTGCCCGATCGGGTTCGCGATGCCTTTGCCCGCGATGTCGGGCGCCGAGCCGTGCACCGGTTCGAACAGCGATGGCGTGGTGCGCTCCGGGTTCAGGTTGGCGCTGGGCGCGATGCCGATGGTGCCGGTGCACGCGGGGCCCAGGTCGGACAGGATGTCGCCGAACAGATTGCTCGCCACCACCACGTCGAAGAAGTCGGGCCGCTGCACGAAGTGCGCGGTGAGGATGTCGATGTGGAACTTGTCCAGCGTGATGCCCGGATAGTTCTTGGCCATCTCCACCACGCGCTCGTCCCAATAGGGCATGGTGATCGAGATGCCGTTCGACTTGGTGGCGCTCGTGAGGTGCTTCTTCGGCCGCGACTGCGCGAGCTCGAACGCGAACTTCAACACCCGGTCGACGCCCACGCGCGACATCACGGTTTCCTGCACCACGATCTCGCGCGGCGTGCCCTGGTACATGCGCCCGCCGATGCTCGAGTACTCGCCCTCGGTGTTCTCGCGCACGATGTACATGTCGATCTCGCCGGGCTCGCGCGGCGTGCCGTCGCGGCGCACCACGGGCGCGATGATGCCGGGCATCAGGCGCGCGGGACGCAGGTTGATGTACTGGTCGAATTCGCGGCGGAACATCAGCAGCGAGCCCCACAGCGACACGTGGTCCGCGATCTTCTCGGGCCAGCCGACCGCGCCGAAGAAGATGGCGTCGTGCCCGCCGATCTGGTCCTTCCAGTTGTCGGGCAGCATCTGTCCGTGCTTCTCGTAATAGTCCCAGCTCGAGAAGTCGAAGTGGTCGAACTTCAGGTCGATGCCGAATTTGCTGGCCGCCGCTTCGAGCACGCGCAGGCCCTCGGGCGTGGTTTCCTTGCCGATGCCGTCGCCGGCAATGACTGCAATTCTCTGAGTGCTCTTCTGGGTGCTCATGGTGTGGCTCCTGCGTGTGCTTGTGAGGAAGATGAAAAGAAGGCCAGAGCCTCGGCGAGCAGCTCGTCCGGCGCTTCTTCGGGAACGTAGTGGCCGCACGGCAAGGCACGGCCCGACACATCGGCCGCGCGCTCGCGCCACAGCGCAAGCACGTCGAAGGCCTTGCCCACCGCGCCATGCTCGCCCCACAGCACGCGCAGCGGCTGCGCCAGTTGCCGGCCGGCGGCGATGTCGGCGCGGTCGTGCACGAGATCGATGGTGGCGGAGGCGCGGTAGTCCTCGCAGATGGATTCGGCGGTGCCCGCGATGCTCGCGCAGCGCTCGTACTCGGCCAGCACCTCGGGCGCGAACGGCGCGAGCCCCGCATGGCGCCCGCCCATCACGCTGCGCACGTAGCGCACCGGGTCGGACGCGATCAACGCTTCGGGCAGCGGCGGCGGCTGGATCAAAAAGAACCAGTGCCAGTAGGCCTTGGCGAAGGCCTCTGACGTTTGCTCGTACATCGCGAGCGTCGGGGCGATGTCGAGCAGCAGCATGCGCTCCACAGCTTCGGCGTGGTCTGCCGCCAGCCGGTGCGCCACGCGTGCGCCGCGGTCGTGCGCCAGCACACCGAAGCGCTCGAAGCCGTGGTGCCGCATGGCGGCGAGCGCATCGAGCGCCATTTGCCGCTTGCTGTACGCCGCGTGTTCGGCGTCGGCCGCGGGGCGACCCGAGTCGCCGTAGCCGCGCAGGTCGACAGCGACCACGGTGAAGCGCTCGGCCAGCGCCGGCGCCACGCGGTGCCAGATCGCATGCGTCTGCGGATGACCGTGCAACAACAGCAGGGGGGCGCCACTGCCGCCGATGCGCCCATGGATGCGCACACCGTCGCGCTCGATGTCAAAGGTGGGAAAGGAAAGAAAGGAGGCTGTCACGGCGACGATTGTGCGTTGCACCTCCGCGATCATCAAGCAACAATCGGCCAATTCATACTTTCCATTCCGGCATGAATCCTCCTTCGATGGACCGCGGCGACCTGGCCCTCGTGGTCGCCATTCGCGACCAGGGCAGCCTCGCGGGCGCGGCCGCAACGCTCGACGTGGTGCCCTCCGTCGTCACCAAGCGGCTCGGCGCGCTGGAGGCACGGCTGGGCCAGCGGCTGTTCGATCGCACCACGCGCCGGCTCAGCGTCACGGCCGAGGGCGAGGCGGTCTGCCTGCATGCGCGAACGCTGCTCGACGGCTTTGCCGCGCTCGAAAGCGAGCTCGGCGAGCGCCAGAACGAATTGAGCGGCACCGTGCGCCTGGCCGCCACCTTCGGCTTCGGCCGGCGCTGGCTCGGGCCGGCGCTGGCCAACTTCCAGGCGCGCCACCCTGCCCTGCGGATCGACCTGGTGCTCACGGAGCAGTTGCCAGACCTCGGCGCCGAAAGCTACGACGGCGCGGTGTGGCTCTGGGCCGTGCAGCAGCGCCACACGGCCGACTGGGTCTCGCGGCGCATCGCGCGCAACCAGCGCGTGCTGGCCGCCTCACCCGGCTACCTGGAGCGCCGCGGCACGCCGGCCAGCGTCGAGGCGCTGGCTTCGCACGACTGCCTGGTCGCGCGCGAGAACGGCGACGCCGGCCCGCGCCAGCACGCGCTCTGGACCCTTCGCCATGCGCGCGACGGCAGCACGGCGCGGGTGCGCGTGCAGGGCCCGCTGGCCAGCAACTCGGGCGAGATGGTGCGCGACTGGTGCCTGGCAGGGCACGGGGTCATGCTGCGCAGCCTGTGGGACATTGCGCCGCAGCTCGCAACGGGCCAACTGGTGCGCGTGCTGCCGCACTACGCCATGCCGGAAGCGGACATCCATTGGGTCGCTCCTTGGCGCCCGAAGACACCGCGCCGCGTGCGCCTGCTGGTCGACCACCTCGTGGAACAGTTTCGCGGCGAGCCCTGGAAGCCAGCCAAGGCCGGCGCGCGCTGATCACACGCAGGCTATGACAGCAGGCGCTCAGCGGGCGCTGCGCACCACCAGGCTCACGCCCGCGGCGGTGAGCGCGATGCCCAGCACCGTGATCCACGTGATCGGCTCCGAGAACAGCAGCCAGGCCATCACCGCCGTGCAGGGCGGCACCAGGTACAGCAGGCTGGTCACGGCGGTGGCCGTGCCGCGCTGGATCAGCATGTAGAGCAGCGAGCTGCCGCCCAGCGACAGCGCCAGCACCGACCAGGCCATCGCGCCGCCCGAATAGGCGTTCCATTCGATGCCCTGCGACTCCATTGCCGCGAAAGGCAGCGTGACCAACAGCGCAGCCGCCATCTGCACCGCGCTGGCACTGCGCACGTCGCAGGGCGCGACGAAGCGCTTCTGGTAGAGCGTGCCCGCCGTGATGGAGACCAGCGCCATCACCGCCAACCCCATCGTCAGCGCATTGACCTCGGCGCCCTGCCCGAGCTTGCGCGACACCACCAGCACCAGCCCCGCGAAGCCCAGCGCGAGCCCGGCCCACTGCCTGCCTGCAATGCGCCCGCCGTTGAACGACATCCACACCGCCGTCAGCACCGGCTGGATGCCGACCAGCAATGCCACCAGCCCCGCGCCCATGCCGGCGTGCACCGCGGCCCAGACGCCGCCGAGGTAACCCGCCTGCATCAGCACGCCGGTTACCGCCAGGTGCGCCCATTGCGCGCGCGCCTTCGGCCACGCAACCCGGGCCAGCGCGACCCACAGCCCGAAGCACGCCAGCGACAACGCATAGCGCACGGCAAGAAACTTGAGGGGCGGCGCATACGGCATGCCGTAGCGCGCGACGATGAAGCCGGTGCTCCAGATCAGCACGAACACCGCCGGCATCGCACGCAGCCAGCCTGCGTGGCGCGCCTCGGCGGCGGAGCTCATTTGGTGCGGGCCCGAATCTCGGGAATGGCCTTCTGCAGGTAATAGACCATCGACCAGACGGTGAGCACCGCCGAGATCCAGATCAGCCACTGGCCCCACAGGCCGGTGTCGATCACCTTGAACAAATGCCCGTCATAGAGCAGGAACGGAATGGCCACCATCTGCACGGTCGTCTTGACCTTGCCGATCATGTGCACGGCCACGCTCTTGCCGGCGCCGATCTGCGCCATCCATTCGCGCAGCGCCGAGATGGCGATTTCGCGGCCGATGATGATCAACGCCACGAACACGTCGGCACGCTGCAGGTGCACCAGCACCAGCAGCGAGGCGCACACCAGGAACTTGTCCGCCACCGGATCGAGGAAGGCGCCGAAGGCCGAGGTCTGGTTGAGCTTGCGCGCCAGGTAGCCGTCGAGCCAGTCGGTGGCGGCGAAGACGATGAACATGACCGTGGCGATCAGGTTGCGCATCGGCTCGGCGATCGGCAGGTAGAACACGCCGACGATCAAAGGGATCGCGACGATGCGCGTCCAGGTCATGATGGTCGGTAGGGTCCAGAACATCTCTTGATTGTGTCACGGTGGCATTAACCCTCGACCGCAGGTCTCGCCCCGTCGCCGTCAGTGCAGCGCCTTGTAGATCTCTTCCGCCAGCTCGGAGGCGATTCCCTCCACCGACGCGATGTCTTCCACGCTCGCCGCCGCCACGCCCCGGATGCCACCGAAGCGCTGAAGCAGGCGCGCGCGCCGCTTGGGCCCGATGCCCGGAATGTCCTCGAGCTGGCTGCCGCCCACGCGCACCTTCGCGCGCTTGGCGCGCATGCCGGTGATGGCGAAGCGGTGCGCCTCGTCGCGGATCTGCGCCACCAGCATCAGCGCGGCGGAGTCCTTGCCCAGGTAGACCTTCTCGCGGCCGTCGGCGAACACCAGTTCTTCGAGACCGACCTTGCGGCCCTCGCCCTTCTCGACGCCGACGATCAGCGACAGCGGCAGGCCCAGCTCGCTGAACACCTCGCGCGCCATCGACACCTGGCCCTTGCCACCGTCGACCAGCACCAGGTCGGGCATGCGCAAGGTGCGGGCCTTCGGCGGCGCGTCGCTGACTTCGCTCTCGGCGTCGCCCGGCGGCAAGGCCTCGGTCTCGGCGG
The DNA here is from genome assembly GCF_056394985.1 of Variovorax sp. 10N412. Lineage (NCBI taxonomy): Bacteria > Pseudomonadati > Pseudomonadota > Betaproteobacteria > Burkholderiales > Comamonadaceae > Variovorax > Variovorax sp. 10N412. The sequence continues at coordinate 503,154 of NZ_JBFTIO010000001.1, forward strand.
CCATCGCCTCGGCCAGCTTGCCGTAGCGGCGGTGCAGCACCTGTCGCATGGCCGCGTAGTCGTCGCCGGGCGTGATGCCCTCGATGTTGTAGCGGCGGTACTCGCGGTTCTGCATCGCATGGTGCTCGAACACCACGCAGGAGGCCTGCGTGGCCTCGCCCGCGGTGTGCGAGATGTCGAAGCACTCCACGCGCAGGTCGTCCAGGTCGTCAGACGCCAGCTCCAGCGCATCGGCCAGCGCGCGCGTGCGCGCCTGCTGCGAGCCCTCTTCGGCGAGCAGCCGGGCGAGTTGCAGCTTGGCGTTGGTCTCGGCCATCTCGAGCCAGTGCCGGCGCTGCTCGCGCGGCTGGAACACCGCCGTCACGCGCGCGCCGGCCTGCAGCGAAATGGCCTCGATCAGCTCGCGGCTCACCTGCTGGCTCAGCACCAGCGTGGCCGGCACCGGCACGTCGATGTAGTGCTGGGCGATGAAGGCCTCGAGCACCTGCACCTCGATCGGGTCGTCGGCGGCGGGCGTCTCGCCCTCGTCGTCGTCCAGCTCACCGTGATGGATCTGCGCCGCGTCTTCCACGTGCACCGGAAAGTACGGCCGGTCGCCCAGGTGCCGTCCGCCGCGCACCATGGCCAGGTTCACGCAGGCCTTGCCGCCCTGCACCTGCACGGCCAGGATGTCCACGTCCTTGTCGGATGCGATCTCGATCGACTGCTGGTGCAGCACGCGCGAGATGGCCGACATCTGGTTGCGCAGCTCGGCCGCCTGCTCGAACTCGAGCTTCTCGGCGTGCGTGGTCATGCGCTGTTCGAGCTTGGAGAGCACAAGCTGCGTGTCGCCCATCAGGAAGGCCTCGGCACTGGCCACGTCGTGCGCATAGTCGTCGGGCGCGATGTGACCCACGCAGGGTCCGCTGCAGCGCTTGATCTGGTAGAGCAGGCACGGCCGCGTGCGGTTGGCATACACCGTGTCCTCGCAGGTGCGCAGGCGGAACACCTTCTGCAGCAGCTGGATCGACTCCTTCACCGCCCAGGCGCTCGGGTACGGACCGAAGTAGCGGTGCTTCTTGTCGACCGCGCCGCGGTAGTAGGCCAGCCGCGGGAACGTGTGCGACGCGATCTTCAGGTAGGGGTAGCTCTTGTCGTCGCGAAACAGGATGTTGTAGCGCGGCTTGAGCGTCTTGATGAGGTTGTTCTCGAGCAGCAGCGCCTCGGCCTCGGAGCGCACCACGGTGGTCTCCATGCGCACGATCTTCGAGATCATGTGGCCGATGCGGGTGCCGCCGTGGCTTTTCTGGAAATAGTTGGCAACCCGCTTCTTGAGGTTGCGCGCCTTGCCCACATAAAGCACCGCGCCGCCCGCGTCGAAGTAGCGGTAGACGCCCGGCAGTTGCGGCAGGGCCGCGACTTCGCTGAGCAATTGATCGGAATGCACGTCTGACATGGCGGCTATTGTGGCGCGCGGCGCGAAGGCCTTGCGCCGCGCGGGACGGTCACGCCTTGACAGCGTCGACGGGGGCGCCCACGGCGCCGGTGACGCGGCCCATGAACGCCAGGATGCGCCGGCTCACGTCAACGCCCTCCTCGTGCAGCACCCAGTGCCCCGCACCCTCGATGCGCTGCAGCTCGCCCTGGTCGCACAGCGCGATGCTGGGCGCGGCCATCTCGATGCCGAGCGCCTCGTCCTGCACGCCCCACAGCAGCAGCGTGGGCATCGGAATGCGCGCGCCGGCATGGATGCGCGAACGGCTGCGCATCAGCGCGCGGTACCAGTCGAGCATGGCGGTCAGCGCACCGGGCCGGCGCCATGCTTCGCGGTACAGCGCCAGTTCGGCGTCGGAAAAGGCACCGGGCCGGCTGCTCTTCGTCAGCACCCGCGCCAGCCCGCGAAAGTCGTGGCGGCTCAACAGCCTTTCGGGCAGGCGCGGAATGCGGAAGAAATGCATGTACCAGCTACGCAGGCGCTGCCGCCCGGTCGACATGTGCCGCAGCATCACCGCCAGGTGCGGCGAATTCACGATGACCAGCCGCTCGATCAGTTCGGGGTTGCGCGCCGCCACGCGCCAGCTGACCGCGCCGCCCCAGTCGTGGCCGAGCAGCGTCACCGTGTCGCGGCCCGTGCGGCGGATCAACGCGCAGACGTCGTCGGCCAGCGTCTCGAGGTCGTAGGGGTCCACGCCCTGCGGCTTGTCGCTTTCGCCGTAGCCGCGCTGGTCGGGCACCCAGACGCGGTAGCCCGCCGCGGCCAGCGCGTCGATCTGGCCGGCCCAGCCGCGCCAGAACTCCGGAAAGCCGTGCAGCAGCAGGGCCACCGGGCCGTCGACCGGGCCGGCCTGCACCACATGAAAACGAAGCCCGTTCGCCTGGACGAAGGTGTGCTCGCAAGCGTCGCTCATCGTGCGGTCCTGAGCAGCGGGTTCTGCGTCTTCATGGTCTCTCTCTGCGATGGTCGTTGTGCCGGCCAGCATAGCTGGCACCTGCCGGAACACGGGCACACTCGCGGCCATGCAATCCAGGCGATGGGACATCTTCTGCAAGGTCATCGACAACCACGGCGACCTCGGCGTCTGCTGGCGGCTCGCCTGCCAGCTGGCCACGCTCGGCGAGCGCGTGCGCCTGTGGATCGACGACCCGGCGGCGCTGCGCTGGATGGCGCCCTCGGGCCACGACGGCGTGCAGGTGATCGACTGGTGCGACGCGGCGGCCGTGCACGCAGCCGTGTCGGCGCCGGCGCCCGACGTGCTGGTCGAGGGCTTCGGCTGCGAGCCGGCGCCGGAGCTGGTTGCACGCTTCGCCGAAGCGCCGGGCCAGGCCTGGATCAACCTCGAATACCTGTCGGCCGAGCCGTACGTCGAGCGGCTGCACGGGCTGCCCTCGCCAGTCTTCAAGGGCCCGGGCGCGGGGTTGAGCAAGCGCTTCTTCTATCCGGGCTTCACGCCCGCCACCGGCGGCCTGCTGCGCGAACCCGACCTGATGGAACGGCGAGCGCGCTTCGACCGCGCGCAGTGGCTGGCCACCCAGCAGATCGCGTGGACGGGCGCCGAACGGCTGGTCTCGCTGTTCTGCTACGAGCCGCCCGCGCTGGCCGCGCTGCTGGAGCAGTTGGCGCAAGGCACCGAACCCACCCGCCTGCTCGTGACGGCGGGTCGCGCCACGCAGGCGGTGCGGGCCGTTTTTTCAGATGAAAACCCAGCAGTACGCGCATCCACCTTGCATGGTGCGCTATCAATTTCATACCTCTCGTACCTGACCCAGGCCGATTACGACCACCTTCTGTGGGCTTGCGACCTGAACTTCGTGCGCGGGGAAGATTCGTGGGTGCGCGCGCTCTGGGCGGGCGCGCCGTTCGTCTGGCAGATCTATCCGCAGGACGACGACGCGCACCACGCCAAGCTGAACGCGTGGCTCGACTGGCTGGGCGCCCCGCCCTCGCTGCGGCTTTTTCACCACGCGTGGAACGGCGTCGACAACACCGCGCCGCCCGCGCTGCAAACACAGGGCCCGTGGCACGAAACGGTGCTGGCGGCCCGCACGCGGCTGCTCGCGCAGAGCGACCTGGTCACGCAACTGCGGGAATTGATCGGCCAAAAAAGCTAAAATAGCGGGCTTTGCGGATTTCGGCCCGGATCTCGACGATCCGAGATGCTCTCCGCGAAACCTGCTCAACCCGCCGTTAGACCTGTACCGCGGGGCCAGACAAACCGGCAAATGTCGAAACGTCGCCGATGGCCCCGTGCACCGAGCGGCCAACATCCAGAGACCCTGTTATGAAAATCGCTCAAGAAATCCGCGCCGGCAACGTCATCATGCACGGCAAGGACCCGATGGTCGTCCTGAAGACCGAATACAGCCGCGGCGGCCGCAACTCCGCCACCGTGCGCATGAAGCTCAAGAGCCTGATCGCCAACTTCAACACCGAAGTGGTCTTCAAGGCCGACGACAAGATCGACCAGATCGTGCTCGACAAGAAGGAGTGCACCTACTCCTACTTCGCCGACCCGATGTACGTGTGCATGGACACCGAGTACAACCAGTACGAAGTCGAAGCCGAGAACATGGGCGACGCCCTGAACTACCTCGAAGACGGCATGGCTGTCGAAGTGGTGTTCTACGACGGCAAGGCCATCTCGGTCGAACTGCCGACCAGCGTCGAACGCGAAATCACCTGGACCGAGCCGGCCGTCAAGGGCGACACCTCGGGCAAGGTCATGAAGCCCGCCAAGATCGCCACCGGCTTCGAAGTGCCCGTTCCCCTCTTCGTCGCGCAAGGCGACAAGATCGAAATCGACACGCGCACTGGCGAATACCGCAAGCGCGTCTGAGGCCCTGAGGCTGCGGCCTCACCACTGCACCTCCCCCCGAAGAGGCTCCGCAAGGAGCCTTTTTTGTCGTCTGGGCACGCGGTTTGCAACGCTGCACAATCACTCGTGTACATCTGTCTGGTTTCTTCATGAACAACACGCACAACCTTCACGACAAACGCCTGGCCGACGCCTGGGCCACGCTGCACTCCCATGCCGACAAGGGCCTGCCGCTGGACCCCGATCCGTCGCGCATCGCCTTCGCCGACCCGGAGTTCCTGCTGCGCCGCGAAACGCGCGGCATCCGCATGCAGCTGGAGCTGATGAAACCCGACCTCGAGCAGCGCGCCCATGGCATCGAGAACACCGTGGTGGTGTTCGGCAGCGCGCGCTTCCGCAGCGAAGAAGACTCGGCCGCCATGATCGCGCAGGCCGATGCCGCCGGCGACACCGTGGCGTCCGAGCGCTGGCGCCGGCTGGCGCGCAACTCGCACTACTACGAGAAGGCGCGCGCCTTCGGCAAGCTGGTCGCGCAGTACAGCAACGACAAGGAGCCGCAGGACAAGCTCTTCGTGTGCACCGGCGGCGGCCCCGGCATCATGCAGGCCGCCAACCGCGGCGCGCATGAAGGCGGCGGCCTCTCGGTCGGCCTGGCCATCGCGCTGCCGATGGAAGAAGAAGCCAACCCCTACGTCACGCCGGCGCTGAGCTTCAAGTTCCACTACTTCGCCATCCGCAAGATGCATTTCATGATGCGTGCGAAGGCGCTGGTGGCGTTCCCGGGCGGCTTCGGAACGCTCGACGAACTGTTCGAGGTGATCACGCTGGTGCAGACGAAGAAGTCGAAGCCGGTGCCGATCGTGCTGTTCGGCTCGGACTACTGGAAGCGCATGATCGACTTCGACTTCCTGGTCGACGAAGGCGTGATCTCCCCCGGCGACGTGAAGCTCTTCGAATACGTGGACGCGCCCGAAGACGCATGGACCGCCATCAAGCGCTTCTACAAGCTCTGAAACAGGGCTGAGTTCCGTCGGCGCCGACGTCCTCGGCCGGGCGCGGCGCCAGCCCGGGGCCCTGTCAGACCTTCAGGCCCCATGTGGCGCGCGCGCCGAGTGCCACCACGCCGCCCACCACCCAGAACACGCCGCCGATGCCGATCACCGCGCCGAGCGAGCCGAACAGCATCGGCATCGCGACGCTCGATGCATTGATGGTCATGAGCCGCAAGCCCAGCGCCTCGCCGTGGCGCGCGTGCGGCGTGATCTGGTGCAGCATGCTCATCACCATCGGCTGCACCGCGCCCAGCGCAAAGCCCAGCACCACCGAACAGACGCCCATGGCCAGGGCCGAATCGAGCAGCGGGTAGATCGAGAACACCAGCGCCGTGACCATCGACGAACTCAGGATCACGCTGCGTTCCGATGCGCGCGAGGCGATCACCGGCAGCACGATGCGAATGAGGGCAGCCGCAATGGCAAAGGCGCCGAGGATCGAGCCGATCACCGAGGCGCTGATGCCCCGGTCGTGCCCCAGCACCGGCAGCACGAAGGCATGCACGTCCCAGCTCGACGACTGCAGCCAGTTCACGAACAGCAGGCGTCGGAACATCGGCTCGCGCAGGAGGTCCCAGGCGCGCGTGGGCGCGGCGCCCGCCACCGGGGGGGTGGGCGGCGGTTCGTGCGCACCGCGTGCGAGCAACCAGCACAGGATGGGCAACGCCGCCATCACCGCGAACGAGATGCGAAAGGCGAGCATGTCCGCGGGGGCACGCCCCGCATGGTCGATCAGCATGCCGGCCAGGAACGGCCCGACGAAGTTGGCCACCGCGGGCGCGATGGCCAGCCAGCTGAACACGCGCTTGAGCTGCGTCGGGTCGTGCGCCGAGCGCCCCACATGCCGCTGCAACGCAATGACCGTTGCGCCTGTCGCCCCACCGGTCAGCAAGGCCGCCAGGCACATCACCGGGAAGATGGGAAAGATCACCACGAGCCCCGCGCCCGTCACCGCCGCAATTACCGACAGCCACAGCGGCCGCTTGAAGCCATGCCGATCGGCAAAGCGCCCGGCGGGCAGTGCCAGGAACACCTGGGTCAGCGCGAACAGCGAGATCAGCACGCCGACCGCCGCCGCGCTGTAGCCCTGCTGCAGGGCCAGCAGCGGCGTGGCCAGGCGCATGCCGGCCATGGTCGCGTGCAGGCATACCTGGGCGCCGATCACACGCAGCAGTTCGGAGCCTTTCACGGGGTGTCTTCGCCCTCGGTATCGGTGTCGGTGTCGGTGTCTGTGCCGGACGTGGTCGGCAGCAGCGCCTGCGACTGCGCCTCTGGCAGGGCCTCGACCTTGCGCAGCGCCAGGCGCATCTGCTTGGCGCGCGTGTCGGCCTTGTCGAGCGTGTCGGAGGCCTTGGCCACCTGTTCCTTGATGCGCGCGACCCATTCGCCGTAGCGCTCGAACTCGGTCTTGACCGCACCCAGCACCTTCCAGACCTCGGAGGCCTGCCGCTCCAGCGCCAGCGTGCGAAAGCCCATGTGCAGGCTGTTGAGCATGGCCAGCAAGGTGGTCGGGCCGGCCAGCGTCACGCGATGCTGGCGCTGGATGGCGTCCATCAGTCCCGGCCGGCGCAGCACCTCGGCATAGAGGCTTTCGACCGGCAGGAACAGGATGGCGAAGTCCGTGGTGTGCGGCGCGGCCAGGTAGTTGTCGGCGATCGACCTGGCCTCGGTGCGGATGCGCGCCTCGAGCGCCTTGGCGGCCTGCTCGGCGCCGGCGGCGTCGGCGCGTTCATGCGCATCGATGAGCCGTTCGTAGTCGTCCCGCGGAAACTTGGCGTCGATGGGCAGCCAGACAGGCGCGCCGTCGTCGCCACGGCCTGGAAAACGGATCGCAAAGTCCACCCGCTGCCCGCTGCGCGGCTTGGTCTCGACCTGCTTGGCGTACTGGTCGGGCGTGAGCACCTGTTCGAGCAAGGCTTCGAGCTGCACTTCGCCGAACACGCCGCGCGTCTTCACGTTGGTCAGCACGCGCTGCAGGTTGCCGACGCCCACGGCCAGCGTCTGCATTTCGCCGAGCCCCTTGTGCACCTGCTCCAGCCGGTCGGCCACCTGCTTGAAGCTTTCGCCGAGCCGCGCTTCGAGCGTGCTCTGCAGCTTCTCGTCGACGGTCTTGCGCATCTCGTCGAGCTTGGCGGCGTTGCTCTGCTGCAGCTGCGCGAGCTGGGTCTCCATGGTCGAACGCACTTCGGACAGGCGGCGCGCATTCGAGTCACTCAGGCCTTGGAGCTGCGTGTTGAGCGTGTCGGCCAGCGTCTTCTGCAGCGACGCGAGCTGCAGCGAGAACGCGTCGAGCTGCGCGTTCTGCGTGCGCGTGGCTTCGGCGCCCTGCTGCACCAGCGAGCGCTGGAAGGTGGCGAAGGCCTGCGCGGTTTCCTGGCGCGCGCCGCGCGAACTCTCGGCGATTTCGTGGCGCAGTTCGCGTTCGGTGCGTTCGCTGGCGGCGCCCATTGTGGCCAGCACGCGCAGCAGGTCGCCGTGGTCGGGCGCGGGCTGCCGGCGTGCGAGCAGCCAGATCACCAGCACCAGCTGGACGACCGCGAGTGCAGCCAGTCCGATGAGGATCAGGTCGGAATAGGAATCCAAGGTCGTGGTGCGGTGCCGCTGCTTGCTGTGGTGCCGTGTTTACTTGCTTGCCGGCGGAACGGGCGTCACGGGGGTCAGGGGACCCTTGCCGCCGAAGTACGCGATGAGGTTGTCCGCCGCCAGGTCGGCCATGGCGCGGCGCGTGGGCACGGTGGCGCTCGCGATATGCGGCGTGAGCACCACGTTGGGCACGCTCAGCAGGTCGGGATGCACCTTGGGCTCGCCCTCGAACACGTCCAGCCCCGCGGCGGCGATGCGCTTCTCGCGCAGGGCCACGGCCAGCGCAGCGTCGTCGACGATGCCGCCGCGCGCAATGTTGACGAGCGTGGCGCTGGTCTTCATCAGCGCAAGCTCGGCCGCACCGATGGTGTGGTGCGACGCCGCCGAGTACGGCACCACCAGCACCACGTGGTCGGCCGTCTGGAGCAGCTCCTGCTTGCTCACGTAGCTGGCCTTGCATTCGGCCTCGAGCGAGGCGTCGAGCCGCGACCGGTTGTGATAGATCACCTTCATGCCGAAGCCGTGCGCGCCGCGCTTCGCGATGCCCTGCCCGATGCGCCCCATGCCGATGATGCCGAGCGTGGAGCCGTGGATGTCGGAGCCGGCGAACATGTCGTAGCTCCACTTCTGCCACTTGCCCGCGCGCAGGAAGTGTTCGCTCTCGGTGATGCGGCGCGCGGTGGCCATCAGCAGCGCGAAGCCGAAGTCGGCCGTGGTCTCGGTGAGCACGTCGGGCGCGTTGGTGCCGAGCACGCCGCGCGCGGCCATGGCATCGACGTCGAAGTTGTTGTAGCCCACGGCCATGTTGGCGCACATCTTCAGGTCGGGGCAGGCGTCGAGCACCGCGGCGTCGATGCGCTCGCTGCCGGTGGTGAAGGCGCCCTGCTTGCCTTGCAGCCTTGCAATCAGTTGCTCCTTGCTCCAGCCTTCGTCGGCCTGGTTCGACTCGACCTCGAAATGCTGCGACAGGCGCTCGAGGGTCTCGGGGAAGATCGCGCGTGCGACCAGGATCTTGGGCTTGCTCATGGTGTTGTCTCTGCTCGGAAAGTGGGTCAGCGGAAGAAGAGGAAGGTGGCAACGACGAACAGCGGAACCAGGATGGACCCCGACCACGCCATGTAGCCGAAGAAGCTCGGCATGCGCACGCCGCGGCTCTCGGCGATGGCCTTGACCATGAGGTTGGGCGCGTTGCCGATGTAGGTGTTGGCGCCCATGAACACCGCGCCGGCCGAGATGGCGGCCAGCGTGCTGGCGTAGGTGGTCATGAGGGCGGACGGGTCGCCGCCTGCCGTGTTGAAGAACACCAGGTAGGTCGGCGCGTTGTCCAGGAACGAGCTCAACAGGCCGGTGGCCCAGAAGTACATCGCCGGGTCGGGCTGGCCGTCGGCGCGCGTCACGGCCGAGACGATGGCGCCGAACGGGCCTTGCGTGCCGGCCTTGAGCATCGCGATCACCGGGACGATGGTCAGGAAGATGCCGGCGAACAGCTTGGCCACCTCGGCCATGGGGCTCCACTCGAACTGGTTGTCGGCATGCACCTTGGCCGCGGTGATCTTGAGCGAAAGCAGCGTGATCGCGATGAGGCCCACGTCGCGCACCAGGCCCGGCAGGCCGACCTGTGTGCCCAAGACGTCGAAGCTCACCGCCGACTTCCAGAAACCGCTGATGAGCACGAACGCCACCACGCCGCCCAGCAGCCAGAAATTGACGGCACCATCGAAGCCGATGCGCCGCGTGTCGGGCGTCGGATCCACCGGCAGCACGCCTTCCTTGCGGTAGTAGTAACGGTCGATGCCGTAGAACAGCGCGAGCAGCGCCCCCACGACGAACAGCGTCTCGGGCAGGATGTTCTTCGCGGTCCAGAAGAAATCGACGCCCTTCAGGAAGCCCAGGAACAACGGCGGATCGCCCAGCGGCGTGAGCGAGCCCCCCACGTTGGAGACGATGAAGATGAAGAAAACGACCACGTGCACCCGATGCAGGCGGTTGTCGTTGGCACGAATGAGCGGGCGGATCAGCAGCATCGACGCCCCCGTGGTTCCCATGACGCTCGCGAGCACGGCGCCTATGGCCAGGATGCCGGTATTAAGCCCGGGCGCGCCGTGCAGGTTGCCGCGGATGTGAATGCCCCCCGCCACGGTGAACAGCGCCGTGAGCAGAATGATGAAGGGGATGTATTCCTCCACCAGGGCATGCACGAGCTGCTCGCCGGCCAGCGCAACCCCGTAGGTCGCCGCAAACGGCAGCAGGAAAGCCAGCGCCCAGGCGGCGGCGATCTTGCCGTAGTGGTGATGCCAGAACGTGGGCGCAAGAAGCGGAAACAGTGCGATCGACAGCAGGATGCCGGCAAACGGCGCGCCCCACAGCGGCGAGAGCCTGCCGCCGTCGAAATCAGCGGCCGAAGCCAGGACGGGAAGCAGCGCCAGCGCGGCGGCCGCACTCAGTCGAATCGTTTTTTGCATGGGGGGCTGTACCGTACCAGACCGGGGCGCGGTGCGGGGCAGTACAGCCGTCAGCTGGCAGGTTGTTCGATCTCGAAGACCTGGCGCAGGTAGGCGAGGTATTTTTCGTCTTCGCACATGTTCTTGGACGGCGTGTCCGACAGCTTGGCCACCGGCTGGTCGTTGCAGTGGATCATCTTGATGACGATCTGCAGCGGCTCGTAGCCCAGGTCGTTGGTGAGGTTGGTGCCGATGCCGAAGGCCAGCTGGCAACGACCGCGGAACTGCTGGTAGAGCTCGATGGTGCGCGGCACCGTGAGGCCGTCGCTGAAGATCAGCGTCTTGGTGCGCGGGTCGACCCGGTTGGCGATGTAGTGCGCGAGCATGCGCTCGCCCCACTGGAACGGGTCGCCGCTGTCGTGGCGCGCGCCGTCGAAGAGCTTGCAGAAGTACAGGTCGAAGTCGCGCAGGAAGGCGTTCATGCCGTACACGTCCGACAGCGCAATGCCCAGGTCGCCGCGGTACTCGCGCGCCCAGCTCTCGAAGCCGAAGATCTGGCTGTCGCGCAGCCGCGGGCCGAGCGCCTGGCAGGCCTGCAGGTACTCGTGCGCCATGGTGCCCAGCGGAATCAGGCCCAGCTTCATGGCGTACAGCACGTTGCTGGTGCCCGCAAGCTGCGGCAGCCGTGCGCCCGGCGCGGACTGCACCGCGGGCGAGGTCACGGCGCCAAGCCGGCCGGTCAGGGTTCGCAGCACCTCTTCGTGCCAGTCCTTGGAGAAGCGGCGGCGCGTGCCGTAGTCGGCGATCTTCAGGTCGGTGAGACCTTCGTCCTGCAGCTGCGAGATCTTGGTCTCGAGGCGGCGGCGGCCTTCTTCGAGGTCGGGCTTCTTCTGCGTATTGCGAAAGTACACCTCGTTGACGATGGCCAGCACCGGAATCTCGAACAGGATGGTGTGAAGCCACGGGCCCTTGATGCGGATCTCGAGTTCGCCCGAGGGCTGGGGAATGATGTTGATGTACTTCTCGTTGAGCCTGAACAGGCCGAGGAAGTCGACGAAGTCGCTCTTGATGAAGCGCATGGAGCGCAGGTAGGCAAGCTCGGCGTCGCGGAACTGCAGCGAACACAGGCTGCGGACCTCGTCGCGAATCTGGCCGGCGAACTGCGCCAGGTTCACGCCGGGGTTGCGGCACTTGAAGCGGTACTCGACGCGGGCCCCCGGGAAGTGATGCAGGACCACCTGCATCATCGTGAACTTGTAGAGGTCGGTGTCGAGCAGGCTGTGAATGATCATGGTGCTGGGCGCTGTGCGCAGGCGATGCGGAGTCTCAAACTTTCGGCGGCCGCTGGATTATCACGGGGCGCGTCGGCCTCTGCCTACGGGGGCTGACCTGCACGTCCTACCGGCAGGGTGAATCCACTTGGCGACAGTGATTTCACGGCGGCAAAAGCACAGCGCCGGAATCCACTGAACCAAGGAGATTCTCATGAACAAGGACACCATCGAAGGCAACTGGAAGCAACTCAAGGGCAAGGTCAAGGAGCAATGGGGCAAGTTGACGGACGACGACTTCGACGTCATTGCGGGCAAGCGCGATCAGTTGCTCGGCCGCATCCAGGAACGCCACGGCATCAGCCGCGAGGAAGCTGAAACGCAGGTCAAGGCATGGGAATCGCGCGATGGCCGCACGCCCGATGCGCTGTGGTTCGAGCGCTATTGAGCGCACCGCCACCGCCTCCCCGCCTGACCCACTGAATTCAATCCAATTCCCGAAGGACCCACTCTCATGAAAAAACATCTCCTCGTGATGGCCCTTGCCTCCACCTGCTTCATGGCCACGCAAGCCAGCGCCATGACCAAGGACGAATACAAGGTCGCCAAGGAAAAGGTCGAGGCCGACTACAAGGTCGCCAAGGCCCAGTGCGACACGATGAAGGACAACGCCAAGGATGTCTGCCAGAAGGAAGCCAAGGGCAAGGAAGACGTCGCCAAGGCCGAGCTCGAGCAGCAATACCAGCCGAGCGACAGCCACGCCCGGAAGGTGGCCGAAGAGAAGGTGAAGGCCACCTACGAAGTCGCGAAGGAAAAGTGCGACGACCAGAAGGGCGACGCCAAGTCGGCTTGCCAGAAGCAGGCCAAGGCCGACGAAGCCCAGGGCAAGGCCGACATCAAGGCCATGAAGAAGACCATGTAAGGGTCTGAAGCCTCGGAAAAGAACAACGGCGCCCTCGGGCGCCGTTTGTCATGGGGGCGTCGATCAGACCCGAAGCGAGTCGACCACCTGCTGCAACGCGTCGGGCAGCGGCACGGGGCGCTGCGTGGCGCGGTCCACGTACACATGGATGAAATGGCCCTGGGCTGCGGCCGCGTCGGAGCCTTCGGCGAACAGCGCGATTTCGTAGCGCACGCTCGAACGGCCGGCCTGCGCCACGCGAATGCCCGCTTCCACGGTCTGCGGGAAAGCGATCGGGGCGAAGTAGTTGCACTGGGTCTCCACCACGAAGCCGATGGTCTGGCCCTGGTGGATGTCGAGCGCGCCGCGTTCGATGAGCAACCCGTTCACCGCGGTGTCGAACCAGCTGTAGTACACGACGTTGTTGACGTGGCCGTACATGTCGTTGTCGGCCCAGCGCGTGGGGATGCTGCGAAAGGCGCGGTAGCTGCTGCGCGCGTGGGGAATAGGTTTGGTGGGGGCGCTCATCGCGCGGCATTCTGCCAGCGGCCGCGGCGCTCGATGGCCGCATTGAAGACAGTCGGACACGCCCATGCACAGCCCGTTTTTGGCAACGCGGCCAAATTTAGAAGAAGGCTTCTAAATTGCTGCACAGCAGCAAAAACCCCTTGATCGCAAAACTCAGCTGCCTATACTTGAGGCATGCTGCAGCGCAACATAGACGGCGAGACAGCGCAACGTGACCCGACCACTCAATCCCTTCTGGAGATACCAAATGGCCCTGACCGCTGACCAAATCCTCGCCGCCCAAAAAGCAAACCTCGAAACCCTGTTCGGCCTGACCACCAAGGCTTTCGAAGGCGTCGAGAAGCTCGTCGAACTGAACGTGACCGCGTCCAAGGCCGCCCTGGCCGAAGCCCAGAGCACCGCCCAGGCCGCCCTGAGCGTCAAGGACGCACAAGAACTGCTGACGCTGCAAGCCAGCCTGTTCCAGCCGCTGGCCGAAAAGACCGCCGCCTACAGCCGTCACCTGTACGACATCGCCCAAGGCACCGGCGCCGAGTTCTCCAAGGCTTTCGAAGCCAAGGCCTCTGAAGCCCAGCAAGCCTTCGTCGGCCTGGTCGACAGCGCTTCCAAGAACGCCCCCGCCGGTTCGGAAACCGCCGTCGCCGTCATGAAGAGCGCCGTGGCTGCCGCCAACAACGCTTTCGAATCGGTTCAAAAGGCCGTCAAGCAAGCGTCGGACGTCGCCGAAGCCAACTTCAATGCCGTGTCGTCGCAAGCCGTTGCCGCTGCGAAGACCGCGACCGCTTCGCGCAAGCGCTGAGCCGCCGACCACCACCAGTTGTCTCCTTGGGTCCTCACGGATCCAATTCAGGGCCTCATCCTCGGATGGGGCCTTTTTTTTCGTCTTCGATAATGACGGCCTCATCTCAGGAGACTTTCAATGCAGATCGACGGCAAGGTTTTTATCGTGACCGGTGGCGCTTCGGGCCTCGGCGAAGGCACGGCGCGCATGCTGGCGGCCAACGGCGCCAAGGTGGTGATCGCCGACATGCAGGCTGACAAGGGCGAGGCTGTTGCCAAGGACATCGGCGGCGTCTTCGTCAAGTGCGACGTGAGCCAGGAGGCCGACGGCCAGGCCGCGGTGGCCGCCGCGCTCAAGCTCGGCAAGCTGGTGGGCCTGGTCAACTGCGCGGGCATCGCGCCGGCCGAGAAGACCGTGGGCAAGAACGGCCCGCACGCGCTGGCGGTGTTCAGCAAGACCGTCACGGTCAACCTGATCGGCAGCTTCAACATGATCCGCCTGGCGGCCGACGCCATGGGCAAGAACGAGCCCGAATCCACCGGCGAGCGCGGTGTGCTCATTTCCACCGCCTCGGTCGCGGCCTACGACGGCCAGATCGGCCAGGCCGCCTACGCCGCCTCCAAGGGCGGCGTGGTCGGCATGACGCTGCCCATCGCGCGCGACCTGGCGCGCAGCGGCATCCGCAACATGACCATCGCCCCCGGCATCTTCGGCACGCCCATGCTGTTCGGCATGCCGCAGGACGTGCAGGACGCACTGGCCGCCAGCGTGCCCTTCCCTTCGCGCCTGGGCACGCCCGAGGACTACGCCAAGCTGGCCAAGCACATCATCGAGAACGACATGCTCAACGGCGAAGTGATTCGTCTGGACGGAGCGATTCGACTGGCTCCCCGCTGAGCTCACCCTTCGGTGGCTTCACGCTGCCGGTGCGGTCCAGGCGCTCGTAGTTCGCGATCACCTGGGCCCCCAGCAGCACCAGCGTGGCCGCGATCTCCAGGCTGAGCAGCACGACGATCGCCGTGGTGAGCGAGCCGTAGACCACGTTCACCTGCGACAGCGTCGAGAAGTACCAGATCAGCACGCGCCGCGTGAGCTCCCACAGCAGCGCAGCCGTCACCCCGCCCAGCAACGCATGGCGCAGCGACATGCGCCCGGCCGGCATCACGAGGTAGAGCGAAGTCAGCATGAAGATCTCGCCGCCCAGCCCCAGCAGGTAGAGCAGGAGGCCCGAAATGCCCGACAGCGACCAGCTGCGTCCCAGCAGGTCGACGCTTTCCCGCCCCACCAGCTGCAGCGCACCCGACACCAAGGTGACCAGCAGCAGCCCGACGCACAGGCACAGGATGTAGACGTAGGGCATGGCCACCGACACCAGGAAGTGGCGCTTATGGTCGGCCTTGCGGTGGTGAAAGATCACCGCCATCGCGCTTTCGAGCACGCTGAAGGCCAGCGAGCTGAAGAAGATCATGGTCACCAGCAACACCGGCCCGAGCACGTCGCGGTGGTCCAGGAAGCTCGACAGCTCGGTCACGATGGCCTTCGACTGGCCCGGCAGCAGCCACCCGAGGTACTGCCCGATGGTGCGCAGCAGCTCCGCCTGGTCGATGACGTGCGACAGCGCAATCACGCTCACGATCAGCAGCGGCACGATCGACAGCAAGGCGTAGTAGGCCACCGCGCCTGCGAGCAAGAGCCCCTGGTTGGCGCGAAATTCCTTGAGCGCCTCCCAGCCGAATCGCAGGGGGTGGCGCAGCAGCGGCGCGGCGTGTTGCAGGGGGTTGGGCATCGTCTTGCGTGGATTTCGGACGCTTTCAGTATGCCGTCGGCCCGCAGGCATGCCGCCGCTTGCGTATGATTTGCCGCTCTTCGCCTACATGACCATCCCCGCTTCATTCATCCAGGAACTCATCGCGCGCGCCGATGTGGTCGAAATCGTCAGCCGCTATGTGCAGTTGAAGAAGGCCGGCGCCAATTTCATGGGGCTGTGCCCGTTCCACGGCGAGAAATCGCCCTCCTTCTCCGTCAGCCCGACCAAACAGTTCTATCACTGCTTCGGCTGCGGGGTGCATGGCAACGCCATCGGCTTTCTCATGGAGCATGCGGGCATGGGCTTCGTCGAGGCGGTGCACGACCTGGCCGGCCAGTATGGCCTGCAGGTGCCGGAAGACGATGCCTCCCCCGCCGAGCGCGCCCGCGCCGCCACCCAGCGCCAGAAGCAGGCCACGCTGACCGACGTGCTCGAAAAGGCCGGAGACGCCTACCGCAAGCAGTTGCGCCAGGCGCCGGGCGCCATCGAATACCTCAAGGGCCGCGGCGTCTCGGGCGAGGTGGCCAAGCAGTTCGGCATCGGCTATGCGCCGGCTGGCTGGCGCTCGCTGGCCAGCGTGTTCCCCGACTACGACGATCCGCTGCTCGCCGAAAGCGGGCTGGTGATCGTCAACAACGAGGAAGGCCAGCTCAGCGAAGCCGAGGCCAAGCGCTACGACCGCTTCCGCGACCGTGTGATGTTCCCCATTCGCAACGTGAAGGGCGAATGCATCGGCTTCGGCGGCCGCGTGCTGGGCGACGAAAAGCCCAAGTACCTGAACTCGCCCGAAACCCCCGTGTTCAGCAAGGGCCGCGAACTCTACGGCCTGTACGAGGCGCGCGCCGCCTTCCGCGACCGCGGCTATGCCTTGGTCACCGAGGGCTACATGGACGTGGTGGCGCTGGCCCAGCTCGGCTTTCCGAACGCGGTGGCCACGCTGGGCACCGCGTGCACGACCGAGCACGTGCAAAAGCTCTTCCGCTTCACCGAGTCGGTGGTGTTCAGCTTCGACGGCGACGCCGCCGGCCGCCGCGCCGCGCGCAAGGCGCTCGACGGCGCCCTGCCCTACGCCACCGACGTGCGCAGCATCAAGTTCCTGTTCCTGCCGGCCGAGCACGACCCCGACAGCTTCATTCGCGAACACGGTGCCGAGGCCTTCGCCCGCTTCGTCACCGAAGCCACGCCGCTGTCGCGCTTCATGCTCGAAGCCGCCCGCGAAGGCTGCGACCTGACCACCGCCGAAGGCCGTGCGCACATGACCAGCAACGTGCGTCCGCTGTGGAGCGCGATGCCCGACGGGGCGCTCAAGCGGCAACTGCTGAGCGAAATCGCAACGCTGGTGCAGCTCGACGCGCCGGCGCTGTCTGACCTGTGGGCGTCCACGCCCGGCCCGCGCAAGGCCGGCAGCGCGCCCGCACAGCAGCGCCACAACGAGCCCGGCGGCTACGACAGCGGGAGCGGCGACGACCACTACCCCGACATGCCCCCGCCGCAGGAGTACGACCCGTCGCGCTATGAAAGCGATAGCAAGCCCAAGTTCCAGCAGCGCAAGTTCGTCAAGGGCAAGCGCTGGGGCGGCAAGTTCGAGGAGCCCATCGAACCCCTGCGCGGGCGCGGCGCCCCCCCGAGCCGCCCCGACGTCGCGGTGCGGCTGCTGCTGTCGAACATGGCGCAGTGGGATGCGCTGTCGCACGAGCTGCACGTGATGCTGTGCGAGCTGCCCGGCCTGCACGGTGCGCTCTTCACCTGGCTGGACAGCCAGCTGCACGAACACGGCGTGCAGCCGTGGGCGGCGCTGCGCGAAGGCATGCGCGAGATGGATTTCGAAGCATTGGCCGAGCGGCTGATGTCGGTGTCCGAGGCCGGCCCCGCGCCCGAGGGCGAGGAGGCCCAGCACCTGGCCGAAGCCGCGCGCGAGCTCGCCAGCGTGCTCGATTTCATGCTCGACGACCGCCTCAAGGCCCAGCAAAGCGAGGCCATCGCCGCCGTCGGCAAGGACCCGAAAGCCCTGGAGCGCTACAAGGCGCTGGAAACCCGGCGGCTCGAATTGCGGGCAAGAATTCGCTCTTCCGGTGCAGAAACCACTTGAAATTTCGCAACGGGCTATAATGTAGGGCTTCGCAACTGGCGAAATTAGGCAAGAGCGACAGCAGCACCTCCGGGCCGACCCTCAGCGCAACGCACTCCATCGGTAAATTCCGGCGGAAAGGGTCAATAACCGCAAGGACTGCACACCAAATGTTCGCCCGACATCTTGCCTGTTGAGGAATTAATTCCTCTTTCCCAATTGTTTTAGTCCGTGCCTGTGCACGGGCTGTGGTGGCGCCGTCCGCGTGACGGTGCGCCTGTGATTTCGCTTGTCTTTTCTTTCCGTAACGAGGTCGTATGCCCAGTTCAAAGAAGCCTGCTCCTTCACTTGCCAAAAGCGTCGCCACCAAGCCCGCAGCAGAAAAACCGTTGAAAGCCGGCGCAAAGCCAGCAACTAAGACGGGTGCCGTCGCATCCAAAGCGGCAGCCGCAACGAAAGTGAAAACCGTGCCCACGAAATCGACCTCTCTCGACGATCCCAAGAAGGCAGCCGCCCCAGCCGCCAAGAAAGCCGGCCGCCCGCCCAAGGCCGCCGGCGCTGCCGCGCCCGCCACCGGCGCCAAGCGCGGCCGCAAGCCCAAGGCCGACAAGGACGCGCCCGAGAACGACATCGACCTGTCGGACATCGAGGAAGACATTGCCGGTGACGAGCCCGTCGCGGCCACGACGACCGAAGAGAAGGTCAAGCCGCTGCGCATGAAGATCAGCAAGGCGAAGGAACGCGCCTTGATGAAGGAGTTCGGCCTCGACGAGACCGTGCTCTCCGAAGAAGACCTGGCCAAGCGCCGCTCGCGCCTGAAGACCCTGATCACCCTGGGCAAGACCCGCGGCTACCTCACGCACGGCGAAATCTCCGACCACTTGCCCGACAAGCTGGTCGACGCCGAGACCATGGAAGTCGTGGTCACCATGCTCAACGACATGGGCGTGGCGGTGTACGAGCAGACGCCTGACGCCGAGACCCTGCTGCTGAACAACACCGCGCCCACCGCCACCACGGTGGAAGAGGCCGAGGAAGAAGCCGAAGCGGCCCTGTCCACGGTGGACAGCGAATTCGGCCGCACCACCGACCCGGTTCGCATGTACATGCGCGAAATGGGCACGGTCGAGCTGCTGACGCGCGAAGGCGAAATCGAAATCGCCAAGCGCATCGAAGGCGGCCTGATGGCCATGATGGAAGCCATTTCGGCCTCCCCCGCCACCATCGCCGAAATCCTGCGCCTGGCTGCTGAAATCCGCGAAGGCAAGGTCGTCATCTCGACCATCGTCGACGGCTTCTCGAACCCCAACGAGGCCGACGACTACGTGGCCGAAGAAGACTTCGACGAGTTCGACGAGGAAGACGACGACGACGGCAAGGGCGGCTCCAAGGCCCTGACCAAGAAGCTCGAAGAACTCAAGAACGAGGCGCTCGCGCGTTTCGACCGCATCGCCGGCATGTTCGAGAAGGTCCACAAGATCTACGACAAGGAAGGCTACGGCACGCCCGCGTACGTCAAGGCCCAGGAGTCCCTGTCCGAAGAGCTGATGACCATCCGCTTCACGGCCAAGACCATCGAGAAGCTGTGCGACCTGGTTCGCACGCAGGTCGACGACGTGCGCAAGAAGGAACGCGAACTGCGCCGCATCATCGTGGACAAGTGCGGCTTCCCGCAGGACGAGTTCATCCGCGACTTCAGCGGCTACGACAAGAACGGCAACCGCATCGCGTCGAACCTGCTGAACCTGAAGTGGGTCGAGAAGCAGGCCGCGGCCAACAAGCCCTGGAGCGCCGTGCTCGCGCGCAACATTCCGCCGGTGCAGGAACTGCAGCAGCGCCTGGCCGACATCCAGTCGCGCGTGGTGGTGCCGCTGACCCAGCTGAAGGACATCAACAAGCGCATGAACGAAGGCGAATCGTCTTCGCGTGACGCCAAGAAGGAAATGATCGAGGCCAACCTGCGCCTCGTGATCTCCATCGCCAAGAAGTACACCAACCGCGGCCTGCAGTTCCTCGACTTGATCCAGGAAGGCAACATCGGCCTGATGAAGGCGGTCGACAAGTTCGAATACCGTCGCGGCTACAAGTTCTCGACCTACGCCACGTGGTGGATCCGCCAGGCCATCACCCGCTCCATCGCCGACCAGGCGCGCACCATCCGCATCCCGGTGCACATGATCGAGACGATCAACAAGATGAACCGCATTTCGCGCCAGCACTTGCAGGAGTTCGGCTTCGAGCCCGACGCCGGCATCCTGGCCGCGAAGATGGAGATTCCGGAAGACAAGATCCGCAAGATCATGAAGATCGCGAAAGAGCCGATCTCCATGGAAACGCCGATCGGCGATGACGACGATTCGCACCTGGGCGACTTCATCGAGGACAGCAGCAACACGGCGCCCATCGAAGCCGCGATGCAGGCCGGTCTTCGCGACGTGGTCAAGGACATCCTGGACAGCCTCACGCCGCGCGAAGCCAAGGTGCTGCGCATGCGCTTCGGCATCGAGATGAGCACGGACCACACGCTCGAAGAAGTCGGCAAGCAGTTCGACGTGACCCGCGAGCGCATCCGCCAGATCGAAGCCAAGGCGCTGCGCAAGCTGAAGCACCCGAGCCGCAGCGACAAGCTGCGCAGCTTCATCGACACCCTGTAATCCGGGTTCGCTGAAGCCAAAGCGCCCGCCTTGCCCCTCACCGGGGCGGCGGGCGCTCTCTTTTTTGCAGACGACACAACCACACGTACAACGGAGCTGCCCTTTCCATGAATCCCGACGCAGACAAACTCTGGAAGGCCCCGCGCTGGGCGCTTGCCGTGCTGCTGGCCGTGCTGGGCATGCTCGGGCCCTTTTCCATCGACACCTACATCCCGGCCTTCTCGGGCATTGCGCAGTCGATCGGCGCGACGCCGGCCGAGATGCAGCAGACGCTCTCGGCCTACCTGTTCGGTTTCGCGTTCATGAACCTGTTCCACGGCGCGCTGTCGGACAGCTTCGGGCGCCGGCCGGTGGTGCTGTGGGGCCTGGCCGTGTTCACCATCGCCTCGCTGGGCTGCGCGCTGTCGCAGAACATCACGCAGCTGGTGCTGTTCCGCGGCCTGCAGGGCCTGTCGACGGGCGCCGGCATCGTGGTCTCGCGCGCGGTGATCCGCGACATGTTCCCGCCCGCCGAAGCGCAGCGGGTCATGAGCCAAGTGACCATCTATTTCGGCGTGGCGCCGGCCATCGCCCCCATCGTGGGCGGCTTCCTGTTCGTGCACGCGGGCTGGCACGCCGTGTTCTGGTTCCTGGTGGCGGTGGGCGTGGTGCTGTTCGCGGCCAACTACAAGCTGCTGCCCGAAACCCTTCACAAGGACCACCGCCAGCCGTTCCAGGTGCGCCACTTGATGCGCGGCTACCGCGACCTGTGCTCCGACCCGCGCTTCCTGCTGCTGGCCTTTGCGAGCGGCGTGCCCTTCAACGGCATGTTCCTCTACGTGCTGGCCGCGCCCGCGTTCCTGGGCGACCACCTGGCGCTGCAGCCGCAGCAGTTCTTCTGGTTCTTCCTGCTGACCATCGGCGGCATCATGCTCGGCGCGCGTGCCAGCGGGCGCATGGCCGGCAAGGTGGCGCCCAAGCGGCAGATCCGCGACGGCTTCCTCATCATGCTGGTGACCTCGGTGGTCAACGTGGTGGCCAACTTCTTCTTCGACGCGCACGTGGCGTGGGCGCTGTGGCCGCTGGCGGTGTTCGCCTTCGGCTGGGCGCTGATGGTGCCGGTGGTCACGCTGCTGGTGCTCGACCTGCATCCCGAGCGCCGCGGCATGGCCTCGTCGCTGCAGGCCGTGATCGGCTCCACCGCCAACGGCGTGGTGGCCGGCGCCATCGCGCCGCTGGTGATGCATTCGACGCTCGCGCTGGCGCTGACCTCTTTGAGCATGCTGGTCATCGGCCTGGTCGCCTGGGTATGGCTGCACGGCCGCTGGCCCGAGATCGGGCGGCTGGTGGCCCACGAAGGCTGACAACGGAGGGCACGCGGCGATGCGGTTCGATGCATTCCTGGCCCATGCCCGCGCCTGGCTGCCGGGCCGCACCACCGTCGATGCGCGTGAACGTGTGCGCGCCGTCGCGGGCGCCGGGCTCGGCCTGCTGGTCACGGCGCTGCTGTCGCATTGGCTGGCGGGGCCGCTGCATGCCAGCGTCTGGCTGATCGCGCCGCTGGGCGCCAGCGCGGTGCTGGTGTTCGCGGTGCCGGCGAGCCCGCTCGCGCAACCCTGGGCGGTGATCGGCGGCAACACCTTGTCCGCGCTGGTCGGCATCGCCTGCGCCAACTGGATTCCCGAGCCCGCCACGGCAGGCGCGGTGGCGGTGGCCCTGGCCATCGGCCTCATGTTCGGCGCACGCTGCCTGCACCCGCCCGGCGGTGCCGCAGCGCTGCTGGCGGTGCTGACGCACACCACGCACTTCTCGTCCGCCCTCTTCCCCTTCTTCACCAACTCGCTGCTGCTGGTGCTGGCGGGCGTGGCCTACAACTCGCTCACCGGGCGCCGCTATCCGCATGTGCAGGTGGCACGCGCACCGGCGGCCGACGCGCGCTTCAGCCAGGCCGACATCGACGCCGTGCTGGCGCGCTACAACCAGGTGCTGGACATCAGCCGCGACGACCTCGAATCGCTGATCCAGCAGACCGAGCTGGAGTCGTACAAGCGGCGCCTGGGCACGTTGCACTGCGCCGACATCATGTCGCCGGCGCCGGTGTCGGTGGAGTTCGGCACGCCGCTGCAGGAGGCCTGGGCGATGATGCACGAGCGCCGCATCAAGGCCCTGCCCGTCACCGACCGCACGCGCCGCGTGGTCGGCATCGTCACGCAGGCCGATTTCTTCCGGCAGCTCGACCTGCAGCACCACGAAGGCATTGCGGGCAAGCTGCGCGACCTGATCCGCGCCACGCGCACCGTGATGTCCGACAAGCCCGAGGTGGTCGGCCAGATCATGACGCGCCAGGTGCGCGTGGCCAGCGCCGACCGGCCCGTGGTCGACCTCGTGCCGCTGTTCTCCGAGGGCGGACACCACCACATTCCCATCATCGACGGCGAGAAGCGGCTGACGGGAATGATCACGCAGTCGGATTTCGTGCGGGCGTTGTACCGCGCGGTAGGCCCGGCATAGGGCCTTTGGTATTTCTCCCTCCCCTCCCGGGGGAGGGTTGGGGTGGGGGCACGACGGCTTCCGCGACAACACTGCGCCTCATCTAAGGCCGCTCGCCCCCATCCCAGCCTTCCCCCAGGAGGGGAAGGAGCAAGACCCAGGACCTTCAAGCGCCTGTGTTTCTCCCTCCCCTCCCGGAGGAGGGCCGGGGTGGGGGCACGACGGCTTCCACGACAACGCAGCGCCTCATCGAAGGCCGCTCGCCCCCATCCCAGCCTTCCCCCGAGAGGGGAAGGAGCAAGACCCAGGACCTTAAAGCGCCTGTGTTTCTCCCTCCCCTCCCGGGGGAGGGTCGGGGTGGGGGCACGACGGCCTCCACAACAACGCAGAGCCTCATCGAAGGCCGCCTGCCCCCATCCCAGCCTTCCCCCGGGAAGGAGCAAGACCCAGAACCTTCAAGCGCCTGTGTTTCTCCCTCCCCTCCCGGGGGAGGGCTGGGGTGGGGGCACGACGGCTTCCGCGACAACACTGCGCCTCATCGAAGGCCGCTTGCCCCCATCCCAGCCTTCCCCCGGGAGGGGAAGGAGCAAGGCATTCACTCCAGCACCACGTTCGCCTTTTTCACCAACGCCGCGTAGCGCGCAGCCTCGCTGCGGAAATACGCCGCCGCCTGCGCCGCCGTCGTCGGCTTGATGACGTTCCCCTGCTTGTCCATCGCCTCGCGCACCTCGGCGCTCGTGAACGCAGCGGCCACGGCGTCGTGCACGCGCTGGATGTCCGCCGCCTGCATCTTCGGCGGGCCGATCACCGCGAACCAGCCTTCGACCGCGTAGTTCGGCAGCCCCTGCTCCGCGATCGTCGGAATGTCGGGCGCGGCCGGCGAGCGCGTGGCGCCGCACAGGCCGATGGCGCGCAGCGCGCCGCTCTTGATGTGCGGCTGCACCGCCGGCAGGGCCACCACGCCCATCTCGACCTGACCGCCGATCATGTCGGTCACCATCGGGCCCGTGCCCTTGTACGGAATGTGCCGCGCCTTCACGCCGGCCTCGTCCATGAACATCTCGCCGGCGAGGTGAATGATGGTGCCGTTGCCCGACGACGCGTAGTTGTAGCCGCCGGGCCTGGCGCGCAGCAGCGCCACCAGCTCGGGCACGTTCTTCGCGGGCAGCTTGGGGTTGGCCACCAGCACCAGCGGCGTGGCGCCGACCACGCTGATGGGCGTGATGTCGTTGATGGCGTCGAAGGGCATCTTCTTGAACACCGCGGGGTTGATCACGTGGTTGTTCGACACCATGCCCAGCGTGAACCCGTCGGGCGGCGCCTTGACGATGGCGGCCGCGCCGGTGATGCCCCCCGCGCCGGGCAGGTTCTCGATCACCACCGGTTGGCCGAAGGCCTTGCCGAGCGCCACCGAGGCGGCGCGCACGATGGTGTCGACGCCCGAGCCCGCGCTGATCGGCAGGATGAAGCGAATGGGCTTGTCCGAACCCTGCGCCAGCGCGGGGCAGGCAGCCACGGCGGCGGCGCACGCGCCGAAGCCCAGCACCGTGCGACGGTTCACGCGGTTCATCGAGGGAAGTGTGGGATTCATGGTCTTGTCTCTCTTTATTTGTGTTCGGAAGAATCGTCGCGCGCAGCTCAAGCCACGGCTGAATCGGCCTGCAGGGCGTCCACCTGCTCGCGTGCATAGCCCAGCTCGGCCAGCAACTCGCGCGTGTGCTCGCCCAGCGTCGGCGGATGCAGCCGCACGCCGAGCCGGTCGCCGCCCAGCGTGATCGGGAACAGCGTCGTCTGCGCCATTTCCCCGGCACGCTCACCGTCCGGCAGGCGGATGTCCGCGAGCCCGCCCGTGGCCTTGAGGTGCGGATCGTCGTACAGGTCCTGCGGCCGCACGATCGGCGCGAAGGGCAGGCCCCTGGCCTCGAAGATCGCCGACAGTTCCGCCGCCGACCGATCCGCCAGGCGCGCGCGCAGGTCGGCCAGCAGCGTCGGGCGCATCCGCACGCGGTCGTTGTTGGTCAGCAGCGCCGGGTCGGCCTTCAGGTCGGCGAAGCCCAGCGCGTCGCAGAAGGTCTTCCACTGCGCGTCGCTCACCGCGGCCAGAAAGATCTGCTCGCCGTCCTTCACGGTGAACACGTCGTACAGCGCCCAGGCCGAGATGCGGTCGGGCATCGGCGCCGCGGCCTGCCCGGTGATGGCGTACTGCAGCATGTGCTGTCCGACCAGGAACACGTTGTTCTCGAACAGCGCCGACTGCACCTCCTGCCCCTTGCCGGTCTCGGCGCGCTGCATCAGCGCGGCGATGGCGCCGATGGCGCCGAACATGCCGCCCATGATGTCGTTCACGCTGGTGCCCGCGCGCAGCGGGTCGCCCGGCCGGCCCGTCATGTAGGCCAGCCCGCCCATCATCTGCACCACCTCGTCGAGCGCCGTGCGGTGCTCGTAGGGGCCGGGCAGGAAGCCCGTGTGGTTCACATAGACGAGGCGCGGGTTGAGCTTGCCGAGTGCGGCGTAGCCCAGGCCGTACTTGTCCATGGTGCCGGGCTTGAAGTTCTGCGCCACCACGTCGGCCGTGGCGCACAGGCGCAGCGCGGCTTCCAGCCCCTGCGGGTGCCGCAGGTCGAGGGCGATGCTCTTCTTGTTGCGGTTGAACATGGGGAAGAAGCCCGCGCCCGCCCCCAGCAGGTGCCGCGTGCGGTCGCCGTCGATGGGCTCGACCTTGATCACTTCGGCGCCCAGGTCGGCCAGCACCATGCCGCAGGTCGGGCCCATGACCATGTGCGTGAACTCCACCACGCGGACGCCGGCCAGCGGCAGGCGTTTTTCCTCGGTGGTTGCCGTGCTCATGCCGCGACCCCTTGCGCAACTGAGAAGGTCTTCGGAAAGCCCGCGCGCCACACCGTGCCCTGCAGCGTCTCGCCGTCGAGCCACCCGGCCACGCGCCGGCGCAGGTCGAGCAGCTTCGGCAGGTCGACGCCGGTGGCCACGCCCATGCTCTGGAGCATGAAGACGAGGTCTTCGGTGTCGACGTTGCCGCTGGCGCCGGGCGCATGCGGACAGCCGCCGATGCCGGCCAGGCAGGCGTCGAAGCGCGTGATGCCGACCTCCAGCGCCGCGTACACGTTCGCGAGCCCCATGCCGCGCGTGTCGTGGAAATGCCCGCACCACAGCCGGTCGCCCGCGATGCGCAGGGCGCGCTCGAACAGGCTGCGCACCATGGCCGGATCGGCATAGCCGACGGTGTCGGCCAGGCTCACGCGGTCGGCGCCGGCATCGAGCAGCGCCTGCATCAGCCGCAGCACTTCGTCAGGCTCGACGCGGCCCTGCAGCGTGCAGCCGAAGGCCGTGCCCACGCCGCCGTCGATCAGCGTCTTCGAGCCCGCCGCGTCGCGCGCCGCGCGGATGCGTCCCACCTCGGCCACCACTTCGTCGGGCGTCTTGCGCAGGTTGGCCAGGCTGTGCGCATGGCTGGCCGAGAGCGGCACGATCATCAGGTCGGCCTCGCCCGCAATGGCACGCTCCGCACCCTTGAGGTTGGGCACCAGCACCGAGGCGAAGAGCCCCGGCAGCGTCTTCGCGAAGGTTAGCAGTTCGGCCGTGTCGGCCAGTTGCGGGAGCAGGTGCGCGGGCACGAAGGAGCCGACCTCGATCTCGCGCTGGCCGGCGGCGTGCGCGTCGCGGATCCATTCGAGCTTGCGGGCGGTGGGCAGCACACGGGCGATGCTCTGCAGGCCGTCGCGCAGCCCCACTTCGCGAACGACCGCGCGCGGCGGCAGGAAAGCGTGAATCAAAACTTTGTCTCCGTCGTGAGGGTACGGCGTCGATGTTAGAAGTTCCGATTCGGTTCAGAAGGTATATTTTGGAAGCCGTTTGCTTCCAATACGGAACACCACGAAAACATCAAGGAGAGCACATGCGCGACCTCGACCTCACCACCCTGCGCCTGTTCGTTTCCGTCTGCGAAACCCGCAGCATCGCGCGAGCCGGCGAGCAGGCCAGCATCGTCGGCTCGGCCATCAGCAAGCGGCTGGCCCAGCTGGAAGACGCGGTGGGCACGCCGCTGCTGCTGCGCAAGCGCCGCGGCGTGGTGCCGACGCCGGCCGGCGAAACCCTGCTGGAGCACGCACGCGCCATGCTCGGCAGCGCGAACCGCATCGAGCGCGACATGGCCGCCTATGCGGGCGGCGCGCGCGGCCATGTGCGCATCCTGGCCTCGGCCTCGGTCATGGCCGAGTCGCTGGCCGAAGACGTCGCGGGCTTTCTGCAGGACCCGGCGAACCGCAACATCCGCGTGGACATGGAAGAGCGCGTGAGCCCGGAGATCGTGCGCGGCATCCGCGAGGGCAGCGCCTCCATCGGCCTGTGCTGGGACGCCGCCGACCTCGAGGGGCTGGAGCGGCGCAGCTACCGCAGCGACCACCTCGCCATCGTCGCGCACCCCTCGCACCCGGTGGCGCGGCACGACGCGGTGCGCTTCGAGCAGGTGCTCGACCACGAATTCGTCGGCATGCCCGCGCTGAGCGCCGTGCAGCTGATGCTCGCGCGCGAGGCGGCGGTCGCGGGCAAGCCGCTGGTGTACCGGGTGCTGGTGTCCAACTTCGACGCCGCGCTGCGCGTGGTGCGCGCGGGGCTGGCGATCAGCGTGGTGCCGGCGGAAGTGGCGCGGCCCTTCACCGAGGCCTTCGGCCTGCGCTTGATGCCGCTGACCGACGCCTGGGCGCGGCGGCGCTTCGCGATCTGTTTTCGCGGCGGGGCGGCGCTGTCGCCGTCGGCGCAGCTGCTGGTCTCGCACCTGGAGCGTTGCGCCACGGACTGAGCTTCATTCGTCCGGAATCAGAAACTATTCGTTGCCCTGGAGGTGGTTTTTATTTCAGTTCCCGCAACCTAGCATCGGCGCACTGTCACCCTTCATCGCACACAGAAAGACCGCCATGTTCCGCAGAGCCCTCCTCTCCACCGCCGCCCTCGCCGCCCTCGTGGGCATCGCGCCGCTGGCGCAAGCCGCCCAGCCGCTGAAGCTCGACGTGTACAACCCCGGCACCCGATCGATGTTCCCGGTGTCGTCCGAAATCGTCACCGGCCAGACCGAGGCCGTGCTGATCGACGCGCAGTTCCAGCGCAACGACGCCGAGGCGCTGGTGCAGAAGATCAAGGCCACGGGCAAGAAGCTCACCACCGTCTACATCAGCCACAGCGACCCCGACTACTACTTCGGCCTCGACGTGGTCCAGGCCGCCTTCCCCGACGCCAAGATCGTCGCCACGCCGCAGACCGTGGCCGCCATCCAGGCCTCGAAGGACGGCAAGCTCGCGCACTGGGGCCCGATCCTGAAGGACAACGCGCCCAAGGCGCTGGTGGTGCCCGACGCATTGGTCGGCGACAGCCTGACGCTCGAAGGCCGCAAGATCCAGGTCGTCGGCCTCGACGGCCCCACGCCCGAGCGCACCTTTGGGTGGATCCCCTCGCTGAAGGCTGTGGTCGGCGGCATTCCCGTGTCCGCCAACATCCATGTGTGGGTGGCCGACACGCAAACGCCCGAATCGCGCCGCGACTGGCTCAAGACCCTGGACCGCATCGGCGCGCTGCACCCCAGGACCGTGGTGCCCGGCCACTACCTGCCGAATGCCAACGGCTCGGCGCCGTACACGGTGGCTTCGGTGAAGTTCACGCGCGACTACCTGAAAGCCTTCGAGGTCGAAGCCGCCAAGGCGAAGGACTCGGCCGCGCTCATCGCCGCGATGAAGAAGCGCCACCCCACGCTGCGGGACACCTCGTCGCTGGAACTCGGTGCCAAGGTCGTCAAGGGAGAAATGAAATGGCCGCAATGAACGACACCGCCAATGCAGGCGCGACCCTGCACTACATCTTCGACCCGCTGTGCGGCTGGTGCTACGCCGCCGCGCCGCTGGTGGCCGCGGCGCGCGGCGTGCCGGGCCTGAAAGTCGAATTCCACGGCGGCGGCATGATGACCGGCGCCAACCGCCGCGCCATCACGCCGCAGTGGCGCGAGTACGTGATGCCGCACGACAGGCGCATCACCGAGATGACGGGCCAGCCCTTCGGCGAGGGCTACTTCGAGGGCCTGCTGCGCGACACCGGCGCGGTGATGGATTCGGAACCGCCGACCACCGCCATCCTCGCGGCCGAGTCGCTGCGCGCGGGCGGCGGGCTGGAAATGGCGCATCGCCTGCAGCAGGCGCATTACGTGGAAGGCCGGCGCATCGCCGATGTGGAAGTGCTGAAGGCACTGGCAGCCGAACTCAATTTCGACGCCGAAGCCTTCGCTGCGGCATTCGATCGCCTGTCGGGTGCGCCGACTGCGCAGCACATTGCCGAGAGCCGGCAATTCCTGCAGCGCGCGGGCGGCCAGGGGTTTCCGACCTTCGTGCTGGCACAGGCCGACGGCCGCGCGGGCCGCATCGACATCGGCCCATGGCTCGGCCGCGCGGAAGACTGGAAGGCGCAGCTCGCGGCGCTGGTTGCGGCGTCTCAGCCCGCCGCGACCGACACAGCCGCGACGCCGCCGGTGTGCGGCCCCGACGGCTGCGCGATCTGAGGCTTCAGCGCGCGACGCCCAGCAGGCGGTCGAGCACCTCGGGCTGCGTGCGCAGGGTCGAGGCCTTGTCGGTGTGCACGATGGTCCCGTGGTCCAGCACCACCGCCTCGTCGGAGATCGCCAGGATCGCCTGCGGATGCTGCTCGACGATGATCGCGGCCAGCCCCTCGTCCTGCGTGATGCGGCGGATGGCGCGCAGCAGCTCTTCCACGATGATGGGCGCGAGCCCTTCGAGCGGCTCGTCGAGCAGCAGCAGCCTGGGGTTGAGCACCAGCGCGCGGCCCACGGCCAGCATCTGCTGCTCGCCGCCCGAGAGCTGCGTGCCAAGGTTGCTCTTGCGCTCGGCCAGGCGCGGGAACATCTCGTAGACGCGCTGCGCATTCCAGGGATTGGAAGTCCCTCCGGGCCTGCCGGGGCGCTCCACCGCCGTGAGGTTCTCGTGCACCGTGAGCGACTTGAAGATGTTGCGCTCCTGCGGCACCCAGCCGATGCCGGCGGCCGCGCGCTGGTGCGGTGCCAGCTTGTGCAGCGCCTGACCGCTCAGCGTGATGGTTCCGCCGTGCTGGCGCGTCGCGCCCGCGAGCGTGTTGATCAACGTCGTCTTGCCTGTGCCGTTGCGGCCCAGCAGCGCCAGCGTCTGGCCTTCGCCCAAGGCAAACGCCACATCGTGCAGCACCACGGCTTCGCCGTAGCCGGCGCTCAGGTTTTCTATGCGCAGCAGCTCAGACATGGGCAGCTTCTCCATGGCCCAGATAGACCTCTTTCACCTTCGGATCGTTGGCGATGGTTTCGGGGTCGCCTTCGGTCAGCAGCGTGCCGTTGACCAGCACGGTCATGCGGTCGGCGAAGCTGAACACCAGGTCCATGTCGTGCTCGATGAGCAGCACCGACACGTCGGCCGGCAGCGCGGCCACGGTCTGCAGCAGCTCTTCGCGCTCGCCGGCGGGCACGCCCGCCACCGGCTCGTCGAGCAGCAGCACGCGCGGCTCGCAGGCCAGCGCGATCGCAATTTCCAGCAGGCGGCGCTTGCCGTAGGCCAGGTGCTTCACCTGCTGCAGCGCCACGTCGCCCAGGTGGAACTGCTCCAGCAGTTGCCCCGCGCGCTCGGCGATCGCCTTGCTGGCACCGAGCGGGCGCCACCATTGCGCGCCGATGCCCTGGTGTTGCGACACCACGAGCGCCAGCGTTTCCAGCGGCGTCATCGAGTCGAACAGCTGGTTGATCTGGAAGGTGCGCACCAACCCGCGCGCCACGCGCTTGTGCGGCGCCAGCGTCGTGATGTCCTCGCCCAGCAGCGTGATGCGGCCTTCGGTCGGCGTGAGCACACCCGTCAGCTGGTTGATGAGGGTGGTCTTGCCCGCGCCGTTGGGGCCGATCAGCGCATGGCGTGCGCCGCGCTTGAGCTCCATCGTCACGTTGTTGGTGGCCGTGATGCCGCCGAAGCGCATCACGAGGCCGTGGGTGGAGAGCACGGTGTCGGTCATGCCGCGCCACCTTTCTTCTTGCCTGCGCCGAACCACGTCCAGGGCTTGAGCAGACGCTCGCGCCCCACGAGCACCAGCAGCACCAGGATCAGCCCGATCCAGAACATCCAGTACTGCGGCGTCACGGCCGACAACCAGGTCTGCAGCAGCTTGAAGACGATGGCACCCGCCACGCCGCCATACAGCCAGCCCACGCCGCCGATGACCAGCATCAGCAGCACGTCGGCCGAGCGGTCGAACGCCAGCACGTCGAGCGACGCGAAGCCGGTGGTCTGCGCCAGCAGCGCACCCGCGGCACCCGCAACGGCGGCCGCGATGGTGTAGACCGTGGCCAGCCGCGACACCACCGGAATGCCGATGGCCATGGCGCGCAGCCGGTTGTCGCGAATGGCCTTCAGCGTGGCGCCGAACGGCGAATGCACCAGCCGGCGCATCAGCAGGAACAGCACCAGCATCACGGCCAGCGAATACCAGGCGGCCGTGCGGCCGTACAGGTCGAACTCGAACAGGCCGAGCACCGGCCCCATCACCACGCCCTGCAGGCCGTCGGCGCCGCCGGTGAGCCAGTCGAGCTTGTTGGCCAGTTCGAGCAGCAGCAGCGCGGTGCCCAGCGTGACCATCAGCCGCGTGAGGTCGCTGCCGCGCAGGATCGTCACGCTGGCGATCAGGCCCAGCACGGCCGACAGCACGGTCGCCACCACCAGGCCCACGGTCGGGTCGGGCATGACGAGCTTGGCGAACAGCGCCGCCGCATACGCGCCGAAGCCGAAGAAGGCCGCATGCCCCAGCGACACGATGCCGGTGTAGCCCAGGATCAGGTCGAGCGACATCGCGAACAGCGCGACGATGGCGATCTCGTTGACCAGCAGCGAGTGCGAGGGCATGACGAGCGGCAGCGCGAAGGCCGCGGCCCAGACCACGAATTCCAGCGGGCGCCAGCGGGCCTTGCGCAGCAGGGCCGACTGGAAGTCGGCCGCGGAAGAAGGAGCACTCATTCAGCGGCCTCCCTTGCGCGTGAACAGGCCCTGGGGGCGCCACATCAATATCAGGATCATCAGCAGGTAGACGGTGAAGGCACCCATCTTCGGAATGAAGTACTTGCCCGCCACGTCGGCAATGCCCAGCAGCAGCGCCGCCGCGAGCGGCCCGGTGATCGACGAGGTGCCGCCGACCGAAACCACGATCAGGAAATAGATCATGTACTTGAGCGGAAAGGTCGGGTCGAGCCCGAGGATCTCGGCGCCCAGCGCGCCGCCCAGGCCCGCGAGGCCGGAGCCCACCGCAAAGGTCAGCAGGAACACGATGTTCACGTTGATGCCCAGGCCCGCCGCCACGCGCGGGTCGTCGACCGCGGCGCGCAGCCGGCTGCCGAAGCGGGTCTTCGACAGGATGAGCTGCAGCACCACGGTGAGCACCGCGCACACGCCGATGATGAACAGCCGGTAGTGCCCCATGCCCAGCATGAAGGCGCCGTCGCCGATCTCGGTGCGCCCGCGCAGCCACTCGGGCAGTTGCACGTTCTGCTGCGACGAGCCCACGAAGTAGTCGATGGCCGCCACCGCCATGAAGGCCAGGCCGATGGAAAACAGCACCTGGTCGAGGTGCGACTTGCCGTACATGGGCCGGTAGAGCGTGCGTTCGAGCAACGCCCCTGCGAGGCCGACCACGATGAACGCGAGCGGCAGGCAGGCCAGGAAAGGCAGGCCGAGCTTCTGCATCGCGAACACGGTGAGGTAGCCGCCGGCCATGGCGAAGGCACCGTGCGCGAGGTTGATGAAATTCATCAACCCGAGCGTCACGGCGAGGCCGACAGCCAGCACGAAAAGCAGCATGCCGTAGGCGATGCCGTCGAAAAGAATGGTCAACATATCAGCGATTCACCAGCTTGCCGCACAGCACGGCGCCTTCGAAAAACACCGCGGCACCGGCTTCGCCGGCCCGCGGTGCTGCCCCACGCAGGGGATAGGAGAAGCGACACGAAGTGCGCGCAGCCCGGGGCGAGCCTTACTTGGTCTTGCCCGGATCCTTCACGCTCTTGATCACGTCGAACTCGACGTTGTAGAGCTGCCCGTCCTTCTTCTCGACCTTGCGCAGGTACACGTCCTGCACCACGTCGCGGGTCTGCGCGTCGATCATCATCTGGCCGCGCGGGCTCTCGAAGACCTGGCCCTTCATGGCGGCCAGCAGTGCTTCGCCGCCGCCCGCACCCTTGGTGGTCTTGAGCGCTTCGTAGATCACGCGCATGCCGTCATAGCCACCCACGGCCATGAAGTTGGGGCGCAGCTTGGGGTTGGCCTTCTCGAAGGCTTCCACGAACTTCTTGTTCATGGCCGAAGGGTGCGCCGCCGAATAGTGGTGCGAGGTGACCACGCCCAGCGCGCCGTCGCCCATGTCGTTGAGTTGATCGTCGTCGGTCACGTCGCCGGTGGCGATGAGCTTGATGCCGGCCTTGTCCATGCCGCGCTCCAGGAACTGCTTCATCACCGCCGCGCCCGCGCCCGAGGGCACGAACACGAACAGCGCGTCGGGCTTGGCGTCGCGCACCTTCTGCAGGAACGGCGCGAAGTCGGGGTTGCGCAGCGGCACGCGCAGCTTGTCGATCACCTTGCCGCCGTTGAGCTGGAAGCGCTCGCTGAAGAACTTCTCGGCGTCGTTGCCCGGGCCGTAGTCGGCCACCAGCGTCACCACCGTCTTGATGCCGTTCTTGGGCGCCCAGTCGCCCATGGGCACCGAGACCTGCGGCAGCGTGAAGCCCGAACGGATGATGTAGGGCGATGCCTCCGTGATGCTCGAGGTGGCCGCGGCCATCACGAGCTGGGGCGTCTTCGACTGCGTGGCGATGGGCGCCACGGCCAGGGCCAGCGGCGTCAGGCCGAAGCCGGCCAGCACGTTGACCTTGTCGTTCACCACCAGTTCCTGCGCCAGGCGCTTGGTGACGTCGGGCAGGCCGGTGTCGTCCTTGATGATCAGCTCGACCTTCTTGCCGGCCACGGTGTCGCCGTTCTGGGCCATGTACAGGCGCGCGGCGGCTTCGATCTGGCGGCCGGTGGAGGCCGACTGGCCCGTCATCGGCAGGATGAGGCCGATCTTGAACTTGTTGTCCTGGGCGCTGGCCAGCGACATTGAAAGCGCGAGCGCCGACAGGGCGGCAGTCTGGATGAGATGGCGTCTTTGCATGTTTTTCCTTCAGGGACGGAACTCGAAACCGGGGCTATTTTCAACACTTTGCAACATTCGGCGAAGCAGGCAATCACCTACCCGGCCTCCTTTGCAGGCCTTTGTTGCGCGATCAACAAATGAACTGCGCGATGATCGCGCAGGGCGACGGGCACCCGGTTGCCCGGGTGTCGTGGCCTCAGTGGTCGGCGCGGTACGCGGAGTCGAGCGTGAGCGTACCCACGGCGCGTGACACGCAGGCGCAAATGCGCGTGGTCGACTCTTTTTCGTGCTCGCTCAGGAACACGTCGCGGTGGTCGATCTGGCCATCGACGGCGAGCACGTCCATGGCGCACAGGCCGCATTCGCCGCGCTTGCAATCCCACAGGGTCTGCACGCCGGCGGCGTCGAGCGCCTCGAGCAGCGTGCAGTCGGCCGGCACGGTGATCGTCAGGTCATGGCGGGGAATGTGCACCTGGAAGGGCTGGGTGGCGTAGCGGCCGCTGCTGCCGAAGGTTTCGAAGCGCAGGTCCTCGATGGGGCGCCCGGCCGCGTGCCAGGCGCGCTTGAGCGCTTCGAGCATCGGCACCGGGCCGCAGGTGTAGAGCTGCCCGCCGGGCGGCAGCGCGGCAATGGCGGCCGCGAAGTCGATGGGGGCCGAGCCTTCGTGGGCCGACACGCCCTCGCCCAGCGCGTCCTGCAGGTGCGAGAGGTAGCCGAACTCGCCGGCGTGGCGGGCGCCGTAAAGCATCTTCACGGGCACGCCGCTGCGCTTCGCATGGGCACCGAGGCGCTGCGCCATCAGCACCAGCGGCGTGATGCCGATGCCGCCCGCCACCAGCAGGTAGCCGGGCGCGGACAGGTCGAGCGCGAAGTGGTTCTGCGGCGCGCTCACCTGCAGGCGGTCGCCCACCGACAGTTGCCACATGGCGAGCGAGCCGCCGCGGCCGTCGTCGAGCCGCTTCACGGCGATGCGCCAGCACCGGCCGTCACCCTCGCCGACCAGCGAATACGAACGGGTCTGCACCTTGCCCTGCGCCGTCATCACCTGCACCTGCAGGTGGGCGCCGGGTTCATAGGTGGCGGCAAGGCCGCCGTCGGGGCGCAGTTCGAACTCGCGCACGGTGGGCGTGACGTCGCGCAGCGCCACGACCTGCGCCTGCATCCATTGAAGATCGCTTTTCATCGGGGGAACACCAAAGGCAAGAGGGAAAAGACGGCCGCTCAGCCGCGCCGGCGAATCAGTTGCACGCCCGGCAACGGGCGTTGCTCGGCGCTCGGCGTGCCGTGCAGCGCCTCGCGCAGGTTGCGCCGCGCAATGCGGCTGTGCTCGCGCATCAGCGCCTCGGCGCGCGAGCCTTCGCCGGACTCGATGGCGTCGAGCACCTGCAGGTGCTGGTCCTGCGCAATGACGAGCATGTCGCGCGCGGCGGGCGAATTGGCCTGCACGATGACGAAGCCCGAGGGCGAGGCGAACGGCAGGTTGACCACGCGCTCCAGTTGCTGCGCGATGACGGGGCTGCCCGCCATTTCGCACAGCAGCGCATGGAAGCGCTCGTTGTGCGTCACGTAGCGCGAGAAGGCCGCGTCGTCGAGCGCGGGCTCGCGCAGCAGCTCGTCGATGCGCTGCAGGCAGGCGCGCGCCTCGCGCAGCACCACGGGCGCGGCGCCGCGCTCGGCCGCGAGCCGCGCCACCAGGCCTTCGAGCGTGCCGCGCAGCTCGATGGCGTCGGCCACGTCGCGCTCGGAGAAGGTGCGCACCGCATAGCCGCCGTTCGGCAGGGCTTCGAGCAGGCCTTCCTGTTCGAGCCGCATCAGCGCCGTGCGTACCGGTGTGCGCGACACGCCGAGCTGTTCGGAGATGGCCACCTCGGCAATGCGCGCACCGCCCGGCAGCTCGCCCGCCAGGATCATTTCGCGCAGCCGCAGCTGCGCCTTCACGCCCTGCGAACTGCCGCTGTCGCCGGGCTCGGCGGCGCTGGAAACTGCCGCGACTTTCATGCGGCCTGCTTCTCGGCGGGGCGAATGGGAATCGCGGCGCGCGCGGGCTTTTCCTTCTCGACCATGCGGTCGATCAGCCGGCGCGCCCACATCGAACCGGCATCGATGTTGAGGTTGTAGAAGGTGTGGTCGGGGTGGTCGTCCATGGCCTTCTGCTGGGCCTCGAGCACCAGCTCGTCCTCGCGGAAGATGCCGGCCACGCCCTCGCGCAGCTCGTGCGTGAGGCGCTGCTCGCCGATGCAGTAGTTGCGCGAGAAGGCCCAGAAGTACAGGCAGGTCTTGTCGGTCTCGGGCGTGATGGTGTTGAGCACGTAGCCGTTGACGCCCTTGCTGCGGTCGCCCGCGTCGCCGTTCTTCGGCACCGCGCCGCTGCCCGCCTCGGCCACGCCGACGTCGATGTTCACCGTGCACGGGCCTTCGAAACGGATGATCTGCCAGCGGTCGACCTTGCCCGTGTAGCCGCGCGCATGGCGGATCTGGCCGCCCCAGAACGGCGGCGGGTCGATGTTTTCCATCCAGCGCGTGACGGTGGCAGAGCGGTCGCCGTGCGTGGCCACGAAGGGCGCCTCGGCCACTTCGCGGTTGCCGATGGACGAGCCGTGCACGAAGGTCTCGTGCGTCAGGTCCATGAGGTTGTCGACGACCAGGCGGTAGTCGCAGTTGACGCGGATCATCTTGCCGTCGCCGGCCCAGGCCGGGTCGTCGTTCCAGTGCATGTCGGGAATGAGCGCCGGGTCGGCCTTGGCCGGGTCGCCGGGCCAGATCCACACGAAGCGGTGCTTCTCCACTGCCGGAAAGCTGCGCACGCAGGCCGAGGGGTTGAGGGTCTCCTGGCTCGGCATGTGGGTGCAGCGGCCCTGGCTGTTGTAGACCAGGCCGTGGTAGCCGCAGACCAGCTCGTCGCCTTCGAGGCGGCCCAGCGACAGGGGCATGAGCCGGTGCCAGCAGGCGTCTTCCAGCACGGCCACCTGGCCGTCGGTGCGGCGGAACAGCACCACTTTCTGGTTGCAGATGGTGCGCGGCAGCAGCGCGTGACGCACTTCGACGTCGTAGGCGGCGGCATACCAGGCGTTCAGTGGAAAGGCAGTCGTGGGCGTTTTCATGAATACTCAATGTATACAGAAAACGCCGAATTTCCAGCGAAATGTGGCGTTTTCAGGGTAAACACTGAGATCGCTGTATACAGTCAGCGGCATCTTGAAGGCGCTACGATGCCCTTCGTTTCCCCCCAATCAAGACGGAGTCATCCATGTCACAGCACGTCGCATTGCCCGCCCGCTACGACCACGTGGGCAGTTTCCTGCGCCCCAAATTCCTGCTCGAAGCGCGCGAGCAAAAGGCCAAGGGCGAGATCACGCCCGAGCAGCTTCGCCTGGTCGAAGACAAGGCCATCACCGAGATCGTCAAGTTCCAGGAAGACATCGGCCTGAAGAGCATCACCGACGGCGAGTTCCGCCGCACGTACTTCCACATCGACTTTCTCGACCAGCTCGGCGGCGTGAAGACCGACATTCCGGTCACCATCCGCAAGCCCGACGGCACCGAGGAACTGGCCCCGCCCGCGATGCGCGTGATCGACAAGGTGCGCCACATCAAGGACATCCAGCTGGCCGACTTCCAGTACCTGAAGAGCCAGGTCGCCGCAGGCAACACGCCCAAGGTGACCATTCCCTCGCCGACCATGCTGCACTTCCGAGGCGGGCGCGCCGGCATCAGCAAGGACGCCTACCCCGAGCTCGACCCGGCCTTCTACGACGACGTGGCCAAGGCCTATGGCGACGAGCTGCGCTCGCTGGCCGCGGCCGGCTGCAACTACGTGCAGATGGACGACACCAACCTGGCCTACCTGTGCGACGAGCACATGCGCGAGGCGGCCCGCAAGCGCGGCGACGACCCGAACGAGCTGCCGCACCGCTACGCCGCCTTCATCAACAAGGTGGTGGCGCAGAAGCCGCCCGGCATGCTGCTGGCCATGCACCTGTGCCGCGGCAACTTCAAGAGCACGCACGCCGCGGCCGGCAACTACGAGCCGGTGGCCGAGGCGCTCCTGAAGGAAATGGACCTGGACGCCTACTTCATGGAGTACGACGACGCCCGCTCCGGCGACTTCAAGCCGCTGCGCTTCCTGCCCAAGGGCAAGACCGTGGTGCTGGGCCTGGTCACCACCAAGTTCGGCGAGATGGAAGACAAGGACGA
Organism: Variovorax sp. 10N412; assembly: GCF_056394985.1. Taxonomy (NCBI): domain Bacteria; kingdom Pseudomonadati; phylum Pseudomonadota; class Betaproteobacteria; order Burkholderiales; family Comamonadaceae; genus Variovorax; species Variovorax sp. 10N412. The sequence continues at coordinate 541,394 of NZ_JBFTIO010000001.1, forward strand.
GCTGAAGCGCCGCATCGACGACGCCGCCAAGTACGCCTCGCTCGACCAGCTGGCGCTGTCGCCGCAATGCGGCTTCTCCAGCACGGTGCACGGCAACAACATCGCCGTGGAAGCGCAGCGCGCCAAGCTGCGTCTGGTGGTCGAGACGGCGCAGGACGTCTGGGGCTCGACCTGATGCGTTGAGGGCCGGTTTCTGGTGAAGTCGCAGCCCATGACGACAACCCTCTACTCCGGTCCCCTCAGCATGTTCGGCGCCAAGGTCGAGATCGCGGCACGCGAAAAAGGCGTGCCCTTCGATCTCGTCATGGCGCCCTTCACCACCGACGACGCCTACGAGCCCAAGCACCCCGAGGTGCTGCGGGTCAACCCGGTCAAGCAGCAGGTGCCCGTGTGGGTCGACACCGTCGACGGCGGGGTGTCGCTGTTCGACTCGACGCAGATCTTCGAGTACCTCGAAGACCGCTACCCCGGCCCCGCGCACCTAGCGCTGTGGCCCGAGGGCATTGCCGAGCGGGCGCGCGCGCGGCAGCTGGAGCAGAAGTCCGACGAGGTGTTCTTCCCGAACGTCATCAGGCTCTTCGGCCTGCAGCACGACATGAAGAGCACCGCAGCCGTGGCGGCCTGCGCCGGCTGCGCGCGTTTCTACGAAGAGATGGAAGGCCTGCTCGCCGAACGCGAGTACCTGGCCGGCCCCTACTCCTTCGCCGACATCGCCTTCTACATGGCCTATGTGTTCGCCGACCGCAAGGGCGCGGGCATGACCGAGGCCACCCCGCGCCTGCTGGCCTGGCGCACGCGCGTGGGCGAGCGGCCCGCGGTGCGCGCGGTGGTCGACCCGATGATGGCGTTCCTGGCCTCGCACGGGCGTGGCGTGCCGGCCTTCCTGCGGCGGTGAAGAGGTTCGGCCGGGCCGCGGCGCCACGCTGAGGCATCATCGACCCATGCCCATTGCAAGCGCCTCGAGGTTCGACTGGCTGCCCTCGCCCTCGCAGCATTTCCTCGTCGTCACTTTTGCGCTGCTCGTCTACGTGCTGACCACGCGCGCGCGCCGCGAACAGCGCGCCCCCACCACGGCCATTGCCTGGGTCATGGGGCTGGTGCTGATGCCGTACTTCATCCTGCCCATGTACCTGCTGTTCGGCCAGCGCAAGCTGCGCCCTGCGGGCTCGCCCCGCCCGCCGCGCTCGGTGCCGCCAGGCCACTGGGCCGCCGACCTGATCGAGAGCTTCGGCCTCGCGCCGCCGGGGCGCTGCGCCATTCGCATGCATGCCGACGGCGAGGCCGCGCGCGCGGCGCTGTGGCAGGTGATCGACGGCGCGCGCGAGCGCATCGACGTGTGCACCTTCATCATCGGCAACGACGCGCTCGGCCACGCCGTGCTCGAGCGCTTGGCCCAGCGCGCGCGCGAAGGCCTCAAGGTGCGCGTGCTGCTCGACGGCTTCGGCGCACTTTCGCTGCCGCGCCATCACTTCGACCGGCTGCGCGCGGCGGGCGGCGAGGTGGCGGTGTTCCGCCCCTTCTTCAGCCTGCGCCGCATCGGGCCGCGCAACTTGCGCAACCACCGCAAGTTCACCATTGCCGACGACGGCTGGCTCTGGTCGGGCGGGCGCAACCTGGCCGGCGAGTACTTCACGGGCAACGAGAAGCACCCGCAGGCCTGGCTCGACCTGTCGTTCGACCTGCGCGGCAGCGTGGCCGCCGCGGCGGCGCGCCAGTTCGACCACGACTGGGCTTCGGTGCGCAGCCGCAAAGCCCGCGCCATCACCTGCGACGACGTGCCCGAAGGCCCCGGCACGGCCATGGCCCAGTTCCTGCCGAGCGGCCCCGACCAGACCGAGGACACGGCGCATGCGTTGCTGATCGATGCGTGCTTTCGCGCCGAGCACCGCATCCTTGCGATCACGCCCTACTTCGTGCCCGGCGACGGCCTGCGCGACGCGCTGCGGCTGGCCGCGCGGCGCGGCGTGCAGGTGACCATCGCGATGCCGGCGGTGTCCAACCACCGCCTGGCCGACTTCGTGCGCGCACGCGCCATGCGCGACCTGGCGCGCGCGGGCGTGAGCTTTCGCATGCTGCCCTTCATGGCGCACGCCAAGGCGGTGGTGGTCGACGATGAACTGGCGATGTGCGGCTCGATCAACCTCGACCTGCGCAGCCTGCTGCTGAACCACGAAGCGGCCGTGGTGTTCTACGACGCCGAACAGATCGAATGGCTGGCCGAGTGGATGGAAATCACCGCCTCCGCCGGCGAGCCCTACCGCGCACGGCGCCCCGGCCTGATGCGCGATCTGGCCGAAGGCCTGCTGCTCACGGTGGCTTTCCAGCTGTAATGTGAGTGCACAAATGCAACGTTTGTGCAACAAACAGCACACTTTCACTAAAATTCCCACCGGTTCCGGTAGTTGACCCCGGCCCCGGGGTTGACCGATGCGAGTGCTTTTCTCGCTGCGTGCACTGGCAAGCATGGCGCTTCCAGTGCTGTTCGCACTGTGTGGAATAACGGCCGCTTTCACGCCCGCGCATGCCGCCATGGACGACATCGGCCGCGCGGCGCCCAGCGTGCACCGCCTGAAACTCATCGTCGACCCCGAGCTTGCCGCCGACATCGGCCCTGCCGAAGCCGGCCGCCGGCTGGCGCAGTACGTGGCCGACGTCAACACGGTGTTCACCCGCGAAACCGTGCGCAGCTTCGTCTTCGACCCCACCGCCGACCTCCAGCTCGTGCCGCCCGCCACCGCCCCGCAGTGCGCCTACAACGGCCTGGTCAACGGCGAAGTGGTGGTGTGCATCAGCAAGTCCACCCGCGGCTACAGCCACGGCGGGCTGTCCACCAGCTGGACCTTTCCGCAGAAGGGCGTGGCCTGGAACCTGAACTGGGTCGCCATCCATGACCCGCTGCGCCTGTCGCGCGCGCCCAGCGCGGGGGTGCCCGAATCCACCGAGAAGGACTACCTCGGCCGCCAGCTCAAGACCCTGCTGCACGAGCTGGAGCATGTGTTCGGCGCCGGCGCGGGCGAGTACTACAACGGCATCGCCGTGACCGACACCACCGGCGTGGCACCCGTCGTCGACCTGGCCCTGGCCAACGACAGCGACCGCTACTGGTGGACGCGCCAGCACTGGCGCCTCGACCCGTTGCTGGGCACCGTGTTCGAGGAGCGCCGCGACCCGGCGGCCAATCGCATCGCGACGCTGGACATGATCCGCTTCACGCCCGGCACCAAGGCCAACATCGACACCGACTGGACCGACTGGCCCAAGCTCGGCAGCTCGAAGTTCATGGCCGGCACCACCGCCACCCAGGTGCGCGTGACCGACCGCGACACCGGCGCCGCGCTGCCGGGCGCGCAGGTCTCGGTCTGGCGCAACCCGGGTGCGGGCAAGCCGCTGGTGATGCTGGTGAACGGCGTGGCCGACGCGTCGGGGCGCTTCGTGTTCGACTGGGACTGCGGCTTCAGCTGCTTCGCGGTGGGCAAGTCGACGCTGCTGGTGAAGGCGCATGCGCAGAGCCGCGCGCCGGGCGCGAGCTGGTTCACCATCTTCGATGCGTTCGAGCAGAAGGCCGTGCAGGGCCAGCCGATGTTCACCATCGACCTGGCGCTGGGCGGCATCGACGTGACGCCGCCGACCGTGTCGCTGGCCGCACCGTCCACCGCCACGGTAGGCCAGCCCACCGTGATTGCGCCTGCGGTGGTGGACAACGTGGGCGTGTGGGGCGTCAAGGTGCTAGGCCGGGACAGCATTCCGATCTGCACCTTCACCGCCCCGCCCTACACCTGCAGCTGGACGCCGACGAGCGCGGGCGTGCAGACGATCCGGGTCATCGGCGTGGACGCGGCGGGCAACACCGCGGTGGCGTCGGCCAACGTCATCGTGAACCCGCCCGGCCTGTCCGCCCCGCCGGCGGTGGCGATGACCGCACCGTCCAGTGCCGCGGCGCGCGCGCCGGCACAGCTGGCGGCCAATGCCTCGTCGAACGTGGCGGAACTGAGCTTCATCGTCGACGGAAAGACCGTGTGCAGCCTGCAGGCCGCGCCCTTCGCCTGCCGCTGGACGCCATCGGCCGCGGGCTACGCGAACATCGAGGCGCGCGCCGTCGATGCGGCGGGCAACGTCGCCAGCGTGTCCGCGCTGACGCGCGTGAACCCGTAGCGCCTCAGCCCTGCTTTTCCTTCCTTTCCTTCTTCGGGTTCTTCTCTTTCGCCTTCGCCTTCTCTTCCTCGGGCATCGGCACGTTCGTGAAGCTCACATTGCCCAGCCCGGTGCCGATGGTCAGCACGCCCCAGCGCTTCACGTCGCGCATGAAAGGCAGCTCGCTCAGGCCCTGCACCACGGCGTCGTTGTGCATGAGCACCAGCATCGGGTCGGCGCCCAGCGTCAGCATGCGGCGCCACACGGCCGTGGGCAGGTGGAAGGCGTGGCTCTCCCAGTCGCCCGGCAGGTTCTGCGCACCGCGTGCGATGGAGCCGTCGGGGCGAATGAGCCCCGGGCAGCCGATGCCGATGAAGGGCGCGAGCTGGATCTTCTTGCGCTCGCTGTAGCGCACCATGTCCATCAGCAGGTCGGCGATGTGCTCGACCATGAGGCTGCGGTTGGGCCCCTCGTCGGCGTGGCGCCATTTCACGCGCCGCACCACCTCCGCGCGCGAAAAGTCCGGCGCCTTGCGGTAGCGCGTCTTCACGACGCCGCAGCGCACGTTGGTGCCGCCGATGTCGACCGCCAGGATGGCGTCGTACTTGCGCAGCAAGGCCGGCGGCGTCAGGTGCGCCCAGCCGATCAGGCCGCCGTCGTCCACGTTGTGCGAGAGCCGGCCCAGCTGCACGTGAAGGCCCAGTTCTTCCAGGATGGCGCCGGTCTGCAGCACCGCGCGCTCGCCCACGTCGCTCTCCGGGAAGCCGCCGCCGATGACGATGCGCTCGACCTTGTTCCATGAAGGCTGGCGCAGGAAGCGCTGGATCACCGAGGCGAGCTCCTCGGTGAACTCCTCGATGACGCCGTGCATCACGTCGGCGGCTTCGGAGCTTTTCTTCGCAGCCAGCACGCGGTCGAGCTGCTTCTTGCTCAGGTCGCGCGAATGCATGTCGCCCCAGGGGTCGGTGCCGCTCTTGCGCCTGCGCTTGCGCCAGCGCTCGAGCAGTTCCCTGAAGGCAGTCTGGCTGGCCTGGTCGCCGACGAAGCCGTCCTTGTCGCGCAGCTGCAGGCTGTACCCCTCGACATGGACGCCGGGGAGTTCGCGCAGGCCGTGCACGTCGGCGGCGGGCAAGGGATCGGGGCGCGCTTGCGCAACGGCTTCGGGCTTTGCGGGTGTGGACTTCATGAAACGGAATGATGCGCGCCCCACGCGTTCGGGCGCATCGGTTGCGCGCACGACGGCGTGTAGGAGATTGGCGGGTACGCCGAACGGGGTGTTGTCTATAAACTGCCCGCGATGCACCTGCTCCGCCGCCCCTGGCAACTCGTACTGCTGCTGTCGCTCGCGCTGTGCGGCATGGCCCTTGTCGCGCAGGCCGCGCACGCGGCAAACGACACGCTGCGCGTGGGCTCCAAGCGCTTCACCGAGTCATACATCCTGGCCGAGCTGCTCGCGCAGACGGCCGCGCCGCACACGGCGTCGCCGCCCGTCGTGCGTCAAGGGCTGGGCAACACGGCCATCGTGTACGAGGCGCTGCGCTCGGGCGCCATCGACCTCTATGCCGAGTACACCGGCACCATCGCGCAGGAAATCCTCAAGGGCCAGCCCGCCGAGACGCGCGAAGCCATGAACGCCGCGTTGGCGCCGCTGGGCCTGGGCGCGGCCATTCCGCTGGGCTTCAACGACGGCTATGCGCTCGCCGTGCGCGCCGCCGATGCCGACAAGCTGGGCCTGCGCACACTGAGCGACCTGGCGAAGCACCCCGAGCTCAAGCTCGGCCTGTCGAACGAATTCATCGGCCGCGCCGACGGCTGGAAGGGCCTGGCCGAGCGCTACGGCTTCACGCAGGTGCCCAGCGGCCTCGACCATGGCCTGGCCTACGACGCGGTGGCCGCCAGGCAGATCGACGTGATCGACATCTACACCACCGACGCGAAGATCGACCACCTCGGCCTGCGTGTGCTGGAAGACGACAGGAAGTACTTTCCGCGCTATGACGCCGTGGTGCTCTACAAGCTGGACCTTCCCACGCGGCTGCCGCAGGCCTGGGCGGCATTGAAGACGCTCGAAGGCAAGGTCGACGAGCACGCGATGATCGCGATGAATGCACGCGCGGAGCTGCAGAGCGTGCCCTTCGATGCGATTGCGCGCGACTTCCTGGCGAGCACCGGCAAGGACGCGAAGGCCCAGCCGCAGGAGGCGCGTCGCGGCTTCATGGCCAAGCTGTTCGGGCCCGACCTGTGGAAGCTCGCGCGCCAGCACCTGCTGCTGGTGGCGCTGTCGGTCGGCATCGCGATATTGATCGGCGTGCCCATCGCGATCCTGGTGTTCCCGCACGTGCGGGTGCGCGCCGTGGTGCTGGGCCTGGCGAGCCTGATGCAGACCGTGCCGTCGCTGGCGCTGCTGGCGGTGCTGATCTCGATGCTCGGCGCCATCGGCGCCCTGCCCGCGTTGATTGCGCTCACGCTCTATTCGCTGTTGCCGATCATGCGCAACACGGTCACGGGCCTGGCCGAAGTGCCCAACGGGCTGCGTCTGGCCGGCACCGCGCTCGGCATGACGCCGCCGCAGAGCCTTCAGCTGGTGTTGCTGCCGCTCGCGCTGCCCACGCTGCTGGCGGGTGTGCGAACGGCCACCGCCATCGCGATCGGCACCGCGACCATCGCGGCCTTCATCGGCGCGGGTGGCTTCGGCGAACGCATCGTGACGGGGCTGGCATTGAACGACCGCGAACTGCTGATGGCGGGCGCGCTGCCCGCTGCGGCGCTGGCGCTGCTCAGCGAAGGGCTCTTCGAGCTGATCGAGTTCCTGATGCGGCGCAGTCGCAGGGCCCCGGCGGCCTAGGCCTTCGCTGAGGCGCGCGAACGCAAAAAAGCCCCCGGGCGGGGGCTTGCGAAACCTGGCGGCTCGACGAGATCAGGCCAGCGTATAGGCCGTCTTCACCGTCGTGAAGAACTCCTGCGCGTACTTGCCCTGCTCGCGCGGGCCGTAGCTCGAGCCCTTGCGGCCGCCGAACGGCACGTGGTAGTCCACACCCGCGGTCGGCAGGTTGACCATCACCATGCCGGCCTGGCTGTGGCGCTTGAAGTGGGTGGCGTACTTCAGCGAGGTGGTGGCAATGCCGGCCGACAGGCCGAACTCGGTGTCGTTGGCCGTGGCCAGCGCCTCTTCGTAGTTCTTCACGCGGATCACGCTCGCCACCGGGCCGAAGATCTCTTCCTTGTTGATGCGCATCGAGGCGGCCGATTCGCTGAACAGCGCGGGCGACATGTAGTAGCCGTCGGTCTCCAGCTTCAGCAGTTCGCCGCCGGCCGCCAGCGTGGCGCCTTCGCCCTTGCCGATGGCGATGTATTCCATGTCCTGGTCGAGCTGCGACTTCGACGAGACCGGGCCCACGTCGGTGCCCTGCGCGAGCGCGTCGCCCACCTTGATCTTGGCCATGCGTTCCTTCATGGCCGCGATGAACTTCGGGTAGATGCCCTCGGTCACGATGAGGCGGCTCGACGCGGTGCAGCGCTGGCCGGTCGAGTAGAACGCGCTCTGCACGCTGAGCTCCACGGCCTGCGCGAGGTCGGCGTCGTCCAGGATCACCTGCGGGTTCTTGCCGCCCATTTCGAGCTGCACCTTCTTGTGGTGGGTGACGCACTGGATCGCGATGTTGCGTCCCACGCCCACCGACCCAGTGAAGCTGATCGCATGGATGCCCGGGTGCTTGACCAGCGCCTCGCCGATCACGCTGCCGCGGCCCATCACCAGGTTGAACACGCCGGCCGGAATGCCCGAGCGGCTGATGATTTCACTCAGCGCCCAAGCGCTGCCTGGCACGAGGTCGGCGGGCTTCAACACCACGCAGTTGCCGAAGGCCAGCGCGGGCGCGATCTTCCAGGCGGGAATGGCGATGGGAAAGTTCCACGGCGTGATGAGGCCCACCACGCCGACCGGCTCGCGCGTGATTTCCACGCCGATGTTCGGGCGCACCGACGGCAGCACTTCGCCCGACAGGCGCAGGCACTCGCCCGCGAAGAACTTGAAGATCTGGCCCGCGCGCGCGGCCTCGCCCATGCCTTCGGCCTTGGTCTTGCCTTCTTCGCGCGCCAGCAGCGTGCCCAGTTCTTCCTTGCGCGCAAGGATCTCGGTGCCGATCTTGTCGAGCGCGTCGGAGCGCGCCTGGATGCTGCCCGTGGCCCAGGCGGGGAAGGCGGCGGTGGCGGCCGCTACGGCGGCATCGACATGGGCGGCGTCGCCTTGCGTGTACTGGCCCAGCACGTCGGTGAGGTTGCTGGGGTTGACGTTGGGGCTGTAGCTTGCGCCGGCACGCCATTCGCCTGCGATCAGGTTGTCGAAGTTCTGCATGTTGTGTTCCTTGCTGCTCGATGGAAAGAAAGAAGCCGGAGCGTGAAGGCTCCGGCTGCGGAAAGGGAAAAAGCGGGAGTCTGAACCTTCAACGGACCATGCATGGCTTCTTGTTGTCGAAGGTCCAATTCGGGATCAGGTACTGCATGGCTTGCGCATCGTTGCGCGCGCCCAGGCCGTGCTTCAGGTACAGCTGATGCGCCTTCTCGACTTCATCCATGTCGAGCTCCACGCCCAGCCCGCCGCGCGTTGGCACCTTCACGAAGCCGCCTTCGATCTGCAGCGGCGACTTCGTCAGGCGCTGGCCGTCCTGCCAGATCCAGTGCGTGTCGATGGCCGTCACCTTGCCGGGCGCGGCCGCCGCCACGTGCGTGAACATCGCGAGCGACACGTCGAAGTGGTTGTTTGAATGCGAGCCCCAGCTCAGGCCCCAGGCCTGGCACAGCTGCGCCACGCGCACGGAGCCCTGCATCGTCCAGAAATGCGGATCGGCCAATGGAATGTCGACCGATTGCAGCGAGAGGCTGTGCACCATCTCGCGCCAGTCGGTGGCCACCATGTTGGTCGCGGTCGGCAGGCCCGTGGCGCGGCGGAACTCGGCCATCACCTCGCGGCCGGAGAACACGCCTTCGGCGCCGCATGGATCTTCGGCATAGGCCATCACGCCGTGCAGGTCGCGGCACAGGCGAATGGCGTCCTGCAGCAGCCAGCCGCCGTTCGGGTCGAGCGTGACGCGCGCCTGCGGAAAGCGTTCGTGCAGCGCGCGGATGGCGTCGACCTCTTCCTCGCCGCGCAGCACGCCGCCCTTGAGCTTGAAGTCGGTGAAGCCGTAGCGCGCATGCGTGGCCTCGGCCAGGCGCACGATGGCCTCGGGCGTCATGGCCTCTTCGTGGCGCAGGCGGAACCAGTCGTTGTCGGCACCGGGGTCGCTCTCGTACGGCAGGTCGGTCTTCCGGCGGTCGCCCACATAGAACAGGTAGCCCAGCATCTGCACCGCGTCGCGCTGCTGGCCTTCGCCGAGCAGCGCGGCCACGGGCACTTCGAGGAACTGGCCCAGCAGGTCGAGCAGCGCGGCTTCCACCGCGGTGACCGCATGGATGGTCACGCGCAGGTCGAAGGTCTGCTGGCCGCGCCCGCCGCTGTCGCGGTTGGCGAACTCGCGCCGCAGGCTGTTGAGCACGGCGTTGTGGTTGCCGATGGGCTGGCCGACGATGAGGCTGCGCGCGTCTTCCAGCGTCTGGCGGATCTTCTCGCCGCCGGGCACTTCGCCCACACCGGTGCGCCCGGCGCTGTCGGTCAGGATCAGCAGGTTGCGCGTGAAGAACGGACCGTGCGCGCCGCTCAGGTTCATGAGCATGCTGTCGTGGCCCGCGACGGGGACCACGCGCATGGCCGTGACGGTGGGGGTCTGGCTCGTGCTCATGGGGTCACACGCGCACGGCCTGGCGGGCCAGCAGCTTCCAGCTGCCGCCCTGCTTCTGCCACACGCCCAGGATCTTCAGCGCGACCTTGCCGGGCTTGCCCGAGTCGTTGGTGTCGGCCGCGAGCGAGTGGCGCACGATGGCGGTGTTGGCGTCGACCACCTTGATGGTCTGCTCGGTGATCGTGATGGTCACGAAGTCGGACTTGCCGTCCATCAGGTCGGCGATGAAGCTGGCCTTGGTGTCGACCTTGCCGCCCGAGTGGCCGTAGCTCAGGTCGTCGGCCACCAGGGCGCCGAGCGCTGCGGCGGTCGGGTCGATCATGGCGATGCGCAGGCGCTCCGCGGCGGCAGCCACTTCGGGTTGCGCCGACGCACCGCTGCCCGCGGGCATCATCGCGCAGCCAGAGAACATCAGGGCCGCGGCGGCCACGAGGAAGAACTTCTTGATGGACATGTCGTCTTGTCTCCGTTGTCGTTGTGCTTGCTGCGGCGGCTTACTGCGGGCCGAGCGCGTCGATCAGCGCCTTGAGCTGTTCCACTTCGGCGGGCTTGAGGTCGGTGAGCGGTGCGCGCACGGGGCCGGCGTCGTGGCCGACGATCTTGGCGCCCGCCTTCACGATGCTCACGGCGTAGCCCGGCACGCGGTTGCGCAGTTCGAGGTAGGGCATGAAGAAGTTCTTCAGCAGGCGGTGCTGCGTGGGCAGGTCGTCGGCGGCAACGGCCTTGTAGAAGTCCATGGCGGTCTTCGGAATGAAGTTGAAGACGGCCGACGAATACACCGGCGTGCCCATGGCCTTGTACGCCGCGGCATAGACCTCTGCCGTGGGCAGGCCGCCCAGGTAGGCGAAGCGGTCGCCCATGCGCTGGTAGATGGCGACCATGGCCTCGATGTCGCCGATGCCGTCCTTGAAACCGACCAGGTTGGGGTTGCGCTCGGCCAGGCCGGCCAAGGTTTCGGGCTTCAGGCGGCTGGAGGCGCGGTTGTAGACGATCACGCCGAACTTCACGCTCTTGCACACGGCTTCCACGTGCGCGGCCAGGCCTTCCTGGCCGGCTTCGGTGAGGTAGTGCGGCAGCAGCAGGATGCCGTGCGCGCCGGCTTTTTCCGCCGCTTGCGCACACTGGATCGCGAAGCGCGTCGGGCCGCCGGCGCCGGCAATGATCGGCACCACGCCGCGACAGGTGTCCACCGCGGTCTTGATGATGCCGGGGTATTCGTCGCCCGTCAGCGAGAAGAACTCGCCCGTGCCGCCGGCCGCGAACAGCGCGCTCGCGCCGTAGGGAGCGAGCCATTCGAGGCGCTTGACGTAGCCCTGCGCGTTGAAGTCGCCGTTGCTGTCGAAGTCGGTCAACGGAAACGAGAGCAGGCCGGAGCCCATGATGGTCTTGAGTTCTTGCGGGTTCATGGGGAAGAGTCCTGTGAAGATTTGAAGAATGAAATGAAAGGGGGAAGGCTGGTATGGGCCGCTCAGTCGAGCTTGACGTTGGCTTCCTTGATGACTTGCGCCCAGCGCGCGCGCTCCTTGGCGAAGAACTGGTCCTGCTCGGGCGCGTTCATGGTCACCACTTCGGCGCCCTGCCCCGCGAGGCGGGCACGGATGTCGGGCGTGCGGATGATGCGCACCAGCTCGCGGTTGAGCCGCGCGACCACCGCGTCGGGCACGCCGCGCGCCGCGACCACGCCTTGCCAGGTGCCCGACTCGTAGCCGGGCGCGCCCTGCTCCGCGATGGTCGGCACGCTGCCGATCAGCGGCATGCGCGTGGCCTTGGACACGGCGATCAGCTTGAGCTTGCCGGCCTGCACCTGCGGGTAGGTGGCGAGCATGCCGTTCATCAGCACCTGCGTCTGGCCCGAGACAGTGTCGAGCACGGCCTGCACGCCGCCCTTGTAGGGCACGTATTCCCACTTGGCGCCCACCTTGCGCTGCAGCTCGATGCCGGCCAGGTGCGCGGTGCTGCCGCTGGCGGTGACGGCGAAGTTGAAGTCGCTCTTCTTCGACAGCTCGACCAGTTCCTTCAACGTGTTCGCCTGCACCGAGGGGTGCACCACCAGCAGGTGCGGCGAGTAGGCCAGCATGGCCACGCTGCGCAGGTCCTTCGACGGATCGAACGGCAGCTTGGGGTACAGCGACGGGCTGATGGCCAGCGCGCCCAGGTCGCACAGCATGAGGGTGTAGCCGTCGGCCGGCGCCTTGGCCAGCAGGTCGGCGCCGAGGTTGCCGTTGGCACCCGCGCGGTTGTCGATGATGACCGACTGCCCCAGCGCCTCCGACAGCGGCTGGCTGATGGAGCGCGCAATGATGTCGGACGAGCCCCCCGGCGGGTACGGAACGATGAGCTTGATCGGCTTCAGCGGCCAGTTGGTGCCCGCGCCCTGCGTGCCCTGGCCGGCTTGGGCGAGGGCGCGCAGCGGCAGGCTGGCGGCCAGTGTGGTGGCAAGTGCCGCGCCCAATGCGCCGCGTCGGTGGATGCTCATGTTGTCTCCTGCTTGTTCGATGAAGTCACGGGCTCACCCGTCCCACCGGGTGAGTTATCAGTCATCGTACAACTAGAAAAACAACTTGTCCAGAAAGACGGCCAAGAAAATCAGCGTACTGGCGAATTCGGGTAGGTGGACGAAGGCGCCGGCGCGCCCTGCCCCGCGGCGGCGTCGGCCTGCGCCTTCTGCTGCGCGGCCTCCTGCGCCATGCGCAGCCGCTCGCGGCTGTTGGTCAGGTGGATGCGCATGGCCGCGCGCGCAGACTCGGGGTCGCGCCGTGCGATGGCCGCGTAGATTTCTTCGTGCTCGCGGTTCACACGGCTCAGGTAAGGCGCCCCGCCGCCCTCGTGCGTGCGGATGGCGCTGATGCGCGTGCGCGGAATGAGGGTGGTGCCCAGGTGCCGCATGATGTCCGCGAAATACGGGTTGCCGGTCGACTGCGCAATCTGCAGGTGGAAGCGAAAGTCGGGCCCCACGGTGTCGCCGGCCACGGCCACGTTCTTCTCGAAGTCGTCGAGCGCCTGGCGCATGGCCACGAGCTGTTCGTCGGTGCGGCGGCTGGCGGCGAGCCCGGCCGATTCGGTCTCCAGGCTGATGCGCAGTTCCAGCACGGCCAGCACGTCGACCGAGGCCGCGATCTCGCCCGGGTCCAGGCGGAACACCCCGCCAGAGCGCGGCTGCAGCACGAAGGTGCCCACGCCGTGCCGCGTCTCGACCAGCCCGCCGGCCTGCAGCTTCGACAGCGCCTCGCGCACCACGGTGCGGCTCACGCCGTAGGCCTGCATGATGGCCGACTCGGTGGGTAGCTTGTCGCCCGGGCGCAGCGACTGGCTGCGGATCTTCTCGCCCAGGTCGTCCACCAGCCCATGCGCCAGGCCGCGTGCGCGCCGGCGCGGCTGGCCCACGAAAGCGACACCCGCGCCGGCGGCGGCGTCTGCCGGCGCTTCTGATACCGAGGGATTACCCGCAATCGACTGAACCATGGCCACGATGATAATCCCCCACTAGTTGTACGACAACAGATAACTCATCACTGAACCTCCCGAATCCGTCGTTCCACGCCCGCGGCTGCACAGGCGGCGCGTGCGACGGCAAGCCGCCTGAACACATCACGAGACCCTCAACGGACAAGCAACGATGGACGCTTCGAAACAAAAACTCAACCGGCTGCTGCTGACCGGCGCGGCCGGCGGCCTGGGCAAGGTGCTGCGCGAGCAGCTCAAGCCTTATACAGAGGTGCTGCGGCTGTCGGACATCGCGTCGCTGGCGCCGGCCGCCGATGCGCACGAGGAAGTCGTGCCCTGCGACCTGTCGGACAAGGCGGCCGTGCATGCGCTGCTGGAAGGCTGCGACGCCATCGTCCACCTGGGCGGCGTGTCGGTGGAGCGGCCTTTCGAGGAAATTCTCGAGGCCAACATCAAGGGCATCTTCAACGTGTACGAGGCCGCGCGCCGCCACGGCGTGAAGCGCGTGGTGTTCGCCAGTTCCAACCACGTGATCGGCTTCTACAAGCAGACCGAGCACATCGACGCGCACGCCGCGCGCCGCCCCGACGGCTACTACGGCCTGTCGAAGTCCTTCGGCGAGGACATGGCGCAGTTCTACTTCGACCGCTGGGGCATCGAAACGGTGAGCATCCGCATCGGCTCCTCGTTCCCCGAGCCGCTCAACCGCCGCATGATGAGCACCTGGCTGAGCTACCGCGACCTGACGACGCTGATCGAGAAGTCGCTGTTCACGCCCGACGTGAAGCACACCATCGTCTACGGCATGTCGGACAACCGCGACGTGTGGTGGGACAACAGCGCCGCCGCGCACCTGGGCTTCGTGCCGCAGGACGGCTCGGAGGTGTTCCGCGACAAGGTCGAGCAGCAGCCCCCCGTGGCGCCTAACGACCCGAACGCCATCTACCAGGGCGGCGCCTTCACCGCGCAAGGGCCGTTCGGCGATGCCAGCTGAACTCGTTCTCGACGCGCGCAACGGCACCGGTGAAAGCCCGGTGTGGCATGCCGGGGAGCAGGCGCTGTACTGGGTCGACATTCCGGCGCGCACGCTGAACCGCTGGCACGCGGGCGAAGGCCATGCGAAATGGACGGCGAACGAAATGATCGCCTGCATCGCCCCGCGTGCCGATGTGCCCGGCGAATGGATCGCCGGCATGGAAAGCAGCCTCTTCTCGCTGAAGCCGCAGGCCGACGGCACGCTGGCCGCCGCGCCGCTGGCCGCGGTCGAACACGCCGCGCCGGCCATGCGCTTCAACGACGGCCGCTGCGACCGCCAGGGCCGCTTCTGGGCCGGCACCATGCTGCTCGACATGGCCGCCGGCGCGCGCGTCGGCCGCCTCTACAGCTACGGCAAGGGCGACAAGGGCGCAGCCCTTCGCCTCGACGATTTCATCGTGCCCAACGGCCTGGCCTTCAGCCCCGACGGCCGAACCATGTACCTGTCGGACTCGCACCCCACCGTGCAGGCCGTGTGGGCCTTCGACTACGACACCGACAGCGGCACGCCCGGCAACCGCCGCCTGTTCGTCGACATGAAGCCCCTGCCCGGGCGCCCCGACGGCGCCGCCATGGACACCGACGGCTGCTACTGGATCTGCGGCAACGACGCAGGCCTGGTGCACCGCTTCACGCCCGACGGCCGGCTCGACCGCTCGCTCGAGGTGCCGGTGAAGAAGCCCGCCATGTGCGCTTTCGGCGGTGCGGGCCTGGACACGCTGTTCGTCACCTCCATCCGACCCGGCGGCATCGACCTGTCGGACCAGCCACTGGCCGGCGGCGTGTTCGCGCTGCGGCCCGGCGCGCAGGGCGTTCCCGAGCCAATGTTCGGCACCTGACGGCTGCGCCCCCCTTTTTTTCGACAACCACCCCAGCAGAGGAAGAGACAAATGAAATTCACGAAGACCCTCATCGCAATTTCTGCATGCGCCGCAGCCGCGCTGACCACACTGGCTGCACACGCCACCGAGTTCCGTTCGGCCGACATCCACCCCGACGACTACCCCACCGTGACCGCGGTGAAGTTCATGAGCGAGCGCCTGAAGGCGCTGTCGGGCGGCAAGCACAGCATCAAGGTGTTCAACAACAGTTCGCTGGGCAGCGAGAAAGACACGATCGAGCAGACCAAGATCGGCGCGCTGCAGATGGTGCGCGTGAACATCGCGCCCATGAACAACATCTGCGCCGAGACGCAGGTGCCGACCATGCCCTTCCTGTTCCGCTCGGTGGACCACCTGCACAAGGTGCTGGACGGCCCGATCGGCGAAGAAATCCTGAAGTCGTGCGAGAAGCAGGGCTTCATCGGCCTGGCCTACTACGACAGCGGCGCGCGCTCGATGTTCACCGCCAAGAAGCCGGTGCGCACCTTCGCCGACATGAAGGGCCTGAAGGTCCGCGTGCAGCAGTCCGACCTGTGGGTGTCGATGCTCGAGGCCATGGGCGCCAACGCCACGCCGATGCCCATGGGCGAGGTCTACACCGGCCTGAAGACCGGCCTGATCGACGCCGCCGAGAACAATTACCCCACCTATGAAAGCGCCCGCGCCTTCGAAGTGGCCAAGTACTACAGCAAGACCGAGCACTCGATGGCGCCCGAAATGCTGCTGTTCTCCAAGCGCGCATGGGACAAGCTCTCCGCCGAAGAGCAGGGCTGGATCCGCCAGGCCGCCAAGGAGTCGGTGCCCTACATGCGCAAGCAGTGGGAAGAGCGCGAAGTGAAGTCGCTGGCCACGGTGAAGGCCGGCGGCGCCGAGATCATCGAAGTCGACAAGGCCCCGTTCCAGGCCGCGATGAAGCCGGTGTACGACAAGTTCATCACCGACGCGAAGCTGAAGGACCTGGTCAAGCGCGTCCAGGACACGAAATAGGGCTCGCCCCCAGTCTTCGCGCACTTCGTGTCGCTTCGCCAACCCCCTACCGGGGGCAACACCTGAGGCCCGGCAAAGCCGGTTCCTCGGTGTTTCACGAAGGGCAAGCCTCATCTCTCTCTAGCGCTAGAAAATATGTACACCAAACTTTGCCGCACCCTCGCACGTGCCTGCATGTGGTTGGGCATCCTCGGTCTCGTCGCGGTGATCTGCGCGGTGAGCTGGCAGGTGTTCGGCCGCTACGTGCTCAACAACACCCCCACCTGGGCCGAAAGCCTCGCACTGCTGCTGGTGCTCTACGTCACGATGTTCGGCGTGGCCGTGGGCGTGCGCGACGCGGGCCACATCGGCCTGGAATCGTTCCTCGTGCTCGCGCCCGACTGGCTGCGCCTGAAGATGGAATACCTGATCCACGCGCTCATCCTCGTCTTCGGCCTGGCCATGGCCTGGAACTGCGCCTCGCTCGCCGAATCGGTGTGGGACTACCGCCTGCCCACGCTGTGGATCTCCGAAGGCTGGAAATACGTGCCCGCCTCGGTGGCCGGCGTCCTCATCGTGATGTTCTCCATCGAACACATCATCGCGCTCGCCCAAGGCCGAGAAGTCGAACCCGCCTGGGGATAGAGATGCATACCCCCAGGCTCCGCGCACTTCGTGTCGCTTCTCCCACCCCCTTGCAGGGGGCAATGCCTGCGGCCCGGCAAAGCCGGTTCCGCGGCATTCCCCGCACAGTCCGTAGCGCCCCAATTCGTGCCGAGGCGGCTTCAACATGACCATTCCTCTTCTCATTCTCTGCATCTCTTTCACGCTCTTTCTGCTGCTGGGCGTGCCGGTTGCCTTCTCGATCGGACTGTCGGCCCTGGCCACGCTGCTCTATGAAGGCCTGCCGCTGGCGGTCGGCTTCCAGCAGATGACCTCGGGCATGGGGATCTTCTCGTTCCTGGCCATTCCGTTCTTCATCTTCGCCGGCGAGCTGATGCTGTACGGCGGCATCGCGGACCGCATCGTCAACCTGGCGCGCGACCTCGTGGGGCACGTGCGCGGCGGCCTGGGCATGTCGAACGTGGTGGCCTGCACGCTGTTCGGCGGCGTCTCGGGCTCGCCCGTGGCGGACGTCTCGGCCATGGGCGCCGTGATGATCCCGATGATGAAGAAGGAGGGCTACCACGCCGACTACGCAGTCAACGTGACGACCCATGCGGCCCTGGTGGGCGCGCTGATGCCGACCAGCCACAACCTGATCATCTATTCGCTGGCAGCGGGCGGCAAGGTGTCGATCGCGGCGCTGATCCTGGCGGCGCTGCTGCCGGCGGCGGTGCTCACACTGAGCAACCTCGCAGCCGCCTACCTGGTGGCCGTCAAGCGCGGCTACCCGGCGGGCACCTTCCCGGGCTGGGCCATCGTGGCGCGCTCGTTCGCGGCGGCGCTGCCGGGCCTGTTCATCGTGGTGCTGATCCTCGGGGGCATCCTGTCGGGCATCTTCACGGCCACCGAATCGGCCGCCGTGGCGGTGCTGTACGCGCTGGTGCTGACGATCTTCCTGTACCGCACGCTGAAGTGGGAGCACTTCATCAAGGCGGCCTCCAAGGCGGTGCGCACCACCGGCGTCATCCTGCTGCTGATCGGCATCTCCAGCACCTTCGGCTACCTCATCAGCCTGTACGGCGTGGCCGAACTCACGGGCCAGATGCTGTCGCAGGTGACCAGCACGCCGTGGGTCATCTTCCTGCTGATCAACGTCATCCTGTTCGTCCTGGGCACCTTCCTGGACATGGCGGCCACCATCCTGCTGTGCACGCCCATCTTCCTGCCCATTGCCCAGCACTACGGCATGAGCTCGGTGCAGTTCGGCATCGTGATGCTGATCAACTGCGCGCTGGGCCTGAACACGCCGCCCGTGGGCACCACGCAGTTCGTGGGCTGCGCCATCGGCGGGGTGTCGGTGGGCACGGTGATGAAGACCATCTGGCCGTTCTACGGGGCATTGATCTTTGCGCTGGGCGTGGTCACATTCGTACCTGCCTTCTCGACCTGGCTGCCGAGCCTGTTCATGGTCGTGAAGTAAGTGCCCAAGGACCGGCCAGCCAAGGAACCCACGATGTCAGAACCCATTCGTCCACCGCTCTACATCCGCATCCACGCCGCGGACAACGTGGCCATCGTCGCGAACGACGGCGGCCTGAAGGCCGGCGCGGTGTTCGCCGACGGCCTGGTGCTGGTGGACAACGTGCCCCAGGGCCACAAGGTGGCGCTCACCGACCTGGCCGAGGGCGACGCCGTCCGCCGCTACGACGTGGTGATCGGCTACGCGTTGAAGGCGCTGCCGCGCGGCAGCTGGGTGCACGAGCGCGTGATGCGCATGCCGACCGCGCCCGGGCTCGACGGCTTGCCGATCGCCACCGTCAAGCCCCCTGCCCTGCCCCCGCTGGAGGGCTATACCTTCGAGGGCTACCGCAATGCCGACGGCTCGGTGGGCTCGCGCAACATCCTGGCCATCACCGAGACCGTGCAGTGCGTGGCCGGCGTGATCGACTTCGCGGTGCAGCGCATCAAAGCCGAGCTGCTGCCCAGGTACCCGAACGTGGACGACGTGGTCGGGCTGGCGCACGGCTACGGCTGCGGCGTGGCCATCGACGCGCCCGACGCCATCGTGCCCATTCGCACGCTGCGCAACATCAGCCTCAACCCGAACTTCGGCGGCGAGGTGATGGTGGTGAGCCTGGGCTGCGAGAAGCTGCAGCCCGAGCGGCTGCTGCCACCGGGCAGCATTCCGATCGTCGACAAGCGCGGCGAAGCACAGGGCGACGCCGCGCTCGACGTGGTCTGCCTGCAGGACGACGAGCACATCGGCTTCATGTCGATGATCGACGCGGTCATGCGCCAGGCCGAGGTTCACCTCGCGCGCCTGAACGCCCGCCGCCGCGAGACCGTGCCCGCCAGCGAACTGGTGGTGGGCGTGCAGTGCGGCGGCAGCGACGCCTTCTCGGGCGTCACCGCCAACCCCGCCGTGGGCTTTTGCACCGACCTGCTGGTGCGCGCGGGCGCCACCGTGATGTTCTCGGAAGTGACCGAGGTGCGCGACGGCATCGACCAGCTCACCTCGCGCGCATCCACGCCGGAGGTGGCCGCGGCCATGATCCGCGAGATGGCCTGGTACGACGCCTACCTGGAAAAGGGCCGCGTCGACCGCAGCGCCAACACCACGCCGGGCAACAAGAAGGGCGGCCTGTCGAACATCGTCGAGAAGGCGATGGGCTCCATCGTGAAGTCGGGCTCCGCGCCCATCACCGGCGTGCTCGCGCCCGGCGAAAAGGCGGCGCAGAAGGGCCTGATCTACGCCGCCACGCCGGCCAGCGACTTCATCTGCGGCACGCTGCAGCTGGCGGCCGGCATCAACCTGCATGTGTTCACCACCGGCCGCGGCACGCCCTACGGGCTGGCCGAAGTGCCGGTCATCAAGGTCGCCACGCGCAGCGACCTGGCGCGCCGCTGGCACGACCTGATGGACGTGAACGCAGGCCGTATCGCCGACGGCGAGGCCAGCATCGAGGACGTGGGCTGGGAGCTGTTCCGCCTGATGCTCGACGTGGCCAGCGGCCGCAAGAAAACGTGGGCCGAGCGCTGGAAGCTGCACAACGCGCTGGTGCTGTTCAACCCGGCGCCGGTCACCTGACACACACCCTCACTCACGGAGCAACGACATGGAAGACCTCAAGGACAAGACCGCCCTCGTCACCGGCGCCAGCACCGGCATCGGCGCGGCAGTGGCCATCGCCTTCGCCGCGCGCGGCATGCGCGTGGCGGTGCACTACAACAGTTCGGTCGCCGAGGCCAACGAGGTGGTCGAGACCATCCGTGCGGCGGGCGGCGCCGCGGTGGCCGTGAAGGCCGACGTGCGCGACACGGGCGCGATCCGCGCCTGCGTGAAGCAGACGGTGGACGAATTCGGTCGCATCGACGTGCTGGTGAACAACGCCGGCAGCCTGGTCAAGCGCGTGCCCATCGCCGAGTTCGACGATGCGCTGTTCGACGAGGTGATGCACATCAATGCGCGCTCGGTGCTCGCGTACTGCCGCGAGGTGGTGCCGCTGATGCGCGCACAGGGCGGCGGCAACATCATCAACGTGACCTCGGTGGCGGCACGCACCGGCGGCGGGCCGGCCGCCTACCTGTACGCGGGCTCGAAGGGCTTCGTGAGCACGGTCACGCACGGCCTGGCGAAGGAGCTGGTGGGCGACCGCATCCGCGTGAACGCGGTGGCGCCGGGCGTCATCCAGACGCCGTTCCAGGACCGCTTCTCGACGCCCGCGATGCTGGAGAACTTTCGCGCCAGCATTCCGATGGGCCGCATCGGCGAGCCCGAGGAGTGCGTGGGCGCCTTCCTGTACCTGGCCTCCGAGCAGCTCTCGGGCTACGTCACGGGCCAGGTGATCGAGGTGAACGGCGGGCAGTACATGCCCTGACGCGCAAGGACAGCGAGGAAGCCCCAAGAGGAAAAAACCCGGGGCTGAAGGATCAGATCAACCACGGAGACAAGACATCATGAAAAGAAGCCAATTCGTTCGCGGCGTGGCCGCCCTCTCGGCCACCGCGGCCCTGTCGCTCGGCCTGGCCGCGCCGGCCACCGCGCAAGCAGAGTTTCCGAGCCGCACCATCGAGCTGCTGGTGCCCTACCAGCCCGGCGGCGGCACCGACGGCCTGGCGCGCGCCTTCTCGGAGGCCAGCCGCAAGCACACCTCGCAGAGCATCGTGATCGTCAACCGCCCCGGCGCGGGCGGCGCCATCGGCTGGACCGAGGTCATCAACGCCAAGCCCGACGGTTACAAGCTCGCGGTGCTCACCGTCGAACTGCTGACGCTGCCGCACCTGGGCCTGGCCAAGTTCAACTACGACGACTTCCAGCCCATCGCACAGCTCAACGCCGACCCCGCCGCCATCACGGTGAAGGCCGACGCGCCGTGGAACACCATCGAGGAGTTCCTGGCCGCCGCGAAGAAGTCGCCCGAGAGCGTGCGCGTGGGCAACTCGGGCAACGGCTCGATCTGGCACCTGGCGGCCGCGGCCCTCGAGGACAAGACCGGCGCCAAGTTCGGCCACATTCCGTTCCAGGGCGCCGCACCCGCGGTGCTGGCGCTGCTGGGCGGCCACATCGAGGCCGTGGCGGTGAGCCCGGCCGAGGTCACCACGCACGTGCAGGGCGGCAAGCTCAAGGTGCTGATGGTGATGGCCGACAAGCGTGTGAAGGGCTTCGAGAAGGTGCCCACCGCCAAGGAGCGCGGCATCGACCTGTCGATCGGCACCTGGCGCGGCCTCGGCGCGCCGAAGAACACGCCGCCCGAAGTGATGGCCAAGCTGCGCGAGATCACCGCGAAGACCGCCGCCGAGCCGCTGATGCACGAGGTGATGGACAAGCAGAACCTGGGCTACGTCTACACCGACGGCGCGGTGTTCAAGGAGACGCTGGCCAAGGACAACGTGTACTTCAAGCAGCTGATCACCAAGCTCAACATCAAGCCATGAGCCTTACCGCCGTGAAAGCGACGGTGGCGTCGCTGCTGTGCCTGGCCGCCATCGGCCGGGTCTCGGCGGCCACCTGGGTCTACGTGGCCAACGCCGACAGCCAGGAGATCTCGGTGCTCGAGCTCGACCGTGCCCAGGGCGCGCTCAAGCCGGTGCAGACGCTGAACGTCGGCGGCACGGTGATGCCGATGGTGGTGAGCCGCGACAAGCGCGTGCTGTACGCCGCGCTGCGCTCGCAGCCGTTTCGCGTGACCGCGCTGTCGATCGACGGCGCCACCGGCGAGCTGCGCAAGCTCGGCGAGGCGCCGCTGGCCGACAGCATGGCCAACATCGACCTGGACGCCACCGGCAAGTGGCTGTTCGCAGCCTCCTACCAGGGCGGCAAGATCTCGGTCAACTCGATCGGCAAGGACGGCGCGGTGGGCGCGATCCAGCAGCTGATACAGACCGGGCCGAACGCGCACGCCATTCACGCGGACGCGAGCAACCGCTTCGTGCTGGCCACCAGCCTGGGTGCGGACAACGTGTCGAGCTGGCGCTTCGACGCTGACAAGGGGCTGCTGTCGGCCAACGATCCGCCTTTGACGAACACCGCCGCGAAGTCGGGCCCGCGCCACTTCGTGTGGGACAAGGCGCAGCGCCACGTCTACCTGCTCGACGAGCTCGATGCGGCACTGCACGTGTACGCATGGGACGCCGCGCGCGGGACGCTCAAGCTCGAACAAAGCACCACCGCGCTGCCGGCCGGCTTTGCCGGCAAGCCCTGGGCGGCCGACCTGCACCTGACGCCGGACGGGCGCTACCTGTATGCCTCGGAGCGCACGTCGAGCACGCTGTCGGCCTTCAAGGTCGACGCCGCCACGGGGCAGTTGCAGCCGCTCGGCCAGACCGCGACCGAGAAGGGCCCGCGCGGCTTCGCGATCGACGCCACCGGGCGCTACCTGATCGCTGCGGGGCAGGAGTCGAACGGCGTCTCGATGTACGCCATCGACGCCGACACCGGCGCGCTGGGCAAGCCGCAGCACCTGGACGTGGGCAAGAACCCGAACTGGATCGAGATCGTCGACCTGCCCTGACCGGGCACGCGGACCCGCGACGCCACCACCCCCAACCATCAGGAGACATTCACATGCAACGCCGCACCCTCATTCGCACCGCCCTCGCCTCTTCATTGACCGCCGGCCTGCCGGCCGCCTTCGCGCAGAGCAGCAACAACTGGCCCACGGGCAAGGCCATCACCTACCTCGTGCCCTTTCCGGCCGGCGGCACCACCGACGTGCTGGGCCGGCTGATTGCCCAAAAGCTCGGCCCGGTGCTGGGCACGAGCGTGATCATCGACAACAAGGGCGGCGCCGGCGGCAGCGTGGGCTCCGAAGTGGGCTCGCGCGCGGCGCCGGACGGCTTCACGCTGGTGGGCGGCACCGTCAGCTCGCATGCGATCAACGTGAGCCTGTACCCGAAGATCGGCTACGACCCGATCAAGTCGTTCGCCCCGGTGACGCTCATCGGCACCAACCCGGTGGTGCTGGTGGTGAGCCAGTCGAGCCCCTACAAGACGCTGAAGGAGGTGATTGCCGCGAGCAAGGCCAAGTCGGGCGGGCTCTCGTCGGCCTCGGCCGGCACCGGCACCTCGCAGCACCTGGCGCTGGAACTGCTGGCCTTCAAGTCGGGCGTGAAGTTCACGCACATTCCGTACAAGGGCAGCGGCCCGGCCATCCAGGACGCGATCGGCGGCCAGGTCGACATGATGTTCGACACCACGGTGGTGGCGGGCCCGCACATCCAGAGCGGCAAGCTGCGCGCCATCGCGGTCACCTCCTCCAAGCGCCTGGCCTCGATGCCCGACGTGCCGACGGTGGCCGAGTCCGGCGTGCCGGGCCTGGAGAACTTCGAGGTGGCGTCCTGGCAGGCGATCTTCGTGCCCGCGGGCACGCCGGCACCGGTGGTCGACAAGCTGCACACCGAGATCCGCAAGATCCTTGCAACGCCCGAGATGCAGGACAAGCTCAAGGGCTTCGGCATGGAGCCGGCCGACCTGAGCACCACGCAGATCGCGGCGTTCCAGAAGGCCGAAGTGGAAAAGTGGGCGCAGGTGATCAAGGCGGCGGGGATCAAGGCCGACTGATCTTTGGCTGGGGGGCGCCGCATCCGAAGGCTTGGGGCCGCCCGAACCAAGGGAAGCTTCCTACGCGCGCGCCAGGGAGCGCTTTATAGAATGCCCCTCCAAATCCAGAATTCCAGGCCCTCCCCACGTGTCCGACCGCTCCGCTGTACTGCCCCAATACCTGTTCCCGAAACAGGCACTGACCAATTTCGCCGGCTGGGTCGCGGGCAAGGAGCGGGGCGCTGTCACGACGTGGATCATCCGGCGCTTCGTGGCCAAGTACGACGTGAACATGGGTGAGGCGCTCGAGTCGGACATCCATTACTACAAGAGCTTCAACCAGTTCTTCACGCGGGCGCTGAAGCCCGGCGCGCGGCCGCTGGCGCAGGCCGACCTGGTGTGCCCCGTGGACGGGGCCATCAGCCAGTTCGGCCCCATCGAGGGCGACCAGATCTTCCAGGCCAAGGGCCACAACTACACGACCACCGCGCTGGTCGGCGGCGACGCCACGCTGGCCGCCAAGTTCGCGCACGGCAGCTTCGCCACGCTGTACCTGAGCCCCAAGGACTACCACCGCATCCACATGCCCTGCGACGGGCGGCTGGTGCGCATGATCCACGTACCGGGCGACCTGTTCTCGGTGAACCCCACCACGGCGCGCGGCGTGCCCGGACTCTTTGCGCGCAACGAGCGCGTGGTGTGCGTCTTCGAATCGGCGCACGGCCCCTTCGTGCTGGTGCTGGTCGGCGCGACCATCGTCGGCAGCATGGCCACCGTGTGGCATGGCGTGGTCAACCCGCCGCGCGTGGGCGAGCTGCGCGAGTGGCACTACAACGACCAGCAGATCGACATCCGCAAGGGCGACGAGATGGGCCGGTTCTTGCTGGGCTCCACCGTCGTCATGCTGTTCCCCGCGCCGCCGATGGCGTTCAATTCCGACTGGTCGCCAGGCCGCGCGATCCGCCTGGGCGAAGCCATGGCCAATTACACCGGCGTGTGACGCCAATTTGTGAAGCTTTGTCTCACAACCCGCATGCAGCATGCCCTGACAGCTATAAAACTAGTAGCATCCTCTTCCTTTGCGCTATAGTCGCCGGCCAACGAGACGGTCCGTAAACCACCACAAGAAAACGAGACACCGGCCGGCCCTCAGGCAGGTGGCTCGTCCAGCTTCGAGGAGATGATGTCGATGAGTACCAAGGAAAACGCAGCCGTCAGCCAGTTGCTCGCCCTGCTCGAAGCCCGCTACGCGCTGCGCGTGCTCTGGGCACTGCGCGACGGCCATGCCCAGACCTTCCGCCTGCTGCAGGACAGCGTGGGCGGCATCACTCCCAACACGCTGAACACCCGCATCAAGGAACTGCGCGAGGCCGGCATCGTCGGCCACGGCAGCGATGGCTACAGCCTCACGCTCAGCGGGCAGGACCTGCTCAAGCGCCTGTCCGACCTGCAGGCCTTTGCCGGCAAATGGCAGTTGGGGCAGATCAAGAAGGCGGCGGCACCGGCGCCTGCCGCACCGGTCGCACCACCGGCAGCCCCCGCAGCCCCCGCTTCCCCGCCCGCCGCCCACGTGCCGGCCCCCTCCGCCGCACCCTCGACAGCCCCGGCGCCCGTGGCCGCCCCACCCGCCGACGACAGCGGCAACAGCTGACGCACGCCAAGGCGCCTCGCGCGGCCTCGGTAAACTCCCCGCCTTCGATCTCATTCACATCCATTCGACGCAAGGAGCGTTTCTCATGCCTACCACCCCCTCCGGCCTGCAATACGAAGACACCGAAGTCGGCACCGGCGCCGAAGCCAAGGCCGGCCAGCACGTGCACGTGCACTACACCGGCTGGCTCTTCAACGACGGCGTGCAAGGCGCCAAGTTCGACTCCAGCCGCGACCGCAACGACCCGTTCGCGTTCTCGCTGGGCGCCGGCCAGGTCATCAAGGGCTGGGACGAAGGCGTGGCCGGCATGAAGATCGGCGGCAAGCGCACGCTGGTCATTCCCGCGGCACTGGGCTATGGCGCCCGCGGCGCCGGCGGCGTGATTCCCCCGAACGCCACGCTGAAGTTCGACGTCGAGCTGCTCGACGCGCACTGAGCCTTCCCCGACATGGCTCCAAGGCCCGGTTCCGGGCCTTTTTCATGTCCGGGAGGCACTGAAACGGCCCTTTTCGATGCATTTTTTCGCTTGAAATGCCTTCGGCCAGCCCCAAGTGGCTGGCTACCGTTTGTTTTCCGGTTCGCGCCGGTTCTTTGAAAAATGTCTGACCCGCAACAATCCGCACAGAATTCGCAAATGCTGCAAGGCGAGCCCAGTCCCGAAGAACTGGAGGCTGCGCACGCCGCCAACGAAGCCGACGCCCTCGCCGCCCTGGCGCAGGCCCAAGCTGAACTGGCTGCCCTCCAGGCCAAGAACACCGAGCTGGCCGACCAGTACCTGCGCGCCCAGGCCGACGTGCAAAACGCCCGCCGCCGCGCTGACGACGAGATCACCAAGGCCCGCAAGTTCGCGGTCGAGGCGTTCGCCGAGAGCCTGCTGCCGGTGACCGACAGCCTGGAAGCCGGCCTTGCCATCAAGGACGCAACGCCCGAGCAGATCCGCGAAGGCGCCGAAGCCACGCTGCGCCAGCTGAAGAGCGCGCTCGAACGCAACAAGGTGATCGAAGTGGCGCCGGCCGCCGGCACCAGGTTCGACCCGCACCAGCACCAGGCCATCTCGGTGGTGCCCGCCGAGCAGGAACCCAACACCGTGGTGAGCGTGCTGCAGAAGGGCTACACCATCAACGAGCGCGTGCTGCGCCCGGCGCTGGTGACGGTCAGCGCGCCGAAGTAAGCGGATTGCACCCGCACACAAGATTCCCACAGGAAATCCCCGCTTCATCCCCTTGAATCGCGCCGGGTTATCCACAAGTTCATAACAACATATTTTTCAGGCTTTCAGGAGTAAAGAACATGGCAAAGATCATCGGCATCGACCTCGGCACCACCAACTCGTGCGTGTCGATCATGGAAGGCAACACCACGCGTGTGATCGAGAACTCGGAAGGTGCCCGCACCACGCCGTCGATCGTCGCGTACCAGGAAGACGGTGAAGTCCTGGTCGGTGCCTCGGCCAAGCGCCAGGCCGTGACCAACCCCAAGAACACGCTGTACGCGATCAAGCGTTTGATCGGGCGCAAGTTCGAGGAAAAGGAAGTGCAGAAGGACATCGACCTGATGCCCTACACCATCGCCAAGGCCGACAACGGCGACGCATGGGTCGAGGTGCGCGGCAAGAAGATGGCCCCGCAGCAGGTCAGCGCCGACATCCTGCGCAAGATGAAGAAGACCGCCGAAGACTACCTCGGCGAGACCATCACCGAAGCCGTGATCACGGTGCCGGCGTACTTCAACGACGCCCAGCGCCAGGCCACGAAAGACGCCGGCCGCATCGCGGGCCTGGATGTCAAGCGCATCATCAACGAGCCCACCGCTGCTGCCCTGGCCTTCGGCCTGGACAAGCAGGACAAGGCCGACCGCAAGATCGCCGTGTATGACCTGGGCGGCGGCACCTTCGACGTGTCGATCATCGAAATCGCCGACGTGGACGGCGAGAAGCAGTTCGAAGTGCTGTCGACCAACGGCGACACCTTCCTGGGCGGCGAAGACTTCGACCAGCGCATCATCGACTACATCATTGCCGAGTTCAAGAAGGAACAGGGCGTCGACCTGAGCAAGGACGTGCTCGCCCTGCAGCGCCTGAAGGAAGCCGCCGAAAAGGCCAAGATCGAACTGTCGAACAGCGCACAGACCGACATCAACCTGCCCTACATCACGGCCGATGCCTCGGGTCCGAAGCACCTGAACATCAAGCTCACCCGCGCCAAGCTGGAAAGCCTGGTCGACGAGCTGGTCGAGCGCACCATCGCCCCCTGCCGCCTGGCCATCAAGGACGCCGGCATCAGCGTGAGCGACATCAACGACGTGATCCTGGTCGGCGGGATGACCCGCATGCCCAAGGTGCAGGAAAAGGTGAAGGCCTTCTTCGGCAAGGAACCGCGCAAGGACGTGAACCCCGACGAAGCCGTGGCCGTCGGCGCCGCCATCCAGGGCCAGGTGCTCTCGGGCGACCGCAAGGACGTGCTGCTGCTCGACGTGACCCCGCTGTCGCTGGGCATCGAGACCATGGGTGGCGTGATGACCAAGATGATCACGAAGAACACCACGATCCCGACGAAGTTCGCACAGACCTTCTCGACGGCCGAAGACAACCAGCCGGCCGTGACCATCAAGGTGTTCCAGGGCGAACGCGAGATCGCCTCGGGCAACAAGGCGCTGGGCGAATTCAACCTCGAAGGCATTCCGCCGGCATCGCGCGGCACGCCGCAGATCGAGGTGAGCTTCGACATCGACGCCAACGGCATCCTGCACGTGGGCGCCAAGGACAAGGGCACCGGCAAGGAAAACAAGATCACCATCAAGGCGAACTCGGGCCTCTCCGAAGACGAGATCCAGAAGATGGTGAAGGACGCCGAGCTCAACGCCGAAGACGACAAGAAGAAGCTCGAGATCGTGCAGGCCCGCAACCAGGGCGAGGCCATGGTGCACAGCGTGAAGAAGTCGCTGGGCGAACATGGTGCAAGCCTGGAAGCCGCCGAGAAGGAAGCGATCGAAGCCGCGATCAAGGACGTGGAAGAAGCCCTCAAGGGTGAAGACAAGGCCGTGATCGAGGAAAAGACCAACGTGCTGATGACCGCCAGCCAGAAGCTCGGCGAGAAGATGTACGCGGAATCGCAGGCCGCTGCCGCCGGTGCTTCGGCCGCTTCGGGCCCGGGTGGCGCGGAAGCTGCTGCGCATGCGCAGGCCGACGACAACGTGGTCGACGCCGAAGTCAAGGAAGTCAAGAAGGGCTGATTCCCAGCCCCTTGCACAAGGCTGGAACACCTGAAAAGGTGCTCCAGCCTTTCTCGCTTCCGAGCCACCCGAGTTCCTGCTGCTTCCCTGATCTGTTGAGCGACCTGCCATGGCCACCAAACGCGACTATTACGAAACCCTCGGCGTCCCCAAGAACGCGAGCGAGGAAGAAATCAAGAAGGCTTATCGCAAGCTTGCGATGAAGCACCACCCGGACCGAAACCACGGCGACACCAGCAAGGACGCCGAGGCCAAGTTCAAGGAGGTGAAGGAAGCGTACGAAATGCTGTCCGACGGACAGAAGCGCGCGGCCTACGACCAGTACGGCCACGCGGGGGTGGACCCCAACATGCGCGGCGGCCCAGGCGCGGAAGGCTTCGGCGGCTTCGCGGAGGCCTTCGGCGACATCTTCGGCGACGTGTTCGGCGGCGCCCGCGGCGGGCGTACCAGCAGCGGGCGCCAGGTGTTCCGCGGCAGCGACCTGAGCTATGCGATGGAAATCACGCTCGAGGAAGCCGCGGAAGGCAAGACCACCGAGATCCGCATTCCTACCTGGGACGAGTGCGACACCTGCCATGGCTCCGGCGCCAAGCCGGGCACCAAGCCGATCACCTGCACGACGTGCCACGGCGCGGGCGCGGTGCAGATGCGCCAGGGCTTCTTCAGCGTGCAGCAGACCTGCCCCACCTGCCACGGCAGCGGCAAGATCATTCCCGAGCCCTGCACCGTGTGCCACGGCCAGGGCAAGATCAAGCGCAACAAGACGCTCGAAGTGAAGATCCGCGCGGGCATCGACGACGGCCAGCGCATGCGCGTCACGGGCAGCGGCGAGCCCGGTGTGAACGGCGGCCCGCCGGGCGACCTGTACATCGAGATCCGGCTCAAGAAGCACGAGATCTTCGAGCGAGACGGCGACAACCTGCACTGCGTGGTGCCCGTGAGCATGACCACGGCGGCGCTGGGCGGCGAGATCAACGTCCCCACCCTCAAGGGCGCCGCGGCCATCGACATTCCCGAAGGCACGCAAAGCGGCAAGCAGTTCCGTCTGCGTGGCAAGGGCATCAAGGGTGTGAACTCGAGCTACCCGGGCGACCTGTACTGCCATGTGCGCGTCGAGACGCCGGTGAAGCTCACCGAGCACCAGCGCAAGGTGCTGAAAGAGCTCGACGAGTCGCTCAAGAAGGGCGGCGAGAAGCACAGCCCGACCGACAAGGGCTGGTTCGACAAGGCGAAGGAATTCTTCAGCTGAGCCAGTGGCGCCAGTGCCGGGGCGGGCTTGTCCGCCCCCGAGCACCAAAGGCGTGCAAGGATAGGGCCGACTCCCTGTTTCTGACGCGTCGGGCGATGGCGCAGCGCGTTACGCCCCCTTTCTCTTCTGACATGTAACACCAGGGACCCCATTCCTGATGGTTGCATCGTCTTCCCGGAAGGGCCGCTCCGCGGCCCTTTTGCACGTCTGGTGCTTCAGTGCGGTGCAGTCGCGTGCCTGGACAGTCCTCGTTGCACCGAGAGTGCACCTTTCGCACCGTCTCTGAGCACGTCAGGCTGCATCCGCGCCGCGTTCCACCGCGTACAAGCCCTGAGACGCTCCTGCAGAAGTGGCGCGAGGATTGCTTTTATATTTTTTTCGGATGTGCAATAAACCAAACGGCAGGTCGCGCGTTATTGAAGAAGACACCTTTTTTATTGAGCGCGCAGGCTCAATAGGCGGTGCTTTCCCGGAGAAACATAAAAATGGACGATAGCCATTCGTCATAGGCGTTTCACCCGGGGAGAATTACGAAAGCGAGCTTTTGAATTTAACTGAAATTTGAAAAATCGTTCTGCGTTTTTCGAGGAACTTTACTCAGCGACGTGGTTCTGATTTAACAAATGATTTGCCAGGTTCAATCTTTGCTTTATGCTGATTGTTAGCAGAATGTTGTAAGGGGAGTTTTCCGCGGCATGCAGTCAAGGGCAGGCACACCTCCAAAGTTGCGCATCGCCTCAGCTGCAGGCTTTCGGGCCAAAAGCCCACTGTCTTGATGGAGGCGTGACCATGGATGTGATCAGCAACTTTGCCGCCCGCTACGAGCGAACCCGCGAGGAAGTCATCTCGCTGCAGGAGTACCTGGACACCTGCAAGCGAGACCGCACGGCGTATGCCACGGCCTCGGAGCGCATGCTCAAGGCCATCGGCGAGCCCGAACTGGTGGATACCCGAAACGACCCGCGTCTTTCGCGCATCTTCGCCAACAAGGTCATCAAGATCTATCCGGCGTTCAAGGAGTTCTATGGCATGGAAGAAGCCATAGAACAGGTGGTGTCCTATTTCCGCCACGCCGCGCAGGGGCTGGAAGAAAAAAAGCAAATCCTTTACCTGCTCGGACCGGTCGGCGGCGGCAAGAGTTCGATCGCGGAGCGCCTGAAGCAGCTCATGGAACACGTGCCGTTCTACGCCATCCAGGGCTCGCCGGTCAATGAATCCCCGCTCGGCCTGTTCGACACGATCGAAGACGGCGAGATTCTTGAAAAGGAATACGGCATTCCCCGCCGCTACCTGAACCGAATTCTCTCGCCCTGGGCCGTCAAGCGGCTCGAGGAGTACGGCGGGGACATCCGCCAGTTCAAGGTCGTCAAGCGCTACCCGTCGGTGCTGCGGCAGATCGCGGTGGCCAAGACCGAGCCCGGGGACGAGAACAACCAGGACATTTCCTCGCTAGTCGGCAAGGTGGACATCCGCAAGCTGGAGACCTATGCCCAGGACGACCCGGACGCCTACGCCTACTCCGGCGGCCTGTGCCTGGCCAACCAGGGGCTGCTGGAGTTCGTGGAAATGTTCAAGGCGCCCATCAAGGTGCTGCACCCCCTGCTGACCGCCACCCAGGAAAGCAACTTCAAGGGAACCGAAGGCTTCGGCGCGATTCCGTTCGACGGCATCGTGCTGGCCCACAGCAACGAGAGCGAGTGGAAGGCCTTCCGCAACAACAAGAACAACGAGGCTTTCCTCGACCGGATCTACATCGTCAAGGTGCCCTACTGCCTGCGCGCCTCCGAAGAAATCAAGATCTACGAGAAGCTGGTGCGCAACTCGTCTCTGGCGCAGGCGCCCTGCGCCCCGGGAACGCTGCGCATGATGGCCCAGCTCTCGGTGCTCACCCGCCTGAAGGAGCCGGAGAACTCCAGCACCTTCAGCAAGATGCAGGTCTACGACGGCGAAAGCTTGAAGGACACCGACCCCAAGGCGAAGTCGATCCAGGAGTACCGCGACTACGCGGGCGTGGACGAAGGCATGAGCGGTGTATCGACCCGCTTCGCCTTCAAGATCATCTCGAAGGTCTTCAACTTCGACAGCTCCGAAGTGGCCGCGAACCCGGTGCACCTGATGTACGTGCTCGAGCAGCAGATCGAGCGCGAGCAGTTCGCCCCCGAGGTCGAGCAGAAGTACATCAGCTACATCAAGGAGCTGCTGGCGCCGCGCTATGCCGAGTTCATCGGCAAGGAAATCCAGACCGCGTATCTGGAGAGCTACAGCGAGTACGGCCAGAACATCTTCGACCGCTACGTGACCTACGCCGACTACTGGATCCAGGACCAGGAGTTCCGCGACGTGGACACCGGCGAGGTGTTCGACCGGGCCTCGCTCAACGGCGAGCTCGAGAAGATCGAACGCCCGGCGGGCATCGGCAACCCCAAGGACTTCCGCAACGAGATCGTCAACTTCGTGCTGCGCGCGCGGGCCGGCAACAGCGGACGCAACCCGGCATGGACCAGCTACGAGAAGCTGCGCTCGGTGATCGAGAAGAAGATGTTCTCCAACACCGAAGAGTTGCTGCCGGTCATCAGCTTCAACACCAAGAGCAGCGCCGACGAGCAGAAGAAGCACGAGGACTTCGTGACGCGCATGGTCGAGAAGGGCTACACCGCCAAGCAGGTGCGCCTGCTCTGCGAGTGGTACCTGCGGGTGCGCAAGAGTTCATAGCGCATAGATAGCCACGGCGCCGCCCAGGCCGTTCTCCCCTCTTCCTTGCAAGGAGCTTTGACACCATCGTGGCCATCCTGCAGCAGATCATCGACCGCCGGCTATCGGGCAAGAACAAGTCCATTGGCAACCGCGAGCGCTTTCTCCGGCGCTACAAGGGGCAGATCCAGGAGGCGGTGCGGCGCGCGGTGAGCGGGCGCAACATCCGCGAGCTGGAGCAAGGCGAAGACGTGACCTTGCCGCGCCACGATGTGTCCGAACCCGTGTTCGGTCACGCCCGGGGCGGCGACCGCGAGTATGTGCACCCGGGCAACCAGGAGTACCTGAAGGGCGACCGCATCAAGCGCCCCGAAGGCGGGAGCGGTGGCGGCTCCGGCAGCGGCGAGGCCGGCGACAGCGGCGAAGGCGACGACGACTTCGTCTTCCGACTGACGCGCGAAGAGTTCATGCGCGTGTTCTTCGACGACCTGGCGCTGCCGCACCTCATTCGCACACAGATCGCCGACGTGCCCGAGTGGAAGAGCCACCGCGCCGGCTTCACCAGCGACGGCTCTCCCAACAACCTGCACGTGGTGCGTTCGATGCGCGGGGCGCTGGCGCGGCGCAT
The DNA here is from genome assembly GCF_056394985.1 of Variovorax sp. 10N412. NCBI lineage: Bacteria > Pseudomonadati > Pseudomonadota > Betaproteobacteria > Burkholderiales > Comamonadaceae > Variovorax > Variovorax sp. 10N412. The sequence goes on from NZ_JBFTIO010000001.1 coordinate 574,723, forward strand.
CGCGCTGGGCGGTGAGCCGCGCAAGGAGCTCAAGCGCCTCGAAGCGCACCTGCTCCATCTGCAGCACCATCCGCAAGCGGCAACGGCCTTGATCCAGAAAGAGATCCGCGAGACCGAGGAGCGCATCGAGGAAATGCGCCGCACCATGCGGCGCGTGCCCTACATCGACCCGATCGACCTGCGCTACCGCAACCGCGTGAAGACGCCGGTGCCCAGCGCCAAGGCCGTGATGTTCTGCCTGATGGACGTGTCGGGCTCCATGGACGAGGCGCGCAAGGACATGGCCAAGCGCTTCTTCATGCTGCTGTACATGTTCCTCACGCGGCACTACGAGACCATCGACCTCGTGTTCCTGCGCCACCACACGCAGGCGCAGGAAGTGACGGAAGAAGAGTTCTTCCACGCCACCGAGACCGGCGGCACCGTGGTGTCGAGCGCGCTGGTGCTGATGGACGAGATCATCAAGGCGCGCTACCCCAGCGGCGAATGGAACGTGTACGGCGCGCAGGCCAGCGACGGCGACAACTGGCACCAGGACAGCGGGCGCTGCCGCGAGCTGCTGGTCAACGACATCCTGCCGGTGGTGCGCTACTACGCCTACGTGCAGGTGGCCGAGACCGAGCAGAACCTGTGGCAGGAGTACGCGCAGCTCGAAGGCGTGCAGCCCAACTTCGCGATGCGCAAGGTGTCCGACGCGCAGGACATCTACCCGGTTTTCCGCGACCTGTTCAAGAAGGAAGGGGTCACGTCATGAGCACCATCCTCACCCCCGACGCCCTCGACACGCCCGCCGGCCTGCCCCGGCTGGAGCGCCTGCCCAGTCCCTCGGACTGGACCTTCGAGCTCATCGAGACCTACCACGCCGAGATCGCGAAGACCGCCCGGGGCTTCGGACTCGACGTGTACCCGAACCAGCTCGAGGTGATCACCGCCGAGCAGATGATGGACGCCTACGCCAGCGTGGGCATGCCCATGATCTACAGGCACTGGTCGTACGGCAAGCAGTTCATCGCCACCGAGAAGAACTACAAGCGTGGCCACATGGGGCTGGCCTACGAGATCGTCATCAACTCCGATCCGTGCATCGCCTACCTGATGGAGGAGAACACCATGGCCATGCAGGCCCTGGTGATCGCGCATGCGGCCTACGGCCACAACAGCTTCTTCAAGGGCAACTACCTGTTCCGGATGTGGACCGACGCGTCGTCCATCATCGACTACCTGGTCTACGCGCGGCACTACATCGCCGAGTGCGAGGACCGCCACGGCGTCGACGCGGTGGAAGAACTGCTCGACTCCTGCCATGCGCTGATGAACTACGGCGTCGACCGCTACCGCCGCCCGCAGAAGCGCTCGCTGGCGCAGGAAAGCGCCCAGCGCGCGGAGCGCGAGCGCCACATGCAGCAGCAGGTGAACGACCTGTGGCGCACGCTGCCGCGGCGCAGCGAGCAGGCCGCCGAGTCCGATTCGGCGCGCCGCTTTCCGCCGGAGCCGCAGGAGAACCTGCTGTACTTCATCGAGAAGAACGCCGCCCTGCTCGAACCCTGGCAGCGCGAGGTGGTGCGCATCGTGCGCAAGATCGCGCAGTACTTCTATCCGCAGCGCCAGACCCAGGTGATGAACGAAGGCTGGGCCACGTTCTGGCACTACACGCTGCTCAACACCATGTACGACCGCGGGCAACTGGCCGACGGCTTCATGATGGAATGGCTCAGCTCGCACACCGGCGTGATCTACCAGCCGCCCGTGGGGCACCGCGCCTACAGCGGCATCAACCCCTATGCGCTGGGCTTTGCGATGTTCACCGAGCTGCGCCGCATCTGCGAGAAGCCCACCGAGGAAGACCGCCGCTGGTTCCCCGACTTCGCGGGCACCGACTGGGTCAAGACGCTCGACTACGCGATGCGCAACTTCAAGGACGAGAGCTTCATCGGCCAGTTCTTGAGCCCCAAGACCATGCGCGACTTCCGGCTGTTCTCCATTCGCGACTACCAGAGCGAATCGGAGCTGCAGGTGTCCGCCATCCACGACGACAGCGGCTACCAGGCGCTGCGCGAATCGCTCTCCCGGCAGTACGACATCAGCAGCCGCGAGCCCGACATCCAGGTGTGGAACGTGGCCACGCGCGGCGACCGTTCGCTCACCCTGCGCCACACGCAGCGCAACAACCTGCCGCTGCACGACGGCGCCGAAGAGGTGCTCAAGCACGTCGCGCGGCTCTGGGGCTTCGACGTGCACCTGGAGAGCATCGACAACGCCGGGCGCATCAGCCGCAGCTGGAAGGCGGCGGCACCCAAGCAGCAGTACTAGCCGGGAATCAGGGCACCAGCGCTGCGATGGCCAGCGTGTAGCCCTTCACGCCCAGGCCCACGATGATCCCGCGCGCCGCGGGCGAGATGTACGAGTGGTGGCGGAACTGTTCGCGCGCATGCACGTTCGAGATGTGCAGCTCGATCAGCGGCACGCTCGCGCCCTTGATGGCGTCGTGCAGCGCAATCGACGTGTGCGTGTAGGCGCCGGGGTTCATCACCACGCCCAGCATGGTGCCCGCGGCCACTTCGCGGCCCGCCTCCTGCACCCAGTCGATCAGCACGCCTTCGTGGTTCGACTGGCGACATTCGATCTCCACACCGAGTTTGGCGCCGGTGTCCTTGCACAGGCGCTCGACGTCGGCGAGCGTGTCGCGTCCGTACTGTTCGGGCTCGCGCGTGCCGAGCAGGTTGAGGTTGGGGCCGTTGAGGACGAGGATTTTCTTCATGATGAACAGCAGGTTCGAAGGCCGGAGCCGGGGGCGCCAATTATGGTCTTGCGGCCGGCTTTCGGCGCCGCCCGGCCGACGAGCCCACGTAGTGGTTGAAAGAGTCGATGTCCACCACGCTGCGCGCCATCAGGTCGACGAATGCGCGCAGCTTCTGCCCCATGTAGCGCTGGCGCTGGTAGGCGCAGTAGATGCGGCGCGGCTCGGGCTGCCACTGCGGCAGCACCGGCACGAGCACGCCCTGCGCGACCTCGGGTCCGGCGAAAAAGACCGGCAGCAGGGCAATGCCCAGCCCGTCGATGCAGAAGGTCTTCATGACCCAGTGGTCGTTGGTTTCGAACGCGGGCTCCGCGCCGAAGGCGAAGCTGCCTGCGTCCGACAGCAGCAGCACCTGCGCGCGGCCTGATGACGGCTCCTTCATCGCGATCGACTGGTGCCGCGCCAGTTCCTCGGGTGACGACGGCGTGCCGTGGCGGGCCAGGTACTGCGGGCTCGCATAGAGCCCGTAGTTGAGCCGCCCCAGCAGCTTGGCCACGAGGTTCGGCGCATCGGGCGGCTCGGCGCACACGTAGCAGTCGACGTCGCCGACCTGCGGCGCATGGGAGCCGCTGGCCACGTCGAGCTGGCAGCGCACGTCCGGGTGCGACGCCAGGAACAGCTTGACCACATGGCAGACGAAGGAGGTGCTGAACTGCGTGTCGGACAGCAGCGAGAGGCGGCCCGACACGCCGGTCGTCAGCGCGTGGACCTCGGTGCTGGCGGCTTCCAGCCGGCCGGTCACTTCGTCGAGCAGTCCTTCCGAACGAACCAGGAAGGCACGGCCGGCCTCGGTGAGCGCCATGCGGCGCGGGCTGCGCAGCAGCAGTTGCGCGCCCAGCAGCTCTTCCAGCCGCGTGAGCTGCCGGCTCAGTGTGGCCTTGGACGTGCCCGAGAGGGTTTCGGCCTTGGTGAGGCTGCCGCTCTGTGCGACCAGCACGAAGGCCTCGACCAGCGCGAGATCGATGCGGCTCATGCGAGCCAGCGTTTCAGGAATGAAAAGATGCGTCTCTTCATGTGGCTTTCATCGGTGGGGCAGAAGCGGTACGGTATCACCGGCGCTTTGCCCTGCGACCTCACGACGAATGAACACACCCCCTGCATCCACCTGGCACCCCGTTGCGCCCTCGGCCGACCTGCGCCCCGGCGCCAACATCGTGGCCGGCTTCGCCGAAGGCCAGGAACTCGCGCTCTGGCGCGCCGCCGACGGCAGCCCCCAGGCCTGGGAGAACCGATGCCCGCACCGCAGCGTGCGCTTCACGCTGGGCCAGGTGATCGAGAACCGCCTGGCCTGTGCCTACCACGGCTGGGAATACGCGGCGGGCAGCGGGCAGTGCACGCGCATTCCGGCGCACCCGGCCATGCAGGCGCCACGCAACGTCTGCGCGAAGACCTTCGGTGCGGTAGAGGCGGCGGGGATGCTGTGGGTCCTGCTGTCGCCTGAGGCCTCGCTCGCACCGCCGTCACTGGCCGATGCCGTGCCAGCCGGCTGGCAGTTCTGCCGCACGCTCACATTGCGTTCGCCCGCCAGCACCGTGCGCGAAGCGCTGGCGCAACGCGGCTTTGCAGCCGATGCGGCAACAGGCGCCTGGCGCGGCCAGCTCGGCGGGGTGGACACCGTCGCCCTGGTCCTCGATGCGCAGCCCCGCCTCGCCTTCGTCCACCTCTGGAGCGACGCTGCCCCTGGCTCAGCCGCCCTGAAGACCCTGCACACCGCCGCCCGCAGCTTGCGCAGCGACATCGAAGCCCTCGGCTGAAAGACACCATGCCCTTCGTCACCGACGACCCCAACATGCTCGACGACTGGCTCGTCATCGGACCCGCCGCGCCGGCGCCTCGCACCACCCGCCTGCTCGGCGACACCGTGCAACTGTGGATCGACGCCGGCGGCACGCCCCACTGCCGCCTGGGAGACCAGCCGCTGACCGTGCAGTCGCGCTACGGCCATCTCTGGGTCTGCCCCAGCGGCCGTCCGGCACGCGCCCTGTTCGACTTCCCGGAATACAGCGAAGCTAGCCGCCGCACCATCGACTGCGGCGGCATCGGCGTGGCGGTGTCCGGCCTGCGCGTGATCGAGAACTTCCTGGACATGGCGCACTTCCCCTTCGTGCACGCCGACTACCTCGGCAAGGTGCCGCACACCGAGGTGGCGAAGTACAACGTCGAGGTCGAACCCGCCACCGGCGAGATCTGGGCCACCGACTGCCGCTTCTGGCAGCCGCGCGCTTCGGCCGCGCACGACACGGGCAGCGAGGTGCTCTACAAGTACCGCGTGATGCAGCCCTTCTCGGCCATGCTCTACAAGTCGAGCTTTCGCGCGGGCGCGCTCGACGCCATCGGCCTGTTCCTGCAGCCCGTGGACCATGAGCACGTGATCGCCCACACGGTGCTGGCCTGCTACGACGACGACTCCAGCGACGCCGCGCTCATCGCCTTCCAGCACACCATCTTCGGGCAGGACAAGCCGATCCTGGAGAACCACGCCTTCAAGCGCATGCCGCTCGAAGGCCGCGCCGAGACGCCCACGCGCGGCGACACCTCGTCCGTCACCTACAGGCGCTGGCTGCGCGAGCGCGGCATGCGCTTCGGCGTGCTGCAAGCGGCCGGGGCCGCGCCATGATCAAGCTCCACGACTACCCGCTGTCGGGCAACTGCTTCAAGGTGCGGCAGATGCTGGCGTGGCTGGGCCTTGCGCACGAGCTGGTGCCGGTCGATTTCTTCCCGGGCCGCGAACACACCCGCGCGGCGTTCCTGGCGAACGTCAATCCGCTGGGCCAGCTCCCGGTGCTGGATGACGACGGCTTCGTGTTGCGCGATGCGCAGGCCATCGTGGTCTATCTCGCGAGCCGCTACGACACGCAGGGCCGCTGGTACCCGGACGACGCGAAGCTGCGGGGCCAGATCGCCATGTGGCTCGCCACCGCCGACGAGATCACCCGCACCGCGTCGGCCGCGCGGCTGCACGATGCGCTGGGCTACCACCACCTGGACATCGAGGCCTGCCGCAGCGGCGCACGCGCGGTGTTCCGCGTGCTCGACGACCACCTCGCCGAGCAGGCCAGCGCAGGCCTTCGCTGGCTGGCCGCGGCCCCCGAGCCGACCATTGCCGACCTTGCCTGCTTCCCCTACGTGGCCCTGGCCGGCGAAGGCGGCATTTCGCTCGATGAATTTCCCGCACTGCGAAACTGGGTCTGGAATTTCCGCCACCTGAGCGGGTTCATCGGCATGTCGGGTATCTTCCCTGCTGGCCCCGCCTGAGAATCCTCATTCCTCCCGCTTTCTGAAGAACCCCCACACCATGAAAACCAAAGCTGCCGTCGCCTGGAAATCCGGAGAACCGCTCACCATCGAAACCGTGGACCTCGAAGGCCCCAAGTTCGGCGAAGTGCTGGTCGAGATCAAGGCCACCGGCATCTGCCACACCGACTACTACACGCTCTCGGGCGCCGACCCCGAAGGCATCTTTCCCGCGATCCTCGGCCACGAAGGCGCGGGCATCGTGGTCGACGTAGGCCCCGGCGTCACCACGCTGAAGAAGGGCGACCACGTCATTCCGCTGTACACGCCGGAATGCCGCCAGTGCAAGTTCTGCCTGAGCCGCAAGACCAACCTGTGCCAGCTGATCCGCGGCACGCAGGGCAAGGGCCTGATGCCCGACGCCACCAGCCGTTTCAGCCTCGACGGCAAGCCCATCTTCCACTACATGGGCACGAGCACCTTCAGCAACTACACGGTGGCGCCCGAGATCTCGCTCGCCAAGATCCGCGAAGACGCCCCCTTCGACAAGGTCTGCTACATCGGCTGCGGCGTTACCACCGGCATCGGAGCGGTGATCTTCACGGCCAAGGTGGAAGCGGGTGCCAACGTGGTGGTGTTCGGCCTCGGCGGCATCGGCCTGAACGTCATCCAGGGCGCCAAGATGGTGGGCGCGGACAAGATCATCGGCGTCGACCTGAACCCCGAGCGCGAGGCCATGGCCCGCAAGTTCGGCATGACGCACTTCATCAACCCGAAGACGACGGAAAACGTGGTCGACGCCATCGTGCAGCTGACCGACGGCGGCGCGGACTACAGCTTCGAGTGCATCGGCAACACCCAGGTGATGCGCCAGGCGCTCGAATGCACGCACAAGGGCTGGGGCCGCAGCATCATCATCGGCGTGGCCGAGGCAGGCGCGGAGATCAGCACGCGCCCGTTCCAGCTGGTCACGGGCCGCAAGTGGGAAGGCTCGGCCTTCGGCGGCGCGCGCGGGCGCACCGACGTGCCGAAGATCGTCGACTGGTACATGGAAGGCAAGATCAACATCGACGACCTGATCACGCACACCATGCCGCTGGAAGACATCAACAAGGGCTTCGACCTGATGAAGCGCGGCGAGTCGATCCGCGGCGTGGTGCTTTACTGACCCCCAGGCCAGCGGCGCTCTTCGTGGAGGTGAACTCGTGATCGAAAGAATGACGCCCTTACACAAGATCGAGGCCGGTGTGCTCGAAGTCGCGTACTTCGAAGCCGGCCCCGCCGACGGGCCGCCCGTGCTGCTGATGCACGGGTTTCCGTACGACATCCACACCTACGCCGAAGTCGCGCCCCTGCTGGCGGGGCAAGGCTGCCGCGTCATCGTGCCGTACCTGCGCGGCTATGGCGCCACGCGCTTCCTGAGCGATGCCACGCCGCGCTCGGGCGAACAGGCCGCGCTCGGCGCCGACCTGCTCGCGCTGCTCGACGCGCTGAAGATCGAACGCGCGGTGCTGGCCGGCTACGACTGGGGCGGCCGGGCCGCCTGCGTGGTCGCGGCGCTGTGGCCCGAACGCGTGGCGGGGCTGGTGTCCTTCAACAGCTACAACATCCAGAACATCGCGAAGGCGATGGAGCCGGACACGCCCGCCAACGAGCACAGCCTCTGGTACCAGTACTACTTTCACAGCGAACGCGGCCGCGCCGGCCTTGCGAAAGACCGCAAGGGGCTGACGAAGCTGCTGTGGAAGCTGTGGTCGCCGACCTGGAAGTTCGACGACGCCACCTTCGAGCGCAGCGCCGCCGCCTTCGACCACCCCGACTTCGTGGACGTGGTGATCCAGTCGTACCGCCACCGCTTCGCACTCGTGCCCGGCGACCCGGCCTACGCCGACATCGAACGCCGGCTCGCGGCCCAGCCGGCCATCACCGTGCCCACCATCACCTTCGACGGCATCGACGACGGCGTGCGCCCGCCGGCCGAGGCGTCGGCCCATGCCCATCGCTTCAGCGGACCGCGCTCGCACCGGCTGGTGCCCGGCGTGGGCCACAACATGCCGCAGGAGGCGCCCCGCACCTTTGCGGATGCCGTGCTCGAACTGGTGCCGGCCCTGCGCGACCAGACCCCATGACCACTCCATGACCGACCACACCCCCAAGACCCTTTCCGCGCACCACGCCTTCGGCGGCGTGCAGAGTTTTCACGAACACGCATCGCAGGAGATCGGCCTGCCGATGCGCTTTTCGGTCTACCTGCCGCCCCAGGCCGCGCACGCTCGCGTGCCCGCCCTGCTCTACCTCGCGGGCCTGACCTGCAACGAAGAAACCTTCGCGGTGAAGGCCGGCGCACAGCGCCTGGCCGCGAGCATGGGGCTTGCACTGATCGCACCCGACACCAGCCCGCGCGGCGCCGCAGCGGAAAGCCTGCCGGGCGCCAGGGACAGCTGGGACTTCGGCATCGGCGCGGGCTTCTACCTCGACGCGCTGGCCGAGCCCTGGGCCACGCACTGGCGCATGGAAAGCTGGATCGTCCAGGAGTTGCTGCCGCTGGCGGCGCAGCAGTTCGCCATCGACGGCGACCGCATCGGCATCTTCGGCCACTCGATGGGCGGCCACGGCGCGCTCACGCTGGCGCTGCGGCATCCGGGGCGCTTCAAGTCGTTGTCGGCCTTCGCACCCATCTGCGCGCCCACGCAGTGCCCGTGGGGCGAGAAGGCCTTCGCCGGCTACCTGGGCGAGCCGGGCGCCGACCGCGCGCAGTGGCTGGCGCACGATGCCAGCGCGCTCATGAAGTCTCAGGTGACCGCGCCCTACCCGCAGGGCATCCTGATCGACCAGGGCCTGGCCGACAAATTCCTGGCCGAGCAACTGCACCCCGAGGTGTTCGAAGCCGCCTGCTCCGCAGCGGGCCAGCCGCTGACGCTGCGCCGCCATGCGGGCTACGACCACGGCTACTTCTTCATCCAGAGCTTCATGGCCGACCACATTGCGCACCACGCGCAGACCCTGCACACCTGATCGACCGCACGGGCGGCCCTGGCCCGTATCATGAGCCGCATGTCCGCTGCCCAGATTCCTGCCTTCCAGTTGCGATCGCGCGAAGGCGGTCCCGAAGAGAACATGGTGCTGGCCGGCATCTGGCGCCGCGCCTGGATCGCGGCCAACCGCGGCGCCGCCACCATCGAACCCATCGCCCATTGGCTGCAGCGCGTGCAGGCCGAGTTCGGCCCGCCGGCCGACGTGGTGCTGGCGGAACGCGACGGGCAGGTGCTCGCCTTCATGGTGCTGCTGGGCCGGCGCGAGTACGTGGCCCAGCTGTTCGTCGAGCCGCACCTGCGCAGCCAGGGCCTGGGCAAGGCGCTGCTCGACGAGGCCTGCGTGCGCATCCCCACCGGCTGGCGGCTGCATGTGGCGGTCACCAACACCTCGGCGCAGCGCTTCTACGAACGCTATGGCCTGGAACGCGGCACGGTCGACCGCCACCCCACCAGCGGGCGCGAACGCATCGCCTACCATTGGTCCCCCTCGCGTCCGCCGTGGCGCGTGGGCTGACCCTCTCCCTTCTTTTTTCGCCCCATGCGCATCGACCACATCGCACTCTGGACCACCGATCTCGAACGCTGCAAGCGCTTCTATGTCGATTACTTCGGCGCCACCGCCGGCGCGGGCTACACCAACCCGGCCAAGGGCTTCGAATCGTGCTTCCTGAGCCTGGGAGGCGCTGAAGGCGCGCGCATCGAGGCCATGACGACGACCGCGCTCTCGCCCGTGACGGCCGAAGCCGGCGCGCAGCGCATGGGCTGGACGCACCTGGCCATCAGCGTGGGCTCCGACGCCGCGGTCGACGCACTCACGCAGCGCCTGAAGGCCGACGGCTACCCGCTGCTCGACGGCCCGCGCCGCACCGGCGACGGCTACTACGAGAGCGTGGTGCTCGACCCGGACGGCAACCGCATCGAGATCACTGCATGAGCGCCTTCGTCGACAGCCTGCACGAGAGCTTCGAGCGCTTCGGGCGCATCGCGCCGCGCCGCATGTTCGGCGGCCATGGCATCTTCCACGAGGGCCGCATGATCGCGATCGTGATCGGCGACACGCTCTACCTGAAGTCCGACGCCGAAAGCGCACCGCACTTCGACCGCCAGAACCTGCCGCCCTTCACGTACATGCGCCAGGGCAAGTCGATGCCCATGTCGTACCGGCAAGCCCCGGCCGACCTGTTCGAAGACCGCGAGGAAGCCGCGCGCTGGGGCCGCCGGGCCTACGAGGCGGCGCTGCGCTCAGGCCAGCCACCCAAGCCCAAAAAAGCACCCGCCGCCAAGAAGGCAGCAGCCAGGAAAACGCCCGCAAAGAAAGCCGCAGTGAAGAAAAAGACATCGAAAGCAGCCCCCCGGTGAGCGACAACCCCCATCTCCCGCCCCTGCCCGAGCGCGAACAGATCGCGCTGCTCGAGCCCTTCGAGGGCCTCGGCCTGAAAGACATCGTCGTCGTCGCCACGCAGCAGGACGCCGAGCGCGCCGCCGCCGCGCTGCTGGCCGCAGGCATCGCGGGCTTCGACACCGAATCGAAACCCACCTTCGCGAAGAACGAAGTCTCGGGCGGCCCGCACGTGGTGCAGTTCTCCACGCGCGACACGGCCTGGCTGTTCCAGCTGCACCGCACCGAATGCAACCCGGTGGTGGCCGCGCTGATCGCCTCGACCGAACTGCGCAAGGTCGGCTTCGGCCTGTCGGGCGACCTCACGCTGATTCGCAACCGGCTGAACATCGAACCGGGCGCGGTGTTCGACATCGACACCGAATTCCGCCACCGCGGCTACCGCAAGTCGGTCGGCGTGAAGGCGGCGGTGGCGCTGGTGTTCAACCGCCGCTTCATCAAGTCGCGCAAGGCGACCACCTCGAACTGGGCCAACAGGCAGCTCACCGAGGCACAGATCCGCTACGCCGCGAACGACGCCTATGCGTCGATCCGGGTGTACGACGCGCTCTTCAACAGCCACTGAACGCCCTGCTCGCTCAGTCGCGCCCCGCCTCGAGGATGGCCTGCGCCAGCCGCTGCGGGTTCGAGAAGAACATCTCGTGGCTGCCGGGGCACTCCACCAGCCTGAACAGGCCCAGCCGCTCCGACAGCCGCGGATGCCAGGGCAGGCTGTGCGGCAGCGCGGTGTCCTGCTGGCAATTGACGTAGGACTTGCCCAGCGCCAGCGCCGCCAGCGGCTGGCTCAGCCTGATCTTGTCGGTGAAGGTGCGGTACGGATGGGGGTTCAGCTTGTCGTAGGCGGCCTGCGCGGTCGGCAGGTCGGCGTCGTTGATGAAGGCTTCGCGCCAGATCTCGAAGGGCAGCGTCACCGCGTTGGCGTTCGCGGCGGCGATCGCATCGAACATCGTCACGTAGTTCGGCGGCACCATGTCGTTGAGCGACTCGCCGTCCAGCGGCACGAAGGCATTGATGTACACCAGCCGCTTCAGGCGCGGCGCAATGCGCTCTGCCACGCCCGAAATCACCATGCCGCCGTAGCTGTGGCCCACGAGGCGCACCTGCGTGAGGTTGTTCTGCTCGATGTAGCGCACGGCGGATGCAATCGCGTCTTCCAGCGTGGTCGCGGTGCGGTCGTCGCCGGGGTTGTTGCCCGCGAGCGTGGGGCAGTGCACGGTGTGGCCTGCCGCGCGAACGCCGTCGGCCACGGCTTCGATTTCAGCGCCGGTGTGCCACGCGCCGTGGACAAGAACATAGGTGTCGGACATGGGGTCTCCTTCGTTGTGACGAAGCCAGACTGTAGGAACGGCGGCGCGCCGCAAATGGCCGATGCCTGCCAGCCCGATGGCCGGTTCGTGCCGGACGGTTTGCTCCAGTTCAATTATTCAACGATACTTGAACTATGGAAGAAAACGACGTTGTCCGCTCGCTGGCCGCCCTGGCGCAACCCATCCGCCTTCGGGTGTTCCGCGCGCTGGTGGTGGCCGGGCCTGCCGGCCTCACGCCCGGCACGCTGACCGAATCGCTGGAGGTGTCGGCCACCAGCCTGTCGTTCCACCTCAAGGAACTGATGAACTCGGGGCTGGTGTCGCAGGAGCGGCAGGGGCGCAACCTCGTGTACCGGGCCGCGTTCGAGCAAATGAACGGGCTGCTGGCCTATCTCACGGAAAACTGCTGCCAGGGCGAAACCTGCGCCGCCGGGTGCCCGCCGACATGCTGACCGCCCAATGCTGACCGCCGTCGCGATCTTCGTCTTCACGCTGGTGCTGGTCATCTGGCAGCCGCGCGGCCTGGGGATCGGCTGGAGTGCTTCGCTGGGCGCCGTCATCGCGCTGCTCCTCGGCGTCGTTCACCTGGCAGACATTCCAGCCGTCTGGGGCATCGTGTGGAACGCGACCGCGACCTTCATCGCAGTGATCGTCATCAGCCTGCTGCTCGACGAGGCCGGCTTCTTCGAGTGGGCCGCGCTGCACGTGGCGCGCTGGGGCAACGGGCGCGGGCGGCTGCTGTTCGCCTTCATCGTGCTGCTGGGCGCGGCCGTGTCGGCGCTGTTCGCCAACGACGGCGCGGCGCTCATTCTCACGCCCATCGTCATGGCGATGCTGGTCGCGCTCGGGTTCACGCCGGCCGCCACGCTGGCGTTCGTGATGGCGGCGGGCTTCATCGCCGACAGCGCGAGCCTGCCGCTGATCGTGTCGAACCTGGTGAACATCGTGTCGGCCGATTTCTTCAGGATCGGCTTCAACGCGTACGCCGCGGTCATGGTGCCGGTGAACATGGCGGCGGTGCTCGCGAGCCTGCTCGTCCTGATGCTCTACTTCCGCCGCAGCATTCCAGCGCGCTACGACGCGAGGCAGTTGAAGTCGCCCACAGAGGCGATCCGCGACGTTCACACCTTCCGCGCCGGCTGGGTGGTGCTGGCGCTGCTGCTGGTCGGCTTCTTCGGCCTGGAACCCTTGGGCATTCCCGTGAGCGCGGTGGCCGCCTTGGGTGCGGTCGTCCTGCTCGCGGTTGCCGGGCGCGGCCCGGTCATCAGCACGAAGAAGGTGCTGCGCGGCGCGCCGTGGCAGATCGTCGTCTTCTCGCTGGGCATGTACCTCGTGGTGTACGGGCTGCGCAACGCCGGGCTGACCGGCCAGATGGCCGGACTGCTGAACGTGTTTGCGCAAGGCGGCGTGTGGGGCGCGGCCATGGGCACGGGCTTCCTGACCGCAGTGCTTTCTTCCGTGATGAACAACATGCCGACCGTGCTGGTCGGTGCGCTCTCCATCGACGCATCGGGCGCCACCGGCGTGGTGAAGGAAGCCATGGTCTACGCCAACGTCATCGGTTGCGACCTGGGCCCGAAGATCACGCCGATCGGCAGCCTGGCCACGTTGCTGTGGCTGCATGTGCTTCAGAAAAAAGGCATGGCGATCGGCTGGGGCTACTACTTCAAGGTCGGCATCGTGCTGACCGTGCCGGTGCTGTTCGTGACCCTCGCGGCACTGGCTGTTCGACTCACCCTCTCCCTGCCATGAACGACATCACCATCTATCACAACCCCGCCTGCGGCACGTCCCGCAACGTGCTCGCGCTGATCCGCAACACGGGCGACGAGCCCACCGTCATCGAGTACCTGAAGACACCGCCCGACCGCGCCACGCTGACGCGGCTGATCGCGGCGATGGGCGTGTCCGTGCGCGACGTGCTGCGCCGCAAGGGAACGCCGTACGACGAACTGGGCCTGGACGACCCGAAGTGGACCGACGAACAACTGATCGGCTTCATGCTGCAGCACCCGGTTCTCATCAACCGGCCGATCGTGGTCACGCCGCTGGCCACGCGCCTGTGCCGCCCGTCCGAAGCGGTGCTCGACATCCTGCCGCGCCCGCAGCAAGGCACCTTCTCCAAGGAAGACGGCGAAGCCGTCATCGACGCGAAAGGCCGGCGTGTCTCAAGGCCCTGAACTCGCGAACATCGATGCGGACAACTTCCGCCAACCCGATCTTCGTCATCTGCTGCCCACGGCGCGCGCCATGCACGCACCGCGCATCCTGCTGCTCTACGGTTCGTTGCGCGAACGCTCATACAGCCGGCTGCTGACCGAGGAAGCGGCGCGCCTGTTGCAGGCCCTGGGCGCCGAGCCGCGCATCTACGATCCGCACGGGCTTCCGCTGCCGGACGACGCGCCCGACGACCACCCGAAGGTGCAGGAACTGCGCGAGAGCGCGCAATGGGCCGAGGGCATGGTGTGGACATCGCCCGAACGACACGGCGCGATGACCGGCATCATGAAGGCGCAGATCGACTGGATCCCGCTGGCCCTCGGCTCGGTGCGGCCCACGCAGGGCAAGACGCTCGCGGTGATGCAGGTGTCGGGCGGTTCGCAGTCGTTCAACGCGGTGAACCAGTTGCGCGTGCTGGGCCGCTGGATGCGCATGATCACCATCCCCAACCAGTCGTCGGTGGCCAAGGCGTTCATGGAGTTCGAGGACAACGGGCGCATGAAGCCGTCGCCCTACTACGAGCGCGTGGTCGACGTGATGGAAGAGCTGGTGAAGTTCACGCTGCTCACGCGCGACTGCGCGGACTACCTGGTCGACCGCTACAGCGAGCGGCGCGAGAGCGCGCTGGCGCTGTCGAAGCGGGTCAACCTGCGCAGCATCTGAGCGCGGGCTCAGTGCCGCAGCAGGCGCCGCAGCGCACCGGGCGTCGTGCCCAGGTGCCTGCGGCACTGCCGCACGAAGTGCGAGGCGTCCGCCAGGCCCACGCGAAAGCCGATCTCCGCGATGCTCAGCCTGTCGAAGCGCGCATCGGCCAGCATGCGACGCGCCACCTGCATGCGGAAGTCCACCAGCGCGTTGGCGAAGGTGGTGGCGCTCTCGCCTTCCGCCAGGCAGCGGTGCAGGCTGCGCTCCGAAATGCCCAACCCGCGCGCCACGCCCGCCGCCGTAAGGCCGGGTTCGGCATGCCGCTCCCGCGTGGCGTCGAGCACCCGGCGGCGCAGCGCCGCGCGGCCCTCGCTGGCCGGCTCCGACGGCCCCTTTCCGAGCGCCAGTGCCAGCAGGCCGCCCAGCTGGTCGCACAGCAACGCAGCCGGCAACGGCGGTTTAGCAGCCACATCGGGTGTCAGCTGCCGCACGAAGGCGCTCAGCACGGCGCCCCACCCCGCCTGGGCGTCGATGCGGCGCGCCACCTGGTCGCCCGCATCGGGCAACCACGCGTCGACCCAGGCGGTCGGCAACTCGAGCGACAGGGTGTCGGCCGATTGCAGCAAGTGAAATTCATACAGCCGACGTGAATCGACCAGCACCGCGTCGCCCGGCAACAGCCGCGCGCATCGCTCCTCCTGCACCGTGACCCAGGGCGAATCGGTCTTGCACAGCAGGTAGTAGTAGTTGTGGCGGCTGTGGGCAATGGCGCGCCGCGTGCGGTACACGTCCTGCGCGCTGCCGCGCACCTGGTTGGCCACCAGGGGACCGAGCGGCGCCGATTCCAGCGTGGCGCCGAAGCTGCCGCCGGCCTGGCTGGTCACGTCCATCTCCAGGAAGCCTTCGCAGACCGCGCCCACCCAGTAGTCCAGCCGCTGTGCAGGCGGCACGGCGTCGGTGGACCAGCGCTGGAGGGCGTCGATGGCTTGGCTCATGCGCGCCGAACATACCCAAGCCGTGCCCGCTTGCCAAGCGGGTATAGACCATCTCCCACGGCAGGGCGCCCGCCGCACCGGCAAAATGGCCGGCGAACCAACCCGTGCGCGGGGCATTCCGGCGCACGCACATGAAAGAAGGGCAAGACGGGTCATGAGCAACAAAAGCGATTTCGGACTGATCGGACTGGCGGTGATGGGCCAGAACCTCGTGCTGAATGTGGAAAGCCGCGGCTTCCAGGTCAGCGTCTACAACCGCACCGAGGCCACCACCGAAGCCTTCGTGGCCGCCAACCCCGGCAAGAAGCTGGTGGGCGCCAAGACGCTCGAGGCGTTCGTGCAGAGCCTGGCCAAGCCCCGCAAGATCCAGATCATGGTGAAGGCCGGCGCGCCGGTCGACCAGGTCATCGAGCAACTCATTCCGCTGCTGGACAAGGACGACATCGTCATCGACGGCGGCAACAGCCTCTACACCGACACCGAGCGCCGCGATGCCTACCTGTCGAGCAAGGGCCTGCGCTTCATCGGCGCGGGCGTGTCGGGCGGGGAAGAAGGCGCGCGCAAGGGCCCGTCGATCATGCCGGGCGGGCCGCTCTCCACCTGGGAGGTGATGAAGCCGATCTTCGAGAGCATCGCGGCAAAGGTGGACGGCGAGCCCTGCGTCATTCACATCGGGCCGGGCGGTGCCGGCCACTACGTGAAGATGGTGCACAACGGCATCGAATACGGCGACATGCAGCTCATCTGCGAGGCCTACAGCCTGTTCAAGGCCGCGGGCTTCAGCACCGACGAAATGGCCGCCATCTTCAACGAGTGGAACGACGGCGAGCTGCAGAGCTACCTGATCCAGATCACCGCCAAGGCGCTGGAGCAGAAAGACCCGGAAACAGGCAACCCGATCGTCGACATGATCCTGGACAAGGCCGGCCAGAAGGGCACGGGCCAGTGGACGCTGATCAACGCGGCGGAGAACGCGGTGGTCATCAGCACCATCAACGCCGCCGTCGAGGCGCGCGTGCTGTCGTCGCAGAAGAAGGCGCGCGTGGCGGCCAGCAAGGTGCTGCAGGGGCCGAAGATCGAACTCTCGCTCGAGAAAAAGGCGCTGGTGGCCAAGGTGCACGACGCGCTGTATGCGTCCAAGGTCATCAGCTACACGCAGGGCTTCGACCTCATCAAGACGATGGGCGACAAGAAGGAATGGAAGCTCGACCTGGCGAGCATCGCGTCCATCTGGCGCGGCGGCTGCATCATTCGCGCGCGCTTCCTGAACCGCATCACCGACGCCTTCCGCACCGACCCGGCGCTGAACAACCTGATGCTCGACCCCTTCTTCAAGGACCTGCTGAACCGCACGCAGCAGAACTGGCGCGAAACGGTGGCGCTGGCAGTGAGCAACGGCATTCCGGTGCCGGCCTTCAGCGCCTCGCTGGCCTACTACGA
Organism: Variovorax sp. 10N412; assembly: GCF_056394985.1. NCBI lineage: Bacteria > Pseudomonadati > Pseudomonadota > Betaproteobacteria > Burkholderiales > Comamonadaceae > Variovorax > Variovorax sp. 10N412. Next base: position 591,795 of record NZ_JBFTIO010000001.1, read on the forward strand.
CAGCTACCGCACCGAGCGCCTGCCGGCCAACCTGCTGCAGGCGCAGCGCGACTTCTTCGGTGCGCACACGTACGAGCGCACCGACAAGCCCGAAGGAAAGTTCTTCCACACCGACTGGCCCGAAGTCATCGGATAACTTGTCTCTCCCCCAGGCTGCGCGCACTTCGTGTCGCTTCGCCAACCCCCTTCCGGGGGCAACACCTGAGGCCCGGCAAAGCCGGTTCCTCGGTGTTCGCTGGAAGGGGCGGGCCCGATTGACCGGCGGGGGCGGCCGTGGCACAACGCGCCATGCCCGTGCCGCTGCCCCCTCACTACCCCAGCCACCTGGTCGAGGACTGGCAACTGAGCGACGGCACGCCGGTGCGGATCCGCCCGATCCGCGCCGACGACCTGGCCCTGCACACAGCCTTCGTGTCAGGCCTGTCGAGCGAAACGGGCTACCACCGCCTGCTGTCGCCGCGCAAGCCGCAGTTCGACGAACTGTGGCGCATGACCCATATCGACTACCAGCACGAACTGGCCCTCATCGCGACCACCGAGGTCGACGGCCATGAACAGCAGATGGGCGTGGTGCGCTATGTGCGCGGCGACACACCAGATACCGCGCACGTCGCCGAATTCGCCGTGGTCATCGCCGATGCGTGGCAACGCCACGGCGTTGCACTGAAGCTCCTGCGCAAGCTGATCGATGCGGCCAGGGCGGCCGGCGTGAAGCAGCTGGCGGACATCACCCTGTACGACAACGTCGGCATGCTGGCGCTGGCGCGCAAGCTGGGGTTCAAGCTGCAGCGCGACACAGGCAACCGGAACGTCACGCGGCTGCGGCTTGAGTTGGATTTGCCTGCACGCTGAGGCCTCCCGTTCAGGGACCCCGCAAGAACGAAGAAAGACTCAGCCGGCAGCAAGCCAGGCTTGGACCCGGGCCACAGCCTGCCCCAGCGGCGCAGTCGCATCCACCGCCAGCACACCCGCCTCGCCGACAGGCGATTCGAGCGTCGCGAACTGATTGGCCACCAGGCTCGCCGGAAACATGTGCTCCCCGGCGCCAGCCCGCGCGGCCACCCGGCGCTCGGACTCCGCCCGCTCGATCGCCATGAACACGAACCGCAGCCCTGGTGCCGCCGCGCGCAACTGCTCGCGGTAACTGCGCTTGAGCGCCGAACAGGTAAGCACCGCCCCCTGCGGCGCACCGGCCAGCGCGCGGCCCAAGGTGGCCAGCCAGCCGGCGCGGTCGGCATCGGTCAGCGCAATGCCCTGGCTCATCTTCTCGACATTGGCCGGCGGATGGTGGTCGTCGCCTTCTATGAGCGGCAGCCCGAGGGCTGTGGCCAGCGCCGCGCCCAGGCTCGACTTGCCGCATCCCGACACGCCCATCACTACCAGCCAGACCCTGTCCATATGCACCCTTTTGGTAAAGCGCCACACCAAAAAAACGGCGCCAGCAAACTTAAATCTACTTCCTTATGATGCGACACCTTTTTCCGTCGGAAGCAGAGAGCCCGCGCCATGGTCCAGCTTGCGTTGCGTCGTCCGTACACCTTCATCGTCATGGCGATGCTGATCGTGCTGGCCACGCCTTTTGTCCTGGCGCGCATGGCCACCGACATCTTCCCGGAAATCAACATTCCGGTGGTCAGCGTCATCTGGAACTACACCGGCCTGCCGGCCCAGGAAATGGGGCAGCGCATCTCGGGCCAGGTGGAGCGCGGGCTCACCACCACGGTGAGCGACATCGAGCACATCGAGTCGCAGTCGCTCGCCGGCGTGTCGATCATCAAGGTGTTCTTCCAGCCCACCGCCAACATCGAGATGGCCATCTCGCAGGTGGTGGCCTCCATGCAGGCGCAGGTACGCCAGCTGCCGCCGGGCATCACGCCGCCGCTGGTCATCAAGTATTCGGCCTCCAGCGTGCCGGTGATCCAGCTGGCGCTGTCGAGCCCCACGCGCTCTGAAAACTCGCTGTTCGACGCCACCGTCAACCAGCTGCGCCCGCAGCTCATCACGGTGCCGGGCGCGGCCATTCCGTTTCCGTACGGCGGCAAGAACCGGCTGATTTCGGTCGACCTCGACACCCAGGCGCTGCAGGCGCGCGGCCTGTCGCCGGCCGACGTGGTGAACGCGGTCAACACGCAGAACCTGATTCTTCCCTCGGGCACGGCCAAGTTCGGTTCCACCGAATACAACGTGAAGATGAACGGCTCGCCCGACGCCATCGCGGGCCTGAACGACCTGCCGGTGCGCACCGTGAACGGCGCCACCACGTATCTGCGCGACGTGGCCTACGTGCGCGACGGCTTCTCGCCGCAGACCAACGTGGTGCGCCAGGACGGCGTGCGCGGCGTGCTGCTGTCGGTGCTGAAGAACGGCGGCGCCTCCACGCTGGACATCGTGTCGAACATCCGCGCCATGCTGCCGATCGCCGCGCAGACGATGCCGGACGACATCAAGATCACGCCGCTGTTCGACCAGTCGGTGTTCGTGAAGGCGGCGGTGAAGGGCGTGGTGTTCGAGGCCATCCTGGCCGCCGCGCTCACCGCCGCGATGGTGCTGCTGTTCCTGGGCAACTGGCGCAGCACGCTGATCATTGCGCTGACCATTCCGCTGTCGATCCTGGCGTCCATCCTGGTGCTGTACGCGCTGGGCGAAACGCTCAACCTGATGACGCTGGGCGGGCTGGCGCTCTCGGTGGGCATCCTGGTGGACCAGGCGATCGTGACCATCGAGAACATCGAGCGGCACCTGCACATGGGCACGCCGCTGAAAGAGTCCATCGAGGTGGGCGCGGGCGAAATCGGCTCGGCCGCCTTCGTTTCCACGCTGTGCATCTGCATCGTGTTCGTGCCGATGTTCTTCCTCTCGGGCGTGGCGCGCTTCCTGTTCGTGCCGCTGGCAGAGGCGGTGGTGTTCGCCATGCTGGCCTCCTACCTGCTCTCGCGCACACTGGTGCCCACGCTGGTGATGCTGCTCATGAGCGGCTCGCATGGCGGAGGCCACGCACCGGCGCAAGGGGCAAAGCAAAGCCCGCTGCAGCGCCTGTACCGCGCCTTCGACCGCCGCTTCGAGCGCGTGCGCCGCGCCTACACGCTGGTGCTGTCGGCGGTGCTGTCGAAGCGGGCCGGGTTCATCGGCCTGTTCCTGGGCTTCTGCCTGCTGTCGTGCCTGCTGTACCCGGCGCTGGGCCGCGACTTCTTCCCGACGGTGGACGCCGGCCAGATCCGCCTGCACCTGCGCGCGCCCACCGGCACCCGCATCGAGGAAACCGCCCGCCTCACCGACCAGGTGGAGGCCGCCATCCGCGAACTGGTGCCGCAGGACCAGCTCGAGACCATCCTGGACAACCTGGGCGTGCCCAACAGCGGCATCAACCTGTCGTACAGCAACGCCGGCACCATCGGCACCTTCGATGGCGAGCTGCTGCTGTCGCTGAAGGAGGGCCACCGGCCGACCGAGCACTTCGTGTCGATCCTTCGGGCCGAGCTGCCCCGGCGCTTTCCGGGCATCGAGTTCTTCTTCCAGCCGGCGGACATCGCCACGCAGATCCTGAACTTCGGCCTGCCCGCGGCCATCGACGTGCAGTTCAGCGGCAACGACATGGCCGGCAACGCCGCCCGCGCCGCCGAGCTGACCAAGGCGATCCGCCAGATTCCGGGCGCGGTCGACGCCCATGTGCACCAGCGCCTTGACGGTCCCGCGCTGAGCCTGCAGATGGACCGCACGCGGCTGCAGCAGTACGGCCTGACGGCGGCCAACGTGGGGCAGAACGTGCTCATCGCGCTGTCGGGCAGCTCGCAGACGGCGCCGGCCTTCTGGCTGAACCCGGTGAACGGCGTGGTCTACAGCATCGCGGTGCAGACGCCGCAGTACACGGTCGATTCGCTCGACTCGCTGCTGAACATTCCGGTGGGCGCGGGGGCAGGCACGGCTGGCGGCAACGGCGCGCAGCAGCTGCTCGGCAACCTCGTGACCACGCAGGCCGACCGCCAGCCGGCCGTGATGTCGCGCTACAACATCGCGCCGGTCATCGACGTGTACGTGAGCGTGCAGGGCACCGACCTCGCCAGCGTGGCTTCGAAGGTGCAGAAGCTGGTCGACGAGATGCGCCCGAAGCTCTCGCGCGGCAGCCGGGTGGAGATGCGCGGGCAGGTGCAGACCATGCAGTCGTCGTTCATCGGCCTGGGCGTGGGGCTGGCCATGGCCATCGTGCTGGTGTACCTGCTGATCGTGGTCACGTTCCAGTCGTGGCTGGACGCGGCCATCATCATCACCGCGCTGCCGGCCGCGCTGGCGGGCATCGCGTGGATGCTGTTCATCACCGGCACCACGCTGAGCGTGCCGGCGCTCACGGGCGCCATCATGACCATGGGCGTGGCCACGGCCAACTCCATCCTGCTGGTGTCGTTCGCAAGAGAGCGGCTGGCCGCGGGCATTCCGCCGCTGTCGGCTGCGCTGGAAGCCGGCGCCACCCGCATCCGCCCGGTGCTGATGACGGCGCTGGCGATGATCATCGGCATGATCCCGATGGCGCTGGGCCTGGGCGAAGGCGCCGAGCAGAACGCGCCGCTGGGCCGCGCGGTGATCGGTGGCCTGATCTTTGCCACGGTGTCGACATTGTTTTTCGTTCCCGCGGTGTTCGCGGGGGTGCACAGTCGGCTTGCGCACCGCAAGGCGGCACGCGAGGCTGCTCACCAGCCACAACCGCCAGCGGGCGCAGCGCCCCAGGAGAATTGAAACCTTGACCCCCACGCTCATTCACTTCGTGTATTCGCTGCCCCCCGAGGGGGCCGCAGCTCGCCTTGGGAGCGGCCCGGCGCCGAGCTGGTCATGACGGAACAACGCCATTCGGCATTGGCCATCCACCCCATCGCCGCAGGAGAGGGCGAAGGCGAACTGCTGCGCCGCCGGCAGATCGTGCGGCGCACGCGCTGGCTGGTGCTGGTCGTGCTGGTGCTGCTGGCGCTGGGCGCGGCACGCACCGTGTTCGTGCGCATGGCCAATGCCCGCGCGCTCGAGGCGGGCACCACCGAGCGCGCCAAGCAGTACGTGCAGACCGCTTTCCCCCGCACACCCACCGCCGGCCAGACGCTGGCGCTGCCCGGCACGCTGCAGGGCTTCGTGCAGTCGCCCATTTCGGCGCGCGCCAGCGGCTACCTCAAGCGCTGGACCAAGGACATCGGCAGCCGCGTCGAGAAGGGCGAGCTGCTGGCGGAGATCGAGACGCCCGAAATCGACCAGCAGCTGTCGCAGGCCGTGGCCGCGCGCGCGCAGGCCGCCTCGGGCCTGGCGCTCGCGCAGAGCACCGCCGAGCGTTGGGAAGCGCTGCGCAAGAAGGACGTGGTTTCGCAGCAAGACCTGGACGAACGCCGCGGCGCCGTGGCACAGGCCACTTCGAACGTGGCCGCGGCCGATGCCAACGTGCAGCGCCTGAAGCAGACCGAGGGCTTCAAGCGCGTGGTGGCGCCGTTCGCGGGCGTGATCACGCGGCGCAACGTCGACACGGGCGACCTGATCGATGCCGGCGCGGGCGGCGGCGCCGGGCGCGCGCTGTTCCTGCTGGCGCAGACCGACCCGCTGCGCGTGTACATCAACGTGCCGCAGGCCTACGCCCAGCTCGTGAAGACGGGCCAGCCGGTGGTGGTGACACAGGCCGAGCTGCGCGGCCAGAGCTTCAAGGGCGAGGTGGCGCGCACGGCCGGCTCCATCGACGCGACCACGCGGATGATGCAGGTCGAGGTCTCCCTGCCCAACAAGGACGGCGCACTGCTGCCGGGCGCCTATGTGCAGGTGTCGCTGCCGCTGGCGGCCAGCCGCACGCTCACCGTGCCGTCGAACGCGCTGCTGTTCCGCGCCGAGGGCACGCGCATCGCGGTGGTCGATGCGCAAGGCCGCATCGGCCTGCGCCCCGTGACGCTGGGGCGCAACTACGGCGAGAACGTCGAAGTGCTCGGCGGGCTCGAAGGCACCGACCGCATGGTGCTGAACCCGTCCGATTCGCTGGCGGACGGCGACGTGGTGGCCGTGGCGCCCGACGCGCCGCCACCGGCGGCCAAGGGCGCCGCGCCGAAGAAGGAGCCGGCGTGAGACTGCGACTGCTGGCTGCAGCGTGGGCAACGGCTTGCGTCGCGCTTCCCGCGCTCGTTGCACTTCTTGCAGGCTGCGCCGTCGGCCCCGACTACAAGACCCCCGACACGCCCCTGCCCGTCAGCTGGAAGCTGGAGGAGCCCTGGCGCCTGAGCACACCCAGCGACAGCGCCGACAAGGGCCCGTGGTGGCAGCGCTTCGGCGACGCGCAACTCGACGCGCTGCAGGCGCAGGCACTGGCCGGCAGCCCCACGCTCACGATCGCCAATGCGCGGCTGGCCCAGGCGCGTGCTGCGCTGGCCTCCAACGCGGCCAGCCGGTACCCGCAGCTGGGCCTGGGCACCCGCGCCTCGCGCCTGAAGATTTCCGCCAACCGGCCGCTCACCAACTACGCCAGCGCCAACGCATCGACCGTGCAGAACGACTTTGCGCTGTCGCTCAACGCCAGCTACGAGGTCGACCTGGCGGGCCGCGTGCAGCGCACGGTCGAGGGCGCCACGGCGTCCGCCGAGCAGTCCGCGGCCGACCTGGCGAACACGCGGCTGCTGCTGAGCGCCGACGTGGCCAGCAACTACTTCAACCTGCGCTCCAGCGACATCGAGCTGGACGTGATCTCGCGCTCGGTCGGCCTGCAGCGCCGCGCGCTCGAACTGGTGACGGCGCGCCATGACCTGGGCGCCGTGTCGGGCCTCGACGTGGCGCAGCAGCAGGCGCTGCTGGAGACCACGCTCACGCAGATCGACGTGCTGAAGAAGCAGCGCGCGCAGTACGAGCACGCACTGGCCACCCTCACCGGCACGCCCGCGCCCAGCTTCTCGCTGCCGGTGGACCTGCGCGAGATACGTCCGCCCGCGGTGCCGCTGGGCGTGCCGTCTGAAATTCTGCAGCGCCGGCCCGACGTGGCTTCGGCCGAGCGCGCCATGGCCGCGGCCAACGCACAGATCGGCGTGGCCACCGCGGCCTTCTACCCGAGCTTCATCATCTCGCCGACGCTGGGCGTGGACAGCCGCATGATCGAGTCGCTGTTCAACGGCCCCAGCCTGCTGTGGTCGGTGGGCGTGTCGGCCACGCAGGTGCTGTTCGACGGCGGCCGGGTGCGCGCGAACGTCGACTTCGCCAAGGCCGGCTACGACGCCACCGTGGGCAGTTACCGCCGCACCGTGCTCACCGCCATGCAGGAGGTGGAAGACGGCATCACCGGGCTTTCCGCGCTCGACAGCGCCACCAGACAGGCGCAGGCCGCCGTGACGGCCGCGCGCCGCGTGCTCGACATGGCGACCAGCCGCTACGAGGGCGGTGCGTCGACCTACCTCGACGTGATCACCGCGCAGCAGTCGCTGCTGACGGTGGAGCGCCAGGCCGCGCAGTTGCAGGGGCAGCGGCTGCTGACGGCGGTGTTCCTGGTGAAGGCGCTGGGGGGCGACTGGTGCGGCATGGACGGCCTCGCTGCCGTCGGACCTAGAACAGGCTGCCCTGCCCCGCAGTCCCAGGTGGTCGGAACGCGCTGATGTCGAGCGGGATGCGCTCGCGGTTGTAGCCGATGCGTTGGGTCGCTTTCATGAAGCGCTGGTTGATCAGGTCGGCCCACAGGCCCGAGCCCTTCATGCGCGTGGCGAAGTCGGCGTCGTAGTCCTTGCCGCCGCGCATGTCGTGGATGCGCGCCATGATGCGGTCCGCCCGCTGCGGGTAGTGCAGCGACAGCCATTCCTTGAAGAGCGGCGCCACCTCCCAGGGCAGCCGCACCACCGTGTAGAAGGCGCTGCGCGCACCGGCCTCCCAGGCGGCTTCGAGCACCTGCTCCATGTCTTCGGTGACGAAGGGAATCTGCGGCGCCACGCTCACCCCCACCGGCACGCCCGCCTCGGCCAGCGTGCGAATGGTGCGCAGCCGCCGGTGCGGCGCCGCGGCGCGCGGCTCCAGCTTGCGCGCGAGTTCGCCGTCGAGCGTGGTCACGGTGATGTACACGGCGGCCAGGCGCTCGGCGGCCATGGGCGCGATCAGGTCGAGGTCGCGTTCGATGGCGCTCGACTTGGTGACCAGCGCGAACGGATGCCGCGTTTCCCGCAGCAACTCGATGATCGAACGCGTGAGCCGCAGCTCGCGCTCGATGGGCTGGTAACAGTCGGTCGCGGTGCCGATGGCGATGTAGCTCGGCCGGTAGCTCTTGCGCGCTAGCTCGCCGCGCAGCACCTCGACGATGTTGCGCTTGGCGATGAGCTTGGTCTCGAAATCGAGGCCGGGCGACAGGTTGAGGTAGCTGTGCGTGGGGCGCGCAAAGCAATAGATGCAACCGTGCTCGCAGCCCCGGTACGGATTGAGCGAGCGGTCGAAGGAGATGTCGGGCGAGTCGTTGTCGTTGAGCACCGACTTCACGTCCTCGAAGCGCACCTCCGTGGCCAGGGGCTGCAGTTCGTCGGCCTCGGCCACGCCGTCCTCGAGCGTGCCCCAGCCGTCGTCGAAGGCGTTGCGCTCGTCGCTCGAGAAGCGATGCGCCAGCCGCGTGGCCGCACCGCGGCCCTTGATGGCGTGGATGGGAATCTGGGCAGCGGGCATGGCAACTCCTGGATGGCTGGAATTTACTGTTTATTCATACAGTATTCCACCGATTCACTGTTGTCGCCGATTTTTCTATTTCTCTATTGACAGAAATTTCGTAAATCCTAAACTCGACGCCATGGAACTCACCGACATTCAACGCAAGTTCGTCCTGCACTGGGGCGAAATGGGCTCCATGTGGGGGGTGAACCGCACCGTCTCGCAAATCCACGCCCTGCTCTTCGCCCACGGCAAGCCGATGAACGCCGAAGAGCTGTCCGACACGCTCGGCGTGGCGCGCTCCAACATCAGCAACAGCCTGAAAGAGCTGCAGGCCTGGAACCTCGTGCGCATCACCCACACGCTGGGCGATCGCCGCGACTACTTCGAGACCAGCGTCGACGTGTGGGAGCTGTTCCGCACCGTGGTGCGCGAGCGCAAGGAACGCGAATTCGACCCCACCGTGCGCGTGCTGCGCGAGCTGGTGGCGAACCCCGACTTCCAGAAGGAGCCAGCCGACGCGCAGGACCGCATCCGCTCGACGATGGAGCTCATGGACAAGCTGGCCACCTGGGCCGACGAAATGCTGCGGCTGTCGCCCGGCACCCTCGACAAGGTGCTGACGCTGGGCGCGAGCGTGCAGAAGTTCGTGCGCGGCGATGCGCCCGCGGCAAGCCAGGGCGGCAACGGTGACAAGGGCGAAGACCCTGACGCGCACCATGCCAGCCTCCCCATGATCTGAGCCCCTTTTTTTTGCCCAGTTATTTCTGTTTTGACAGAAATATCGAGAACCAAGAACATCATGAACACCGCCACCGCCCCCGCCTACCCGCTGACCATCTACTTCGACGCAAGCTGCGCCATCTGCAGCGCCGAGATGAATCACATGAAGGCGCGCGATGCGGCCGGCCGGCTGCGACTGGTCGATTGCTCACCCGCGGCATTCACCGCCGGACCTGCTGCGCGCGACGCGCTGATGGCCGCCATCCATGTATCGGACGCGCAGGGCCGGGTGTTCGTCGGCGTGCCGGCCATCCGCATCTGCCGCACGGCGGTGGGGCTGTCCAGCGGCGGCTTCCTGCTCGACCTCCCGCTCGTTGCGCCGCTGGCCGACCGCGCCTATGCGCTGCTGGCACGCAACCGCTACCGCATTCCGCGCTGGCTGGCCGCCAGGCTCGCGGGGCGCGTGGCGCCTTCCTGCGACGACGGCAACTGCCGCCTCTGAGAACCGACGAGCCACCCAGCCAGGGAATCGCCATGCCCACTGTTTTCCAGCCCGACTTCCGCATGTCCGACGAAACGTCCGCGCCCTCTCCCGTGCCCGCACCCGACGCCGGCGCCCCCATCACCGCCGAGGACACGCAGCACTACTTCACCGAAGTGGCGGTCGACTACAGCGCCTGGAGCCCGAGCTACAACATGCATTTCGGCTACTGGCGCGCCGGCCTGAACCCGCTGCGGCGCGAAGGCATGCTGGTCGAGATGAACCGCGTGATCGGCCGCGCGCTGCGGTTGCCCGAGGCAGCGCAAGGCACCGCAGCGCGCCGCTGCGTGCTCGACCTGGGCTGCGGCGCCGGCGCCACCGCGCGCACGCTGGTCGGCGACGACCCCTCGCTGTACGCCATCACCGTGACCAACGTGCCGGTGCAGAACCGCATTGCCGCCCGGCTCGACGCGGCCGCGCGCGTGGCCGACCGCATGGCGCACCTCGAGGCCGACTACACCCGCACCGGCCTGCCCGCGGCGCAAGCCGACGGCGCCTGGGCTGTTGAAAGCGCCTGCTATGCCGACGGCACCGCCAAGGCCGGCTTCGTGCGCGAAGCCGCTCGCCTGCTCAAGCCCGGCGCGCGCCTGGCAGTGGTCGACGGCTTCTTGCTGCGGCGCGAGCCGGGCCGGGCCGCCGGCTGGCTGCACCGCCTGTGGGCCGACAGCTGGGCCGTGCCCACGCTGGCCGTGCGCGACGACTTCGTCGCGGCGTTGCACGCGCACGGCTTCGAGGACATCGAGGTCGAGTCGCTGCGCTGGCGGGTGGCGCCGAGCGCGCTGCACATCCCGGTGCTGGCCACGCGCTTCACGCTGGCCGAACTGTGGAAGGCGCGCGGCAGGCTCAGCCCCTGGCGTCGCAAGCACATCGTGGCGAGCTATTGCGCCCTGGCGCTGGGCATGTTCTGTCGCGACTTCGACTACTGCATGGTCACGGCCAGGCGCCGCGCCGACTGAGCGAACCACAACACACAACGAGGAGAAGAGGTTTCCCATGCGCAACGACACACCGGAAGAAAGCAGGTTCTCGGGGCTGGCGCCCGTCGAGCAAACGGCGAACGACATGCAAAACGCGCCCCGGCGCCGCATGCCCTTCGCATGGTTCTGGCCGATGCTGGCGGGCGCGCTCGTCGCGCTGGTGCTGCGCATCGTCTTCAGCGGCGGGCCGGGCCACCGCTTCTCGCCGATGCTCGGCGCCTTCGTGTACTTCGTGCCCGCGGTGTGCGGCGCGGTCACGGTGTACATGGCCGAGCGCATCGAGCGGCGCAGCTGGGGCTACTACCTCTGGGCGCCGTGGGTGGCCACGGCGCTGTTCGTCACCGGCACGCTGGCCGTGTTCATCGAAGGAATCATCTGCGCCATCGTCATCGTGCCGCTGTTCGCGGTGATGGGCAGCGTCGGCGGGCTGGCGATGGGCATCGTGTGCCGCATCACCAACTGGCCCAAGCCTGCCCTGTACGGCTTTGCGCTGCTGCCTTTGCTGCTCGGCGGCATCGAGCCCCAGCTGCCCAACCCCGACCAGTTTTCCCATACCTCGCGCACGCTCTTCATTGCGGCGCCGGCCGAGCGCGTGTGGCACGCGCTCAACGAGGCGCGCGACATCCGTCCCGGCGAGGTCGGCGACGCGTGGGCCTTCCGCATCGGCGTGCCGATGCCGATGTCGGGCGTGACCGTCGAGACGCCCGAGGGCCGCGTTCGCCAGGTGCAGTGGCAGAAGAACGTGCACTTCGAAGAAGTCATCACCGAGTGGCAGCCCGGGCGCCTGCTGAAGTGGCGCTACCGCTTCACGCCCGAGTCCTTCCCCGCCGGCGCATTGGACGACCACGTGATGATCGGCGGCCAGTACTTCGACCTGCGCGACACCAGCTACACGCTGACCCCGCGCGCGGGCGGCACCGAGCTGCGCATCGACGTGTCGTGGCGGCTGAGCACGCGCTTCAACTGGTATGCGGACCGCGTGCTGCAGGCCCTGCTGGGCAACGGCTCGGAGAACATCCTGCGCTTCTACAAGGCACGCAGCGAAGCCGCTGCCGTGGCGGCCGGATGATGCAGCCCGTGTTCCAGCAGGTGCTGGGCCCCGCGTGGGAGCGGCTGGGCGACGTCGTCAGGCGGCACTACACGATGGCGCCGTTCTCCGACGACCATGTGTGCGTGCGCGGCGTCATGAGCGAGGTCTGGCACGCGCCCTGGGCCGCGCTGCTGATGCCCTTCGGCCGGCTCTTCGGCGCGCTGGTGCCGCACGAGGGCACCGATGTGCCGATCGAGGTGCACTACCACTGCCACCCCGACAACGCCAAGCTGTACTGGAACCGCGTCTTCCACTTTCCCGGCAAGCGGCCCTTTCACTTCCGCTCGCACATGGAACACGACGCGGGCGGCGGCAGCGAGGTGATCGAGTACGTGCGTTTCGGCATCGGCATGCGCCTGGCGGTGAGTGCGGAAGAAGGCGCGGTGGTGTTCCGCGACCTGGGCTACGTCTGGCGCATCGGGGGCCTGCGCATCCCGCTGCCGCTGGGCCTGTGCCTCGGCACCGCCTACGTCGAGGAGCGCCCCGACCCGCACAGCGCCGAGCACTTCACCATGAAGATGCGGCTGCGCCACCGCTGGTTCGGCGACGTGTTCCGCTACAGCGGGCGTTTTCACCTGGCTCCGCGCTTGGGGCCACAATGAGCGCACCATGCCGCGCCGCCCCGAAAACCTCTACGCCCAGTACCACGCCCACGTCTATTTCGCGCCCGCCACGCTGGCGCAGGCCCGCGCCCTGGTCGAGCGCGCGGGCCATGAACTGATGGTGGTGGTCGGCCGCGTGCACGAGCGGCTGGTGGGGCCGCATCCGCACTGGAGCTGCCAGCTCGCCTTCGACGCGGCCGAGTTCGACCAGGTGATCGGCTGGCTCGACGCCCACCGCGACGGGCTCGACGTGTTCGTGCACGGCGTGACGGGCGACGACTTTGCCGACCACACGGCGCACGCCATGTGGCTGGGCGAGGAAAGCGCGCTCGACCTGCGGATGTTCAGGCACTAGAACTCGGCGTCGAGCTCGTCGATCTCGTCGGGCTCCTTCTTGGCCTCGGCCACCCATTCCTTCATGGCCGGCAGCTCCATCACGCGCTTGCAGTAGGCCGCGCAGGTGCTGTCGAGCGCCACGTCGTAGCTCAAAAAGCGCGTGACCACCGGCGCGTACATCGCGTCGGCCATGCCCGGCTGCTTGCCGAACAGGAAGGGCCCGCCATGGGCCTTCAGGCATTCGCGCCAGATGGCGACGATGCGGTCGATGTCGGCCTGCGCGCGCGACCACACCTTGAAGCTCTTGAAATGGGCCTTGATGTTCATCGGCAGCGCGCCGCGCATCGAGCCGAAGCCGGAGTGCATTTCCCCGCAAATGGCGCGGCAGTGGGCGCGCGCGGCCACGTCGTCCGGCAGCAGCCCGGCCTTGGGCTTGATCTCGTTCAGGTACTCGCCGATGGCCAGCGTGTCCCACACCTTCACGCTGCCGTGCTGCAAGGAAGGCACCAGCATGGAAGAAGACAGCAGCAGCATCTCGGCCTTCATGGCCGGATCGTCGGGCGGAATGACCTTCTCGCTGAAGTCCAGGCCGGCCAGCCTGCACATCAGCCAGCCGCGCAGCGACCATGCGCCGTAGTTCTTGCTGCTGATGGTGAGAACGGGTTTGGCCATCGGGAAGCTCCTTGGACGTTGCTGCACTGCGTGCAAGCGCCATGCCATGCGGTTGGCCCGCAACTTGCCTGCACCGGGTTCATGCTGTACCGGGCCTACCAGAACCAAGCCGACCTGCTTTCACCGGCACGCCTGGCGGCGCAATTCCTGGGCAAGGCCCTCTGGCAGGACGGCACGGAGCACACCCCGGTGCGGCGCATGGCCGCCCAGTTCGAGGTGTTCTCGCGCATGCGGCTCACGCACACGCGGCCGCCCTACGGCATCGACAGCGTGCCGGTCGACGGCGTCGACGTGGCCGTGCACGAGGAGACGGCGCTCGTTTCGCCCTTCGGCACGCTGCTGCATTTCAGGAAGGACATCAAAGCGGTGCACCCGCCCGTGCTGCTGGTTGCACCACTGTCGGGCCATTTCGCCACGCTGCTGCGCGAAACCGTGCGCACCTTGCTGCGCGACCACGATGTGTACCTGACCGACTGGCACAACGCGCGCGACGTGCCGCTGTGGCATGGCGGCTTCAGCCTGGACGACTACACGCTGCAGCTCATCAAGTTTCTGGAGGCCATCGGCCCGGGCGGGCACATGGTGGCGGTCTGCCAGCCCTGCGTGGCCGCGCTGGCCGCCACCGCGCTCATGGCCGAAGACGACAACCCGGCCACGCCGCGCAGCCTGACGCTGATGGCCGGCCCGGTCGATTGCCGCATCAACCCGACCGGCGTGAACGTGCTGGCCACCAGCAAGCCCATCGAATGGTTCCGCCGCAACCTCATCAGCCATGTGCCGTGGCCGCACAAGGGTGTGATGCGGCGCGTGTATCCGGGCTTCCTGCAGCTGTCGGCGTTCATGAGCATGAACCCCGAGCGGCACAAGAAGCAGTTCCAGGACATGGTCACGCACCTGATCGAGGGCGACCTGGAAAAGGCCCGCACCATCGGCAGCTTCTACGACGAGTACCTGGCGGTGAACGACCTGCCGGCCGAGTTCTACCTGGAGACGGTGGAGCGGGTGTTCCAGACCTACGACCTGCCGCGCGGCGTGCTCACCGTGGGCGAGCGCACCGTCAACCCGGCCGCCATCCGCCGCACCGCGCTGCTGACGGTGGAAGGCGAGCGCGACGACATCTGCGCCGTGGGCCAGACGGTGGCGGCGCAAGACCTGTGCACCGGCATCCGGCCCTACCTGAAGACACACCACCTGCAGGCCGGCGTGGGCCACTACGGCGTGTTCAGCGGCAGCAAGTGGAACCTGCAGATCTACCCGCGGGTGCGCGAAACCATCCACGCCGCCGCCGAGCTGAACGGCTGACGCGCCGAGCCCCTCGGCCTTCAATCCGGCAAAGGGCGTGAGGCCTTTGTTTGCCCTTGCGCGTGGGGCTTCCTACACTCGGGGCCCCATGCAACGCCAGGCTCTCTTTCGCAACACATCGCGCGCAGTCGTCACTGCGCGGATGACTGCCGGGTCGCACCAGACCCTCGCAGATCTCTGAGCCCGGCGGTCAGCCTCCCCCTTTCTTCAGCACCCACCATCGACCGCCGGGCCCAGCCCGCGCGGTAGCGCGCCCGCCCCGGGCACGCCGCGCTTTCCCAGCTGATTCCCCCGCCTGTCGCCGCCCGCCCGCCTCACCGCGGGCGTGGCCGCGGCCGGCCTCGTCATGCGGAAAGAACACTGATGAACATCCAATCCATCCTGGCGGTGACGGACCTGTCGGCCCACGGCCTGCGCACGGTCGTGCGCGCGGCCTCCATCGCGGCGGCGCATGGCGCGCTGCTGAAGATCATGTACGCGCCCGCGGCGTTCTGCGGACCGGCCCAGGCCGACGCGGCGCAAGACCTGGGCGCGGTCTGCCTGGAGGTCGCCGAGCGCTTCGCCGTCCTGGTGAAGAAAGTCGACGACGCGAGCGGCCGCCTGGACAGCGCTGCACGCGAGGCGCAGTGGTGCGACCTCGTGGTGATCGGCGACGAGCCCGACCGCTCGGTCGCGGCCTTCTTCCACGGCCAGCCCGCGGAGCAGTTGCTGCGCGCCGCGCAGCGCCCCGTGCTGGTGACGCGGCTCGACCCGCGCGCAGGCGGCTACGGCCGCGTCCTCGTCGCCGTCGACCTCATGGACGAATCGCGCCCGCTGGTCGACCTGGCCTGCGCCTTCGACAGCGCCGCCGAGATCGAGCTGTTCCACGCCTTCACCGCCATGCACGAGGGCAAGCTGCGCTACGCGGACGTGTCGGCGCACGTCATCGACGCCTACCGCCATGCCTGCGCGCGCCATGCGCGCGAGCGGATGCTGTGGCTGTCCGACGCGTCGAGCGCGCGCCGCAACCGCGTGGTGTCGTCGATCGGGCGGGGCGACCCCGCGCGGCAGGCGGCGGTGCAGCAGCAGTACACGAACGCCGACCTGCTGGTGGTCGGCAAGCGCAGGCGCAGCGCGGCGATGGACTTCCTGTTCGGCAGCGTGGCGCTGCGCGTGCTGAGGTGGTCCACGGGCGACGTGCTCGTGGTGCCGCACGGTGCGCTGGCCGAATGGCAGGGGCGCCACGCGACGGCGCCGGCACGGTGAGGCACGGCATGGCACCCGCACCCGCACCGGCCCTGCCCTTCATTTTTCCGATGCTGCCGACCTGGCTGCGCAGGCCGGCCGAACTGCGCGTCGACGTCGATGCCCGCCAGGCAAGGCCCGCCGACGCGCTCGGCCCGCTCCACGAGCGCATGCGCGCGCTGGGCGACCGGTTGCAGGACATGCCGCACCTCACGCTCGACGATCCCGCCCTGCGCGCCCGCTTTCGCGAGGCCGACGGCGAGTTCTACGTCTACATCGAAGACGTGCGCCACGAACGCCTGGTCGGCTACACGGTGTTCAACCGGCTGATCGAGCTGGACCGCAGGGCCGACCGCCACATCCGCGCGCCGCATTCGCAGTACGACCCCGCGTACCAGCGGCGCGGGCTGGCGTCGTCCGTCTACCGCTGGGCGCTGGACCAGGGCATTTGCCTGATGAGCGGCGCGCGGCAGTCGCCAGGCGCCCATGCGCTGTGGCAAAGCCTGTCGCGCCACTACGAAGCGGGCTTTGCCGATCTGCGCCGAAAGCAGCTGAGCTATCTTGGCCGCGAGATCCCGGCCTCCACGCTGGCCGAACTGCACACGCGCATGTTCCTGCTCGGCGACGGGTGGACGCTGGCGCGCTTCAGGCGCGACGCGCAGATGACCTGACGGCCTAGCGCCGCGCCCGCGTGCCCTTGGTCATGCGGCGCAAGCTCAGCTCTCCGGCCTGCGGCAGCCGCTCGCGCAGGAACGCGATCAGCTCCTGCGCCACCACGTTGCGCATCGGCCCCGGCAGGTAGGCCAGCACCACGCGGCGCTCGACGCGCGGCTTCAGCAGCGGCACCACCGCCAGCTCGGGGTCGCGCAGCGAAGAGGTGTACAGGCGCGGCATCAGGCCCAGCGCCTGGCCGCTGCGCACCAGCGCGTAGAGCGTTTCGGAATAGCTCACGCGGTACGGCTCCGCGCCCTGTGCGAACTGCGCGCGCGCCGGATTGCCCAGCGCCGGCATGCTGCCGCTTTCGAACAGCACCAGCCGCTCCTTGCCAATGGCCTCCCAGTTCGCGTCGCCGGCCGCCGCCAGTGCGTGGTCGCGCCGCACCACCAGCACCAGCGGGTCGCGGAACAGGTCGATGCAGGTCAGCCCGCCCGGCGGCTCGGTGATGGCGGCCACCGCCATGTCGATCTGACCGCTGCGCAGTTCGGCCAGCAGCGTGTTCGACGGGGCGTCGCGCCAGGCCAGCTCCACCTCGCGTTGGCCGCTCTTGAGGAACTCGCCGGCCGCGGCCGTCACGCGCGCGCTGGCAGAGGGAATCACGCCGATGCGCACGAACGCCCTGCCCCGCTGCACCGTGCTCTCGATGTCGCGCAGCGCCACCTCGAAGGTGTTGACCAGGAAGTCGGTGCGCGCCAGCACCTCGGCGCCCACGGGCGTGAGCTCCAGGCGGTGGGTGGAACGCGTGAGCAACTCGGCGCCGAGCAGCTTTTCCATCTGCTTGATGGCGTTGCTCAGCGCGGGTTGCGTGATGGCCAGCCGCCTGGCCGCGCGGCCGAACTGGCCTTCTTCCACCAGGACCGAGAAGAACTGCAGCTGGCGCAGGGTGAGTGCACGCAGGGGCAACGGCAAGGGCAAGGCGGCCATGGGCACTCCCGGTTGCTTCGGTTATTGATTCAGTGAATCAAATTATAGAAATTCAAAATTTTCCTTATGAGGTCGCCGTTACTAGACTGGCCCGCATGACCAGCCCCACGCCTGCACTTTTCACGCTGGAACCGTTCCTGCGCGCGATCCCGAAGGTCGAGCTGCACTGCCACCTGTTCGGCACGGTGCGCCACGAGACCTTCAAGCAGCTCAACCTGCGCGCCGGCGCGCCGCTCGCGGCCGACGAGATCGAGGGCTTCTACACGCGCGGCGAGAAGCCGGTCGGCGTGCTGCGCGTGCTGCGCGCGCTCGACGCCCAGCTGGTGCGCAGCGCCGGCGACCTGTACCAGCTCACGCTCGAGTACCTGCAGGACGCGGCCTCGCACAACGTGCGCTACGCCGAGTTCTTCTGGAACCCGACCGGCACGGTGCACGGCTCGGGCATTCCCTACGCCATGGCGCAAGGCGCGATCGTGCGCGCGATCCACGACGCGCAGCAGGAGTTCGGCATCGCCGGGCGCCTCATCGCCGCCATCGACCGCGAAGCCAGCCCCGAGGCGGCCGTGGAGATGGTGGAGTGGGTCAAGGCGCACCGCTGCGACGAGGTCATCGGCATCGGCATCGACTACCGCGAGAACGACCGCCCGCCCGAACTCTTCACGCAGGCCTACGCGAACGCGAAGAAGGCCGGCCTGAAGACCACCGCGCATGCCGGCGAGTTCGGCATGCCGTGGACCAACGTGCGCACCGCGCTCGACGTGCTGCAGGTCGATCGCATCGACCACGGCTACACGGTGGTCGACCAGCCCGACTTCGCGCGCCAGTGCGCCGAGCGTGGCGTGCTCTTCACCGTGGTGCCCACCAACTCGTACTACCTGCGTACGCTGCCGCCGGAGCGCTGGGCGCTGGACCATCCGATCCGCCGCATGCCCGGCCTGGGCCTGCGCATCCACCCCAACACCGACGACCCGACGCTGCACAAGGTGACGCCCACGCAGGCCTGGCTGATGATGGTGCGCGACTTCGGCTTCGGCCTGGACGAGCTGCGCGGCTTCATGCACAACGGCCTGGACGGCGCCTGGATCGACGACACCCAGCGCCGCGAATGGCGCACGCAGTGGGGCGAGGCCTTCGATTCGCTGCGCGCGCGCCTGGACACCGAACCCGTTCCTTCTGCCCCTCCCACCCTCGGATGACTCCCGCCATGAACACCCCTCGACGCCTGCTCCTCGCCGCCTCGCTCTGCGCTTTGCTTCCCGCCGTGGCCTTCGCGCAGGCGTGGCCCGCCGCCAAGCCCATCACGCTGATCGTTCCCTACACGGCCGGCGGCAGCGTGGACGTCAACGCCCGCCTCGTGGCGCAGCGGCTCGGCGAGCGGCTCAAGCAGTCGGTGGTGATCGAGAACGTGAGCGGCGCGGGTGGCGCCATCGGCGTGGCCAAGGCGGTGAACGCATCGCCCGACGGCTACACGCTGGTGGTCGGGCCCGACAGCGCCATCGCCATCGGCAAGCTGGTCAACCCGACGGCCTTCCGCTTCGACCCGCTCAAAGACCTGGCGCCGGTCGGCCTGCTCAACACCGCGCCGATGGTGCTGGTGGCGCGCCCCGGCCTGGAGGCGCAGACCTTCACCGACTTCGTGAAGCTCGCGAAAGCCAAGCCCGGCAAGTACAACTACGCCACCTCCGGCGTGGGCACGGTGCTGCAACTGGCCATGGAACTGCTCAAGGAGCGCAGCGGCATCTTCGTGACGCACGTGCCCTACCGCGGCGGCGCGCAGATCGCCACCGACGTGATCGGCGACCAGGTCGACCTGGCGATGCTGGTGAGCACCAGCGCCATTCCGCACGTGAACGGCAAGCGCCTGAAGGCGCTGGGCATCACCAGCAGCAAGCGGCTGGCCGCGTTGCCCAACGTGCCCACCTTCGACGAGATGCCCGGCCTGAAGGGCTTCGACATGGTGAGCTGGACGGGCATCTTCGCGCCCGCGAAGACGCCGCCGGCCGTGGTGGCGCAGATCAACCAGGAGCTGAACGCGGTGCTGCAGGAAGAAGCCGTGCGCTCCAAGCTGATGGAACAAGGCGCGCTGCCGGGCAGCGGCACGCCGGAATCGTTCGGCAAGTTCGTGCAGGCCGAGTACGCCCGCAACCAGAAGATCGTTCAGACCGCCAACATCAAGGAGTGAGCGCGTGACGAAGACGATGTTGTCCCGCCGCGCCCTGCTGGCGGCGTCCACTGCCAGCCTGGGCGGCCTGGCCTTCGCGCAGAGCCCCGGCACGGCCGCGCTGGCGCAGGCCCTCGCCGGCACGCCGGCCACGCAGCTGCCGCCCGTGCAGGGCAAGCGACAGGTCATCATCGACACCGATCCGGGGCAGGACGACGCCGTCGCGCTGCTGATGGCCATGGCGGCAACCGACCGGCTCGGCATCCTGGCGCTGACCGTGGGCGTGGGCAACCTGCCGCTCACCGTGACCGAGAAGAACGCGCGCATCGTGCGCGACTGGGCCGGCCGGCCCGACATTCCGGTGTACGCCGGCTACCCGCGCCCGCTGGTGCGCGAACCCATCTTCGCGGACGACGTGCACGGCAAGACCGGCATGGAAGGCCCCGCGCTGCACGAGCCGCGCGGGCCGCTGATGCCCGTGCACGCGGTTCAATACCTGATCGAGACGCTGCGCGGCGCGGCGCCCAGGAGCATCACGCTCGTGGGCCTGGGCCCGCTCACCAACTTCGCGGCCGCGCTCAACGCGGCGCCGGACATCAAGCCGGCCATCGCGGAGATCGTGGTGATGGACGGCGCATGGGGCGTGGGCGGCAACATCACGCCGGCCGCCACCTTCAACGTGTATGCCGACCCCGAGGCTGCGGCTGTCGTGTTCCGCAGCGGCGTGCCGGTGACGGCCATGTCGCACGACGCGGCTCGCCGCGTGCTGCTGACGCCGGAGCGCATCGTGCCTTTTCGCACCATGGGCAAAAACGCCGGCAAGGTGGTGGCCGACATCTTCGACTCGATGATGGCGTACGGCCTGCGCCGCCGGGGCGTGGCGGTCGGGCCGATCTACGACCCCTGCGTGATCGCCTATCTGCTCGCGCCCGAACTGTTCAAGGGCGCGAAGGTGAGCGTGGACGTGGAGACCAAGGGGGAGTTCACCACCGGGGCGACGGTGGTCGACTTTCGCGGCTACAACCGCCGCACGCCCAACACGCTGTGGATCAGCGAGGCCGACACCGAGGGTTTTTATTCGCTGCTGCGCGCGCAGATCGCGCGGCTGCCCTGAGCCGGCAGACCGGCCTGACCGGCGCGAACGGCGTGAGCGGCCTCAACCGGTCTTGCTCTCGTCTTCCGCAGGCCAGTCGCGGATGTAGGCCTTGAGCATCTTGTTCTCGAAGTTCTGGCTGTCCACCACGGCCTTGGCCACGTCGTAGAAGCTGATCACGCCCATCAGCATGCGCTTGTCCATCACGGGCATGTAGCGCGCGTGGCGCTCCAGCATGATGCGGCGGATTTCGTCGAGGTCGGTTTCCAGCGTGCAGGTGACCGGGGCGTCGTCCATGGCCTTGCGCACGAGCGTGGTGCCGACCTGGCCGCCGTTGTTGACGATGGCGACGATCACTTCCCGGAAGGTGAGCATGCCGACCAGGTCGCCATGCTCCATGACCACCAGCGAACCGATGTCCTTTTCCGCCATGGTGGTGGCGGCTTCTGCCAGCTTGTCGTCTGGTGTGATGGTGAAGAGCGTATTGCCCTTCACGCGAAGGATGTCGCTGACTTTCATCGTGTGCTCCTCTCGGGACTCAATCTCGGCTATCTCTGGGGCTGGGTCGGCGGCGTGCCGTTTTTGAATATAGCCCACAATCGGCGCCGACCTGCACGCCCCTGTCGCGCACGCATGAATTGCAGACGTAACGGGGCTTTGCCAAGCGACCCCAGAGACAACAGAAAGGCCCTGCATGCCCGGATATTCCGACCCCGGTTTCGACACCCTCGCGCTGCACGCCGGCGCCTCGCCCGACCCCGCCACCGGCGCGCGGGCGGTGCCGATCCACCTGACCACTTCCTTCGTCTTCGAGTCCAGCGACCACGCGGCCGCGCTGTTCAACCTGGAACGCGCGGGCCATGTGTACTCGCGCATCAGCAACCCGACCAACGCGGTGCTGGAACAGCGCGTGGCGGCGCTCGAAGGCGGCATCGGCGCCATCGCCACGGCCAGCGGCCAGGCCGCGCTGCACCTGTCGGTGGCCACGCTGATGGGCGCGGGCTCGCACATCGTCGCCAGCACGGCGCTGTACGGCGGCTCGCAGAACCTGTTGCACTACACGATGCGCCGCTTCGGTATCGAGACGACCTTCGTGAAGCCTGGCGACCTGGACGGCTGGCGCGCGGCGGTACGCCCCGAGACCAAGCTGTTCTTCGGCGAGACCGTGGGCAACCCCGGCCTCGATGTGCTCGACATCCCCGCGGTGAGCGACATCGCGCACGAAGCCGGCGTGCCGCTGCTGGTCGATTCGACCCTGACCTCGCCCTACCTGATCAAGCCCTTCGACTGGGGCGCCGACCTGGTCTACCACTCGGCGACCAAGTTCCTGTCGGGCCACGGCACCGTGATCGGCGGCGTGGTGGTCGACGGCGGCAGCTTCGACTGGGAAAAGTCGGGCAAATTCGCCGAACTCACGCAGGCCTACGACGGCTTCCACAACATGGTGTTCAGCGAGGAAAGCACGGTCGGTGCCTTCCTGCTGCGCGCGCGCCGCGAGGGCCTGCGCGACTTCGGCGCCTCGATGAGCCCGCACACGGCCTGGCTGATCCTGCAGGGCATCGAGACGCTGCCGCTGCGCATGGAGCGCCACATCGACAACACGCAGAAGGTGGTCGAGTTCCTGTCCACCCACCCGTTCGTGTCGCGCGTGTGCCATCCGCTGATCGAATCGCATCCGAGCCATGCGCTCGCGCAGAAGCTGCTGCGCCACGGCGCGCGCGGTGCGGGCGCGGTGTTCAGCTTCGACATCAAGGGCAGCCGCGCGCAGGGCAAGGCCTTCATCGAGGCGCTCAAGCTGTTCAGCCACCTGGCCAACGTGGGCGACTGCCGCAGCCTGGTGATCCACCCGGCGAGCACCACGCACTTCCGAATGACCGACGAAGCGCTGGCAGGCGCAGGCATCTCGCAGGGCACCATTCGCCTGTCGATCGGACTGGAAGACCCGGCCGACCTGATCGACGACCTGAAGCGTGCGCTCAAGGCGGCGGAAAAGGCGAGGGCCTGACATGAACTACACCGTCAACGGCCACACCACCTACTGCTACACCGGCGGCAAGCCCCTCGATGCGGCCAAGCCCACGGCAGTGTTCATCCACGGCGTGCTCAACGACCACAGCGTGTGGATCCTGCAGAGCCGCTGGTTCGCCAACCACGGCTGGAACGTGCTCGCGGTCGACCTGCCCGGCCACTGCAAGAGCGAAGGCCCGCCGCCCGCCAGCGTGGAAGACGCGGCGCAGTTCGTCATTGCACTGCTCGACGCCGCCGGTGTCGACAAGGCCGCGCTCATCGGCCACAGCTTCGGTTCGCTCATTGCGCTGGAAACCGCCGCGCGCGCGCCCGGGCGCATCACGCACCTGGCAATGGTCGGCACCGCCTACCCCATGGCCGTGTCGCCCGCGCTGCTCGAGGGTGCGCTCAACGATCCGCAGCGCGCCATTGCCATGGTCAACACCTTCTCGCACTCGATGATGGCGCCGCCGCCCTCCTCGCTCGGCCCGGGCACCTGGCTGCACGGCAGCTCGCGCGCGCTGATGCGCCGCGTGCTCGCGGGCAACCGCGACGCCAACGTGTTCCACATCGGCTTCAAGGCCTGCAACGACTACGCCAACGGCGAAGCCGCCATCGAAAAAGTGCAGTGCCCGGTGCTGTTCCTGCTCGGCGACGCCGACCAGATGACGCCGCCGCGCGCCACCCGGCTGCTGGTCGGCAAGGCCCGCAACGCCAAGGTGGTGACGGTGCCTGCCGGCCACGCGCTGATGAGCGAGGCGCCCGACGCGGTGCTGTTCGCGCTGCGCGACTTCGTCGCCGCGTGAGCGTTCAGTCCACCGAGATGCCCGCGCGCGCCGCCTGGATGCGGTAGCGCGCGATCTCGGCTTCCGCCTCGTTGCGGAAGGCCGCCGCGTCGAGCGCCACCGGCTCCATGCCTTGGGCGCGCAGCGCCGCCTGCACGGCGGGGTCTGCCATCGCGGCCATTACCGCGCGCGACAGTGTCTGCAGCACCGGCGCGGGCGTTCGGCCCGGGGCGGCCAGGCCGAACCAGGCCTCGAAGGTCGCGTCGCGCAGGCCCTGCTCCGCCAGCGTGGGCACCTCGGGCAACGCCGCGGATCGGCCGGCGCCCAGGACCGCGATGGCGCGCAGCTTGCCCGCGCTCGCCTGCGGCGCCAGCGCGCCGGGCACCTCGATGCCCAGCGCCACATCGCCGCTGTTCAGCGCCACCAGCAGCTGGCCGGAGCTGCGGTACGGAATGGGCTGCAGCTGCACGCCCGCGGCCAGCGCGAACATCTCGCCGGCCAGGTGCGGGCCCGAGCCCGGGCCGAAGGTGCCGTAGCGGATGCGCCCGGGGCTGGCCTTGGCGGCCGCGATCACCTCGCGCAGCGAACGCCACGGCGTGCCCTGGCCCACCACCATGACCAGCGATGTGCGCGCCACGATGGCAATGGGCGCCAGGTCGCGCGCCGGGTCGTAGGGCAGCGTCTTGCGCAACGCCGGATTCACGGTGAAGCTGGTGGAGGCCGACAGCAGCAGCGTGTAGCCGTCCGGCGCGGCACGCACCACCTGCTGGGTGCCAAGGACCGTCGCGGCGCCCGGCCTGTTGTCCACGACGACAGGCTGGCCGAGCCGTTGCGACAGGCTGTGCCCCAGCACCCGGGCCACCATGTCGCTGCCCCCGCCCGGCGCAAAGGGCACGACCACGTGAATGGGGCGTTGCGGCCAGGCCGCAGGCGAGGCCGGTGCGGGTGTCTGTGCGTGAACGGCCGATGCCGCCGACAGGCACAGCAGCAGGGCGGGCAGGAGGACGCGGCGGATGCGAGGCACGCAGGAAGTGATGTGTGTCATCAGGTCGGCATCGGGCCGCGGCATTCAGCCGCGGGCATTGCCGATGCGGCAACGAACGACGTTCGAGTTTGCCCGATGCGTCCTGCCTTCACCGCCGCAGGGCCTGCGGTTCGCGCGCCCGCCCTACTCGGCGGCAATGCCCGCGCGGTGCGCCAGCGCGCGGTAACGCGAGATCTCGCCCTCCATCTGCGTGCGGAAGGCGGCCGCGCCGATGGCCACCGGCTCCATGCCCTGCGCGCGCAGCTGCGCCTGCAGCGCGGGGTTGCCCATGGTCGCGGTGACTGCGCGGGTGAGTTTGTCGATCACCGGGGCGGGGGTGCGCGCCGGCGCGGCAAAGCCGTACCAGGCATCGAAGGTGGCGTCGGGCAGGCCCTGCTCGGCCAGCGTGCGCACCTCGGGCAGCATGCTGGAGCGCGTGGCGCCCACGATGCCCAGCGCGCGCAGCTTGCCCGAACGCACATGCGGCGCCACGGAAGCCACGGTGTCGATGCCCACCTCGATCTCGCCGCCGATCACGGCCATCGAGCTCTGGCTGCTGCCCTTGTACGGAATGTCCTGCAGCTGGATGCCGGCGGCCAGCGCCAGCAGCTCGCCCGCCAGGTGCGGGCCCGAGCCCGAACCGAAGGTGGCGTAGCGGATGCTCCGGGGCTTGGCCTTGGCCGCTGCGACGAGCTCGGCCACCGAATGCCACGGCGTGCCCTTGCCCACCACCAGCACCAGCGGCGTGCGCGCCACGATGGCAATGGGCGCCAGGTCGCGCACCGGGTCGTAGGGCAGCCTGGCGCGCAAGGCCGGGTTCACGCTGTAGCTGGTCGAGCCGGAGAGCAGCAGCGTGTAGCCGTCGGGCGCGGCCTTGGCGACCGCGTCGGTGCCGATGATGGTGGCGGCGCCGGGCTTGTTGTCGACCACGATGGGTTGGCCCAGGCGCTCCGAAAGGGTCTGCCCCATCGCACGCGCCACGATGTCGGTGCCGCCGCCGGGCGGAAACGGCACGACGAGCTTGATGGCGCGCTCGGGCCAGGCATCTTGCGCGAACGCGGGGGCGTGCGCGCCCAGGACGGTGCAGGCGCCGAGCAGCAGGCCGAAGGTGCGGCGGGAGACAGGAGAGTTCATGGCGTGTGCGTGTGCGAGTCAGGAGGTTGAAGAAGCGGCAGCGGCGGTCGGGATCCGGCCGGCGGCCCATGGCACCAGGCCGGGCTCGCCCAGGTCCCAGTACAGGCCCGCCATGATCCGCAGGCCCTCGCGCGCCAGCGGCGCGAGCAGGTGCTCGTTGGGCGCGTGCTGCGCGCAGGCGGGGTACGAATGCGGCACCCACAGCGTCGGCAGGCCGAGCAGGTCGGCGAACACGTCGTTGGGCAGCGAGCCCGCAAGGTTGGGCAGCAGGTCCAGTCGCTGGCCGCTGCTCTGCTCGATGGACTGGCGCGCCCAGCCGACCCACGGGTTCTGCACATCGAGCCGCGTGGCCGCGCCGGTCAGCGTGACAGCCACCTCGACCTGCCCGAAGCCGTGCGCATCGAGGTGCGCGCGCACGATCTGCTGCAGGTCTTGCCAGGGCGTGCCGACCACGAAGCGCAGCTGGCAATGCGCCACGGCCTCCGACGGAATGGCGTTGACCGGCCGCGCGGCCGAGCCGGCGCCGAGTGCCAGCACCTCGATGGTGTTCCACGCCACCAGCCGCTCGGCCGGGCTCAGGCCGGGTTCGCCCCAGCCCGCGTCGACCGCGGGGTCGTCCGTGCCGCCGCCGATGGCGATGTCGGCCAGCGCGTCGCGCACGGCCTGCGTGACCGGCGGCGGGCGCAAGGCGTCGACCAGGATGCGGCCGCGCGCGTCCACCAGCGAGGCCACCGCATGGCTGATCACCGTGCCCGGGTTGACCAGCACGCCGCCCCAGTTGCCCGAGTGGTAGGCGCGCGGCCGGGCGCGCAGCCGCAGGCTGAAGTTGACCGCGCCGCGCGAGCCCAGGAACAGCGTGGGCCGTTCGGCGCTCACGCGCGGGCCGTCGCTGGCGATGAACAGGTCGGCGCGCAGCTTGTCGCGCTCCTGCGCGCACACCGCGTGCAGGCCGGGCGAGGCGGCCTCCTCGCCCATCTCGACGAGCCAGGTCATGTTGTAGCCCAGGCGCCCGCCGCGCGCCTCGATGGCGGCGGCCAGCCCGCCCAGGTTGATGCTGTGCTGGCCCTTGTTGTCGGCCGTGCCGCGCCCGTACCAGCGCTCGCCGCGCACGGTGAGCGCCCAGGGGGCGAGGCCTTCTTCCCACTGCGCGTCCTGCCCGCTCACGACGTCGCCGTGGCCGTAGGTCATCACCGTGGGCAGGGCCGGGTCTTCGATGCGGCGCGCGATGAGAAAGGGGCCGCCGCCGGGCACCGGGTTGGCCACCACCTCGCAGGCGAAGCCGAGCGCCGCGAGCGGCGGCATCAGCTCCTCGCGCAGGTAGGCCTCCAGCGCGGGCGTGGCGGCGCCGGTGTCGCTTTCGGTGCGAAAGGCGATGCGGCGCTGGAGGTCGGCGAAGAAGCCGCCGCCTTCGAAATAGGCTGTGGCAGCGGCCAGGCTGTGGGTGCGTTGCATGAAGGGTGTCCTTGTCTGTCCATCGGGTGGAGCAAGTACAAGGCCTGAAGGCCGATGCTTCCAGCATCGTTTTGGCAAGCTACCATTGCCTTCAAGGCAACACCTGGCCGCGCGCATGACCTTCCCATGACTCTCCCGCTTCTGAGCATCCCGATGCGCCACTTCCTCGAAGTGGCGCGCAGCGGTTCGGTCAACCAGGCCGCGGCGCGGCTGTTCGTGGCCTCGTCGGCGGTGAGCCGGCAGATCGCCAAGCTCGAAGACAGCCTGGGCACGCCGCTGTTCGAGCGGCATGCGCGCGGCATGGCGCTCACGGCCGCCGGCGAGCGGCTGGCGGCGCACTTGCGCAACGCGCAGCTCGACATCGAGCAAGTCGTCGAGCAGGTGCGCGACCTCGGCGGGCAAGGCGCGCGGCGCATCCGCATGGCCTGCACGGAAGGCTTCGCGGGGCACTTCATGCCGCTGGTGATGCGCAGCTTCGAAGAGGCGCACCCGGGCTGCCAGCTCGAGCTGCACGTGGGCTCGCCCGACGGCGTGAGCGCCTTGCTGGCGCGCGGCGAGACCGACATCGCGCTGAAGTACGTGGTGGCGCCGGAGCCCGGCCTGGCTGTTGCGCACACGGCCACCGCGCCGGTGTATGCCGTGCTGCGGCCCGACCATCCGCTGGCGCGCCAGCGCGTGGTGTCGGTGGCCGATGCGGTGCGCTACCCGCTGGCCGTGGGCGACAAGGGCGTCACCGCGCGCCAGCTGTTCGACCAGGCCTGCAGCCTGCAGGGGCTGCGGTACCACGCGATCTTCGTGAGCAACTTCTCGTCTGTGCTGTTGCCGCTGCTGCGCACGCCCGACGTGATGCTGTCGGGCCACCTCACGGTGATGCACCTGATCGACGCGGGCACGGTGGTGGCGCGGCCCTTTGCCGAGGCGCCGCTGCAGCAGCGCCAGTTGCAGGTGCTGGCGCTCGAAGGCCGCACGCTGCCGCCGCTGGCGCAAGCGTTCGTGAAGCACTTGGTGGGCGCCATCGCCAGTGCGGGACGGCGCAAGCTGGGGCGGGCGCGTGCCGGCGCCTGAAACCAGGCGCGAAGAAGCTCAGCCCAGCGCGTTGATGTCCGCCGGGTCGAGCACCTTCTTGGGCGCCCCGTTGCGCGCCACGGCCAGCATGGCGCGGCCGACCTTCTCGGTGGTCGTCACCTTGTTCGGCCAGAGCCGGTAGGCCAAGCTCAGCAGCGGCGAGAGCACGACGTAGAGGCCGTCGTACAGCGGCGTCTTGGAGCGAACGCCGTGCAGCGGCTGGATGACGCCGGGGCGGAACATGTACGCCGCCTTGAACGGCAGGCGCAGCAAGGCGTTTTCGGTCGCGCCTTTCACGCGCGCCCACATGCTGCTGCCGCGCTCGCTGCTGTCGGTGCCGGCGCCCGTCACGTACGTGAAGGTCATGCCCGGGTTGAGCCGCGCGAGCACGGTGGCGGCGGCCAGCGTGAGGTCGTAGCTGATGCGCTTGTACTCGGGCTCCTTCATGCCGACCGAGGACACGCCCAGGCAGAAGAAGCAGGCGTCGAAGCCCTGCAGCTGCGACTCGACGGCGCTGTAGTCGTACATGTCCTTGTGCACCAGGTCGCGCAGCTTGGGGTGCTGCTGCCCCGTGGCGTTGCGCCCGATGGCCACCACGCCTTGCACGTCGGGCGCCAGCAGGCACTCGCGCAGCACGCCCTGCCCCACCATGCCGGTGGCGCCAAAAATCAGGATCTTCATGAAGGGTCCGCCGGGAGAGGTGGAAGGGAAAAGCTCAGACCGTGAAGACGGCCGGCTTCTTGTTCAGCACCGCCAGCAGCAGGTCGACATCGAGGCTCGAAGGCTTGGGCGGCTGCAGCGCCGACAGCATGCGCGAGAGCGTTTCCGCGTGCGGCAGCAGCGGGCCGAGAAAGCGCGTGCCGTCCGCACCGGCGACCAGCAGGGTCGGGAAGGTCTCGACGTCGAAGGCGTCGGCAATGTCGGCGTGGTCCTCGATGTCGACCCATGCGAAGCGCAACTGCGGATGCGCGCGCGCCACCTGTTCGAGCAGCGGCCGGTAGTCGCGGCAGGTGCCGCACCATTCGGCGCACAGGCAAACGACCCACAGCGCATCGGTGGACGGCTCGGGGGATGCCGGCGTGTTCGGGGTGCTCGGGGTGTTTGGAAGAGCGCTCAAGGTCGATGCGTCCGGGGAGTGATGGAAGGGCCGGATGGTGCCGGCGCAAGGTCGTGGCTATTATGGACAACGCACCCTCTGCCGGGGGTTCCAGGTCACAGGAGACTCGCCCGATGAACACCACGACCGCCCCCGCATCTGCAGTCGATCCGCGCCGTTTCAAGCGCTTTGCCGAGTTCTATCCGTTCTACCTCACCGAGCATGCCAACCGCACCTGCAGGCGGCTGCACTTCGCAGGCTCGACGATTTCGCTGCTGTGCCTGCTGGCGCTGCTGGTCACGCGCAACCCGTGGTGGCTGCTGGCCGGGTTGGTGGCGGGCTACGGCTTTGCCTGGGTCGGGCACTTCGGGTTCGAGAAGAACCGGCCGGCGTCCTTTAAGCGGCCGCTTTACAGCTTCATGGGCGACTGGGCGATGTACCGCGACATCTGGCTGGGCCGCGTGAAGATCTGATTGCTACTAAATTAATAGCACATCGCCCAGCCGCAGCGTGCGTAATGGGCCTTTTTGCCACAGGTCTTCGAGCGGTTCGGCGCGCGGCATCATCAGTTCCCTGAGCAGCGGCTCGATGGGCGTGGACGGGTCGGCCAGCAGCACATAGCGCGGGTCCCGGCCCTCGGACTCCTCGGCCAGCGGCGCGATCCAGTCGAGCGCCACCAGTGTCTCGAGCACCGGCGCCAGCTGCAGCGCGTCGACCCGCATGTGCGCCACCAGCTCGGCCGCGCCCATGCCCTTGGACGGCGTGGCCCGCGCGCGCGCCAGGTGCTGCAGCGACTCCATCGCCAGCTGCAGCGGCCAGCCCGCCGTGCCGCCGCGGCGCGCCA
This sequence comes from Variovorax sp. 10N412, assembly GCF_056394985.1. Lineage (NCBI taxonomy): Bacteria > Pseudomonadati > Pseudomonadota > Betaproteobacteria > Burkholderiales > Comamonadaceae > Variovorax > Variovorax sp. 10N412. The sequence goes on from NZ_JBFTIO010000001.1 coordinate 622,177, forward strand.
CGCCCGTCAGCAGGCTCGGCAGGTAGGCGGCGATGACCGCGCCCAGCAGCACGATCACCCAGGCCACGTAGATCCACACCAGAAGAATCGGAAAGGTGGCGAAGGCGCCGTACACCACCGAATAGGTCGGCACCAGGCTCAGGTAGTACCCCAGCACGCGCTTGGCGATCTCGATGGCCGCGGCCACGAAGATGCCGCCCGCCCAGGCGTGCGACCAGCGCACGTGGGTGTTGGGCACGTAGTGGTACAGCGCGGCCATGCCGGCGCCCAGCAGCAGGAACTCGAGGCTGTCGAAGGCCAGCTTGACCATGGCACCGCCCACCACGTCGCGCGAGGCCGCGAACACGTAAGAGGTGGTCGACAGGCTCACCGCCAGGATCAGCGGGCCCAGCGTGATGGTGGCCCAGTAGATGAGCACCCGCTGCGCCAACGGCCGCGACGTGCGCACGCGCCAGATGTTGTTGAGCGTCTTGTCGATCGTGAGGATCAGCGCAATGGCCGTGATCAGCAGCACGATCAGGCCCGCGATGCCCAGCCCACTGGCCTTGCTCGCGAACTGGTTCAGGTAGCCGAGCACCTGGCGCGAGATGTTCTCGGGAATCAGGCTTTCGACCAGCCAGCGCTGCAGCCGGCCCTGCATCTTGGCGAACATCGGGAACACGGTGAACAGCGCCAGCGCCACCGTGAAGAACGGCACCATCGCGATGGTGGTGGTGAAGGTCAGGCTGCTGGCCGTGAGGCCGAGCTTGTCTTCGCGAAAACGCTCGCCCAGCACCGCCGCGGTGTTGCGCCAGGGAAAGCGAGAAAGATCCCTCCAGAGTTGCCGACGATTCATGGCGGCTATCATGCCATCCGCTCTTTTCCATCGCGTCCGCCACCGACCGCGCGCCCTCTTCTTTCCTGCCGCTCCGACGTGTCCGCACCAACGCTTCCACCCTCCTCCGTTCGCGCGACCCGCTGGGCCGCCGTGGGCAGCCTCGTCGGCCTCATCGTGCTGGGCCTGGCCTGGGAGCTGTGGCTGGCACCGTTGCGCCCGGGCGGCTCGCTGCTGGCGCTGAAGGTGCTGCCGCTCGTCGTTCCGCTGGCGGGGCTGTGGAAGAACCGCATGTACACCTACCGCTGGGTCAGCCTGATGGTCTGGCTCTATTTCACCGAGGGCGTGGTGCGCGCCTGGAGCGACACCAGCGGCGTGAGCCAGGTGCTCGCGCTCGTCGAGGTGCTGCTGTGCCTCGTGCTGTTCGCGGCCTGCGCCTGGCACGTGCGGCTGCGACTGCGCCACGCCAAGACTGCTGCTGCCGCTGACCGCCCCCTGGAGGCCTCCGCCCAATGACCACTGCATCCCTGATCGATCAACTGCGCGCCATCGTCGGCGCCGCGAACGTGCTCCACGAGGGCGACCTCACCGCCTACGAGCAGGACTGGCGCAAGCGCGCGCGCGGCAAGTCGCTGGCCGTGGTGCGGCCCGGCACCGCGCAACAGGTGGCCGACGTGGTGAAGGCCTGCGCCGCGGCCGGCACGGCCGTCATTCCGCAGGGCGGCAACACCGGCCTGGCGGTCGGCTCCATTCCCGACGAGAGCGGCACGCAGGTGGTGCTGAGCCTGCAGCGCATGAACGCGATCCGCACCATCGACGGCGCGAACCTCACCATGACGGTGGAGGCCGGGTGCATCCTGCAGACGCTGCAGGAAACGGCCGAGAAAGCCGGCTTCCTGTTCCCGCTGAGCCTGGCGGCCGAAGGCAGCTGCACCATCGGCGGCAACCTCGCGACCAACGCGGGCGGCACGCAGGTGGTGCGCTACGGCAACACCCGCGACCTGTGCCTGGGCCTGGAAGTGGTCACGCCGCAGGGCGAAATATGGGAAGGCACCAGCGGCCTGCGCAAGGACAACACCGGCTACGACCTGCGCGACCTCATCGTGGGCAGCGAAGGCACGCTGGGCATCATCACCGCCGCGACCATGAAGCTCTACCCGCTGCCGGCCGCGCAACTCACCGCCTGGGCCGCCGTGCCCTCGCTGGACCATGCGGTCACGCTGCTGGGCCTGGCGCACAAGCACCTGGGCTCGGGCCTCACGGGTTTCGAGGTGATGGGCAAGTTCGCGCTGAGCCTGGTCGACAAGCACATGCCGCAGCTGCGCGTGCCCTTCATCAAGGACGAGGCCGTGCCCTACTGCGTGCTGCTGGAAAACTCCGACAGCGAGTCCGAGGACCACGCCCGCGCGCGCTTCGAGGCGCTGCTCGAAACCGCCTTCGAAGACGGCTGCGTGACCGACGCGGTGGTGGCCGAGAACCTCACGCAGGCGCACCAGCTGTGGCACATCCGCGAGAGCATTCCGCTGGCGCAGGCCGAGGAAGGCCTGAACATCAAGCACGACATCTCGATTCCGGTGTCCCGCATCCCGGCCTTCGTGGCGGAGACCGACGCGCTGCTGCAGCGCGAGATCGCCGGCGTGCGGCTGGTGAACTTCGGCCACCTGGGCGACGGCAACCTGCACTACAACGTGCAGGCGCCGGAGAACATCGACACCAAGGCCTTCCTGAAGAACGAGGAAGAGCGCATCAACACGCTGGTGTACGACGCGGTCGAGAAGTTCGGCGGCTCGTTCTCGGCCGAGCACGGCGTGGGTTCGCTCAAGGTCGACAAGCTCGAGAAGCACAAGTCGCCGGTGGCGCTGGAGATGATGCGGGCCATCAAGCGCGGACTGGACCCGAAGAACACGCTGAACCCGGGCCGTGTGATCCGCGTCTAGGTTCTGCTGCATTGCTCCCTCCCCTTCCGGGGGAGGGCTGGGGTGGGGGCACGCGGCGTATCCATTGCCCCTGGCCCATCCACCGCCGCTTGCCCCCGTCCCAACCTTCCCCCGGAAGGGGAAGGAGCAAGACAAGACCCTCAGCCGGGAAAGTCTTCGGCCCGCAACTCGATCGGCTGCCCATGCGGGGTGCGATCCGCGGCATGGTCCCACGCATGCCGGTAGCGGGCCAGTTCGTCGCCGGAGCTCGCGCCCTTGCGCGCCACCAGCGTCTCGAGCGCCGCCAGCCAATGCCGGTAGTAGGTGTCGCCCGTGTCCGGATCGCCCGCGGCCTGCGCGGCGGCGATCTGCGCGGCCAGCGTCTCGGCCCACTCGGACCAGGTGAACAGCCCGCGTTCATGCAGCGCCAGCGTCATCGCGAAGGCCTGCGCTTCCCACGGCGCGCCGAAGACAGGCCCGTCGGCATCGCGCGGCATGCCGGGCGACAGGGGCAGGCGGTCGCCGTTCATGCGACGGCCTCCAGGTAGCTTTCCCACGCATCGACAGACACCGAGAGGTTCTGGCGCGGCGCCGTGTCGCCCCAGAGCTCGGCCTCGGCGAACTCCACCGTGTAGAGCCACTGCGGCTGCTCGCCGAGCCCCTGTGCATTCGCGTCGGCGAACACGTGGGCGCCGTGCACATGCGCGATGGTGCCGCGCTTGCCCTGCACATAGGCGGGCAGCCGCGTGTGATGGTCGACCTTGCCTAGGTGAGTGCGCACCGCCTGCCCGACGGCGAAGCGTGCGGGTCCCGGCTCGGGGCGCTGCGTCGGCGAGCCCTTCGCCAGCACGAGCGGCACGTTGGCCGCCTGCAGCACGCGTGCGACAGGTGCGGGCGCATGGCGCATCTCGCCGCTGGCGATCTCGTCCGCGAAGACCTGCCCGCGCTGCAGCATCAGTTGCTCCAGCGCGTAGAGCCAGATCTGGTAGTAGCTCAGGTCGCGGTAGCCAGGCAGTGTCTCGCGCACCGCGCGGCTCGCATCGATGTTCCATGAACCGGTCGCACCCATGGCCAGCACGAGCGCCAGTGCGCGCGGCTCCCAGTCCGCATGGAACAGGTCGCCCTCGGCCTCCGACACCACCTTGCCGAAACCGGGCTGGCCGCCGAGATCGGCCTTGGTGTCGTAGCTCATGCAGGGCTCCCCTCTTTCGCGGGGGCCTGCGCCAGCCGCGTGCCGATCATCGAATCGCGCGAGACCAGCGCCGCAAGCGCTTCTTCATCCAGGCCCTCGCTGCCGGCGGGCCGCTGTGGGATCACGAGGTAGCGCACCTCCGCGGTCGAGTCCCACACGCGGATGCGCGTGGCCTCGGGCAGCGTCACGCCGAAGTCGGCGAGCACGCCACGCGGGTCTTTCACCACGCGCGAGCGGTACGGCGCGCTCTTGTACCAGGTGGGCGGCAGGCCCAGCACCGGCCAGGGGTAGCAGCTGCACAGGGTGCACACGACCATGTGGTGCAACGCGTCGGTGTTCTCCACTGCCACCATGTGTTCGCCCTGCCGGCCCGTGTAGCCGAGCGAGGCGATCGCCGCGGTGGCATCGGCCAGCAGCCATGTGCGAAAGGCCGGGTCGACCCAGGCACGCGCCACCACACGCGCGCCGTTGCGCGGGCCGATGCGGGTCTGGTAGGTGTCGATCAGCGCGTCCAGCGCGGCGGGGTCGATGTAGCCCTTCTGCGTGAGCACGCTCTCGAGCGCGCGCACGCGCAGGTCCATGTCGCCGAGTTCGCTGTGTTCGTGGGAGTGGTCATGACCGGTCATCGGCCAATGCTAGCGCCGCCCCGTAAAATTCCCAACATGACCTCGCCCACCCGCCCCGTTCGCTCCCAGTACGAAGATTTCATGCGCCACGTGGACACCCACGGCGTGTTCAAGAGCGACCGCACGGGCACCGGCACCAAGAGCGTGTTCGGCCACCAGATGCGCTTCGACCTGAACGAAGGCTTTCCGCTGGTCACCACGAAGAAGGTGCACCTGAAGTCCATCATCCAGGAACTGCTTTGGTTCCTGACCGGCTCGAGCAACAACAACTGGCTGAAGGAACGTGGCGTCAGCATCTGGGACGAATGGGCGCGCGAAGACGGCGACCTGGGCCCCGTGTACGGCGTGCAGTGGCGCAGCTGGCCCACGCCCGACGGCGGTCACATCGACCAGATCTCCGACGTCATCAAGACGCTGAAAAGCAACCCCGATTCGCGCCGCATCATCGTGAGCGCATGGAACGTGGCCGAGCTGTCGAAGATGGCGCTCATGCCCTGCCACGCCTTCTTCCAGTTCTACGTGGCGCCGCCGCAGGCCGAGGGCGAGCGCGGCAAGCTCAGCTGCCACCTCTACCAGCGCAGCGCCGACATCTTCCTGGGCGTGCCCTTCAACATCGCGAGCTACGCGCTGCTCACGCACATGGTGGCGCAGCAGTGCGACCTGGACGTGGGCGACTTCATCTGGACCGGCGGCGACTGCCACATCTACAGCAACCACGCCGAGCAGGTGGCGCTGCAGCTGAGCCGCACGCCCTACCCATACCCCACGCTGAACATCAAGCGCAAGCCGGACTCGATCTTCGACTACCAGTACGAAGACTTCGAGGTGCTCGACTACCAGCACGGCGACCCGATCAAGGCGCCCGTGGCGGTATGACCGGGGTGACTGCATGAGCACGCCCCGCATCAACCTCATCTTCGCCCGCGCCGCAAACGGCGTGATCGGCGCGAACAACACCATTCCCTGGCACCTGCCCGAGGACATGGCGCACTTCAAGCAGCAGACAGCTGGCGCGCCGGTGGTCATGGGCCGCAAGACCTGGGACTCGCTGCCGCCGCGCTTTCGCCCGCTGCCGGGCCGGCAGAACATCGTGGTCACGCGCCAGGCCGACTGGCAGGCCGAAGGCGCACAGCGCGTGGGTAGCCTGCAGGAGGCCTTCGCGCTGTGCGAGCAGCAACAGCCCGCAGACGTGTGGGTGATCGGCGGCGCGCAGATCTACGCCGAGGCCGAGCCCCTGGCGCAACGGGCGGTCGTGACTGAACTTGCGCGCGACTACGAAGGCGATGCCCACGCGCCCACGCTCGACGCCACCGTGTGGCACGAAACGCAGCGCGCCTCGCATGTCTCGGCGAAGGAAGGCCTCGGCTTCAGTTTCGTCACGTACGAGCGGATAGCCTCCCCCAGCCGATGAGCGACGACGGCCCTGGCCACACGCCCGCCCCGACCCTGCGTCGCAGGTCGGTGGTGATGGGCGCGGCGCTGCTTGCGGGCCTTGCGCCGCTGCGGTCCGCGCAGGCAGCGCCCGAGCCTCTGGAGCCCGACGAAGAGGCGCTCTTCATGACCGGCACGGCGCGCCCCACCGCCGACGGCCGGCTCGAGGTCGACATCCACGGCTGGATCTTCGAGCGCGAGCACCGCTGGGGCCTGAACACCGCGCTCGCGCGCTACCTGGACCTGAACCTCAAGAAGCTCTCGCCCGCCGCACGGCTGCGCTTCAACCAGCGCACCGCGCTGTTCCATGCGGAGTCGGAAGAAGACAAGGTCATCGACATCGAATTCGACGGCAGCCCGACGCGCGTGACGATGCCGCCTTCGGGCAAGGACGGGCGCTGCAACCTGCGCGTGGTGATCGACATGCCGCGTGCGTCGCTCCTGTCGCCCTCGGCGTCCTCGCAGGAGTGGGTGCAGTTCCACGGCGTCACGGGCCCGGGCGAATTGCTGCACCGATTCCGGGGGCAGGCACTGATCGTGCCGGCGCAGGGCGTGTCGATCATCTCGGACATCGACGACACCATCAAGCGCACGCAGGTGCGCGACCGGCGCGAGATGCTGCTCAACACTTTCTCGCGCCGCTTCGAGCCTGCGCCGCGCATGGCGCAGTGGTACCGCGAGATCGCGAAGACGCCCGACACGCGCTTTCACTACCTGTCCGCCAGCCCGATCCAGCTGTACCCCGCGCTCGCCGACTTCATTCGCGGCGCCGACTTTCCCGCGGGCAGCATGCACCTGCGCGAGAGCACCACATGGCGCACGCTGGTGCCCGGCGCCGAGGATTCGCGCGCGCACAAGCTCGGCGTGATCGAGCGGCTGCTGGCCGAGTTTCCGCAGCGCCGCTTCGTGCTGGTGGGCGACTCGGGCGAGGCCGATCCGGAGATCTACGCGCAAACGTTTCGCACCCACCCCGGACGCATCGACGCCGTCGTGATCCGCGACGTGACCGGCGAAGACCGCCTGTCGCAGCGCTACCTCGCGACCTTCGACGGCATCGACCCGGTGCACTGGCACATCGTGATGCCCGACACCACCGCGTGGCCGGCGCAGGGCCGAAACTAGGTCTTCGGTACACGCACAAAGGCCTGCGCGCCGCAGGGGTTAGACAGGGCTAATTGTTTGTGCGCACAATGGCCGTCACGCCCTCAACCCCAAGGAGACGGCCCATGTCCATGGAATTTCTTCGGGTGCTCTCCGAGCAGAAATTGCCATACGTGATTCACACGCCCGCAGACATCGACAGGCTGCGCGTGCTGCGTGCGGCAGAGTTGGTGACAGCCTTCATTCCACCGTCGAACCGCGCACCCGGTGCACGCGCGATCCGTCAGCTGGCCCAGGTCGAATCGATCACGGTGAAGGGCCAGCTGGCCCTGAACAAGGCCACCTCGGCGTTCATCGAACTCTGAGCCAGGCTCTAACGGCCGGGCAGTCTTCCGGACAAGGCGTCAGATCGACGCCGCATCCATCCGGCTGTCGTGCTCGATCCAGCCCGCCAGCCTGGACGCCGGCATCGGCCTGGCAATGAGGTAGCCCTGCAATTCGTCGCATTGCGCGGCGCGCAAGGTGTCGGCCTCTTCGCGCCGCTCGACCCCTTCGGCCACCACGCGCAGCCCCAGCGTGTGCCCCAGCCCGATGATGGCCCGCGCAATGGCCATGTCGGTCGGATCGCCCAGCATCTTGTGGACGAAGGAACGGTCGATCTTCAGCTTGTCGATGGGAAAGCGGTTCAGGTAGTTCAGGCTCGAAAAGCCCGTGCCGAAGTCGTCGATCGACAGCATCACGCCGAGCGCCTTCAGCGCGTGCAACTGCACCAGCGTCTGCTCGGCCGCATCCATCAGCGTCGATTCGGTGAGCTCGAGCTCGATGTCGCCCGGCGGCACGGCGTTGAACGCGATCGCGTCTCGCAGCACATCGACCAGGCTGCCGTCGCGCAACTGCAGCGCCGACATGTTGATCGCCACCCGGATCGCACCCAGCCCTTCGCGGCGCCAGGCGGCGTGCTGCGCGCAGGCCTGCGCGATGACCCACGCGCCGATGGCCACGATCTGGCCCGACTCCTCGGCGATCGGGATGAACTGCGCGGGGGGCACCTGCCCCAGCTCCGCGCTGTGCCAGCGCAGCAGCGCCTCCACGCAGATCAACTCGCCGTTGTGGGCGTCGATGCGCGGCTGGTAGTGCAGGCTGAGCTCTTGGCGCTCGATCGCGTGGCGCAGGCTGGACTCGAGCTGCAGGCGTTGTTGCGCGCGCTCGTTCATTTCGGGCGTGAAAAAACGCGCGGTGTCGCGCCCGCTCGCCTTGCTCTGGTACATGGCGACGTCGGCATGGCGCATGAGCGCGTCGATGTCCTGGGCATCGTCGGGGTAGACCGCAATGCCCACGCTGCACGAGACATGGATCTCGGCGCCGTCGATGTCGTGCGGCTGCCTGATCAGCGTGATCAGCCGTCGCTCGACCAGCGAAAGAATTTCCCCGGCGTCGGCCACGTTGTTGAGCACCACCACGAACTCGTCGCCGCCGAGCCGGCTCACCGTGTCGCCGGGCCGCACGGCCTGCGTCATGCGCCCGGCCACCGAGCGCAGCAGGGCGTCGCCGACATGGTGGCCCAGCGAGTCGTTGATGTTCTTGAACCGGTCGAGGTCGATGAACAGCACCCCCACGCGCTGCCCCTTGCGCTGCGCCTGCTGCAGCGCGAGCCCCAGCCGTTCGATGCACAGCGACCGGTTGGGCAGCTCGGTCAGCACGTCGTGGTGCGCCAGGAAGCGGATGCGCGCCTCGCTGCGCTTGCGGTCGCTCACGTCGATGGACGTGAAGATGTAGTGCGAGATGCGCTCCGGCCCGTCGCGCACCACGCTCGCCACCAGCCACGCCGGGTAGCTGCCGCCGTTGCGCCGGCGAACGCTGACCTCGCCCTGCCAGGTGCCACGCTGGTCGAGCACCGGCCACAGTCCGGCGAAGTGCAGCGTGTCGTCGCTCATGAGCCGCTCGGGCGGCTCGCCCACGAGGTCGCCCAGGTCGTGGCCCGTGAGGCGGCACAGCGCGCGGTTCGCGGTGAGGATGCGGTGCTGCTCGTCGATGATCAGGATGCCTTCGGACGAGGCCTCGAACACCTTGGCCCAGAGCATGAGCCGCTGCTCCATCAGCTTCAGGTGGTTGATGGGCGTGAAGGCGGTCAGCAGCGCGTCCTGGCCCTGGTAGACCAGGCGCCGCGCCGACAGCACCGCCCACGACGGCTCGGCGCCGCCGAGCCAGCGCACCTCGAACTCGTCGACCGCGCCGCGGTCGGCCAGCTGCTGGAAGAAGCGCGAGCGCACGCCCGGCGCCACGCCCAGCGCCCAGGGGTCGCGCGTGCCGCCGCCGAGCCAGGCCTGCGCGCTGGGGTTGGCGTTGAGCACCTCGTGGTTCGGAATGGCCGTGACCATCAGCGGGATCGGAATGGCCGCGACCAGGTCGCGCTGCGCTTCGGCCGCGCGCGCGCTGGCTGCGAGTTCCTGCTGCGTCCGGCGCTCGCGGTCGAGCTGCGCCAGCATGTCGTTGAAGCCGAGTACCAGCACGCCGATTTCGTCGCCGCTGTCCCAGTGCGCGCGCAGGCTGTGGTCGCCGGTGCGGCGCACGGTGTCGACCACGCCAGACAACCGCCGCAGCGGCCGCGAGATCTGGCGCGCCACGTAGAACACCGCCGTGAGGATCATCAGCAGCAGGAAGAGCGCCGTGCCCAGGTGCAGCCACATGCGCGCGAAGAAACCCTGCTCGCGCGAGGTGAGCATCGCGTCGAGTTCGCCGATGGCACCGGACCACGCGCTGTCGAGTTCGCCGAACAACGCCTGCTGGGCCGCGTCGAAGGCCACGAGACCGCGGCGGCTGCCGCTGTTGTCGGTGCTGTCGCTGGACGCGAGCACGCTGCGCGAAGCGTCGCGGAAAGCTTCGATGCCTGCCAGCAGGCGGGCGCGCGAGGGGTCCAGCCGCGCCTGCAGCGGGCCCTTGGCGGCGGCGAAGGCCTCCGCGTAGTCGCTCTTGATGCTGGCCGCGATCGCGTCGATGCGCCCCTCCAGGATGAAGTACTGCGTGCGCGCCTCGGTCGTCGCGAGGCCGCTCGCGCCGGGGGCGTGCAGCCGCGCGGCCATGTCGGAGCCCAATTCGAGCAGCTCGGGGAAGCGCAGCAGCACCAGCGACATCGTGTAGTAGCTGTCGAGGTCGGGGTCGAGGATCAGGTTCGACTGGTTGCCTATGCGCGTGACCAGTGCGCGCCCGTGTTCGAGCGCGGTGCGCCTGGCCGCCTCGCGCCCGGGCGAAGCCGCCTGCGCGGCCGCCGCCAGCGCGTCGCGGAACTGGCGGCTGACCTCCGCGCTCTGCATGCCGTCGCCGTACTGCTGCTCGAGCCGCTCCAGCACCTGCGGCGGCGCAGCGTCGGCGCCGTGCCATCCGGCGGTGGCCAGCAGCGTGGCGCGCATGCGGTCGATGTAGGCCGCGCCCGCCATCTCCTTGCGGCCGAAGTCGATCGCGATGAATTTCTCGCTGATGAGGATGCCGCTGATGAAGATGACCGCGCTCAGGTCCAGCAGGTAGATGACCAGCAACTTGCGGCCAACACTGAGGCGGCTCAGCCGACGGGTGACGAATTGCAACATATCCCTCCAGGATGGGGTACATGCATGCAATCTTTAGGCCTCTTTCCGTACGGTCGTTCGGAATGCGCCGCAACCGGGGCAACCCGGACCCGAGGCACGTTACCAAGCGTAGCAGCCGGCGGGTTTTCAACCCCGGGCTGCCGCCTTTGCTAAGCTGTCCGCCGACACTCCCACGCGCCCCGCGTCGTGCCTCTCTTGCGGGCATCCGCGAGACACCCCACACAACGAATCCTGTGTTCTTCGAAACGACGGACACGCTGCCAGCCCCATGAAAATTGCCACCTGGAACGTCAACTCCCTCACCGCGCGCCTGCAGCACGTGCTCGACTGGCTCGCGGCCAACCCCGTCGACGTGCTCTGCCTGCAGGAGCTGAAGATGACCGACGACAAGTTCCCGCTCGACGCGCTGAAGGCCGCGGGCTACGAGGCCGCAGTGTTCGGCCAGAAGACCTACAACGGCGTGGCCATCCTCAGCAAGGCGCCGGTGCGTGACGTGGTGAAGAACATCGGCGGCTTCACCGACGAGCAGTCGCGCGTGATCACGGCCACCGTCGAGACGCCTGCGGGCCCGCTGCGCGTCGTCAACTGCTATTTCGTGAACGGCCAGGCGCCGGGCTCGGAAAAGTTCGCCTACAAGCTCAAGTGGCTCGACGCGCTGCACGACGCGCTGCGCCAGGAGCTGGCCGCCCACCCGAAGCTGGTGCTGCTGGGCGACTTCAACGTCACGCCCGAGGACCGCGACAGCTTCGACCCGGTGGGCCTGAAGGAAACGATCCACCACACGAGCGAGGAACGTAACCATTTCAAGGCGCTGCTCGCGCTGGGCCTGACCGACAGCTTTCGCATGTTCGAGCAGCCCGAGAAAAGCTACTCGTGGTGGGACTACCGCATGCTGGGCTACCAGAAGAACCGTGGCCTGCGCATCGACCACATCCTGGTGAGCGAGCCGCTGGTGCCGCAAGTGAAGGGCTGCGTCATCGACCGCGTGCCGCGCAAGTGGGAAAAGCCCAGCGACCACGCGCCGGTGGTGCTCGACGTCGACCTCGGAGCCTGAGGCCATGGCGGCGCTCATTCGCATCGGCGGCCGTCTTGCCGTGGTCGCCGCGGCCCTTGCCCTGTCGGCCTGCTCGCTGCTGAAACCTTCGGACAAGGCGGAGGAAGGCGGCGCCGCACCCGCCACGACCTCGCCCACCGGCGAGGCTGCGCAGGGCGACCGCAACGTGCCCACGGTGCGCCTCATCACCGCGCAGACGCCGGCCGTGCGCACCTACCGCAAGATCGGCGCGCGCCACATCTACAACAAGTACGCTGGCCGCATCTACAAGGGCAAGATCCCGCCGCTGGTGTATGCGGTGGTGGTGGTGGAGACCGACATCGATGCCAATGGCAAGGTGATGAACGTGACCTTCAGCCGCACGCCCAGCCACGCGCCGGAGGTGGCGCCGATGATCGCCGAGCTCATCAAGGCCGCATCGCCCCTGCCCAGCCCGGGCAAGTTGGGCGGCCACACGTACGTGGACACGTGGCTCTGGGACAAGAGCGGAAACTTCCAGCTCGATTCGCTGACCCTGGGCCAGCGCAGCAGATAAAAAAAGGCCCTGAAGGGCCTTTTTCATTCGATCCCGAGTTCCTGGATCTTGCGGGTGATGGTGTTGCGACCGATGCCCAGCTTCTGGGCGGCTTCGATGCGGCGCCCTCGCGTGTTGGTCAACGCGGTGAGGATCAGCCGCGATTCGAAGCGGCGCGACAGCACGTCCCAGACATCGGTGCGGCCGGCCGCCAGCAGGGCCTGGGCTTCGACCTCGAGGCCGCTTTCCCAGCTGCTGACGCCGGTGGGCGCGGCTTCGGCGTGTTCGGGCGATGCCACCGCCACATGCGCAACTTCGCGTTCGGCGCCCGCCGGAGGCAATGCTGGCGCCTGGGCCGCAACGGCATGGCTCGCGGCTTCGTGCGCATGGACATGGACCTCGGGCACCGATGCCGACATCACCTCGGGCGGCAGGTCTTTGGATTCGATCAGCTGTGCCGGCGCCATCACGGTCAGCCAATGGCAGATGTTCTCCAGCTGGCGCACGTTGCCCGGAAAGCCGAAGGCCGCGAGCTTGGCCAGCGCGGCATCGGAAATGCGCTTGGGCTCCACGCCGAGCTGGCGCGCGCTCACCTGCAGGAAGTGGCGCGTGAGCGCGGGCACGTCTTCGCCACGTTCGCGCAGTGCCGGCAGGCGCAGGCGGATCACGTTGAGGCGGTGGAACAAGTCTTCGCGGAAGCCGCCGAGCTTGACGCGCTGCTCCAGGTCCTGGTGGGTGGCCGCGATCACGCGCACATTGGCCTTGACCGAGTTGTGGCCGCCCACGCGATAGAAATGGCCGTCGCTCAGCACGCGCAGCAGGCGCGTCTGCAGGTCGAAGGGCATGTCGCCGATTTCGTCGAGGAACAGCGTGCCGCCCTCGGCCTGCTCGAATCGGCCACGGCGCATGGTCTGCGCGCCGGTGAAGGCGCCGCGCTCATGGCCGAAGAGTTCGCTCTCGAGCAGGTCTTTCGGAATGGCGGCGGTGTTGATGGCCACGAAGGGGCCGTTGGTGCGCGGCGAATGCTTGTGCAGCGCGCGCGCCACCAGCTCCTTGCCCGAACCCGATTCGCCGGTGATGAGCACCGTGACGTTGCTTTGCGACAGCCGGCCGATCGCGCGGAACACGTCCTGCATGGCGGGCGCCTGGCCGAGCATTTCGGGCGCGGCGACCATGCGCTCCTCGGCCACTTCCTCGCGCTGGCTTTCATCGACGGCGCGGCGGATGAGTTCGACCGCACGCGGCAGGTCGAAAGGCTTGGGCAGGTATTCGAAGGCCCCGCCCTGGAAGGCCGAGACGGCGCTGTCGAGGTCGGAGAACGCCGTCATGATGATGACGGGCAGGCCGGGGTGCTTGGCCTTGATCTTGTCGAGCAGGTCGAGCCCGGAACCGCCGGGCATGCGGATGTCGCTCACCAGGACCTGGGGGCCTTGCTGTTCGTCGTCGGCGGCCTGCTCGAGTGCGGCAAGCACCTCGCGCGTGTTCGTGAAACTGCGCGTGGGCAGGTCTTCGCGCAGCAGAGCCTTCTCGAGCACGAAGCGAATCGATTGGTCGTCATCAACTATCCAGATCGGCTTCATGCATCTCCTCTGTTGCCGGGGCTGCGCTAAGGCAGCGGTATCAATATCTTGAAATCGGTTCGGCCCGGGACGCTGTCGCACTCGATCACACCGTGATGCTGCTGCACAAAAGTTTGCGCGAGCGTCAGTCCCAGCCCCGTCCCGCCTTCCCTGCCCGAGACGAGCGGATAGAAGATGCGGTCCTTGATCGTGTCCGGCACACCCGGTCCATTGTCAATGACATGCAATTCCAGTGCCAGTCGATACCACTGCTTGTTGAAGATCACCTGACGGGCCACGCGCGTCTTGAAAGTGATCTGCGCATCGCCCGCCGCGCGGCGCTCGGACAGCGCCTGCGCCGCGTTGTGCGCGATGTTGAGCGTGGCCTGGATGAGCTGCTCGCGGTCGCCGCGAAACTCGGGAATCGACACGTCGAAGTCGCGCTCGATGTGCAGGTCGCGCGGAAACTCCGCGAGGATCACGGAACGCACGCGCTCGCACACCTCGTGGATGTTCACATCGCCCACCACATGCGGGCGGCGGTGCGGCGCAAGCAGGCGGTCGACCAGCGTCTGCAGCCGGTCGGCCTCGTGAATGATGACCTGGGTGTACTCGATGAGGTCGCGCGACTCGACCTCCATCTGCAGCAGCTGCGCCGCGCCGCGAATGCCACCGAGCGGGTTCTTGATCTCGTGCGCGAGGTTGCGGATGAGTTCCTTGTTGGCCTGCGCCTGGTCGATGAGGCGCTCTTCGCGGTCCTGTCGCACCTGGTTCTCGAGCGGCGACATCTCGATGATGAGCTCGCCCTTCTTGTCGCCGTGCGCCAGCGTGACCTGAACGGGCATCAGCTCGTGATTGACTCGGCGCAGGAAGGCCTCGTAGCGCAGCGTCGCAAAGTCGTTGCTGGCGGCGCCGTCGATGGCGGTGCGCAGCACCTGGGGCTCATGAAAACATGCGCCGAACTGCGAGCCCTCGAGGGTGCGTCGCGAGGTGCCCAGTGCGTCTTCGAGGCCTGCGTTGGCAAACAGCACGGAGCCGTTGCTGTTGACCACCGCGATCAGCGTGGACAGCAGGTCGAAGGACTGGAAGCGCGGATTGGCGCCGTTCGCCTTCTTCCCGAACACCATGTTATTGCGGCTGCTTTGCGGGCAGCCGGCCGATTTCGCGGCGGATGCCGGCAATGTCGCTCTCGTTGCGCGCCAGCTCGGCCTTCATTTCGGCGACGCGGTCCAGGTACTTCTGGTAGTTGCGGCCTTCGCTGCCCTGCTTTTCGGGCTCGCCGTTGTTGTAGTCCTTCTGCAGCTCGGCCTGGCGGGCCTCGGCCTTCCTGAGCTCGGCCTCGAGCACCGAGCGGGCCTCGCCGTCACGGGCGCGCTGGTCGACACCTTCGACGCGCGGGCTGCCGGCCGGCGCGCGCGCCGCAGACGAACCACCCGACGACGCAGAGCCGCCCCCCGCGGGCTTCGTGCCCTGCACCACCGTGACGTTGCCGCCTTCCAGCGGCTTGCAGCCCTTTTGCTGGGCCACGCTCGCGTTGTTGGTGTATTCGTTGCCGCAGCGCCAGACGCGTTCCTGCGCAAGCGCCGGCAACGCGATCAATGAACCGGCCAGGAAAATGAGGGAAGCAGTCTTCATGTGTATCGGTAGAGGGGCGCGACAAAGGCGCATTTTCATGCAATTCGACGCCACCGGTGACCAGATGTTCCGCAGTAAGACAAAAGGACGGCCAGGGCCGTCCTTTTGTCTTACTTCCCCTCGGAAGACCGAGGGGAATGGCTGCTTTCGCGCGAGCGATTACAGCGAGTAGTACATGTCGAATTCGACGGGGTGCGTCGCCATGCGGAAGCGCGTGACTTCCTGCATCTTGAGCTCGATGTACGCGTCGATGTACGAGTCGGTGAACACGCCACCCTTGGTGAGGAACGCACGGTCCTTGTCGAGGTATTCCAGAGCCTGGTCGAGGCTGTGGCACACGGTCGGGATCAGCGCGTCTTCTTCCGGCGGCAGGTGGTACAGGTCCTTGCTGGCGGCTTCGCCCGGATGGATCTTGTTTTCCACGCCGTCGAGACCGGCCATCAGCAGCGCAGCGAAGCCGAGGTACGGGTTCATCAGCGGATCGGGGAAGCGCGCTTCGACGCGGCGGCCCTTGGGGTTCGCCACGAACGGGATGCGGATCGAGGCCGAGCGGTTCTTGGCCGAGTAGGCCAGCTTCACCGGGGCTTCGAAGCCGGGCACCAGGCGCTTGTAGCTGTTGGTGCCGGGGTTCGTGATGGCGTTCAGGGCACGGGCGTGCTTGATGATGCCGCCGATGTAGTGCAGCGCGAAGTCCGACAGGCCCGCATAGCCGTCGCCGGCGAACAGGTTCTTGCCGTCCTTCCAGACGGACTGGTGCACGTGCATGCCGGAGCCGTTGTCACCGACGATGGGCTTGGGCATGAAGGTGGCGGTCTTGCCGTAGGCGTGGGCCACGTTGTGGATCACGTACTTCTGCAGCTGGACCCAGTCGGCGCGCTGGACCAGCGTGCTGAACTTGGTGCCGAGTTCCATCTGGCCGGCGTTGGCCACTTCATGGTGATGCACTTCGACCGGGATGCCGAGGGCTTCGAGCACCAGGCACATTTCCGAGCGCATGTCCTGGAAGCTGTCGACCGGGGGCACCGGGAAGTAGCCGCCCTTGACTGCCGGACGGTGGCCGGTGTTGCCGTGTTCGTATTCCTTGTCGGTGTTCCACGAGGCTTCTTCGGAATCGATCTTCACGAAGCAGCCGGACATGTCGTTCTTCCAGCGAACGCCGTCGAACACGAAGAATTCGGGTTCCGGACCGAAGAAGGCGGTGTCGCCCAGGCCCGAAGCCTTCATGTAGGCCTCGGCGCGCTTGGCGAGCGAACGCGGATCGCGCTCGTAGGCCTTGCCGTCTGCCGGGTCGATCACGTCGCAGGTCAGGATCAGCGTCGTTTCTTCGAAGAAGGGGTCGATGTTGGCGGTGTTCGGGTCGGGCATGAGCTGCATGTCCGAGGCTTCGATGCCCTTCCAACCGGCGATGGAGGAACCGTCGAACGCGTGGCCCGAGGTGAATTTGTCTTCATCGAAAGCCGAGACCGGCACGGTGACGTGCTGCTCTTTGCCACGGGTGTCGGTGAAGCGGAAGTCGATGAACTTGACCTCGTTTTCCTTGACGAGCTTGAGTACATCGGCGACGGTCTTTGCCATCAGTTTCTCCTGAGTTGGATGGTGGTTAGGAATACAGGGACGAGGGATGCAGTTTCTGTGCCATTGTCACCTCACGGGATGAGGCCTTGATGAACGCTGCAAACCCCAAATAAAAGCGAAATTTCACCAAATTGGTGCCATCGACATTAACGCACCAATTCGGGTCCGAGCTTGGCATCAAAACCGTGCAAGCCTTCGATGAGCTGGGCATAGGCCGCCTCGAGGCGGACGCGGTCGCCCTTCACGCCAAGCTCGATATGACGGCCATATTCGGGGTGATCGACGCTCGGCAGGCTGAACACCTTGACGCCGGCATGCTGGTCTTCGATGGCCTGCATGAGCGGCGTGAGGGTGGCCTCCATGGCACCGAAAACGATCACGGACTTCTCGGCGACGGCGTTTCGGGTAAACAGATCGGCGTAACGGCCGTCGAGCACGGACTCGACCATCGGCCAGGCCATGACCGGGAAGCCCGGCACGAAATGGACGTCCGCCACGCTGAAGCCGGGGATCTTGTTGTACGGGTTGTGGATGAGCGTGGCGCCCTGCGGGAACACGCCCATGTTGAGCCGGTGCACGTTGTCGGACCGGTCGGGCTCGTAGGGCACGCCCTGCTCGCGCGCGGTGTCCTGCATGCGCTCGCGGATCAGCAGCTCGGCCTCGGGGTGCAGCGCCAGCGGCACGCCCAGCGCCTTGGCAGCGCACTGGCGGGTGTGGTCGTCGGGCGTGGCACCGATGCCGCCGGTCGAGAACACGATGTCGCCCGAGGCAAAGGCACGGGCGAGCGCTGCGGTGATGCGCGCCGGCTCGTCGCCGACGTATTCGGCCCAACTGAGCTGCAGGCCGCGGGCGGCGAGCAGTTCGATGACCTTCGCCATGTGCTTGTCGGCCCGTTTGCCGGAAAGGATCTCGTCGCCGACGACGATGAGACCGAATGCGCGTGTCATGGTGAACCCCATTGAGAAAGAGCGGCCTTGTTGGCTTGCGCGGCCTCCAGCGCCGGTGTGCCGCCGGCGGCCGACGCCGCAGCCACCTCGGCCACTGCGCGCTGGGCCCGCAACTGCCCGAGCGCGTCGAGGCAGTAGTGGGCGAACCAGAGCGCCGAAAAGGCAAAGACCAGTGTGTAGATCCAGATGGCGATCGGCACCAGAACGAAGAAGGCGGCTGCGAACAGCAGGCCCGACGCCCAGACGAGGCTGGGCGCCGCGCCCAGGTAGCCGCACAGCACGCCGATGCACAGCAGCGGCAGCCGGTGCGCGCGCAGCAGCGCGGCGCGCTCCTCGGGGCTGGCATGGTCGGCCAGCGCGTCGAAGCTCATCACGCGGTAGGTGAGCCAGCCCCAGATGAGCGGCGGAAGAATCAGCACGAGCGGCGGAATGAGCCACAGCGGCATCGACACCACCAGGGCAACCAGCGCAAGGAGGGTGACGCCGATCGAACGCAGGGCGCTGCCGAAAAAAGAGGCGCCCTTCTTCTGCTCCAGCGACGGAAAACGCCGCTCGGCCACCAGCCTGGTGAGTGCCGGCGCCATGAACCCGGCCACGATCAGCAGGCAGAGCACCACGATCAGCGGGGTGGCGGCGAACACCACGACCAGCGGCGCCAGCATGCCGGCGACGTCGCCCGAGAACAGCCGCCCGATCCAGGCCCAGAAGCTGGACAGCAGCGGCCAGGCGTCCAGCGCACCGCGCGTCCAGGCCACCGACGCTTCCCAGTAGAAATAGCCGAGACCGGCCGCCAACGCCACCATCAACGCCAATGGGAGCAACGACAGCACGATCACGCGCGGCAGCATGCAGTAGGCGACCGCGCGCCAGAAGGAATCGAGGAGCAGGCGCATGAGGCAGCGAGGATAACGCCTGGGGCGAACCATCCGGGGGCCGGAGCCCCTCAGCCGCGCCCGACCATTCGCTTCAGGCCGAGCCACTGCTGCGACCAGAAGCCGCGGCCGTACTCGCGCACGCGGCCGTCGGCACCGGGTTCGACCTGGTCGCGGATGCCCGTGGGGTCGTAGCGGTTCTCGAAGTTGGCGGTGCGAAACATCATGTCCCACCAGGGGAGCAGCACGCCGAAGTTGTGGCCGCCCAGCGTGCTCTTGCCGTTGGATTCGTGACCCAGGCCGATGCTGTGGTGCAGCCGGTGAAAGCGCGGGCTGATCCACAGCCGCTCGCCGAGGGCACCGAAGCTCAGCCGCAGGTTGGCGTGCTGCAGGCTCTCGCTGAGCTGCGTGAACGCGACGAAGGCGATGAACTGGCCCGGCGCCACGCCGATGAGCTGCGCCACGACGACGATCAGCGTGTCATGGACGATGTCGTCTAGCAGGTGGTTGCGGTCGTCGCTCCACATGGTCATCTGGCGCTGCGAGTGGTGCAGCGAGTGCAGGCCCCACCACCAGTTGAACTGGTGCTGGCCGCGATGGATCCAGTAGCCGACGAAGTCGAGCACCACCAGGTAGATCGCAAACGCGAGCACCGGCACGTCGGTCACGCCGGGCCACACCTCGTCGAGGTGGAAGGTACCCCACCCTGCCGTGCGCAGGCTGCCCATGGCGTCGTCGAAGAAGGGCTGCAGCGTGAAGAAGATGGCCAGGCGGAACAGTCCGAGCCGGTGGATCAGCGTGTAGAGCACGTCGGTGCGGATGGCCTGACGGTCGACCACAGGCTCCACCGAACGCCAGCGCTGCAGTGGCCCGATCACCGCGATCAGCACCACGATCTGGATGGCGCCCACCAGCAGCCAGCCGGTGGCGTCGAAGGCGTCCTCGGTCCAGCCGCCCAGGCCCACCGCGAAGACCAGCGGCTGCACCACGGCTTCGAAGAACCAGCCCTGCAAGGTGGAAAAAATGTCCGTCAACCACTCGATCACGACAGAAACCTCAAGGATGGGATGCGATCCAGGCGCGGAAGTCGGGGTGTTGGCGCAGGGTTTCGAAGCAGAAGCCCTTGGCCTTGAGGCCCACGATCAGCGGCTCCAGATTGGCCGGCGCCCACGGATCCTTGCGCGACCAGATGCCCAGGTGCGCGAGCAGGATGTCGCCGGGGCGGATGGTGTCGAGCGCCTGGGTGAGCAGCCTGGCGTTGCTGAATTTTTCGCTCGGAAGTTCGTCGCCCAGGAAGCCCGCGGGCGCCCAGCCGACGTACTTGTAGCCACAGCCCTCGGCGGCCGCCAGCAGCGCGGGCGAGGTCTTGCCGCCGGGCGCACGGTACAGGGGCAGCGGCTTCTTGCCGGTGATGGCGGCCAGCCGGTCGGACGACTTGCGGATGTTGGCGCAGTACTCGGCGGCGGTCCAGGTCGATTCCTTGCCGTCCTGCGGACCGGCCGACGCTTTGATGCGAAAGCTCGGCGGCGTGCCCTTGACGTCGGCGCGCCAGTAGGCGTGGTCGTAGGTGTGCGAGCCGAACTCGTTGCCCTCGGCCGCCCTCGCCTTCCACCATGGCGCCCAGTGGTCGTCGAGGCTGTCGCCGTCGGTCTGGGTGCGTTCCGCGGCGGCAAAGAAGGTGACGCGCACGTTCTGCCGTTTGAGCACGTCGGCCACCAGCGGGGCGATGCCCATGTGACCGGTGTCGAAGGTCAGGTAAACCGGCTTCTTGCAGGTGGCCGCGCCCTGCGCCGCCCACGCGCCAGGAATGACGCTTGCGGCCATCAGCAGCGCGAAAGCCGCGCCGATGCGCCTACGTCCGCTTGCCATGGTCCAGCGTCCACACGCCGTGCGGCGAACGGCCGACGTTGACCTGGCGCACCACCTTCTGGGCCACGAGGTCGACCACGGTGAGCTTCTTGGCCCAGCGCGAGGTCACGTACAACGTCTTGCCGTCGGCCGACACGTCCATGCAATCAGGGCCGCCGGGCACGGCGTAGTTGGCAACGACCTTGAGCGTCGCCAGGTCGATGCGGCTGATGGTGTTGGCCACGCGGTTGCTCACGAACACGGTCTTGCCGTCGCCAGCCGAGCGGAAGGCATGGGCGCCCTTGCCGGTGGGGATCTTGCCGACCAGCTTGGGCTCCGCGCCGGCCACGTCGAACACCTGCACGCCGTCGCCGCCGGTCAGGCCGACCAGCAGGGTCTTGTCGTTGTGCACGCCGAAGATGTCGGCCGGCATCGGGCCGGTGGCGGTGCGCCACTTGACTGTTTGCGTGGGCAGGTCGACCGCGATCATCTCGTCGCTGTCCTGCATCGTCACGTAGGCGATGGTGCTGGTGTTGTCGATCCAGATGTGGCTGGGCGTCTTGCCGCTGGCAATGCGCTTGGCCAGCTTCAGGTCCTTGCCGTCCCAGCGGTACACGTCGACGTGGTTCAGGCGGTTGCCCGCCGTGACGAACCACTTCATGTCACGCGAGAACTGCAGCTGGTACGGATCGATGATGCCGTACACCACGCGCTGCACCGCGGCCGTCTTCGGGTCGAGGAAGGTCAGCGAATCACCGGCCGAATTGGCCACGATGACCGACTTTTCGTCGGGCGTCATGTAGAGGTGATGCGGCTCCTTGCCGGTGGCGATGCGCTGCTTTTCGGTCCAGTCGACCGGATTGATCACGCTCACGCTGGCGTCCAGCGAGTTGAGCACGAAGATCGGCGGTGGTTCGGCCGGTGCTGCGGTTGCGGTGTGCGCCGCCAGAACCGTCAGACAGGAAAAAATCAGAGCCGCGAGGCGGCCGTTCGGTCGAGCAGGAAGTCGCAAGGGAAGGTTCCGAGAGAGAGCTGACGATCTTAACGATCCGGACTTAAGGCTGGCTGACCGGGCGGGCGCTCTTTCTCTCCCCTATTTCGGTGGTTTGGCGGGTTTCGAGGGCGCGCGCAGCGCCGCGACCTCTTCGGCCGTGAGCCAGCGCCACTGCCCCGGCGCCAATGCCTCGGGCAGCGCCAGGTCGCCGATGCGCGAACGGTGCAGCCCTTCGACCCGGTTGCCGACCGCAGCCAGCATGCGCTTGACCTGGTGGTACTTGCCTTCGGTCAGCGTGAGCCGCAGGTGCAGCGGGCTGTCCGATTCGCAGGCGGCGGCGCGCACGGGCTTGGGGTCGTCGTCGAGCACCACGCCGGCCAGCAACTTCGCGATCTGCGCCTCGTCGACCGGGTGCTTGGCCGTCACCTCGTAGACCTTGGGCACGTGGTGCTTCGGCGAGCCCATCTTGTGGATGAACTGGCCGTCGTCGGTCATCAGCAGCAGCCCGGTGGTGTCCTGGTCGAGCCGGCCGATGGCCTGCACGCCCTGCACCGCGCCCTTGTTGGGGCGAAGGCGCAAGGGGGACGGCAGCAGCGTGTAGATGCTCGGGTAGGTCGAGGGCTTCTGCGAACACTCGGTGCCGGCCGGCTTGTGCAGCATCAGGTAGGCCTTCTCGTGGTACGCCCACGCGGTGCCCTGGACAGTGAAAAGCAGGCCTTCGGGGTCGAGGTCGGCGAAAGGATCGGTCACGGCCCGGCCGTCGATGGCCACGTGGCCTTGCTGCGCAAGGCCCGCGCAGACGCGCCGTGTGCCGAAGCCCTGGGTGTAGAGAATGTCTTGCAGGTGCATGGGAAATGAAAAAAGCGGCCGCGCCCACAAGGGCACGACCGCCTTCAAGTGTGCCGCAGGTTCAGTAGCCCGCCGCCAGGCCCGTGTTGCGGCGCGGGTCGTTGGCACCGTAGAAGCGGTTGTTGCCGACCGGCTTGCCGCCCAGCGAAGGTGCGCCCACGATGATCGCCGCGAGGTGGTTGGCCGGCTGCGGCACGCCCAGGTTGTGGCCCATGTCGGTCAGTATCTTGCGCGTGTCGGGGCTGATGGCGAAGGTCTCGACGTTGGTGACGTCAGGCAGCCATTGCTGGTGGAAGCGCGGCGCATCGACGGCTTCCTGCACGTTCATGCCGTAGTCGACCACGTTCAGGATGGTGTGCAGCACGGCCGTGATGATGCGGCTGCCGCCCGGCGTGCCGACCACGAACACGGGCTTGCCGTCCTTCGACACGATGGTCGGGCTCATGGAGCTCAGCGGGCGCTTGCCCGGGGCGATGGCATTGGCTTCGCCCTGCACCAGGCCGTACATGTTGGGCACGCCGATCTTCGAGGTGAAGTCGTCCATCTCGTTGTTCAGCAGCACGCCGGTCTTGGCGGCCGTGACCTTGGCGCCGAACCAGTCGTTCAGCGTGTAGGTGACGGAGACGGCATTGCCCCACTGGTCGGTGATCGAGTAGTGCGTGGTGTTGCTGCCTTCGTGCGGCGCGACGCCGGGCTTGATGTCCTTCGACACACCGGCCTTCTTCGGGTCGATGGCGGCGCGGATCTTCTCGGCGTAGCCCTTGTCGAGCAGGCGGTCGAGCGGGTTCTTCACGAAGTCGGGGTCGCCCAGGTAGCTGTTGCGGTCCACGTAGGCGTGGCGCATGGCCTCGATCTGGTAGTGCACCGACTGCGCCGATCGGAAGCCCAGGTCCTTGAGCGGGTAGCCCTCGAGGATGTTGAGCATCTCGCAGATGATCACGCCGCCCGAGCTGGGCGGCGGCGCCGACACCACGCGGTAGCCGCGGTAGTCGCACTCCACGGGGGCGAGTTCGCGCGTCTTGTACTGGTCGAGGTCGGCCTGGGTGATGATGCCCTTGCCTGCCTGGCTGGAGGCCACGATGGCATTGCCGACCCAGCCCTTGTAGAAGCCGTCGGGTCCCTTGGCGCTGATCTCCTTCAACGTCTTGGCCAGGTCCTTCTGCACCAGCTTCTGGCCGACCTGGAAGGGCTGGCCCTTGTTCAGGAAGATGGCGCCGGAGACCGGGTCTTTCTGGAAGTCGGCGGTGGCGGTCCAGAGCATGTCGATGTCGCCCTGCTCCAGCGCGAAGCCCTTGTCGGCCAGTTGGATCGAGGGGGCGATCAAGTCGGCGCGCTTCATGGTGCCGTACTTCTCGCGCGCGTATTCCATGCCCGACACGGACCCTGGCACGCCCACGGCCAGGTGCCCGTTGGTGCTCAGGCCCTTGACGACGTTGCCGTCCTTGTCCAGGTACATGTTGGCCGTGGCGGCCAGCGGCGCCTTCTCGCGGAAGTCGAGGAAGGTCTTGCGGCCGTCGGCCAGCTGCACGGTCATGAAGCCGCCGCCGCCGAGGTTGCCCGCGGCGGGGTACACCACCGCCAGCGCGTAGCCCACAGCGACCGCCGCATCGACGGCGTTGCCGCCGCGCTTGAGCACATCGACGCCGACCTTGCTGGCCAGGTGCTGGGCGCTCACGACCATGCCGTGCTCGGCCGCGACGGGCGCCTGCGACGCCGCTTGGGACGCGCCGGCGGCCGCCAGCGCGAGCACCGCAGCAACGGCAGCGCGCAGGTTGGGGGTCCAGTGAATGGGTTGCATGCGAGAGTCTCCTCTGTGGTCGATGAAGAATGAAATGTCAGGCGGTGAGCAAGGCCTTGCGTCGCAAGGAAGCCAGCGCCAGCGCAACTTGCTGACGGGCGAATTCTTTCACCTCCGAAGGGTCGGTCAGCGGTTGGTCGTCCTTGACGAAGCGCAGGCGGTCGTCGCGCACTTCGGCTTCGAGATATTCGGCCAGCGCATCGTGCGAGCGCGTGCCGTCGAGCAACGCCAGCAGGCTGCGCTCCAGCGGCGACAGTGCCACGGACTCGTGCCACTGGTTGCATGCGCTGGCCGTGGTGCCCGCCCCCAAGGGCAACGTCGGCGCGCTTCGTACCGCGGGCAGCGCCTGGGGCAGGCTGGACACCGCGCAGGCCACCGGCACCGGCGAGCGGCGGATGCGCAGGGCGCCGAGGATCAGCAGCTCCTCCAGCATGGCCATCACGACGGGCTCGACGGTGGCTGACGATTCGTCGGCAAGCCTGGCTGCCGCTTCGATCAAGGCGTGTGGCGACATCGACGAGGGGTAGCAGGCATCCAGCAACTGCGCAACCGCCTTCTGCACCGGCAGCCTCGGCGTGACCTTCAGGCCGCGAATGGCATTGCAAGGCTGCGCTCGCGCGTCGCGCGTGAACGCGCCGCCGTCTTCGGGGGTGAACACACCTGCGAACTCGAGCACACGAAGGCGCGCGGGGTCCAGCCGGTAGCGAACGCGCTCGGCGTTCGCCTGCTTGACCAGCAGCGTCTGGCGGAAGGTGCGGTTGACCAGGAAGTCGAGGTACTGCTCCATCAGGACCTGGCTGCCGCCGCATTCGCGCAGCAGCGGGTCGCGAACCTTCTCGCCGTAGTTCTGCACGAACATGGTGGAAGGCTCGGCGTCGCAGAGATAGGCCAGGCCGTGGTCGGCGGCCCGGGCGACAAATTCCTTGAAGTAGCACGGCGCGTTGCAAGGCTCGAGGAACTCGTGCATCAGGTACGAACTGCTGGCGCTGCGCACGATGGGCATCGTCTCTTCGAGCGTCTTCTTGAGCACGCTGTCGGGGCGCGCCGACTGCTCCAGGAAATCGAGCATGCCGCGTGCGTACGAAAGCTGTTCTTCCGGCGTGTCCCGCGGCCCGCCGCGCAGCATCATGGCGTCGCGCACGATCTCGCGCGCCTTCCAGCCGGGGTACACGTTGTAGCTCACGTAGGCCACGCCGTTCGGCGCCAGGTTCTGCGAGCAGATGCGCAGGATCGCGTCCTGCACGGGGCCTGGTACCCAGCTGTACACACCATGGCAGACGATGTAGTCGAACTGGCCGAACGAGGCGTCGATGTCCGCGATGTCGAAGGCTTTGAGGTCGATGTTCCGCAGTCCCGCATGCCCGATGGCCGCCACGCCATGCGCGACCTGCACCGGGGACAGATCGACGCCGACGGCGCGGGCCTGCGAGTGGCGCGCCGCGAAGGGAATCAGATTGCCGCCGGCGGCGCAGCCGAGTTCGAGCACGCGAGAGGTGGAGGGGTCGGGCGCATCGAGGCCGAAGAGGAAGGCCAGCGCTTCCAGGTGCTCCATCGCCGACTGAGGGAACGGGTGCGAGTCATAGGGCACTTCGTCGTAGTAGCGGGTCAACGTGGAGGTCAGGGTATCCGGCACGGGTGTCCTTTTTCGGGATCTGGGCGGGCGCACAGGCCTTGCGCATTGCGTGGTCCACGAAAGTTGCAGTGACTGCAACGTGACAACGCTCGGCGACTATAGCCTTGCGCTGAACCGAAAAAACGTTGGCCTGCGCACTGCTTCGCGAACCGGCGCATAAAAAAAGCCCAGCCATTCGGCTGGGCTTGAAAGCCTATTGCTGGCATGCATCAAGGCCCCCGCACAGGTTGACCAGCGGGGGACGGTTTACCCGTCAAGGAGAAATTCGGAGGCGCAGGGGCAAGCACGGTGTGAATGACAGGACGCAGCCAATGCGTGGCCGCATCCTCGGGCCACATGGCGCGCAAGCGATCATCGCGCCACAGGTCGCGTGCGACGTCTTCCAGTTCGAGGAGGTCCACGGTGTGCCACTGCCGATGCAGCCGGTGCGCACAGGCGGCGATCCAGAGTGTGGCGGGCATGGTTTGCATGTGCTTAGTCTACTGTATATTTGTACAGTATTCCAGCAAGGAGATCCGCAATGCCTGCGACAGAGGAAACCGACGAAAAGCAGAAGTGCGAAGACCCGGTACAACTGGCACAGCAACTGTTCGGCAACCCGGGGAGCTACTTCCGGTATCTATACCCTGGCCGCGAGCACGGAGCCAACGATCCCCGGTCTTAGAATGGCCAGATGAATTGGCGCACACTGCTTCCGCTTGCCTTGGTCCTCACTGGCTGCTCTACACCTCCCAACGAAGTCACGCAGATCCGAGAAGGTGTCCTTCGCGCCATGACCTATGTTCAGGCTGCAGATTATTGCGACGCAAGAAGCAAGACACCGCGTTGGCTGGGCAAGGCGCCGGCCGAACAGGGCGTGCTGTTCCAGTGCAACTGAACCTCTGAGATTTGCCAATCGGGCGCCGAGCAGCGCTCGATGACGAGAACGCGTGCACCCTGCGCTCGATGGGCTCAAGCGTCATGGGTCGGTCAGGAAAAGCATACGACGACGTACGGCGGTCGTACGCGTCGCGGGCCCCACGTTCAGTGAGACCCGTCCGCAAGAATGTGGTGGAGCTGGGGGGATTTGAACCCCCGTCCGCAAGCCTTCATCGCGCAGTTCTACATGTTTAGTGATCTGATTTAAGTCTCGCTTCCTGAGTCGCGCAGTCACACGCTAAACCGGACGCCAGCACCCTATTTTCTCGCCTCGACCCAAGGTACCCGGATCGAAGCCAGCCCATGTAATTATCTTTGCAGCCGGGAGGTTTCAGATTGCTCTGTTACCCCCTTGCCCAGCCCATCGGCCTGCTGTTGCAAAGCTCACTGGCAATTAAGCAGCGAGTGCGAAACGTTCGTCGTTTGCAGTTAGTTTGTTTGAATCTGTTTTACGAGCGCATTCAGCTCGACATGCCCCGCTGCGACTCCGAACCCACGTCGAAACCAGTGCAGCCCCAAGCGAACCATTTTAGGCGTTATTCAGCAACTTCAAGAGCTCAAGGGGTGAAGAGATTGAAGCATCTGCATTCCATCGCGTCGAATCGGCCTGCGTTCCCATGTAGCCATAGGTGGCCGCGACCGTTCGCATGCCCGCGGCACGGCCCGCGATGATATCGCGCTCATCGTCACCAACGTAGACGCACGCTTCCGAAGGAACGCCCAGGCGACGAGCAGCCTCATGCAAAGGTTCGGGATGCGGCTTTGCAAAAGGGGTGGTGTCGCCACTCACTACCGCGCCCGCACTCGTGAAAAGCGCCATGGCGCGCGTCAGCGGATCAGTGAAACGCATCGACTTGTTGGTCACGACACCCCAAAGCAGGCCCTGCTCTCGCAGCGCTTCGATCAGGGCCTGAACGCCGTCGAACACTTGCGTGTTGAGCAGCATGCGGCGCTCGTAAATGACGAAGAACTCCTCGCGCAGATCGTCGAATTCGGGCGATTCCGGCGTGATGCCGAATGCCACGCCCAGCATTCCCCGCGCACCGGCACCGGCCATCGGCCGATATCGCTCGAGCGGATACGACGCAAGGCCGCGATCGGTTCGCATCTGGTCGGCTGCGGCCCCCAGGTCGGGCGCGCTGTCGATCAGTGTGCCGTCGAGGTCGAACAGCACGGCCTGGATCAATGCTCCCGTCATCCTTGCAACTCCGGCAAGGCGGGCTTCTGAGTCGCGAACATGTAATTGACGCTGGTATCGCCGCTGAGCCAGTAGCGCCGGGTCAACGGGTTGTGCTCCAAGCCGCGCGTGTGTCGCAGGTCAAGGCCCGCTGCACGGCAGTAGCCGGCAAGCTCGCTGGGCCGGATCAACTTCGCATACTCATGGGTTCCGCGCGGCAACATGCCCAAAACGTACTCGGCGCCCACGATCGCGAGCATGAACGCCTTCAGGTTGCGGTTGATGGTGGAAAAAAACACCCACCCGCCCGGCTTGACCAGCGTGGCGCAGGCCTGAATGACCGAGCCCGGCTGCGGCACATGCTCGAGCATTTCCATGCAGGTGACGACATCGAAGCTGCCTGGCTGTTCGGCTGCGATGGCCTCGGCGCTGATCTCCCGGTACTTCACCCCCCGCGTGCCAGCTTCGAGCGCGTGCAGTTGCGCGACCTTGAGCGCCTTGCCCGCCAGGTCGATGCCCAGGACATCCGCGCCCTTGCGCGCCATGGAGTCGGCCAGGATACCGCCGCCACAACCGATATCGAGCACACGGCGCTGCGAGATCGGCGCAATGCCTTCAATCCAGTCAAGGCGCAATGGATTGATTTCATGCAGTGGTCGGAATTCGCTCTCCAAATCCCACCAGCGATGTGCGAGTTCCGAGAACTTGGCCAGTTCGGCCGGGTCTGCATTCACGTTTTCTGTCATGCAGCGATTATGAAACGAGCAATGCCAAATCAACGCCTCATGGGCTTTGGCAAGATCGATCACTAATTCGACGCCCATAAAAAAACCCCGCCGAAGCGGGGTTTTCACGGTCGATGGAATCGATCGATCAGTTGGCGCGGGTGCCAACCACTTCGATTTCCACGCGACGGTTCTTGGCGCGGCCTTCCTTGGTGCGGTTGTCAGCCACTGGCTGCTTCTCGCCCTTGCCTTCGGTGTAGACGCGGTTGCGTTCGATGCCCTTCGAGACCAGGAAGGCCTTGACGGCTTCGGCGCGACGCACCGACAGACGCTGGTTGTAGGCGTCCGTACCGATCGAGTCGGTATGGCCCACAGCGATGATCACTTCGAGGTTGACGCCACGGATCTTCTCGACCAGGTCGGTCAGCTTGGCGCGACCTTCAGGCTTGAGGACCGATTTGTCGAAGTCGAAGAAGGCGTCAGCAGCGAAGGTCACCTTCGAAGCAGCGACTTGTGCCGGGGGTGCAGGAGGCACCGCGCCAGGGGCGGGAGCCACAGCAGCCGGACCAGCCGGAACCAGAGCGCCGTCGCAACCGGCAGCAGCCGTAGCAGGCGTCCAGTTGGCATCACGCCAGCACAGTTCGTTCGTGCCGTTCTTCCAAACCAGTTCGCCAGTGCCGTTTTGCCAGTTGTCGATCGTAGGACCGCCGTCCGCAGCGGTGACACGGGTCTGCGCGCCGGCGGCAGTGGCGAGCGCAGCGACTGCAAACATCATCGCCACTTTATTCAGTTTCTTCATGGTTCTCCTCTTGGGGAAAAAGCCGCAGCCGCGCTGCGAATCAAGGACGCTTTAAGTGACCACCACCCAAAACGTTGAGGCGATTGTGCCATAGGGTCTTTGGCAAACAGGCCGCCGGGCACCCCGGAAGCGTAGGACGGAGGCGGAATAGACGCCTTGTGTTGCGGCGGTGCGACACCCCTCACAGCGTAAAATTTCGGCTTCCTGCCGCCAGCCACTCGCCCATGACCTCCTTCGCAAAAGAAACCCTGCCCATCAGTCTCGAAGAGGAAATGCGCAGCAGCTATCTCGATTACGCCATGAGCGTGATCGTGGGCCGGGCGCTTCCCGATGCCCGCGACGGCCTCAAGCCGGTGCATCGCCGCGTGCTGTTCGCCATGCACGAGCTCAACAACGACTGGAACCGGCCGTACAAGAAATCGGCCCGTATCGTCGGCGACGTCATCGGCAAGTACCACCCGCACGGAGACCAGTCGGTCTACGACACCATCGTGCGGCTGGCCCAGGATTTCTCGATGCGCCACATGCTGGTCGACGGCCAGGGCAACTTCGGGTCGGTCGACGGAGACAATGCGGCCGCAATGCGCTATACGGAAATCCGGCTGGCCAAAATTGCGCATGAAATGCTGGCCGATATCGACAAGGAAACCGTCGACTTTCAGGACAATTACGACGGCTCCGAAAAAGAGCCGAAAGTTTTACCGAGCCAGTTGCCTAATTTGCTGGTCAATGGCTCGGGTGGTATTGCGGTCGGCATGGCCACCAATATTCCTCCGCACAACCTGAATGAAGTTGTGGACGCCTGTCTTCATCTGCTGCGCAATCCCGAGGCGAGCATCGACGAGCTGATGGAAATCGTGCCCGCGCCCGACTTCCCCACCGCCGGCATCATCTACGGCATCAACGGCGTGAAGGATGGTTACCGCACGGGCCGCGGCAAGGTCGTGATGCGTGCGAGGTGCCACTTCGAGGACATCGACCGCGGCCAGCGACAGGCGATCGTCGTCGACGAGCTCCCCTACCAGGTCAACAAGAAGACGCTGCAGGAGCGCATGGCCGAACTGGTGCACGAGAAGAAGATCGAGGGCATCAGCCACATCCAGGACGAGTCCGACAAGTCGGGCATGCGCCTGGTGATCGAACTCAAGCGCGGCGAAGTGCCAGAGGTCGTGCTGAACAACCTCTATAAGCAGACGCAGCTGCAGGACACCTTCGGCATCAACATGGTGGCGCTGGTCGACGGCCAGCCGAAGCTGTGCAACCTGAAGGACCTCATTCAGGTCTTCCTGCAGCACCGTCGCGAAGTGGTCACGCGCCGCGCCGTCTTCACGCTGCGCAAGGCCCGTGAACGCGGCCACGTGCTGGAAGGCCTCGCGGTGGCACTCGCCAACATCGACGAATTCATCCGCATCATTCGCGAATCACCGACGCCGCCCGTCGCCAAGGCCGAGCTGATGACCCGCAGTTGGGACAGCAAGCTGGTGCGCGAGATGCTCACGCGTTCGCGCGCCGACGGCGGCGTGATCAACGCCGACGACTACCGTCCCGAAGGCCTGGAGCGCGAATTCGGCATGGGCTCGGATGGCCTCTACCGCCTTTCGGACACGCAAGCGCAAGAAATTCTGCAGATGCGCCTGCAGCGCCTGACCGGCCTCGAGCAGGACAAGATCGTCGCCGAGTACAAGGACGTCATGGCGGAGATCGACGACCTCCTCGACATCCTGTCCAAGCCCGAGCGCGTTTCGATCATCATCGGCGACGAACTCGGCACCATCCGGCAGGAATTCGGCCAGACCAAGGTCGGCGCACGCCGCAGCCAGGTCGAACACAGCGCGTTCGACCTGTCGACCGAAGACCTGATCACTCCGACCGACATGGTGGTCACGCTTTCGCACAGCGGCTACATCAAGAGCCAGCCGTTGGGCGAATACCGCGCACAAAAGCGCGGCGGCCGCGGCAAGCAAGCCACGGCGACGAAAGAAGACGACTGGATCGACCAGCTCTTCATTGCCAACACGCACGACTACATCCTGTGCTTCTCCAACCGTGGCCGTCTCTACTGGCTCAAGGTATGGGAAGTGCCCGCGGGCTCGCGCGGTTCGCGCGGCCGCCCGATCGTCAACATGTTCCCGCTGCAGGAAGGCGAAAAGATCAACGTCGTGCTGGCGCTGACCGGCGAAAAGCGCGTCTTCCCGGCCGACCAGTACGTGTTCATGGCCACATCGATGGGCACCGTCAAGAAGACTGCCCTCGACGAGTTCAACAACCCGCGCAAGGGCGGCATCATTGCCGTCAACCTCGACGAAGGCGACTACCTGATCGGCGCCGCACTCACCGACGGCAAGCACGACGTGATGCTCTTCAGTGACGGCGGCAAGGCCGTGCGTTTCGACGAGGAAGACGTTCGTCCGCTGGGCCGCAATGCACGCGGCGTGCGCGGCATGTCGCTGGACCCGGGACAGGGCGTGATCGCCATGCTGGTGGCCGAGGACGAGCAGCAAAGCGTGCTCACCGCCACGGAAAACGGTTACGGAAAGCGCACAAGCATTACGGAATACACCCGTCACGGCCGGGGAACCAAAGGCATGATCGCGATTCAACAGAGTGAGCGCAACGGCAAGGTCGTCGCCGCCACACTCGTGCATGCGGACGATGAGATCATGCTCATTACCGACAAGGGCGTGCTGGTGCGCACCCGGGTTGCCGAAATTCGTGAACTGGGTCGCGCGACGCAAGGCGTCACGCTGATCGGGCTTGACGAAGGCGCCAAACTCAGCGGACTACAACGTATCGTCGAAAACGACGCGAACGGCGAAAGCGAGCCGGACGCGGACGATACTTCCACATCTTCAACGGAGAATCCTCAGTGAAAAAAATCAAACTCGCACTTCTGACGGTCGCCCTGGCAGGCAGTTCCATGGCCGCAATGGCCCAGGACAAGGCCACGCTCATCAAGCAGTTCATCGACATCCAGCGCCCCGGCATCGAATCGCTGGCGCGCGGCTTGGTCGAGCAATCGAGCGCTCCGATCGCACAGGCGGGTTCGCAGTATCTGCAGACGCAGGTTCCTGAAGCCAAGCGTGAATCGGCCGCCAAGGCCGCCGATGCAGAGCTCAAGAAGTACTTCGACGACGCCTACCCGATCGTTCGCGACAAGGCCATTCAACTGGCACCGGGCGCCCTCACCCCGCTGCTCGAGCAGAACTTCAGCGAAGACGAACTCAAGCAACTGCTGGCCTGGATCAACTCGCCGCTCAGCAAGAAGTACCAGGAACTGAACCCGAAGATGCAGACCGCATTGACGGAAAAGCTGGTCACCGACACGCGCGCCACCATCGAGCCCAAGATGCGCGCACTCGACGAGAACGTCGCCAAGGCACTGGGTGCCCCGACCGAAGCCCCCGCTGCCAAGGCACCCGCCAAGGCTCCAGCCAAGAAGTAAAAGCAAAGTGACCCAGCAGCAGACGCCGGCCGGCAAGCGCCCCTACAACTTCTCGGCCGGTCCGGCTGCCATGCCGGAGGCGGTGCTGCAACGTGCCGCCGCCGATATGCTCGACTGGCAGGGCAGCGGCATGAGCGTGATGGAGATGAGCCATCGCGGCAAGGAATTCGGTGCGATCTGCACCCAGGCCGAAGCCGACATCCGCACGCTGCTGGCCATTCCCCCAAATTTTCACATCCTGTTCATGCAGGGTGGCGGGCTGGGCGAAAACGCCATCGTCCCGCTGAACCTGTCGCGTGGCAAAGCCGCCGATTTCGTCATCACCGGCAGTTGGAGCGTCAAGTCGCACAAGGAAGCGCAGCGCTACTGCACGGCACGCGTGATTGCAACAAACGCCGACAACCAGCACACGCAGCTGCCCGATCCCGCGACCTGGCAGCTCTCGAAGGACGCCTCGTACGTTCACGTGTGCTCCAACGAGACCATCAACGGCATCGAATTCCAGCAGTTGCCCGACCTGGCCGGACTTGGCAGCACGGCCCCGCTGGTCATCGATTTCTCTTCGCACGTGGCCTCCCGCAGCGTCGACTGGTCCCGCGTAGGCCTGGCCTTCGGCGGCGCACAGAAGAACCTCGGCCCGGCTGGCCTGACGATCGTGGTGGTGCGCGACGACCTGCTGGGCCATGCGCTCGAGATCTGCCCGAGCGCGTTCAACTACAAGACGGTGGCCGACAACAACTCCATGTACAACACCCCGCCGACCTGGGGCATCTACATGGCGGGGCTCACTTTCCAGTGGCTGCTTGCGCAGAAGGAAGGCGACCTGACGGGCGTGGCTGCCATGGAGCAACGCAACATCGCCAAGGCGAAGCTGCTGTACGACTTCATCGACGGCTCCGACTTCTATGCCAACCGTATCGACCCGAGCTGCCGTTCGCGCATGAATGTGCCGTTCTTCCTGGCCGACGAGGCCCGCAACGAGGCCTTCCTGGCCGGCGCGCGCAAGGCCGAGCTGCTCCAACTCAAAGGCCACAAGTCGGTCGGCGGCATGCGGGCGAGCATCTACAACGCCATGCCGTTGGCAGGGGTGCAGGCCCTCGTGGGCTACATGCGAGAATTCGAGCGATCGCACGCCTAGTCGCGTGCTCCGCTCAGCTGCTCGCACCGATGACCGATTCCGCACCCACACCACCCTCCTCGTCCGGCGCTCCCGCCGATAAATCCGAAGGCCTTTCCGATCTGCGCGTGCAGATCGATTCGCTCGACCAGAGGCTGCTCAGCCTTCTCAACGAGCGGGCCCACGTCGCCGAACTGGTGGGCGAGGTCAAGAAGCGCGAAGGCACGCCGTTCTTCCGCCCCGACCGTGTGGCGCAGGTCATCGACAAGATGCAAAAGAGCAATGGCGGTCCGCTTAAGGACCTCCATGTCGCGGCCATCTGGCGCGAGATCATGTCGGCCTGCCTGGCGCTCGAATCGCCGCAGCGCGTGGCCGTGCTGGGCCCCGAAGGCACCTTCTGCGAACAGGCCGCCGTCGAATACTTCGGCGGCGCCGCGGACCTGGTCTATTGCGCCAGCTTCGACGAGGTGTTTCACGCCACGGCGGCGGGCAGCGCCCAATACGGCGTGGTCGGCGTCGAGAACTCGACCGAAGGCGTGGTTACCCGTTCGCTCGACCTGTTTCTGCATTCGCCCACCCATGTCGTCGGCGAAGTCAGCCTGCTGGTGCGCCACCACCTGCTGCGCAACAGCAACTCGCTCGAAGGCGTCGAGGCCGTGCTGGCCCACCCGCAGGCGCTGGCGCAGTGCCAGACCTGGCTGTCCAAGCACCTGCCCAACGCAGAGCGGCGCGCCGTGTCGAGCAACGCCGAAGGCGCACGCCTTGCGGCCACCAACCCGGCCTGGGCCGCGCTGGCCGGCGAACGTGCCGCCACCCGCTTCGGCCTGCACATCGTGGCGCACGCCATCCAGGACGACTCCTACAACCGCACCCGTTTCTCGGTGATCTGCCTGCCGCAGACGCTGGCCATGCCGCCGGCCTCGGGCCGCGACTGCACGAGCCTGATCGTCTCGGTGCCGAACCGCCCGGGCGCGGTGCACGACCTGCTGGTGCCGCTGAAGGCGAACAACGTGTCGATGACGCGCTTCGAGTCGCGCCCCGCGCGCACGGGCCAGTGGGAGTACTACTTCTACATCGACCTCGACGGCCACCCCTCGCAGCCCAATGTGGCCGCGGCGCTGGCCGAGCTGCGCGGCCTGTGCGCCTTCTACAAGGTGCTGGGCGCGTACCCCGTCAAGGCCTGAGCGGCAGGCAGACAGCATGTTCGAACAACTGGGACTGATCGGCTGCGGCCTGATGGGCGGCTCCTTTGCGCTCGCGCTCAAGCGCGCGAAGCTGGTGAAGCGCGTGGTGGGCTACAGCAAGTCGCCCTCCACGACCGAGCGGGCACGCCAGCTCGGCGTGATCGACGTGGCGGCGCCCTCGGCGCTGCTGGCGGTGTCGGGGGCGGACCTCGTGCTGCTCGCCGTGCCGGTCGCGGCCTCGGAGGCCATGTTCAAGGCCATTCGCCACGGCATTTCGGCCGACACGCTGGTGATGGACGTCGGCTCGACCAAGGGCGACGTGATCGAGGCCGCACGCAACGGCCTGCAAAAGCAGTTCGCGAACTTCGTGCCGGCTCATCCGATCGCCGGCAAGGAAGTCTCAGGCATCGAACACGCCGAAGCTTCGCTCTTCACCGGCCGCCAGGTCGTGCTGACACCGGTCAAGACCACGCTGCGCTCCAACGTGCAGCGCGCCTCGCAGGTGTGGAGCGGCATCGGCGCCCACGTGCTCACCATGACGCACGAGGAGCACGACGCCGCCTTCGCCGCCGTGAGCCACCTGCCGCACCTGCTGGCCTTCGCCTACACCAACGCCATTGCGGCGCAGCCGCACGGCGACCGCTTCCTGAGCCTCGCAGGACCGGGCTTTCGCGACTTCTCGCGCATTGCCGCCAGCGACCCGGTCATGTGGCGCGACGTGCTGCTGGCCAACCGCGAACAGGTGCTGCAGCAGTCGCAGGCCTTCCGCAAGGCGCTGGAAGACCTCGAGGCGCTGATGACCGCGGGCGACCTGCAGGCGCTGGAGCAATCGATTGCCGCCGCCAGCAAGACCCGCGCGGCCTGGAAGCCGGCCGCCGGCACGTCGTCGCAGCAACAGGACAACTGACATGTTCTCGACGGCCTTCCTCGACCTCCCGCCGCTGGCAGGCGCTGCCGGCACGGTGCGCCTGCCGGGCTCCAAGAGCATCTCCAACCGCGTGCTCCTGCTGGCCGCGCTGGCCAGCGGCACCACGACGGTCCACGACCTGCTCGACTCCGACGACACGCGCGTGATGCTCGACGCCTTGCGCGCGCTCGGTTGCGGCATCGACCCCGGCGGAAACACGCTGCGCATCACCGGCGTCGGCGGCCAGCTGAAACCCGGCGGCACGCTGCTGCCGCTGTTCCTCGGCAACGCCGGCACCGCCATGCGTCCACTGACCGCGGCGCTGTCGCTGCTGGGCGGCGAATTCGAACTCAGCGGCGTGCCGCGCATGCACGAGCGCCCGATCGGCGACCTCGTCGACGCGCTCACGCAGCTCGGCTGCCGCATCGACTACCTCGGCAACCCCGGCTACCCGCCACTGCGCATCCACCCGGTGCCGCACGGCGAACTGGCGCTCGACGCGCCGATCCGCGTGCGCGGCGACGTGTCCAGCCAGTTCCTGACCGCGCTGCTGCTGGCGCTGCCGCTCGCGGCGGGCAATCTTGCCCCCACGACCGGTGCTGAGGCGTCGGCGGGGCGCGACATCGTGATCGAGGTGGTCGGCGAGCTCATCTCCAAGCCCTACATCGAGATCACGCTGAACCTGCTGGCGCGCTTCGGCATCCAGGTGCGGCGCGACGGCTGGGAGCGCTTCACCATTCCCGCCGGCAGCCGCTACAGCTCGCCGGGCGACATCCATGTAGAAGCGGACGCGTCTTCTGCTAGCTATTTCATAGCGCTTGGTGCAATAGCGACGGGCGTATCCGGCAAAAATGGCGTACGCATCGAGGGGGTGGGCGGCGATTCGATCCAGGGCGACATCCGATTCATCGACGCGGCCCGGCAGATGGGCGCGCAGGTCGACAGCGGCCCGAACTGGCTGGAAGTGCGCCGCGGCGCCTGGCCGCTGAAGGCGATCGACATCGACGCCAACCACATCCCCGACGCCGCGATGACGCTGGCCGTGATGGCGCTCTACGCGGACGGCCCGACCACGCTGCGCAACATCGCGAGCTGGCGGGTGAAGGAAACCGACCGCATCGACGCGATGGCCAACGAACTGAAGAAGCTCGGCGCCACCGTCGAGGCCGGGCCGGACTTCATCCGCGTGCACCCGCTGGCCCAGTCCGACTGGCGGGCGGCAGCCATCCACACCTACGACGACCACCGGGTGGCCATGTGCTTCTCGCTGGCGGCGTTCAACCCGGCGGGCGTGCCGGTACGCATCCTCGACCCGCACTGTGTCGCCAAGACCTTCCCCGACTACTTCGAAACCCTGTTCTCGGTCGCCGAAGCCACCGAGGTACCGGTGATCTGCATCGACGGCCCGACCGCCTCCGGCAAGGGAACGCTTGCGGCCGAAGTGGGGCGCCTGCTGGGCTATCACTACCTGGACTCGGGCTCGCTCTACCGCGTGACAGGCCTGGCCATGCGGCGCGCCGGGCTGAGCGCCGAGACCCGACACGAGGCCGAGATCGCCACCCTTGCGGCCGCCCTGCCCCTGCAGTTCACCGATGGCAAGGTGCTCCTCGCCGGCGAGGACGTCAGCGAGGACATCCGTACCGAAGCCGCCGGCATGGACGCCTCGCGGGTCTCCACGCTGCCGGCCGTGCGCGCCGCGCTGCTGGCCCTGCAGCAGCGCTTTCGCCGCCTGCCGGGCCTGGTGGCCGACGGCCGCGACATGGGCACCGTGATCTTCCTCGACGCGGCGCTCAAGGTGTTCCTCACGGCCAGCGCGGCCGAGCGCGCCGAACGGCGCCATAAGCAGTTGATTTCAAAGGGTATTTCGACTACACTCGACAGTCTTCGCTCCGACTTGGAAGCACGTGACGCCCGGGACTCCTCCCGCAGCGTCGCCCCTCTGAAGCCGGCGCAGGATGCCCGCCACCTCGACAACTCCCGGCTGTCCATCGAGCAATCGATCGACACGGTGTTGAACTGGTGGCAGCAAGTACAGCCTTTCAAGTCCGCTTGAAGGGCTCGCGCCAACCGGGTGTTCCGGCGGGCGCATACCGCTCCAGCAGGCTCTTCTCGCGCGACAGCGCACTGGCCTTCTGGTTGTTCAACGAACCCGGGCTCACGCCCAACCAACCGCCGTCTACAGACCCACAGCAGCCGCACGCAATTTCGCACGAGCGCCTGCCAACCCTGCCTGACGGAAGGAACCATAAATGTCTGAATCTTTTGCCGACCTATTCGAAGAGTCCCTGAAGCGTTCCGAAATGCGCACCGGCGAGGTCATCACGGCCGAAGTCGTGCGTGTCGAACACAACCACGTCGTCGTCAACGCCGGTCTGAAGTCCGAAGCGTATGTGCCGATCGAAGAGTTCAAGAACGACAAGGGCGAACTCGAAGTCCAGGCCGGCGATTTCGTTTCCGTTGCCATCGGCAGCGTTGAAAACGGCTACGGCGACACCATCCTCTCGCGCGACACCGCCAAGCGTCTCGCTTCGTGGCTCGCCCTGGAGAAGGCCCTGGAATCGGGCGACTTCGTCACCGGCACCACCAGCGGCAAGGTCAAGGGCGGCCTGACCGTCCTGGTCAACGGCATCCGCGCGTTCCTGCCGGGTTCGCTGATCGACACGCGTCCGATCAAGGACCTGACCCCGTACGAGAACAAGACCCTCGAATTCAAGGTCATCAAGCTCGACCGCAAGCGCAACAACGTCGTGCTGTCGCGCCGTGCCGTGGTCGAAGCCAGCATGGGCGAAGAACGCGCCAAGCTGATGGAAACCCTGAAGGAAGGCGCTGTTGTCCGCGGCGTGGTCAAGAACATCACCGAATACGGTGCGTTCGTGGACCTCGGCGGCATCGACGGCCTGCTGCACATCACCGACATGGCATGGCGCCGTGTCCGCCACCCGAGCGAAGTCGTTCAGGCCGGCCAGGAAATCACCGCCAAGATCCTCAAGTTCGACACCGAAAAGAACCGTGTCTCGCTGGGTCTGAAGCAAATGGGTGACGACCCGTGGATGGGCGTTTCGCGCCGCTACCCGCAATCGACCCGCCTGTTCGGCAAGGTCACGAACATTGCCGACTACGGCGCGTTCGTCGAGCTCGAACCCGGCATCGAAGGCCTGGTGCACGTGTCCGAGATGGACTGGACCAACAAGAACATCGCTCCGAACAAGATCGTCTCGCTGGGCGACGAAGTCGAAGTCATGGTCCTCGAAATCGACGAAGACAAGCGCCGCATCAGCCTCGGCATGAAGCAGTGCAAGGCCAACCCGTGGCAAGAGTTCGCGCAAAACACCAAGCGCGGCGACCGCGTCAAGGGCCCGATCAAGTCGATCACCGACTTCGGCGTGTTCGTGGGTCTGGCTGCCGGCATCGACGGCCTGGTTCACCTCTCGGACCTCTCGTGGAACGAAACCGGCGAAACCGCCGTTCGCAACTACAAGAAGGGCCAGGAAGTCGAAGCGCTCGTGCTGGCTGTGGACGTCGACCGCGAACGCATCAGCCTGGGCATCAAGCAGCTCGACAGCGACCCGTTCACCACGTTCACCACCGTGAACGACAAGGGCCAGATCGTGACCGGCAAGGTCAAGACCGTGGACGCCCGTGGCGCTGAAATCGACCTGGGTGAGGACATCCTCGGCTACCTGCGTGCTTCGGAAATCTCGCGCGACCGCGTCGAAGATGCCCGCAACGTGCTGAAGGAAGGCGACGAAGTCACCGCCATCGTCGTGAATGTGGATCGCAAGACCCGCAACATCCAGCTGTCCATCAAGCAGAAGGACATGGTCGACGAACAAGGCGCCATGGCCAACCTGAGCCAGCAGTCGGCACGCGAGAACGCGGGCACGACGAGCCTGGGCGCCCTGCTGCGCGCCAAGCTCGACAACAGCGACAACAAGTAAGCTGAGGCCGAAGACAGAGCAGGCCCTTGGGGCCGCTCTGTCTTTTTTTTCGTCCACGTTTTTGTGTTTGGCCCATGACCCGCTCAGACCTCGTCGAAGAACTTGCAGCGCGCTTTGCGCAGCTCACGCACCGCGATGCCGAATACGCCGTCAAGACCATCCTCGACGCGATGAGCGACGCACTGGTGCGCGGACACCGCATCGAGATCCGTGGCTTCGGCAGCTTCTCGGTCAACCGGCGTCCGCCGCGCATCGGGCGCAACCCGCGCTCGGGCGAGAGCGTGCAGATTCCAGAGAAGCGGGTGCCTCACTTCAAACCGGGCAAGGCGCTGCGCGAAGCGGTCGATGCAAAGACCGCGGAGCTCGATGCCGGCAAGGAAGCCAGGGCCCGCAAGGCCTGACACGCAGGCGATTCGAAATGCCTGCAAACGTAGAATGCTCCCGGCAACGGGAACAGCTATGAAATACCTCCTGTGGCTGCTCAAGGCAGCCATTTTTTTTACGCTCTTCGCTTTCGCGCTGAACAACCAGCAGGACGCGACCGTCTACTTCTTCTTCGGCACCTACTGGCGCGCGCCGCTGGTGCTCGTGGTGCTCGCGGCATTCGCCGGCGGGCTCGTGGTCGGTGCGCTGGGCATGCTGCCCGGCTGGTGGAAACACCGCGCCGCAGCCGCACAGGTGCCCGCGACGCCCGAAGCCCAGATGCCGATGCCGCCGACCGCCGCGGCGGTTGCCGCCGCAGCGCCCTCCATTTCCGCCACCGACCTTCCCGCCGTACGTCAACATGGACTTTGATCCCAGCTGGCTGCTGATCAGCCTGCCCGTCGCCTTCGTGCTGGGCTGGCTCGCATCGCGCTTCGACATCCGGCAACTCAAGCTCGAGAACCGCCAGGCCCCCAAGGCCTACTTTCGCGGCCTGAACTTCCTGCTCAACGAGCAGCAGGACCAGGCCATCGACGCCTTCATCGAGGCCGTGCAGAACGACCCCGACACGCAGGAACTTCACTTCGCGCTCGGCAACCTGTTCCGCCGCCGCGGCGAGTACCAGCGCGCCGTGCGCGTGCACGAGCACCTGCTCGGACGCGGCGACCTGAGCCGCAGCGACCGCGAACGCGCCCAGCATGCGCTGGCGCAAGACTTCCTGCGCGCCGGCCTGCTCGACCGCGCCGAGGCCGCGCTGCAGAAGCTCGAAGGCACGCGCTACGAGAACGAGGCGCGCCTCTCGCTGCTGGCCATCTACGAACGCTCGCGCGAATGGATGCAGGCAGCCGACGTGGCGCAAAAGCTCGACGAGTCCGACCAGGCCAGCTACAGCACGCGACGCGCGCACCACCTCTGCGAGCAGGCGACCGAGCACGTGGCCTCCGGCGACCTGCCGGGTGCGGCCGGGCTGCTCGCGCAGGCCGTCGCGCTGGCGCCGCAAGCTCCACGCCCCGCCATCGACACGGCCAACCTTCAACTGCGCAACGGCGAGGCGGCCGCGGCCTTCGACACGCTGGTGGCGCTGAGCGGCACCGCCCCGCTCGCGCTGCCGCTCTACGCCGCCGCACTGCAGCAGGCCGCCGTGGCCGCGCACCGCGAAGCCGACGCGCTCGCACTGCTGCAGCGGCGCTATGTGGAGTCGCCGTCGATCGACGTGCTCGAATCGATGATCGCGCTCGGCGGCACGCCGACCGCCACGGCCGAAGACCCGCAGCCCACCCCGCGCGACGGCTACATCGCGCACCTGGCGCAACAGCCCTCGCTGGTCGCGGCATCGCGCTGGCTGGCGGGCGAAAAATTCGAGCACGAACAGTTCCATCCGCAGGTGCAACGCGCGCTCGACCAGGCCACCCGCCCGCTCATGCGCTACCGCTGCGCGGCCTGCGGTTTCGAGGCGCACCAGTACTTCTGGCACTGCCCCGGCTGCCAGGCCTGGGACAGCTATCCGCCGCGCCGCGTCGAAGAACTCTGAGAACTCCGATCACGATTCTGAACAATGGTCACGTGGGCGCTGAATATGCTTTTGCGCGTCAACGCCCCGTTTCCTGCTCCCGTTGAGCGCGGGCCGACGTTCTTGTCGGCTGTCAGCCATACCAACCAATCAGGGAGTAAAAAATCATGTTCAAGAAGATCCTGGCCGCAACCGCCATGCTGTTCGCGGTCGTCTCTTTCGCCGCGGTCGATGTCAACAAGGGCACGGCCGCCGACCTCGACGGCATCAAGGGCGTCGGTCCCTCGATGTCCAAGCGCATCCTCGATGCGCGCAAGGAAGGCGAGTTCAAGGACTGGCCCGACTTCATGCAGCGCGTGAAGGGCGTGAAGGAAAAGAACGCCGAGAAGCTGTCGGCCGAGGGCCTCACGGTCAATGGCCAGAGCTTCGGTGGCGCGGCATCCGCCAAGCCGAAGGAGGCCAAGGCAGCCAAGGCCCCCAAGTCCTGATGCCGGCCTGATGCCGCGCTGATCCCACCCGGATCGATGCAACGCAAGCCGCCTTCGGGCGGCTTTTTCATGCGCGAAGCACATGCGGCGAACATGTGACACGGGCAGGGAAAGGCCGCGGAGAGTCGCAGCCACGAGCACCCTGAAGCGCGGAACAACGCGCCGACAATAGACGCATGCTGCTTCCGATTCTTGCGATCTGCGTCGGCGCCTCGATCGGCGCGCTGGCCCGCTGGGGCCTTGCACTCTGGCTCGGCACCGGCGGCCTCATGCCCTGGGGCACGCTCGCCGCCAACCTGATCGGCGGCTACCTCATCGGCATGGCCATTGCCACCTTCCAACTGCTGCCGGACCTCGATCCGGTCTGGCGACTGGCGCTGGTGACCGGGTTTCTCGGCGGCCTCACCACCTTCTCGACGTTCTCGGCCGAGGTCACGACCATGCTGCTGGAGGGCAGGCTCGGCGTGGCCATGGTGACGGCCATGGCCCACCTCGGCGGATCGCTCTTTTTCACCTGGCTCGGCATCCGAACGGTGCATGCCTTCTCGAGCTGAATGCCCCGAAAACAGCCTTATGTCTTACGGTTATAGATAAGGCTTTCCATAAGGGCGGCCGATAGAATCAACCCCAATGCCCCTGGTCTTTCTCGTCGCACTCCCCTTTATCGCCAGCGTGCTGGCCGCGTTGATGCCGTCCAACGCTCGCAACAGGGAGTCGACCCTTGCGGGGCTGGTCGCACTGGGCTGCGCCATCCAGGCCGCATGGTTCTTCCCGCAGATCGCGCACGGCAATGTGCTGCGGCAAGAAATCGAATGGCTGCCGGCCCTGGGCCTGAACCTCGTGTTCCGCATGGACGGCTTCGCATGGCTGTTCTGCATGCTGGTGCTGGGCATCGGCGCGCTGGTGGTGCTCTATGCGCGCTACTACATGTCGGCCTCCGACCCGGTGCCGCGCTTCTTCTCGTTCTTCCTCGCGTTCATGGGCGCGATGATGGGCGTGGTGCTCTCGGGCAACCTTGTCCAGATGGTGCTGTTCTGGGAGCTCACCAGCCTGTTCTCGTTCCTGCTGATCGGCTACTGGCACCACCGGCGCGACGCGCGGCGCGGGGCGCGCATGGCGCTCACCGTCACCGGTGCGGGCGGGCTGTGCCTGCTGGCCGGCGTGCTGGTGCTCGGGCGCATCGTCGGCAGCTACGACCTCGACGAAGTGCTGGCCTCGGGCGACCTGATCCGCGCGCATGCGCTCTACCCCGTGGCGCTGGTGCTGGTGCTGCTGGGCGCCTTCACCAAGAGCGCGCAGTTCCCGTTCCACTTCTGGCTGCCGCGCGCCATGGCCGCGCCCACGCCTGTCTCGGCCTACCTGCACTCGGCCACCATGGTGAAGCTCGGCGTGTTCCTGATGGCGCGCCTGTGGCCGGTGCTCTCGGGCACCGAGCAATGGTTCTGGCTGGTGGGTGGCGCGGGGGCCATCACGCTGCTGCTCGGCGGCTTCATCGCCATGTTCCAGCGCGACCTGAAGGCGCTGCTGGCCTACTCGACCATCTCGCACCTCGGCCTCATCACGCTGCTGCTGGGCCTGAACAGCCCGCTCGCGGCCGTGGCGGCCGTGTTCCACGTGATGAACCACGCGACCTTCAAGGCCTCGCTTTTCATGGCGGCCGGCATCATCGACCACGAGACCGGCACGCGCGACATCCGCAAGCTCAGCGGCCTGATGCGGCTCATGCCCATCACCGGCACGCTGGCCATCATCGCCAGCGCCTCGATGGCCGGCGTGCCGCTGCTCAACGGCTTTCTGTCGAAGGAAATGTTCTTCGCCGAGACGGTCTTCATCCAGGCCACGCCCTGGGTCGACTTCAGCCTGCCGGTGATCGCCACCATCGCGGGCATCTTCAGCGTGGCGTACTCGGCGCGCTTCGTGTTCGATGTGTTCTTCGGCCCGCCCTGCGGCAACGACGTGCCCAAGCACCCGCACGAGCCACCGCACTGGATGCGCGTGCCGGTCGAACTGCTGGTGCTGGTGTGCCTGGTGGTCGGCGTGGCGCCGGCCTGGTCCATCGGCCCGCTGCTCGCGGCTGCCGCCACGCCGGTGGTCGGCGGCACGCTGCCCGAGTACAGCCTGGCCGTGTGGCACGGCTTCAACCTGCCGCTCATGATGAGCTTCGTGGCGCTGGTGGGCGGCGGCGCGCTGTACCTGCTGCAGCGCCGCCAGCGCGCGCGCGGCGGCCTGGAGCACACGCCGCTGCTGCACCGCTTCGACGGCCAGGTCATCTTCGAACACCTGCTCGCGCTGCTGAGCGAAGCCGGCCGGCGCAGCCGCCGCCTGTTCGGCACACGCCGCATGCAGTGGCAGTTGCTGCTGCTGGTGCTCGTGGC
Organism: Variovorax sp. 10N412; assembly: GCF_056394985.1. NCBI lineage: Bacteria > Pseudomonadati > Pseudomonadota > Betaproteobacteria > Burkholderiales > Comamonadaceae > Variovorax > Variovorax sp. 10N412. Next base: position 667,122 of record NZ_JBFTIO010000001.1, read on the forward strand.
CGTGGCCGGCGCCGCCGCGTCGCTGTGGACCTCGCCCGCCGCACCCGGCACACGCGAGCTGCTTCCCTTCTCGCCGATGTTCGCCATGACCTGGATCATCGGCGGCACCTGCGCGCTGGCCGCTGCCTGGCAGGCCAAGTTCCACCGGCTCGCAGCGCTCATGCTCGCTTCGGGCGCGGGGCTGGTGTCGTGCGTCACTTACATCTGGTTCTCCGCCCCCGACCTCGCGCTGACGCAGCTGGTGGTCGAAGCCGTGACCACGGTGCTGATTCTGCTGGGCCTGCGCTGGCTGCCGATGCGCAGCAAGGACGTCATTCAGCCCGCACGCGTGCGGCTGCGCCCCTGGGGCCGGCGCGGGCGCGACCTGCTGGTGGCCAGCATCGCCGGCGCCGGCATGGCGGCCATGGCCTGGGCCATGATGACGCGCACCTTCCCCCAGAGCATCTCGCCCTTCTTCCTGGAGCGCGCGCTCACCGAAGGCGGCGGCACCAACGTGGTCAACGTGATGCTGGTCGACTTCCGCGGCTTCGACACCTTCGGCGAAATCACCGTGCTCGGCATCGTGGCGCTCACCGTGTATGCACTGCTGCGGCGCTTTCGTCCCGCCATCGAGTCGATGGCCCTGCCGGTCCAGCAGCGCCTGCAGGTCGACGACGGCAGCAGCGACCTGCTGAACCCGCGCCGCGCCACGGACACCGCCGTCGGCTACCTGATGGTGCCGGCCGTGCTGGTGCGGCTGCTGCTGCCGCTGGCGGTGCTGGTGTCGGTGTATTTCTTCATGCGGGGCCACAACGCGCCCGGCGGCGGCTTCGTCGCGGGGCTGGTGATGTCGGTGGCGCTGGTGCTGCAGTTCATCGTGTCGGGCACCGAGTGGGTGGAAGAGCACCTGCGCATCTACCCGCGCCGCTGGATCGCCATCGGCCTGCTGCTGGCGCTGGCCACCGGCGGCGGCGCAGTCGCGATGGGCTACCCCTTCCTGACCACGCACACCGCGCACCTGCACCTGCCGCTGCTCGGCGAAGTGCACGTGCCCAGTGCCCTGTTCTTCGACATCGGCGTGTTCGCGCTGGTGCTCGGTGCCACCATGCTGATTCTGACTGCCCTGGCCCACCAATCGGTGCGAAGCCACCGCTGGGCGGACGAGCAGGCCGAAAAAGAGGCCCAGGCCGCGTCCGAAGCGGCGGAGGGAGCGCACTGATGGAAATCGTGCTCGCACTCGCCATCGGCGTGCTCACCGGCTCGGGCGTGTACATGCTGCTTCGCCCGCGCACCTTCCAGGTCATCATGGGCCTGACGCTGATCTCCTACGCGGTGAATCTCTTCATCTTCAGCATGGGCCGGCTCAAGGTCGACAGCGAGCCGGTGCTCATCAAGGGCTTCGAGGCCACGCTGGCCAACACGGCCGACCCGATGCCGCAGGCCCTGGTGCTCACGGCCATCGTCATCGGCTTCGCCATGACGGCGCTGTTCCTCGTGGTGATGCTCGCCTCGCGCGGCCTCACCGGCACCGACCACGTGGACGGTGAAGAACGGCAGGAGGCGGAGTGAAGGAAATCTTCCACCTGCTCGACGAACTGCTCGAGTTCGGCATGCCGCACCTGGTGGCGGTGCCCATCCTCGTGCCCATGCTCACGGCCGCGCTCATGCTGCTGATGGGCGAGAACCGGCGGCGCACCAAGTCGGCCCTGAGCGTGGTCTCGGGCCTGATCGGCCTGCTGGCCGCGCTGGCGCTGCTGCGCTGGGTGAACGCGGCCGACACCGGCGGCGGCCCGGGCTCCATCGGCGTGTACCTGCCGGGCAACTGGCGCGCGCCGTTCGGCATCGTGCTCGTGGCCGACCGGCTCTCGACCATGATGGTCGCGCTCACGGGCGTCATCGCGTTTGCGGCGTCGATCTATTCCACCTCGCGCTGGGACCGCGCGGGCGTGCACTTCCATCCGCTGCTGCAACTGCAGCTCATGGGCCTGAACGGCGCCTTCCTCACCGGCGACCTGTTCAACCTGTTCGTGTTCTTCGAGGTGATGCTCGCGGCCTCCTACGGCCTGCTGCTGCACGGCTCGGGGCGCCTGCGGGTGCAGGCGGGGCTGCACTACATCGCGATCAACCTGGCGGCCTCGTCGCTGTTCCTGATCGGCGCGGCCATCCTCTATGGCGTGACGGGCACGCTGAACATGGCGGACCTGGGCGTGCGCATCGCCGAGCTCTCTCCCGGCGACCGCGGCCTGGTGCACGCGGCCGCGGCCATCCTCGCCACGGCCTTCTTCGCCAAGGCGGGGGCGTGGCCGCTCAACTTCTGGCTGGTGCCGGCGTACAGCGCGGCGGTGTCGCCTGTGGGCGCGGTGTTCGCGCTGCTGACCAAGCTGGGCATCTACACGATCCTGCGGCTGTGGACCGTGCTGTTCGCGCCCGACACCGGCGACTCGGCCGCCTTCGGGCAGGTGGCGCTGGTCGGCACCGGGCTGGCGACGCTGTTCGTGGGCGCCATCGGCATCGTCGGCACGCAGCGGCTGTCCAACCTGGCGGGCTTCAGCGTGCTGGTGTCGGCCGGCACCTTGCTCGCGGCGGTCGGCCTGGGCCAGCCGGCCGTGTGGGCCGGTGCGCTGTACTACCTGCTGAGTTCCACGCTCGCGGTGAGCGCCTTCTTCCTGCTGATCGACATGATCGAACGCTGGCGCAACGCGGGCATGAGCGTGGCGCCGCACGAGGCGGCCGGCAACGCGCCCTACCTCACCGAAGACCTGCGCGTGCTCTCCGACGTGAACCTCGACGACGAGGCCCAGGCGCTCTACGGCCGCGCGATTCCCGCGGGCGTCGCCTTCCTGGGCCTGAGCTTCATGGGCTGCACGCTGCTGCTCGCGGGGTTGCCGCCGCTGTCGGGCTTCGTCGGCAAGTTCGCGATGCTGTCGGGCCTGCTCGGCACCGGCGGGGTCGGCGTCGCCGGCTGGAGCTTTCTTGCGCTGCTGATCGTCTCTGGCTTCCTGTCGCTGGTTGCGCTGAGCCGCACCGGCATCCGCCACTTCTGGACGCAGCCGCACGCCACCATGCCCTCGCTGCCCGCGCTCGAGGTGCTGCCGGTGGCCGCGCTGCTCGCGGCCTGCGTGGCGCTGACCGTGTGGGCCGAGCCCGTGATGCAGCACGCCAAGGCCACGGCCGAGGGCCTGAAAACGCCCACGGCGTACCGCAACGCCGTGCTCGGCGCCAAGCAGGTTCCCAACCCCGTGAAGAAGGAAGCACCGGCCCCATGAAGCGCCTGATTCCTTCCCCGCCGCTCTCCTTCGCGCTGTTCGTCGTCTGGATCCTGCTCGAGCAATCGCTGGAGGCCGCCACGCTGCTGTCGGCCGTGGTGCTGGCCATTGCGGTGCCGCTCATCACCAAGGGCCTGCGGCCCGCCACCGTGCGCATGCGCCGGCCCGGCGTGGCGCTGCGGCTGTCGCTCCTGGTGACCTACGACATGCTCAAGTCGGCGTACGACGTGGCCCGGCTGCTGCTCACCCGCCGCACCTCGCACATCGAGGCCCGCTTCGTGCAGATTCCGCTGGACATGCGCGACCCCAACGGCCTGGCCGTGCTCGCGATGATCATGTGCCTCACGCCCGGCACTGCCTGGGGCGAAGTGTCGTTCGACCGCAGCATGCTGCTGATCCACGTGTTCGACCTGGCCGACGAAGCGGCCTTCGTGGCGCAGATCAAGCAGCGCTACGAACGCCCCCTGATGGAGATCTTCGAGTCATGACACCCATCCTTTTCTGGGCCCTGAAGTTCGCGCTCTTCCTGCTGGCCGTGGCCATGCTGTGCGCGCTCTCGCGCCTGCTGATCGGGCCCACCGCGCAAGACCGCGTGATGGCGCTGGACTGCCTCTACATCAACGGCATGCTGATGATGCTGGTGCTGGGCATCATCTACGCGAGCAACGTCTACTTCGAGGCGGCGTTGCTGATCGCGCTGTTCGGCTTCGTCGGCTCGACGGCCATCGCCAAGTTCCTGCTGCGCGGGGAGGTGATCGAATGAATGATTTCATCGTCGGGCCGCTGCCGCTGTGGGCGGAGATCGTCACCGCCGTTTTCGCGGTGCTGGGCGCGGCCTTCGCGGCCATCGGCTCCTTCGGGCTGGTGCGGCTGCCCACCTTCTTCCGCCGCATCCATGCGCCCACGCTGGGTGCGACGGTGGGCGTGTGGTGCATGACCATCGCCACCATCGTCTACTTCTCGGTGCAGGGCTTCAGCCTGTTCCTGCACGCGGTGCTGATCGTGCTGTTCATTGCACTCACCGCGCCCATCACCACCATCTTCCTGATGCGCGCGGCGCTGTTCCGCGAGCGGCAAAAGGGCGGCGACGTGCCGCCGCAAGCCAAATCGGGCTGATGGGCTAAGGCGCTGCGCGCTCAGCTCGGCTGCAACTGCTGCATTTCCTTGGCGCGCGCCACCTCGACCTCGCGCGGCAGCGTCACCGCATTCTTCACCGCGAGAATCTCCGCCATCACGCTGACCGCGATCTCAGGGGGCGTCTTGCTGCCGATGTAGATGCCGATGGGTCCGCGCAGGCGCGCGAGCGACGCGTCGGTCTGCTCGAAGTGCTCGATCATGCGGTCGCGCCGCGCGTCGGCATTGCGGCGCGAGCCGATGGCGCCCACATAGAAGGCCTCGCTCTGCAGCGCCTCGAGCAGCGCGAGGTCGTCGAGCTTGGGATCGTGCGTGAGCGCCACCACGCAGCTGCGGCGGTCAGGCCTGAAGGCCAGCACCGCGTCGTCGGGCATCTCGGTGGTGATGTGCACGCCGGGCAACGACCACGCGGTGCGGTATTCCGCGCGGGGGTCGCACAGCGTCACGGCGAAGCCGCTGAACTTGGCCATGGTGGCGAGGTATTCGGCCAGCTGGCCGGCACCGATCAGCAGCATGCGGTACTCGGGGCCGAAGGTGTTGGTGAGCTCGGTATCGTTCACGGTGAGCTCGTCGGGGGCCGTCGCCTGCGCGAGTTGCACCGCGCCGGTGGCGAGCGTCACCGTGCGCTTCATGAGCTTGCCCTGTTCGAGCTGCGCCACCAGCTGGTCGAGCGCATCGGCGTCGGGCGCGTATTCGAGCAGAAGCTCCAGCGTGCCGCCGCAGGGCAAACCGAAGCGATGCGCTTCGTCGGCCGTGATGCCGTACTTCACGAGCGCGGGCGGCGCGCCCAGCGGCACGTCCTCGCCCTTGCCGTGAGCATGGCTGTAGCGCGCGATGAGGTCGTCCTCGATGCAGCCGCCGGAGACCGAGCCGACCACGGCGCCGTCTTCGGCCAGGGCCATGATCGAGCCCACCGGCCGCGGCGACGAGCCCCAGGTGCGCACCACGGTGGTCAGCAGCGCGCGCTTGCCGGCACGCCGCCAGTCGCGCAGCGTGCGCAACACCATGACATCGAGGTTTTCCATGGCGCGGGTCGCTTCCTCAGGCCGCGTCGCCGGGCGCAGCGGGCGCGTCCGGGTCGCCGTCCTTGTCCTTCTTGCCCAGGCCGATCTTCTTCATGAGGCCGGACATCATGCCGGCCTTCTCGGCCGGCGCTTCGGCACCTTCAACAACCGCGGGCGACGGGCCGTAGCGGCTCTGCATCTCGGCGTCGAAGCGCTTGAAGAAATCGTCGGCGGTCGACTTGGCGGCGCCGTCGATCAGGCGCTGGCCGAGCTGGGCGATCTTGCCGCCGACCTGGGCCTGCACGGTGTAGTCGAGCTCGCAGCCGGCGCCCGGCGTCGTGGCGGCCTCGGCATCGGCAGGCGCTGCATCGGCCAGCGGCTTGAGCGAGACGCTCGACGAGCCCTTGGCAAACCCCGCCACGCCGCCCTGCCCCTCGAAAGTCAGCTTGTAGCCGTCGGGCGCCACGATGTCCGACAGCATCACCTTGCCGCTGAACTTGGCCGACACCGGGCCGATCTTGAGCGCCAGCGCAACGCTGTAGGTGTTCTCGCCCGTGAGCTCGAACTTGTCGCAGCCGGGGATGCACTTCTTCAGCGTTTCGGGGTCGTTGAGGGCTTCCCAGGCTTGTTGTTGCGTGACGCCGAGGCGGCGGTTTCCGAGCATTTCCATGGTGGGTTCCTTTTTTGTCCTTGCCGGCAGCGCGCTATCTGCCGGACCGCATCAGGGCGGCCAGGCTCGCAGCCAGCTGCTCCAGTGCGCTGAGATTGTGAACCGCGAGCATCGCGTCCGCATGGCGGTGCAGCACGCTGGCCCCACGGGCCAGAGGGGCGTAGCCGTCGAAGCGCAGCAGCGGGTTGAGCCACAGCAGCCGGCGCGAATGGCGCTTGAGCCACAGCAGTTCGTGTTCCAGCACGGCGGGTTCGCCGGTGTCGAGCCCGTCGCTGATCACCAGCACCAGCGTGCGGCGGCCGGTCAGGCGGCGGGCGTGGGCGCGGCGCAGTTCGCCCAGCGAGTCGCCCAGCCGGGTGCCGCCGGCAAAGTCGTCGATGGCCAGGCCGGCCGCGAGCAGCATGGCGTCGGTGTCGGCCAGCCGGAAGGCCGGGGTCAGGTCGGTCAGGCGGGTGCCGAAGGCGAACACGTCGCGCCGGCCCGCGCGGCGCGTGGCCGCATGCAGGAAGGCGAGCAGCAGCCGCGCATAGCGCTCCATCGAGCCAGACACATCGACCAGCACCAGCAGGGGCAGCGGTTGCTCGCGCCGGGCCAGGCGGGGCAGCCGCAGGATCTCGCCACCGGTGCGCGCCGCTTGCTGCAGCACGCCCGGCCAATGCATGCGCACATGCTGGCGGCCCGCGTCGCCGGCGGGGCGCAGGCGGCGCGACGGCAATGCGGGAATCGGCAGCGTGACGTCACGGGCCAGCCGCTCGACCAGCCGGTACTCCGACGCGCCGAGTGCGTTGAAGTCCGCATGCTGAAGGCGCTGGCGGTCGCTCGCCGTCATGGCGGCGTCGAACTCGACTTCCTTGTCGGGCTTGGCGGGCTCGGCCGGCCGGGCGGCGTTGCGCGGGGCGGTGAGTGCCTCGCGCACGCGCGGGCGGCGCTTCGACGGCTCAGCCTTGCCTTCGGCGCTCGGGAGCATCTGGGCGAGCAGCTTGTTGGCCAGCTCCGGGTCGCGGAACCAGGCATCGAACAGCTCGCGGAACACCATGCGGTCCTGTTCGCGGCTGACCATCACGGCCTCCATCGCGGCGCCCAGGTCGAGCTTGTCTTCCACGCCCACCAGCATGGCAGCCTCGGCGGCCAGCGCGATGCGCATGGCGTCGGTGCGCACGCCTGCGCGGCGCAGCGCCCGGCCGAAGGCGGTGATGTTGCCGGCAAGCTTGCCGCTGCGGACGTCGCCGAGTTGCGGAATGCCGGCCATGCGCATGCCTGGCGCGCTCAGCGCGCGGCCGGCTCCTCGGGCCTGAGCAGGTCCGACGCCAGTTCCAGCGTGAGCGCGGCCACGTCGTCGCGCTGCTTGAACAGGATGCCGGCGGTGTCGACCACCACCTCGGGGTCGAGCTCCACCGTGTCCAGCGCAATCAGCGCCCTCGCCCACTCGACGCTTTCGGCGATGCCGGGTGCGCGCTGGAAGGCGTTGACAAACGGCGCCTCGCGCAGCCGCGCCACGAAGGCCGACACCTGTGCCGAGAGCGTTTCGCCGGCCTGCGGCACCTGGGCGCGCACGATGGCCAGCTCGCGCTCGCGCTCGGGGTAGTCGAGCCAGTGATACAGGCAGCGGCGCTTGACCGCGTCGTTGAGCTCGCGCGTGCGGTTGCTCGTGAGGATGGTCACCGGCGGCACCACCGCGCTCACCGTGCCCAGTTCGGGAATGCTCACCTGGTATTCGCCCAGGTACTCGAGCAGGAAGGCCTCGAAGGGCTCGTCGGCGCGGTCCACTTCGTCGATCAACAGCACGGCGCCGGGCGCGGGCGTTTGCAGTGCCTGCAGCAACGGGCGGCGGATCAGGTAGTGCGGCTGGTAGACCTCGGCCTCCACGTCGCGCGCGGCGCCGCTGGCTTCGGCCGCGCGCATGTGCAGCAGCTGTGCCGCGTAGTTCCATTCATAGAGCGCCTCGCGCTGCTCCAGGCCGTCATAGCACTGCAGGCGCAGCAGCTCGCGGTTCAGTGCCTTCGACAGCGCCTTGGCCAGCTCGGTCTTGCCGACGCCGGGCTCGCCTTCGAGCAGCAGCGGGCGCTGCAGCTTGAGCGCGAGGAACACGGCGGTGGCCAGGCGGCGGTCGGCAAAGTAGCCGGCCTGCACCAACCCGTTGGAGAGGGAATCGATGGTCGGGAAGATCATGGCGCAGCGTAGCGGAAGGCGCGAGGGTGTCGCACCTTCCGGCGTCCGTGGGTGAGACCGGGCTTGTTCAGCCCAGCGCCTTGGTCACCGCGCGTTGCGTCAGCACGCTGATCAGGTTCGCGCGGTAGGCGGCCGAGGCATGCAGGTCGCTGTTCAGGTCGCTCGCGTCGATCTTCACGGCTGCGGCTGCGGCGGCCGCGGCGGTGAAGCTCTTGCTGAGCGCGTCTTCCAGCCCCTTGTGCCGGAACACGCCGTTGCCCGCGCCGGTGACGGCCACGCGCACGCCGCTGTCGTACTGCGCCAGGAAGATGCCGACCAGCGGAAAGTGCGAGGCCTTCTGGCGCAGCTTCTCGTACACGGCGCGCTTCGGGATGGGAAAGCGGATCGCGGTGATCAGCTCGTCGTCCTCCAGCGCCGTGGTGAACAGGCCCTGGAAGAAATCGTCCGCCGCAATCTCGCGCTTCGACGTGACGACCGTGGCACCGGTTCCCAGCACCGCGCTGGGGTAGCACGCCGCCGGGTCGTTGTTGGCCACCGAACCGCCGAGGGTGCCCATCGCGCGTACCTGCCGGTCGCCGATGCGCGAGGCCAGGTCGGCCAGCGCGGGAAAGGCGGCTTTCACGTCGGCGTTGTTCGCCACGTCGAGGTGGCGCGACATGGCGCCGACGGTGAGGCTGTCGCCGTCTTTCTTGATGCCCGTGAGCTCGGCAATGCCGCTCAGGTCCACCAGTTGTTCGGGCGCCGAGAGCCGCAGCTTCATCGACGCCAGCAGGGTCTGGCCGCCGGCCAGCGGCTTGGCGCCGGCGGCAACGAGCTTGGCCGCTTCGGCCGTGGAAGCGGGCCGTTCGAGTGTGAAGGCGTACATGGTGTGGTTCCTTCTTGTTGTTCAGGGTGCGGGACGGCCCTGGGTGCTGGCGGCCAGCGCGGGTTGCTGCGGCATCGCGTCCTTTGCGGCGCTGCCGCTGCCCTTCTGCATCGCTTCCCATACGCGGCTGGACGATGCGGGCATGTCGAAGTCCTTCACGCCCAAAGGCGCCAGCGCGTCGAGCACGGCGTTGATCACGGCCGGCGGCGAGCCGATGGCCCCCGCCTCGCCGCAGCCCTTGGTGCCCAGCGGGTTGTGCGTGCACGGAGTGCACACGGTGTCCAGCTTGAACAGCGGAAACTCGGCCGCGCGCGGCATGGCGTAGTCCATGAAGCTGCCGGTGAGCAGCTGGCCGGTCTCGTTGTCGTACACGCAGTTCTCCAGCAGCGCCTGGCCGATGCCCTGCACCAGCCCGCCGTGCACCTGGCCCTCGACGATCATCGGGTTGATGATGGTGCCGAAGTCGTCCACAGCGGTGAAGCGGTCGACGCGCACCTCGGCGGTCTGCCGGTCGATTTCCACCTCGCAGATGTAGGTGCCGCCCGGAAAGGTGAAGTTGGTCGGGTCGTAGAAGGCGGTTTCGTTCAGGCCCGGCTCCAGCTTGTCGAGCGGGTAGTTGTGCGGCACGTAGGCCGTGAGCGCCACCTGGCCGAACGGGATCTTCTTGTCGGTGCCCTTGACCGTGAACTCGCCGTTGGCGAACTCGATGTCGGCGTCGCTGGCCTCCATCAGGTGCGCGGCGATCTTCTTGGCCTTGGTCTCGATCTTGTCGAGCGCCTTCATGATGGCCGCGCCGCCCACCGAGATGGAGCGAGAGCCGTAGGTGCCCATGCCGAAGGGCACGCGGCCGGTGTCGCCGTGCACCACGTCGACGTTGTCGACCGGAATGCCCAGCCGCGCCGCCACGACCTGCGCGAAGGTGGTCTCGTGGCCCTGGCCGTGGCTGTGCGAGCCCGTGAACACCGTCACGCTGCCGGTGGGATGCACGCGGATCTCGCCGCACTCGAACAGGCCCGCACGCGCACCGAGCGCGCCCGCGATGTTCGACGGCGCGATGCCGCAGGCCTCGATGTAGCTCGAGTAGCCGATGCCGCGCAGCTTGCCCTGCGCCTCGCTCGCCGCCCGGCGCGCCGCGAAGCCGTCGACCTCGGCCAGCACCCGTGCCTTGTCCATGCAGGCATGGAAATCGCCGGTGTCGTACTGCAACGCCACTGGCGTCTGGTACGGGAAGGTGGTGATGAAGTTGCGCTTGCGGATCTCGTCCTGCCCCAGATTCATTTCCCAGGCGCAGCGCGACACCAGCCGCTCCAGCAGGTACGTGGCTTCGGGCCGCCCCGCCCCGCGGTAGGCGTCGACCGGCGCGGTGTTGGTGAACCAGGCATCGACCTCCACGTAGATCTGCGGCGTGGCGTACTGGCCGGCGAGCAGCGTGGCGTAGAGGATGGTGGGCACCGCGGTCGAGAAGGTCGACAGGTAGGCGCCCAGGTTGGCGTCGGTGTGCACCCGCATCGCCAGGAACTTGCCTTGAGCGTCCATCGCCATTTCGGCGTGGCTCACGTGGTCGCGGCCGTGCGCGTCGGACAGGAAGCACTCCGAACGCTCGGCCGTCCACTTGATGTTGCGGTTGAGCTGCTTGGCGGCCCAGGTCAGGCACACGTCCTCGGCGTACAGGAAGATCTTGGAGCCGAAACCGCCGCCCACGTCGGGGGCAATCACCCGCACCTTGTGTTCGGGCAGGCCCAGCACGAAGGCCGTCATCAACAGGCGTTCGACGTGCGGGTTCTGGTTGGACACATACAGCGTGTAGTCGTCGGTGCCGCGGCTGTAGCTGCCGATGGCCACGCGCGGCTCGATGGGGTTGGGAATGAGCCGGTTGTTGACGAGGTCGAGCTTCGTCACATGCGCGGCCGTGGCGAACACCGTATCGACCGCCGCCTTGTCGCCCAGCGTCCACTTGTAGCACTGGTTGTCGGGCGCTTCGTCGTGCAGCGTGACACCGCTGGCCTTCTTCGCGGCGTCGGCCACGCTCACCAGCGCGGTGTGCACGTCGTAGTCGACCACCACCGCCTCGGCCGCGTTCTTGGCCTGCTCCACCGTCTCGGCCACCACCATGGCGACGTGGTCGCCCACGTAGCGCACCTTGTTGATCGCCAGGATCGGATGCATCGGCTCCTTCATGGGAGTGCCGTCGGGGTTGTTGATGAGCCAGCCGCAGGGCAGCCCGCCCATCTTTCCCTCGATGTCCTTGCCGCTGAAGATGCCGACCACGCCGGGCATCTTCATGGCCTCGGCGATGTCGACCGACTTGACGGTGGCATGCGCGTGCGGCGAGCGCACGAAGACCGCGTGGCTCTGGTTGGCCAGCGTGATGTCGTCGGTGTAGTTGCCCGCGCCGGTCAGGAAGCGGTAGTCTTCCTTGCGCCGAAGCGCCTCGCCGATGTGAGGAAGGTTGGAGAAGTCGGAGGCACCCATGATGCTGCTCCCTTCAGGCCGAGACGGTGGCTTTGACCGGGGTGCCCGAGGCCATGGCCTCGCCGCCCATCTTCACGGCCTTCACGATGTTCTGGTAGCCCGTGCAGCGGCACAGGTTGCCGTCGAGCAGCTCGCGGATCTCCGATTCGCTGGACTTGGGGTGGTGGGTGCACAGGTCGATGGCGCTCATGACCATGCCCGGGGTGCAGAAACCGCACTGCAGGCCGTGGCATTCCTTGAACGCCGCTTGCATGGGGTGCATGGTGCCGTCGGCTTCGGCGATGCCCTCGATGGTGGTGATGTCGGCGCCCGTCGCCTGCGCGACCAGGATGTTGCACGACTTGACCGCACGGCCGTTCAGGTGGACCGTGCACGCACCGCACTGCGCGGTGTCGCAGCCGACGTGGGTGCCGGTGAGGTGCAGGTGCTCCCGGATGGCGTGGACGAGAAAGGTGTTGGGAGGAGCGTCGACCTCGACCTGGCGACCGTTGACCTTGAAAGCGACCTGCATGTGGCTGTCTCCGTGAAAGGTGATGGCTGGTTCAGCGAAGCATCTTGATGCCGGCCTTTGGGCCTATCCTAGGCAAAAACCCTTGACACTTGCACAGACCGCGCGAAATTCTCAAAATGAAACAGCTTGCCGTTCGGCGGGCAAGAAAAACCGCCCCACGCGCGAAAACCCACGATGCCCGTCTCCCTTGTTTCGCAGGCGCCAGAGCGCTCCGTCGCCATTGCCAAGGCCCGCCGTGAGCTGATCGACGGCGAACCGGCCCCGATCCGGGCCGAGGCCAGCGTCGACTCATGGATCGCGCGCTCCTGGCAGCGCTGCCTCCAGGCCGGCTGGCGGCCGCAGAACCGGGTCAGTTTCGACCCGGTGAGCCAGGCCGGCAGCCGCGACATCGTCGAGCGCAACCGGGCCCTGGTCGCGGCGGCCCGGCCGGTGATCGAGCGGCTGTCGCGCGCCATTGCCGACACCCGCTATTTCGCCATCCTGACCAATGCCCAGGGCATCGTGGTCGATGTGGGCAACCTGCCCGACGGCACCGACGCCGCCAGCCGCTATGCGCGGGACATCGGGCGCATCGGCGTCGACCTGTCGGAGCGCGCCATCGGCACCAGCGCGATCGGCACCGCCCTGGCCGAGCAGGAATCGGTGTGGCTGCACCGCGGCGAGCATTTCTTCGACGACACCAGCGTCTTCAGCTGCGCCGGGGCGCCGCTGTTCGGTCCCCGGGGCGACTGCATCGGCATGCTCGACCTGAGCGGCGTCCAGGTGATCGAACGGCCGGAACTGCGCCACCTGGCCACGCTCAGCGCGCGCAGCATCGAGAACACCCTGGTGATGCGCGAGCCGTGCGAGCTGCTGCTGCACCTGGCCTGGCCGGGCAATGCCGGCAGCGAGGCGACCGAGGGCCTGCTGTGCATCGACGACGCCGGCCAGGTCACCGGCGCCAATGCGGCCGCCCGCCAGATGCTGCACCAGCCGCTGGCGCACAGCGAACAGGCCCTGCACTTCAACGACCTGTTCGCGCTGCCGCTGCACATGATGTTCGACGCGGCCCGCAGCGGCGATGCGGTGCTCGAGGTGCCTCTGTGGTCGGGGTTGCGGGTGCAGGTACGCCCCCACAACGGCGGCAGCCGCCGCTCGCCGGAGCTGCCGGCCGCCGACGCCCGGCCCCGCCTGCGCGACGTGGAGACCGCGCTGATCCGCAAGGCGGTGGCCGATGCCCGTGGCAATGTGGCGGAGGCCGCGCGGGCCCTGGGCATCAGCCGGGCGACGGTCTATCGCAAGCTGTGGCGCGGCCGGCCCGCTGGCGCCGCCGACTGAGCGCCGCCGGTCAGGCGCCGACCGGCACCTTGTCGAGGAAGCCCGTCACCGAACGCAGCTTGCCCGCGTCGATCTGCGCGAAGTCGGTGCCCTGGATCAGGTCCTCCGCTCCGCTGGGCCCGAGGGTCCACGAGAAGCGCACATGGTCGCCATGCGCGTCGGCCTTGCCCAGCAGGTTGAAGCGAAAGCCCGGGTAGCGCTGGTGCACCGCGCCGACCAGCGCGTGGATCTGCTCGCGGCCGCTGGCCTGCGCCAGCGGGTCGACGTAGCGGGCATCGGGGGCCCAACCGGCTTCGATCAGTTCGGCGCGGCGCGCGGCGTCGGTCTCGTTCCAGACGGCGATGTAGTTGCGGGCGATGGCGGCGGCATCGTGTGCGGCGGTGTTCATGGTGACGATTCCTTTGGCGGTGTCAAACCCGCAACATCGCGGGGTGAAGGAATGGTCGCGCCGCACGCGATGCGCGTCGATGACGTGGCAGGTTATGCGGCGGGCGACGCCGCAGCCTGTGCGGCTGTGTCCATCGACGCATCCGCGTCCAGCGGAAACACCGGGCGGCGCACCTTGCCGAACGGGAACAGGCTGTAGTCCGAGCTGGTCACGCCGGGGCTGTCGCACTCCACCAGCGCGGCCGACAGCGGCTCGAACACCGGCCGGCAGTACATGCGCGACTTCAGCAGCAGGAAGCGCTCGGCGCGCGGATCGAGCCCCGCGCACTCGAACACGCCGATGTCCCACGGCTCCTGCGTGCGCTCGGTCACCACGATGCGCGCCGCGCCGATGTCGAAGAGCACGGTGCGGCCCATGCTGCTGCGCTGGCCGGTGTAGGTGGGGCCGGTGATGACGTACTCGCCGTCGCTGATGACGCGCACCGTGCCGGTCAGGCGCACCGGCGTCTTCGACAGGCCGATGCCGGCGAGCGAGACCTTGTTGCCCAGCGCGACCGTCACCTCGGCGCCCTCGCCCGCCGCGGTCAGCGCGGCCACGGCCTCGGGGTCGCACAGCGGCCCCACGCCGATGCCGTGCAGCCCCTGTGCCAGCGCCTCCTGCAGCACGTCCATGGTGTCGCAGCTGCCGCCCGACATGCAGTTGTCGCCGTGGTCCAGCAGCAGCACCGGCCGCGTGGCCCCCTCGGCGGCCGTCTTGGCGCGCGCAATCGATTGCGCCAATGGCTCGCTGCGGTAGATGAAGGCTTCGCGCTCGTTCCACATCTGCGTGGCGATGCGGTCGGCCGTGGCCTGCGCGCGCTCGGGCGAGTGCGCGTCGACCACGATCACGCTCATGCAGGGCGCCTCGATGTCCGAGAGCGAGAAGCCCGCCAGGATCGACACCGCCAGCGACTCCGACGCCTCGGCCGCCTGCGCCGCCTCGATGGCCCGCTGCATCGCGCCGGTGAACGAGGCGCTGCGCAAGGTGTGCGCCATCAGCGGCAGTTGACGCCACCGCATGTGCGGCTGGCTGCGCCCGGCCAGCAGGTCGAACAGCAGCCGGCCGGCATGCGCGCCGGTTTCGTACATGTCGATGTGCGGATAGGTCTTGAAGCCGACGATCACGTCCGCGTTGCCGACCATGGCCGGCGTGACGTTGGCATGCAGGTCCAGCGCCACGCCGATGGGCACGCCCGGCGCGGCGGCGCGCAGGCGCGCCAGCAGGTCGCCCTCGCCGTCCGTGCTGTTCTGCGCGACCATCGCGCCGTGCAGGTCGAGCAGGATGGCGTCGCAGCCCGGCGCCGCGTCGACGATGCATTGCGTGAGCACGGTGTAGGCCTGTGCGTCCACCGGCCCGCTGGGATTGGCCGAGGCCGACACCGGCGTGACCAGCGTCGCGCCCGCCGCTTCGGCCAGGTCGATGAAGGCCGACATCGCGGTGCGCATGCCCTTGTTGTCGGTGTAGGCCTGCTGGCCGAAGGTCGGGCCGTCGGGCCCGAAGGCCGCGAGCGGCGTGGGCACGGGCGAGAAGGTGTTGGTCTCGTGGTTGAGGCGCGCGATCAGCACTTTCACGACACGACCCCCGCGCTTTGCAGCATCGCCTGCAGCAGCACGTTGCAACCGGCCTCGAGGTGGTCGGGCTGCGCGTCCTCGATCTCGTTGTGGCTGATGCCGTCCAGGCAGGGCACGAAGATCATGGCCGCGGGGCACACACGCGCCAGGTACACGGCGTCGTGGCCCGCGCCGCTGATCACGTTCATCCAGGTGAGGCCCTGCGCCTGCGCGGCGTCGCGCACGGCGGACACGAGCTTCGGCGTGAAAGGCTGCGGCGGGAAGTACACGACCTGCGCCACCGTGGCGGCGACCTTGCCCTTGGTGGCGATGCGCTGCACCGCCTCTTTCAGTTCGGCGTCCATGGCCGACAGCACCACGTCGTCGGCCGCGCGCAGGTCGACGCTGAGCTTCACGCGGCCCGGGATCACGTTGCGCGAGTTCGGATAGTTGTCGATCCAGCCGACCGTGCCGCGCGCATGCGGTGCATGGGCCAGTGCGATGCGGTTCACCTCGATCACCAGTTCCGACGCCGCCAGCAACGCGTCCTTGCGCAGCTCCATCGGCGTGGGGCCGGCATGCGCTTCCATGCCCTGCACCACCACGTCGTACCAGCGTTGGCCCAGCGCGCCCTCGACCACGCCGATCACGCGCTCGTTGGCTTCCAGCACCGGGCCCTGCTCGATGTGCGCCTCGAAGTACGCGCCCACCGGCGACGCGGCGACCGATGCCGGCGTGCTGCCCGCATAGCCGATGGCCTGCAGCGCATCGGCCACGCTCACGCCCTCGGTGTCGCGCTGCGCCAGCGCGTGTTCCAGCGTGAAGGCGTCGACGAACACGCCGGAGCCCATCATCACGGGCACGAAGCGCGAGCCCTCTTCGTTGGTCCACACGGCCACCTCGATCGGCGCTTCGGTCTGCACCTTTGCGTCGTTCAGGGCGCGCACCACCTCCAGGCCGGCGAGCACGCCGTAGTTGCCGTCGAACTTGCCGCCCGTGGGCTGCGTGTCGATGTGGCTGCCGGTGGTCACCGGGGGCAGCGCGTTGTTGCGCCCGGCGCGGCGCGCAAAGATGTTGCCGATGGCGTCGACCCGCACCTCGCAGCCCGCCTCGCGCATCCAGCGCGTGAACAGGTCGCGGCCCTGGCGGTCGAGGTCGGTCAGCGCAATGCGGCAGACGCCGCCTTTTTCGGTGGCGCCGAGCTGCGCCAGTTCCATCAGCGAGTTCCAGAGGCGCTGGCCGTCGATGCGGAGTTCGGTGTGTGTTGTCATGGTTGTGCGAATGAGAGAAGAAGTGCGCCGGGCCTCAAGCAAGCCCCACGCCCAGGTAGCGGTCTTTCACTTCATGGTCGGCCACGAAGTCGGCGTTGGCGGCCTCGTGCACGATCACGCCCTGCTCCACGATGTAGTGGCGGTCGGCCAGTTGCACGCAGACTTCGAGGTTCTGCTCGACCAGCAGGATGGCCACGCCGGCCGCCTTGATGGTCTTGAGCTGCGCGACGATTTCCTCCACGATCACCGGCGCCAGGCCTTCGACCGGCTCGTCGAGGATCAGCAGGCGCGGGTGGTTCATGAGCGCGCGGCCGATGGCCAGCATCTGCTGCTCGCCGCCCGAGAGCTGCCCGCCCCCGTTGCGCCGCCGCTCCTTCAGGCGCGGAAAGATGCGATAGATGTCGTCGAGCTGCCAGGGCGATTCGCGCCGCTGGCCGAGCAGCAGGTTTTCTTCCACCGACAGCAGCTTGAAGACGCCGCGGTGCTCCGGCACCAGGCACACGCCGCGCTGGGCGATGCGGTGCGGCGCCTGGCCCGCCACGTTCTCGCCCTGGAAGCGCACGCTGCCGCCGGTGGGCGTGACCGCGCCCGCAATGCTCTTGAGGGTGGTGGACTTGCCCGCGCCGTTGCGGCCCAGCAGCGTGACCAGCTCGGCCTCGCCCACGGTCAGCGTCACGCCCTGCAGCACGTGGCTCTTGCCGTAGTGGGCGTGCAGGCCTTCGACCTCGAGGATGTTGGCGCTCATGCTTTTCCCCCGGTGATCATGTTGCCCAGGTACGCCGTGCGCACGCGCGCATCGGAGCGGATGTCGCCCGGCAGCCCCTCGGCCAGCACGCGGCCCAGCTGCATCACGGTCACGGTGTCGGAGATGTCCATCACGATGTTCATGTTGTGCTCGATCAGCACCACGGTGTGCGCGTCGCGCAGGCCGCGAATCAGTTGCTTCATGTCGTCGAGGTCGTCGATGCCCATGCCCGAGGTCGGCTCGTCGAGAAAGATCGCCTTGGGCCTGGCGGCCAGCGCCATGCCCACTTCGAGGCGGCGCTGCTGGCCGTGCGACAGCACGCTGGCCGGCGTGTCCGCCAGCCGCTCGAGGCCCACGCGTGCCAGCACCTCGGCCACCGTCTCGGCGCAGGCGCGCTCGCCCACCGGCGCGCGCCAGCAGTTCATGGCCTGGCGCGGCGCGACGCCCTGCGCCGCCACGCGCAGGTTCTCGCGCACCGACAGGCTCGCGAACAGGCTCGTCACCTGGAACGACCGCGCCATGCCGCGCTGCACGCGCCTGTAGTCGGGCTCGCCCGTCACGTCGTGGCCATCGAACAGGATGCGCCCGCCGGTGGTGGTGCCGGTGCCCGTGAGCATGTGGAACAGCGTGGTCTTGCCCGCGCCGTTGGGCCCGATCACCGAGTGCACGGTGTTGCGCCGGATCTTCAGGTCGACCCCGCCGAGCGCGGCGAACTTGCCGTAGTGCTTGGTGACGCCAATGGCTTCGATGAGAACGTCGCTCATGCCTTTTCTCCTTGCGACACCGGCTGTGCAACCGGCGCCTGGGTGGCAGGCACGGTCTTGCGGAAAACGCGGCGCCAGGCGCTCTCGCCCAGGCCCCACAAGCCGCGCTGCATGCCGATGCTCACGCCGATCAGCAGCAGCCCCAACAGCAGCAGCCAGCGCGGCCACAGCGTGGAGAGCCAGTCGGCCAGCAGCACGTAGAAGGCCGAGCCCAGCAACGAGGCGAACAGGTTGCCGGTGCCGCCGATCACGGTGATGACCAGGATCATCTCGCTCGTGTGGTACTCCGCGTTCGACAGCGGCGCGATGCCGGTCATCATCGCGTGCAGGCCGCCGGCCAGGCCGGTGACGGCGCCCGAGATCACGAAGGCCAGCAGCTTGAAGCGCTTGAGGTTGTAGCCCACCGCGGCGGCACGGTCCTCGTTATCGCGAATGGCCAGCAGCGTGCGGCCGAAGACCGAATCGGTCACACGCAAGAGCAACGCGAACGCAATGAGGAAGATCACCGCCACGAAGGCGTAGTACTTCCACGGCGTGTCCATGAAGGCGGGGCGCGGCACGTCGAGCAGGCCGTTGTCGCCGCCCGTGAGGCCCGAGGCGGTGTACGCCACGAAATAGAACATCTGCGCGAAGGCCAGCGTGAGCATCACGAAGTAGGTGCCGCGCTGGCGAATGGCCACCCACCCGACCAGCGCCGCGCCCAGCGCGCCCATGGCCACGGCTGCGAGCAAGGCCAACGGCATGGGCAGTTGCAGGCGCGTGAGCAGGATCGCGATGGTGTAGCTGCCCAGCCCGAAGAAGATGCCCTGGCCGAACGACAGCAGGCCGGTGTAGCCCAGCAGCAGGTTGCAACCGACGGCGGCAAGCGCGTAGATGAGCACCTCGCTCGCGAGCGAACCCGAGCGCAGCACCAGCGGCAGGCCCAGCGCCACGACGAGCGCCAGGAGGAACGAATATTTTCTTGGCATGGCGTGGTTCATCCTCTGCGGCCGAGCAGGCCATGCGGGCGCAGCAGGAGCACGGCCCCCATCGCGACGTAGATCATCAGGCTCGCGCCGGGCGGCCAGATGGTGCTCATGAGGCTCTGCACGATGCCGATCAGCAGCCCGCCGACCAGCGCGCCGCCGAAGCTGCCGAGCCCCCCGATCACCACCACCACGAAGGCGACGCTGAGCGCCTCCACCCCCATGAACGGCTCCGCCCCGCGAATGGGCGCGGCCAGCACGCCAGCCAGCGCCGCCGTGGCCGCGCCCAGCGCGAACACCAGGCTGAACACGCGGAACACGTTGATGCCCAGCAGCGACACCATCTCGGTCGATTCGCTGCCCGCGCGCACCGCGCTGCCCAGGCGCGTGCCTTCCAGCACCCACCACAGCAGCACCGCCAGCACGGCGGTGAAGCCGATCACGAACAGCCGGTACTTGGGGTAGATGAAGTCGCCCCACATCACCACGCCCTGCAGCAGGTCGGGCGTGGGCACGCTGTTGCCCAGCGGGCCCCAGAACACGATGACGATCTCCTGCACCGCGAGCGCCAGGCCCACCGTCACGAGAATGTGGAACTCGTGCGGCTTGGCGTACACGCGGCGCAGCAGCAGCTTCTCGGCCAGCCAGCCCAGCGCGCCCACCGCGAGCGGCACCACCACCAGCGCGGCCCAGAAGTTCAGACCCCACTGCATGGCCTGGAAGCACAGGTAGGCACCCAGCAGGTAGAAAGCGCCGTGCGCGAAGTTCACGAAGCGCAGCAGGCCGAACACGATGGACAAGCCAACGGCCAGCAGGAAATACAGCATGCCGATGCCGATTCCGTTGATGGTCTGGAGCAGGTAGACAGACATGGTGATGCGTAGTGACAGGCTCGAATGCGGTGCCCCTTCGAGAACACCGCGGAACCGGCTTTGCCGGGCCGCAGGTGTTGCCCCCCTAAAGGGGTCGGAGGCCACACGCAGTGGGCAAGCCTGGGGGTTAGCTCAATTTGCAGCCTGTCTTGTCGACGGGCAGGAACGACTTGCCGGAGCTCACCACGTCGACATAGTCGGCCGGGTTCGCCATCTTCGACTTGGCCTTGCCCTTGAGCAGGTAGTAGTCCTTGATGACCTGGTGGTCGGCCTTGCGGATTTCCTCGGCGCCCGTGAGGCCGTCGTACTTCATGCCCTCGAGCGCGGCGATCACGGCCTTCTGGTCGACCGTGCCTGCCTTCACGATGCCGTCGATCAGGATCTTGGTGCAGATGTACGAGCCCGCGAGGCTGTAGTTGGGCACGATCTTGAGCTTGTCGGCCGTGCGCTTCACCAGGTCCTTGTTGAGCGGGGTGTCGGCCGTGTGCCAGTACTGCGCACCGAAGTACACGCCGTCGCACAGGTCGGCGCCCAGCTCGTCGAACTGCTCCAGGCCCGAAGCCCAGGCCATGAGGATCGTCATGTTCTTGTGCATGCCGAAGCTCACCGCCTGGCGCAGCGCGGCCGACGACTGCGCGCCGAAGTTCAGCAGCAGCAGCACGTCGGGCTTGGCAGCCATGGCGTTGGTGAGGTAGCCGCTGAATTCCTTCTCGTTGAGCGAGTGGTAGCTGTTGCCCACGTGCTCGATGCCCTTCTCCTGGAAGATGTTCTTGGCCGCGCTCAAGAGGCCGTCGCCGAACACGTATTGCGGCGTGATCGTGTACCAGCGCTTGGCCTTCGGCATCGAGGCGATCAGCGGGCGCACCGTCTGCTCGATCGCACCGAAGGTGGGCACCGACCAGCGGAAGGTGGCGGGGTTGCAGTCCTTGCCGGTGATTTCATCCGCGCCCGCGGTGGTGATGAACAGGCCGCCGGCCTTCTCGGCTTCCTTGCCCATGGCCAGCGCTTCGGACGACAGGATGCCGCCCGCGAAGAACTTGGCGCCCTGCTGCTGCGAGGCTTCCTGCACCTTGCGCACGGCGGTGGCAGGCTTGCCCTCGGTGTCGAGCACCGTGTAGGCGAGCGGGCGCTTGAGCACGCTGCCGTACTGCTCGATGGCCAGCTTCATGCCCAGGTCGGCGTACTTGCCGTTGGCCGCGAAGGCGCCGGACATCGGCACCGGGCAGCCGAAGCGGATGGCCTCGGCCGACTGCGCAAAGACGGAGCGGCTCGCCAGGAGCGAGGCCGGGGCAGCCGACAGGGCGGCCAGCTGAAGAAGGTGTCTGCGTTGCATGGAGTTCTCCGGTCGTGGTGGGAAACAAGGAAAAGGGGTGCCTGCGGGTGCCGGCGAATTTAAGCGGATAAATCGTATTAATATGCTGGTAAAAACCCGCAAGCAAGCCTTGTGCCCATTGCCAACCCGAGCTCGCCGATGACGCCGTTTAAGATCGCCCGCTGTTGCGCATCCCGCGCATCTTCCGATGGGCATGGAGCGTTTCAATGAGAGTGGGGCAGAACCGCCCGAAGCGGCAAAAGCTCTCGGACGTCATCGTCGAGGACGTCAAGCGCTGGATCGTGGCGGAGCGCAAGCAGCCCGGCGACCGGCTACCGAACGAGAAAGAGCTGATCGAGCTCTTCGGCTATTCGAAGAGCACGGTGCGCGAGGCGCTGAAGGCGCTGGAGGTGCGCGGGCTCATCGCCATTCGCACCGGGCCCGGCGGCGGCGCGTACCTGCAGCAGGTGTCGGTCGACCATGCGTCGGAGCCGTTGCGCAACTTTCTGCACTTTCACCACCTCGACGGGCACCACATCTACCAGCTGCGCAAGGTGCTGGAACCCGAACTGGCCGTGAGCGTGGTGGGCAAGCTGACGCCGGAGCAGTTCGAAAAACTGGAAGACAACGTCCGCCTGTGCACCATCGAGCCAACGAACGAGGACGAACTGCGCATCCAGCGCGAGGCCGAGCTCGCGTTCCACACCATGCTGGCTGAAAGCTGCCCCAATCCGGTGCTTTCCTTCATGTGCCGCTTCCTGAACGACCTGCTGCGCGACCTCGTGGTCTACAAGAAGGCGCTGGACCACCACCACTTCGGCGAGACCAACGTCGACTATCACACCCAGCTGCTGGCGGCCTACCGCAAGGAAGACGCGGCCGAGGTGCACCGGCTGATGTCCGAGCACATGGTCGATGCGGAGCACCACATGCACGAGATGGAAGCGCACATCGGGGCGAAGCATTTGCTGCTGCCGAGCGGGCAGCGCTGAGCCAAGGGACAGAGAGGCCGGATCCAGTCCACGACGACGGCCCAGTCGTCGCGCCGTTATTCCGGGTCCGATGAGTCTCGGCGGGCAGAAGACTCACTCTCGCTGGCCCCCAGGACGATCGCGATCACCGCCCCGACTGCAAAGCCGATACCACCGCCTGCCGCCATGAATATCAGCGTCAGAAGACCATTCAGCATCGTGCCGAGGGTGGGGCCACCTCCAAAGCCGTCACTCATGGCGTAGCCGACAAGAATTCCAATCGCAGTGCTGGCAAGCGTCAGGAGCGTTTTCATGAGTTCTGGATCCGTGGCGAGTTGATGATCCAAAAGTCTGATGCGCGCCAACAGGTGGGACAGCAAACAATAGTCACCCCGCCATGAGCTCAAGAAAGGAATTCAGCCGAGCGTGGGAAATTCACGCACGGGAACGATTCCGTAGAGCCGACCTACCGATGCGCCTGCGCCAGGCACGCCTGAAACGCCAGCACAGCCCGCGACGGCTTCGGTGACCTGCGCAGCAAACTCACGAACCGGCACGCATAGTTGAAGCGTGCCGGCAGCACCGCCTTCATGAGCCCGCGCTGCTCGAACACCTGTGCGTAGTGGTCGGGCAGGAACCCGAGGAAGCGCCCCGAAAGGATCAGCGTGGCAATCGCCTCCTGGTCGAAGCCGGTGGCCTTGCGCGACAGCTTGGCGCGGTGGCTCAGTTCCATGTTCGGCGAGTGGTAACCCAGCCCCGCGAAATGATGCTCGCGCAGCTTGGCCCAGGTGAGCCTGGCGTGACTCGCACCGAACAGCGGATGCCCAGCGCCGCAGTACAGCAGCATGGTCTCGTCGAACAGGTCGGCGTACACCAGGCTCTTGGAGCTGCGGTGCGCCGGAATGATGCCGATCTGGAAGTTGCCCTCCAGCACGCCCTGCTCGATGGCGTTGATCGAGCCCACGTGCAGCGCCAGGCTCACCTCGGGCGCCATCTCGGTGAAGCGCGCAATCGCCTCGCCGATGCGCGCGTTGGGGTTGGTGGCCGTCTTGTCGAACACCGCCACCTCCAGCTGCCCGCCCATGCGGTTGTGGATGTCGTCGATGCTGCCGCGAAAGGCGTCTACCGAGGCCAGCAGGCGCAGCGTTTCGTCATACACGCGCTGCCCTTCGGCGGTGAGAGCGAAGCCGGCGCGCCCGCGCCGGCACAGCACCAGGCCGAGCCGCGTTTCCAGGTCTTTCACATGGCGGCTCACGGTGGAGGTGCCGATGTTCAGCTCCAGTTCGGCGGCCGCCATGCCGCCGCAGTCGACCACGCTCTTGAACACCTTGAGCAGGCGCAGGTCCATGTCGCTGAGCTGCCCCAATACGGCGCGGTTCCGGGTGCCGGAAGCACCGTTCCGGGCTTTCTCTTTTACTTGCATGAATCGTCAAGTGAACATTGATATTGCGCCATTCTCCACACTGAAGGCTGTGCGAACAATCGGCACACCTCATTACCCCCTTCGGAGCCCGCTCGTGCGGGAAGCGCCATGACCCTTGCCACTCCTGCCGTCGAACCGACGTCCACCACGCGCACCGACGCCGCCTGGCTCGAAGCGCACTGGATGCCCTACACGGCCAACCGCAGCTTCAAGGCCGATCCGCGGATCATCGTGGAGGCCAAGGGCGCCTACTTCACCGACATCGACGGGCGCAAGATCTTCGACGGCCTCTCGGGCCTGTGGTGCTCGGGCCTGGGCCACGGCCGCCCCGAGATCACCGAGGCGGTGAGCCGCCAGATCGCCAAGCTCGACTACTCGCCCGCCTTCCAGTTCGGCCACCCGCTCTCGTTCGAGCTGGCCAACAGGATCAAGGAACTCACGCCCGCAGGCCTGGACTACGTGTTCTTCACCGGCTCGGGCTCCGAAGCCGCCGACACCTCGCTGAAGATGGCGCGCGCCTACTGGCGCACCAAGGGCCAGGCGAGCAAGACCCGCCTGATCGGCCGCGAGAAGGGCTACCACGGCGTGAACTACGGCGGCATCTCGGTGGGCGGCATCGGCGCCAACCGCAAGCTCTTCGGCCAGGGCGTTGAAGCCGACCACCTGCCGCACACGCAGCTGGCATCGAACGCCTTCACGCGCGGCATGGCCGACCAAGGCGCCGACCTGGCCGACCGCCTGCTCGACATGATCGCGCTGCACGACGCATCGAACATCGCCGCCGTCATCGTCGAACCCTTCTCGGGTTCGGCCGGCGTGGTGATTCCGCCCAAGGGCTACCTCAAGCGCCTGCGCGACATCTGCACCGCCAACAACATCCTGCTGATCTTCGACGAGGTGATCACCGGTTTCGGCCGCTGCGGCGCGCTCACCGGGGCGGACGCCTTCGGCGTGACGCCCGACATCATGAACATCGCCAAGCAGGTGACCAACGGCGCGCAGCCGCTGGGCGCGGTGGTCGCGAGCAAGGACATCTACGACACCTTCATGGCCGCGGGCGGTCCCGACTACATGCTCGAGTTTCCGCACGGCTACACCTACGGCGCGCACCCGGTGGCCTGCGCCGCCGGCATCGCCGCGCTCGACGTGCTGCAGAAGGAAGACATGATCGGCCGCGTGCAGACGCTGGCGCCGCATTTCGAGAACGCCGTGCACAGCCTGAAGGGCAGCAAGCACGTGAGCGACATCCGCAACTTCGGCCTGGCCGCCGGCCTGACCATCGCGCCGCTGCCGGGCGAGCCCGCACGCCGCCCGTACGAGATTGCGATGAACTGCTGGAAGAAGGGCTTCTACGTGCGCTACGGCGGCGACACCATCCAGCTCGCCCCGCCCTTCATCTCGGAGAAGGCGGAAATCGACCGCATGGTGAACGCGCTGGCTGACGCGCTGGCCGAGACGGCCTGACCCTCGAAGGGACCGCGGCTTCATCGAAGCCCCGGTCCTACAGGCGGCGCGCCGGCCGCCTTCCAATAATCGGCGGCATGACGGCACTGCGCAGCGACATCCCCGCCCGCCTGGACCGCCTGCCGTGGTCGCGCTGGCATTGGCGCGTGGTGATCGCGCTGGGCGTGGCCTGGATCCTCGACGGCCTGGAGGTCACGCTGGTGGGCTCCATCGGCGCGGTGCTCGAGCGGCCCGACACCCTCGGACTCACGGCCGGCGAAATCGGCTGGTCGGGCTCGGTCTACATCGCGGGCGCGGTGGTGGGCGCGCTGGTCTTCGGCCGGCTCACCGACCGGCTGGGGCGCAAGAAGCTGTTCCTGGTCACGCTGGTGGTCTACACCATCGGCACGCTGGCCACGGCCTTCTCGCCCAACTTCGCGTTCTTTGCGCTCTGCCGCTTCGTCACCGGTCTGGGCATCGGCGGCGAGTACGCGGCCATCAACTCGGCCATCGACGAGCTCATTCCGGCACGGGTGCGCGGGCGCGTGAACCTGGCCATCAACGGCAGCTTCTGGATCGGCGCGGCGCTCGGCGCCGGGCTCAGCCTGGTGCTGCTCGATGCGCGCGTGATCGGCCCGGTGTGGGGTTGGCGCGCGGGCTTCGCGCTGGGCGGGGTGCTGGCGGTGGCCATCCTGCTGGTGCGGCGCCATGTGCCCGAGAGCCCGCGCTGGCTTCTGGCGCATGGGCGCACCGAGGAAGCCGAGCGCATCGTCGCGGACATCGAAGCCGAAGTGCGCAAGCACCACGGCCCGCTGCCCGCTGCGCAGGGCCATGTGGCGTACACCGCCGCGCGCGGCCACAGCCCGTCGATGCGCGACGTGGCGCGCGTGCTGCTGAGACGCTACAGCGAGCGCAGCGTGGTGGCCGCGGCGCTGATGGTTTCGCAGGCCTTCTTCTACAACGCCATCTTCTTCACCTACGCGCTGGTGCTCACCCGCTTCTACGCCGTGCCCGATGCGAGCGTGGCGCTCTACATCTTTCCGTTCGCGCTCGGCAACGTGCTGGGGCCGCTGCTGCTGGGCCCGCTGTTCGACAGCGTGGGACGGCGCAAGATGATCGCGCTGACCTATGTGCTGGCCGGCGTCGGCCTGGCGCTCACGGGCTGGGCCTTCATGATGGGTTGGCTCGACGCGAGCAGCCAGGCGCTGTGCTGGTCGGCGGTGTTCTTTCTGGCCTCCGCGGCGGCAAGCTCGGCCTACCTGACGGTGAGCGAGGTGTTCCCGCTGGAAATGCGCGCCATGGCCATCGCGATCTTCTATGCGATCGGCATGGGCGCGGGCGGCTTCGCGGCGCCCGTGCTGTTCGGCCTGCTGATCGAGACAGGCAGCCGCGGCGCGGTGATGGTGGGCTACTGCATCGGCGCCGCACTGGTCATCGTCGCGGGGCTGCTGGCGTTGCGCTATGCCGCCGATGCGGAGCGCAAGCCGCTGGAGGAAGTGGCGCCGCCGCTGTCGTCCGAAGGCGGCGGCGAGCGCTGAGGCCGGGCTACAGCGCGCAGGTGCGAAAGCCGAAGAAGCCGTCGTCGCGCTCAGGCAGCGCGAAGCCGCGGCGCCGGGGTGAGCGAAGACGGGCACGTGTGGCGAACGATGCCCCGCGCAACACCCGCGCCCTGCCGAAGAACGCCGTGGGATCGAACTCGCTGCCCGCGCTCCACGGGTCGGCCCTGAAGCCGGGCCAGGGCTGCAGCGTTCCTGCGGTCCACTCGTGCACATCGGCCCAGCGGAACCCGCGCCGCGCGGCCGTGCTCGCGGCAATTTCCCACTCCACCTCGGTCGCGATGCGGCGCCCCGCCCAGCGCGCCCACGCATCCGCCTCCCACCAGCTCAGGTGCACCGCACTGTGGTGGCCGGCCGCGCGCACCGTGGCGCCGAAGCGCTGCTGCAGCACCGAGCCGCCGCTGCCGTTGCGCGCCACACCGATCTGCTCCACATGGCGCGGTCCGCGCCGCCCCTCGACCTGCGCGGCCAGCCAGCGCCAGCCATCGGCCTGCCACAGCTCCTCGCGGTCGTAGCCGCCGTCGTCGACGAACTCGATGAACTGGCTCCACGTCACCGGTTGCGCGTCGATCTCGAACTCGGGCACGTCGATGCGGTGCGCGCTGCACTCCTGCGCGAAGGCGAAGCCGCGCTCGGGCAGGCCCAGTTCCCAGAGCGTGGCAGGCAGCAGCAACGGCTCGCGCGTGACCGCGACAGGCGCCTGCTCGATGCCCAACGGCAACCCGAGCGTCTGCGCCATCACGACGAGTTGCTCGCCGCGCAGGTCTTCATGGAACAGCGCGAGCCGGTAGAAGTACAGGCCCGCGTCGGTCTCGGCGGCATGTTCGAGCAGCTCGAGCGTGCTCTCCAGCGTCTCGAGCAGATAGGCCTTCGTCTGGCCCAGGTCGGGAAGGTCGGGCGACCAGCGCCGGCCCGGAGCGCTCTGCGCCGGGTTCCACCAGTCGTCGGCACCCGGCTCGATGGCCGCGAGCCGCGTGGGCCGCACCGGGCAATCGACGCCGAAGGCACGCTGCGTGTTGCGCCCGATCCACCATTCGGCGAACCAGCCGATGTGCCCTGCGAGCCAGGCCGGTGGCACCACGCCCTCTTCCTCTGGAACGGGGGGCATGCCGAGCGCTTCGGTGCCCAGCGCCTGCTCGTAGAGCGACAAGAGGTGCAGCGTGTGGTTGCGGGCGTCGATGAGGGCCAGCGACAGCAGCTCGCGGCCGGCGCGGCACATGTCGGGCGAATCGATCGAATGGGGCAAGGCCGTGGTACCCGGAGGCGTCGAAGGCGGAAGGCGCGAAGACATGGGCGATTATGGCAACCGAGCCCGCTTTTCAACGAGTTCGCAGTGGCCTCGAAACGCTGCGATCCCGGGTAAACCCCGCCTCCGTGCCAAGTCAATACAAAGGTTCACCGCGGTAACATCCGCGGCTTTTGTGCAGCCCCCACCAGGGGCCGGCGCTTCACCCCTGGGCTTCGTGGGAGACACCCCTTGTCTGTATTCCTCAAGTTCGCGACCGGCATGGACTGGGTCAGCGAAAAACTCGGCAAGATCGCCGGCTACGCCGTCCTCGGCGCCTCGCTCATCTCGGCCGGCAACGCCCTCATCCGCTACGGTCTGGACTTCAGCAAGAACTCCTGGCTCGAGATCCAGTGGTACCTGTTCGCCGCCACCGTGATGCTCGGCGCACCCGTGGTGCTGCGCTTCAACGAGCATGTGCGCGTGGACATCATCTACGGCAAGCTGAAGGGCTACGGGCCGGTGTATGTCGACCTGTTCGGCCTCACCTTCTTCCTGCTGCCGGTGATGGGCCTGTTCACCTACCTGACCTGGCCGTTCTTCTGGAACACCTGGGTCACCGGAGAGATGTCGGGCAATATCGGCGGGCTGGTCCGCTGGCCCGCGGCGCTGCTGATGCCGGTGGGCTTCGCGGCGATGTTCCTGCAGGGCGTTTCGGAAATCATCAAGCGCATCGCCTACCTGCGCGGCCTGATCACGATGGACACGCACTACGAGAAGCCGGTGCAGTGATGCGCGCCCTTCGCGCACCTTTCGCTTCTCGCCCCCTCCCCCTTCGACGTCCGCACGGCAGGTAAGTAGCAATGCACATGGAAAACTTCGCCCCGATCATGTTCGCGGGGCTCGTGGTGATCATGCTGATCGGATTCCCGGTCGCGTTCTCGCTCTCGGCCCTGGGCCTGATCTGCGGCTTCTTCGCCATCGAGATGGGCTGGTTCCCGGCCGGCTTCATGGCCAACCTCCCGCTGAACGTGTTCGGCATCCTGTCGAACGAAACGCTGCTGGCGATTCCGTTCTTCACCCTGATGGGAGCCGTACTGGAGAAGTGCGGGCTGGCCGAGGACATGCTCGACTCGATGGGACAGCTCTTCGGCCCCATCCGCGGCGGGCTTGGCTACTCGGTGATCATCGTGGGCTTCATCCTGGGCGCCATCACCGGCACGGTGGCCGGCCAGGTGATTGCCATGGCCATGATCTCGCTGCCGGTCATGATGCGCTACGGGTACAACATGCGCTACTCGACCGGCGTGCTCGCCGCGTCGGGCACCATCACGCAGCTGGTTCCGCCCTCGCTGGTGCTGATCGTCATGGCCGACCAGCTCGGCACCGACGTGGGCCAGATGTACAAGGGCGCCTGGGGTCCGTCGATCCTGCAGGTCCTCATCTTCGCGATCTACACCTTCCTGGTGGCGCGCATCCGTCCGCACTACGTGCCCGGCCTACCCGTGAGCGCGCGCACGCTGCATGGCTGGGCGCTGTGGGGCAAGTGCCTGCGCGGCATCATTCCCTCGGCCATCCTGATCTTCGCGGTGCTCGGCTCCATGGGCGGCCTGCCTTTCATGGACCGCGCCATCGCCACGCCAACCGAGGCCGGCGCCATGGGCGCGGTGGGCGCGCTGATCCTGGCGCTCATTCACCGCCGCCTGAACTGGCAACTGATGAAGGACGCCATGGAAGGCACCATGCGCCTGACGGCGATGGTGGTGTTCATCCTGATCGGCTCGCGCGTGTTCTCGCTGGTGTTCCAGGGCGTGGACGGCGCCAGGTGGATCGAGCACATGCTCTCGGGCCTGCCCGGCGGGCAGGTGGGCTTCCTGATCGCGGTGAACATCTTCGTGTTCTTCCTCGCGTTCTTCCTCGACTTCTTCGAGATCGCCTTCATCATCCTGCCGCTGCTGGGCCCCGTGGCTCACAAGCTGGGCATCGACATGGTGTGGTTCGGCGTGCTGCTGTGCGTGAACATGCAGACCTCGTTCATGCACCCGCCGTTCGGCTTTGCGCTGTTCTATTTGCGCGGCATCGCGGACACCCTCTTCAAGAACGGGGCGTTGCCCCGAAAGGTGGAGTCGCGCGACATCTACCTGGGCGCGGTGCCGTGGGTGATGATGCAGCTCCTGCTGGTGGCGATCGTGATCTTCTTCCCGCAGACCGTCACCGTGTTCCTGGACAAGGAAAAGGTCGTGGACATCGAGAAGGTCAACCTGGACATGCCCGCCGACGCCGAGCCGCCGCCCGCGCCCGACAGCAACGGCGTGAACATGGAAGACCCGTTCGGCAACGAGAAGAAGGACGAGCCGCCCGCCGCGTCCGACGCCTCGCCACCGGCTTCCACCGAAGCCGCCAAGCCGTGAGCGAGCGCGGCGCCGCTGAAGCACCACGCGACACGCCGGCCTCCATCGAAAGCGCCGCCTTCCCGCCGCTGCTGCGCACGCTGGCGGTGGTGCTGGTGGTCGATCTCTTCGCCTTCGCGATCTGGAGCCTGCCGTCGCTGCGCACAGCCGACTGGACGACGAGCGCGCTGGTGGTGATGGGCATCGCGGCGCTGTGCGTGGTGTGGGTGGGCTACTGGATCGTGTACAGCCGCACGCGGCTTGAGGGCGACGTGCTGGTGCAGACCTGGCTGTGGGACAAGCGTGTGAAGGCGCAGGACGTGGCACAGCTCAAGCTGGTGCACATCCGCATGCTCGAACGCGTGATTGCGCCGAGGCTGCTGGTGCGACGGCGCTACGGCGGCATCACCTGGTTCCATGCCTGCGACCCCCAGGTGCTGATCGCCTTCGGCCAACGCGTCGCTGAGCTTGCTGTGCCTTCGTCGCCTGCGCCCGCGGCTGAAGCGCAGTAGGCGATTCGGGACGGGTGATCGAGAGGCACCGTTGCAACCCCAAGAAGACAAAAAGCCCCGCCGAACCCGGCGGGGCTTCTTGCTGTGAGGCGAAGCGGATGAGGCTTACAGCTTCTGCTGCTGCATGAACCGGTCGAACGTGCCTTCCGTGTAGCGGAACCAGGCGTTCTGGTCGGCCAGGAATTTCGACCAGTCGCCGTAGATCTTCTTCCACTCGGGGTTGCTGTTGTTCAGGTCCGAGTAGATCTGCTGGGCCGACTTGAAGGCCGCGTTCATCACGTCCTGCGAGAACGGACGCAGCTTGGTGCCCGAGCCCACGAGCTGCTTCAGCGCGATCGGGTTCTTGGCGTCGTACTTGGCGGTCATCGTGATGTTGGCGTGCGCGGCGGCCGCCTCGACGATGGCCTTGTAGTCGGCCGACAGGCCTTCCCATGCCTTGGTGTTGATGTAGAAGTCCAGCTCCGGGCCGCCTTCCCACCAGCCGGGGTAGTAGTAGAACGGGGCGATCTTGTTGAAGCCGAGCTTCTGGTCGTCGTACGGGCCGACCCATTCCAGGCCGTCGAGCGTGCCCTTTTCGAGCGCCGGGTACAGGTCGGCACCGGGAATCGATTGCGGGATCACGCCGAAGGGCTCGAGCACCTTGCCCGCGAACGGGTTGGTGCGGAACTTCAGGCCCTTCAGGTCGGCGACCGACTTGATTTCCTTGCGGAACCAGCCGCCCATCTGCGCGCCCGTGTTGCCGCCCGGCAGGTTGATGATGTTGTACTTGGCGTAGAACGCGCGCATCAGCTTCAGGCCGTTGCCTTCGTACATCCATGCGTTCTGCTGGCGGGTGTTCATGCCGAAGGGCACCGCGCAGCCCAGGCAGAAGGTCGGGTCCTTGCCGTAGAAATAGTACGGGGCCGTATGGGCCATCTCGACCGAGGCGTTCTGCACGCCGTCCACCACGCCGAACGCGGGCATCAGCTCGCCGCCCGCATGCACCGAAATCTGGAACTTGCCGCCCGTCATGTCGCTGACGCTCTTCGAGAACACCTCGGCGGTGCCGAAGATGGTGTCCAGCGACTTGGGAAAGCTCGACGCCAGGCGCCAGCGAACGGTGGCCTGGGCATGAACGGCGGGGGCGATGCCGGCAGCCAGAACGCCCGCGATGCCGGCGTTTTTGATGAGGGAACGACGATCCATTGATAGCTCTCCGAGTTCTTGGGAAAAACAAAACACGGCTTGTGACCGCGTTGGGGACTTTTGTATAAGCCGGGGCGATTGTAAAAACGCACTTACAGCGCCCGGCGGGGGTTTACCCTGCGCCGCACGGCGTGCCGATGCGGCATGGGCCAGGGAGGGTCGGGCCAACGAGGCATAAAATGTTAAATCGCCTTACATCCCTCTCTGACAACGGCATCCAAACATGAGACTCCCTACTTCCTTCAAGCCCGCATTGCTCGCGTTCGCCGCGGCCACCGCTTTCGGCGCGCAAGCGGCCGACATCAAGATCGGCGTTGCCGCCGCCCTGTCGGGCGGTGCCGCCCAGTACGGCTCGGCCATCCGCAACGGCTTTCAGCTGGCAGCCGACGAGATCAACGCCGCCGGCGGCATCAACGGCGACAAGATCGTGCTGGCCATCGAGGACGAACAGGGCAAGAAGGAAGACGCCATCAACGTCTTCAAGAAGCTGATCTTCCAGGACAAGGTCCTGATGACCTTCGGCCCCACGCTGTCGAACTCGGCCCAGGCGGCCGACCCGATCGCACAGGCGTCCAAGACCGTGGCCTTCGGCACGTCGAACACCGCCGACGGCATCACCTCCATCGGCGACTACATCTTCCGCAACTCGGTGACCGAAGCCGACGTGCTGCCCGAGACGCTGCGCGTGGCCATCAAGCACGCCAACGTGAAGAAGGTGGCGGTGCTCTACGGCAACGACGACGTGTTCACCAAGAGCGGCTACGACAACTTCAAGAAGGCCCTGGATGACCTGAAGCTGCCCGTGACCACGACCGAGACCTTCGCCAAGGGCGACGTCGACTTCAAGGCCCAGCTCACCAAGATCAAGGCCACCAACCCCGACGCCATCGTGCTGTCCGCCCTGCTGGCCGAAGGCGCCCCGGTGATGGTGCAGGCCCGCCAGCTCGGCCTGAACGTGCCGATCATCGGCGGCAACGGCATGAACTCGACCAAGATCTTCGAACTGGCCAAGGGCAGCTCGGACAACCTGTACGTCGGCAGCCCCTGGTCGGCCAGCAACGCCACGCCCGAGAACACCAAGTTCCAGAAGGCCTACAACGACAAGTTCAAGGCAGCGCCCGACCAGTTCGCCGCACAGGCCTACGACGGCCTGTACGTGGTGGCACAGGCCCTCAAGGGCGTGAAGCTCTCGGGCAACCTGGCCGCCGACCGCACCGCCCTGCGCGACGCGCTGCCCAGCGTGAAGTGGACCGGTGCCACCGGCGCCTTCACCTTCGCGCGCGCCAAGGACAAGGCCGGCAAGCCCGCCGGCTACGACGCGCAGCAGCAGGCCATCGTGAGCGTCACGAAGGGCACTGCGTTCGTGATCGAGAAGTAAGCAAGGCCGGTTCTTGCTTCTTCGGTGGCGGACCGCACGGCCCGCCACGCCTCTCGCCCCTGGCGCAGGACTGCCGACTGCGCCGTTTTCTTTTTTGATTTGCCGCAACGCCTTCCCGGTTGCGGCCTGACGGAAGCCCATCGTGCTCGATCAGCAGCTTGTCAACGCCTTGTCGCTGGGGTGCGTCTACGCACTCTTCGCGCTCGGCTTCACACTCATCTTCGGCGTGCTCGGCGTCATCAATCTTTCGCACGGCGCGGTGTTCATGGTGGGCGCCTATGCGGCGGCCGAATTCATGCGCGTGTCGGGCATGCCGCTGTGGGTCGGGCTGCCGTTCGCCTTCGCGTTCTGCGGCGTGCTGGGCTTCCTGATCGACGTGCTGGTGCTCAAACCGCTGCGCAAGCGCAACGCACCCCACCTGATCCCGATGATCGCCACCATCGGCGTGGCCATCATCCTGAACAACGGCATCCAGGGCATCTTCGGCGCGGAGAACCTGCGCTTCCCGGCCGGCACCATTCCCGACGACGCGCTGGTGTTCGCCGGCATCCACGTCACCGTGCTCGAACTGGGCATCGTGCTCGCGTCGTTCGTGCTCATGGGCGTGCTGATGCTGTCGCTGCAGCGCACGCAGCTGGGCCGGGCGCTGCGCGCGATCGCCGAGTCGCCCAAGGCGGCGTACCTGGTGGGCGTGAACGTCGAGGGCCTGTTCTTCCTGACCTCGTTCGTGGCCGCCGGCCTGGGCGGCGTGGCGGGCGTGCTGATCGGCCTGTATTCGAACGCCCTCTTCCCGCTGATGGGCCAGCCGATGCTCGAGAAGGGCATCGCGGTCATCATCCTGGGTGGCATGGGCGACATTCGCGGGGCGCTGCTCGGCGGCCTGTTCCTCGGCTTCGCCGAGGTGCTGTCGGTAGCCTACGTGGGCTCCAACATGCGCGACGCTGTCGCCTTCGGCCTGCTGTTCCTGGTACTGCTGGTGCGCCCGAAGGGCCTCTTCGGTTCGTTGAAGGAGCGCAAGGTCTAAATGGAAGCGCTCGACAATTTCTGGTCGGTCTACAGCAACCTGGTGCTCTCGCTGGGCATCAACGGCCTGCTGGCACTCTCGATCTGGCTCACGCTCGCCTGCGGCATGCTCGCCCTGGCCAACGCGGCCTTCATGGGCATCGGCGCGTACACCGCGTCGATCCTCACGCTGAACTACGGCGTGCCCTTTCCGGTGGCCATTGCCGCGGGCATGGCGGCACCGGCGCTGGTGGCCTTCATCATCGGCAAGCCGACGCTGCGGCTGTCGGGCGTGTACCTGGCCATGGCCACGCTGGCCTTCGGCGAGGTGGTGCGCATCGCAATCCTGAACGCCGAGTCGCTCACGGGCGGCGCGCTGGGGCTGAACGGCATTCCGCAATCGACCGAGTGGTGGCACGTCGCACTGGCGCTGGTGCTCGTGCTGCTGGTGCTGTGGCGCGTGCGCCGCTCCAAGGTGGGCCGCGCCTTCGAGGCCATCAAGGAAGACGAGACCGCCGCCGGCTTGATGGGCATCGACGTGGCGGGCCACAAGATGCTGGCCTTCGTGCTGGGCGGCGCCATCGCCGGCCTGGCGGGCACGCTGAACGCGCACCTGACCTTTTTCATCGGTCCGGCCGAGTACGGCTTCAACCGCGCGGTCGACATCCTGACGATGGCGATCCTGGGCGGCATCGGCAGCCTCACCGGCCCGGTGCTGGGCGGCACCATCCTCACGCTGCTGCCCGAGATGCTGCGCGGGCTGGGCGCCTTCCGCCTGGTGGTCAACGGCTTCATCCTGGTGCTGATCGTGCTGTTCCTGCCCAAGGGCATCTGGGACCCGGCGCGCATCCGCCAGTGGTTCGGCCGCAAGGGGAGCGCGGCATGAGCGCCGCGCCGGGCCGCCCCAAGCAAGCTCGCACCGCAGTGCGAAGCACGGAGGTATTCAAATGAGCGACAACACACTTTTGACATTGAAGAACGTGTCGCGCCACTTCGGCGGGCTCAAGGTCCTGCAGGACGTGAACCTCGACATTCCCAAGGGCGGCATCTTCGGGCTCATCGGCCCGAACGGCGCCGGCAAGACCACGGTGTTCAACCTGATCACCGGCTTGCTGCCCACCACCAGCGGCACCATCCACTTCGAAGGCCAGGACCTGGCAGGCCGCAAGCCCTTCCAGATCACCCGTGGCGGCATTGCGCGCACCTTCCAGAACATCCGCATCTTCAAGGAGATGTCGCTGCTGGAGAACGTGACGGTCGGCATGGACGCCAAGCTGCGCTACGGCCCCTTCGGCCTTCTGGCCGGCTCGGGCCTGTTCCGCAGCGAGGAGAAACGCGCGCGCGACCGTGCGCGCGAACTGCTCAGCTGGGTCAAGCTGGACCACAAGGCCAACGACGTGGCCGACAACCTTTCGTACGGCGACCAGCGCAAGCTGGAGCTGGCGCGCGCGCTGGCCACCGAGCCCAAGCTGCTGCTGCTCGACGAGCCGGTCGCCGGCATGAACAGCACCGAGAAGAGCGAGCTGATGGTGGAGATCGAAAACATCGCGCAGCGCGGCTTCACGGTGTTCATGATCGAGCACGACATGCGCTTCGTGATGGGGCTGTGCCAGCAGATCGCGGTGCTGAACTTCGGGCGCATCATCGCGCGCGGCGGCCCCGAGCAGATCCGCAACGACCCGCAGGTGATCGAGGCCTACCTCGGCCGCGAAGACGACGAAGCTACCAACGACCAGGAGGCCGCTGCATGAGCGCGGGGACGATGACGACGACGAACCCCTTGCTGAAGGTGCAGGACCTGAAGGTGTCCTTCGGCCACGTGCAGGCCGTGAAGGGCATCGACTTCGAGCTGCACGAAGGCCAGATCACCACGCTGGTGGGCGCCAACGGCGCCGGCAAGTCGACCACGCTGCTGGCGCTGTCGGGCCTGGTGAAGAAGGCGGCCGGGCTTGTGACGTTCGCGGGCCAGGACATCACCGCGCTGTCGCCGCACAAGATCGTGGCCGGCGGCGTGGTGCAGGTGGCCGAGGGCCGCGCCACGCTGACCACGCTGACGGTGCGCGAGAACCTGGAGCTGGGCGCCTACACGCGGCGCGACGGCACGGCCGCGCGCGTGGCCGACCTGGAGCGCATCTACACCCTCTTCCCGGTGCTGAGGGACCGGGCCGACGGGCTGGCGGGCAACCTGTCGGGCGGCGAGCAGCAGATGCTCGCCATCGGCCGCGCGCTGATGGCCAAGCCGCGCGTGCTGCTGCTGGACGAGCCCTCGATGGGCCTGGCGCCGATCATCGTGCAGGACATCTTCCGCACGCTGCGCGAGATCAACAAGCAGGGTCTGACGATCTTCCTGGTGGAGCAGAACGTGCGCCAGGCGCTGAAGATCGCGGACCGGGCCTATGTGATCGAGACGGGGTCGATCGTGCTGTCGGGCACGGGGCGCGAGCTGCTGGGCAATCCCAAGGTGCAGGACGCGTACCTGGGCACCTGACCTGCATTTCTCCCTCCCCCGCTGGGGGAAGGAGCAAAACCTGAACCTCAGCTGCGGCCGAAGCGGTCGGCGACGGACTTCTCGATGCCGGCCGCATCGAGCCCGATGCTCGACAGCAGCTTCGCCGGATCGCCATGCTCGATGAACCGGTCGGGCAACCCCAGCTGCAGCACCGGCTTCTGCACATTCGCCGCCTGCAGCGCCTCGAGCACCGCACTGCCCGCGCCGCCCATGACGGCGCCCTCTTCCAGCGTGACGATGGCATCGTGCGTGCCCGCCACCTTCAGCAGCAGTTCGACGTCCAGCGGCTTGGCCCAGCGCATGTTGACCACCGTCGCGTCGAGCGACTCGGCGGCGGTGAGCGCGGGGTACAGCAGCGTGCCGAACGCGAGGATCGCAATACGCTTGCCTTCGCGGCGCACTTCGCCCTTGCCGAAGGGCAGCGCGTCCAGGGTGAGATGCGGCGCAACGCCGGCGCCCGCGCCGCGCGGATAGCGCACCGCCACCGGGTGGTTCTGCGCGTACGCACTCGACAGCAATTCGCGGCATTCGCGCTCGTCGGCCGGACAGGCGATGCTCATGTTCGGAATGCAGCGCAGGAACGGAATGTCGTACGCACCCGCGTGCGTGGCGCCGTCCGCGCCGACCAGGCCCGCGCGGTCGAGTGCGAACACCACCGGCAGGTTCTGGATCGCCACGTCATGGATCAGCTGGTCGTACGCGCGCTGCAGGAAGGTCGAGTAGATCGCGACCACGGGCTTGAGGCCCTCGCACGCCAAGCCGGCCGCGAAGGTCACCGCATGCTGCTCGGCAATGCCGACGTCGTAGTAGCGGTCCGGGAAGCGCTGCTCGAACTCCACCAGCCCCGAGCCTTCGCGCATCGCGGGCGTGATGCCCACGAGCCGGCCGTCGGCGGCCGCCGTGTCGCACAGCCACTGGCCGAACACCTGCGTGAAGGTCTGCTTGGCCACCGTGGTCGGCTTGACCAAGCCCACTTGTGGGTCGAACTTGCCGGGGCCGTGGTAGGCCACGGGGTCGACCTCGGCCAGCTTGTAGCCCTGCCCCTTCTTGGTGACCACGTGCAGGAACTGCGGGCCGTCCAGATGCTTGAGGTTTTCGAGCGTGGGCACCAGCGAGTCGAGGTCGTGGCCGTCGATCGGGCCGACGTAGTTGAAGCCGAACTGCTCGAACAGCGTGGCCGGCACGACCATGCCCTTGGCATGCTGCTCCAGGCGCTTGGCCAGCTCGAACAGCGGTGGCGCATTGCGCAGCACGCTCTTGCCCACGTTCTTGGCGGCGGCGTAGAAGTTGCCGCTCATCAGCTGCGCGAGGTAGCGGTTGAGCGCGCCGACCGGCGGGCTGATCGACATGTCGTTGTCGTTCAGGATGACGAGCAGCTTGCAGTCGCACACGCCCGCGTTGTTCAGCGCCTCGAAGGCCATGCCGGCGGTGAGCGCACCGTCGCCGATGATGGCCACGGTGTGGCGGTCTTCGCCCTTCTGCTTGGCGCCCATGGCCATGCCCAGCGCGGCCGAGATGCTGGTCGACGAATGGGCGGTACCGAAGGTGTCGTACTCGCTCTCGCTGCGCTGCGGAAAGCCCGAGATGCCGCCGGCCTGGCGCAGCGTGGGCATGCGCTCGCGCCGGCCCGTGAGGATCTTGTGCGGATAGGTCTGGTGGCCCACGTCCCACACCAGGCGGTCGTGCGGCGTGTTGAACACGTGGTGCAGCGCCACCGTGAGCTCGACCGTGCCGAGGTTGGAGCTCAGGTGGCCGCCGGTGCGCGAGACGTTGTCGAGCACGCAGGCGCGCACCTCGTCGGACAGCTGGCGCAGCTGGGCCCGGTCGTACTGGCGGATCGGTGCGGGGTCGTGGAGTGTGGGAAGCAGCGGGGCCATGGGGTGGTGTGTTCTTTTCTCTCTCAGCGGTCGCGGTCGACCACCATGTGGGCCAGTGCGCGCAAGGCGGCTGTATCGGCCAGGCCGCTCCTGTCGAGGGCGGCGAGCGCATCGGCGAGCAACTGGCGGGCCTGTGCGCGCGCGCCGTCCAGGCCCAGCAGTGAAACGTAGGTGGGCTTGTCGGCCGCGGCATCCTTGCCGGCGGTCTTGCCCAGGGTGTGCGAGTCGGCCACGACGTCGAGGATGTCGTCGACCACCTGGAACGCGAGGCCGATGGCCGCGCCGTAGTCGCGCAGCGCGACCAGCGCCGTGGGGGCGACGGCGCCGCAGGCCGCGCCCATCTCCACGCTGCCCTGCAGCAGCGCGCCGGTCTTCAGGCGATGCATTTCGCGCAGTTGCGCCTCGTTCAGCGCAACGCCCACGCTGGCCAGGTCGATCGCCTGGCCGCCGGCCATGCCCTGGCTGCCTGCGGCACGCGCGAGCAGGCGGCACAGCAGGGCCTGGGTGGCGACCGGAACTTCGTCGCCCTCGGGGGCCAGCAGCTCGAAGGCCAGCGCCTGCAGCGCGTCGCCGGCCAGCAGGGCGTCGGCCTCGCCGAACTTCACGTGCACCGTGGGCTTGCCGCGGCGCAGCACGTCGTTGTCCATGCACGGCAGGTCGTCGTGCACCAGGGAATAGGCGTGGATCAGCTCGGTGGCGCAGGCCGCGCGCAGGGCCGCGGCCGCGTTGCCGCCGACCGCTTCACTCGCGGCCAGCACCAGCAGGGGCCGCAGCCGCTTGCCGCCGTCGAGCACCGCATAGCGCATGGCGTCGCCCAGCAGCACGGGGGCATCGACGCCGACCCAGCGCGACAGCGCGGCTTCGACGCTCGCAAGGTGGGGGTCACTCCACGCGGCGAGGGTCTTGGCGTCCCAGGGGGACGGATTCATCGCGACGGCGCTCATTCAGCCGTCCAGACCTTCAGGCTGCCCGCGTCGAGCACCTTGATCTGGTCTTCGACCGCCTGCAGCTTGTCGCGGCAGAAGGCGAGCAGCACGGCGCCGCGCTGGTAGCTGCCGAGCAGCTGGTCGAGGGGCAACTGGCCCGACTCGAGTTCCGCCACCAGTTGTTCCAGTTCCTGAAGCCCGGCTTCGTAACTGGCGGGCAACGAGCCCGTATCGGGCGTGGCCGCCGGGCTGGACGTGGAAGGAGAAGGCACCTTGGGCATGCAAGCGAAACGTGGGTGAAACCGGGCATTTTAGGACGGGGACCAGATCGGGGGCCCCCGGGTACAATGCGAACTTCTCTCGTTGACCCCATCAACACCCCCTTCGGGCCGTCGAACACTCCTGGCGGCACCTCCGTTCCTTCCTTTTTTTCTCCCTGTGGGGAGCTTGGTCAGGTCCTCCATGTCTGATTTAAGTCTTCAACTGCAGCAGGCCACGAGCCAACTTCCAGTTTCCGCGTATTTCGACGAGGCCCTGTATGCCCGCGAAATGCAGAACCTTTTTGCGCGAGGGCCCCGCTACGTCGGCCATCGCCTGGCCGTGCCCGAAATGGGCAATTTCCACACCTTGCCCCAGGAACACCAGGGCCGCGCGCTCGTGCACACGCCCAAGGGCGTGGAGCTGATCTCCAACGTCTGCCGCCACCGCCAGGCCCTGATCCTTCGCGGCCGCGGCCAGCTCGACAACCAGACCGGCGGCAACATCGTCTGCCCGCTGCACCGCTGGACCTACGCTGCGAGCGACGCGCGCACCACCGGCACGCTGATCGGCGCCCCGCATTTCGATCGGGACCCCTGCCTGAACCTGCACAACTACCCGCTCACCGAATGGAATGGTCTTCTGTTCGAAAAGAACGCCGACGGTTCGGGCCCCGACGTGGCGGCCGACATGGCGGGCCTGGGCCCCCAGGCCGACCTCGACTTCTCGGGCTACGCGCTCGACCGCGTCGAGCTGCACGAGTGCAACTACAACTGGAAGACCTTCATCGAGGTCTACCTGGAGGACTACCACGTGGGCCCGTTCCACCCGGGCCTGGGCAGCTTCGTCACCTGCGACGACCTGCGCTGGGAGTTCAAGCCGCGTTATTCGGTGCAGACGGTGGGCGTGGCCAACCGCCTGGGCCGCGCGGGCAGTCCGGTCTACCAGAAGTGGCAGGAGCAGTTGCTCAAGTACCGCGACGGCAAGCCGCCCAAGTACGGCGCCATCTGGCTCACCTACTACCCGCACGTGATGGTCGAGTGGTACCCGCACGTGCTCACGGTGTCGACCCTGCACCCCGTGAGCCCGACGAAGACGCTCAACATGGTCGAGTTCTTCTACCCCGAGGAAATCGTCGCCTTCGAGCGCGAGTTCGTCGAAGCCCAGCAGGCCGCCTACATGGAAACCTGCGTGGAAGACGACGAGATCGCCGAGCGCATGGACGCCGGGCGCCGCGCGCTCATGCTGCGCGGCGACAACGAGACCGGCCCGTACCAGAGCCCCATGGAAGACGGCATGCAGCAGTTCCACGAGTGGTACCGCGTGGCCATGCAAGACACCACCGCGTGACGGCCGCCTTGCTGCCCGCAGCGAGGCACCATCCGGCAAGTCCCGGGGCAACCCGGGCACGTTTTTCCCCTTTCATGAAGTAGAGACGATGCAAGCGCTCTGGATGGTGCTCGGCGCCTTTTTGTTCGCCACGATGAGCGTGGTCGTGAAGATCGCCTCGGCGTGGTTCAACAGCGGCGAAATGGTGCTGGGGCGCGGTCTCATCGGCATCGTGTTCCTCTGGCTGCTGGCCCGCAACCGCGGCGTGGCGCTCGCCACGCAGTACCCGGGCATGCACGCCTGGCGGAGCACCATCGGCGTGATCTCGCTGGGCGCGTGGTTCTATGCCATTGCCCACCTGCCGCTGGCCACCGCCGTCACGCTCAACTACATGAGCAGCGTGTGGGTCGCGGCCTTTCTCATCGGTGGCGCGCTGCTGGCCTGGGTGCCCGTGCCCGGGCGCGACGGCCGCGTGGAACGCCCGCCGCTGCAAGGCATGCTGGCGATGACCGTGCTCGCGGGCTTCGTGGGCGTGGTGCTCATGCTCAAGCCCACGGTCAACGGCAACGAAGGCTTCGCAGGCATGCTGGGCCTGCTGTCGGGCCTGACGGCCGCCTTCGCCTACATGCAGGTGGTGGCCCTGTCGCGCATCGGCGAGCCCGAGCTGCGCACGGTCTTCTACTTTGCGGTTGGCTCGGCCGTGGCCGGGGCCTTTGCCACGGCGGCCACCGGGTTTTCGGGCGGCAGTTCGTGGACATGGCAGCATGCGCTGTGGCTGCTGCCGATCGGCCTGCTGGCGGCCCTCGGACAACTCTGCATGACACGCGCCTACGCCACCGCCAAGACCCAGGCCGGCACACTGGTCGTCGCCAACCTGCAGTACTCGGGCATCGTCTTCGCGGCGTTCTACAGCGTGGTGCTGTTCGACGACCGCATCGACGCGGCCGGCTGGGGCGGCATGGCCCTTATCATCGCCAGCGGCATTGCTGCAACTGTGTTGCGACAGCGGGCGGTGCCCAAGGCGCCAGCCGAGGAACACTGACACGCCAGCCGAGGACCATCGACACGCCGGCGGAAGAACATTGACCCCCGCGCCTTGCGCGCATCGA
The DNA here is from genome assembly GCF_056394985.1 of Variovorax sp. 10N412. Classification (NCBI taxonomy): domain Bacteria; kingdom Pseudomonadati; phylum Pseudomonadota; class Betaproteobacteria; order Burkholderiales; family Comamonadaceae; genus Variovorax; species Variovorax sp. 10N412. The sequence goes on from NZ_JBFTIO010000001.1 coordinate 709,508, forward strand.
CCAGCGAAGGACACACGACATGTACACCACCCTCATCAGCGTCGAACAACTCCAGCAGCTGCAGGCAGGCGACACCCCCTTCATGGTGTTCGACTGCACCTTCGACCTCATGAAGCCCGAATCGGGCGCGCAGCAATATGCCGCTGCGCACATCCCGGGCGCGCACTACGCCAACCTCGACACCGACCTGAGCGCCAGGCACGGCGTGCCCGGCGCGCACGGCGAAGTGGTCGTGGCGCAGGAAGACGGCGTGCCCGCCTCGGGCGGGCGCCACCCGCTGCCCAGCCGCGAGAAGTTCGCGCAATGGCTCTCCAGCATCGGCTTCGCCAATGGCATGCAGGCCGTGGTGTACGACCGCAACTGCGCCAACTACTGCGGGCGCCTGTGGTGGATGCTCAAGTGGATGGGCCACGACGCCGTGGCCGTGCTCGACGGCGGCCTGCAGGCCTGGCAGGCCGCGGGCGGCGAGGTCACCAGCCGCGAGGAGCCCGCGCGCTTCCAGTCGAACTTCGTCACGGGCGAGCCGCTTGCGAAGCTGGTCACCACCGACACCGTGGTGCGCCGGCTCGGCCAGCTTGACCAGAGCCTGATCGATGCGCGCGCCGGTGCACGTTACCGCGGCGAGGTGGAACCTCTGGACCCGATTGCCGGTCACATCCCCGGGGCCCTCAACCGGCCCTTCGCCGAGAACCTCGGTCCCGACGGCAAGTTCAAGCCGGCATCGCAATTGCGTGCCGAGTTCGAGTCGCTGCTCGCGGGGCGCGATGCGGCGAGCGTTGTCCACCAGTGCGGCAGCGGCGTGAGCGCCGTGCCCAACCTGCTCGCCATGCAGATCGCGGGGCTGGGGACGACCGCGCTCTATGCCGGCAGCTGGAGCGAATGGAGCAACACGCCGGGGCTGCCGACCCGGCAAGGCGCGCAACCATGACATTGACGAATCGACGAGTCCGCACCCTTCGACGCACCACCGGTCTCGCCCTGGCCGCCGCATGGTTCGCGGCCGCCCCGTTCCTCTCCGCACAGGCCCAGCAGCAGCACGCCCACGTGCACGGCCAGCTCAAGCTCGACGTGGCCATCGACGGCCCCACGGTGGTGATCGACATGGAGTCCCCGCTGGACAACATCGTCGGCTTCGAACGTGCCCCGAAGACCGACGCCGAGAAGAAGGCCGTCGAAGAAGCCGTTGCCCAGCTGCGCGCGGCCGACAAGCTCTTCATCGTCGACCCGGCCGCCAACTGCAAGCTCGGCCCGGTCGACCTGCGTTCCGGCGCGCTGGGCCTGGGCAACCCCGACCCCAGCGAGCCCGCCGGCCATGCCGATCTGGACGCCACCTTCTCCTTCAACTGCACCAGCGCGGCCGCCGCGAGGTTCATCGACGTGAACCTGTTCACCGCGTTCAAGGGCCTGCGCCAGATCGACTCGCAGATCGCCTCCGCACAAGGCCAGTTCAAGCGCCAGCTGAAGCGCCCGGCCGGCGCGCAGGCCGCGCAGCCCGCCCGCCTGAGCTGGGGCAAGTGACACTGTGAGCACCGTCCCCGAGGCTGTGACAGCCGAGACGTCGCCCCTGCGCGTCGTGCTCGCCGCCGAAGCGCTGCGCTTCACATGGCCCGGCGTGAAGACGCCGTGCATCGACATCGAGGCCTTCCGCATCGCCGCCGGCGAGTCGGTGTTCCTGCACGGCCCGAGCGGCTGCGGCAAGAGCACGCTGCTGTCGCTGCTGGCCGGCGTGCTGGTGGCCGACGAAGGGCGCGTCACGCTGCTGGGCCACGACTGGTCCAAGCTCTCGGGCGCCGCGCGCGACCGCAGCCGTGTGGCGCACGTGGGCTACATCTTCCAGCAGTTCAACCTGCTGCCTTACCTGAGCGTGCTCGACAACGTGCTGCTGCCCTGCCGCTTCTCGGCAAGACGTGAGGCGCAGGCCGCGCGCAACGGCAGTTCGCGCGAGGCCGCCGAGCACCTGCTCGACCAGATGGGCCTGGACCGCAACCTGTGGAAGCGCCAGGCGCTGCAACTGTCCGTGGGCCAGCAGCAGCGCGTGGCCGCGGCGCGCGCGCTCATCGGCCAGCCCGAAGTGGTGATTGCCGACGAGCCCACCTCGGCGCTCGACGAAGACCGGCGCGAAGCCTTCCTCGACGTGCTGCTCACCGCCTGCGTGGAGAACCGCAGCGCGCTCGTCTTCGTGAGCCACGACCAGCGCATCGCGCAGCGCTTTGCGCGGCACGTGCTGCTGCCCGAGATCAACCGCGCAGCAACGAGCGCCATGGCGGTGGACGCATGAAGGCGCTCTTCTCGATTGCCTGGCGCAGCGCATGGAACCGGCGCTTCACGCTCGCGCTCACCGTGTTCTCCATTGCGCTGTCGACCTTCCTGCTGCTGGGTGTGGAGCGCATCCGCACCGAGCTGCGCGAGAACTTCGCTTCGTCCGTCTCGGGCACCGACCTGATCGTGGGCGCGCGCACCGGCTCCACGCAGCTGCTGCTGTACTCGGTGTTCCGCATCGGCGCGGCCACCAATAACATCTCGTGGAAGAGCGTGCAGGCGCTGCAGGCGCACCCGGGTGTCGACTGGGTGGTGCCGCTGTCGCTGGGCGACTCGCACCGCGGCTTCGCGGTGCTGGCCACGTCGCCCGAGTACTTCACGCGCTTTCGCTACGGCGACAAGCAACTGCTGAAGATGCGCGAAGGCAAGCCCTTCAGCGAACTGTTCGACGCGGTGGTGGGTGCCGAGGTGGCCGACAAGCTCGGCTACCACGTGGGCCAGAAGATCACGCTGGCACACGGCAGCGGCGAGCTCAACGTGGCCGAGCATGCGGACAAGCCCTTCACCGTGGTCGGCGTGCTCGCGCGCACCGGCACGCCGGTCGACCGCACCGTGCACATCGGCCTGGCCGCCATGGAAGCCATTCACCTCGAGTGGGTGGGCGGCGCGCCGATGCCGGGCGTGCACATTCCGGCCGAGCAGGTGCGCAAGTTCGACCTCACGCCTAAGAACGTGACGGCCGCGCTGGTGGGCCTGAAGAACCGCGCGGCGGTGTTCGGCGTGCAACGCTGGATCTCCACCTACACCGGCGAGCCGCTCATGGCCATCCTGCCCGGCGTGGCACTCGACGAGCTGTGGAGCGTGATCGGCATCGGCGAGAACGCGCTGCTGCTGATGTCCGCGCTGGTCGCGCTGGTGAGCCTGGCCGGGCTGGTGTCGGTCGTGATGGCCGGCCTGAACGAACGCCGCCGCGAACTCGCCGTGCTGCGCGCCGTGGGCGCGGGCCTGCGCCACGTGCTGGCCCTGCTTGCGCTCGAAGGCGCCATGGTCACCGTGCTGGGCGTGGCCTTCGGCGTGGTGATGGCGGTGCTGGGCATTGCCCTGCTCTCGCCATGGCTGCAGGCGCAATTCGGGCTGACACTGAGCCTTTCCGAACCTACACTGAACGAATGGCTGCTGATGGCAAGCCTGCTGGCCGCCGGATGGCTGGCAAGCCTGCTGCCCGGCATCCGCGCCTACCGCCTCTCTCTTGCCGACGGCCTCTCGCCGAGGATCTGAACCATGCACATCGCAAACGCATCGAACTCCTCCAAAGCTTTCACACGGCTTTCAATGCTGATTGCCGGCGCCGGCCTCGCCGCTGCCGCCTGGGCCGCCGAGCCCTCCCCCAAGGACACCACCGCCACCAACCCGCTGGGCGGCAAGGCGGCAGCCCCTGCAGCCGCCGCCAAGCCCGCCGCGGGCCAGGCGCGCCAGATCACCTGGGAAGAGCTGGTGCCCAAGGACTGGGACCCGGCCAAGGAGTTCAAGGGCATGGACCTGAGCGCGCTGGACGACGGCGACCCGCGCGCCAACGAGCTGCTCATGAAGATGCAGGAGGTGTCGAACAACGCACCGACCAACCCGTCGATGAACGGCGTGGAAGTGAAGATCCCGGGCTTCATCGTGCCGCTCGAAGAGGCCAAGGGCGAGGTCACCGAGTTCCTGCTGGTGCCCTACTTCGGCGCCTGCATCCACACCCCGCCGCCGCCGGCCAACCAGATCCTGCACGTGGTGCCGCAAAAGGGCGCCAAGTTCCGCGCCATGGACACCGTGTGGGTCACCGGCAAGCTGCAGACCCTGCGCAACGATTCGATGATGGGCGTGAGCGGCTATCACGTGAGCGCCGCCAACGTCACCAAGTACACCGGCGGCGCCAAGTAAGGCCAAGGCCCTGCAGCCCTTGGCCTCGCGCCTTGTGGCTGTACGCCGACAGCGTTGACGGCGCATCGCCGACACAGTCGGTTGCATCCACGGCGCAGGCTTTGTCATCGCCTGCCGCCGAGCACCGTTGAAAGAGTTCCGGGCCCGACGCCGGCGTCCTCATGGAACTCCGATGACAAACAACAACTTCGCCCCTCGCCTGCTGACGATCTCGCTGTGCATCAGCGCGCTCGTGCTCGCAGGCTGCGACAAGACCCCCGGCACGCCCGCAGCGGCTGCCGACCCGGCGACCTCGATGCCCGCGCCCTCGGTGCCGCAGACACCGGCAGCCGCTCCCGCGGCGCCCACGCCCGTGGCCTACACGCCGCCCTCGGCCGAACAGCTCTACCAGCTGGTCGCCCCCATCGCGCTCTACCCCGACAAGCTGGTGGCCCAGGTTCTGGCGGGCGCCACCTATCCCGAACAGATCACCGCCGCGCACGACTGGCTCGGTCAGAACCGCAACCTGAAGGCCGGCCCGCTGGCCGACGCGGCCAACCAGCAGGCCTGGGACCCGAGCGTGAAGTCGCTCACCGCCTTCCGCTCGGTGGTCGACCAGCTGGCGGGCAACATCCCGTGGACCACGGCACTCGGGCAGGCCTACTACAACGACCCGGCGGACGTGATGAACGCGATCCAGGTCATGCGCCAGCGCGCCTCGAAGGCAGGCCGGCTGAAGAACAACGACAAGCTGCGTGTGGCCAGCGCCTCGGCACCGCAGAACTACGCACCGTCGCCCGACATGCAGCCGGTGTACGGCGGCCCGGCCGTGATCGAGCCGCCGCCGCAGTACATCACCATCGAGCCGGTTCAGCCCGACCTGGTGTACGTGCCGGCCTATGACCCGCAGGTGATCTACGGCGCGTCCGAGCCGGTGTATCCCGGCTATGCGTATGCGCCGCCGGTGCAGGTGGCCCAAGGCTACAGCGGCGGCCAGCTGGCCGCGGCGGGCGCGCTTGCGTTCGGCGCCGGGGTGGTCGTGGGCAGCGCGCTCGAGCGGCATGGCTGGGGCTGGAACTCCTGGAACGTGAACTGGGGTGGTCCGCGCGGTCGTGACCGTGATCGCGACCGTGGCGCGCCGCCGGCCTTCGCACGGCCGGCCGTGGTCTACAACAACAGCACCTACGTGTCGCGCTCGACCACCGTGGTCAACAACGTGAACGAGCGCACCGTCTACAACAACAACGGCGGCGCACGCGGCGGCATGCCGCCCAACTTCGCGGCGGGGCCGGCCTTCGCGCAGCAACAGCAGGCGCAACAGCAACAGGCGCAGCTGGCCCAGCAGCAACAGCAGCGTCAGCAGCAACAACAGCAGCAACAACAGCAGCAAGCGGTGATCGCGCAGCAGCAGGCACAGGCGCAAGCTCAACAACAACAAGCCCAGCAACGCGCTCAGCAGCAACAGCAGCAAGCCCAGCAGCAGCAAGCTCAGCAACAAGCCCGGCAATTGCAGGTGCAGCAGCAGCAGGCGCGCGATCAACAGCAGCAAGCGCGACAGGCACAAATGCAGCAGCGCCAACAGCAGGACGCACAGCAGCAGATGCAGCAAGCCCAGCAGGCGCAACAACCGCGCGGCGGCAATCCGCAGCAAGAGCAGCAACAGGCGCGTGAGCAACAGCAGCGCGCGCAGCAACAAGCGCAGCAACAACAAGCCCAGGCGGAGCAGTCACGCCGGCAGCAAGCGCAGCAACAACAACAGGGTCAGCAACAGGCACGTGATCAACAGCAGCAGGCCCAGCAGCGCGCGCAGCAACAGGCACAGCAGCAACAAGCCCAGGCGGAGCAGTCGCGCCGGCAGCAGGCGCAGCAGCAACAGGGTCAGCAACAGGCGCGCGACCAACAGCAGCAGGCCCAGCAGCGTGCACAGCAACAGGCACAGCAGCAGCAACAGCAGCAGGCGCAGCAACAGCAGGTGCAGAACCAGGCGCGGCAGCAACAACAGGCCCAGCAGGAACAGATGCGCCAACAGCAGCAGGCGCAACAACAGGCCCAGCAAGCACAGCAGGCGGCAAGGGCGCAACAGCAACAGCAGCAACAGGCGATGCAGCAGCAACGCCAGCAGCAGCAGGCCGCCATGGCGCAACAACAGGCACAAGCCCAGCAGCGCGTGCAGCAGCAGGCCCAGCAGCAGCAACAGCAGGTGCAGCGCCAACAGCAACAGGCGCAGCAACAACAGCAGCACCAGCAACAACAAGCGCAGCAACAGCAGGCCCAGCAGCAACAGCGCCTGGCGGCCGCTGCAGCCGCCGCTCAGCAAAGGCGTCCTCCGGGCCGCCCGGGCGAACCCGGACAACAACCTCAATAAGGTCCGGCTGCGCGGCCTGTGACGCCGCCGTCACGATGATCTTGACGCGCAGGTCGGGCGCGGCCAGCCGCGCTTCGCAGGTGGCGCGGGCGGGCATTGCGTCGGCGGGCGCTACCCGTGGTGACCGCAGCCTCCCGGGCCGTGGTGGGTGCTAGCGCGCGTCCAGCTCGACCCGAGGATGATGCTGCACATGTCGGTCCGCCGAAAGGCTGGATCCTTGAACGCCAGCACGTCATCGTTGAACGTGCCGAAAGTGCTGTCGGGGCGGTGCTTCATGCCTTGGTAGAAGGCGTCGATGATGCCGTGCTGGAAGTCGGCCTCTCTCGGAAAGGCCGCGACCACGGCCTCGCGCTGCGCATCCGTGAAATGTTCGTAGCCGCGGCCCGCCACGTCCATGCCCGCCCCCGCCTGCAACAGGGCAATCTCGGGACGCATGAACTGCGGTATGCCGGGCGTGGTGTGCAGCGCGACGGCGTTCCAGACCGTCTCGATGTCGCTCGCGGCGATGCCGTGCCCCTGCAGGAAATCGCGTGCGGCGTTCGCGCCGTCCACCTCGAAGCGCAGCGGGCTGGTCTGGTAGCGCGCGGTGAGGCCGATGTCGTGGAACATGCAAGCCGCGTAGAGCAGTTCGGGGTCGAACTTCAACCCCGTGCGGCGACCCGTCAGGCCGCCCCAGCAATACACCCGCAGCGAGTGGTGGAAGAGCAGATCGCCCTCGGTGTCGCGAATGAGCTGGGTCGCTTCGCGCGCGATCTTGCTGTCGGGGATGCGCACCCCCTGGATTTCCTTGAGCATCATGGTGTTCTCCGATTGCTGAATCCACTGTCCGGACACGGCGTACGCGGCGTACGCGGCGTACACGGCGTACATGCGGCTTGCCGCGAAGTCATGGCGAAAACCCGAAGAGTCGCGTGAAGTCCTGCACGCGCTGCCGCGGCATCCTTGTCTGGTTCACCTCGGCCTGCGGGTCGCCGTAGCCCATGGACATGCCGAAGACGGTCACCTCATCCGCCGCCATGTGCAGGTGCGAGGCGATCACGTCGTGGAACTGTGCGAAGGCAACCTGCGGGCAGGTGTCGACGCCACGCGCCTTCGCCGCGATCATCACGGTCTGCGCGAACAGGCCGAGGTCGATCCAGCTGTGCGGCTTCAATCTGCGGTCGATGCTGAAGATCAGACCGACCGGCGCGTCGAAGAACGCGTAGTTGCGCTCGGTCTGGCGAGTGCGCGCCTCGGCGTCGCTGCGATCGATGCCGAGCGAAGCGTAGTAGCGCCCTCCGAAATCCGTCAGCCTCGCGCGGTACACGTCCGGCAACGGCTCGGGGAAGTGCGCGGGCGCAGGGACGGCTCCGGCGCGGGAAGCGCGGACCAGGGCGTCGGCCAATTCGTCCTTCTTGTCGCCGCTGACGGCGTACACCCGCCAGGGCTGGATGTTGGCGCCGCTCGGGGCGCATGCCGCATCTTCCAGGATCTCTTCCACGAGTTCCCGGCGCAGCGGCTGCGCCTTGAAGGCACGCACCGAGCGGCGCGAGCGCACGACGGTGGCGACGCATCTCGCGATCGCCTCCTGTGGCCATTCCGTTGCCGTGAGGTCCATGGGTCACTCCTGTGGTGCGTCGTGGTACGAGATCCGGCCGGAGGGCAGGAAGAACAGCGCGATCACGGCGCCGCCCCTGGCTTCGGGGTAGTGGTGGCTGCCTGGCGCCGGTGCGGTCCAGCCGCCGGTGCTCCAGCCGTTCGGCCCGTTCAGCGCGGCGCCGGCATTCATCGGCACGACCATGTTGAACTCGCCATAGGGATGGCCGTGGTATTGCCCGCGGAGCCGACGGTCGGAATGACCCTGCCTGTTCCCGGCGCTGTCCATGTAGACAGCCGTGATGCTGAAGTAGCGCGTGCGCTCGGAGGGCTCGGCGATGCGGCTGCGGCGATAGCCCGGGCCGTCGATCTCGACGTTCGCTGCCCATCCGTCCGCCACGCCCGCCCTCACCAGGACGGACAAGGCCTGGTAAAGCTCGCTTTGCGGCCCGTACTTCTGGTTCAACCAGCGTTCGACCGCGCTGCCGGCGGTCATGTCCTTCACTTCATCGAGGAAGGGGATGCAGCGCTCGATCAGCGCCTCCTGCGTGTGGATGAGGGTATCGGCCTTCATGGTTTCGTCTCCAGCTGAATGACTGAACGCGATCATGGGCGATGCGTGAAATGAATGGAACTGATGTATTTGCAGTTTCATAATGCACGCGGTTCAACTTGTGGAGCGAGATCATGAGCATCGGTCGTGTCGACCTGAACCTGCTGAAGGTGTTCGAGGCCGTCTACGAGGACCGCAGCCTGCTCCTGGCGGGCAAGCGCCTCAGCCTGACGCCGTCCGCGGTCAGCCATGCGCTGCGCAGGTTGCGCGAGCTCGTCGGCGACGAACTCTTCATGCGCACCGGAAAGGGCATGGTGCCGACCGGCCGTGCAACGGCGATGGCGCCGGGCGTGCGGGACTCGCTGCGCCGCATCGACGTCGTGCTCGGCGTGGAGCCGTTTTCTCCCGAGAAATCCAGGCGGCGCTTCGTCCTCGCGGCGAACGATCACGTGACTGCCGTGATCGTCGCGCCCTTGTCCCGCGAGCTGCAAAAGGTCGCACCGGGGGTGGAGCTCGTCATCCGGCCTTCCACGCGCCTGGACCTGGCCGAACAGATCGACCTGGGGCGCATCGACCTGGCGATCGGCATCTTTTCGCAGATCCCGCCTCGCCTGAACTCACGAACGCTGATGTCCCAGGGCGAGGCCATCCTGATGCGCAAGGGACACCCCGCTTCCCGCAGGAAGCTGACGCTGCGCGACCTGGCGAAGTACCCCCTCGTCACGCTGTCCGTCGGCGGGGAGGAGGAAGGTGCGGTGGGGGGCTTCATCGTCGAACGCGGCCTCGCACGCCAGTCGGAGATGTTCGACAGGCATGCGCTGGAGGAGGCGCTCCTCGAGTCGAAGGAGGTGCCGCGTTCCAGGGTCACCGTCCCGCACTCGCTCGCCATTCCCGCGCTGCTTCGCGACAGCCACATGCTCTCCGTCGTGCCCGCGTCCCTGGCCGTGGCGCTCACGAAAAGCGGCGATCTGGTTCGCCGACAACCGCCGTACGCAGTTGCGACGTCGGTCACGCGTGCGGTCTGGCACGGGCGCGACGAGCACGACGTGGGTCACGCATGGATGCGGGAGCTGGTCGCGCAGGCAGCTCGGATGGCGGAAACAGCCCCCGGATAGCGCGGCCTTCGCCTGCGTGTTCGGCTGCGGCTGAAGCGAAGGCGCCAGCTCAGCCCTTGCCGCCGCGCGGCGCGTTCTTCGGCGCGTTCTTCGGCACTTTCTTCGGCGCCGCCAGCTTGCGCACCGGCTTCAGCGCAGGCGCCTCGCGCGCGGACTGCATGTGCTCGCTCTCGCCGATCGTCATGCCGATGATGCGCGCCAACTGCCGGCTCACGCTCACGTACGCATGGCCCAGGCGGCTGTCGAAGTACAGCGAGTCGCCGCGCCCCAGGCGCACCACCTCGCCGTTGTCGAAGTGCACGTCGATCTCGCCCGACAGCACATAGGCGAACTCTTCGCCCGCGTGCCGCACGAAGTCTTCCGGCCCGTGCACCTGCCGCGCATGCACGGTGCCGACGATCGGGCTCATCTGCTTGCCCGCCGCCGTGGTGCCCAGGAACTCGTAGGCGATGGCCAGGCCGCGGTACACCACGCCCTTGCCCGCGCGCGTGACCACCGGCCCGTCGAACTGCGCGGGCTTGACGCCGGCGCCCGCGAACATCGCGTTCATGTCCATGTCGAGCGCGCGGCCCAGCGCCGTGAAGTTCTCGTAGCCCAGCGCCAGTTGCCCGCGCTCGGCGCGCGAGATGGTGGTGATCGACACGCCCGAGCGCTCGGCCAGCTCCGCCAGCGTCCAGCCGAAACGCTTGCGCGCGGTGCGCAGGCGATGGCCGAATGTGGTGCGGTCCAGGGTGGGCGGCTGCTCCTTGGGCCTGGTTGCCGGCTTGGTCCCTGTGTGTGGATTCACGCGCGTCTTTCTCTGGTGGTGCAGGCAGATTCTGCCAGTCCGGCGCGCGCCATTGCTGGCGACCCGCTCAACGCGGGCGCAGAAATTGCGTATGCGCAAATTGCGTGAACGCAAATTTCACCGGCGTGGTGCACCATGGTTTCCCCTCGGAGCCTCTGATTTGATTTGCGTATCCGCAAAATTGTTCCTACACTTTTCGCCGATGACTTCTCCAACACCCACACCCATCGTGGCCGACTTCCTCGTGATCGGCGGCGGCATTGCCGGGGCTTCGGCGGCCCACTGGCTGGCACCGCATGCCCGCGTGATCCTGCTCGAGCGCGAGTCCCAACCCGGCTACCACTCCACCGGCCGCTCGGCCGCCCTGTTCATGGAAAGCTACGGCACGCAGCAGGTGCGCGCCCTCACCATGGCGAGCCGCGCCTTTCTCGAACACCCGCCCGAAGGCTTCGCGGAACACCCGCTGCTCACGCCGCGCGGCGCCATGATGGTCGCGGGCGCCGGGCACATGGCCGAGCTCGAAGCCCACTGGGAGGTGCTGCGCGCCATGGACACCGGCGCCTCGCGCCTGAGCGGTGAGCAGGCGCGCGAGATGGTGCCGGTGCTGCGCCCCGACCAGGTACTGGGCGCGGTGTACGAACCCGACGCGGCCGACATGGACGTGCACGCCATCCACCAGGGCTACCTGCGCGGCATGCGCAGGGCCGGCGGCAAGCTGGTGTGCGATGCGGGCGTGACGGCCATCGAGCGTGCGGGCGAGCTCTGGCGCGTGACGGCCGGCGGCGCCGTGTACGAGGCCCCGGTGGTGCTGAACGCGGCGGGCGCCTGGGTCGACGCCGTCGCGCGCATGGCGGGCGTGCCGCCGCTGGGCATCGAGCCGCGCCGCCGCTCGGCCTTCATCTTCTCGCCGCCCGAAGGCGAAAGCGGCGCCAACGTGGCGCACTGGCCCATGGTGTTCGGCGCCGACGAGGGCTGGTACATCAAGCCCGACGCCGGCATGCTGCTCGGCTCGCCGGCCAACGCCGACCCGGTCGAGCCGCAGGACATCCAGCCCGAGGAGATGGACATCGCCATCGCCATGCACCGCATCGAGGAGGCGACCACGCTCACCATCCGCCGCCCCACGCGCACCTGGGCCGGCCTGCGCTCCTTCGTGCCCGATGGCGACCTCGTCGGCGGCTTCGAGCCTGGCGCGCCCGGCTTCTTCTGGGTGGCGGCGCAAGGCGGCTACGGCATCCAGACCTCGGCCGCCATGGGCGAGGCCTGCGCGGCGTTGGCACGCGGACTGCCGCTGCCCGAGCGCATCGCCGGCTTCGGTCTCACGGCCGAGATGCTGGGTCCGCAGCGCCTGCGCGCGGCCACCGCCGGCTGAGCGTTCACAAAAAACAAACATCACGAGAGCCCTCCATGCGTGTCTTCAGTGCCTCCCTTGCCACCGAAACCAACACTTTCGGCCCGATGCCCACCGGCATCGCCTCCTTCAAGGACCGCGGCTACTTTCCCGCCGGCCAGCATCCCGATGCATTGACGATCTACTCGGGCCCGCTGTGGGCCGCGCGCATCCGCGGCAAGGAAAAGGGCTGGACGCTGCTCGAAGGCATGGTCGCGGGCGCGCAGCCCAGCGGCATCACCACGCGCCATGCGTACGAGACGCTGCGCGACGAAATGCTGGACGACCTGCGCGCGGCCCTGCCGGTCGACATGGTGCTGCTCGGCCTGCACGGCGCGATGGTGGCCGACGGCTACGACGACTGCGAAGGCGACATGCTGGTGCGGGTGCGGCAGATCGTCGGGCCCGACGTCATCGTGGGCGCGGAGCTCGACCCGCACAACCACCTCACGCCCGCGATGGTGGACAACGCGAACGTGATGGTCTCGTTCAAGGAGTACCCGCACACCGACGTGCTCGAACGCGGGCTGGAGCTGGTCGACATCTGCGCAGCGGCGGTCGAAGGCAAGGTCAAGCCCGTGGCCGCGATGGTGGACTGCGACATCATCGTCACCGTGCACACCTCGCGCGAACCGGCGCGCAGCTTCGTGCAGCGCATGCAGGCGCTGGAGGGGAAAGACGGCGTGCTTTCGGTCTCGCTCACGCACGGCTTCTCGTGGGGCGACGTGCCCGAGATGGGCACCAAGGTGCTCGTGTACACCGACGGCGACCAGGCGAAGGCCGACGCACTCGCGCGCCAGCTGGCCGACGAGGTGATCGCCATGCGCGACGGCCTCACGGTGAACTACCCGGGCATCGACGCTTCGCTCGACGAGGCGCTGGCCTTCGACGGCGGCCCGGTGGTGCTGGCCGACGGTGCCGACAACCCCGGCGGCGGCGCGGCGAGCGACGCCACCTTCATCCTGCGCCGCATGCTGGAGCGCGGCATCACCAACGCAGCGCTCGGCCCCATGTGGGACCCGATTGCGGTGCGCATCGCCTTCGACGCGGGCGTGGGCGCCAAGCTGCAGATGCGCATTGGCGGCAAGATCAGCCCGCTCTCGGGCGACCCGCTGGACCTGGCCTGCACGGTGAAGGCGCTGCAGCACGACCTGGTGATGACCGGCCTGTCGAACACGCCCACGGCGATGGGCGACTGCGCGCTGGTCGAGGTCGACGGCATCGAGATCGTGCTGATCACGCGGCGCAACCAGGCCATGGGCACCGACCTGTTCACCCAGCTGGGTTGCGACCTGGCCGCGAAGAAGATCGTCGTCGTCAAGTCGTCGCAACACTTCTACGCGTCGTACTCGAAGGTGGCAAAGCACGTGATCTACGCGGGCGCCCCGGGCGCCGTGACGCTGGACCTGACGACCCTGCCCTACCGCAAGGCACGCCTGCCCAAGTGGCCGATCGGCGTGGCGGCCTGAGTTCCTTCTTGCCCTGGTTCTTTTTTTCTTTTCGCCCCACCGACCGGAGATCCGACGATGAAACGACGAACGCTTGCCGCCCATGCCGCGATGGTTGCCCTGACCCTTTCAGCGGCTTGCGCCCTGAGCCTCCCGGCGCTCGCCCAGACACCGCCCAAGACCCTGAAGGTGGTGGCGCACGCCGACCTGAAGATCCTCGACCCGACCTTCACCACGGCCTACATTTCGCGCAACTTCGGCCACATGGTGTACGACACGCTGTTCGCGCAGGACGCCACGGGCAAGCCGCAGCCGCAGATGGTCGAGAAATACACCACCTCGAAGGACGGCAAGCAGTGGAGCTTCACGCTGCGCCCGGGCCTGAAGTTTTCCGACGGCACCGCCGTGACCTCGGCCGACGCCGTGGCCTCGCTGCAGCGCTGGGCCGCGCGCGACAGCCTGGGCCGCGCCATGACGGCCGTGGGCGCCGAATGGAAGGCCACCGACGCGCGCAGCTTCACGCTCACGCTCAACGAGCCCTTCGGCATGGTGCTCGACGCGCTGGCCAAGCCCTCGGGCTTTCCGCCGGTGATCCTGCCGGAGCGCATCGCCAAGCTGCCCGCCACCTCACCGCTCACCGAGGTCATCGGCTCGGGCCCCTTCATCTTCAAGCGCGACGAATGGGTGCCGGGCAACAAGACGGTGTTCGTGCGCAACCCGAACTACGTGGCGCGCAGCGAGCCGCCCAGTGGCCTGGCCGGCAGCAAGAAGACCACCTTCGACCGCGTCGAATGGCTCTACCTGCCCGACGCCAACAGCGCGGTGTCCGCGCTCAAGCGCGGCGAGGTCGACCTCATCGAGCAACTGCCGCCCGACTACATCGCACCGCTGCGCACCGACGCCGGCGTGAAGATCGGCGCCTTCGGCACCTACCAAGGCTTCCTGGTGATGAACCAGCTGCACCCGCCCTTCGACAACCCGAAAGTGCGCCAGGCGCTGCTGCAGGCCGTGAGCCAGGAACGCTTCGTGGCGGCCATGGGCTTTCCGCTGGACATGCGCATGGCCTACTGCGCCACCTACTTCATCTGCGGCAGCCCGAACGACACGGCCGCCGGCGCCGAGCCCTACCGCAAGGCCGACGTGGCCAAGGCGAAGAAGATGCTCGCAGACGCCGGCTACAAGGGCGAGAAGGTGGTGCTGATGGTGCCCAGCGACGTGCCCTACCTCAACGCCGAGGCGCTGATGGCCGCGCAGACCATGAAGAGCATCGGCATGAACGTCGACGCGCAGAGCATGGACTGGGCCTCCATCGGCGCGCGCCGCGCCAAGCGCGACGCGGCCGACGCGGGCGGCTGGAACATGTACGTCACCGTGGCCGGCGAGTTCGACGCCAACTCGCCCATCGCCAACGCCTACCTGGGCGCGGCCTGCGGCAACACGCTGCCCGGCTGGCCCTGCGACAAGCCGCTGGACGAGCTGCGTACCGCCTGGCTGAAGGAGACCGTGCCGGCCAAGCGCAAGGAACTGCTCGACGCCTTCCAGGCCCGCGCCTACGAGGCGGTGCCGTACATCAACGCGGGCCAGTACTCGGCCGCGTTCGCCGCGCGCGCCAGCCTCAAGGGGCTGGACAAGCTGTGGGCCGGCATGCCGACGGTCTGGATGCTCGACAAGTAGCCGCACCCTCGCGCAATCCCAAAGCCAGCACAACGCCAGCACAACGCCAGCCACCCCAGTTCAAGGGCACCGCCATGGGCTACATCCTTCGACGCTTTCTCTCGACACTCCCGGTCATGGCGGTCGTGGCCGTGGTGGTGTTCCTGCTGATCCACCTGTCACCGGGCGACCCGGCCGCGCTCATCGCGGGCGACCTCGCCACCACGGAAGACATCGAGAAGCTGCGCGCCGCGCTCGGGCTGAACCTGCCGCTGTGGCAGCAGTTCGGGCTGTGGGTGGGCAAGCTGTTCACGGGCGACCTGGGCACCTCGATCTTCACGCAGATGCCGGTCACGCAGCTGCTGGGGCAGCGGCTGGAGCCCACCGTGTCGATCGCGGCGCTCACCATGCTCATCACGCTGCTGGTGGCGGTGCCGCTGGGCACGCTCGCGGCCTACCGCGCGGGCAGCTGGATCGACCGGCTGGTGATGCTGTTCGCGGTGCTGGCCTTCTCGGTGCCGGTGTTCCTGGTGGGCTACCTGCTGGTCTACAGCTTCGCGGTGCAGCTGCCGTGGTTTCCGGTGCAGGGCTATGTGCACTTCGGCGAGAACCCCTTCGAGTGGCTGCGCTCGCTGGTGCTGCCCTGCGTGAACCTGGCGCTGGTGTACATCGCGCTGGTGACGCGCATGACGCGCGCCACCGTGCTCGAGGTGCTGCACGAGGACTACATCCGCACCGCGCGCGCCAAGGGCCTGGGCGTGCTGCCGGTGCTGGGGCATGCGCTGCGCAACGCGGCCATTCCCATCGCCACCACCATCGGCGCGGGCATTGCGCTCTTGATCGGCGGCGTGGTGGTCACCGAGACGGTGTTCGCCATTCCGGGCGTGGGCCGGCTCGTGATCGACTCGGTGCAGCGCCACGACTACCCCGTGATCCAGAGCGTGCTGCTGCTGTCGGCGGGCGTGTACGTGCTGATCAACCTGCTGATCGACCTGAGCTACCGGCTGTTCGACCCGCGCATCAGCTACTGAAGAACCCCACGCCATGTCCACGGTACTTCCCTTGCCTCCTTCCTCCGTCAACGACGAAACGCACGACGACGTGCACGACGAAACCCCTTTCGTGCCGCCGCGCTGGCGCTGGGTGCGCAAGCACCCGACGCTGATCGTCGGCGCGCTGCTGCTCATCGCGGTGGCCGTGCTGTCGCTGGCCGCGCCGTGGATCGCCACGCACGACCCGCAGGACATCGACCCGCTCGCGCGCATGCAGACGCCGTCGGCCGAGCACTGGTTCGGCACCGACGCGCTGGGGCGCGACGTGTTCAGCCGCGCGGTGTGGGGCGGGCGCGTGTCGATGATCGTGGGCGCCGCGGTGGCGGTGCTGGCCACCTTCGTCGGCGTCGCGCTCGGCCTGGTGTCGGGCTTCGTGCGCTGGGCGGACGGACCCATCATGCGGGTGATGGACGGGCTCATGGCCATCCCCGGCATCCTGCTGGCCATCGCGCTGATGGCGGTGACGCGCGCCAGCCTGACGACGGTGATCGTCGCCATCACCGTGCCCGAGATCCCGCGCGTGGTGCGGCTGGTGCGCTCGCTGGCGCTCACCTTGCGCGAGCAGCTCTACGTGGAGGCGGCGCACGCGGTGGGCACGCGGCTGCCGATGATCCTGCTTCGCCACGTGCTGCCGAACATCGTGGCGCCGCTGGTGGTGCAGGCCACCTTCGTGGCGGCCGCCGCGGTGCTGACCGAGGCCGCGCTGTCGTTCCTGGGCGTGGGCGTGCCCTCGCAAACGCCGAGCTGGGGAAACATGATGGCCGAGGGCCGCAACTTCGTGACCGTGGCGTTCCACATCATCCTGTACCCGGGGCTGCTGCTGGCGGCCACGGTGCTGGCCATCAACCTGCTGGGCGACGGCCTGCGCGATGCGCTCGACCCGCGCCTGGCGCGTCAACTGTGAGCGAAGCGCCATGACCCTCACCATGTCCCACACCGCCCTCGCCCCCGGCGAGCCGCTGCTCGAGGTCGACAACCTGCGCACCCACTTCCACACGCTGGCCGGCGTGGTGCGATCGGTCGACGGTGTCTCCTATACCGTTCGCGCGGGCCGCACGCTGGGCGTGGTCGGCGAGTCGGGCTGCGGCAAGAGCGTGACGGCGCTGTCGATCCTGCGGCTGGTGCCCACGCCGCCGGGCCGGCACATGGGCGCGGTGCGGCTGCGCGGCACCGACCTGATGCAGCTGAGCGAGCGCGAGATGCGGCAGATTCGCGGCAACCGCATCTCGATGATCTTCCAGGAGCCGATGACCTCGCTGAACCCGGTGCTCACCGTGGGCCGGCAGATCGCCGAGACGGTGCAGCTGCACCAGAAGGCCAGCCGCGCCGATGCGATGCAGCGTGCGGTCGAGATGCTGCGCGTGGTGCAGATCCCCGAGCCCGAGCGCCGCGTGAACGAGTACCCGCACCAGTTGTCGGGCGGCATGCGCCAGCGCGTGATGATCGCCCTGGCCCTGGCCTGCAACCCCGAGGTGCTGATTGCCGACGAACCGACCACGGCGCTGGACGTGACCATCCAGGCGCAGATCCTCGACCTCATCAAGCGGCTGCAGCAGGAGCTGGGCATGGGCGTGGTGATGATCACGCACGACCTGGGCGTGGTGGCCGAGAGCTGCGACCGCGTGGTGGTGATGTACGCCGGCAAGAAGGTGGAGGAAGCCGACGTGATCGACCTGTTCGACCGCCCGCTGCATCCCTACACGCGCGCGCTGATGGCCTCGATGCCCGCGATGAACACCGCGAGCACGCGCCTCACCGAGATTCCGGGGCTGGTGCCGGCCGCGCACGAGCTGGGCCGCGGCTGCGCCTTTGCGGCGCGCTGCAGCCATGCGCGCGAACGCTGCCGCGCCGAAACGCCCAAACTCACCCAGCAAGGCGGCGACCACGTGGTGGCCTGCTTTGCGGTCGAAGAACACTGGGCCGGTGCCGAGGAGATCGCCGCATGACGACCGTTGCAACGCCTCTGCTGCAGGTGCGCAACCTGCGCAAGCACTACATCTCGCCCAAGCGCTGGCTGCGGCCGGCCAAGCCGGCGATACAGGCGGTCGACGGGGTGTCGTTCTCGGTCGCGCGCGGCGAGACGCTGTCGCTGGTCGGCGAGTCGGGCTGCGGCAAGACGACCACGGCCAAGTCGGTCATGCGGCTGGTGGAGCCGACCTCGGGCTCGGTGGAACTGGAAGGCAAGGAGCTGCTGACGCTGCCGGCCGAAGACATGCGCATGCGCCGGCGCGACCTGCAGATCATCTTCCAGGACCCGTATGCGTCGCTGAACCCGCGCCTGACAGCGGGCGACATCGTGGCGGAGCCGCTGAAGAACTTCGGCATGGGCGCGGCGGCCGAGCGGCGTGAGCGCGTGCAGTGGCTGTTCTCGCGCGTCGGTCTGCGGCCCGAGGCCGCGAAGAAATTCCCGCACGAGTTCTCGGGCGGCCAGCGACAGCGCCTGGGCATTGCGCGTGCGCTGGCGCTGAACCCCAAGCTCATCGTGTGCGACGAGCCGGTGTCCGCGCTCGACGTGTCCGTGCAGGCGCAGGTGGTGAACCTGCTGATGGACCTGCAGGCGGAGTTCGGCATCGCGTACCTTTTCGTGGCGCACGACCTGGCGGTGGTGCGCCACATCAGCCACCGGGTGGCGGTGATGTACCTCGGGCACATCGTGGAGATTGCCGACCGCAACACGCTGTTCTCCGCGCCGCTGCATCCGTACACCGAGATTCTGCTGTCGGCCGTGCCCGTGCCCAACCCGCGCACGCCGGCGCGCCGCATGCTGCTGCAGGGCGATCCGCCGAGCCCCGCGAATCCGCCTTCGGGCTGCCGCTTTCACACACGCTGCCCGATGGCGCAGGCGGTGTGCAAGGCGCAGACACCCGCGCTGAGCGAACGTCCCTCGTCTTCCAGCGGCGGCCATTGGGTCGCCTGCCACTTCCGTTGAAAGCACCTCACCGATGACCGACAAGACACCCCACTACGACCTGCTGATTTGCGGCGGCACCGTCATCGACGGCACCAAGGCGCCGCGCTTCGACGCCGATATCGGCATCACCGGTGGGCGCATCGCCGCCATCGGAAAGCTCACGGGCCACACGGCCGAAAAGACGATCGACGCCACCGGCCGCATCGTCGCGCCAGGCTTCATCGACTCGCACACGCACGACGACCAGGCCGTGCTGTCGCAGGCGCAGATGCCGTTCAAGGTGTCGCAGGGGGTGACCACCGTGGTGGCCGGCAACTGCGGCATCAGCGCCGCGCCGCTGCGCACGGACATGGACCTGCCCATGCCGCTGAGCCTGCTCGACTCGCCCGCGGAAGGCCGCTTCACGACCTTCGCCGCCTACCTCGACGCGCTGCGCGCCACGCCCTCGTCGGTGAACGTGGCGGCCATGGTCGGCCACTCGACCCTGCGCGCCGTGGTCATGGCCGACCTCGACCGGCCCGCGAACGACACCGAGATCGCCGCCATGCAGGCGCTGGTCGAAGAAGCGATGCAGGCCGGCGCCATCGGGCTGTCGACCGGCACCTTCTACCCGCCGGCCGTGAAGGCCACCACCGAGGAGATCATCGAAGTCGGCCGCCCCCTCACCGCGCGCAAGGCGCTGTACGTGACGCACATGCGAGACGAAAGCGACCGCGTGATGGAGTCGCTGGAAGAAACATTCCACATCGGCCGCGCGCTCGACATTCCGGTCGTGGTGTCGCACCACAAGGTGCAGAACACGCAGAACTTCGGCAAGACCAAGGTGACGCTGCCCTTTATCAAGGAGGCGATGCAGCACCAGTGCATCGGGCTCGACTGCTATCCGTATACCGCGGGCTCCACCATGATCCGCACCGACCGCGGGATGATGGAAGGCCGCGTGCTCATCGCGTCGAGCGAGCCGCACCCCGAATGCGCGGGGCGCGACCTGAAGGACATCGCGGCCGAATGGGGCGTGTCGGGCGAAGAGGCGGCCGTTCGCCTGCAGCCCGGCAGCGCGATCTATTTCATGATGGACGGGGACGACGTGCAGCGCATCCTCGCGTTCGACGAGACCATGATCGGCTCCGACGGCATTCCGCTGGGCGACAAGCCGCACCCGCGCCTGTGGGGCACCTTCCCGCGCGTGCTGGGCCACTACAGCCGCGACGTCGGGCTGTTTCCCCTGGAGACGGCGGTGTGGAAGATGACGGGGCTCACGGCGCGCAACTTCGGCCTGCACGAGCGCGGCACGCTGAAGCCCGGCCACCACGCGGACGTGGTGATCTTCAACGCCGCGACGGTGCGCGACGCCGCGAACTACGAAACGCCGACGCAGCCGGCCGAAGGCATCGATGCGGTGATCGTGAATGGGGCGGTGACCTGGCGCGACGGTGCGCACAGCGGGGCGCGCAACGGGCAGGTCATCACGCGGCGGGACGCGGCCTGAGGCGCTTCAGTCGGGGGCGTTCATGACGCGGTCGAATTCTTCGTCGGCCGGCACGTTGTCGGCGTCGAGCTCGCTCGCATCCGTCAGGTCGATGCCGGTTTCCTCCGACAGGTCGTCGGAGCCTTCGTTCTCGGGTTCTTCGAAATCATCGGCGGGCGTGTTGTCTTCCTCGTCGTCCTCGGACGATGCGGCGGCACGCGCGGTGGCGTCGATGTTGTTCATGATCGGTTCCTCGGCTGATTGCTGACAGGCCCCCTATGGTGCGCCTGTTTCGGCCGTTGCGGCTCATCCGGCACGCAGCGTCGGTGTCGGAAAGTTTCCCGCCGCGCATGCAGCCCGCCGACGTCGAACTTTCGCGTCAGTCTTTGTGCACGTGGCCGTGCTCGCCATGGCCCGGGTCGTCGTGGCCGTGTTCGTGCCCATGCTCGCCGTGCGCAAGGCGGCTCACGGCCGTGACCAGCACGATGCCCGCGACCAGCCACAGGATCTGCGCGGCGGTCTGGCGCGCCGGCAGGCGCTTTTGCAGCTGCGGAATCAGGTCGGCCAGCGCCACGTACACGAAGCTGCTGCCGGCCAGCACCAGGAAGTAAGGCAGCCAGCTGTGCAGCTGGTCGACCAGCCACCAACCCACGATGCCGCCTAGCGCGGTCATGGTGCCGGCAAGCGACACCTTCACCAGCGCGGCGCGCTGGTTGGAAGAACTCTGCCGCAGCACGACGAGGTCGCCGATGTGGTGCGGAATTTCGTGCGCCAGCACCGCCAGCGCGGCCACCAGGCCCAGGCGCATGTCGGCGGTGAAGGCCGAGGCGATCAGGATGCCGTCGCCGAAGCAGTGCACGCTGTCGCCGGTGAGCACGGCCCAGCCGCCGGTGCGGGGGCCCTGCTCGTGCGCATGGGAATGCGCGTGACCGGCGTGGTGGCCATGGTCGCGCCCTTCGTGCCCGCTCTTTCCGTCGCCGTGGTGGTGCTCATGCCCGTGGTGCCACAGCTCGGCCTTGTCGAGCAGGAAGAAGAACACCAGCCCGAACAGCAGCACTCCGAACAACAGCGCGGGCTCGATGCGGCTTTCGAAGGCCTCGGGCAAGAGGTGCATGAAGGCGGTGGCCAGCAGCGCGCCGGCCGCCAGGCTGAGCAGGTGCTGCGGGTTCACCCCGCCCGAGCCGTTGCGCACGCCCACCTTCAACAGGAGGGCCGCGAGCCAGACGCTGCCGATGCCGGAGACCAGGGTCGCCGCGATGATAACTATCAAATTCATAGCTGCTTGCGCAAGAGGGACGGCCGCTGAAACTGTTTCAGGACCGTGATCCGTTCATAAAAAGAGAAAAGGCCGTCGTTCGACGGCCTTCGGCGGGGGTGGCTACAGGGCGCCGGGTTCAGGCGACGCCATGGGCTTTGAACCAGGCCGTGGCGCGTTGCCAGCCATCGTCCGCCGCGCTCTTGACATGGCTGGGGCGATAGTCGGCATGGAATGCGTGGCCTGCTTCGGGGTACACGACGAAGCTCGATGCCCTGGCCGCCGGAGTCCCATTGGCCAGAGCAGCTTTCATCTTATCAACCGTGTCAAGGGGGATGCACACGGGGCGTGGTGCAGAAAAACGCACGCCGCAATGCAGGCCCAGTCCGCCGGTGGCCCTATGCCCCGAAATTCGGTGGGCTTGGTGTCAAACCCGGGAACCGTACGCACGGCGTGCCAGCGCGGCCGCCAGCACCTGCGCGGGGTCGACCAGGTCCAGCCCGGCCACCGCGGCCGAGCCCTGAAGGCCCAGCGGCACTTCGGTGCAGCCCATGATGATCGTCACGGGCCCATGGCGCTCGGCCAGCCGCAGCGCCACGTCGGAAAAGCACTGCGCGGCCAGCGGCATGTTGCCGGCCTTCACGCCTTCGAAGATGCCGCGCGTGATGATGCGGCGCTCGTCGGCCGACGGAATGTGGCAGCCCAGCCCGGCCTCGGCCAGCGCCTGCTCGTAGAGACGCACGCGGTAGGTGCCTTCGGTGGCCATCAGCGCCACGTCGCTGGCGCCCTGTGCGGCCAGCTGGCGCGCGGTTTCGCGTGCCATGTGCAGCAGCTCGACCTGCGGAAAACGCGCCTGCAGGCTGCCATGCCAGGCGTGCGCCGTGTTGCAGGCGATGGCCACGGCACGGCTGCCCAGCGCAGCCAGGCGGCCCAGGGCCTGCAGCATCGGTTCCAGCGGCTGGTGCGCGCCCTGCTCGGCCGATGCCAGCGCGTCGGTGCGGTCGGGCACCGGCACCTGTGCCAGCCAGTGCTCGGGAAAGGACTGGTCGCGCACCGGCTCGCCGCGCGCGCGCATCTGCTGCGCGCAGGCCTGCACGAAGAGCCGGACGAAGTCGGCGCCCGCCGCGGGGCCCATGCCCCCCAAGATGCCAACTACGTTCGTCGAAGCCATGATCTTTCTCTGTTTCAGGAATACCGCGGAACCGGCTTTGCCGGGCCGCAGGTATTGCCCCCGGCAGGGGGCAGGCGAGGCGACACGAAGTGCGCGCGGCCTGGGGGCGAACTCAAGTCGCCGGCTTGTCGCTGAGGGCCTTGAGGTTTTCCTTCAGCTGGTCGCTCATCGGCAGGTTGAGCGGCACGCCCTTGGGCGGAATCGGCTGCATGAACCACTTGGTGTAGAGCTTCTCGAACTCGCCGCTCTTCATCATGGCGCTGAAGGTGTCGTCCACCAGCTTCTTGAAGGCCGGATCGTCCTTGGGCAGCATGCAGGCGTAGGGCTCGACCTGCAGCGACTCGCCCACCACCTCGTAGTCGGCCGGCGACTTGGAGTTGGCGATCAGGCCGAACAGCAGGATGTCGTCCATGGCGAAGGCCACGGCGCGGTCGCTTTCCACCAGCAGGAACGAGTCGGCGTGGTCCTTGCCGAGCACGATGTCCATGCCGAGGTTCTTCTCGGTGTTGTACTTGCGCATGACCAGCGCGTTGGTGGTGCCGGTGGTGCTGGCCACGGTCTTCTTCGCGAGGTCGGCGTAGTCCTTGATCCTGGAAGACTTCTTCACCAGCAGGCGCGTGCCGGTATAGAAATGGTTGATGGCGAAGGCCACGTCCTTGCCGCGCGCGCTGTTGTTGGTGGTGGAGCCGCACTCCAGGTCGACGGTGCCGTTGGTGATCAGCGGAATGCGGTTCTGCGAGGTGACCGCCATCAGCGAGACCTGCAGGTTGGGCTTGTTCAGCTTCTTCTTCACCGCTTCGACCACGGCGTTGGAGAGTTCCACCGAGAACCCGATCGGCTTGCTGGGGCCGTCCAGGTAGCTGAAGGGCACCGACGACTCGCGGTAGGCGAGCGTGATCTTGCCGGACTCGGCGATCTTGGCCAGCGTGTCGGCCGCTTGCGCCGCCGGAGCGGTGAAGAGCACCGCGGCGGCCAGGGAAGCCATCAGGACGGAGAGTTTCATTCGAGCCTTCATTCAGTGGATTGAACAGAGCGCCAGTGTAAGAAGGAGTGACACAAAGCGACAATTCCAAATGAACCCCTGCCCATGTCCAAAACTCATGGGCCAGCTTTCTTTTGGCATTTCCGCGGGCCGGCGGGCGCACCTACAGTCACGCCTGTCTTCTCAACCTCCGGAAAGTTGCCCCATGCATGTGTGTGTGCTCGGTGCCGGCATCGTGGGCCTGGCCACCGCCTGGCAGCTCGAACGCCAGGGCCATCAGGTCACCGTGATCGACCGTGCCGCCCCCGGCGCGGGCGCGAGCGGCGGCAACGGTGCGCAGCTCAGCTATTCGTACGTGCAGCCGCTGGCCGACCCGTCCATCTGGAAGCAGCTGCCCAAGCTGCTGCTCTCGCCCACCTCGCCGCTGAAGCTGCGCCCGCAGCTCGATCCGCTGCAGTGGCGCTGGGGCATGGAATTTCTCGCGGCCTGCAACGCCGGGACTTCGCGCGACACCACGGCCCGGCTGCTGGCGCTTGCCGCGTCGAGCCGCACCGAATTCGAGGCGATGCGCTCCGACATCGTCCCCGACTGCGACTTCTCCGCCACCGGCAAGCTGGTGCTGTATGCCAGCGCGGCGTCGCTCGAAGGCGCGCGCGCGCAGCTCGACCTGCAGCGCGCCATGGGCAGCGAGCAACGGCTGGTGACGCCGGACGAATGCGTCGCCATCGAGCCGGCGCTGCAGGCCTATCGCGGCCAGGTGGCCGGTGCGGTGTACACGCCCAGCGAATGCGCGGCCGATTGCCTCAAGGTGTGTGCCGAGCTGATGCGGGCGCTGAGCGCGCGCGGCGTGCGATTCATGCTGGACACCGACGTGCACGGCTTCGCGCGCAGCGAGAACCGCATCAGGGCGGTGCGCACCAGCAAGGGTGGCATGGAGAGCGACGTGGAAGCCGACGCCTTCGTCATGGCGCTGGGGTCGGCCTCGCACAAGCTCGGGCGCGCGCTGGGCGCCTACCTGCCCGTGTACCCGCTCAAGGGCTACAGCATCACGGTGGAGGTCGACCCGGCGCCGGGCGCCGCACCGCGCGTGAACGTGACGGACAGCGCGCGCAAGGTGGTGTTCGCACGCATCGGCTCGCGCCTGCGGGTGGCGGGCATGGCGGAGCTGGTGGGGCACGACGCGAGCATTCCGGCCACGCGCATCGAGACACTGGCGGCCGCGACGCGTGCGGTCTTCCCGCAGGCGAGCCGTCTCGAGGAACTGCATCCCTGGACGGGCATGCGGCCTGCCACGCCGAAGGGCCTGCCGATCATCGGGCGGCTGGAGAGCGCGCCGTCGAACATGCTGTTCAATACGGGGCACGGCGCGCTGGGGTTCACGCTGGCGTTCGGGTCGGCGCTTCGGGTGGCGCAGGCGCTGCAGGCCTGAGGCGCCGGGCCTTGGCGGCTCAGTCGCCCGACACCAGCTTGAGCCCGACCACGCCCGCCAGGATGAGCGCGATGCACAGCAGCCGCAGGGGCGCGGCGGAGTCACCCAGCACCACCACGCCCACGATCGCGGTGCCCGCCGCCCCGATGCCCGTCCACACCGCGTAGACGGTTCCCATCGGCAGCGTGCGCATTGAGAACGACAACAGCACGACGCTCGACAGGCCGGCGGCGACCGTCAACACCGAGGGAACCCATCGCGTGAAACCCTCGGACGACTTCATGGCGAAGGCGAACGCGATTTCCAGAATGCCGGCCATGCCGACCAGTGCCCATGCCATGCGTGACAGTTCCACTGCGTGCTGCCCGCGTCAAGCCCTGGCGGCAGCGGGGGTCGAGCGGAACGACACGCCCAGGCGGTTGAACGCGTTCATCAGCCCGATCGCATAGGTCAGATCGGCCAGTTCGGTGTCGCTGAATTCGGCCGCGGCGGCTTCATAGTCGGCGTCGGGAACGCCGGTCTCCGAGACGCGCGTCACCGTTTCCGCCCAGGCCAGCGCAACGCGTTCGCGCTGGCTGAAGACGCCGCCGGCTTCGCGCCACACCGGCACCAGCACGAGCTTGTCGACGGCAAGCCCCGACTTGAGCAGGTCGCGCGAATGCATGTCGATGCAATAGGCGCAGCCGTTGATCTGTGAAACGCGCAGGTAGACGAGGTCGACCAGCGCCTTGGGCAGGCTGCCCTTCTGGAGTGCGGCGTACACGCCTCCGAATGCCTTGCAACCCTCGGGCGAAGCCTTGGTGTAGTCGATGCGATTGCTCATGGCGAGTCCTTTGTCTGCGGGTTGGAAAGGACCCTATCGTGCGACGTCTTGGCCTAGTCAGGAAGGGCCATGATTGGCCTTCGTTACTGGTCCATGATTGCTGGCTGGCTGCCTGCTCTCGACGCGAGCGCTAGCTGCCGGCTTCCAGCAACCGCAGGATGCGCGTGCCGAGCTCGTGCGCCGCCTCCCGCGAATCGATGTTCGTGAAACCGAGCAGCAGGGCCGAATCGCCTTCGTCGTGCGACAGCGCCCAGTCCCTCAGCGCCTCGGCGTACAGGCCCTCTTGCCGCATGCGCGCCACGAGCCGGCGATCGGAGCGCTGGCCCTTCAGGCGAAGGATCAGGTGCATTCCCCCCGGCTGCGAATCGATCCGCACGTGCTGCGCCAGCACGCTTTCCAGCCCTTCGATCGCCGCGGCGCGACGCTCGGCATAGAGCGCGCGCATCCGCTGGATGTGGCGCGCGAAGTGCCCTTCCTTGATGAAGGCCGTGACGATCGCCTGCGTCAGCTCGGGGCTGCCGCCCGCGAAGGCCTGCATGATCTGTTCGAAGCGCCCGACCTGGGTTTCGGGCACGACGAGGTAGGCCAGCCGGAGGCTCGGAAACAGCACCTTGCTGAAGGTGCCCGCGTAGAGCACGCGGCCCTCCCGGTCCAGGCTCTTCAGCGCGGGCAGCGGCCGGCTGACATAGCGATACTCGCCATCGTAGTCGTCCTCGACGATCCAGGCGTTGTTTCGCGCGGCCCAGTCCAGCAGCGCCAGGCGCCGGGGCAAGGCCAGCGACACGCACAAAGGGCTCTGGTGCGCGGGCGTGACGACGGCGGCGCGCGCGCGGGGCGCCAGCCGGATGCCCTCGGCAACGACGATGCCGTCGCGGTCCACCGGCACCGGCACGGCAGCGATGTGCATGTGTGCCAACAGGTCGCGTGTCGGCGGGTAGCCCGGGTCTTCGAGCCAGACGCGGTCGCCCGCCTTCAAGAGCGCAAGGCCGATCAGCGCCATCGTGTGGCGGTAGCCCGAGGTCACGAACACCTGCGACGGCGTGCAGTCGATGCCCCGGGCCACCTGCAGGTAGGCGGCGATCTCGGCTCGCAGGAGTGGGGAGCCGCAGACGGCGGGATGAACCATGTTGGAAGGCTGCGTCGCGCGAATGCATCGCGCGCCCAGCCGCGCCCAGATCTTCCGGGGGAATGCATCCAGGGCGGGCAGGCCCATCTGGAACGGGAGGATCGAGTCCGGGAGAAAACTGTTCGGCGCAACGCCGCTGTCGGCTCGAGCAACGGCGCGCGCTGCAGGTTGTGGCAGCTTCAGGTCCGGCGACACGACAGTCCCCGCCTGGCCGCGGGCCTGGACATAACCCTCGGCGGCCAGCAGGGAATAGGCCGCGTCGATGGTGCCCCTTGCCAGCCCCAGCTCCTGGGTCAACGCGCGCGCGGAGGGGATGCGATCGCCCGGCTTCAGCAGGCCGCTGGCGATGGCATTGCGAAAGCGATCGTAGATTTGCCGGTAGAAAGGCTCGGCCGCCGCAGGGTCCAGCGGCGCCATCTGGCCGACAGGTCCGACAGGTCCGGTGGCGCCGGTCGTTGCCTTCACCATACGCAAGGGCTAGACCGCGCCCTCGATCGCCTGCTGCATGCAGCGCGTGATGCCGCGCACCGCCACCGAGTCGGGCTTGGCGGCAAAGCGCAGCGCGCGGATCGGCACCGGGATGTGCGGCTCCAGGGTGAGCATGTCGACCTTCTCGCGGTCGGCCGAACGCGCCGTGCAGCCGTCGACCAGCGCCACGCCGATGCCGTGGTGCGCCATGGCCAGCGCCGCGTGGTAGGTCTGCACCGTCACCACCGCCTGCTGGAAGCCAACGCCCGCCTGCCGGCACGCCTGGCTCAGGCTGGTGCCCACGGGGTCGCGGCTGTCCAGGCCGATCACCGGCCGGTTGATGAGGTCGTGCAGGGCGACCGAGCCGTTGCGCACCAGCGCGCGCGGCAGCAGGCCCTTGGGCGCGATGCACACCATGCGGCTGTCGGCCAGCGTCTCCTGCGTGAGCGAGGGATGCACGGCCGGGCTGAAGGCGAAGCCCACGTCGGCCTCCTGCAGCAGCAGCGCCGACATGATCTGCGGCGAGTGCAGCGACTCGACCGTGATCTTGTAACCCGGATGCTTCTCGCGAAAGGACTTCAGCGCGCGCGGCAGGATGTCGTAGCTCAGCGCCAGCACGCTGAGGATGCGCAGCTCGCCGCTGTCGCCCGCGGTGCGCAGGTTGGCCGCGAGCCGCTGCACCTCGTCGAGCTGAGCGAACAGCCGCTCGATGTGCGGGTACAGCGTGAGCGCTTCGGTGGTCGGCGTGAGCCGGCCCTTGGCGCGCTGGAACAGCGGAAAACCCAGCTGCAGCTCGGCGTGCTGCAGCGTGCGGCTGACCGCCGGCTGCGTGATGTTGATGAGCCGCGCCGCCGCGCTCACGCTGCCGGTGAGCATGATCGCGTTGAAGACCTCGATGTGGCGCAGGCGCATGATGAATCAGCGATTCAATGACTTCTTCGCGGAACACCGTGGAACCGGCTTTGCCGGGCCACTGGTGTTGCCCCCGGTAGGGGGTTGGAAAAGCGACACGAAGTGCGCGGAGCCTGGGGGCGAGCTCATTTTTCGGCGGTCTTGCCGCGCGCGATGTCCATGATCAGGCGCGTGCCCAGGTACAGGCGCGGCTCGATGGAGTCGACCAGCACGTACTCGGCATCGGCCGAGTGCGCGCCGAAGCCCTGCAGGCCGAAGCGCTCGATGACGGGCGCCTTGGTCTTCAGCGCCGCGAAGGCCGCGTCGGTGCCCCCGCCGGCGGCCTTGTCGTCGGCGCCCAGCGGCAGGCCGAGTTCGTCCTTGTAGATCTGCTGCGCATGGCGGGCCATGGCGCGCGAGGCGTCGGTGGCTTCCAGCGGCGGGCGGCGGCGTTCGAACTTCAGCTCGACCTTGGCCTCGGGAATCAGCTGCTTCTTCACGCGCTCGTTCACCTGCTGCTCGATGCGGTCGTAGTCGCTCACCTTGAGCACGCGCACGTCGGCACCGGCGGTGGCGCTGGCCGGGATCACGTTGCGGTTGCTGCCCGACCTGGAGATGGTCCAGTTCATCTTCAGGCCCGTGGCCGGGTCGGACAGGTCGCGCATCTGCAGGATCTGGTGCGACAGCTCGTACAGCGCGTTCACGCCCAGTTCGGGCGCGGAGCCCGCGTGCGAGGCCTTGCCCGCGACGTGCAGCGTGACCGAGGCGATGCCGGCGGTGGCCAGCGAGAGCTTGTCGTCCTTCACGTAGGCGCCTTCGAAGGACATGACCGCGTCGTGCTCCGCGCCCATGCGCGTGATGAGGGCGCGCGCGCCGGGCGAGCTGATTTCCTCGTCGCCGTTGATCAGCACGGTGAGCGTGCCGTAGTCCTTGAACTTCATTGCCTGCAGCATCGACACGATGTGCGTGATGACGGCAATGCCCTGCTTGTCGTCGGCGATGCCCAGGCCGTAGGCCTTGTCGCCCTCGATGCGGAACGGTTGCTTGTTGAGCATGCCCACGGTGTAGACCGTGTCCATGTGCGCGATGAGCAGGATCTTCTTCTTGCCCGTGCCCTTGAAGGTGGCGCGCACCACGCGGCCCATTTTCTCGGGCGTGTCTTCCATGCGGTAGGCCTCGGCGCTCGGGTCGATCAGCTCGACCTCGCCGCCCAGCGTCTTGAACCTGGCGGCGATGAGGTCGGAGATCTTCTCGAGCCCGTCGAGGTCGCGGCTGCCCGACTCGATGGACACCAGCTCCTTCAGCGTGTCGAGCAGCGCGGGCTTTTCCTTGGCGGCGAGCGCAGCGACGCGGGCGTCGGGGGCGGCGAAGGCGGTGCCCAGGAAGGCGGCGCAGAGGGCGGCGAGCAGGAACTGGCGGTGCGGGAGTTTCATGTGCATGCGAATGTGGATATGGATGTGTTTTGTTGTCTCTTGTTCAGTGCGCCTTGTCCCAGTTGGGACCGACACCGATCTCGGCCAGCAGCGGCACCTTCAGCGCGGCCACGCCGGCCATGAGACGGGGGATTTCGGTGCGCACCCATTCGACCTCTGCCTCGGGCACTTCGAACACCAGTTCGTCGTGCACCTGCATGATCATCCGGGTGCCGCGCTTTTCTTCGTCAAGCACGTTCTGTACCTTGACCATGCTGAGCTTGATCAGGTCGGCCGCGGTGCCCTGCATGGGCGCGTTGATGGCCGCGCGCTCGGCGCCGCCGCGGCGCGGGCCGTTGGGCGAGTTGATCTCGGGCAGGTACAGGCGCCGGCCGAACACGGTCTCCACATAGCCCTGCTCCTTGGCCAGCGCCTTGGTCTCGTCCATGTAGGCTTTCACACCCGGATACCGCGCGAAGTAGCGCTCGATGTACGAGGCCGCGGCCTTGGTCTCGATGCCCAGGTTGCGCGCCAGGCCGAAGCTGCTCATGCCGTAGATCAAACCGAAGTTGATGACCTTGGCATAGCGGCGCTGCTCGCTGGACACCTGGTCGGGCGTGGAGCCGAACACCTCGGCGGCCGTGGCACGGTGCACGTCGATGCCTTCGGTAAACGCACGCAGCAGCGACTCGTCGCCGCTGATGTGGGCCATGATGCGCAGCTCGATCTGCGAGTAGTCGGCGCTGGCGATCACGCTGCCCGCGGGCGCCACGAAAGCCTCGCGCACGCGGCGGCCTTCGGGGGTGCGGATCGGGATGTTCTGCAGGTTGGGGTCGTTGCTGCTCAGGCGGCCGGTGACGGCCACGGCCTGCGCGTAGTGCGTGTGCACGCGCCCGGTGCGCGGGTTGGCGAGCTGGCCGAGCTTGTCGGTGTAGGTGCCCTTGAGCTTCGACAGGCCGCGGTGCTCCAGGATCTTCGCAGGCAGCGGATAGTCTTCGGCCAGTTTCTCCAACACCTCTTCGTCGGTGCTGGGCGCGCCGCTCGGCGTCTTCTTGACCACCGGCAGGCCCAGCTTGGTGAAGAAGATCTCGGCGATCTGCTTGGGCGAGCCCAGGTTGAAGGGCTGGCCTGCGATGTCGTAGGCCTCCTGCTCGAGCGCCATGATGCGCGTGCCGAGTTCGTGGCTCTGCGCGGCCAGCGTGGGTGCGTCGATCAGCACGCCGTTGCGCTCGATGCGGTAGAGCGCCTCGCTCGAATCCATCTCGAGCTGGTAGACGAACAGCAGCTTCTCGTCCTTCTCGAGCTGGGGCCACAGCGTGTTGTGCACGTCCAGCGTCTGGTCGCTGTCCTCGCAGGAATATTCGGCCGCCTTGGCGATGTCGACCTGGCTGAACGAGATCTGGTGCACGCCCTTGCCGCAGAGGTCTTCGTACGAGATGCCGCTGCGGCCCAAGTGGCGCTCGGCCAGGCTCGACAGGCCGTGCGGCTTGTGCACTTCGAGCACGTAGCTCTGCAGCATGGTGTCGTGCGCGTAGCCCTGCACCTCGATGCCGTGGTTGGCGAACACGTGGCGGTCGTACTTGATGTGCTGGCCGAGCTTTTTCTTCTCGCCGTTCTCCAGCCAGGGCTTGAGCTTCGCAAGCACCTCGTCGATGGGCAGCTGCGCGGGCGCATCGGGGTAGTTGTGCGCGAGCGGAATGTAGGCCGCCTCGCCCGGCGTGACGCTGAAGCTCACGCCGACGATCTGCGCGACCATTTCGTCGAGCGACGTGGTCTCGGTGTCGACGGCGGCGAGCTCGGCGGCTTGCAGCCTGGCGAGCCAGGCGTCGAACTGTTCCCAGGTGGTGATCGTGTCGTACCTGAGGTTGCTCGCGGGGGTGGCGGCTTCCAGCGCGTCGAGCTCGGAAGGTTCGTCGAACAGGCCGCCCTGGTCGCTGCTGGCCTTGGAGGCCGACTTCTTCTTGAGGTTTTCCTCGATGAGCTCGGGCGGCACTTCCTGGGCTTCGAGCCCCTTCACCAGGCTCTTGAAGCCGAACTTCTCGTAGAAGGGCTTGAGTTCGGCAGTCTGCGGCGCGCTCACGGGCAACGCGTCGAGCGACGGCAGGCCGGCGACATGGCCTTCGAGGTCGCAGTCGGTGCGAATGGTCACCAGGCGCCTGCTCAGCGGCAGCTTGTCCAGGGCCTGGCGCAGGTTCTCGCCGGCGGCGCCCTTCACCTCGGCGGCGCGTTCGACCAGGGCGTCGAGCGAGCCGTATTCCAGCAGCCACTTGGCGGCCGTCTTGGGCCCGACCTTGGGAACGCCGGGCACGTTGTCGACGGTGTCGCCCACCAGCGTCTGGTAGTCGACCATCAGCGCGGGGGGCACGCCGAACTCGGCCGTCACGCCGGCCACGTCGCGCCGCTTGCCGTTCATGGTGTCGATGATGGTGATGTGCTCGTCCACCAGCTGGCTCAGGTCCTTGTCGCCGCTGGAGACGATCACCTCGACGCCCTGCGCGGCGGCGATCTTGGCCAAGGTGCCGATGACGTCGTCCGCCTCCACGTCGGGCACGCTCAGCACCGGCCAGCCGAGCAGCTTCACCACTTCGTGGATGGGGTCGATCTGGCTGCGCAGGTCGTCCGGCATGGGCGAGCGGTTGGCCTTGTACTCGGGGTACCAGTCGTCGCGGAAGGTCTTGCCGGGGGCGTCGAAGATGCAGGCCGCGTAGTCGGCGCGGACCTCGCGGCGCAGCGCGGTCATCATGTTGATCATTCCCCGGATCGCGCCGGTCGCCGGGCTCTTGGGGTCGCCGGGCACGGCCCGCAGGTCGGGCATGGCGTGGAAGGCGCGG
The DNA here is from genome assembly GCF_056394985.1 of Variovorax sp. 10N412. Classification (NCBI taxonomy): domain Bacteria; kingdom Pseudomonadati; phylum Pseudomonadota; class Betaproteobacteria; order Burkholderiales; family Comamonadaceae; genus Variovorax; species Variovorax sp. 10N412. The sequence goes on from NZ_JBFTIO010000001.1 coordinate 742,374, forward strand.
TAGAGATAGCTCGAGCCATCGACGAGCAGCAGCGTTTTCTTGTCGGTCATCGGGGCATTTTGCCGTGCCCGACGCGGCGTCCAGAACCACGATGGCCAGAGGTGGCAACCGACGCGCCGAAACCGGGCGCGCGCCTACAATCGGGGCATGCCTAGCTCCACACTCCTGGTCGCCCGCCGCATCCTGCTGGCGCTGGCTTTCACAGCCCCCCTTGCCACGGTGACCGCCGTGCACGCTCAGCAGCCCGCGCCCGCTGCAGCCACCCCGGCCCAGGCGCAACCCGCGCCGGAGCAGGCCGGCGCCGACGGCCGACGCAACCAGAAGGTGGAGAACCTGCACACCGAGGACAGCGGCGCCTCGGTCGACGAGGTGCGCTACGGCGGCCGCACGCAGAGCATCAACGTCAAGCCCAAGTCCAACGTGCCGGGTTACGAGGTGCTGCCGGCCGACCAGGCCACGGGCCGCCAGGGCTCCTCGGAAACGGGCGCCAACGGACCGCGCGTCTGGAACGTGATGAAGTTCTGATGGCCGTTCGTTCTTCCGCTTTCGTCTTTTCCCCAGCCGCGGCGCCGCGCTGAGTACCGCCATGGCAGTTTTTACCGAAGTCGGTTTCGGCGAGGCGGACGCGCTCGTCCAACGCCTGGGCCTGGGCCCGCTGCGCGAGCTGCGCGGCATCGAGGGCGGCATTGAAAACACCAACTACTTCGCGACCACCGAGTCCGGCGAGTTCGTGCTGACGCTGTTCGAGCGCCTGAGCGCCGAGCAGCTGCCCTACTACCTTTGCCTGATGAAGCACCTGGCGGGAGCCGGCCTGCCGGTGCCCGCCCCCGTGGCCGGCCCGCCTGCCGTCGAGAAGACGAAGAAGGGGCAGATGGCCCTGCCTTCGGGCCCGTCCGCCCCTGCCACCCCTTCCTCCGCTACCGACTGCGACCTGCTCCACACGGTGGCAGGCAAGCCCGCGGCGGTGGTGCTGAAGCTCTCGGGCCGAAGCGAGCTCGCCCCGGGCGCCCCGCACTGCGCCGAACTGGGCGCCATGCTGGCGCGCATGCACCTGGCCGGGCGCGACTACCCGCGCACCCAGCCCAACCTGCGCGGCCTGCCCTGGTGGAACGAAACGGTGCCCGTGGTGCTGCCGTACATCGAGGAAGCCCAGGCCGCCCTGCTGCGCGCCGAGCTGGCCTACCAGAACCACGTGGCCGAGTCCTCCGCCTACGCCGCCATGCCGCGCGGTCCGGTGCATGCCGACATGTTCCGCGACAACGTGATGTTCGCCACCGGCGCCGACGCCGACGCCGATGCCCCCCGCCTGACCGGCGTGTTCGACTTCTACTTCGCCGGCACCGACACCTGGCTGTTCGACCTGGCCGTGTGCCTGAACGACTGGGCCATCGACCTGCCCAGCGGCCGGCACGACGACGAACGCGCCGACGCCCTGCTGTCGGCCTACGAAACCGTGCGTCCGCTGACCGCGGCCGAGCGCGCCCTGCTGCCCGCGATGCTGCGCGCCGCAGCGCTGCGCTTCTGGATTTCCCGCCTGTGGGACTTCCACCTGCCGCGCGAGGCGAGCATGCTCACGCCCCACGACCCCACGCACTTCGAGCGCGTGCTGCGCGACCGCGCGTCCCACCCGCATGCCATGGCCCAGGCGCTGGCGCCCGCCCTGGCGGCCTGACCCTCACACATGAAACTCAACCTCGTGCCGGCGCGCACCGGCTCCGTCTGGGTCCGCCTCGGGCTCAAGACCTTCTGGCGGCAACCGCTGGCCTTCATCTCGCTGTTCTTCCTGCTGATGGCGGTCATCTCGACGCTGTCGATGGTGCCCATCCTCGGCAGCCTGCTGGCGCCGGGCCTGGTGCCGTTCCTGACGCTGGGCCTGATGGTCGCCACTTCGGTGGCCTACACGGACAACGCCGAAGGCGTCGGCCGCGCGGGCGACACGCAGCGGGCCACGGGCTCGGCGATGTTCGTGGCGGTGTTCAACGCCATGCGCACCGAATGGCGCTCGCTGGTGGTGCTGGGCGTGATCTCGGCCGTCTACTTCGTGCTGGCGGTGCTGGTGACGACGCTGGTCGACGGCGGCCAACTCGCCCGCGCCTACCTGCTGGACGACCCGCTCACGCCCGAGATCATTGCCAGCAGCGACTTCCAGGTCGCCCGCACGCTGCTGATGTGCCTGAACCTGCCGCTGTCGCTGGCCATGTGGCACGCGCCGGCGCTGGTGCACTGGCACGGCGTGGCGCCGGTGAAGAGCATCTTCTTCAGCATCGTGGCGCTGTTTCGCAACTTCGGTGCCTATGCGCTGTTCGGCGTGGCGTGGTTCGGCGTGTTCCTGATCGCCGGCATCGGCATGGGCCTGGTCGCCACCCTGCTGATCGGCGTGGGCGCCCTGGGCTCGGGTGGCGCGGCGCTGGCGGTGGGCAATGTGCTGATCATCGGCACGGCGCTGGTGCTCGCAGCCATGTCGCTGAGCTCGACCTGGTTCACCTTCCGCGACACCTTCGAGCCGAACTGACGGCCCCACGTGGCCTGGCGCTCAACGGGGCGGGCTCGCCGCGTCCTTGCGCAGGCTCGCGAACAGCGACCACGCCATGCCGGCCAGCAGCAGCAGGCCGCCTCCCAACGCACCCCACAGCCACCACTTGCGCGATGGCTCCTGCGTGGGAAGTGGCGCCTGCACCGCTGCCGCGACCGCCGCGGTGACGGCCGCCACCGGCAGCGCCACGGTCGCATCGTCGGCCACCACGGGCCTGTCCGCGGCGTAGCCTGGAATCAGCGTGGACAGCGCCAGCGGCGCGCCCGGCACGCTGCCTTCGACCACGTTCGCCTCGGGTGCGGCGCTCCATGCCAGCGCGAACGGCGCCGCGCCCTGCGCCAGGAACACCAGCGTGCGCGGCACGGCGCCCACCGCGATGTCGGGCGGCGTCGCGCCCAGCACGCTGACCGGGCCCGAGGTGCGCAGCCGCAGCCGCGCATGCACCGCGCCGTCGAGCGCCAGCACCGGCGAGCGCGCCTCGCCGCCGGCCTGCGCCAGGCGGTACACCACAGTGTCGACCAGCAGCGCCTCGTCCGGGCTCTCGGTGCGCACCACGGGCCGGCGCTGCGGATGCCGCAAGGCGTAGAGCGGGTTGCGCGGCACCGGCTGCGGCGGCACGGCCGACGCGGGCGCGGGGTCGCGCAGCCCCGAGACGCTCACCTGCGCCAGCGTGTTGACGTCGGCCAGGTCGATGCGCAGGCTCTGCACCGGCAGGCCGCGCGGCAGCAGGTAGTCGCAATAGTCGGTGGCGCAGCGCTCGGGCTTCAGCGCAGCGGACCACTCGATCGGCGCGACGGGTTCCACCTCCTGCACGCTGTCGATGCCCACGCCGGCCAGCACCGCGCCGTGCGCCGGATCGCTCCAGCGCAGCCGCAGGAAGCGCGCGCGCACGTTGTTCAAATCGACCGCGAGGCGCTCGATGGTCTGGCCGCCGTGGGCGAGCCTGATCAATTGCTCCTCACCGCCCGCCGGGCGCCACTGGCGCAGGTCGTCGCTGGCTTCCAGGCGGAAGGCGAACAGGCCGCGCGTGTCGGGCGCGATGTCGAACCGGGCCTGCAGCAGGCTGCCCTTGACCTGGCTCACGTCGATGAGCCATGGCGTCGCGCCGTCGGCCTTGGGGCCAGCCTTGGAGGCGAGCGCCAGCGAGCCGTCGGGCCGCACCGTGAATGCAAGCGCCGTGTCGCCCGAGCCAGCAGCGGCTGCGCCCGGCAGCGCAAAGATCGGCACATTGCGCGAGGCCGTCTGTGGCGCGGCGGCCTCGTTGCGCAGCCAGGCGTAGGGCACCGCATGCCCGGCGGCGTTGCGCACCCGCAGGTCGCGCAAGTCGGCATAGGCCGCGCGGCCGTAGAGGGCCAGGGGCAGCGTGAGCCGGTGGTAAGGGCCCGCGCCCTGCAGTGCGATCGGCGCGGTGGTCGCGGTGGTCGCGGTGGTCGCGGTGGTCACGGGTTGTGCCAGGGCGAATCCGCTGGCCGCGGCCACCAGCACCACGCCCGCGCGAACGGCCCGCACCGACGGCGCGCTCATGCCGCACCGCCTTCGGCCGGCGCCTTCGACGCCTCTTCCTTCTTCGGCGGCACGGGTGCGAAGTACCCCACCAGCAGCAGCAAGGCCCCCACCGCGATGAACGACACGATGCGGAACAGCCCGCCCCGGTCGGCCAGCTCCACGAAGAACAGCTTCAGCACCACCACCCCAAGCAGCGCCGCGCCGGCCACCCACAGCGTGCGCACCCGGCGCGAATGGCCGAGCACCATCGCGACCACGCCGCAGACCGCCCAGGTGATGGAAAGCGCCGCCTGCGTGAGCCACGAGGCATACAGCGCATCGAACGCCCACGCGACACCGGCGTAGTGATGGCAGGTGCGCAGCACCATGCCGGTCAGCAGCGCCAGCCCGGTGAAGCCGGCCGCACCCTTGGCGACCATCGGTTGCACGCGCGCGAACGAGCCCGGCGGCAACGCACGCCACCAGAGCACCAGTGCGAACAGCACCAGCCACTGCGCAAGCTCGAGCGGGTTCAGCAGCGGCACATAGGGCAGCGGCGACGCATCGCCCGGGCTGACCGCGTTGGTCACCCACACCCACGCCAGCAGGTACGCCGCCACCGGCGTGGCGGCGAACTCGAGGTAGGCGCTGCGGAACTCCGCGAGCGGCCAGCGCTGCAGCAGCACGCGCGAACGCAGCGCCCACAGCACCAGCGCTGGCACGATCGCCCAGCCCAGCAATTGCCAGCTCGACCACTCGGCGCCGACGCGGCCCAGCTGCCATTGGCATTCGCGCGCGGCCAGCAGCAGGAACAGCCAGAAGCCGGCGACGTGGAACGGCGTCAGCGCCGAGCCATCGAACCACCGCTTCTGCGCGCGCAGCAGGCGCAGGTGCCACGCCAACGCGAGCGGCCAGGCCAGCCAGCCCAGTGCGCTCGACGGCACGTAGAACAGCGTGGCGCCGCCTGCAATGCCGTAGGCCGCGATCAGGCCGAAGGCCGGCAGCGTGGCGAGCGTCGCCTTGCCTAGCTGCGCCCAGTCGCGGCGGTGCGCCACGACCGCCGCCAGCACCGAGGTGACGAGCACCACGGCCATCGCGCCGGCCGGAATGTGGCTCGCAAGACCCTGGCGGTTCAGCACGCGCACGCTTTCGTCCAGCGTGCCGAACAACCACCAGCCGAGCCCCCAGACCACCGGCGCCCACAGCACGACCGGGTGGGCGCACCAGGCATTGGCCCAGCGCTTGCGCGCCGTGCCAGCCGGCTCGCTCGTGCCCGCAAGATGCGAGCGCGCCTCGTCGCGCAGCCAGTCGCCGGCCAGCAAGGCGGCCAGGCCCAGCACCACCGGCGTCCAGAACCCGAGATGGGCAAAGGCCGGGCGCACCGCGCCCGCGTCATCCGCGGCACTGATGCCGAACGCCACGGCGGCAACGACCTGCAGCACACCCGCCAGCGCCGCGAGCGGAAAGTGCGCCATGCGCAGCCCGACCCACAGCACCGCCATGGCCGTCAGCGGCCACAGCAGCGCGGCCTGCGCCAGGGTCAGCTGGAACAGCATCGCCAGGTGCAGCAGGCCCACGCCCGCGAGCACGCCGACGACATTGCCCACCGACCACACCGGCTGCACGCCGCGCGCCAGTGCCGCGCGGTGCGCCTGCAGCATCGACCAGGCGGCGCTGCCGAGCACGCTGAGCGCGATCAGGCAGGCCACGGCTGCGCCCTGCCAGCCGCTTTGCAGCACCTTGCCGTCGACCACCTCGCCGGTGCTGTGCAGCGTGGCGATGAAGCCCGCCACCGCCAGCGCCTGCATGCCGAAGCTCACGTAGGTCAGTGGCAGCAAGGCGAAGCGGATCGCCACGGCGAAGGTGGCCGAGGCCAGCACGGCGGTGGCCGCGGCGGCCCACGGCGGCGTCCACCACTGCCACAGCAGCAGCGTGAGCGCGGCCATGCCCAGCCACGGCAAGGCGGTGCCGGCCATGGCCTCCACGCCCTTGCCGTCGTCCAGCCTGGCGCGGCGGTGGATGGCCCACATCGCGAAGGCGCTTACCGCCACCAGCACCGGGCCGATGACGGAGCCTTCGAGCAGCGGATGCCCCGGCGCGGCATCGAGCGCCGTGGCTTCCAGCAGCTTGAGCACCGCCCCGGCGAACACCAGGAGCGAGAAGGCGCGCGCATAGGTGCGCTGCTGCCGCGCGCCCAGCCAGTACATGCCCGCCGCCTCGACGGCCCAGGCCGCGCCGGTCCACTGCCCTTCGAGGCCCAGCGGAATGGCCAGCGTGCCAAAGATCACGCCGACGATGGCGTAGGCCTCCGCCAGCAGCGCCAGGCCCTTGGGCTGCGTGGCGAACACCAGCCGCCCGAGCACCAGGTAGAAGGCCGACAGCGCCATCGCGGAGAACGCGGCGCCGTACTCCCACGGGCGCATGAGCAGCACCTGCATACCGAACGCGACCATCGGCGTGCCGAACACCAGCGAGCTGTCGACCCGGCCCGCGCGGCGCAGCGTGTCCAGCGCGCGGCTGGCCAGCGGCTGCGCGGGCTGCACCGGCGCGTCGAACAGCGTGCGGCGCGCGAACAGCAGGCCGATGGCGGTGAACAGCAGGAAGAACACGACCAGGAAGGGCTGCACCGTCGCGAACTGGTCGTCGGTGTAGTACTTGTGCGCCCAGCCGGCCGCCAGCGTGAAGGTGCCGACGAAGCCGATCAGGTTGAGCACGCGCCAGGCCTTGAACCAGGCGATCAGCACGATGCCGACGTCGAGCACCAGCAGGTAGGTGAAGAGCCCCACCGGCTGGTTCGACCCGGTGGATGCGAGCACCGGCGCCGCAAAGCCTTCGAGCGCGGCCACGATGGCCAGCAGGGGCGCGTTCTGCAGCACGGCCAGCGCGGCGCTGAGCACCGCCACGCCGAACAGAAAGGCGAAGCCGATGCTCGCCGGCAGCAGCCCGCTGAGCTTCATGGCCGCGAGCGTGGTCAGGTAGAAGACGCCGATGCCCGCGCCCTGCAGGATCAGCGCGTAGCCGGCGCGCTTGTGGCGCAGCAGCCAGCCCAGCACGAGCAGGCCCGCGCCGACCAGCGCCACGGCCGCATAGCGCAGCTCGATGGGCACGGTGACGCGCTCGGCCGTGTAGCGCAGCAGGAATGCCAGCCCCAGGAACAGGATCAGCACGCCCAGCTTGACCAGCATGTTGCCGCCGAAGATCAGGTTGGCGAGGGGTGCGGGCAGGCGGTCGCGCAGCGGGACCGGCGGCGGTGGGGGCGGCGGGGGTGGGCGGCGAACCGGTGCCGGCGCCGGTGCCGGTGCCGGTGCGGCAACCGGTGGCTGGGCTGCCGGGACGACAGGCGCGGGCGGCGTTGGCGCGGCGGCGGGCGCGGCGGGCGCGGCGGGCGCGTCGGCCGCAGCCTCCTCCTTGGCCACGACCACCGTGGCCTGCATCCGGGACAGGCGGGCTTGCGCGATCTCCGCGGCCCGGCCTTCGAGCGTGGCCACCGGGAGCGATGGCGCCTCGGCGAGCGGCGTGCGTGCCATCGACGTGGCAAGGTCGCCGGAAGCGAGTTGGGGAATGACGGAGCCTTCAGGCTCGGCCTGCGCGCCCAGCGCCAGCCGCCGCTCGAGCGAAGCGACCCGCTGCTCCAGCTCCGACACGCGCTGCTGCAGCTTCAGCATGCCGCCCGCCGGGGCCGGCGTGGCGGCGATCGGTGCCGCCGTCGCGCCCGTGCGCTCAGCCTCGGTGCGATGCGGTTCCGCCTTGCTCTTCCTGCCGAACATCTGCGGCAGCGCGAACGCGCCGACCACCGCGAGCACCAGCGCCACAGGCACCGACTGGAACAGCGCACCGATGAACAGGCCGGCAATGATGCCTATGAACCACATCCCTGACTCCCCTTGTTTGGCGAGTGCGGAGTGTACGGTGGTTCAGGGCAAAAAGTGCCGGTTACGCACGTCCTGTCTGCGTTGTTCGCTATAGCTTTAGTAGCAACCTCAGATCGGCGTGAGCTTGGCCACCGACAGCGCCAGCCACTTCACGCCATGCCGCGCGAACTTGACCTGCGCGCGCGCATCGTCGCCGGATCCTTCCAGCGCGGTGACCGTGCCTTCGCCGAACTTGTTGTGGAACACCTGCATGCCCGAGCGCAGGCCGTGCGAGGGCGCGGTTTTCTGCGGCGGCACGGGCGGGCTGGCGAAGGTGTCCTTGTCGCGGCTGCTGCTCCCGCCGCCGTAGGCGTTGCCGCCGCCATAGGCCCCGGCCCCGCCGCGCGTGCTGCCGTAGCCGCCGCCGTAGCCGAAGGCCGAGGGCGCAAAGCCCTGGTTCTTGGGCGTGAGCCACTTCAGCGCGCCTTCGGGCAGTTCGTCGAAGAAGCGGCTCTTGACGTTGTAGCGCGTCTGGCCGTGCAGCATGCGCGTCTGCGAATGACTCAGGTACAGGCGCTTGCGGGCGCGGGTGATGGCCACGTACATCAGGCGGCGCTCTTCCTCGAGGCTCTCGAAGTCGCTCATCGAGTTCTCGTGGGGGAACAGGCCCTCTTCCATGCCGGTGATGAACACGCAGTCGAACTCCAGGCCCTTGGCGGCGTGCACCGTCATGAGCTGCACCGCGTCCTGGCCGGCCTGCGCCTGGTTGTCGCCCGATTCGAGCGCGGCGTGGGTGAGGAAGGCGGCCAGCGGGCTCATCGTTTCGCCGGTCTCGGCGTCGGGCGCGAGCAGCTCGTCGACCACCGGGCGGGTCAGGTCGATGCCCTGGCTCGCCGGCGACTGGCGCAGCTCGTCGCCCGGCAAGGCCACGGCGTCGCGCCCGAAGCCTTCCTGCGTCACGAAGCTTTCGGCAGCGTTCACCAGTTCGCCCAGATTTTCCAGGCGGTCGGCGCCTTCGCGGTCGGCCTTGTAGTGTTCGACCAGGCCGCTGTGGTCGAGCACCAGCTCGATGATCTCGCGCAGGCTCAAGCCCTGGGTCTGCTCGCGCAGCACGTCGATCTTGGCGACGAAGCCGGTGAGGTTCGAGCCCGCCTTGCCGCCGACCGCGCTGACCGCGTCGTGCAGCGAACGCCCGGCCGCGCGCGATGCATCCTGCAGCGATTCGAGCGTGCGCGCACCGATGCCGCGCGGCGGGAAGTTGACGACGCGCAGGAAGCTGGTGTCGTCGTCCTTGTTCTCCATCAGGCGCAGGTAGGCCAGCGCATGCTTGATTTCGGCGCGCTCGAAGAAGCGCAGGCCGCCGTACACGCGGTACGGCACCGAGGCATTGAATAGCGCCGTCTCGATCACCCGGCTCTGCGCGTTGCTGCGGTAGAGCACGGCCATTTCCTTGCGGTCGAAGCCGTCGCGCACGAGCTGGCGCATTTCCTCGACCATCCACTGCGCCTCGGCCAGGTCGGTGGGCGACTCGTACACGCGCACGGGCTCGCCGGGGCCCTGGTCGGTGCGCAGGTTCTTGCCCAGGCGCTTCTTGTTGTGGCTGATGAGTTCGTTGGCCGAGTCGAGGATGTTGCTGTAGCTGCGGTAGTTCTGCTCCAGCTTGATCTGGTGGCGCACGTCGAACTCGCGCACGAAGTCGGTCATGTTGCCCACGCGCGCGCCGCGAAAGGCGTAGATGCTCTGGTCGTCGTCGCCCACGGCGATCACGCTGTTCTGGCCCGGCGTGAACTGGCCCGCCACCGTGTGGCCCGCGAGCATCTTGATCCAGGCGTACTGCAGGCGGTTGGTGTCCTGGAACTCGTCGATCAGGATGTGGCGAAAGCGCCGCTGGTAGTGCTCGCGCACCGGGTCGTTGTCGCGCAGCAGCTCGTAGCTGCGCAGCATGAGTTCGCCGAAGTCGACCACGCCTTCGCGCTGGCACTGCTCCTCGTACAGGCGGTAGAGCTCGACCTTCTTGCGGTCGTCGTCGCTGCGCGCTTCGATCGCGTCGGGGCGCAGGCCGTCTTCCTTGGCGCCGGCAATGAACCATTGCGTCTGCTTGGCCGGAAAGCGCTCGTCGTCCACGTTGAACTGCTTCATCAGGCGCTTGATGGCCGAGAGCTGGTCCTGCGTGTCGAGGATCTGGAACGTGGACGGCAGGTTGGCCAGCTTCCAGTGCGCGCGCAGCAGGCGGTTGCACAGGCCGTGGAAGGTGCCAATCCACATGCCGCGCACGTTGACGGGCAGGATCGCCGTCAGCCGCGTCATCATTTCCTTGGCCGCCTTGTTGGTGAAGGTCACGGCGAGAATGCCGCCGGCGGAGACCTGGCCGGTCTGCAGCAGCCACGCGATGCGGGTGGTGAGCACGCGCGTCTTGCCGGAGCCCGCGCCCGCCAGGATGAGCGCGTTGCCTTCTGGCAGCGTGACCGCGGCGAGTTGCTCCGCATTCAGGTTCTGGAGCAGCGGCATGTCCGAATGATTCGGGGAGTGGGCGTCAGCCGCGGGATCGTTAAACAACATGGTCCGATTGTAGAAACCACGGCGTATGCGGGTTATACGAAGAATCGGAAGACCCGCCTTCGGCAGACCGCGTAAACTCAATCACCGGGCCCAAGTTTCTTGCGCCCGGTTTTTTGTGGGCGTCTTCCTGGCAAGGCGCACCGCGAAAACCGGCCGGACCAAGCGCTCTTTCGTTCCTTTCAACGATTCCTTTCAGGAGCCTGGTCATGCAGATTTTCGACTACGACAACATTCTTCTGCTCCCGCGCAAGTGCCGCGTGGAGAGCCGTTCCGAGTGCGACACCAGCGTGACGCTGGGCGAGCGCAGCTTCCGCCTGCCGGTGGTGCCGGCCAACATGAAGACGGTGGTCGACGAGTCGATCTGCCTGTGGCTGGCGCAGAACGGCTACTTCTATGTAATGCACCGCTTCGACCTCGACAACGTGCAGTTCGTGAAAGACATGCAGGGCAAGGGCGTGTTCGCCTCCATCTCGCTGGGCGTGAAGAAGCCGGACTACGACACCGTCGACACGCTGGTGGCCGAGGGCCTGGTGCCCGAATACGTCACCATCGACATCGCGCACGGCCATGCCGACAGCGTGAAGAACATGATCGGCTACCTGAAAGAAAAGCTGCCCAAGACCTTCGTCATTGCCGGCAACGTCGGCACGCCCGAAGCGGTGATCGACCTGGAGAACTGGGGTGCGGACGCGACCAAGGTCGGCATCGGCCCGGGCAAGGTCTGCATCACCAAGCTCAAGACCGGCTTCGGCACGGGCGGCTGGCAGCTGTCGGCGCTCAAGTGGTGCGCGCGCGTGGCGACCAAGCCGATCATTGCGGACGGCGGCATCCGCGACCACGGCGACATTGCCAAGAGCGTGCGCTTCGGCGCGTCGATGGTCATGATCGGCTCGCTGTTCGCGGGGCATGAAGAATCGCCGGGCAAGACGGTCGAGGTCGACGGCGCGCTGTTCAAGGAGTACTATGGCTCGGCCAGCGACTTCAACAAGGGCGAGTACAAGCACGTCGAGGGCAAGCGCATCCTCGAACCCGTCAAGGGCAAGCTGGCCGACACGCTGGTCGAGATGGAGCAGGACGTGCAGAGCTCCATCAGCTATGCGGGCGGGCGCGCGCTGATGGACATCCGCAAGGTCAACTACGTCACGCTGGGCGGCGACAACGCGGGCGAACACCTGCTGATGTAAGCCCTGGGCCGCCCCGCGCCCGGGGTCAGGCTTCCAGCAATTGCACCGCATGGCGGTGCAGCGTGTGGGCCGGATCGGCCAGCGCGTCGACCACGCCGAAGTGGTCGAGCCCCGCAAGCACCTCGCACACCGGCACGGTGTTGCGGCCCCACGCGTCGCGGATCATCGCGTTGTGGCGAATGAACTCTTCGCTTTCCTTGCCGCCGACGGCCGCATAGAGCTGGCCGCGCTTCGGTGCCGGCCACAGCGCCGGGCTCGCGCGCAGGGCATCGGCGTCGGTGAGGTTCAGCGTGTGCTCCAGGAACGGCGTGCGCTGCAGCGGACGCAGGTCGTACAGGCCCGAGATCGACAGCGCATTGCGCACCAGTTGCGCGGGCAGGTCGGGCGCGACGGCTTGCCAGTCGCACGCCAGCAGCGCCGCCGCCATGTGCCCGCCGGCGGAGTGGCCCGCGACCGTGATGCGCGAAGGGTCGCCGCCGTACGCCGCAATGTGGCGCCAGGTCCATTCGAGCGCGCGCACCATCTGCAGCAGGATGCTTGGCACCGTCACGGGCTGCCCTGGCGCACCCGGGCACAGCGCGTAGTTGGGCTGGACCACGCAGATGCCGCGGTCGTTGAACGCGGGCGCGATGAACGAGTGGTCCTTCTTGTCCATGGCGCGCCAGTAGCCGCCGTGGATGAAGACCAGCACCGGCGCGTCGGGCACCGGCGCGGGGAACACGTCGAGCGTCTCGTTGACGCCGTTGCCGTAAGGCAGGTCGATGCGGGCCGGCAGGCTGTCGCGCGCGGCGGCCGAATCGCGGGCCCAGCGCGCGAAGTACGCGGGGTGGTCCTTCACCCGTGCGAGGTTGTTGTACATGCCTTCCAGCCAGGCGGGGTCGAACGAGGCCATGCAGCGTTGTGCTCCGTGTTTCTAGAGGCGCGCATCTTGGCACGACGGTGCGTGCTAAGACTGCGGTTCTGCGTTAAATTCGCGTGGTGTCGGGGGGGTAGCTCAGCTGGGAGAGCGCCGCGTTCGCAATGCGGAGGTCGTGAGTTCGATCCTCATCCTCTCCACCACACTTACTTGCAGTAAGTCGTTGATTTAGAACGAAAACCTTTGATGGTATCGTACCTAACCAACAAAATCAACTTACACAATACTTTCACTGGCAAGCGCAGTTTGCCTGCTGCTCAGGCGCTGCAGCGCCCAGCGCTAGCCTCACGGACACGAGCAGCCTGACCGGCACACGGCGCCTCTTTGACGCCATGCCTCGTCCCCTAAGGTTTGCCTGGCCTCGACTTACGGCCAGGAGACCGCATCTTGGTACCTGCCTCGCATAGCAGGCGCATAACTCGCCCCTTACCCATCCGGTATCGCTTGCACAGCTCATCCGCCGTTAGGCCCTCGACCTCGTAGGCTACCTTCATCTCGGCTGGCGAAACCTCTTTGTGGTGCGCGCTTGCGATCTTCTTAGGCGCGGCAGCCAACGCAGCCGGACTCGAAGGCTTGATGGTTGCTCCGCCGCGCATGGCCGCCACGCGGGCAAGGAGTCGCTGGCGCTCGTCCGCCGGTATGCCCATGGGAACGATGATCTTCGGCGGGCGAACCTCTACGGGCTTGAAACCCCAAACGGGATGGCGCCTAAGCGTGAAGTTCTGCCACACCTTTGTGCCGTCCCTCGTGTCGATCAACCGCCGAAGGAGGCGCTGGCCGGGCAAGAGCTTCGCCGATTGCAGCTTCCGGTTCGCGGCCTCGACCTCGGCCAAGGTCGGCACCATGGCCCCCTTCTTCTTTTGAGACGTGGGGCCACTTGGGGCCTCTTCCGGCTTCGCCGGTTTGCCCCGCCTGGGGCCGACAGCCTCCTTCTTCTTGGCGTTGTCGACACTCTGCTGCGGCACATTGCCGCCCTGCCTGGTACGCAGCCACGCGATGAGATCGGCAACGAACCAGCGGACAGAGCGTCCAACCTGAATGGATTCAGGAAAGTTGAGGGCGGGGTCTTTGAGCATCCTACGCAGGGTGTCGCTGCTGATGCTCATGATCTTGCACGCTCCCTTGATATCGACCGTGATTGGCCACGAGCCGGGGAGGTCAGACCCATGCGAGCCGTTCGAGCTTTCAGTATCTTTTGCCATGATGCACCTTGACAAATATGCCGTGGTGCCGTCATTTCGGCACCCCGACGCAGCCTGCGAAAAACCGCAGGAGTCGAGGTGCGAGAGGGCCGTAAGCCAGGGGCCATACCGACAGGATTTTTGGAACTGGTCCCGTCGCCTAACCTGGTATTAGCACTCCCGAATGAGGGAGCGCAGCAGTAGCCCGCACGTAGCTGGTTGGGCAGACCCGGCGCATGTCCGGTTTTTCGCGCGTTGCGATCCCGCTTCAGCTATGACACCGATTCTAGATAAATCGCGGGAAGCTCGTCGATGAGCGCAGAACTCGCGGCATCGGGGTGGTCATTTTGCGATGGGGCCTTGACGAGAAAATGGCCGAGCTCTAGAGTCCATCTGCGAGAACAGACGGAGCGAATATTTGGAGCGGGTCTGTTCTACAGCATTGAGCGTCCAGCGCAGATTGACGACTCAGTGACCCTCTGAACAGCTCATCCGAGCACGCGCCGTCCCATTGCGGATAAAGCGCCTGCCAATCTAAGCGCCGTAGATTGAGCAGGCTAACAGTAGCTCGGCTACTGACGGTTCTTCGAGGTCTTCCCTAACTTGGGGAGGCCTTGGCGACCGCCCCCTTGGCCTTCCCGCAAATGGAGAAGGCATGTTTAGCCTCCCTATTCAGCGCAAAGACCATCCCGCCCATGGCTTGAAGCAGTGCTTCCTGCCGGATCAATTCGCCACGGCCATCTTGTTCGTTGGCTTCCAAGAGGTGGTGGTATGACGAAGCTTTATCGCATTCAAGGCGAAAGTTTCTCGTCCAGACACGTTGGCTACCGCTGCCTTTATCTGCACCTTTCACCTGCGCATCTCGCCGACGCGGCTCGACATCTGCTTTACGCGCGACACAGACGTGATCGCAAACTGCATCAGTTGGAAAGCCACGTGAATGGGTGGACTCACGATCCCGATGGGCGAGAGGTTCGGATGGATCGTTGTGTGCTCAACATCGACGAACGCTCCAGACTCTTCTTTACTACGCGAAGCCTGGCTTGCGACGTAGAAACTATCAAGTTCAACTACGAAGAACTCGCGTTCCCCTGGTTTATTGGCTTGGCGAGCCACACCATCTGCGTGAGTAAGAGCTTCTTTCACGAGTTCGGTACTGCGGCGGAACAGATGTACCCGAGGAGCAAGTACGTGCTCTGGAACCACTACGAGGAAGCAAAGGATAAACAGGGAGACGTGTCTCCGCTGTGAAGCAATGGGCGAGCGTGAAATTTATTGCGAATTGCTCGCGCTCTTCCCCCTCACAAAGAAACTGAGTAAAGCGAGTGAGGTGAGTCAGCGGCCGTATTTATTCATTTTTTACTTGCTTGAATCAAGCAACAAAAATAGCCACAGCACTCACTTCACTCATACCGCTATCGATCCCTGCCTGTACCAGGCATCACCGATGAAGGACTTTCCATGCTTACATGGGATGACGAAGTGACCTCGCAGATTCGCCGCGTGGTCGAGACCGCACACTACCCCGAGCTTCCGTTCACCATCATGCAGATGGCGCCTGATGAGGAGGGTGAGCTTGAGTGCAAGACCTACTACTGCACCTACTCTGAGCATGTCGCGCGCATGAAGGCCGACGGACTTGAGTTGTATGAGGCGTACTTTGCACTATGCGCCAGCAACGACCAGAGCATGCGTGTCGGCAACCACACGGAGTCTTGGGCTGTCGCCGTAGATTTCGACCACGGCCTGCCGGACCTATGCCTCCCAGGTCAACCGCTGGCACCAACCATCGTCATTGCTACGTCGGGTGGACGCTACCACTGCATTTGGCAACTGACTGAGACGATTCCGGCGCATCGGATGGGACGATTGGCCAAGGTCATGGCAAAGCGGCTCGGCGGCGACATGGCCTTTGCCCGCGTGAATCAGATGGTCCGCTTGCCACGGTTCCGCAATCGCAAGTATGGGACGGCTGTACTCCTGCGGGAAGACTTGTGCAGTAGCGCCGAATACTCGCCAGACTTCCTCTGGAAATCGTGCGACGGCGCGTTGTACGAGGCCGGCATTGCCATCAGCAGCCCGAAGGTCAACCACATACATCCGCATGTGCTGCGCGACAGCCCTGACATCACCCTCAAGCACACACGCGCCGCAGTGGACCATCTGAAGAGCCGCCGCTACGCCGAGAACTACGCGACTTGGTTCAAGGTCCTTGTAAACCTCGCGGCGCTGGGCCACGAGGGTCGCCTGATCGGATTGGCGTTCTCAGAGGGCTCGCCGAAGTTCGACGCCGACGCCTTCGAGAAGAAGTGGGCAAGCGTCTGCAAGAGCGGCAACGGTGCGCTATCAACGCTGTTCGCCGTGGCCCAAAAGGAAGGGTGGAAAAACCCGGGCTGGTCTGACTTAGATGGCGGGGAGCCAGCGCGTGCGATCACGGACCGCGAGTTTGGAGACCGCGTAGCTGCCGAAATGGCGGGTACCGTAGTCGCGCTGGACGGAGAACTGACTGCGCGCGGTGTGACGACGCAGTTCTACGAATGGGATGGCACCGTCAACCGGCCGCTTACGGCGCGCCAGAAGCGAGCGCGCGTTGCCGCAGCGGCTGCCGCCGTGATCAAACGCGGCCGCCAAACGGGCAATGAGGCCGCGTGGAAGGCGCACGAGAAGAAGCTGGGCAGCAACAAGCTGCTTGAGGAGGTTTGCGAGCACGTTTCGGAGGCACTGGTTCCCATGTCCGAGCCGCGAATCGTGAGCGGGGCACCGTACCTGCCGGTCGCCAACGGAGTCGTGAACCTGCTTACCCGCCAACTGGTGCCGGTCGACTACCGGGCCATTGCCAAAGTGTCCGCGCCAGTCACCTTCGATCCTGCAGCTAAGGCCGAACGCTTCGTTCGCTTCCTCAACGAGGTGCTTGAGGATGATCAAACCATGATCGCGTATGTAGTGCGGGTGCTTGGCTATGCGCTGATGGGCGATCCGGTGGAACAGGTCATGTTCATCTTGTTGGGCCCCAGCGAGAACGGCAAGTCCACACTCATGGAAGTCGTCCTTGCCATCCTTGGTCCGCTTGCCGGGCGGCTTCGCACCGAAACATTGATGCAGAAGTCGCACGTCAACGATGGAGCCAACCCTGCGCTCGCTAAGCTCAAAAGTTCACGCGTCCTCGTGATCGCCGAGCCAAATCGTACTCACAAGCTCGACACGAGCCTTGTGAAGCAGTTGACCGGCGAAAAAAAGATCTATGTGCGCGGCCTGTACTCCGGCGGCGAGGAGATCGCCATCGAGTGCTGCCTATTCATGACCGCAAACTTCATGCCGTTCGCTGAGGCCCAGGACAAGGGCTTGTGGCGTCGTATCCGGGTCATCCCTTTTGACCGCACGTTTAGGCCGGACCAAATCAACAGGAATCTGACGGAAGAACTGAAGGCCGAAGCTTCGGGCATCCTGAATCTTCTGCTGGGCGGACTTGCAGATTACGTTTCGCAAGGATTGAATCCGCCGGAGAAGGTCGTGCAGGCAGTGGGCGCGTTGCAGCAAGAGGCGGACGCGTTCGAGGTGTTCCTGCAGGAGCGCTGCGCCCTCGACCATATGAAGAGCATCAAGCTGAAAGATTTGTGGGCGGCGTATCTGGATTGGGCGAAGCTGAACAGCAAGTTCCGCGTGCTGACCAAGGTGGAAATGATGAAGCGCTTGCAGGAGCGCTTCAATCGCGCGACCCTCGGTCATTTGCCCGTGTTCATTGGCTTGACCCTAGCGACCGACTAAATCGTCGCCCCGGACCCTCCCCAGGGCCTCTAAAGGCATGCCCGGCGCATTGAACAGCGCATCGGCATGCCGCTGGACGCCAATTTCGTGCTGTAGCCATGTGGCTATCAACGAAGGAGTTCGCCATGGTCACGTTAGGCAGATGGGGCAATGCGCTGGCCTGCCGCATCAACAGCGACATCGTTCGTCTCGCCGGGCTGCGTCCAGGTCAAGTGATGGAGATGCGGCTGAGCGATGACGGTTCTATCCGACTCTGGCCGGTCGGCAGGGCCGCGCAGACGCGAGCAAAGGCCCTGCACCGCCCGCAGGCAGTCGATGCGAGCACCAAGGAGGAAACGAAATGGTGAAGCGAATGCTCGAATTGATGCTCCAGTCGCAACCGCCTGGTCGGCTCTGGATCATCGGGCAAACACGCTCGCAAGCGATGCAGGACGTGGTGAATATTTCCCTGCGGGCGTTGATGATGTTCGGCCCTTTGCTTTGCCATTGACGGGTTCGTCGGGGCAGGTGTGACGGGTTGGTTCAGCACCTTGATGAGTCTGAACCGCTCGCCACGCGTGCGCCTTCGACTTGCTCGATTGCCATCGTGGTTTGGGCCCACAATCGATGAACCTTCACTGGACGCTTGCAAACGAGAGACGACATGGCAAACACAGACACCACCCGGCTGGCAGTTCTTATCGATGCAGACAACGCCTCTGCTTCGGTGGCGAAGGAACTTCTCGAAGAGGTCGCCAAGTTCGGAACCGCCACGGTCAAGCGGGCGTTTGGTGACTGGACCACGCAGAACCTGGTCGGGTGGAAGGCTCACCTTCACCGCCATGCCATCCAACCCATCCAGCAGTTCGCCTATACGCAGGGGAAGAACTCGACGGACTCGGCGTTCATCATCGATGCGATGGACCTCCTATACGCGGGTAATGTCGACGGCTTTTGCTTGGTATCCAGCGATAGCGACTTCACCCGCCTCGCGACGCGACTTCGCGAGGCGGGCAAGGTCGTGTACGGCCTAGGCGAGCGGAAGACACCGGAACCCTTCATCGCCGCGTGCGACAAGTTCATCTTCTTCGAGGTTCTGAAGAGGCCCGTCGAAGCCG
Organism: Variovorax sp. 10N412; assembly: GCF_056394985.1. Lineage (NCBI taxonomy): Bacteria > Pseudomonadati > Pseudomonadota > Betaproteobacteria > Burkholderiales > Comamonadaceae > Variovorax > Variovorax sp. 10N412. The sequence goes on from NZ_JBFTIO010000001.1 coordinate 760,945, forward strand.
CGGCGCCAGTGCAGGTTCCTGATGTGCCCGACCTGAGGGAGTTGCTGACGCACGCCATCCGAGAGACGGTCAGGGACAGCGGGTGGTCTCGACTATCCACCGTCGGTGGCCTCGTGAGCAAGACGCACACGTCATTCGACCCGAGAAACTATGGCTTCAAGAAGCTCAGTGAGCTGGTGCGCGCCCAACCATACCTCGATGTCGTGGATGCGCCGGACGCCACTGGGTTTGTGCACGTCGAGGTGCGGTTGAAATAGAGCAGGAGTCGGCCAGCGGTCGATTGCCGATCCGCGTCGTTCGCTCCTTCAATCCCAAGGTCACCTTTTCAATCAAGAGAAAACAGTCGATGTCAGAAGCGAAAAATATGAGTTACGCCGAGATCCAGAAACGGATCAAAGACATGGATGTTGAGCGTGCAGAGCTTGAGGCAGCGCTCCAAGCCAAGCGTGGCGAGGAAATCAAGGTTCTCGCCGACGCATATGCGAAGAAGCTCCAGGCCGGAGGATTTTCGATCTCCGAGGGCATCAAGGCATTGGCACCATACGACACGGCAACGGCCAAGCGCTCAGCCGCTGCACCGCGTCCGCCGCGCGAGGTAGTCACCGGTACGACGTACAAGAATCCCGAGACCGGCGAGACATGGAGGGCCGGAGCAAAGGGCCGTGTTGTCGGATGGCTTCAGGCTCAGATTGACGCGGGCAAGAGTGCTTCATCATTTGCCACAGACGCAGGCAAATTGGAGAATTAAGAATAACGGAAGTTTCTCGGCCACCAGCACCGGCGAGAGAGCTGGCGGCAACCAAATGGGCAATGCGCCTGCTCGACTCGGGCGACATCCGCGTGCGGCCCGTGAAGAACGTGCAGCCGGCCCACCCTGCGACTGCCGCTGACGGGGAGGTGGACACAGCAGAGACCACGTTGCCTGCGGCTGTGGCGACGACATGGTGAGCCTGCTGCTCGACCTGATCGACCCGCAACCGCCTGGGCGGATGTGGCGCATCGGCCGGACGCCGGCGGGCAAGGCTCGGGATGCGATGAACCTATCGCTCAGGGCCTTGATGCTCTTCGACCCTTTAACTTGCCAGTGACGGGACTGTGGCGGGTTGCTCCATCCTTGTCGTGCGTGATCTCGGCCCTCACGCCACCTACTACTTGTACTGCTGCTGAACCGCGACGAGGCGAGCGAGAGCGGCCCTGGCCTTGACCGTGAGTTCGTCAAGCGCTTTGGCCGTCGCGGACCACACGCTGGCGTCGACGCCGAGAGGTGTGGGCAATGTTGCCAAAACCTCGTTGTTTGCATCGGCAACGATGCCAGCCAGCTCGATGACGTGTCTGAGCACGTTGCCGTCAGGCACATGCTCTGGACCGAACTTGTTCAGGGCATCGAGCGCGCGCGCGAAGTCGGCACCCTTGAAGCCAAGGATGCCGTGCCGGATGTCCAATGGCTTTGTATGGTTGCCGGGCAATTCGGCCATGAGTTCCACCACGTAGTCGGCGAGACCGAGAACGACGGCCATCTGATCAAAGGCGCGCTTGCGGTCTCTTGCCTCTTCACGCTCTCGATCTTGTCTCCGCTGGGACGCCACGACTGCGATGGCCGCGAGGATCGCCATCACCGAAAAGAAGGCTTGCGCCCATGTCGCCCATTCGCCGGTCTGTGACTTAGTGGGCCAGGGCGCATAGACGAAAAGCGCACAGAGGGCGGCTAGGCTGATAACCAATATCGCGGGCAATGCCATGCGCGTGATGCGCCCGGTGAAAGTGTTCATGGTGCCATCTTGAGGGGTAGATCGCGATGTCCCGGAAGAAGGTCACGCTGACCGCGAAGACCGGCATGTTGGCCAAACTCGTTCTCAAGCGCGGCGGTATGTAGTCAACGCGCACGCCGCAGGTCTTTTCTTTCCTCACCTCTTTGCCGCAAATGAATAGTGGGTCTCAGCAACTGTATGGCAGGATCTGGACGTCATCAAACCGCCTCCTACGATATGCAAGTCACCATCAACAACCTCCTCCGTGCGATGGGCCTCAATCTGCATTCCGTCTACGCTTGGGAGGGAATAAACAATAACGTCGCGGTGTTCAAGCTCTGGCGCAAGGACATACTACAGACGACCGGGGGGGTCATTCGCATCGTCTGCCTCAGACCAACCCGTCCTTCAGGATCGAGAGGAAGTCGATGGGAAAGCCGGCGCAACGCGGTTCAACAGGTTGCGTCAGGTGAATGGCAAGGATTCGCCACCATCGGTGATGAGGGTCCAGGAACGCAACGGTCATATGTTGGTTTCGATGCGAGTGGCGCGCACCGCATACTGTCTGTCGAAAAACAACTTGACGGTTCATATGTCGCTACGCTGGCCGAAGACTTATCACCGATTGCAGAGGTCCGAGCTCCGAACCGCATCGACAAGAGCCACTGCGAGGTGTGGCTGGAGGATTCATGGCATTTGCTCGCCGTGACTACGCTCCTTGAGAACGGCAACTATCGAGACCTTATAAAGCGTTGCCCCGTCTGCCATGGACCAGTGCGACTCGAACACCGAAGCGCACCCGACAAGATGAAGGTCATGAAGGATCGGTTCGAACATCAACCTGCGCATCGCGGCTGCCGCCTGGCCTCGACGTTCGACGGCATCGAAACACCGAGCCCTCATGCTGTCAGCCAGCCTCTGGCCACTCTCGAATTGGCCCCCACCATCTCAGACTACATCGATGAAGCCAGCGCCGAGACCATGATCGGTTCCGTTCCCGACAAAACCGTCCGCGAGCAACTATTGCTAGCCCGAGTAGGGCAAGGACGTTTTAGGTCGGCTCTATTGAAGTTGTGGGGCAAATGCAGCGTGACCGGATGCGAGAATTCTGGCCTGCTTGTCGCGTCCCACATCGTGCCATGGCGCGACAGCACCAACGCCCAGCGATTAGACCCATTCAACGGCCTGCTACTGACCCCTTCGCTCGACAAACTCTTTGACCGCCATCTGATCTCATTCGACAACGATGGGCGTATTCACGTTAGTCGACATCTCAACAGCCAAGACCTTGAAGCCCTAGGCGTTTCCGATGCGATGCGCTTGCGCACGTTGCATTCCCGGCAGCGTTTGTACATGGAACGACACTTCCAAATTTATACGATGCTCGCGGCCCGCCCCCTCAGGGCGCGTGGCAGAGCCAAGATTCGCCACTAAAGGCAAGGACGGTAACTGACCGACAACGCTGTCGTTGCCACGCGAGACTTGGCGTTTGATGAAACGACTGCGCCAGCCACGTCCAACGCGGAGACGTCGGTGGTAGAGTGAAAAGAGATTTTGAGCCGGACCATGCCTATTCCAGAGCAGCCTGGCGACGTCGCCGAACTTACGCCTGACGAACGCCTGCATTTCAGAGACCGCTTGCGCGCAGCTCGTTATGCGGCACTCGCCGATGCCGAAGGCTTCGGCGAGATCTGCTTTGCTATCGAAGCGCTGGGTATTCGAGTGCGCGGCTTGCGTCAGACCATGGGGAAGTACAAGCGCTGGATCTTTCCCTATTGGCAGCAGCGACCGTCATTGGATCAGCTCGCACACAACTTCCCCGCTCTGTTCGGCCGGTTCGAAGCGCTCTATGACGCCGTACAGGACGCGCGAAATGATGCGATGCACACAGGAGCCTACGCCCGGCATGTCACTGCTGCGGCCATTGAACTTTGCATAGGACTGGAGGATGCCCTCATGAGTACACCACCGCGTAATAGCGTCGCGGATTTCATGGTCAAGTCACCGATAGTTGTAGAAAACTGGCAACCGGTCGCGCATGCACGCCAACTGATGCTGACGCATTCCTTCTCATACCTGCCGACCTACATCGAAAACCGCTGGCAACTAATCTCCGAGATGGCCATTGCACGTTTTCTTCGCAGCGTTGGAGATCCCTCCTTACTGCTCGCGATGCAGATCTCCGATGCGTGTAGGACTCAGGACGATGAAGGCAACCCCGTTCACTTGGTCGACCGCCCTCACGCGCTCGCTCTCACCTTACCGCGTCTCGTCGAAGCCGGAGACGCTGTGGCGCCGCTGCTCACAGCAGACACCATCACCGACAGGCCTTCGTTGTGGCTGGTCAAAAGCCAAGATCCGAAGCGGTTGAGTGGTGTCTTGTCTCCCTTTGAACTGATGTAGAAGACTTGGCGCAGCTCTGCTCACGGAATCGGTATGCACCTCAGATCACGCTGCCTCGCCAAGATCAACTTATCTCTATTTAATTGAGATCAATGCTCACAGCACATTTGCTCAGGGAGCAAGGTTTTCACAAGCCAGTCACGCACCGCATATGACTCATATAGCGATACGGTGCAGTTATCGATACATTGCCGTGTTCACTGTTGCAATCAATACAGCATAGATCACGCCTAGGTGCTCACAAAGTTTATTAATCCGCGCCAACTAAAGCAACTCGCAAATGGCGAATCCAAACCTAATTCGTTCCGTTCCTAAGTGGTTGAAGGATGCCGCGCAAGGCTTAGCCTACTGGATTGGATACAGCAATGTTCGAGACGCGACACGAGCACCTGAGCTCGCACTTGGGCATGAACTCGCCCGACTCATTGGTGCCAAAGCCAAAGCTCTTGAGGTTAATACTGAGACCTACTACCGCAGGATCCGGAAGTTTCAGAGCAGCGCCATCACGCGGGATGCTCGTGCGGACTTAACCCTTTGGAAGAACGTCGAGCCTCGGCGTGTTAAGCCAACTTTAGAGCTAAAACATGTCATCGAGATCAAACGTGCAAATGCGGACGGCCGAAAAATTCAAGCAGATTTCCGAAGACTCGCGGCAGTCGTAGAGGAACTTCACGATGTGCGAGGATTTTTAGTAATAATCTCCGAACGCGGGCTACCTCCCAAACCATACGCTTCCGAGAAGGGACTACGTTTTACGCCACGAGTCCACGAGATTGCCGGCACAAAATCAGAGTTCGTTGTTACCGGCGTTTATAAGGCAGCACCGGCTTTCCAACACCCGGAGGACGCGCACTATGTATGTATTGCCGAAGTCGCGCGCCGTCCTGAAGTTGATCCGCGCGAGGGCGACGAGGACAGCTAAGGATGTCGAGGGCGGAACGTTGCAAAGAAACAGCGGGAAGCTTGGCGCGGTTGGCAGACGAAGGTTTCTGAGTCGCAATCGCCTGTCTCGTCATTCAGAATATCGCGATTTGTCCATTATGGTTGCACAGGAATCCGGTACATGAGAAAGCTCAACCGCACGGCATCAATCCCACCACCCGAACTGACGGCGTTTGCAGAACGGCATCTGGAACGCGTCCGGCAGTATTTTTCCTCGGGCGAAGCTCAAAGGCCCCCAGAACCGGAATTCGACGGCTCCCTGCTGAGCGCATTGCTAGCCTGCCTACGCGAATGGACCAAAAACAAATGCTCGTACTGCGAAACGTTGCTGGATACATCGAGCATTTTCCTGAATCATTTTCGTCCGGAGGCCGGCGCACTGCGAAGCCGACAAGTAACGGACCGACGTCATTACTGCTGGCTCGCCGCCGACTGGAATAACCTTTTTGCAGCCTGCTCGGCGTGCAATATGTCGAAAGCCAACATATTTCCCGTTAGCGGTCCTTCGCCTTTGGAAGCATCGATCCAAGAATTGCGAAGGAGAGAAAAGGCACAACTCCTGGACCCAAGCTTCGACAAGCCAGAAAAGCACTTCCGGGTGGCCTCAGACGGCGTGCTGATTCCCCTTACTGACAGAGCCGACACGACTATCAGCACACTCCAACTTAACAGGTCCGAATTGATCAACGGCCGCAGACGCGTTATTAACACAATCATTGCGCACTGGGATGCTGCACAGGCCGGCATTCCTCAAGCATTCGAGCATCTGCTGCCGATGTTTTCCGAGAGCGCCGAACACTCCGGCGCTGCCCGCATCTACCTGCGATCCATTGCGGATTTCTCAAGCGAACGCATCGACACACAGAGTGTTAACGGCTCAGCGTTGAGGAGATTGCTAGACGCTAGTCGGTCGATAAATTTCGGCGTCCTCGACAACGTCTCGCGCGACAGCCGAACCCCAACCGCACCACGGAAAACCTTACAGGACTTGTTTGACTACAGAGCCTTTCCTCTTAAGGCGCTGCATTTAAGAAACTTCAAGGGCATACAGCACCTAGACATCGCATTTCCAGAACCATCAGAGAAAACTCAATGGATTGCATTGCTGGGGCCTAACGGCGTGGGCAAGACATCGATCCTGCAAGCTATCGCCTTGTGCCTCTTGGGCCATGAAGCCGCCGGGAAGATAGAACCCGATGCCCGCAAGCTCTTGGTGCGCGGTGCGGACGGAGGCGAGATCCGCATCGATTTCTGGTACAGCGACGCCCCTGCCACTTTGCGCTACACCAGAGGATCAAAGGACTTTTCGGGAGAGCGTACAGAGAAAACCAGGGTGGTCGGCTATGGTGCCTATCGTGTGCTCTCTAAGCGAAAGCTCCCGCCTCACCATCTCCGAAAGGACCGGCGAGTGCAGTCGCTTTTCGACTATCACGCGAAACTCAACGGCCACCATGGCTGGCTGGACAAGGTTGCCCCCGAAAAACTACAAGACACTTTGGAAACGCTGAGCCTCCTATTGTTGGCCGACGACACTGAGGTTCGTATCGCCAAAGGCAAGCTGCAGATTGCCATTGACGGCCGGACACCCCCACTAAATGCGTTGAGCTCAGGCGTCCAGAATGTGTTCCTGATCGCGTCCGAGCTGCTCGAAGTAATCTACGAACTAGGCGATAGTGCAGTTTCCAGTCAAGCCTTCGTGCTGATCGACGAACTCGATGCGCATTTGCATCCGGCATGGCGGATCAAGATCGTGGAACGGTTACGCCGCGCATTCCCCCGTACCCACTTCATTTTCACAACGCACGATCCCCTACCGCTGCGGAGCATGAAGAGCAATGAAGTGCTCATCCTGCGACACGATGCTCAGGGCCGCATTCACGCTGACGGCGCCGTGTCCAAGATCGAAGGTCAAGTGGTGGATGAAATGCTCACCTCCAACCTATTCGGACTCTATAGTACCTACAGCGAAAAGGTTGACGGGCTTTTTGCCCGCTACTACAGCCTGCTAGGCATGGGAGAAGAGAACCTGCGGCCAGCGCAAGATGAGGAATTGGCCGATTTGGAAATTCAACTTAACGGCATGGGGGAAATGGGAAAATCCACGCGCGAAAGGCTGTTTTTTAAGCTGATAGACAGAGCTCTATCCCAAGATAGGGTTGCTCGCGAATTGCAGACATGGCAGGCGAGTACTTTGGAAAGCATCGCTGCGGCAATCGAGGCAATGCCCGAATACAGGAACATGCTTCGTGATTAAACTCGACCGCAGCAATCCTCCTGGCGTCCCAACTGTATTGCTTAGTCAGGCTGCCATCAATGAACGCAAGAGAACTGCAGATTATTATCAAGGCAACAATACCGGATTTCCGGCCTATGCAGGATTTTCCATATACCGCAATGAACAGGTAAGAGAAGCACTCGAACTACTGGCTCATGGAAAATGCGCATATTGCGAATCACAAATGACAAACCAGAGCCCACGAGTAGAGCATTATCGTCCCAAAGGAGGCATTGACTTGACCAGGGGTGGCCAGAGTCTCATTGGCTATTGGTGGCTGGCCTGCGAGTGGGACAATTTATTGCCGGCCTGCGAAGATTGCAATACGGAGAGAAAGCATTCTGTGCCGGGCGGCGAAGACTTTAAAACTGGCAAGGGTAATTACTTTCCTCTCGCGCAGGGACAACAACCAGCAAGCTGCTTGGCCCATCTGCCCCAAGAAGTACCCCTGCTGCTGAATCCGTTCATCGACAATCCTAGACGGTATCTCCGCTTCCGCGTTCGACGCACCGCGAACGAGCGCAAGTCTTTTGTCGTCGGTGTGTGGGGGGCGGCTGCTCTCCTTAAACGTCGCGCCGAGGAGTCGATATCTGGCTACGCGCTCAACCGGGATCGATTGGTACGTGCGAGATCCGAAGAACTCCTACGCCTCGAAGACGCACTTGAAGAATGGAAAGCTTATTTAAAGCTCGCAGATAGCGTTCCGGCTGGAATCCATCAAGAAAATGCGATTAAACATTCCAAGGCGACCTTAGAAAAAATCTTCAAGGTCTACGCCAGCCCTCAATCCAAATACTCGGCGGCATGTTTCGACTACCTCATGGATTGGCTGAAGCAAAACAATTTAAGAATTTAATCTTAAAGACAGAATGGCTTCAGTCAAACGGATTCGCAGTTGCGGAAGATTTATTGGAAGCTCAAGATGTTTCTAAGCGGAGCGCATGCCAGCAGTTTGAAATGCCTGCGCGGCTAGAAATTCGCAACGAACGTTGTGACTTACTACTACGCTGCGCAAAGTCACAGCTTGGTTGCCAGCCTCATCGTCTCTACTGAAAACCTCTACTTATACGTTGTTGATCTTCAAATACCTTATTTTCATATTTAAGCTGTCGCACAACAGGTTCCCCCCTCGTCGGCAGGTTTCCGATTTTCGCGATTTCAGCATTTCTGAGGGTGGATGGAACGCCTTCACAAAGTTGCAATCTCACCTGATCAAATAGCGATACATCGTAAGGAGCCAAAAACGCTCTTTCGTTAAAAAACCAATAATCGCTCTCGATCAATGCCCGTTTCGCTTGAGACCAAGCCTCCACGACCGAAGGCGATAGCCACCATTGCCCATCATGCATCATGCAAGCTTCAATAAATCCCAATGTGTCGAGGTCCGTGCGCACCCTACCAAGGAGCTGATCTGAATCATCAGGGCTGCACACCACAAGCAAAGTGGCGCCAACGGCCGAAGGAACTACAAAAACAAAGGTATCGAAGTATTTACCGTCCCGATGCAACGTATACTTTTTGTGAAGTGCAACCTGACATTTAAATCGAACGCGCCGCAACACAATCGCAGAGTCCATTGAGGCATTTTTGGAAAATGGCGTAAGCAATAGTCTGTCACCGTCAGGCAAGAGTGTTGACGATTCAGGAAATTCCGTGATTAGGTCATAAAAATGTGCAACAGCCTTTGCCGTGCTGATCGCCTTTTTTTTCTCATGCTCATCATTAAAATACCTTGACTCAGCAACTGCATGGCGCTCACTTTTCCGATAAGCGGAGTAACGAAACAACTCGCCGGCAAATGATCGGTAGAGTTGAAGAAATACATCTTTAAAGGTGGTTAAACCACTGCGATCAAGGGTTGCGAATAAGGTATCGTGGTATGGGCAAAAACCCTTGAACGTTGTTGCCTCTTGGATGCCAAGCAGCTTGAATTTTATGTCCTTATAAGCACTTTGATCCATGCGAATGGAGACCGGCGAATACACCTTACCCCCCTCGGCAATCTCGCGCAGTGAATGCTCTTTCGAGAACGCATGGGCATTTATCGCCAACCTTCTACATTCGGGGTACATACACACATGCTTAGCATGCTTCGATAGCACCTTCTGTAGCTCATCATTAAACCTAGACGTAATCCTCCGCGCTTCAGTCACTTGATTTTCCTTATTTTTTCGTCAAATGGACAATCAACGGAACTCCAAATCGCCAAGCGGTCGAAGCACGAGAAGGTCAAAAGACCCCTTGCCTTGAATTTCGGGAAACGCGTTGCACTCGTCTTCAGCAAGTTTGACAACCGCTTCAATCGCTTTCTTCAATTTTCTCAGATGTAAAATCCGAGCATCGAAAAAGCGAATCACTTTACTTCCAAAGGTCGCTGCCAGAAGATCAACGGCTGCTTCACGAGACGGCATCATAATGCGTTTGGTAAACGGCCGTGCGCTTGCGATGCCAAGCTTCGGTGAATTCTTAAAGGTCTTTGCCATCCTAGTCGTTGCAATTTTAATATGCAAAAACTGAGAAATGCCATCGAGGGCCGATAATGCATGCTAGGCAAGCAACATCTTGAAATGCTTTAAAAGTTAAAATTTCACCAGCCATTTATTCTCCGCCAATCGACTCAATTTTTGAAAATAGTGTCCCTGTGCCATTGGAGATATGGCTGATGTTGAGCCTGCAGACGAATCACTAGCGCCTCCGAGCACCCGAGTGCAATTCGCCCCTCGCTGCTTAGCTTGGGGCTGGCGATAACGGCACCGGAACCCGCGATAGTCACCAGACCGACATCAAAGGCGGCATCCCAGTGAGCGGCCAGCAGCAGGCCGTTATAAACGTCTAGGCGTTCGGCGTCATTGCAGGCAACCCAAGGCTTGGCGTGGCTAGCGCGTAAGAGTTCCGGAACGTCCAATCCAGTGATAGCGCAGCGGCCACCCCACAGAGCCATCAGCCCCTCGCGAAACAAGTTTTGTCCCACACGTTGGCGCACGGTAGCTTCGCGTTCGGTGGCACTTATGGCAACCACTGCTTGCTCGAACCGCCTTACCAATGCGTTGGGTAGCGTGCGAGCCAATACCCAGGCGCGCTTCAGTAATGCTTCTAAGGCGGGTAAGTCTGTTGCCATGAAGGCACCCGCAATGTGCATTTTGGTTGGTGGCATCGATCCCGCGGGTATCGCACAGCCCAAATCAACTTCCAGGGCGCAGACCACGTCGCCCATGCACAAGCCGACAATAAAACCGCCATTAAAAGCGGACCACAACACGCACCTCTCAGGAGAGTGACTGCTTTCTCCATATACTGCTCCCACTTGATCGCTCAAGATATCAAAACCAGCCTCACGCGCGGCCTTCCGCACAGCGTGGCTTTCCAGCATAGACAGGCTTGAGCCAACAAAGTTTTGCGATTTGTCCATGCGAGCGTTACTAGCGTTAAAGCTCACCTTGCTCCATGCGGTCCCAAGCTTCCAGCACTAGGCGGCGGGTGCGGTACTCTCCAAGTTGACGGATTTCCTTGTTCTTCAAACCGCGAAATGTCTCGCTTGGGTAGTCGTCGCCCATCACATCGGCCGGGTCAAGGATGTAGCGCAGATCATCGTGGGACAGGCCGTACAGGCGGCCGTAGATGGCGTCAAGTTCAGCGCGCAGGATGGCACGACGCTCAGAGTTCCAACGCCATGGTTGGCCGCGTTCAGGACCAGTACGGGATTCCCACATCGGATTCACGGCCACAACGTCGGCGTAGAAGGGTTGCATATCGTTGCTCGTATAAGTCAATTCAAGCACTCGTGGAACGATTGAGTTGAGTTCAACTGCTGGGAAGACTGCTGGAGGAAGTACCGCCAATTGCTTAGCAATAAAAAAGTTGAGGTGGGTTCCGCCAACCTTATGGCGAGCTTGGAAGTCCAACGCTAACGAAGACAAGCAACCGATGAGCGCTGAGATCAGCCCCGGACTTTGGGCGCTAAACACTAGCGGAAACGGATTGCCAACCCCGACGCGGGGAATGACGTGTGCAATTACTGTTCGCTCGTTCGTCGCATTGGTAATATCCCGAAATCCCAACAGCCAGCCCTTGTCCCACTTTTTCTCTACCAGGCGTGCTTCCGCTTCAGCGCGCTCAACCCAATAGCGCGGCCTTGCCCGCTTATTAGGGTCGGCTTTTTCCGCATCCGTCATTTCCCGCGAATCGTCCTCATCGCCCTCATAAGTTGCCCACCGATGGTCAAACTGGTGCACCATTTTGGCTTCATACAAAGGCACTGGGTCTGTAAGCTCGTTACGCCGACGAACATCTCGGAATGAGCCGCTGTCATCGGACATGTGAAACATTCGCCCTATTTGAAGCTCCCAGGGATTACCATTTTCTTGGCTCTCATTCCAAAGTATTGGCACTCGCTGATAAATTTGAGCGGTAATTTCGGCATCTTTCTGACTGCGAAATACAGGGCAGGTTTTGGTATTCGGGTTGAGGCGAGCAATGTCGGCAGCAGTCAACGTGAAACTACGGCGCGAATCTTTAATTTGCTCCGTGTTAGTCAAGAAAAAAGCGAACTTTGCCTCACTAGTTGCTCCGATAGTGAGCAGGCAAAACTTCATGCGTGAGTCCACCGCTTGAAAGATTTTTTCTCTGTTTTCAAAATCGATCAACTGAACGATGCGCCCTTTACTGATCTCACCAAAGAATCCACTAGTGGATTCATCGGTTGCAATTCCGCTTGGCAGCACCAAACCGGCTCGACCTTGTGGGTGCAATATATGCAACACAGTTTCAGCAAAAAGAGCATAGGTATTTACATCCCCATTACCCGTGAGCGGATATCGTGGCCCATGGCAGTACACGTTACCCGCGTCTGATTTTTGTTTTGCGAGAACGAACTCCTCAAAGACACGCCGCTCCGGAGAATTGATTTCGCAGCAACTTAATGCCTGAATCGCCCTTTCGCGCTCAACCTTGTTGCGAGCGTCTACAACCGTAGGTGCTCGTTCCGCAAAGAACTCTTCTTCCTTAATTTTCATCCGCTCCCAAGGCGGATTGGCCAGAATCACCGAGAAGCCACCGCGTGCAAACACCTGCGCAAAGCCCAGCTTCCAGTGCAGCAGAGGGGTGCGCCTGGCCAGTTGCAATGCGGCCTCTTTCTTGCGCGCCGCCACGGGCTGCCCAAGCAGTGCATTCATTACGTCTTGCGTGGTGGGCACAGCGGAGTCGGCCTCACTATTGCCGTGCTTGGGTAACAGGTAAGCCGCGCAATACAGGTGCAGCGCCAGCGCCAACCCAGCATCGCCGGTACCTTGTTGCAAAGCTTCATACGCCTGGCGTTTGGCTGCGATCTCAGCCAGCGTGGCATCGGGCAGCACATCCAACTGCTGTAAGGGCAAGGCGGTGGCCGACAAGTCCATGGACTGCAGGCTTTGACTGAAACTAGCGGCGGCCCGCATGCGTTGCAGGCCGGTGCGCTCTTGTTTGTTTCGCTTTTTCAAGTCCCGGCAAAGGTCTTTGTTGTCACCGGTCAACTCTTTGTAGGCTTCGTCGGGTACGCCGTCCAAAATCACCTTTAGGTCCATGACACCTAGTAAGGCATTGCCCAACTGAAAATGGTGATCGATAAAGCCCAGGGGAGCATCTGGCGTATATGCCTCCAGCCACAAGGCCATGCGCGCCAACTCCAGCGCCATGGGGTTCATGTCCACACCATAGACGCAATGGGTGACCACATCACGAAGGGCGTGGCGATAGTCCTCTGGAGTGGGCTGTCCGCTGTTGCCTAACAAAGCATCACGCATCTGCGCGCGCACTCGGGCCAGATGCCCAGCAATGCGCCGTGCCGCAGCCAGCAAAAAGTGCCCGCTTCCACAAGCGGGATCGATCACACTTATAGCCAGCAGGGCCAGCACGGCCTCTTCGCCGACCGGATGGGCGGCAAGAATATCGCCGATGACAGGCTCCAGCGCAGAGTCCAACTGCTCTTGCACGAGGGAGTCGTGCGTGTAGTAGCTGCCGCTGGTCTTCCGGGCGTTGCCACGGGTAGCAGCCCCCGTGTGAAACCCGAACTGGCGGTGCTCGTTGCTGAGCATGGGCACCAGTTCCAGCAGACTCTCATAGATGCTACCTAACTCTTCCGGCCCCATGTCGCGCCAGTTGACGCGGGTCAAAGGGGCATTGGCTTCTGGCCGCAACCATGCCAGATGAAATAGCGCATTAAGCAAGTGACGGTTTTCCAGCTTGCAAGCGTCCAGCGTGGGGCACTGTGTGGATTCAAACAAGCCACCCAGGGGTGGCAAGGCCAACAGCGGTTCACCAGTGGCCAAGCCTAGCCAGACTTGTTTCAGGGCTTGCCACAGATCGCCGTGGCGGTCATGGGCGCTACGTCGTACAGCACGCTCACGCAGGCGGCGCAGGCTGTAACCTTCGACATACAGGGCCACGGCTTGAGGATCGGCATCCGTGCGGTGCAGTATTTCGCGCTCTTCCACAGTTTGCAGAAATATCTGCCTGTACACCAGACGCAGCAATTCACGCAGGTAGTCTTGCGGGCTCAGCCGTCCGGTAGCCAGTGCATCTCGCAAAGCCGTGTTGGCCGGGTGACTGACAAAGCCTTGACCCAGCGTTAACAACGCGGCCTCTACACCGCTACGCAGGGTCTCACGAGCGCGGGTGCCTTGTTCGCGACAGGCATTGCGCCACTGCTCCAGGGCGCAGTCTGCAGATACAGAGCCGGACACCCCAAAGCGTGTGGCGTGAAGCAATAGCCACAGCACAGAAAAGTCGGCGTAGCGGTCCTCGGTAAACATACGTTCCAGATCTACCTGCACCCAAGCGGGGCGGGTAAGGCTGGCGTTATCTCGGGCAATGCGAAGCTGCAGACCGTTGGTGGCGACGCCCCAGAGGGCATCGGGTGTGGCGTTTAGACTCTCTTGCAGCAAGCCAAAGGCACTGCGACGGCGGAGGCGTTCGCCCGAGTTGTCACCTAGGCGGTCATGGGCGGTGTCCAGCGGCTTAGCTTCATCGTGTGGCGACACAACCACCGGCACATGCGCATCAAGGGCGCTGAACTGGACCGGATAGTTGCGCTCCGCTATCACCATGGGGGCGCTGTGCTGGGCGAGCTGAAAGGCAAAGCACTGGCGAAGAAGTTCGGTAGCAAAGCGTTGGCTGATGCCCCATGCATCGCCGCCGGGTTGCTGGCGGGCTTGATCGAACTGGTGCCACAAGCTCTGGGCAGACCGCCACGCAAAGCCAATTTCTTCGCGCAGATTAAAGCCCGCGCGCACGCCGTAGTCGGCATCGGCTTGCAGGGGAGCCTGCGATGCGGCCACTTTGGCCAGCCACTCGGCGGTGAACAGGGCACCCTCAATGCTGAGGGTATCGATGTGTAAGACAGTGGAGGTTCTTGGCATTGCGGATCAGATGTCCAGCGCGGGGAGCAACACAAACGCGCCAATCACATCCACTGGCAGCAAAGGGGCGACTTCATAGCGCCCCCGCGAACGAGAAGCCTCGCGCACGCGACGGTGGTCGGCTAAAAGCGCATCGGCGCGCGCACGCGCATAAGCTTCAAGCACAGGCTGCCACTGGTCTTTCCGGGCCAACACTTGGGACACACGGGCCTCTCGGGTTCGGTCATCCAGTATTTCATCGGGTGGGGCAGTAAGCCACCGCATGGGCTCATCGCCTGACACAATTTCGAACCGCTGGCCACCTTCTACAGACCGTAAAGCAACCGCGACGGCCTCTTCCACCAGCAAAGTATCGCCGCCCCGGGCATCCACACTGCTGAGCTGGTGGCGCAAGCGCATCATGAGCACCGTTGTCTGCGCTTGCACAGCAGGGCTGACCCAACAGCCAGTGCGGCCCAGCATGGCCGGGTCGTTGGTGCTTGGATCCATCTCCAAGCCAGCATCGGCAAGGGTTCGCTCCAACAATCCTTCGGCCAGGGTGCTGACCAATGGGTGGCTACGATGCACAAACCGGGTGCCCGCCGGCGGCGGCACAGTAAAGCTCAAGCCCACGGTGCCTTTGAGGCCATCAGCTAGCAGGCGTTCGCGCAGGTCTTCCGGGAGGTTTGTGAGTTGCGCGCGGTAGCCTTTGTCGGCAGAAATACTACGCAATTCCAGTGCACCACCCAAGCGACGCAGGGCACGCTGGATAAAGCGTTGCACGTCATCCGCATTGCCCAAAGCAGCTTGCATCTTTTTCCACTCGGGCAGCACATCCTCTGGCTTGATGCGGTTTTGGGCGAACACGGTGCGGTTCCTTTTGGCCCGTTCGGCCATGTCGGTCCAGGCCACTTCAAGTTGCTGCACAGCAGGCAGATCGTCAAAATCAAAAACTTCTTGGCGCTGTCGCCCCCGTTGGCCGCCCAGCACGGCTTGCATCAAAGCCTGTGTCAAAGAATGGTCGTTATCCGGCAAGGGCACCGGCACACCCAGCTCTTCCCGAATCTTTTGAGCCTTGCGCAAAATCACTTTGAGCACCACGGCATCCACCGGGTTATTGCGGCCGTACATCAGAGTGGCACGCACCACGCGGC
This sequence comes from Variovorax sp. 10N412, assembly GCF_056394985.1. Lineage (NCBI taxonomy): Bacteria > Pseudomonadati > Pseudomonadota > Betaproteobacteria > Burkholderiales > Comamonadaceae > Variovorax > Variovorax sp. 10N412. The sequence goes on from NZ_JBFTIO010000001.1 coordinate 776,837, forward strand.
TGTCTTGCCCGAAGCGGTCAACCCGCCCCTCGCGTTGCTCATGCCGCGTGGGGTTCCAGCTCAGGTCGTAATGCACCACCGCATTGAAGTGTTCTTGCAGATTGATACCTTCAGACATGCAATCGGTGGCGATCATCAGTGGACGCTCCGACTCGCCCAATTCGGCCACCAGAGCTTTGCGCTCTTCGGGTGCCAGTTCTCCAGTGACTACCCCTACCGTTACGCCGGGGAAGCGATTTTTCAGGTGCTTATGCAGATAATGCGCAGTGGCGATGTAACGACAAAAAACCACAGGCGCAAAGTTGTGATTTAGCAATTCGGTTTCAAGATGAGTGCGCAACGCAGCCAGTTTGGGGTCGCCACCTTCTCCGGCAAGCAATTCGGCTTGGGCGATCAGGCCTCGCAGGCCGGGGTCAGCATTGTCGGCGGGTAGCTCGACGTCATCGTTCACCATAGAGTCGTCGGAGCCGTCAAAGACGCGCTCACGCAGGGCATCTTCATCAACTTCGGTCGCTTGAGTGGCCATGCGGGTACGCAGCGATTGCAGCGCGGCAGCCGGGCTGCTGGCGGCGCTACGCATCAGAGCCAAGGTGCCCCAAAAGTTCAGGCGCTGGCGGCGTTGGTCGGAGCCAGCACGCTCTACAACTTCAGAGCAATAGTCCAGCACGGCGTCAAAAAACACGGCCCATCCGCCACCCAGCAGATAAGGCAAGTCAGTGGTTTCGCGGCGTGGGAACACGCCTTCGTCGTTCCACTCGTCGATGTCCTGGCGGCGACGTTGCACAAAGTGCGGGGCCAAGCGGGAACGCAAAGCATCTCGCGCTGCGCCAGTGACGTTACCAAGTTGCTGAAAGTCCGTATGCAGCAACCCCAACAAGCTATGAAAGCTGTCTTCATCTCCCGAATGAGGAGTGGCGGTTAGAAAGAGCATGTGCCGCTCGGCATCTGCAGAAAGCAAGCGCAGCAGGTCATGCCTTTGGTGCCGCCCGCCACCACCGCCAGCACAGGTGTGGGCTTCGTCCACAACCACTAGTTCGGGGCAACGGCTGGAAAAATCGCCACGCCGCCTGTCGCTTTTGATGTAGTCCAGGCTCACAACTGTGTGTGGGTACACAGTGAAAATGTTGTCGGTGACCGACAAACCACGCTCCAGCCGAGCGGCGCTGGCTGCGGTAACAGCCACGGCCTTGATGTGAAAGCGATCATCGAGTTCCTGCACCCACTGCTCCACCAGATGCGGGGGACATAACACTGCAAAGCGCCTGATTTCACCTCGGTCCAACAACTCACGGGCAATCATCCCGGCCTCAATAGTTTTGCCGATACCCACGTCGTCAGCAATCAACAAACGAATCACGTCCTGCTTGAGCGCCATGAGCAAAGGCACCAACTGGTAAGCGCGGGGCTGAAAAGCCAGATTACCAAAGCTGCGAAATGGGCCAGCCCCCCGCCGCAGAGACATGAGCAAGGCATCACGCAACAGCAATGCTTCTTCGTGATTGGCGGCTTGGGCCACGGTGGGAACTGGAAAACTGGCGGGTACTACGGCCTCATACGTGGCTTCCAGCGCGGGGGATACCACGGCCACATCAACCTCACTGCCCGAAAGAGGCCGCAGACGCAACCGCTCAGGACTACTGCCAGGCATAACAATCCATTCGCGGCCACGCGCACGCACCAGCGCACCAGGCGGGAAGACTGTCCCTTGTAAATCGGACGGAACTGCACTCATGAATAGGAATCTCAGGAAAGAAGGCTGGCGAGGCGACTGATGGCATTGGCTTGTTCAGATGGTGCGGCAGGCCAAATCACCACTTCCAAACCACGATCCAGCAAGTAACTGACATCTATGCCTTCGGCGACCAAGGCAACACGCTGAGTGCGCCAAAGGGCCACAGCAGGCATACCTGCTATGGGCGTTCCCACATCGCTGGGCAACGGCAAGCCAAAGGTTGCTGCATTGAATTCGGCGGACGTACTGAGCGATGGCGTGTCCACAGCTACTGAGGGCGCGCCAGTTAATTCGCACAGGGCTATGGAAACCGATGGTGCTCGTCCATCCAGTGCCGGTAGCAGTTGGGTTCGCCCGACAGCAAGGCGTAAAAGCAAGGCACGCGCAGCGCGGTCGCGTCGGTCGATCACCAGATGGTCCGGCTGGTTGTAGTACGACAAAACGCAACGGTAGCAGCCAGCCACACACTGCGTGCCGGCCACATCGTTCAAGTCGTCCAGTGCGGGCAAGGGCTCACCCACGGCCGGCAAATCAAAATGCAGCATCTTGAGGGCCGCATAGGCCACGCGGGACAGCGCCTGGTCGTCGCGTACCAGGCGGGTCAGCACACCGGCACCGCCTTCGGTGGCCTCGTAGAACAACACGCCATTACGGCTTTTGCGGTCTGGCAAGGGCTCAGCTAACAGTTCAGACTCTTCCAACTGATAAACCGATTCAATGCCACGCTTCAAGGCGTATTGCAAGGTGGCAACAGTGACCTCCGGCGCGCCTTCATCGGCAAGCTGCAACAGCAACGCGTTCTTACGGTCCATGACCCACGGCACAATCAATTGATTCGGTGTACGGGTAGGATCCGGATCGGCTACATCGTCTTCATCCATCTTGGCCCAATTGCCGTTCAAAGGATTCACTGCGAATCCATGCTGATTCGGGTCAGCGCGGCGCCGCAATCCTTTATTCAGGCGGCTGATCTCTGCTCCCGGACCATAGCGTAGGGTGGCAATTGCGCCTTCTTTATCTTCAGCAAGCACCGTGCGCACGTCCGGGTGGCCACTTTCACGCCGTGCCCAACGGAAGATGGTTTGCAACTCAAAGCCCTGGTGTTGGCGTTCTTCATCGTTGACGGTAATGCGCTCTGCGGGAGAGGTACGCACGTTTTCGATGCGATACAGGTTGAGAACGATGTCGGCATTGTCCGTCAACGGTGCATCACAAGCCCGGCAGTGGCTGCGACCTCGGTCGCCCGGATCCGAATGGAAATGCGCACCGCCGCAACTGCGGCAGATGGTTGCCGTGTCGGTATTGAGCGCGCCACTTGCCGTGTCCCCGCGGGTGGACAACTGGGCAGCGGAAACCCGGTATGCTCGCCCCTCGTGGTAGACCAGACTGCGCGGACCGAATTCTGAAAGCGCAAGGAACCGTGGCCGCTGTAAGTACGCGCCCTTGGTATTGCGGTCGCCACTTCCGGGAATAAAGGCTGTAAGCGGCAGGCGGGGAAAGTTGTACCCCGGTAAAAACGCCTCGGTAGCCAGGTAGCGGTAGGTATAAAAATCGCTGGCAGAACTGTCAGAGCCACGCTGCAAAAGGTTTAACTGGTCGATGGCCTGGGCGTGTAGAGAGCGCGCTGCATCGCGTTCCCGCTGCGGCAAATTGTGTGTATCCATGGTGCGGCGGGACTGATCGCGTTGGCGCGCCGCACTGCGAAATAGCTCTCGCCACCGCTCAAACGCACTGTCCAACCGTTTGACGGCACCGTCGGTAATGTCTTGAGTCAGTGCAGCCGCTCCGTTAAACCAAGGGGCATCGTCCGGGTTCAGGTCAGCTTGTAAAAGCACCAAAACCTTATTGATTCTCTGTATTGCCAGGGGGGCAATTTCCGGCCTCTCCAGAGATTTTTTAACAGAAGCGTAGAGTGGCAAATCCTTTTGCTCGTTGGCCTCCACAACGTCAGAAATAGCGGCGCTGATAGGGGTGTTGGTACATGCCAGCCACACAGCCTGCAAATGGCAACGTACCAGTTCTTCGTTACCCAAATCGAGCGTGGGAGCACGCACTTCACCATGCACCATCCCCGGGGGGTCTGCAAAGAAATACTGATCATGTGGACTTCGTGCCGCGCAATAGGTAAGCACCAGCGCGGGCATGCCGCTGCGCCCTGCTCGACCGCTCCGCTGCGCGTAGTTGGCCGGAGTCGGGGGCATGTTGCGTAGATACACCGTGTTCAACGCAGAAATATCAACACCGAGCTCCATGGTGGGCGAACAGAACAGCACGGGAAGGAAGCGTTGCTGTTCGCCGAGTTCGGTTAACAGTTGCGCATTTTCCTTCAACCGTCTTTTGTCTTCTGTGCCATAACGGAAGCGCATTTCACGAGCCTCGCGCCGGTTCTTGTCCACCTGAGCGGTGTGCTCACGGGCCTCAAAGCCGAAGTAGTGAAAATCGGACGCAATGGCTTGTGACAAGTTCAGGTACAGGCCGCGGTAAAACGCGTTGTCCATGCCGCCGCGTTCGGCCTTACCTTCACCAGTGTGAAATTCAATGCAGGCGTTCTTCAGTTGCCAGCCAAGTGACGTGCCAAACGGTGTGGCCACCTGCGCTACTAGACCCGCCTTGCTGGCGGCGTTCAGCAGACAACTCAAGAGTTTTTGATAATCGAGTTTTTTTAGTAACCGGACATCTGACCGCTCCCACAACTCGGGCTTGCGAAGGTCTCGCCCCAAACCAGAGAGATAACCGGCGCGCAACAATTTATCTTCGTCCGCCAGCGAGTTCTCCCGGCGTGCTGGTGGGAACTCCATCAGAAAACGTGCTGTGCGCATCTGCTCTTCGCGGCCGAGCCCCCATGGAGAACGCAGTGTATTTAAAGATCGCCCACGCAATGCATCCTGTTCTGCAGATTCCAGCACCTCGGGGTCCAGAGCCAGTCCTTGGCGCATCATGTCCAATAGAACCCGATAGGCACGCTTACGCACCGCTGCACTGGCATTAGCTAGAATGGGTGGCGCATCGGCAAAGTTGGCATCGTTGGCACATAGGTCGTCCAAGCCGATGTACTCCACCCGCACCAGGCCTAATTGTTCAAGGTTAGGGTTAGTGAAGCGCCAACCACGCCGCTGATCAAACCATGCTCGATACGCCAGCACCTGTCGCATTGCCTTCTGTGCGTTGACGAAATTAGCGCCCTGCAATTCGGAATCTAGCAACCATTCAGATCGTAGACCAGACTCGCCGGGACGCTCAAAACCGAGTGCTTTGAAGACCGACAGACCAAGCCTGTCAGCCGACAGTCCTTCCGGACCGGCCTTGGTAATAGCACCGAGAAATGCAGCGCGAAATAGACTGACAAACAAAAAATCGTTGAAATGCCCGGCTTGTAGTGCCGCATCTTGGCGGTTGTCGGTAAAGCCAAGCATCTTGCGACGATCTACCGGAATGGCTTCTTGCGAATGCATCCATCGCAACACAGAATGGGTGAGCAAAGTCGTCGCCGATGAACGCCCCTCGGCGGACAAGGCTGCCAAGCGGTTTTTATCTTTGCCTTGCGCTGCGTGAACGACCTTGCAGTTCAAGCAAAATCTGAATTTCCCCGGAATGAACCAAGCATAGGCTCCAGTGCCCAACCGACCCGTGGGGGCTACAGAAATTCGCTCGGCTTTATTCTTGCGCGCATCTGACTTTAATCGGATATCGCCATGACGATCCTCTTCAAGCCATGCATCAGGATAGTCTTCATCGCGTCCGGCGAACTCTAGTGAACCATCCAAGGGCTCAGGCATCAGGAAGCCGAATTTCGGCGGGTCGGTGCCATCTGATTCTTCACTACGTTTGACAGTTGGGGGGACGTCGTCAATCTCTCTTGGCAAGACTTGCGCCTCTGCTCCCAACTCAAGGAATACTGGGTGGTACTCTTGCCCGCAGTCTCGACAGAAGTGGACGGGATACAAACGCTTGTCCGGCTGCTCTGGTAGGAACTGCTGCGCGTTAACCGTTAGCGTGCGACTGCCAGACGGGTCAATGGTAGCGTAGGCTGTGCCAGCGCCCGAAATGAATTGGTGCAACTTGAAGGCAAAAAAGCCGCGCTTGCCGGAGTTGCGCCCCTCCTGCCGGTCAGACTCGGCCATTGAGGTAATCAATAAAAACTGACGCAGCATGTCTGAGCATTGCTCCGATTGCATGCTGGAGTCTTCCGACAACCACTGAGTCGCCGTTTGCAGAGTTTGAGGCCGGGCACGTACCCACTTGGCTCCTTCCCATGTCAGCCCCAAACGAGTCTCAATCCAGATGGACAGGGGGTGTACTTCCAGCTCAGCATCGGTAATTGTGGGCGACAGCCCAGCGGCAATCGCGGAGGCCAATTGCGATTTGACCGTGCCGTGGTGCAGACTAGGGGTCGTGGCCCGCACCAGCGTTTCGCCGATGACATCGGTCGGCAACACAGTAGCCCCAAATAGTTTCGACGCAACGGATGCCACAGCCGTTCGCCGGTCGTCCTCAGACCCGCTGGCCATGGTTGCGGAAGTACCAATGCATTGCAAGCTGTCTGATGCCAGCAAGGCACGTATGCGGCGCACCAGTAATGCAACGTCCGCGCCTTGACGACCCCGATATGTATGGAGTTCGTCAAGCACCAGGTATTGCAGATTTTGGCAATGGCTGATGACCGTCTGATCAGTGGCATCCTGCCGCGTCATCAGATATTCCAGCATCATGAAGTTAGTCAGCAGAATGTCAGGAGGGTTAGCTGCGATGCTGCTGCGCTCCTCGCTATCCTCTTGGCCGGTATAACGCGCAAACGAGATGGGCTGAGCCGGGCATACGTGTTTAAGAAATTTCTCCAGCTCCTCCATTTGACTGTTGGCCAGCGCATTCATGGGGTACACAATGATGGCCCGGGTGCGCTTGGCGTTATCGGTCGCCTTGGCCCGCAGGATGGCATCAATGATGGGGACGAAGAAACAAAGTGATTTACCGGACCCGGTGCCGGTGGTCACGACATAGCTGCGCCCTTGCTTGGCCGCTACCAGGGCCTGCACTTGGTGCGTGTGGAGTTGCAAAGGCAGCGCCGGCTCGTCCGGCACACGGAAGATTTTTGCGGTGGTGGGGGTTACCTCCCCGGAGGCGGCCAGTTCATCAAGCGAAGCGCCCCGTTCGTAATGAGGCGTGATCTGTAGCAGCGGCTCTGGCCAGAACTGGTCTTTGGCATAAATAGCGTCGATCTGACGTTTGAGGTCATCCGCCCTAACACGGGTAAATGAACGCGCAAAGTTGGCGTAATCCCGAACTATCTGCTGACGCAAGTCAAAAACATCCATCCCTGCCCCCCCGTTTTGATGCCCAAATCGCTGCAACTTGACGAGAACCAGAGCGGCCGGTTTCGTTTTTCGTTACAACATCCCCTAAAACAGCGACAGAATCCGTCGCTTGTGCACCGAACACTGCCGTCTTGACGATTTACGCCACGACTGAGGGGTCAAGACGCGCGCCTTTGTAACATTATCGCGCCGATTGATTGGGCGAAGCAGCGGGCCGCTTGATATGCCCGCCTGCTCCATCCAAGTTCTCAAAGCGATCACCTGGCAACGATCTGCTGAGTTGCCAGCGACAACAAGATAGTTCCTCCTCTCCCTCCTGATCAGTTTTAGATCGAACAATGCGCAGTTCGATACCGTGGGCACCGTCTACCGTTCTCCTCGCGTGGGAACGGTGAGCGGTGTGAGCTTTATGCCGCACCGCAAGCCATGAAATGACTCAAAGGAGGCTCGGAATCTTTCGCTTGACCACCGGCCGGATGTACTTGGCCAACGTCACGTCCGACTTGTGCCCTGTCTGCTCCCGTATCTGCCACGGCGCCATGCCCACCAGCGCCGCCTCCGTGCAGTAGCCCGCTCGCAAGCTGTGGCCGGAGACCGCCTTGGTGGCGGCAGCGCCGTGCACACGCTTCACGGAGCGCTTGACGACCAGCGCCACCGACTGCGATGTCAGCCCCTTGGTGCCGACGAGATTGCCGTGTCGGCTGACCCACCGGAACACAGGGCCGCGGTCGATGCCCGAGAGCGTCAGCCATTGATCGAACGCCGCGACAGGACAACGCTCGGCATCCTCCGCATGCGGAATCCATACGGCGCGCCCTACCCCCTCCTGGTCTGTCTTGGAACGCCTCAGCAAAATTTCCATTCCAGCCTCGAAACGTGTGATGTCTGCGCACTGGATCGCCACCAGTTCGGAGCGGCGCAGCGCTCCTGCAAAGCCGACCAACAACAACGCTCTGTCGCGCGCCGCCTTCAAGGGCTTCTGCCGGTTCACCATGACCAGTATTTCCAGAAGGTCGGTCTTGACGAGCGCCTTCACGCGCCGTTGCGCCACGCCGAATGTGCGGCGGATACCCTGCATGGTGCGCTTGACCAGGCGGTCCACGACGGGCGACTTCAGTCCCTGCTCGGTGTGCGCCTGGTGGATCGCGATCAGCCGCCGCTGGATCGTCGCGACCGCCAGGACGCCTGCAAACTTCGCGGCGTAGTTGGCCACCATCTGAGGCGTGGCCGGTATCTTGCCGCCGTGCATTCGGAAATGCCTCAGGTCGCCGGCATACGACCGCGTCGTAGCTGCACTCTGCGCTGCGGCCGTGAAGCCGACGACCGCCGCAGAAGGCGACTCAACCGGCGCTTTCGGTGCCGGCCTGGGCACGTTGCGTGCGGTCGACTGGTGAGGCGAGCGCGCGGACATTGCTTTGCCGGACATCAATATTCATCCGGGTGCAAAAGGGTACTCACGACCCTCCGCCCATCATCCATTGCTGCGTCGGTGATCACCCATATGACGACGAAGGCGACGAGGTAGGAACTGATGATCCGGGCGCCTGACCGGAGAGCAGCGTTGTTGGCCTTGGCGTCCTCCGGGTCCACATTGCCCCAGTCGCCATGCTGGTGGCGCGACAGCAATGCGGCAGGGAAGACAGCGTGTTGCGCGAGATGGGCAAGTACCGCTGGCGTTGCGACGCACTGCCCGAGATCGAAGAGTGGCTTGTTGGACTTGAGGGTTTGAACATCCTGTTCAGGCACAGGCTCTTTGTCGTTCGACATGGGAACTCCTTGGGTTGAGGTTGATTCGGGGGAACGCAGAAACGACAAAGCACGCCGGGCCGCACCTGATGGCGCGAGCGGCGTGCTCTGTGGGGGATGCCGTAGATGGCTACGGCGGTGATGGGACTGGCGTGGTTGCTACATCAATCGTTCAGCAAGTTCTTCTGAAAGTGCGCGAGCCAGAGGTCGTAGCCGATGCGCTCCTTGTCGCGATGACCGCTCATGTGGCCGCGGAATTTGCAGGAGTCGCGCATTGCGGTGTAGCCCTCCGGCGTGCCAGGAAACTCCTGGCCGGTGGCGTCCAGCACGAACTTGTCGCCAGTGCGGGTGTTGGCGCACTTGCTGGTGTTTTCGGCGCCAGCTCTTCGCAGACGCCATGGCCCGTCGAAGTCGTGATACTCATCCGGGATGATCATGATTTCCGCACTGCCGCCGCGCGCATTCATCCATGTGACCTGCCGCTCGCACTCGGTCGCCAGGGCAATGTCATCCTTCTCTCCGTGAATGATCAGGAATGGCGTCTTCTTGAACCTCTATATCGTGTTCTTTTCGATGCAGGACGGGTAGATCGCAACGACAGCGTCGAAGTCGCGCAGCTTGCCCGTTTGCTGTTTGACGATCTGCCCGATGTAGGGACGCACAACGTTGATCGCCGACGCTCCCGACATGCTTTCGCCCATGTAGCCGATCTTGGCGTTCGTCCATTCCGGCATCGCGCCAAACGTTGCCGCAGCCACCATTGCGTCGATGGACATGTTGAAACCGTCGAGCCCCTTGGTGCGACCCGTCGAAAGATCGGCCGGCGTACCGCTGGACTGGCCGCGCGCCGCAAAGCTGTCGAGCACCACGGCATTGATGTTGTGCTCCATCAGGAAGCGCGCGTAGTCACCATGCCGCTTGTCCAGCCCACCGGCGTTTCCGTTGAGGATCACCAGCGCCTTGCGGTTGCCATCCTTGGCGCGGCCCACATAGGTCGGAATCTGAATCGAGGCGCACTTGAAGCTGGGCGTCTGCCAGAAGCCGGAGCAGTTGTAGCCGGGGGTGTAGGACTGCTGAAGGCCGGCGGGACTGAAGGCGACGTCCTGTTGCGGAGCCTGCGCGTGCACTGCGGAAGACAGCGCAACGAACAGCGAAGCGCAGATCGAGGCAAGTTTCTTCATGGGGTTGTTCCTCACTCTCCGAGGTCGGAGGTGACGCGAATGCGGCCGCGCGCATTGCCGGCGACCAAGTGGATGCACTCGTCGCGCTTGAGCTTGTCGCTGAAGTCGATGCGCCGTGAACCAAAGTCGCCATGGAGGAATAGGCTCTTTCCAGCCTGCCGCGTGATCCACTGAACGTCCACTAAGGCCAGTCGGTCGAAGGAGTTGTAGTTGCGAAGCACCGGCAACACCATCAGGTAGTCGGTGACGTCCAGGTTGGCTGAGGAGTTGAGGAACAGCACTTCGCCCTTGTCGTAGTCGACGACCACGCCGAGGAACGCCCGCGCCTGTACCTGACCCAGCCAGTTGAAGACGAATAGGCCCAGCGGCACCGTCGCATACAGACTGGCCGGGGTCTGTTCATAGAGCGCCCACACGATGGTGCAGTAGCCGACCGCTAACACGCCCGTTTCGAGGATCGCGCGCCAACTGTTGCCCATGTCGAAGATGCGACGCACCTGAGGCCCGTGCGCGTACTGCCGCTTGAAGCGCAGGAAGTGCACCGTACTGAACACCAACAGGACAGCCGCCGCGGCCATGGCTGCCAGGAACATGTTGCCGTTGTTGTCTTTCTTGCGGGAAGCCATGCGGATTGATCTCCATGTGTTTTTTCGTTTGTCACTGGTCGAAGGTCCAGGGGGCAAAAATAGTCACTCGTACTATAGTCGCTGGACGCACTATAGTGCGATACGGAAACTTGCGGCTCGATGTCTGAGCCCGCAATTGATCCGTATGAGAAAGCCTTGCGGCAGGTGTTTGCGACCGCCATCAGCAAGTGCCGGAAAGATCTCGACCTCAGCCAGGAAACCCTTGCCGAGTTGACCGACATGAGCACGAGCTACATCAGTCTTCTGGAGCGTGGGCGGCGCAACCTGACGGTGCTGGCCGCCTCAAGAATCGCTAACGCCTACGGCATGAAGCTGTCCGATTTCGTGGCGCTGGCAGAAACATATGGCGAAAGCGAGTAGAGGGGCGACGTACTACGCTTTACCCTTCGCAGTCGCCTTCGCCGAGATCTCCAAGTAGAAGATGTTCGACTTCGGCGTGATGAGTCGTTGCTGAATATCTGTTGTCACGATGTGCTGCGACGGGTCGATCCAATACGCTGGGTCAATCACGTAATGGAAGGACTTGACCTTGGCTGTGGCCCTGACGTGGTGCCACAGTGCCCAGCGTCCAAAAAGCGTCGCTGGGTCGAAATGCGCTGTAATGAGGGCCACGTCTGGCAGCGCGTCGATGGTCGAGCATTCCTTCTCCTCTGCGTTGAGCCCGTAGTCGCGCAAGATGCTCTGAAGCTGTGATGCGTAGCACCAGGTGGGCCCGTGCTCGGCGACGCCGTGCTGGAAAGCCGCCTTCATGATCGTGTCTAGCGGCTGGTTCGTCAGCATCGCGATACAGGCCATGCCATCGTCTATACGGATGTTTGGCTGCATCTCGACGCGCTTGAACGGTGACACGAAGCCCGCGGGCAAACCTGTCTCGGCGGGCGTGCTGTCGGTGGCCGTGGTAGGCGCTGCGGTCTTCGCGGTGGCTGCGATTTTGGTCTTGGTAGCCATGGAATAGATGATCCTCTGTGAAATGAAGGGACGAACGTCCAGCACAGCGAAGTTCCACGCCGCAACGCGACCCGACCTGTCAGCCGATGACTGAGGAAGGGATGCGAAGAGGAAAGGGAGAAGGTCTGCGAGATTGAGGCTCAAGGCCTCAGTTCGCGTCTTGCTGCACTGCTGTGCGCTCGGTCAAAACCCGGCTTCGGCACGCGAAAACAGCGCTTTGACAACCAAATCATAGCCGCCTGCTGCCACTAGGGGGCGAACAAATAACTTTGCCAGGCGGCGACAAAATCGCCGCACCAGAACGGGCCAAAGTTCACTTTTTTGTGTCTTGCGCCCCCGCAACCACCGCCTCTGGCCGCGCGCAGTACTCCGCCCACGCATCCATCATCACGCGACGCCGGTCCAGTCGCGTTGTACGAAGATACGCGGCCTCGGTCTTATCGCCAACGATGTGCGCCAAGGCCGCTTCGGCCAGTTCGCGAGGGAAGTCGGTTTCATCGGCTGCCCAGTCTCGGAAGGTGGAACGCATGCCGTGGGGCACAGCTTCGAGGTTCATCCGGCGCATGACGTTCAGCATGGTCATGTTCGAGATGTGCGTGCCATGCTTGATGCCTCGGAAGACGTACTTCTCGTCGGGCAAATGCGAAATGTTCTTGATGATGTCCACAGCGCGCTGGCTCATGGGCACTTCATGAATGCGCTGGCCCTTCATGCGCTCAGCCGGGACCGTCCAAACCTTGCCGTCAAGGTCGAACTCATCCCATTGCGCCCCGATCACCTCGCCGGTGCGGCTAGCAGTCAGGGTCAGAAACTCCAACGCCCGAATGCCCATGCCGTCTTTTTGCATGCGCATGTCTCGTAGAAACTGCGCAATCTCGCGATGGGGAACCGCTGGATAGTGCACAACCTTCGCAACCTTGCTCGGCTTGGGCAGCAATTCGCTGAGATAGGCAGTCCAGCGGGCTGGATTTTCTGAACTCCGATAGCCATTGACGGCCGCCCAGCCCAGGATACGTTCGATGCGACCGCGCAACCGTGTGGCAGTTTCCGTCTTTGTGCGCCAGATCGGCTCCAGCACTGCCATGACCGCGTGCTGATCAACGTCCTTCACTGGAAGCGATCCCATCTTCGGGTACGCAAAGTGCTCTAGGGATTGACGCCACTGATAGATGTGCTTCGCGTTCTTCCAGTCTTCTTTGTGGGCTTCGATGTACTTGTCTGCGCACCATCGGAATGTCTGCTCGGCGGCTGTGTTTTGACGGATTTTTTCGCGTTCGCGCTCGACCTTGGGGTCGATGCCCTTTTGGACAAGGCTCCGTTGCCGCTGTGCCAGTTCCCGAGCATCGGCCAGGCTCAGGCTATTGACGCCACCCAAACCGAAGGTCTGCGGTTTGTTGTTGAACGTATATCTAAAAAGAAAGGACTTGGAGCCCTGCGGGGTTACTTGAAGGTATAGACCTCCACCATCAGCGATCAGCCTCGGGGTGTTGGGGGTAGCGCTGGGTTGGGCATTCTTGATTTCAAGGGCGGTCAGTCGATTCAGTTCTCGGGCCATAGTGTTAGTCAATACCAATACAGATTGACTTACAGATCAAGTTGCACTGTGGAGCAATTCGGGGCGACATTCTGCGACACGATACCGATACTCTTGCTGTACGGTACCGGTGAAACGGACGCATATCGCCCCCCTGCGGCCATACTTGTCGCACATCCTCTCCACCAACCGATATGAAAAAGGCCCTGGCATCCGCCAGGGCCTTTTCTTTTTCCGGCTCAGGCGTCCAGCGCCAGGTGCTGCCCATGCAGCGCGGCCGCTGCGGGCGATGCCAGAAAACCGATGGTCTGCGCCGCGACCGAGGTCGAGACCCACTCCGCGGGGTTCGCATCGGGCATTGCCTGCCGGTTGGCCGGCGTGTCGAGCACGCTCGGCGCCACGCTGTTCACGTTGACGCCGTGCGGCGCCGCCTCGGCCGCCATGGCTTCCACCAGGCGCTGCAGTGCGCTCTTCGACGCGATGTACGCAGCCATGGCCGGCAGGCCGCGCGCCGCTACCTTTGCCGTCACCGCAATGATGCTGCCCGCGCGGCGCTCGATCATCGAGGGCAGCACCGCCTGCGTCACGGCCACGAACGACCATGCGTTGAGATTCATCATGCGGTCCCAGCTTGCGCGGGTGAGCGCATGCGTCGCTTCGCCCATCTCGAAGCCGCCCGCGATGTGAACGAGCGCATCGATGCGGCCGAAAGACGTGAGCACCTGCTGCGCGAGCCCGGCCATCTCTGGCGCCGAGGTCACGTCGCCCGCCAGCAGCAGATGCTGCGAGTTGTCGAGGCCCGGAAAAACTTCGGCGAGCCGGCCTGCATGGTGATCGACCAACGCAAGGCGCGCGCCCTGCTCCAGGAAGTGCTGGGCCACGGCGCGGCCCAATGCGCCCGCGGCGCCGGTGATCAAGACATGGGGGGTGGTGCTTGCGTCGCTCATCGAAATTCTCCTGGTTGAACCTGCTCGAGGGCGGTGCCCCGCCGGTGATGACGAATCCTAACGGCGTGAGTGCAAATTTTTTGGACGAGCTCAAAAACTGGGATATACTCGTGGTCTTGCCAGATAGCAGCAAACGCTTTCTAAGCAAGGGCTCTTAGCTCAGTTGGTAGAGCAGCGGACTCTTAATCCGTAGGTCGAGTGTTCGAGTCACTCAGGGCCCACCAACCAACATCGCGGAAACGCTGAAAAGCCCGCTACCTCACCGGTAGCGGGCTTTTTTCATTGCGCCGCGCCCGGCCGTGCGAGCCAGTCGTCGACGCAGCGCGCAAGCAGATCACGGCGCTCGCTCACCTCCGCCATCAGATACTGCCGCGCGTGCGTTTGCGCCAGATCGCTCGACAGGAACCACTGCTCCCGCTCGCGGCTGCCTTGCGCAGGCGGCGTGCCCCAGGCCGCGTTGCGGGCACCGAGAAAAGCCTCGGTCACCGGTAGGCGTCCATCCGTCTTGCCGAGGGCCGACAGCGCATCGCGCGGCCCGTCCAGCGCGATGCGAACTTTCACGATCTCCTCGTCGGCTTCGATGACCGCGCCGAGGCCGCCCGACCGATGCACCTGCCAAAGCTGCGCGGCGGACGCATTGCGCACCCAGCTTTCGAGGGCACGCGTCAAGCTCTCGAGAATCGTTTGTTTGTTCATGCGTGAATCTTTCACAGTTTTCTGCCTGGCCGAAAAGCCAGAACCGGCGTTGATGTTCGAAGGCCACGGAATGAACGGGCCCGGCGTTATGAATCCAGGCGTGAGCTATATTTCCTCCCATGGAAAACGCGTCCGACATAGGCAAACCCACTGTACCCATCGACCTGATCGGGCCGGATCACTGGCCGCGCTCGAAGCGCGGCGGCGGCAAGGCAACCAAGTTGCTGCTCGCCGTGGTGGGCGGGATTGCAGCAGCAGGCGTGATCGCCTACCGCTTCTTCGGCGTGGGACGCTGACAACTTACTCCTCTCCCTACCGCCAACGCAAGGAGCCCGCTGTCCGAAAGACAGCGGGCTCTTTTCATGTGCGCGGAGCGTCGTCACGACCACGCACTCACTGCAGCCGCGAGCCCTTGGGCAGGCGCCTCGCAAGCCACTCGTGCACATCCGCGCGGATGTTCCGGCCTTCGAGCAGAAAGTTCTCGAAGCGGCTCGGCACATACGGCAGGTAGACCAGCGGCATGCCCGCCTCCTCCGGCGTGCGCGCAGCCTTGCGGTTGTTGCAGACCGCGCATGCGCTCACGAGGTTGGTCCAGGTCCAGGGGCCGCCGCGCGACTCCGGCAGCACGTGTTCGCACTGCAGGTCGCGTTCGTGGAACACATCCGCGCAGTACGCGCAGGTGTGGCGGTCGCGTCGCAGCAGCTTGCTCTTGGTGACGCTCGGAACCACGTCGAACAGGTTGATCTTCGAGGCACCGCGCAACGCGATGATGGGCGCCACCTCGATGCGCGACTGCGCACCGCGTGCCACATTGAAGCCGCCGCGCAGCGTGGCCAGCGGCAGGCCGCCCTCTTCCCACGCGACGGAGTCGGTGGCGTAGTGCAACACCGCCTGCTCCAGCGAGATCCAGGCCTGCGGCGTGCCCTGAATGTCGAGTTGCAGGACGTGAGATTGCATGGGTCGCCTCCTTCATGGGCGATGGTTGTGAAGTTGAAAAATGAATGAAAGACAACGAGGGACGAGGCGCGCTACCACTCGCCCGATGCACGCACGCGTTGATCGAGGTCGAGCCCGTCGCGCTGCAATTCACCGCCCTGCGCCTCGCGCTGCGCACCTGTCACGATGCCGAAGCGCCGGACCAGGGCGAGCACCACGCGCCTGCGCGGCTGTGCCGGGCGCACGGTGATCATCCGGATCGGGGTGTTTCGCTTGCGCATGATGGTTCTCCTTGGGTGCGTGACAGCAAACAGCAAAAAGTGGCCCCACGTGCACGACTCGAACGTGCAACCCCTTGCTTCGTAGGCAAGTGCTCTGATCCATTGAGCTAACGCGGGTCTGAAAAACACTGCGGTGCTTTCCATTTCGGTTGTGTCCTCACGCGACGGACAGCGCGCTGGGCGCTGCCCCGTACGACGTCGCTGCACAGGAGTGATCAATTCCTGCACATCCCGCCAGACCGTCTACGCGGTGGGCCCTGGCGGTGTGGTGAAGGCACACCCGAAATGGCAAACAAAAAGGCCCGGAACCTTTCGGTGTCCGGGCCTCTGCATGAGAGAGCTTGGAAGGTATGCGCCTATGCGCAACCTCCACC
Organism: Variovorax sp. 10N412; assembly: GCF_056394985.1. Taxonomy (NCBI): domain Bacteria; kingdom Pseudomonadati; phylum Pseudomonadota; class Betaproteobacteria; order Burkholderiales; family Comamonadaceae; genus Variovorax; species Variovorax sp. 10N412. The sequence continues at coordinate 793,171 of NZ_JBFTIO010000001.1, forward strand.
CGGTAGCACCTGATCCTCGTTTTTTTCGACGCGCAGGCTGGCTGCGGCTGTCGCGGAATACACGTGGCTCTGGTGCTGATTCGGTCGGACCGACGGCATGCCGTCGAAACCACCGCACGCCCAGACGCGCACGAGCATTCGGCCCGAGGCGGGTCGAATGCTGGTGAGGTGCAATGCGGTGTTCACGATGGTTCCTGGATCAAAAATTGCCGATGTCGGCCGTCAAGGGTGGGAAAGATGGTACGGCTTGTGCCGCGAGTGAAGGCAACTGTAAATAGTGTTTACGGAGGCGTCAACAACCGGGACAATCTTTTCTTGTCTTGTTGTTGTTTTTGAACAGTGCCCAATGTCACCGTCGCGCGCCGTTGCAATGCCCTCGCGTTGCATCGCCGCTTTCTCGAAGAGGCCGTGGCCGCCGGCCTGCCGGCCAAGGGCCTGGACCAGGCGTTCGCCAGGAAGATCGAAATCTCTCCCAGCATGTGGAGCCAGATCAAGAGTGCCCGCCCCATCGGCGACAACCTCGCACGGCAGATCGAAAGGCACTGCAACGTGGAGATCGGCTGGCTCGACAAGGAAGACCGTCCCTCCGAGGTGCCCGACGCGGCAGAAGAGCGCTTCATTGCGTATGCGCGCGAGGCCTGGCGCACGGCCAATGCCAAGGGCAAGAAGGAATTGAGCGGCTGGCTGAAGAAGCGCGCGCAGGACGCTGCCGGCAACCCGCCGGCGCCCTGACCGGCCGCTCAGCCCGGCGCAGGCGCGTTGCGCAGGATGGCCGTGCGCATGTCGTCCGGAATGGCGACAGAGCGGTGCGTCTCGAGCGACGTGGTCACGATCACCTGCGTCATCTGCATGCGCACCTCGCCGGTCTGCGCGCCGAAGCAGCGCACCGCCAGCGTCATCGAGCGCGAGCCCAGCCGCTGCACGCAAAGGCCGAGCACCACCTGGTCGCCCATGCGGCTCACGGCGCGGAAATCGACGTCGAGCTTCACGGTCGGCAGGCCGATGCGGCGCTGCGCCACCAGCCCGTGGTAGCTGAGCCCCAGGCCTTCATTGACCCAGTCCTCCACCAAGCCGTTGAGCATCACGAAGTACTGCGGATAGAAGACGATGCCCGCCGGGTCGCAATCGGAAAAGCGGATCAGCCGCGGCCGGCGGAACTCGCCGCTCGCGACCGTCAGGTCGACATGGCTGGCTTCGCCCATGGTCAGCCTTCTTCGCCCGCGGGCTCGCCGCGCATCACATGCACGCGCAGCAACCCGAGCTGCGTGTGCATCTGCTTGACCGTCTTCATGTCGAGCCCCGAGAACATCTCGAGGATCCATTGCTCGTGCTCGCTGGCCATGGTCTCGAAGGTGCGGCGGCCGGCGGGTGTGAGGCTCACGATCCACGCGCGACGGTCGTCGGGGCTGGGCGCGCGCGCCACCATGCCTTCGCGCTCGAGCTCGTCCGTCAGGCCCGTGACGTTGCCGCCGGTCACCATCAGGTAGCGCGACAGCACGCGCATCTTCAGGCCGTCCTTGTAACGGTAGAGCTGCGCCATGTAGTCGAAGCGCGCAAGCGAAATACCGAAGCGCTCTCGCAGCCGGCGGCGGATTTCGGCCTCGATCTGCGTGGTGCTGGCCAGCATGCGCAGCCAGAGCTTGAGCATCGCGTGGTCTTCGTGACCGGCGCGCCCCTCGTGCCCCAGTTCTTCGGCATCGCTCAGCACCGCATGCGAAGCGTCGTTGCGTGTCATGTCACTTCCCCCCCTGAGACCGAGATCGACTGCCCGGTGACCGATGCGGCGCCCGCGCCGCACAGCCAGCGCACGGTGTCGGCCACTTCCGAAGGCTGCACGATGCGCTTCTGCGGGTTGACGCTCGAGAATTCCGCCAGCGCATCGGCTTCGCTGCGGCCGGTCTTGCCGACCACGTTGGCCACGCTGTTGCGCAGGATGTCGGTGTCGGTGTAGCCCGGGCACACGGCGTTCACCGTGATGCCCTTGCGTGCCACCTCCAGCGCCAGCGAACGCGTGAGCCCGACCACGCCGTGTTTGGCCGCGGTATAGGCCGCCACGTAGGCGTAACCCTTCTGCCCCGCCGTGCTGGCGATGTTGACGATGCGGCCCCAGCCGGTGTCGAGCATGTCGGGCAGCGCGGCCTGCGCGCACAGGAAGCTGCCCGTGAGGTTGACCGACAGCATGCGTTGCCAGAGCTCGAAGGACGTCTTGAGGAACGGCGCGCTCTCGGCCGCGCCCGCGTTGTTCACCAGAACGGCAATGCGGCCGCGCGCGGCGCGGGCTTCGGCGAAAGCCGCCTGCACCGCCTCCGGGTTGGCGACGTCGGCCGTGGCCACGCCGTGCCCACTGCCCGCGAGCGTGTCGGCCACGCGCTGCAGCGCCTCGCGGTCGCGGCCCAGCAGTGTCAGAACGGCGCCCTCGGCGGCCAGGGTGCGGGCGATTTCGGCGCCGATGCCGCGCGCAGCGCCCGTGACGAGTGCGTGGCGGCCAGTCAGTGAATTTGAGTGCATGCCTGAATGTTTTAGTTCTGAATCATTTTAGCGGCATGCGTCGGCCCGTGCTGTGAGCGCATGAAACGCTTCCTCAGCTGCGCTGGCCCCGCGCGGGCCGGCCGTCCCAGGTCTGGGGCCCCACGCCGCGCTCGCGCAGCTTGAACTTCTGCACCTTGCCGTTTTCTGTGCGCGGCAGGTCGGCCAGCAGGTCGATGTAGCGCGGCACGGCGAAGTACGGCAGGCGGGCTTCGCAGAAGCGTGCGACTTCGACGGGGTCGATCGTCGCGCCGTCGCGCGGCACCAGCGCGGCCATCACCTCGTCCTCGGCCAGTTCGGAGCGCACCGGGTACACCGCGCACGAAGCCACGCCCGGATGGCTCAGCAGCACCTGCTCCACCTCGAACGACGAGATGTTCTCGCCGCGCCGGCGGATCGCGTCCTTGATGCGGTCGACGAAACGAAACGCGCCGTCGGCATCGCGCACCACGCGGTCGCCGGTATGGAACCAGAGGTTGCGCCAGGCCTCGACCGTCTTCCCGGGCATGTTGAAGTAGCCGCTCGCGAAGGCGTAGGGCTCGTCGGCGCGCAGCAGCAGCTCGCCGGCCTCGCCGGGCGGCAGCGCCGCATCGTCTTCATCGGCCACGCGCGCCTGGAAGCCCGTGCGCAGCCAGCCCATGACACCGCCGCGCGGCGAATCGGGCACGGTGGCGATGGCGAAATTGGTCTCGGTCGAGCCGTAGCCTTCGAGCAGCGCCACGCCCGTGCGCGCCTTGAATGCGGCGCCGGCGGCAGCAGGCACGCCCGGCCCGAGCCCGATGCGCACACGGTGGTCCCGTTCGCCCTCCCCTTCGGGTTGCGCGAGCAGGATGGGCACCATCGCGCCCAGCAGGTAGACGACGGTCGCGCCGCTGGCGCGCATCGACGGCCAGAAGCCCGATGCAGAGAAGCGTGACTCGAACACCACCTCGGCCCCCGTCAGCGCCGCCTGTGCGAAGGTGTTCAGCGCGTTGATGTGGAACAGCGGCAGCGTGGTGCACAGCACGTCGTCGGCGCCCACGGCTAGCACTTCCGCGCTGTTCACGCCCCACCAGAAATACTGCGCGTGCGGACAGATCACGCCCTTGGCCGGTCCGGTGGTGCCGGAGGTGTACAGGATGGCCAGCGGATCGCCGGACTGCACCGGCGCCGGTGCAATGGGCTCGGCGCCTTCGGGGTACGGCACCACACGCACGCCAGCAGGCGTCGGCCATGGCGCCGCCTGCGCCTCGCCGACCACCCAGATCTCGCGCAACGCGGTGCGCCCGAGGTCGGCCGTGGCGAGCCGCTCCAGAAAGGCCGCCTCGATCACCAGCAGCCTCGCCTCGCTGTTGGCGAGGAAGTATTCGATCTGCGGCCCCATCGATGCCGAGTTGATGGGCACCACGGACGCGCCCAGCCAGCCCGCGCCCAGGAAGCTCTCGAGAAACTCGATGCGGTTGCCGCAGATCACCGCCACGCGGTCGCCGCGCGCCACACCGGCGAGCGCCAAGGCCCCGGCGCGAACGGCTGCTGCCTGCGCCGCATCGCGGTGCGCCCAGGCGCGCCCCGCGATCCGCAGCAGCGCGCGCGACCCGAACAGCCCGGCCTGGCGCTGCAGCATGGCCGGCAGCGTGCGTTGCGCGGGCGGCACGGCGCGCGGGTCACTCGTCATCGTGCGTGCCTCCGCCCAGGTACGTCGCCTGCACCCGCGGGTCGCTCGCCAGTTCGGCCGAAGCGCCCGAGAGCGCGATCTCGCCCGTCTCGAGCACATAGCCCTGGTCGGAGCTTTCGAGCGCGGCGCGCGCGTTCTGCTCCACCAGCAGGATCGACACGCCGTCCTCGCGCAGCTTGCGCACGATGGTCAGGATGTCGCGCACGATCAGCGGCGCCAGGCCCAGGCTGGGCTCGTCGAGCATCAGCAGGCGCGGCGCCGACATCAGCGCGCGTCCCACCGCCAGCATCTGCCGCTCGCCGCCCGAGAGCGTGTCGGCGCGCTGCGAGCGGCGCTCGGCCAGCCGTGGAAAGCGGTCGTACACAGACTGCAGCCGCTTCTTCATCGCGTCGCCGCGCAGCCGCTTGGCATAGGCGCCAAGCTGCAGGTTGTCGAGCACGGTGAGCTCGCCGAACAGCTCGCGCTTCTCGGGCACCAGGCACAGGCCGCGCTCCACGCGCGCCTCCACGTCCAGCCCCTGCAGGTCTTCGCCTTCGAAGCGCAGCGTGCCCTTGCAAGGCAGCAGGCCCATGGCCGCGGCCAGCAGCGTGGTCTTGCCCGCGCCGTTCGGGCCGATCACCGAGATGATCTGCCCCGGCTGCAAATCCAGCGACACACCCCTTACAGCCTCGACCTGCCCATACGACACATGCAAGTCCCCAATCTCCAGCATCGCGGTCATTTCGCTACCCCCAGGCTTGTCACTTCGTGTACTTCTCCTGCCCCCTGAAGGGGGCCCGCGCCTTCGGGCGGCCGTGCGGCGCTCATACAACGCTCCCCAGGTAAGCCGCCTGCACCCGCTCGTCGGCGCGCACCGCCGACGGCACGCCCTCCACGAGCTTGGAGCCGAAGTTCATCACCACCAGCCGGTCCACCAGTTTCATCACGAAGTCCATGTCGTGTTCGACGATGAGGATGGTCACGCCCTCCTCGCGCAGCTTGCGCAGCAGGTCGCCGAGCGCCATCTTTTCCTTGCGGCGCAGGCCGGCCGCTGGCTCGTCGAGCACCAGCAGCACCGGGTCGGCGGCCAGCGCGCGCGCAATCTCCAGGATGCGCTGCGTGCCCAGCGGCAGGCTGCCCGCCAGTTCGTGCGCGCGGTCGCCCAGCCCGATGCGGTCGAGTTGCCGCTGCGCCTCCTGCAGGATCTGGCTTTCTTCCGCGCGGTCCAGCCGCAGGCCCGCCTTCAGGATGCCCGAGCGCGTGCGTGAATGCGCGCCCAGCGCCACGTTGTCGAGCAGGCTCATGCGCGGGCGCAACTTCACGTGCTGGAAAGTGCGCGCCAGGCCCAGCCGCGCCACCTGCCGCTGCGGCATGCCGGCGATGTCGTGGTCCAGGAAGCGCACCTGGCCGGCGCTCATCGGCAGCGTGCAGGTCAGCAGGTTGAACATGGTCGACTTGCCCGCGCCGTTCGGCCCGATCAGCCCGACGATCTCGCCGGCCTTCACGTCGAAGCTCACGTCGTTCACCGCCACCAGTCCGCCGAAGCGCTTGACCGCGCCGTTCACCGACAGCACCTGCGCCCCGCGCGCGGGCAGCGTGCGATGCGCCAGCGGCGCAACCGGCGCGGCGTCGTGGCGCGACGGCCCTTGCGAGCTGCCTCGACGGCGCGTCCAGCGGCGCAGCAGCCCCATCACGCCGCCGCGCGCAAAGTGCAGCAGCAGGATGAACAGCGCGGCGAAGGCCACGGCCTCCAGTTGGCCGGCGCGCTGCGTGAGCATCGGCAGCACGTCCTGCAGGCCGTTCTTCAGCACCAGCACCAGCGCGGCGCCCACCAGCGCGCCCGCCAACTGGCCGAGCCCGCCGGCCACCGCCATCAGCAGGTACTCGATGCTGGCACGCACGTCGAAGGGCGAGGGGCTCACGAAGCGGTTCATGTGCGCATAGAGCCAGCCCGCCAGCCCCGCGAACAGCGCGGCCGTGACGAACAGCGACAGCCGCACGCGGTACGCATCCGCACCCACGCTGGCCAGCAACGTGGCGCCGCCGCGCAAGCCGCGAATTGCACGCCCCGGCCGCGACTGCAGCAGGTTGTGGCTGAACAGGCAGGCCAGCCCGACGATCACCCAGATCAGGTAGTACATCGCGCGCGGCTCGGCCAGCGACCAGCCCGCGACCTGCAGCGCCGGAATGTTCGACAGGCCCGTATGGCGCCCGAGCGCATCGACGTTGCCGAACAGCATGGCGATCGACAGGCCCCACGCGATGGTGCTCAGCGGCAGGAAGTGCCCGCCGAGGCGCAGCGTGAGCATGCCGATGGCCAGCGCCGACAGCCCCGTGAGCAGCAGTGCGAACAGCAGCCCGATCCACGGCGACATGCCCTGCGTGGTCGTCAGCCAGGCCGTGGCATAGGCTGCGATGCCCACGAAGGCCGCCTGCCCGAACGAGGTGGCGCCGCCAACGCCCGTGAGCAGCACCAGGCCCAGCGCCACCAGCGCGCCGATGCCGATGTCGTTGAGCAGCGAGACCGTGAAGCTGCCCGCCACCGCCGGCACCAGTGCCAGCACCGCGACCACCGCGGCGATCCACGCCATGCGTTTGCGGTTCGTGTTCATTGGTCCACCTCGTCTTCTTCCTCTTCGGCGTGCGCGGCCATGAAGGAGCGCAGCATGAGCACCGGAATCAGCAGGCTGAACACGATCACGTCTTTCAGCGCGCCGCTCCAGAACGAGGCAAAACTCTCCACCACGCCGACCGCGAGCGCGCCCACGGCCGTCATGGGGTAGCTCACCAGCCCGCCGATGATCGCGGCCACGAAGGCCTTCAGGCCGATGATGAAACCGGAGTCGTAGTACATGGTCGTCACCGGCGCGATCAGCACGCCGATGAGCCCCGCCAGCAGCGAGGCGCAGCCGTAGGCAAGCAAGGCCGTGCGCACCGGCCGGATGCCAACCAGCCGCGCGCCCACCCGGTTCACGGCCGTGGCGCGCAGCGCCTTGCCGGCCACCGTGCGCTCGAACACCAGGAAGAACAGGCCGCTCAGCACGATGGCCGCTCCCACCATCAGCACCACCTGGCCGCTGACGGTGAAGCCGTCGCCCAGCGTGAACACGGCGCTGGTGAGCGGCGTGGTGCGCGAGCCTTCGGGCCCGAAGAACAGCAGGCCCAGGCCCGACAGCAGGAAATGCAGCGCCAGCGACACGATCAGCAGCACCAGCACCGACGCATCGGCGATCGGCTGGAACACCACCCGCGCCAGCAGCGGCGCGATCGGCACCACCAGCAGCACGGCCACCGCGATGTGCACCGCCACCGGCACGCCGGGCCGCGCGGCCAGCCATGCGAGCACGCACGGAATGGCCGGCAGCACGCCCCACATCAGCACCGCCTTGGGAATGCGCGCGGCCTCGCCACGCCGCAGCAGGCTGCCGATTTCGGTGGCCAGCGCCAGCGCGGCCAGCACGGCCACCATGCCGATGGTCGGCGGCACGCGGCCGGTCTCGAAGGCCGCCAGCGACAGGGCCGCGAAGGCCGCGATGTCGCCGAACGGCACGAACACCACCCGCGTGACGGAGAAGATGAGCACCAGCCCCAGGCCGGCCAGCAGGTAGACGGCGCCGTTGGCCAGGCCGTCGGTGAGAAGAATGAGGGCCACGTCCCATGTCATCGCGCGGCCCTCCCGAAGAACGAAGGCGTGCGGTTCAAGGTGCGAGCTTCCATTGGCCGTTGTCGAGCTTGACGATCACCCGGGCGCGTTCGTCCACGCCGTAGAGGCTGCCGGGCTTGAAGGTGTACACGCCGTGCGTGCCCACCACTTCCTTGGTGCTGAAGATGGCGTCGCGCAGCGCCACGCGGAACTCGGGCGTTCCCGGCTCGGCCTTCTTCATGGCGCGCGAGGCCGCATCGGCGAACACCAGCCAGCCGTCGAACGAGTAGGCCGAGAAGGCGTCGCTGGTCGGTGCGTTGTTGACCTTCTGGAACACCGCGCGGAACTCGGTCGCGATCTTCTTGGTCGGGTAGCCGTCGGGCAACTGCTCGGCGACGATCACCGGGCCTGTTGGCATCAGCGCGTTCTGGCCGGCGGCGCCGACCACGCGCACGAAGTCGGGGTTGATCAGCCCGTGCTGGCCGTACACCCCGCCCTTGAACCCGCGCTCCTGCAGCGCCAGGAACGGCAGCGCGCCCGGCGTGCCGGCGCCGCCGGTCATCACCGCGTCGGGGCGCAGCGCCACGATCTTGAGCACCTGGCCCGTCACCGAGGCGTCGGCGCGCGCATAGCGCTCGTTGCTCACCACCTTGATGCCGGCGCCGGGCGCGGCCTTCATGAGCGCGTCGTACACCAGGTCGCCCCAGGCGTCGGTGAAGCCGATGTAGCCCACCGTCTTCACGTTGTTGCGCTTCATGCGCTCGACCACCGCGTCGATCATCAGCTGCGTGGGCTGCGCCACCGTCATGACCCACGGGTTCTCCGCGGGGTCGAGCAGGATGGGCGTGAGGCCGATCATCGGCGTCTTCGCGTCGCGGCCCACCTGCGCCATCGCGATGGCGGCCGGCACGCCCGAGGTGCCCATGAGCACGTCGACCTTTTCTTCCTCGACCAGCTTGCGCGCGTTGCGTCCGGCCGTGGTCGGGTCGGAGCCGTCGTCCAGCACGATGAGCTGCACCTTGCGGCCGTTGATCTCGGGCTTGTAGGCCAGCGCCGCCTGCATGCCCTTGGCATAGGGCACGCCCAGCGAGGAGTTCGGCCCCGACAGCGACACGCTGAGGCCGACCTTCAGGTCGGCCGCCAGCGCGCTCGCAACACCACAGGCGGTCAGCGCCGCGGCGAGTGCGCCGCGTGTCAAGGTCTGCAACAGGCTCTTCATGTCGTAGCTCCGGTGAGGATGGTTGGAATGGACAGGTAACTCAGATGAACAACTGGATGGCCGGCAGCGCGCGCGCCGCGTTGAGCAGGTCGACGCGCTTCTCACGGATGCGCCAGCCCGCGGGCGTGCGAACCAGGTGGTGGCGGACGGTGCCGCTCAGCAACACCTGGTCGTCGCCGCGTGCCTCGACGTAAAGGAAAGGCGTGCGCAGCCGCACCTCGTCTGCACTCTCGTGCTCGATGCGCGAGGGTTGCAGCACATGCTGGCTGTGGCTGGCCGGATGCTGCGAATGCGCGCGCGGGTTCTTCAGCCGCTCCACGCGCAGCTGCAGCAGCAACCGGTCTTCGTAGGCCAGCGAGTTGTGCGAGAACGGATCGGCCTGCGCCGCGCCGAGCAGCGGCACCCAGTAGTGGCCGTCTTCGGCGAACAGGGCCAGCCATTCGTCCAGGCGCCGCTCGTCGAGCAGGGCCGCCTCGTGGGCGACGACATCGCGCGGATCGTTCATGGCGCAGCCTCCACGCCCGCCGCCATGGACTTCGCCCAGGCGCGGAACTGGTTGCGCATGAGCAGCTCGTTGGTGCCGTTGGTGGTGATCGTCGATTGCGTGAGCTCGGCCGCATCGAAGTTGCGGTGCAGGCTCACCCATTCGTTGCCGCCCGCGCGCAGGCCCTGCTGGATGCTCTCGAACAGGTGCACGTCGTCATGCGCCACCACCGACATGGGTGAGAACACGAGGCGGTTGTAGCTCATGGCGCGCTCGAACAGCAGCGCGGGCGCGCCGGCCGCTCTGAAGCTCCAGGCCTCGATCAGCGTGCGGTTGGCGGCCAGCGGCCGGATCACGCGGATGGCCTGCGGCGAACCCTTGACCGACAGGCTCGGATAGAAGACCGAGTTCTGCGGCGAGCGCTGCAGAATTTCGGTGGCGCGCGCCTCGCCGTGCGCGGCGCGCATCGCGGCCTCGTACTCGGGCAGTTGCGCATAGTTGGAGTGGATGCTGAAGTTCACCCCCAGCACGCTGTGGCCGTTGGCGAACACGCGCCCGCCCATCTTGTCGAAGAACTCATAGCCCGAGCCGAAGGGCAGTATCTGCTCCATCGCCATGGGCTTGGGGTCGGTGGGCGCATGGCCTTCCCACAGCGCCTCGGCCGCCTTGGTGGCCGACTCGTGCGTGGACATCGGGTGCACCGTGTCGTTGATGTTCTCAAGGTACATCTTCCAGTTGCAATGCACGATGTTGCGCAGCACGCCGCCGCCCACGGCAAGCTTGCCTTCGGGGGAGCGGTCGACCATGTTGTCGATCGCGCCCAGCACCTCGCCGAAATAGTCCTCGAAAGCGGGGCCGGTGTCGGACAGCCGCACGAAGACGAAGTCGCGGTACACCTTCACATGCTTCACCACCGACAGCCCCTGCCCCGATTCGCAGGCCTTGAGCTGCGTGCCCTCGTAGCCGTTCTTCAGCGGCACGCCGAGCGGCGCGCCGTCGAGCTTGTAGGTCCACGCGTGGTACGGGCAGCGAAAGAAGCGGCCGGTGTTGCCGCTTTCGTCCGTGACCAGTTGCGTGCCCTTGTGGGCGCAGCGGTTGTAGAGCACATGCACCGCGCCGTCGGGCTGGCGCACCATGAGCAGCGGCCGACCCGCGATGTCCTGCGTGACGAAGTCGCCGGGCTCGGGCACCTGGCTCGCATGGCCGAGAAAGACCCAGGTGTTGGCGAACAGCCGCTCCTGTTCCAGCGCGAAGATCTCTTCGCTGAGGTACAGGTCGCGGTGGACACGGTCGTCCCGAACCAGCGCCGCGACAAGATCGGGGCGATTGCGGTAGGTGGTCATGGCGGTGTGCTCGGAGACTGGACGACGACTAGGGCACCAGCTTCCACTGGCCCTTGGTCATCTGCACGATGACCACGCCGCGCTGGTCGGAGCCGTAGCGATCGTCCGGCTTGAAGGTGTAGACACCGTGCGTGCCCACCAGCTCCTTCGTGCTCACGATCGCGTCGCGAAGCGCCGTGCGGTACTGCGGCGTGCCCGGCTCGCCCTTGGTGCGCGAGGCCGCATCGGCCAGCAGCAGGTAGGCGTCGTAGGTGTACGACGAGAAGGCATCCGTCGGCACTGCGCCGTTGACCTTCTGGTAGGCGTTGCGAAAGCCCATCGACACCTTCTTGATCGGGTTGCTGTCGGGCAGCTGGTCGGCCACCAGCACCGGGCCGCTGGGCACCTGCAGGCCTTCGATGGAGGCACCGCCCACGCGCACGAAGTCGGCGTTGATGAGGCCGTGCGTGCCGTAGATCTTTCCCTTGTAGCCGCGCTCGGCCAGCGCAAGGTACGGCAGCGCGCCGGGCGTGCCCGAGTTGCCGGCGAACACCGCGTCGGGCCGTGTCGCGACGATCTTCAGGACCTGCCCGGCCACCGACGAATCGCTGCGCGCATAGCGCTCGTTGGACACGACCTTGATGCCGGCGGCGTCGGCGCTCTTCACGAGCGAGTCGTAGGCCAGGTCGCCCAGCGCGTCGGAAAAGCCGATGAAGGCCACGGTCTTCACGCCCGACTTCTTCATGCGATCGACCACCCCCGCGACCATGAGCGGAAACGGTTGCGACACCGTGACCGTCCATGCGCCTTCGGGGCCGGCGATGGTCACCGGGGTGGGCGAGATCAGCGGCGTGTTCAGCTCGCGGGCCACCGCGGCGATGGCCATGGCGCCGGGCACGCCCGAGGTGCCGATGAGCACGTCGACCTTGTCCTCGGTCACCAGCTTGCGCGCATTGCGCCCGGCGGTGGTGGGGTCGGAGGCGTCGTCAAGCACGATCAGCTGCACCTTGCGCCCGGCAATCTCGGGGTGCTCTGCAATCGCTGCACGAATGCCCTTCTCGTAGGGAATGCCGAGCGCGGCCACCGGGCCCGACAGCGAGCTGATGAAGCCGATCTTCAGGTCGGCCGCCAGGGCCTGCGAACTTGCCAGCGCAAGCACCGTGGCGCCGAGGATGTGGGTGAGTTTGTTCTTCATCTCAGGTTTCCGTGGTGTTTGTGATGCCGGGCTGGTGCTCAGGGCACCAGCTTCCACTGACCCTTTTCAAGCTTCACGACAACCCGCGAGCGGTCGTCCGAGCCATAGCGGTCCGTCGGCTTGAAGTTGTAGACCGAGTGCGTGCCGACCAGCTCCTTGGTGCTCACGATGGCATCGCGCATGGCCAGGCGGAATTGCGGCGTACCCGGCTCCGTCTTGGTGGCCAGGGCGCGTTGCGCGGCATCGAGGCAGATCAGCCAGGCATCGAAGCTGTAGGCCGAGAAGGTGTCGGTGGGCGCCGCGCCGTTGGCCTTCTGGTAGGCGGCGCGGAAGTCCATCGAGATCTTCTTCATCGGGTTGGTGTCGGGCAGCTGCTCGGCCACCACCACCGGACCCGTGGGCGCCAGCAGGCCTTCGACCGACGGACCGCCCACGCGAATGAAGTCGGGGTTGATCAGCGAATGCATGCCGTAGATCTTTCCCTTGTAGCCGCGCTCGGTCAGCGCCAGGTACGGCAGCGCGCCCGGCGTGCCCGAGGCGCCGGTGATCACCGCGTCGGGCTTCAGCGCCACGATCTTCAGCACCTGGCCGGCCACCGACGAATCGCTGCGCGCGTAGCGCTCGTTCGACACCACCTTGATGCCGGCCGAGGGCGTGGCCTTCATCAGCGCGTCGTACACCAGGTCGCCCCAGGCATCGGAGTAGCCGATGTAGGCCACCGTCTTCACGCCGGCCTGCTTCATCTTCTCGACCATCGCGCCCATCATCAGCGGCGCGGGTTGCGGCAGCGTCACCATCCAGGCGCCCTCCTCGCCGGCCAGGTCGGCGTTGGCGATGGAGATCAGCGGCGTCTTCATTTCACGCGCCACCCCGGCAATGGCCAGCGAACCCGGTGCACCGGCCGTGCCGATGACGACGTCGACCTTGTCCTCCTCGATCAGCTTGCGCGCATTGCGCGCGGCCGTGGACGGATCCGATGCATCGTCGAGCTGGATCACCTGCACCTTGCGCCCGCCCACCTCCGATTTGTAGGCCAGCGCGGCCTTCATGCCCTTGTCGTACGGAATGCCGAGCGACGACACCGGTCCCGACATCGACGTGATGAAGCCGACCTTCAGGTCAGCGGCCCACGCGCCCGCGGCGCTCAACGCGCCGAGGCCCGCGGCAATGGCCGCGAGTGTGCGAATTCGGTTCAGGACTTTCATGGCGATGCTCCAGAGTGGTTTGGGTGAACGTGAGGAAAGCAACAAAAAGAGGTCAGAGCGCCAGGCTGCCGACGCTGGTGCCGCCGCAGACATACAGCACCTGCCCGGTGACGAAACTGTTGTCGGCGTCGGCAAAGAAACGCACGGCGCGTGCCACGTCGGCCGATTCGCCCAGGCGCCTGACGGGCACCGAAGCGGCGAGCGCGCGTTCCTTCTCGCTGCCGGCCTCGACCACGTCGTAGAACATGTCCGTGCGAATGGGCCCCGGGGCCACCACGTTCACGGTGATGCCGTCAGCCGCGAGCTCCAGCGCCCAGGTGCGGGCCATGCCGAGCATGCCGGCCTTGGTGGCCGAGTAGCTGGTGCGTGTGGCCAGGCCGAGCGCGGCGCGCGACGACAGCAGCACCACGCGACCGAAACCTTGTGCGCGCATGGCGGGCAATGCGCCTTGCACGAGCTGCACGGCGCAGCCCAGGTGCAGATCGACCAGCATGTCGAGGTCGTCGAGCTTCACGTCGGGCAACAGGGCCGCACGGATCACGCCGGCGTTGTGCACGATGGTGGTCGGCGCAAACCGCGCGACCAGGTCGCGCACGGCTTCGCCGGTGGCGGCGCGGTCGCTCAGGTCGACCTCCATGCTGTGCAGCTTTGGATGGTCGATCTCGGCCTTGCGGCGCGCGAGCGAAATCACCTCGTAGCCCTGCGCGAGCAGGTCTTCGCAGATGGCCTTGCCGATGCCGGCGCTGCCGCCGGTGACGGCCGCGACCTTCGGTGCGCTCATGCCGACGCTCCCACCAGGGCCAGCACGCGCAGTGGGCTCCCGCTGCCCTTCTCGATCTTCAACGGCGGGCAGATCAGCACCGCGCCGGCGGGCGGCAGCAGGTCGAGGTTGCTCAGGCACTGCAGCCCGTAGCGCCCCGCGCCGTGCATGTAGTAGTGGCACGGATACGGCGGCCGCAGGTGATAGCCCTGGCCCGCGTCGGTGCCGATGGCCTCCGAGCCGAAGCCCAGCACGTCGCGCTGCTCCACCAGGAAGCGCACAGCCTCGGTGCTCGGCCCCGGCGTGTGCTGGCCGGTCTCGTCGAAGTTCTGGTACGCCTCGGGGTCGCTGCGCTTGGACCAGTCGGTGCGCATCAGCACCCACGCGCCCTTGGGGATGCGGCCGTGCGCAGCCTCGTAGCGCTCGATGTCGGCCACGCTGAGCAGGTAGTCGTCGTTCGACTGCACGTCCGCCGAACAGTCGATCACACACGCCGGTGCCACGAAGTTCTGCACAGGAATGGTGTCCACCGAGTTGTTCGGCAGGTCGCGGCCCGAGATCCAGTGGATGGGCGCATCGAAGTGCGTGCCGGTGTGCTCGCCGCACGAGAAGTTGTTCCAGTACCAGCCAGGGCCGCGCTCGTCGTACTTCGACACTTCCTCGATGCGGAAGGGCCAGCACTGGCCCATCTCGGGCGGCAGCGCGATCTGCGGGAACTCGGGCGTGAGCGTCTGCGTGAGGTCGATCACGCGGATGCGGCCGCTGGCCATCGCGGTCACGAGGCCGCCGAGAATTTCTGCCGCGGACATCAGTTCGGTGGTTGTCGTCATCGTGTGTTCCTGTCTCAGCCGCCTGCGGCCAGCTCGCGTTCGAGCACCTTCGGGTTGTCGCGCCAGCGCTCCAGCCACTCCTGCGCCACGTCGCCCGGGTAGATGTCCTCCACGCCGTCGCGCAGCGCCTTCACGATGGCATTGGCCAGCGCGGCGGGTGCGAGCTTGGGCGGCGGCGTGTGCTGGTTCCATTCGTCGTCGATGGGCCCCGGGAACACGTTGATCACGCGGATGCCGGCCGGCCGCATCTCCGCACGCAGGCATTGCGCGAGCGAATGCGCTGCCGCCTTCGAGGCGCTGAAGGTGCCGTGCGGCGGAAAGTTGCTGAGCGCGTAGATCGACAGCAGGTTGACCCAGGCCGTCGCACCCGTCGTGCCGTCGGCCGAGCGGCCCTTGAGCGCGGGGCCGAATTCCTGCGCCAGGCGCAGCAGGCCGAAGTAGTTGATGTCCATCTCGGCCTTCGCCACGTCGGTGCCACGGCGCGCGCCGATGCCGAAGGTGCGGTGCACCTCGGCGTTGTTGATCACGATGTCGACCTTGCCGCCGATGGAGCCCGCAAGCTCCGTCACCTGGCGGCCATTGGTCAGGTCCAGCGGCACCAGCGTGACCTGCGGCAGCGCGGAGATGTCGTCCAGCCCGTCGCCCATCTTCTTCCAGGGCTCGGCATGGCCGACCCAGACGATGTCGGCACCGGCCTTCACCAGCGCGCGCACGATGGCCTGCCCGGTCTCGGTCTTGCCGTCGGTCACCAGCGCCTTGCGGAACTTGGGGTCGCTGGTCATCTCGCGCAGCATCTTGTCGTCGGCCATGTGGGGACTCCCTTCATTCGGAAAACCAATGAGAACGGCCTGGCCGGAGCGGTCGAGCCGGGCGCCGACACGGACGCGCGGAAGCGCGTCCCCGTCTGAATGCCCGCAGGTGGGCGCATCGCCCACCTCGCCGTGCAGGTGGACCATGAGCGTGGGGCCGGCATCCAGATGCACCAGCCCCAGCCGCCAGGGCAGCCGCTCGCGAAAGAACAGGTCGTTGCTGTGGTGCAGCGTGGTGCTGCCCAGCAGCTCGCCCTCGCCGCTCTGCGCGCGCCAGCGCAGGGCGGCCGACAGGCACTTGTGGCAGACCTCGCGCGGCGGGTACTGCACCGTGCCGCAGTCCTCGCAGGTCTGCAGTTCGAAGCGGCCCTCGGCGGCAGCCGCCGTGAGGCCGAGCGCCACGCGGCCACGCGCGCCGGGCGGCAGATTCATCTGCCGGGTGCGCAGCACCGGGTTCTTGCGCGGGGGGCGCATCAGGGGCATGGTCATGCGGCTCTCCCGAGGATGACGGCGCCTGTGCACAGGCAGCGGTCGTAGGTCACCATGCCGAAGCCGGCGACCAGGCCCAGTTGGGCATCGGGCACCGAACGCGGCCCAGCTTCATCTGTCAATTGGCGGATCGCCTCGACCATGCCGAGGAAGCCTCCGGCCGCGCCCGCTTGGCCAGCGGACAGCTGCCCGCCGCTGGTGTTGTTCGGAAAGCTGCCGTCGAAGGTCATGGTGTGCGACTGCACGAAGGCCGGGCCCTCGCCCTTCTCGCAGAAGCCCAGGTCCTCGAACTGCATCATTGCGATGACGGGGTAGTCGTCGTAGGTCTGCACGAAGTCCAGCGCGGTAGGGGGCACACCAGCCTGCGCGTACAGGTCGTCGCGGTCCTTGCGCCAGCCGCCCTGCACCATCACCGGGTCTTCGGCATAGGCGTTGTGGCGTTCGATGGCGCCGCGGATCACCACGTGCGCCAGGCCCAGGTCGCGTGCGCGCTCCTCGCTCATCACCAGGAAGGCCTCGGCACCGGCGCAGGGCATCACGCAGTCGAACAGGTGGATCGGGTCGGAGATGGGGCGCGCCGCCATGTACTCGTCGAGGGTCAGCGCCTTCTTGAACATCGCGTTCGGGTTGCCGAGCGCGTTGGTGCGCTGGTCCACGCAGATGCGGCCGAAGTCCTCGCGCCGCGCGCCATAGGTGCGCATGTAGTTGGCGGTGATGAACGCGAAGATCGAGTTCGGCCCGCCCGAGCCGTAGGGGTAGCTCGCGTCACGCGCAAAGTTGCTGAAGCTGCCCAGCGTCTGGCGGAAGGAGTCGACATGGTTGGTGTCCGCGCCCACGCAGGCCACGATGTCGGCATCGCCCGCCTGCACGGCGCGCGCGGCGCGGCGCAGGCACATCACGCCCGACGCACCGCCTGTGGGCACGTGGTCGAGCCAGCGCGGCGACAGGCCCAGGTGCTGCGTGACGCCCACGGCCGTGTCGGGCGCGAGCGAGAAGCTGCTGAGGCACAGGCCGTCGATCTGTTCCTTGGGCACGCCGCTGGCTTCGACCAGCGCCTGCACGGCCTGCCCGATGAACCAGTGCGCGGTGCGCGTGGAATAGCGCACGTAGGGCACGGTGACGGGCACCGCGACCGCGACGCCTTCGTAGGAGAGCCGGCGTGCCGTCATGCGTGCCCTGCCTGTCTTTTCTTCATGGCGCGCGTGTCGATGCAGTGGCCCTGCCCCGGCAGCGACTGCGCCATCTCTCGCAGCTGGCCGCGCTGGATCTTCTGCGACGGCGTGAGCGGCAGCGCGTCCACGAAGGCCACATAGCCGGGCGCCTTGTAGTAGGCCAACTGGTCCAGCGCATGTTGAACGATGCTGGCCGCGGTTTGCGCGGGCTGCGAGGCGTCCGCGTCTTCGCGCATCACGATGCAGGCCAGCACCTCGTCGCCGCGCACCGCATCGGGCGTGGCGGCCACGGCCGAGGTCTTCACGGCCGGGTGCTGGTTGAGCACGCTCTCGACCTCGACGGCCGAGATGTTCTCGCCGCTGCGGCGGATCACGTTTTTCTTGCGGTCGACGAAGAAGAAGTTACCCTCGGCATCGCGGCGCACCAGGTCGCCGGTGTGGAACCAGCCGTCGGCCCAGGCTTCGCGCGTGGCCTCCTCGTCCTTCAGGTAGCCGGAGAAGAAGTAGCGCTTGGGGTCGTTGCCGGCCGAGCGCACCAGCAGCTCGCCCGGTGCATCGACGCCGACTTCGCCGCCGTCCTCGCCCACGAGGCGGATCTCGACGAAGTCTTCCTGCCGCCCGAAGCAGCTGGTGCCCACGAGACGCGGCTCGCGGTTGGCCATGATGCAGGCGGCGGCGCCGGTCTCGGTCATGGCCCAGGCCTCGACCAACGGGAAGCCGAAGCGCGCTTCGAAGGGCGCGTGGTTCTTGCGGTCCACGCCGGCGCCGAAGCCCCATCGGATCGCATGGTCGCGGTCGGCCGCCGACGCGGGCGCCGACAGCAGCATGGCCGGCATCACGCCCAGGTAATGCACGATGGTGGCGCCGCTCTCCTTGGCGCTGGCCAGCCAAGTCTTCGGATGGAAGCGGTCGAGTTGCACCAGGCAGCCGCCCGCCACCAGCACCACCATGGTGGAAAACGCCATCGCGTTCATGTGGTTGAGCGGCAGCGGCGTGATGACACGCTCGGCGTCGGGGCGAATGCCGCACACGCCGTCCAGCGCGGCATACCACTCGCCGGCACGCAGGAAGTAGGCGTTGGCGAGGATGCAGCCCTTGGGCCGGCCCGTGGTGCCCGAGGTGTAGAGCAGGCCGCACTCAGTGTCGGCGCCCACGGGCTCATGGGCACGCGGTGCGGGTGTCTTCGCGCTCGGCACCGCATCGTCGGGGCCCATCGTCTCGAAGGCCACGCCCGCCAGCGCCGCCGCGGCGCGCAGGTCGGCCGCGCGGCCCGGCAGCGTCACGGCCAGGCCGATTTCGCTGTGCCCGATCAGGTAGACCAGTTCGGCCGAGCGCATGTCGGCGTTGATGGGCACCACGCTCGCGCCCAGTGCGTTCAGCGCGAGCCAGTGGAAGATGAAGGCGGGCCTGTTCTCCAGCAGCAGGCCGACGCGGTGGCCGTGGCCGTAGCCGGCCTGGGCATAGGCCGCGCGCAGGCGCTCGACCTCTGCCGCCGCCTCGCCCCAGCGGATCGCGCCGGGCGCGATGCCATAGGCGGCTGCGGTCACCGATTCGGTGAACAGGAACTCGGCCTGCGGCGTGCGCCTGGCAGTCGCTGTGAAGACCTGGTGGACGGTGTCGTGTGCCATCTCGTCCTTCAGATGAAAAGCTGCACGGCCGGCAGGGCCGCGTCGCAGTTGAGCAGGTTCACGCGCTTGAGCGTCATGCGCAGCGCGCCATCGTGCACGGTGAGGTGGTGATAGAAGGTGCCCACGTAGAACTGCAGCTCGTCGCCCTGCGACTCGGTGTAGTGGAACTCGGTGCGCACCACGAAACGGTTGGCCTCGGTGTCGAACTGTTCGACCACCGGCACTTGCAGCAGGTGGTGGCAGCGGCTGGGCGGCTGCTGCGAGAAGGCGCGCGGGCTCTTCAAGCGTTCGATGCGCAGGTCGCGCAGCAGCTTGTCCTCGTAGAGGTGCGAGGTGTGGTTCAGGCCGTCCTCCTGGTCGGGCACCAGCGGAATCCAGTAGAAGGCGTCGTCGGTGAAGAGCGCGTTCCAGTCTTCGTAGCGGCGCGTGTCGAGCAGGTGCGCTTCGTTCACGACGAAGTCGATCAGGTCCTGGCGGGTGACGTCGGTGCCGGCCATTACATGGTCTCCGTCATGCGCTGTACCCAGCTGCGATATTGGTTGCGCATCGGCAGCTCGTTGGTGCCGCCCGTGGTGATCTCGCCGCCCTTCAGCTCCGAAGGGTGGTAGTCGCGGTGCAGGCTCACCCACTCGTTGCCGCTCGCGTGCAGCCCGGCCTGCATGCCGCGGTAGGCCTGCAGGTCGTCGTGCCCCACCACCGAGAATGGCGAATTGATGAGCCGGTTGTACATGGTGGTGCGCTGCAGCAGCTCGGGCGGCGCGCCCTTGAGGCGGAAGGTCCAGCTCTCGATCAGCGTCTTGTCGGCCGAGATCGGCTTCACCACGCGAATGGCCTGGATCGCGCCCTTGATCGTGAGGTTCGGGTAGTACACCGTGTTGTGCCGCGCCATGCCGAGGATCTGCGCCGTCTTCTCTTCGCCGTAGCGCGCCTTCATGGCGTCGTCGTACGCAGGAATCGCCTTGTACTTGCTGTGGATGCTGAAGTGCACGCCCGTGAAGCTGTGGCCGTTGTCGTAGGTGCGGATGCCCATGTCCTCGAAGAACTTGTAGTCCGACATGAAGGGCGCGAACTGCTCCACGGCCATGGGCTTGGGCGCGTCTTCGGGCTTGTCGGCCCACATGCGCTTGGCAGTGCCGGCCGAGGACTCGTGCGCCACCATCGGGTGCATGGTGTCGTTGAGGTTCTCCACGAACATCTTCCAGTTGCACTGGTGCATGAAGCGCAGGCAGCCGCCCGCGATTTCGAGCTCGCCTTCGGGCGAACGGTCGGCCATGTTGTCGATGGAGCTCAGCGAGTCGCCGAAGTACTCGTCGAAGCCGGGGCCCGCGTCGTTGATCTTCACGAAGATGAAGCCGCGGTGGCTGCGCACGTGCTTCAGCGTGGTGAGGCCCTTGCCCGACTCGCATTCGTGCAGCTGCGTGTGCTCGTAGCCGGTCTTCAGCGGAATCGCCAGCGGCGCGCCGTCGGTCTTGAAGGTCCAGGCGTGGTACGGGCAGCGAAAGAACTTGCCGGTGTTGCCGCAGGGCCCGTTCACCAGCCGCGAGCCCTTGTGGGCGCAGCGGTTCATCATGGCGCGCACGCTGCCGTCCGTATGGCGCACGATGATGAGCGGGCGGCCCGCGATCTCGTTGCTGATCCAGTCGCCCGCCTTCGGCAACTGGCTCTCGTGGCCCACGTAGTTCCAGGTGTTGGCGAAGAAGTGTTCCTGCTCCAGCTCGAACAGCTCCTGGCTGGTGTACAGGTCGCGGTGCACGCGGTCGTGCTGCACCAGGGCGCGCACGGCATCGGGGTTGTCTCGGTACGAAGTCATGGGTGGAGTCGCTCCTTGCTTCAGAGGTCGAGCACCAGCCGCTCGCCCTTGGCGCGCGAGATGCAGATCTGCATGACGGTGCCCTCCGCCTTCTCGCGGGCGGTGAGCACGTAGTCGCGGTGGTCGATCTCGCCTTCGATCACGGGCACGGCGCACACGCCGCATTCGCCGCGCTTGCAGTCGAACATGGGGTCGCAGCCGTTCTCGATGAGGCAGTCGAGGATGCTCTGGTCGGCCGCCACGGTGAAGCGCTGGCCCGACTGGGCGAGCTCGACCTCGAAGGGCTGGTCGCCTGCTTCGGCGACCGGCTCGGTGAACAGCTCGAAGTGCACGCGGCCATGGTCCCAACCGCGTGCCTGCGTGCGGGCGAGCACGGCGTCGAGCATGACCTTGGGGCCGCACACGTAGAGGCGGTCGCCGGCCGGCACGCCGTCGAGCAGCGCATCGATGTCCAGCGGCGCACCGGCTTCAGCGTCGGCATGCACGCGCAGGTCGTCGCCCAGCAGCGCCTGCAGTTCCGGCAGGAAGGCCATCAGCTCGCGGCTGCGGCCGGCGTAGTGCATGCGCACGGGGGCCTCTTCGGCGCGGCGGCGCGCGGCCATGGTGGCGAGCGGCGTCACGCCGATGCCGCCGGCCACCAGCACCGTGCCGCCCGGGCCCGTGTGCAGGGGAAAGTCGTTCTTCGGTGCTTCGACGGCGAGCATGTCGCCTTCTTTCAGCCGCTCGTGCATGAAGCGCGAGCCGCCGCGGCCTTCGGCTTCCTTGCGCACGGCGATCACGTACTCCGTCGGCGCGTTGGTGGCATTGCGTGCGGTGGCGAAGTTGATCAACGAGTAGTGGCGCCAGTCGGCCTTGCCGTCGGGCAGCGACACCTGCACGCGGATGTGGGAGCCAGCCGCGAAACCCGGCAACGGGCGGCCGTCTTCCGCGCGCAGGCGCAGCATGCGGATCAGCGGATTGAGTTCGCGCACTTCGGTAACGCGAAGCTGGAGCGTGGCGGTGGGAGCGGTCATCGTGCGTTGTCTCTTCAGGCCAGTGCGTGCTGCGCCAATGCAGCCTGCAGCT
The DNA here is from genome assembly GCF_056394985.1 of Variovorax sp. 10N412. Classification (NCBI taxonomy): domain Bacteria; kingdom Pseudomonadati; phylum Pseudomonadota; class Betaproteobacteria; order Burkholderiales; family Comamonadaceae; genus Variovorax; species Variovorax sp. 10N412. The sequence goes on from NZ_JBFTIO010000001.1 coordinate 814,961, forward strand.
TGTGACCGTGTTCGTCGGCGAGCGCCGCGTCGCGCAGCTCGCGCAGCGTGGCCGGTGCCAACCCCGCGCCGGCGCGCTCGAAGGCGCGCATGACGGTGTCGTAGTTGCGAATGCCGCGCTCGTGCGTGTCGCTGTAGCCCTTGACCAGGCGCTGGCACTGGGCCAGCTCCACGGCAAGCTCAGGGTTGCGCTGCGCGGTGGCGGCGATGCGCTGCAGCCATTCCTCGATGCGGCGGTTTTCCTCGGCATAGCGCATGGTGGACAGGCGCCAGCGCTTGCAGGCCGCCACGGCGCGCAGCATCAGGTAGCCGCGCAGCGAGCTGGTCTGGATCACGCGGCCATGCTGCGTGAAGCGCTCGACGAGCTTCTTGGGCAGAGTGGAACCCATGAGCCAGCGGCCGATGCCGCCGGGCAGCGTCTCGCAGATCTCCTGCAGGCGCGGGTGCATGTATTCGTTGATGGCGAGCACCTGCCCGGGCTGCACGCGCGCCTCGCCGCGCACGCGCTCGAAGCGGGTCGCCCGGGTCTTCAGGGCTGCGACGCGGGCCGTGTCTTCGTAGGACATCCACAGCGCCAGGTGGCGCGCAGTCTCGCGCAGCAGGCGGTGGTCGACCTGGGCCGGCAGCGCCGCGATAGCAGCCGAGCGGTCGAGGTACAGGCCGGCGTAGGCCACGTCCTGGTAGTCGATGAGGCGGCGCACGCCTTCGAGCAGAAAGTCTTGCGCCTGCGCCGGAAAGTCGCGCTGCACGCGCTCCACCAGCGCGCGTACGGCAGGGTGGCGCGGTTGCGGCGTGGGCGTGGCGAGCGGGGCTTCCAGCGCCGGCTCGCCATCGTCGCCGCCCTGTGCGCGAGTGAACGCCGCACCGAAGGCCTTGAGGCTGGGCTTGACGCCCACGCCGCCGCGCTCGACGGTGGCCTCAAACTGCGCGCGGCTGAACGGCAGCACGCCCGAGCCCGCGAGCGCACCGAAGAGCACGGCGCTGATCACGCTGCCCGAGGCCTCGGCTGCTTTTTCCATGTCGAAGCGGATGAACCGCTTGGCGGCCTTGGCAGTGTGCGCAAGCAATTGGGTGCTGTCGACGCGGCCATCGCCCAGCGCGCTCTTCTCCGCAATGGAGAAGACGCGGTGCGTCGATGCAATCAGCGTGGTGCGGTCGCGGGTGACGAGTCCGCGCTGCACCGCGCGGCCCGCTTCCATGAGCTCCGATGCAAGCACCACGTCGACATCGCCCGGCAGCGGCATCAGTGCCAGCACGGGCCGGCCACCGTCCGCCTCGGCCTGCGCCGTCGGGTACAGCTCGACGTAGTAGATGGTCGCGCCGGTGCGCTGCGCCACGCCCGGAACCGAGGTGGTCTGGGCCACGTAGCCGTTGGCCTCGCCCATGTCGACGATCCAGTCGGCGAGCACGCCGCCGCCCTCCCCGCCCATGGCGAGGATGGCGATCTTGAGGGGCTGTGGCTTGTTCGTCATCGCTTCAGAAGGCATAGGCTTCACGGCGGCGCGCGTCGCTGCGCTGCAGCCAGCCGATGACGGCGGCACGCACACGTTCGCGCAGCACGTCCCAGCGGCTGGGGTTGCTCACGATCTGCGCCTTGTAGAACGACGGGCACAGTACCGCGGCATGGGACACCTCGCCGCACACGCCGCAACCCACGCAGCTGTCGAGCACGGTGGCCACCGGGTCGGTGCGCAGCGGATCGGGGTTCGGCTTGATCGACAGCGACGGGCAGCCCGACAGGCGGATGCACGAGTGGTCGCCGGTGCAGGTGTCGGAATCGACGCCAAACTTCTCGCGCACCATGCGCTTGCCGTCGGCGATGGCCTTGCGCACCAGCGGCTTCTCGCGGCGCTGCTTGTTGAGCATGCATTCCGACTGGGCGATGAGCACCTTGGGGCCGCGGGTCTTGGTGGTGAGTGCGTCTTTCAGCGCGTCGCGCATGCCGGCCACGTCGTAGGTGCGGCGCAGCGTCTTCACCCATTCCACGCCCACGCCGCGCACGGCGCGCTCGATGGCGTGGCCGGTGCTGCGCGTCTTGTTGACGGCATGCGACGACAGGATGTCCTGACCGCCGGTGGCCGAGGTGTAGTTGTTGTCGACGACGATGGTGAGGTTGTCGCTCTTGTTGAAGACCGCATTCGCCACGCCGCTGGTGAGGCCGTTGTGCCAGAAGCCGCCATCGCCCATCATCGAGATCGCTCGCTTGCCGGCCGGTGCATTGAGCGCCGAAGCACCCGCGCCGCCCAGGCCGTAGCCCATGGTGGTGTTGCCGATGTTGAAGGGCGGCAGGATGGAGAACAGGTGGCAGCCGATGTCGGCGCTCACGTGGTGCGCGCCGAGTTCGCGCTCCACCAGCTTCATCGCGCTGAAGATCGGGCGCTCGGGGCAGCCGGTGCAAAAGCCCGGAGGGCGGGCATGCACGACTTCGCCGAGCGCGGTGGAAGGCACGGCCGGCTCCGGCGCGGCATCGACGCCGATGGCGGCCACCTCCTTGAGCGGAATCACCTTGCGCACCGCAACCGGCACGGGCAGCGGTGCCAGGCGGTCGTAGCGCTCGCAGAAGGTGCGCGCGCCCTTGAGCAGTTCGGACGATGTGTACTCGCCGGCCACGGGCAGCATGTCCTTGCCGTGCAGCGCGGTGGTCGAACCGGCCTGGCGCAGGATGGTCGCGAGGTTCTGCTCGACGAAGTTGGGCTGGCCCTCTTCCACGATCATCACCGCGCGCTTGCCTTCGCAGAAGCGGATGACTTCGCTCTCGATGACGGGGTACGCCACGTTCATCACATAGAGCGGCACCTTGGTGTTGCCGTACACGTCGGCGAGGTCGAGCCGCTCCAATGCGCGCAGCAGCGTGTTGTAGCTGCCGCCCTGCACGATGATGCCGATGTCGTCGGCGTCCTCGGAGAAGAACTCGTTGAGCTTGCGCTCCTCGATGAAGCGCACGGCCGCAGGCCAGCGGTCCTTGATCTTCTCCTGTTCATGCACGAAGCTCGCGGGCGGCAGCACGATGCGGCTCACGTCGCGCTGCGGGTTCTCCAGCGCCTCCTGCAGCGTGAACTTCGCGCGCTTGTTGTCGCCGGCGATGAAGTGGCCGTGAACGTGGCAGGCGCGGATGCGCAGCTGCAGCATCACGGGCGTGTTGCTGGCCTCCGAAAGGTCGAAGCCCTGCTTCACCGCATCGACGATGCTCGGCAGGTTGGGACGCGGGTCGAGCAGCCATATCTGCGACTTCATGGCGAACGCATGGCTGCGCTCTTGCATGATCGACGAGCCCTCACCGTAGTCCTCGCCCACGATGATGAGCGCGCCGCCGGTCACGCCGCCGGAGGCCAGGTTGGCCAGCGCGTCGGACGCCACGTTGGTGCCCACGGTGGCCTTGAAGGTGACTGCGCCGCGCAGCGGGTAGTTGACGGAAGCGGCGAGCGTGGCGGCGGCGGTGGCCTCGCTGGCGCTGTTCTCGAAGCGGATGCCCTGCTCCGCGAGGATGTCCTGCGCATCGGCCAGCACGTCCATCAGGTGCGAGATGGGCGCGCCCTGGTAGCCGGCCACATAAGACACTCCGGACTCCAGCAAGGCCTTGGTGACGGCCAGAATGCCCTCGCCGCGAAACACATCACCACCGGAAAGCCGCAGTTTCTTGACTTCTTCGACGAACGAACGCTCAGCCATTTGGGTCCTTGTTGTCTATCGTGGGACGATGCGCTTCAGCTGCCACATCATGCTTTCTATAATGTTGACAAATGAATGTATCCACAATCATGAATTACCCTAGACATGCAAACAGCGTGCCCGCCTCATGCACCGGGTGCGTTCATGGCTGAGCCGGCGGCACCGCATCGCTTCGTCGATGACTACCTGCCCGCGCTGCTGGCGCAGGCCAGCCAGCTGATTTCCTCGGAGTTCCACGAGGTGGCGCGGCAGCAGGGCTTTTCCATTTCGGAGTGGCGCGTGATGGCCTCGCTCGCGGGCAGCGACGCCGTCAGCATCGGCCAGCTTGCGCAGGTGACGGTGACCAAGCAGCCCACGGTCACGCGGCTGCTGGACCGCATGGAAGCGCGCGGACAGGTGGAGCGCCTGCCCCATGAAAGTGATCGCCGCATCACGCTGGTGCGCATCACGCGCAAGGGCCTGAAGGCGGTGGAACACCTGATGGAACTCGCACGCGAGCATGAGCGGCGCGTGCTAGAACCCTTCGGCTTGCGGCGCGCCGAAGAGCTCAAGCAGACCCTGCGGCAGATGATCGACCTGCACGTGCATGTGCCGGTGGGGGAGCCGGAGGAAGACTGACCCTGCGTCCCCGTTGCCCGATCGCTCAGAGGCGAGGCACGAGGACTGCGCGGCCGCGGTGGCCGCGCTGCGCGATCCAGTCGAGCGCAAGGGCCGCATCGGCGAGCGCGAAGCGTTGCACGGCCAGGTGCAGTCGCCCGTCGGCCAACCTTGCCAGCAGCTCGGGCGCGGCGGCACGGCCCGCCGCTTCACGCCGAAACATGTTGAGCGGCAGCAGCGCCACATCGCGTTGCAAAAAGTGTGAGATGTCGAGTTGCAGCGTCGGCCCGGCGGTGTAGCCGACCAGCACCGCACGCCCGCCAGCGCGCACGGCGGGCAACACCTTCGCGAGCACATCGCCGCCCACGGTGTCGATCAGCAGGTCGGCGCTGGCAGCGGCGGGCGGCTCGGCGTTCGGATCGACGGCCGTCGCCGTGCAGCCGGCGTCGCGTGCGAGCTGCATCACGAGCGAGCCGACGGCGCCGCTCGCACCGGTCACCAGCACCTGCTCACCGGCCTGCAGCTTCGCGACCTCGTGCAGCGCGACCCACGCCGACGTGCAGGGCGAAAAGAATGCGGCGCCCAACGGCATCGGCACGTCGTCCGGCAGCACGCCGAGCGCTTCATCGGGCGCGTCGACCAGCTCGCTCCAGGTGCCGTCGAACATCGTGCCCAGTCCGCTGCCGCGCAGCCACACGCGCTGGCCGGTGGCGTACCGCCCGCTCGCGATGACGACGCCCGCCGCCTCCACACCCGGCGTGTAGGGCAGCGGCGGATGGCGCAGGAAGCTGCCGCGCCACACGGTGCGGTCGATGTGCCCGACCGTCGCGGCCTCCATGCGCACCAGGGTGCGGCCGGGCCGCGCCACCGGGTCGGCAACGTCTTCCAGCACGGGCACGGCGTCGAAGCCGTGGATGCGCACAGCCTTCATGGCAAGGTTTCCAGAAACTCGAGCACGGCGCGCGCGAAGGCCTCGGGCATCTGGTCGGGCAAGGGCACCATGCCGCCTTCGATGTCGGCGATGCGCGCATGCGGCAGGTGGTGCTGCAGTTCTTGCGCATGCGGCGCGGCGAACGGGTCTTCGGTGGCGCGCACGATGAGCGTGGGCTGCGTGACATGGCCGATGCGGTCCTCCATGCGGTACGACGCAACGGCACGGTGCCCCTCCTCCACGCGCTCGACCTTCAATGCGTCGCGCACGAAAGCTTCGAGCAGTTCGGGCCGGCCCGGCGGATAGAAGCCCTGGCGCTTCTGCCACAGCGCGGCGAGGTGCGAGCCGTCTTCGCTGGGCGCGACTTCGTCGATGGGTGGGCGCTGTGCCCGCGCGCGGCGAAAGGCTTCGTCGGTGTAAGGCGTCGAAGACAGCACGAGGCTGCGCACGCGATCGGGGAACGCCGCCGCAAGCTCGACGGCCACGACACCGCCCGTGTGATGGCCCACCACGTCGGCCTGAGCGATGTTCAGCGCGTCGAGCAGCTCGCAGGCCACGCGCGCCCATTGCGCGATGCTCGCGGGCACGCCGCCATCCGCGGAGTCGCCGAAGCCGGCGGTGTCCATCGCGATGGCGCGGCGCCGCGCGCCGATCAGCGGCAGCACCGCGCGGTACTCGGCCCAGCTGCGCGGCGACTGGTGCAGCAGCAGCACCGCCGGCGCTTGCGGATCGCCGCAGGCCGCGTAGTGCACCTGCCCCACCGACAGGTCTGCGAAGGCGCGGCGGATGTTCATGACAGCGTCTCGTCGGCGGGTGCGCGCCACAGGCCCGCGTGCCGCAATTCACCGAGCGTGCGCGAAAGCACGTCGCGCCGGTAGGCTGCAATGTCGCGGCCGGCGTAGTCGTAGAAGCCGCTGCCGCTCTTCAGGCCGAGCCGCCCTTCCTCGACCATGCGTGCGACGATGGCCGGCGCGGTGTAGCGGCCCTTGTCGAGCGACACCGACATCTCGCGGCTGGCGTGGTGCAGGATGTCGCAGCCGCCGAAGTCGATGAACTCGACCACGCCGAGCGCGGCGAAGCGAAGGCCCAGGCCGTAGCGCGTGGCCTTGTCGATTTCCTCGGCGGTGGCGGCGCCCTCCTCGATCATTCGCGCGGCCTCGTTCATCACCAGCGCCTGCAAGCGCGGCACGATGTAGCCGGGCGAGGCGCCACAAACCACGGGGAGCTTGCCGATCGCCTCCATCAGCGCCTTGGTGCGCGCGAGCACGGCGGAGTCGGTGCCGGGGTGGCAGCTCAGTTCGACCACGGGGATCAAATAGGCCGGGTTGAGCCAGTGCATGTTGAGGAAGCGCTCCGGCAGCCGCACCAACGCGGCCAGCTGCGTCACGAGGATGCTGCTGGTGGTGGAGGTGAGGATGGCATCGTCGCGGCAGTGGCGGTTGATGTGCTCGAACGCCTCGCGCTTGGCTTCGATGGTCTCGGGCACGCCTTCGAACACGAGATCGGCCGCGGCGAGCGCTTGCGGCGCCGCGGCTGCGTCGACGAAATCCACGCGCGCGGCAATGCGCTCGACCTGCGATGCATCGATCACGCCGAGCTGCGCCAGGCCCAACAGGCTGGCCTCGATTTCGGCCTTCGCCTCGTCTCGCAGGCGTTGCCACGCATCGCCGCTGCGCTGGCGCAGGTCGATCAGCGAGATGCGGTGCCCCGCATACGCGAACGCGATGGCGATGCCGCGCCCCATGCGGCCCGCGCCGACCGCGGCGAAACGGGGCAGCGCGGCGTCATTCGCCATCGTGCAGCCTCTGGCGCAGTTGCGACGCGCTCAGGTCGGCGAGGCCCAGGCTTTCGAAGGTGCGCGGGCCGCGTCGCAGGTCGCGGCCGAGAAAGCCGCCGACGATGGCCAGCAGGCCGTGCGCGATGGGCGCGTCGACGCCGGCATGGCGCGCAGCCGATGCAAGAAATGCCAGGCCGAGCTCGGTGTCTTCCGTGATGTAGCGGTGCGTGTGCAGGTCGATGTTCTCGCGCCAGTCGCCCGACTTCACGAGCTGCTTGTGCGCGTCACCGTACATCCACCGGTCGTTGTCGTAGTGGTCGGCCAGCGGATAGTGCGGCGCGCCCTGGCCGAAGGCTTCCCGCACCGCGATGCGCTCCTGGTCGAGGCGGTCGGTCACGTCGCGCACGGCGCGCTGGGTGCCTTCGTTGTGGATGTCCCAGCGCTCGAAGTGCTGCAGCGGCGCGGCGTTCATCACCATCAGCGGCGGGTGGATGACGGGGCCGGCATTCATGAGTGCGCCCGACAGTGCGTCGCCGCAGCCGTGCACGGCCGGGTAGGCCTGGCGAATCACCTCGATGGCCTGCGCCTCCCTGCGCGCCGGATAGACGCCCGTGGGCAGCCGGATCGCGCGGATGGTGACGCTCACCTCGCGCTCGCCGTGCTTGCGCGCCAGGTAGGGCAAGGTGCCGGTCTCGGCCCAGGCGATGTCGGCGCGGCTGCCGGCCTCCTTGACGGTCTTCGCCATCACGTAGCTGCCGAAGGTGCCCGGCGGCAGGAACACGACCTGGCCGTCGACCAGGTGCGGCGCCATGGCGAGCGCGATGTCGTGCTGGGCAATGGCGGGCGTGGGAACGACGATGAGCTCGGCGCCTTTCAGGGCCGCGCCGATGTCGGCGGTGGCCAGCGCGATGGGCACCTCGCGCACACCGTCGGCATCTTTCAGCGTGATGGCGCCAGCATGCACGAGCGGCGCAAGCGCCGCGGCATCGCGACGCCACAGGCGCACTTCGTGGCCGGTTTCAGACAGGTCCGCGGCGGCCGCGTAGGCGCCATGACCACCCCCAAGAATCGCAATTTTCATGTCGAAAGTCGAAAAGCAGGTGTCGATGAACCGGTGGCCGCAGGACGGACCCGGGGAAGCAATGCGCCATTACATTACTTTTCATCGATTCAGGTGTCAATCAAAATTCGACTGCACCGGCCTGCTCGGAAACCCGAAATGAAAAAGCCCGCGTTCGTGAGAAGCGCGGGCTTTTTGGGGGGCGATGCGGCTGTCAGGCCGCTCGCTGGGGATCAGCGCGTGGGCTTGAAGCTGCGCTTTTGCGCGTCACGGGGCACGAACACCTTGCCCGGGCCGCCATGGCCTGCGCCATTGCCGCGCGGAGCGAAACCCTCGCGGGGTGCGAAGCCTTCACGCGGTGCGAAACCTTCGCGGGGAGCGAAGTCGCCCCGGCCGCCATGGTTGGCGCCACCGCGCGGGGCGCTGTCGCCCCAGCCCGGCTTGCGACCGAAGCCGCCGCCGTTGTTGCCGCCTTCGTCACGGCCGCCGCCGAAACCGGCGTTATGGCCGCCACCACCCTGGCCGCCGAAGCCGCCGCCACGGGGTGTCGGAGGACGCGAACCACGGTCGTTGAAGCCGCTGGCGCCCGCATAGTTGCCGCCGCCATTGCCGCCGCCGAAGCCGCCGCCATTGCCACGCGGAGCGCCGCCGAACTTGCGATCGCGCGACTGGTTGTCGCCACGGCCGCCGCGGTACTCGCCCATCGGCGGACGCGATTGCGGCATGCGCTGCTGCGGCTCCATGCCCGGCACCACTTCCGCCTTGAACTGCTGGCGGCTGTACTGCTCGATGTCCATGATCTTGCGGCGATCGCGGAATTCGGCGAAGGTGATGGCCAGGCCGTCGCGGCCTGCACGGCCGGTGCGGCCGATGCGGTGGGTGTAGTCCTCGGCCTTCATCGGCAGGCCGAAGTTGAACACGTGGGTGATGGTCGGCACGTCGATGCCGCGGGCGGCAACGTCGGTGGCCACCAGGATCTGGACCTGGCCTTGGCGCAGCGCCATCAGGCGGCGGTTGCGCAGGCCCTGGCTCAGGGCGCCGTGCAGTGCCACGGCGCTGAAGCCGTCTTGCTGCAGGTCGGCGGCAAGGCCGTCGCACTCGACCTGCGTGCTCGCGAACACGATGGCCTGGTTGATGGTGGTGTCACGCAGCCAGTGGTCGAGCAGCTTGCGCTTGTGCTGGCTGTTGTCGGCCCAGTACAGCGACTGCTTGATGTTGGCGTGCTTTTCCTGCGGGCTGTCGATGGTGATGCGTTGCGGCTCGCGCATGACGCGCTGGGCCAGCTGCTGGATGCGCGGCGCGAAGGTGGCGCTGAACATCATGGTCTGCTGGCGCTCGATGGTGAGCTGGTTGACTTCAGCCAGGTCGTCGGAGAAGCCGAGGTCGAGCATGCGGTCGGCTTCGTCGACCACCAGGAACTTGACCTGGTCGAGCTTGAGCTGCGACGAACGTTGCAGGTCGAGCAGACGGCCAGGGGTGGCAACCACGAGGTCGGCGTTCTGCAGCTTGGCGATCTGCAACTGGTAAGGCATGCCGCCCACCACATTGGCAATGCGCAGGCCGCGGCAATGCTTGACGAGTTCGATGGCATCGTGCGCGACTTGCTGCGCGAGTTCGCGCGTCGGGCACAGGATCAGGGCGCCGGGAGTGGCAGCCTTGAAATGACGGGTGTTGGTCGGGTCCTTGCGCTTGGGCTTCTTCGGCGCGGCTTCGCCGCGGGCGGCAGCTTCGGCGGCCAGGCGCTGGAACTCGGCCTTGGCTTCGGCTTCGGCTTCGGCCTGGCGCTTGAGCAGCGTGTGCAGCACGGGCAGCAGGAAGGCGGCGGTCTTGCCCGAACCGGTCTGGCTGGAGACCATCAGGTCGACGAAACGGGCCTTGCCGTCCTGGCCGGTTTCACCGCCCATGGCCAGCGGGATCACCTTGTCTTGCACGGTGGTGGGCTGGGTGAAACCCAGGTCGGCCACGGCGGCGATCAGTTCAGGGGCGAGGCCCAGGCGGACAAAGCCGTTGGGCAGAGTGGGTTCTTCCACTGCGGCCACTTCGGGAGCGGCTGCGTCGAGCGCCTCGAGAATGGGGGCCTCGGACACGGTGTCCACCGGAGCGGTGAATTCGTTATGGATAGAGGATTGCACAGGCGCGAATTCGCCCTGCGCTTCAAAAGCGTCGGTCATGAATATCAATCTCAAACGCGAGCGCTGCCGTAGGCGGCGCCCCGTTGGTGGTTAAAAACATCAACCATCCAACGACATTCAACTTCGGGCTGACGCCTGAGGCTGTGGCCCTTTTTGATCAGCGAATGCGATCGGGCGCGGTGTGCAAGATAGGGAGATGCAAGAGTCGCTGGCCGGGCTTGAAATACCTGCCCGATCAGCGAAGCCTGCGATTATGGCACGAACTCGGGGTTTTACCTAGTCCTTTGTCCGCTGACTTTGTTTATTCAGTCGGTCAGCTTCAGGAAAGTCTCGCGATAGTGCGCCAGTTCCTCGATGGACTCGTGCACGTCGGCCAGCGCGGTGTGCGCCTGCTGCTTCTTGAAGCTGCTGTAGGCGGTGGGCTTCCAGCGCTTGGCCAGTTCCTTGAGGGTGCTGACGTCGAGGTTGCGGTAGTGGAAGTACGCCTCCAGCTTGGGCATGTACTTGACCAGGAAGCGCCGGTCCTGACCGATGGTGTTGCCGCACATGGGCGAGCCGCTGCGCGGGATGTACTTGGCGATGAATTCCAGCAACTGCTGCTCGGCGGCGGCTTCGTCCAGCGTGGAGGCCTTCACCTTGTCGATCAGGCCGCTGCGGCCGTGGGTGCCCTTGTTCCAGGCGTCCATGGCGTCGAGCACGGCGTCGCTCTGGTGAATGACCAGCACGGGACCGTCGATGCGGGGCGTGAGGTCGGGACCGGTCACGACCACGGCAATTTCGAGCAGGAACTCCTTGTCGGGGTCCAGGCCGCTCATTTCGCAGTCCAGCCAGACCAGGTTCAGGTCGCTCTTCTTCAGGGTGGGCGCGGTGGCCGGGGGTGTCGGGGCGATGGATTCGGGCATCGCAGGATTGTCGTCGAAGGCCTGCGGCCCCAGATACCGGGGACTAAACTCGCCGCTCCATGTCCTATTCGCTCATCTTCACCATTGCCTTTGCGGTTGCGCTGGTTGCGGGGCTGCTCGTGAAGTTCTGGCTGGCCTCGCGGCAAGTGCGCCATGTGGCGCAGCACCGCGGCACGGTCCCGCCCGCCTTCGCGCAGACCATCACCCTCGCCGCCCACCAGAAGGCGGCCGACTACACCATCGCCAAGGCGCGCTTCGGCCTCATCGAAATGGCCTGGAGCGCAGCACTGCTGCTGGGCTGGACGCTGCTTGGCGGGCTCGACGTGCTCAACAACCTGCTGCTCCTGTGGCTCGGCGGCGGCATGGTGCAGCAACTGGTGCTGCTGGGCGCCTTCGCCTTGATCGGCGGGCTGCTGGAACTGCCCTTCACGCTCTGGCAGACCTTCCGGCTCGAGGAGCGCTTCGGCTTCAACAAGATGACCTGGAAACTCTGGCTGGCCGATACGCTCAAGTCGACCTTGCTCGGCGCCGTGATCGGCCTGCCGATCGCCGCCCTGATCCTCTGGCTCATGGGTGCCGCAGGACAGCTCTGGTGGCTGTGGGCCTGGGGTGCGTGGATGGGCTTCAACCTGTTGCTGATGCTGATCTACCCGACCTTCATCGCCCCGCTGTTCAACAAGTTCAAGCCGCTGGACGATCCCACGCTGAAGGCGCGCGTCACGGCGCTCATGAAGCGCTGCGGCTTCGCGGCCAAGGGCCTGTTCGTGATGGACGGCAGCACGCGCAGCGCGCACGCCAATGCCTACTTCACCGGCTTCGGTGCCAGCAAGCGCGTGGTGTTCTACGACACGCTGCTGCGGCAGCTGAACGCCAGCGAGGTCGAAGCAGTGCTCGCCCACGAACTCGGCCACTTCAAGCACCGCCACATCGTCAAGCGGCTCGTTGCCATGTTCGCGCTGAGCCTGGCGGGCTTCGCGCTGCTGGGCTGGGTGTCGACGCAGGTGTGGTTCTATGCCGGACTGGGCGTGCAACCCAACCTCACCGCACCCAACAGTGCGTTGGCGCTGCTGCTGTTCATGCTGGCGGTGCCGGTGTTCGGCTTCTTCATTGCACCGCTGCCCGCCCGCCTGTCGCGCAAGCATGAGTTCGAAGCCGATGCCTATGCCGTGGCGCAGACCAGCGGCGCCGACCTGTCGGCCGCCCTGCTCAAGCTCTACCAGGACAACGCCTCCACGCTCACGCCGGACCCTCTGTTCGTGAGCTTCTACTACTCCCATCCGCCCGCCTCCGAGCGCCTTGCGCGCATGACGGCCTCGGCGTGATGCATCCACTTTTCATTTCTTCGCGAAGCCCCTCATGAGCAGCATGTTCAAGCCCAAAGACTGGAAGAGCCTTCCCGCACGCAAAGCGCTGAGCGCCACCGAAATCGTGGCCGCCCTGGCGCGCCTCGACGGCTGGAAGCTCACCGGCGACGGCGCCGACGTCGCCATCGAAAAGACCTTCACCTTCGCCAACTACTTCGAAACCATCGCCTTCGTGAATGCGCTGGCCTTCGTGGCGCACACACAGGACCATCACCCCGACCTTTCGGTGCACTACAACCGCTGCTTGGTGCGCTTCAACACGCACGACGTGGGAGGCCTCTCGGCCACCGACTTCGACTGCGCGCGCCAGGCCGATGCGCTGGTCGCAAGCCCCGGTCCCGCCGCATGACGGACCGCGCACTTGGCTAAGTCGAGCCGCACCGCCGCTTCCGCAGCATCCGCTGCGAAGACGCTGAACGACGGTCTTGTTGTCGCCAGCCACGGCCGTCACTGCCTGGTCGAAACGCCCGCGGGCGAGCGCCTGATCTGCCACCCGCGCGGCAAGAAGAGCCAGGCCGTGGTCGGCGACCGCGTGCTCTGGCAGGCCAGCGAGGACGAAGGCACCATCGAGCAGGTGCTGCCGCGGCGCAACCTGTTCTACCGGCAGGACGAGATCCGCACCAAGTCGTTCGCGGCCAACCTCGACCACGTGCTGATCCTGATCGCCGCCGAGCCGGAGTTCTCCGAGCATCAGTTGGCACGTGCGCTGATCGCGGCCCAGGCCGAGCGCATCACACCCATCATCGCGCTCAACAAGAGCGACCTGGTCGAGCCCTTCGCGCGCGCCTGGGCCAAGCTGGCGCCCTACCGGCGCATGCACCACGGCGTGCTGCCGCTGTCGCTGAAGGCATCGGGCGAGGCCGACTACGCCTCGCTGATGAAACTGCTTGCGGGCAAGTGCACGCTGGTGCTGGGCCCTTCAGGCTCGGGCAAGAGCACGCTGACCAACCTGTTGGTGCCGGGCGCCACCGTGCTGACGCAGGAGATCTCGCAGGCGCTGAATTCGGGCAAGCACACGACCACGAGCACCACCTGGTACTGGATCGACGAAGCCCGCACCACAGGCCTGATCGATTCGCCGGGCTTCCAGGAATTCGGCCTGAACCACATCGAACCGATGCAACTTGCCGGCCTGATGCCCGACATCGCCGAACACATGGGCGACTGCAAGTTCTACAACTGCACCCACCTGCACGAGCCGGGCTGCGGCGTGATCGCCAACGTGGGGGCGGCCAATGAAACGGGCAACGGCATCAGCCCGAGCCGCTACAAGATCTACGGCGAGCTGTTCGCCGAGCTGAGCCAGAAGCGCTACTGAAGCGCCGGCGTCAGCCGAGCCAGACGCGGTAGGACTTCCAGGTCGGGTCGAAGGCAAGGTCCAGCGTCACGGGAAGGTCCATGCCCTCCTGCAGCGACTGCGCATGCGCGATCGCCGCAGCGGCATCGGCCACCTGGAAGTTGACGGTGCGCACACCCTCTTCCAGGACGACGTGCGTGCAGCAGCCCGCCTCGTGCGTCTGCAGCAGCGCGGTCAGCCGGTCTTCGTAGACGCGGGCCGCTTCCAGTTCTTCGCCCGATTCCACCGGGATCGCGGCCGACAGGTGGTGGCCCAGGTCCGCTCGGCCCAGCAGCGCGGCGGCCGTGTCGTTGCGCATCACGACCATCTCGATCTCGCTGCCGTCCTCGGCTTCGCGCGTGGCGGTCAGGCCCGACCAGGCGTGCTCGCCCGTGGGAAACACACCGGTGTGGCCGAGTTCGTCGCGCCAGCAGGCGTCGAACACCGGCACGAAGTCGTCGAGCGACACGCCGTCGAAACCCGCGCTGTCGCCGGCGTCGGCATAGTCGACCGGGCCGACCTTCACCGCCGCGTCGTACTCGCCCAGGATGTGGTCGAGCATGATGAGGCTCGTGTGGCGCGCGTGGTCCCGCATGTCCATGGGAATGGGCTTGGCGAAGCCGATCTCCAGCGCCACGAGGCCGTCGTAGGGCTCGTGCTTCACGAGAATGTCGGAACTCGCCAGTTCGAAGTCGCCCATGCGAATGCCGAAGCCCTGGCCAGTGCGCTGGCGGAAAGCCTCCACCTCGACCTGCGGCAACGCGGGGCTGCTCTGCACCAGCGCCATGACGTCGTCGAAGTCGTCCATCGAGCCATGGGCGGTCAGCACGAGCTTGAACGCGGGCGGCTCACCGGCCACTTCCGCGGCCAGGCGTGGAAAGAGGGGCTGCAGCAGTGCGTTCAACGCCGGCACCAGTTCGTGCCCGGGCAGGGTGCGAAGGCTGTCGAGCTGGGCGCTCACCGCTTGCCAGAAGCTTGCGCAGGCCGCTGAGCGCGGGTCGGAGTCATGGGTCGGCATGGCCGGGAGTTCCTTCAAGAATGGGGGCCAAGAATATCCTGCAGTCGCTGCACCAGCGCGCCGCACTGCTCTCGGGTGCCGATGCTGATGCGCAGGTACTGCGCGATGCGCGCCTGCCTGAAATGCCGCACCAGCACGGCCCGCTCGCGCAGCAGTGCGGCGAGTTCAGCGGCGTCGCGCTGCGCATGGCGCGCAAAGACGAAGTTGGCTTGCGAGGGCAGCACCTCGAAACCCAGGTCTTCGAGCTGGAGACACAGCCCTTCGCGGGTGTCGACGATCTTGTCGCGCGTGCCGCGGAACCAGGCCTCGTCGTCGAGCGCGGCCACCGCGCCGGCCGAGGCCAGCCGGTCGATCGGGTAGGAGTTGAAGCTGTCCTTCACGCGCACCAGGGCGTCGATCAGGTGGGCCTGCCCGCAGGCGAAACCGACCCGAAGGCCCGCCAGCGAGCGCGCCTTGGAGAGCGTCTGCACCACCAGCAGGTTCGGATATTTGTCGATCAGCGGCAGCGCGCTTTCGCCGCCGAAATCGATGTACGCCTCGTCCACCAGCACCACGCGCTCCGGACAGGCCTGCAGCAATTGCTCGATGCGCGACAACGGCTGGCCGATGCCCGTGGGCGCGTTGGGATTCGCGATGACGACGCCCGCGCAGCCCTCGCGGGCACGCGCCGCCAGGGCGTCGATGTCGACGCACAGGCCGTCGTCCACCGGCTGCAGCGCGCAGTCGATGCCGTACAGCTGCGCATAGACCTTGTAGAAGCTGTAGCTCACATCGGGCATGAGCAGCGGCGCGGCCTGCTGGAAGAACGCGAAGAAGGCGTGCGCGAGCACCTCGTCGGAGCCGTTGCCCGCGAACACTTGGTCGGCCTGCAGCCCATGCCGCCGCGCGACCGCTTCGCGCAAGGCGAGCGAGGTCGGGTCCGGGTAGCGCTCCAGCCCGTGCTCGGCCGCGCGCCGGATCGCCTCGATGGCCATCGGCGACGGCGGGTACGGGTTCTCGTTGGTGTTGAGCTTGACGAGGTTCTCGATGCGCGGCTGCTCTCCGGGCACGTAGGGCTCGAGCGCGCCGATGCGCGGGCTCCAGTAAGCCGGCACTGCGGTAGTCATGAAATCCTCCCGCGGCTCAGCCCAGCAGGCGAGCCAAGGTCAGCAAGGCCAGCAGCACCATCCACATGACGACCGAGCGCCAGACCAGGCCCACGACGCTGCGCAGGTGGCCAGGCTCGGGCTCTCGCCCAGGCGTACTGCCGCTGTCTGTACGACGGCCGTCGGCCATTGATTCGCCGGCCTGGGCGCGCGACAGCGAATCGGCGACGGGAATCGGGCTCAGCGAGCCACCGCCCAGGCGCACGTTGACCGCGCCCGACGTCGCCGCGAGGATCACGCCGTCGTTTTCGTTGGGGAAGCGCTGCGCGTCGTTGCGCCAGCAGTCGATGGCTTCCTCGAAGCTGCCGACCACCGCGAAGCCCAGCGCGGTGATGCGCGCGGGGAGCCAGTCGATCGCGTGCCAGGCACGCCCCGCGGCCTCCTGCACCGCGACACTCGACGGTTGCACCGCGGCGCCGTTCTTGTGCGCCCAGTAGCGCGAGACGAACTCGCTCATGCGGTAGAACACCGCGCCGGCCGGCCCGAGTCCGATCGCCGCAATGACCGAGAACCACGCCAGCACGCCGAACACATGGCGGTGCGCGGCGATCACCGAGTGCTCGATCACGTGGCGCACGATTTCGCTGCGCGGCAGGTCGGCCGCATCCACACCCTGCCAGTGCGCAAGCAGCGAGCGCGCGAGCGGCTCGTCGCCCTCGTCGAGCGCGTCGCGGATGTCGGTGAAGTGATGGCTGAACTGCCTGAAGCCCAGCGTGACGTAGAGCACCGCAATGCTCCAGAGCACCGCGAAGGGCAGGCCGAGCGTGAGCACCAGCAGCCAGTGCACGCCCAGCGACAAGAGCGTGGGCACGAAGACCGCGAGCCCCCAGGCGATCCATCCGTGGTGCGGCTTGCCCGCGTCGAAGTTGCGGCTGGTCCAGCGTGTCCACGCCAGAACCCCGCCGTACACGGGGTTGTGCGGGCCCAGCGGCCGCACCTGCTCGATCAGCAGCGCGCACAGGATGGCAAAAAAGCTCATCCTTCGATGATAGCGAGAGCGCCCGAAGTTTCGGGCCCTGCGCGCAAGAGACTCAGGCGGCGAGGAAGCGGTAGAGATTGCGCAGCATGCCTGCGGTCGCGCCCCAGACGAAGCGCTCGTCGGGCCCGTCCTGGTAGGGCATCGAATACCACTCGCGCCGGCGGCCGTCCACCGCGCTCACCGAATGGCGGCGGTGGTTGGCAGGGTCCATCAACCAGGCCAGCGGCACCTCGAAGGCATGGGCCACTTCGTAGGGATTGATGGTGAGTTCGAAGTCGGGCTGCACCAGCGCAACGACCGGCGTCACGATGAAAGAAGTCACCGTGGTGTAGGTCGGAAGACTGCCGAGCACTTCGATGAACTGCGCCGACAAGCCGACCTCCTCCCATGCCTCGCGCAATGCGGCGGCGGAAATGTTGGCGTCTTCCGGGTCGACGCGGCCGCCCGGAAACGCCACCTGGCCCGAGTGGTTCGACAGGTGCGTAGTGCGCTCGGTGAGCAGCACGGTCGCGCCGTGGGGACGCTGCACGATCGGCACCAGCACGGCGGCCTGCGCGGGCGGGCGGTCGATCATGCGGGGCTCGCGCCTGAGCTCGGGCTCCCACGCGGGCGGCGCGGCGAAGCGCGCGCGCAACGCCTGCGCCGTCAACTGGTCGGCCGCCACCGCGGGCAAGCCGTCGCTGCCGTCCACGAAGGGCGCCTCGCGCGGATCGAACTGCAGCAGCGTGGGCGGCACCACGGCATTGATGGGTTCGAGGGGAGCGGGTTGCATGGAAGCGACGGTGGAGGAGAAAGAGGTCAAGAGGCTTCGAGTAGAGCGTAAAAAAGCCAAGCTGTCTTTTCGTGCGGGGCACCAATGCAAAAAGCCGCCAGAGCGGCGGCTTTTCTTGCACGACAGGACTGCTTATTTGGCAGCGGCCGTCGACTTGCTCGGCAGCTTTTCCTTGATGCGTGCCGAACGACCGCTGCGCTCGCGCAGGTAGTACAGCTTGGCGCGGCGCACATCGCCGCGGCGCTTGACTTCGATGCCGGCGATCAGCGGGCTGTAGGTCTGGAACGTACGCTCCACGCCTTCGCCGCTGGAGATCTTGCGCACGGTGAAGCCGCTGTTGAGGCCACGGTTGCGCTTGGCGATCACGACGCCTTCGTAGGCCTGCACGCGCTTGCGGGTGCCTTCGACGACGCTCACGCTGACGATGACCGTGTCACCGGGCATGAAATCGGGAATGGTTTTGCCGAGGCGGGAAATTTCTTCCTGCTCGAGGGTCTGGATGAGGTTCATGATTTCCTGATAGTCGATCGTGTCGGGCTACACAAAGGGCGCCTGGGCTTTCATCGGATGAACCGGCGAAAAGTCCGGCGCGGCCGGGCAGAGGATCGGGGAGCCCGAGATTATAGCTTTTTTTTCAGCGCGGCCTCATCGGCCTTGGCAAGGCGTCCCGCCGCGCGGGCCGCGTCGATCAGTTCGGGGCGCCGTGCGGCCGTGATGGCCAGGCGCTGGTCGCGCCGCCACCGCTCGATCTGCACATGGTGGCCCGAAAGCAACGGCGCCGGCACGCCCTGCCCGTTCCATTGCTCGGGCCGGGTGTAGTGCGGGCAGTCGAGCAGGCCGTCGAGGGCGGGATTGAAGCTGTCCTGCACGTGGCTGGCTTCGTCGCCGAGCACTCCCGGCTGCAAACGCGCGACCGCATCGAGCAGCGCCATGGCCGCGATCTCTCCGCCGGAGAGAACGAAATCGCCGAGGCTGATCTGGTGCGTGACGCGCGTGTCGATGAAACGCTGGTCAATACCTTCATAGCGCCCGCAGACCAGCACCGCACCCTTGCTGGCCGACCAACGCTCGACCGATGCATGCCGCAACGCCTCGCCGATGGGAGAAAACAGCACGACGGGTGCTTCTGCGCCGCGGGCCGCGAGCGCCGCGTCGAGGCAAGCCGACAACGGCTGCGCCATCATGACCATGCCGGGGCCACCGCCGAACGGGCGGTCGTCCACACGCTTGTAGTTGCCAGGGGCGAAATCGCGCGGGTTCCACAGCACCACCTCGACTTGCTTCGACTCGTAGGCGCGGCGCGTCACGCCGCTGGCCATGAAAGGCGCGAACAGTTCGGGAAACAGCGTGAGGACGTCGAAGCGCATGCGCGCAGTCGCCGGTCAGTATTCGGGTTGCCAGTCGACCGTGATCAGGCGGCCGGGCAGGTCGACCTTGTCGACGAAGACGGAGACGAAGGGCACCATGCGCTCGACGGCCTTGCCGTCTTCTTCGGCGGCGAGCACCAGCGTGGTCTGCGGACCGGTGGCAAGCAGCTCGCGAACCTCGCCGAGCACGACGCCTTCGCGGTTGACCACCGACAGGCCGATCAGGTCGACCCAGTAGTACTCGTCGTCGCCGGCCGTTGGAAAGCTCGAACGCGACACGAACACGCGCGCGCCGCGCAGCGCTTCGGCCGCGTTGCGATCTGGCACATCGTCGGACGTGGCGACGATGCAGCTGGAATGTTCTTTGGCTTCGCGGATCGCGAGCCGGAAAGCGCCGCTCGCCGCAGCCCCGGGGGCCTGCAGGAACCAACGCTTGGAAGAAAAAAGCGCCTCGGGCTGGGCGCTGTGGGGCAGGACCTTGAACCAGCCCTTGATGCCCCATGCATCGGCGATGCGCCCTACTTCGATCGCGTCCGCCGGCAATTCGGCGGTTTCGAGTGCGGGCAACATCGCCGTGCGGGACGGCTTAGGCCGCCGCCTTGGGTGCTGCCGAAGCAGCTTGCTTGATGATGCGCAGAACGGTGGGCGAAGCTTGTGCGCCGACGCTCTTCCAGTAGGCCAGGCGGTCCTGGGCAATACGGATGCTTTCTTCGTTTTCCTTGGCGGTCGGGTTGTAGAAACCCAGACGCTCGATGAAACGGCCATCGCGGCGAACGCGCTTGTCCGACACGACGATGTTGAAGAACGGACGGCCTTTGGAGCCGCCGCGGGAAAGTCGAATGACGACCATGATTTATCCTTGGGTGGTCAGCAGGCCCTATGGATGAAGAAGAGGCCCGCTCACAATGTTCTTCCAGCGTCGAGACACGCGACATGGCCACCCGGCCAGCGACACGCTGAAAAGCCTGCGATTATAGCCCGACACGCGTTTTCTCCGAATTCCGGCCTCGCGCCACCTGTTTTCATCCGCATGCCCCTCACCATCCGCCCCAGCCGCGACGAAGACGTTGCAGCCGTCACGGCCATCTATGCCCACCACGTGCTGAACGGCACCGGCACCTTCGAAACAGAGCCTCCCTCCCCCACCGACATGGCCGCCCGTCGCGCCGACGTGCTGGGCAAGAAACTGCCGTACCTGGTTGCCGAAGAAAATGGCGAAGTGTTGGGTTTTGCCTACTGCAACTGGTTCAAGCCGCGCCCGGCCTACCGTTTTTCGGCCGAGGACTCGATCTACATGTCGGAGTCAGCGCGCGGCAAGGGTCTGGGCGCGAAGCTGCTGGCGGCGCTGTCGCAAGCAGCCGAAGCCGCAGGCGTGCGCAAGCTGATCGCGGTGATCGGCGACTCGGCCAACGCCGGTTCCGTCGGGGTGCACCGTAGCCAGGGCTTCACCCACGTCGGCGTGCTGAAGGACTGCGGCTGGAAGTTCGGCGAATGGCGCGACGTGGTCCTGATGGAGAAGGTGCTCGGCGAAGGCAGCACCACCAAGCCCGAATGACCTCTGAATGACACCCGAATGAAAAACAAGACCACCGCCGCCTGGCTCACCTTCCTTGGCGGCCCGCTGGGACTGCACCGCTTCTACCTGCGGGGCATCGGCGACTGGCTCGGTTGGCTGCTGCCCATTCCCACGGCGCTGGGCGTCTACGGCATCGAACGCGTGCGCCTGTACGGCGTGGACGACGGCCTGAGCTGGGCGCTGATTCCGTTGCTGGGCTTCACCATCGCGGGCTGCGCGCTGGTGGCCATCGTCTACGGCCTGATGACACCCGAGAAGTGGAATGCGCGCTTCAACGCAAGCGCGCCGTCGGATGCCAAGCCGGGCCAGACCAACTGGTTCACCATCGGCGCGGTGGTGATGTCGCTGTTCTTCGGCAGCACGATCCTGATGGCCAGCATCGTGTTCAGCTTCCAGCGCTACTTCGAACACCAGATCGAAGAAGGCCGGAAGATTTCGCAGTAACGATCAGAACAGCTGGATGCTGATCCAGTAGGCAATCGCCGCCACGAAGGCCGACGCCGGGATCGTGAAGATCCACGCCCACACGATGTTCCCCGCCACGCCCCAGCGCACCGCGCTCGCGCGCTGCGTGGAGCCGACGCCGACGATGGCGCCCGTGATGGTGTGGGTGGTCGACACCGGAATGCCCAGCGCGGTGGCCAGGAACAGGGTCAGCGCCCCGCCCGTCTCGGCGCAGAAGCCGCCCACGGGCTTGAGCTTGGTGATCTTCTGGCCCATCGTCTTCACGATGCGCCAGCCGCCGAACATGGTGCCCAGCGCAATCGCGGTGTAGCAGCTCACGATGGTCCACAGCGGCGGCGCGGCGTCGCTGGCCGAGGCGTAGCCGGTGGCGATCAGCAGCATCCAGATGATGCCGATGGTCTTCTGCGCGTCGTTGCCGCCATGGCCCAAGCTGTAGGCGCCGGCCGAAACCAGCTGCAGCCGCCGGAACCAGCGGTCCACCCGCGACGGCGTGGCGCGCCTGAAGCCCCAGGCCACCGCGATCATCATCATCGAGCCCAGCAGGAAGCCCAGCAGCGGCGACACGAAGATGAAGGCCACCGTCTTCCAGATGCCCGAGGCCACCAGCCCGCTGGTGCCGGTCTTGGCAATCACCGCGCCCACGATGCCGCCGATGAGCGCGTGCGACGAGCTGCTTGGAATGCCGTAGTACCAGGTGACCAGATTCCAGCTGATGGCACCGACGAGCGCGCCGAACACCACGTGCACGTCGACCACGCCGGGCTGGGCGATGCCCTTGCCCACCGTGGCCGCCACGCTCAGGTGGAAGATGAAGATCGCGATCAGGTTGAAGAAGGCCGCGAACACCACGGCCTGCCCCGGCTTGAGCACGCCGGTGGAGACCACCGTCGCGATCGAATTCGCGGCGTCGTGGAATCCGTTCATGAAGTCGAACAGGATCGCCAGCGCGACCAGCACCATCACCACCCAGAGGGCGACCTGAACCGTTGCCATGCGTGGCTACCCGCTCAGGAGTTCTCGAGGACGATGCCCTCGATCACGTTGGCCACGTCCTCGCACTTGTCGGTGATCGTTTCCAGCAGCTCGTAGATCGCCTTGAGCTTGATCACCTCGCGCACATCGGGCTCCTCGCGGAACAGCTTGCTCATGGCGCTGCGCATCACGCGGTCGGCGTCCGATTCGAGGCGGTCGATTTCCTCGCAGGTCTTGAGCACCGCCTCGGCCACCGCCGGATCGGCGATCTTGCCGAGGAACTTGACGGCGTCCTTCAGTCGGTCGCAGCACTTCACGCTCAGGGCCGTGAGGCGCACGATCTCGTCGGTCATGTGGCGCACGTCGTACAGCGCCATGGTCTCGGCCGAGTCCTGGATCAGGTCGGCCACGTCGTCCATCGTGTTGATGAGCTTGTGGATCTGCTCGCGGTCGATGGGCGTGATGAAGGTCTTGTGGATCAGCCGGTTGACGTCGTGCGTCACGCGGTCGGCGGCGCGCTCGGCGTTGTCGACATCGCGGTTGTACTGCTCGCGCAGGTGCACGTCGTTGTAGTTGGCGACGAGTTGCTCGAAAGCCCGCGCCGCCTCGACGATGCGATCGGCGTGCTGGTTGAACATCTCGAAGAAATTGCCCTCGCGGGGCAGCAGCTTGCCGAACATGGAAACTCCTGGGGTGCGCCACAACCACAACGGTATGACGCCTTCATGAAAAACCGGCGAAGTTTAACGGGCATGACGGTCCGGCCCGCACGGACCGGCTTTCGAAGCGCTGCGCGCGCGTCCCGCTGCCCTCGAATTCAGCCCGTCGCTCAGCCTGGCAAGCGCAGCACCGGCAAGCGCGAGCCGCCGTGGATGCCGCCCAGGCGCCGCGCCACGATCAGCAGCACGCCGGCCAGTCAAGTCCCCGCATGGCCGGCCGCCAATGCCCGCTGACCGCGAACACCGTCACACCGGCCAGATCGAGTGCATAAAGCAGCAGCGCGGCCGCGTCAGACGATGCGCTTGACCACCTGGCCCGTGACGCGTGCCAGCGCCGCGCGCGGCACCTTGTCGGGTGCGATTTCAGCCAGCGGCTTCAGCACGAAGGCGCGCTCGCGCATGCGGGGATGCGGCAGGGTCAGCGTGGGCGTGTCCATCACCGAGTTGCCATGCATCAGCAGATCGAGGTCGAGCGTGCGCGGTGCATTGGGAAAAGGCCGTTCGCGGCCGGCCTGCGTTTCCAGGCGCTGCAACGCCACGAGGAACTGCTCGGCATCCAGGCCGGTGCGCACGGCCACCACGGCGTTGACGAAATCGGGGCCTTCGGCATCCACCGGTTCGCTGCGGTAGAGCGACGAACGGGCCGTCACCTGGGTGCGCTGCAGCGCGCCGATGGCGGCCATGGCCGCCTTCACGGCCGCCTCGGCATCGCCCAGGTTGGCGCCGATGGCGACAAAGGCCTGCACGGTCGGGTAGTCCTCGCGCGGACCGCGCGGGCGGCTCGTGGGGGCGCGGGCGGGCGAGCGGCGCGCGGGCGGGCCGCTTCGGGCGCCGGCCGTCGGGGGCTTGCCCCCGGTGCTGCGCGGTGGCGCGGCCTTGGGGACCTTGCTCACCTTGCTCACCTTGCTCACCTTGCATACCTTGGCAATGGCCTTGGCCGCGGGGCTCTTCCTGCCGCCGTCCGGCCGGTCAGGCGCGCTCATTCGCCAGCGGCGTGGCCGCCGCCCTCACCGCCGCCGTCGCCACCGCCCGCGGGACGCGGCTTGCGGCGGCGCCGGCGCTTGCGCGGCGCGGCTGCTTCGCCGTCGGGGGGCACGGCACCGGCTTCGACTTCGACCTCTTCGTCCGAGTCCGTCTCGGCGGCCGGGGCCTGGCGCACCACAGGCTCGCTGCGCGGCTTGGGCGGCGGGTTCTCGCGCACCCGCACGCGCTGGCGCACCTTCTGGTCTTCGCGCACCTGCTCCAGCAGGTCCTGGCGGCGTACGTCGTCGGCGGTGCTGAACTCCTGCCACCACTCGGCAATGGCCTCGCTCACCTCGCCCACGTCAGCGCGCAGGCGCATGAAGTCGAAGGCCGCACGAAAGCGCGCCTGCTCGACCAGGCTGTGGGGCGTGGAGCCGGTGCGCTTGTCGAAGCGCGGCTGCATCATCCAGATCTCGCGCATGTCGGCGGCCAGCTTGCCGCGGCCCGACACGTCGCCGATGCGCGAATTGAACACGTCGTCGATGGCGTCCTGCAGCGCCGGGAACGGCGGCTGCGGGCGCTGGCCGTGGCGGCCTTCCTGGCGCTGGGCCCAGCCGTCGCGCACGTCGGCCCACAGCACGCAGGCCAGCAGGAAGCTGGGCGCCACGGGCTTGCCCTCGCCCACGCGGCGGTCGGTGTCCTGCAGGGCGGCCTTCACGAAGGGCTGATCGGCGCGCTCCACCACCACGTCGAGCAGCGGGTAGATGCCCCGCGCCAGGCCGAGCTTGTTGAGCTGCTCGATGGTCGCGATGGCATGGCCGGTCTGCAACAGCTTGAGCATTTCGTCGAACAGGCGACTCTGCGGCACGTCGGCCAGCAGCTTGCTCGAATCGATCAGCGGCGCCGCCGTCTTGGCTTCCATCTTGAAGCCCAGCGCGGCGAGCTTGGCCGAGAAGCGGATGGCGCGAATGATGCGCACCGGGTCTTCACGGTAGCGCGTGGCCGGGTCGCCGATCATGCGCAGCGTGAGCTTCTGCGCGTCCTTGATGCCGTTGTGATAGTCGACCACCACCTGGTTGGCCGGGTCGTAGTACATGGCGTTCACGGTGAAGTCGCGGCGCGCCGCGTCTTCTTCCTGAGGGCCCCAGACGTTGTCGCGCAGCACGCGGCCGCTGGCGTCCACGGCGTGCTTCATGCTCGCGAGTTCGCCTTTGCTGGTGCGCTCGTTGCCCGCCACCTGCTCGGCCGCGGTGTTGTCCATGTAGGCGCGGAAGGTCGAGACCTCGATCACCTCATGCTCGCGCCCGCGGCCGTACACCACGTGCACGATGCGAAAGCGCCGCCCGATGATGAAGGCGCGGCGGAACAGCGACTTGACCTGCTCGGGCGTGGCGTTGGTGGCCACGTCGAAGTCCTTGGGGCGCAGCCCCAGCAGCAGGTCGCGCACCGCGCCGCCCACCACATAGGCCTCGTACCCCGCCTGCTGCAGCGTGGTGACCACGTTTTTCGCGCGTTCGTCGACCAGGGCCGGATCGATCCCGTGAACCTCCGCCGGCACCTCCTGGCGCTTGCCGAAGCGGCTCTTGCCCTGTGTGCCGCCAGCGGATTTGCCGAGCAGCTTGTCGATGAATTTCTTGATCATTGTTTGGTTGGAAGCTCTTATTCGTTCTCAAGCATGGAGCGGATCAGCGGAATGGTGATCGCGCGTTGGGTCTGCAGGGCATAGCCGTCGAGCTGCGTGAGCAGCTCCATCAGGCTGCCCAGGTCGCGGCTGAAGCGGTGCAGCATGTAGTCGAGCACGTCGTCGGACAGCATCACGCCGCGCGCATCGGCCGCCTGGCGCAGCACCGCGCGGCGTTCGCTTTCGCTGAGCACCTGCAGGTGGAACACATGGCCCCACCCCAGGCGGGTGCGCAGGTCCTCGCGCAGCGCCAG
Source organism: Variovorax sp. 10N412 (assembly GCF_056394985.1). Taxonomy (NCBI): domain Bacteria; kingdom Pseudomonadati; phylum Pseudomonadota; class Betaproteobacteria; order Burkholderiales; family Comamonadaceae; genus Variovorax; species Variovorax sp. 10N412. The sequence goes on from NZ_JBFTIO010000001.1 coordinate 840,639, forward strand.
GTCGGCCGGCGGCAAGGCGCCAGCGGCCACCACGCCGCGCTGCAGGGTCTGGGCGTTGACGAACCAGTTGAAAGCCGCGTGCTGTTGCACGGCGGTGTAGAGGTGCACGTCGTCGAGCAGCACGGCGCCCCAGCGCTCGTCGAACTCGGGCGGCTCCAGCAGGCCGGCGTGCAGCCAGCCCACGCTGGCGCCCTGCTCCCTCAGTGCGACACGCACCGATTCGAGCAGATGGGTCTTGCCACTGCCGCCTTCGCCCCACAGGTAGGTCGGCACCGGCGAGTGCAGCGCAGGGCTGCCGGCGCCGCCCACCCACACTTGCAGGTGGCGCAGCGCCGCCTCGTTGGGGCCGGCAAAAAAGGCGTCGAAGCTGGGGCCCGTCGCAATGCCGATATCGAGCGCGAGCTGTTTCATCCCGGGAAGGTTCATGGAGGGGGCCACGAGGGCCCTTAAAATCGTGAGGAATTCTATCGGCCCGGCCAACATGGTTGCCGGCACCCTCTTCAGTTCCTCCTCTTCGCATACTTTCGCGTCCTTTCGCGGCCTTTCGCGCTCTTCCCGACCTCGACCATCTATGACCTCCCCTACGCCCACCCCGCTCAGCTACAAGGATGCCGGTGTCGATATCGACGCAGGCGACGCCCTGATCGACCGCATCAAGCCGCTGGCGAAGAAGACGCTGCGCGAAGGGGTGCTGGCCGGCATCGGCGGCTTCGGCGCCCTGTTCGAGGTGCCCAAGCGCTACAAGGAGCCGGTGCTGGTGAGCGGCACCGACGGCGTGGGCACCAAGCTCAAGCTGGCTTTCGAATGGAACATGCACGACACCGTCGGCATCGACCTGGTGGCCATGAGCGTGAACGACGTGCTGGTGCAGGGCGCCGAGCCCCTGTTCTTCCTGGACTATTTCGCCTGCGGCAAGCTGGACATCGACACTGCAGCCGCCGTGATCGGCGGCATCGCCCGCGGCTGCGAGCTCTCGGGCTGCGCCCTGATCGGCGGCGAAACCGCTGAAATGCCCGGCATGTACCCCGCCGGCGAGTACGACCTGGCGGGTTTCGCGGTCGGCGCGGTCGAAAAATCGAAGATTCTCACGGGCCAGAACGTCAAGCCCGGCGACGTGGTGCTGGGCCTGGCCTCGGCCGGCGTGCATTCCAACGGCTTCAGCCTGGTGCGCAAGGTGATCGAACGTGCCGGCGCCGACCTGCCCGCCACGCTGGACGGCAAGCCCTTCCGCGAAGCGGTGATGGCGCCCACCCGCCTGTATGTGAAGCCCGTGCTCGAGGCGCTGGCCAAGCACCCGATCAAGGCGCTGGCCCACATCACCGGCGGCGGCCTGCTCGAGAACATTCCCCGCGTGCTGCCCGAAGGCACGGCCGCCCACCTGACAAAGGGCAGCTGGCCGCAGACCGAACTGTTCGCCTGGCTGCAGAAGGTGGCCGGCATCGACGACATCGAGATGAACCGCACCTTCAACAACGGCATCGGCATGGTGGTGGTGCTCGACGCGGCCGAAGCCGCCGCCTGCGCCGCCACGCTGCGCGCGGCCGGTGAATCGGTGCATGAAATCGGCGTGATCGCCGCGCGCGGCCAAGGTGCCGCAGTGGTCGTCGGCTGAACGCCGGCTGCTCCGTCCACATGTCCTGAGCAGAGCACCGAAACCCCGGATGGCCAAGAAGCCGCAACCCACCACTTCCGCCGCGATCCCGCCCCCCGCGGCCCCCGCCTACCGCCCCACCGCCTCGCGCGGCGTGATGGTCGCCAGCTACCTGCTGATGCTGGCGGCCCTGCTGCTGGTGATGTGGGAGCACCTGCTGCCGGGGCTGCTGTGCGTGTGCATCGGCTTCCTGGCGACGCGCTGGTTCGCGCGCGTGCTGACCGGCGGCCTGCTGCGCATGCCGGCACTCGCCAGGCGCGCCGACCGCACCCAGGGCTGGGCCAACGTGCTGGCCGTCATCCTGGTCCTGCTGGGCCCTATCGCCCTGGTCACGCTGCTGCTGTCGCAGGCGCGTGAATACATCGTCGACGCGCCCGACCAGTACCGCGAGCTGCTCGACTACACGGCGCGCACTGTGCTCGAGCTGCGCTCCAAACTGCCGGTCGAAATCGCGGCCTACCTGCCGGAAGGCGCGGCCGAAATCCAGCGCGTGATCGCCAACTACCTGCGCGCGCAGGCCGGCTCGCTGGCCATGGCGGGCCGGGCCTGGCTGCACGGGCTGCTCTTTTCCTACGTGGGGCTGATCGTCGGCGCGCTGGCCGCGGTGGCGCACGCGCCGCTGCGCCGCCGTCCGCTGGCCGAGCAGCTGCACCAGCGCGTGCAGACCTTCGGCGAGGCTTTCGGGCAGATCGTGGCGGCCCAGTTCTGGATCGCGGCCTTCAACACGCTGCTGACCGCCATCTTCCTGCTGTTCGTCATGCCGATGTGGGGCGCGCACCTGCCGTACACGCCGGCGCTGATCACCCTGACCTTCCTGGCCGGGCTGGTGCCCATCGTCGGCAACCTGGTGTGCAACTCGGTGATCACGCTGGTGGGCCTGTCGGTGTCGCCCGTCACCGCGCTGGCCTGCCTGATCTTCCTGATCGTGATCCACAAGGCCGAGTACGTCATCAACGCCAAGGTGGTGGGCGCGCGCACGCAGATGAGCGTTTGGGAGCTGCTGGCCGTGATGTTCGTGGCCGAGGCGGTGTTCGGACCGGCCGGGCTGGTGGCGGCGCCGCTGTACTACGCGTACCTGAAGAAAGAACTCCAGGCGGCGGCGCTGGTCTGATCGGCTCCCGGGCTTCAATGTCCGGATCTGATCGGTTCCGGTCCGTCTCCGAACGGACCATGGGCTGGTAACGCAGAAGAATAGGCGGCATCATCCACTCCGCCCCAGCGAGACCCGCCATGAAAACCTGTCTGATTGTGATCGACGTGCAGGAGTCTTTCCGCCAGCGCCCCTACTGGGACCCGCGCCTCGCGGCCCCCTACCTCACTGAACAGAACGCGCTGATCGCCGGCTGCGCCGCTGCCGGCGTGCCGATCGTGCGGATCTTCCACACCGACGGGCCGGCCGACGCCGGCAACCCGTTCGCCGTCGAGTCGGGCCATGTGCGGCCCCTCGAGGGCCTGGCGCCCTTCGAGGCCGCGGCCACCTTCACCAAGCGCCGCCACAGCGCGCTGGTCAATACCGGGCTGGACGTCTGGCTCACGCAGAACGGCATCGGCCGGCTGATCGTGAGCGGCATCCGCACCGAGCAGTGCTGCGAAACCACCGCGCGCCACGCCTCGGACCTGGGCTGGGAGGTCGACTACGTGACCGACGCCACGCTGACCTTCGACATGGTGCAGCCCGACGGCCGCCCGCTGCCGGCCGCCGACATCAAGGCCCGCACCGCCACCGTGCTGCAGGGCCGCTTCGCCACCCTGTGCAGCGTGGCGCAGGCGCTGGAACGGGCCACGGCATGACGCCATTGCGCGTGCTCATCCTGGCCTTCGACGGCGTCGAGGCGCTGGACTTCGCCGGCCCCTTCGAGGTGTTCACCACCGCCAGCCGCGTCGCCCAGCGCATGCAGCCCGGCAGTGCGGCGCCGTTCGACGTGGCCGCGGTCGCCGAGGGGGCCGCCGGCCAGCCCGTGCAGGCCCGCGCCGGATTGCAGCTGCTGGCCAGCCACACGCTCGCAAGCGGCCCGCAGGCCGACGTGCTGGTCGTTCCCGGCGGCGTGGTCGATGCACCCTTGTCCAGCCGCGGCACCCTGCGCTGGATCGCCGATCAGGCCGCCGGGGCGCAGGTCGTGGCCTCGGTCTGCACCGGCGCCTTCCTGCTGGCCGCCAGCGGCGTGGTGACCAACGACGCCGTCACCACGCACTGGGAAGACATCGCCGACCTGCGCGGGCAGTTCCCGGCGCTCGACGTGCGCGATGGCGTGCGCTGGGTCGACAACGGCCGCATCGTCAGCTCGGCGGGCATCAGCGCCGGCATCGACATGAGCCTGCACCTCGTGGCGCGGCTGGCCGGGCGCGAGCTGGCCGAGCGCACCGCGCGCCAGATGGACTACGCATGGAACCGCAACCCCGTCATCCAGCCATCCGCGTAGTCTTCGCGCTGCTGCCCGGCAGCCTCGTGCTCGACTGGGCGGGCCCGGCCGAGGCGCTGCGCATCGCCAACCAGCGGCTGCGCGCCATGGGCCAGCCCGAGCGCTTCGCGATCGAGTTCGCGAGCCCGCGGCCCACGTCCATCGGCTCGGTCGGCGTGGCGCTGGCCGGGCTGTCCCCGTTGCCGACCCAGTGGGACGGCCCCGGCTGGGTGGTGCTGGTCGGGCTGCCCGGCGACACCATCGCCATCGACAACCCCGAGGCGCAGGACCTGCTGCACTGGCTGCGCGGCCTGCGCTTCGGGCGCGGGCGGCTCGAGCTGGTGACCATCTGCGCCGGTGCGCTGCTCGCCGCGCATGCCGGCGCGCTCGCGGGCCGGCGCGCCACCACGCACCATCACCACCTGGCCGAGCTGCGCGCCGTGGAGCCGCGCTGCGACGTGGTGAGCAACCGCGTGTTCGTGATCGACCCGCCGCTGTACAGCAGCGCGGGCGTGACGACCGGCATCGACCTGGTGCTGCACCGCATCGCCGAACTCTGCGGCGAGGCGCTCGCGGCGCAGGTCGCGCAGACCATGGTGGTGGCGCTGCGCCGCGGCCCCGACGACCCGGAGCTGTCGCCCTTTCTCGCCTACCGCAACCACCTGCATGCCGCGCTGCACCGCGTGCAGGACGCGGTCAGCGAGCAGCCGCAGGCCGACTGGAGCGTGCCGCGCATGGCCGAGGTGGCGCACACCTCGGCGCGGCATCTCACGCGGCTGTTCATGGAGCATGCAGGCGTCGCACCGCTGGCCTACCTGCGCAGGCTGCGTCTGGCGGTGGCGCAACTCGCGCTGGCCTCGGGTGCGAGCGTGACGCGGGCGGCGGAACAGTCGGGCTTCGGCTCCGACACACAGTTGCGCCGCGCCTGGCACCAGTTCGGCTTGCCGGGCTCGCCCTCGGAGGCCGGCCAGGCTTTCAAGGCCTGAGCCACGGCCTGAGTCACGGCCTGCGCAGTGGCACTCAGCGCCAGACCTTCACTCGGCGATGCAGGCACGCGCACGCGCCAGCAGCAACGCGCGCTCGCGCGTGTTGCGCGTGAGCGCGGCGGCGCGGTCGAACTCCTTGCGGGCCTCGTCGTGGCGGCCGAGCTTGAACAGCAGGTCGCCGCGCACCGCCGGCAGCAGGTGGTAGCCCTTGAGCGCGGGTTCGTCCATGAGCGCGTCGACCACCTCCAGCCCCGCCGCGGGCCCGAAGGCCATCGACAGCGCGACCGCCCGGTTGAGCTCGACGATGGGTGACGGCGCGAGTTCGGCCAGCGCGTCGTAGAGCGCGGCGATGCGCGCCCAGTCGGTTTCATCGGCGGCGCGCGCACGGCCGTGGCAGGCGGCAATGGCGGCCTGCAGGGCATAGGGGCCAAGCGCGCCGCCGAGCGATTCGGCGCGCGCGAGCGCGACCAGGCCGCGGCGAATCAGCAGGTGGTCCCAGCGCGCGCGGTTCTGCTCGAGCAACAGCACCGGCTCACCCGAGGCGCCGACGCGCGCGGCGGTGCGCGAGGCCTGGATTTCCATGAGCGCGACGAGGCCGTGCACCTCCGCCTCCTTGGGCACCAGCTCGGCCAGGATGCGGCCAAGGCGCAGGGCTTCGTCGCACAGCGCAGGGCGCATCCAGTCGTCGCCGGCGGTGGCCGAATAGCCTTCGTTGAAGATCAGGTAGATCACTTCGAGCACCGAAGCGAGCCGGCCTTCCAGCTCGTGGCGGCGCGGCACCTCGAAAGGCACGCGCGCCTCGGCCAGCGTGCGCTTGGCGCGCACGATGCGCTGCGCCACGGTGGCCTCGGGCACCAGGAACGCGCGGGCGATCTCGTCGGTCGCGAGGCCGCCCATGAGACGCAGCGTGAGCGCCACGCGCGCCTCGGTCGACAGCACCGGGTGGCAGGCGGTGAACACCAGCCGCAGCAGGCCGTCGCCGATGTCGTCGTCCAGCGCCGAATCGACCGCGTCGGCGAAGTCGGCCCGCGCCATTTCGTGTTGCGCATCGAGCTCGCGGCCGATCTCGCCGGCCTTGTGCTCTGCCAGTTGCAGGTGGCGCAGGCGGTCGAGCGCGCGGCGCTTGGCCACGGCGGTGAGCCAGGCGGCCGGGTTGTCGGGCACGCCTTCGCCCGGCCACTGCTCGAGCGCCGAGACCAGCGCGTCCTGCGCCAGTTCTTCGGCCAGGCCCACGTCGCGCACCCTGCGCGCGACGGTGGCGATGATCTTCGCGGACTCCATGCGCCACACCGCCTCGACGGTGCGGCGGATGGCGTCTTCGCGGCCCTCCCCTGCGGTCACGGCGGCTCCCGCGATGCGCCGGGCGGTGTCAGCCGCCGGTCTTGCCGCGCGCCTCGGTCTCGGCGCGCAGGCGGTCTTCCTGGGCGAGCAGCTCGGGCGTCATCGAGTCACCGAAATCGGCGGCCTCGAACACCTGGCGGATCTCAATCTCGCCTTCCTGGAACGGGCTGCGCTTGATCCACTCGATGGCTTCTTCCTTCGACTTGACCTGGAACAGCCAGAAACCGGCCAGCAGTTCCTTGGTCTCGGCGAAGGGGCCGTCGATGACGGTGCGCTTGGTCGGGCCTTCGCAGCGCACGCGCGCGCCCTTGGAGCTGGGGTGCAGGCCCTCGCCGGCCAGCAGCACGCCGGCCTTGACCAGTTCTTCGTTGAACTTGCCCATGGCGGTGAGGATTTCGGTGCTGGGCATCACGCCGGCTTCGGAATCTGCATTGGCCTTGACCAGAATCATGAATCGCATGTCGTTTCTCCTGAAGTTGATGAGGCTGGGAGCCGCTGGAAACTGCCTGCTCCTGTTCACACGTCGGCCGAGCGGAAGCCGGATCGACACGACCGCATCGATCTGCTTGTAATTTTTTGCTTCCAGGGCCGAGAGAGGGCGTTCAGGCCAGGTAGCCGCAGAAGCGCAGCACATGCCCGTCGGGCTCGCGGATCGCGAATTCCCGCAGGCCCCAAGGCTGCGACACAGGCGGCTCGATGACCGCGACGCCCCGCTTCACATAGGCGGCGTGCAGGCCGTCGATGTCCTTGCCCACATGGATCACGATCTCGCCGCGCCAGGGCTTCGCGTCGCGCGCGTTGCATTGCCACAGCCGCAGGTAGACCGGGTCGCCGTAGCTGCGGTCGCCCTTTTTCACGCGGGCGTAGCTGGGCGGTTCTCCGGCGATGAAATCGAGCTCGAAGCCCAGCACGTCGCAAAACCAGCGCGCGGCGCGCGACACATCCGACACCGGCAGCACCGGCTGCACGCCATGGAATTCATGCAGGGTGCCCAGGTCGGGCGCCGGGCTCACACCGGCCTTGGCGTTCATCAGCTGGCCATTCGGCGCAATGCGGCGACGCGCTCGGCGATCAGGTCGATGTCCAGCGCGTCTTCGGCCTTGGCCAGGTAGGTCTCCAGGTCGCGCACGGCCTGCACGGTGTTGCCCTGCTCGGCATGGGCGATGCCGCGGTCCCGGTACTCGCCCCAGGCGCTGGGCAGCAGCACGACCAGGCGGTCCTGCACGGCGATGACGCGCTGCCAGTCTTCCTGCGCCTGGTGCACTTCCTTCAGGTTGCGCAGCATGCGGGCGATGATCTCGCGCGAGCTGGAGGGCTGCAGGTACAGGCCCAGCGGCACGTCGAAGTCGCCGACCAGGCCGTTGCTGCGCTTGTAGGGCTCCAGCCGCTCGCCCAGCTCCTCGCGCGAGAGCGACTTGCCGGTGAACGGGTCGATCACCACCTGCCCCTTGGGCAGCGTCACCTTCAGCATGAAGTGCCCCGGAAAGCCGACGCCGCGCGCCTGCAGGCCCAGGCCCTGCGCCAGTTCCATCCACAGCACGGCCAGCGAGATCGGAATGCCGCGGCGGGTGCGCAGCACGGCGTTCAGGTAGCTGTTGTCGGGGTCGTAGTAGTCGTTGACGTTGCCGCCGAAGTTCAGGTCGTTGAAGAAGAACTGGTTCAGGGCTCGCAGCCGGGCCAGCGGCGCGGCGTCGGGCGGCAGGCGGCGCTTGAGGCGGGCCAGGAGCTGGTCGACATCGCCGAGCACCTGCTGCACGTCGAGCTCGGGGTACTCGTCCTGCGCGAGGCTGGCGGCGGCTTCGAGCAGCGGAAAGTGATCGTCGCTGCGCACCAGCGATTCGAAATACTCCAGTGCGGTGGGAAGCTGAAAGCTGAACGTCATGTGTCTTTGTAGAGGAGCCCGCCCGGAGCGTCAAGGCGGGGCGGATGCAGGGTGCCGGCGCCCTGCGGGCGCATTCAGCGGCGAAGGAAGTTGCGCAGCCGCACGCCCACCGCCGCCAGCACGGCGAAATAGAGCAGCGCGGCAGCGGCGATGAGCGCGGCGAGCAGGCCGATGCGCAGCAGCCGCTGCTCGCGCAGGCCGACCCAGTCGAAATGCTGCGAGCCCCAGGCCAGCAGGGCCGCCAGCACCAGCGTGCCCACCAGCACCTGCAGCGCGAACTTGCCCCAGCCGGGCTCGGGCTTGTAGCTGCCGCGGCGCATCAGGCCGACCAGCAGCCAGGTCGCGTTGACCAGCGCGCCGATGGCAATCGTCAGGGTCAGCGCCGCGTGCTGGAGCACCGGCACCAAGAAGACATTGAGGACCTGGGTCAGGACGAGCACCCCCACGGCGATCAGCATCGGCGTGCGGGTGTCCTGCTTGGCGTAGTAACCCGGCGCCAGCACCTTCACGGCCACGATGCCGACCAGCCCGACGCCGTAGCCCATCAGCGCCAGGGTGGTGCGCCCGACGTCCTCGCCGGTGTAGGCGCCGTTGTGGAACAGCACGGCCACCAGCGGCTTGGCGAACAGCAGCAGCGCGACGGCGCAGGGGGCGGAGAGCATCACCACCAGGCGCAGGCCCCAGTCGAGCAGCGACGAATAGCGGGCGTCGTCCTTGGCGGCGCGCGCACCGGCCAGCTGCGGCATCAGCACCACGCCGAGCGCCACGCCGAGCATGGCGGTGGGGAACTCCATCAGCCGGTCGGCATTGGTCACCCAGGTCACGCTGCCCACGGCAAGGTGGGAGGCGATCTGCGTGTTGATGAGCAGCGAGATCTGCGCCACGCTCACGCCAAGCAGCGCGGGCAGCATCAGCTTGAGCACCTTGCGGGTGGTCGGGTCGGTCCAGGCGGTGCGCAGCGCCTTGAAGCTCGCGCCGATGCGCGGCATGAGCCCGAGCTTGCGCAGCGCGGGCACCTGCAGGGCCAGCTGCAGCACGCCGCCCACCAGCACACCCACGCACTGGGCATAGATCGGCTCGATGCCCCAGCGGCGGAACAGCGGCGCGCCGACCGAGATCGACAGGATCAGCGCGATGTTGAGCAGCACCGGCGACGCCGCCGGCACCGCGAACTTGCGCCAGGTGTTGAGAATGCCGCCCGCCAGCGCCACCAGCGACATGAAGCCGATGTACGGGAACATCCAGCGCGTCATGACCACGGCCGCGTCGAAGCCAGGCAGCCCGCTGGCCATGGCCCAGACCAGGAGCGGCGCCCCGGCCACGCCGGCCACGCACACGACCACCAGCGTCCAGGTCAGCAGCGTGGCGACATGGTCGATCAGCTGCTGGGCGCCCTCTTCGCCGGCTTCTGTCTTGCGCGCGGCCAGCACCGGCACGAAGGCCTGGCTGAAGGCGCCTTCGCCGAACACCCGGCGAAACAGGTTGGGAATGCGGAAGGCGACGTTGAAGGCGTCGGTCAGCGCGCTGACGCCGAAAACCGAAGCGAACAGCACGTCCCGCACGAGGCCCGTGATCCGCGATGCGAGGGTCAGCAGGGAGACGGTAGAGGCGGATTTGAGCAGTGACACGGGGGCCGAGTGTAGGCCCCGCCCAGGGCCGTAACGGGCCGACACGAGGCCGGATTGGGCGAAACCGCCAACCCGGCCTATAATGGAGGGCTTTGCTGCATCATCCTCAGACACCTAAGGAATAAATCATGGCATCCGCCAAGCCCAAGAAAAAGAACCCGCGCCTCGCCTCCGGCCGTAAGCGCGTCCGCCAGGACACCAAGCTCAACGCTGCGAACACCTCGCTGCGCTCCAAATACCGTACCGCGGTCAAGAACGTCGAAAAGGCTGTTCTGGCCGGCGACAAGACCAAGGCAAGCGAACTGTTCGCGAAGGCCCAGAGCATCGTCGACACCGTCGCCGACAAGGGCATCTTCCACAAGAACAAGGCAGCCCGCGACAAGAGCCGCCTGTCGGCCAAGGTCAAAGCCCTCGCCCTCGCGCCTGAAAAGGCCGCAGCCGCCTGACACCTGTCAGGCAAGCCCGGACCGGAATTCTCCGGTCCGCCGTTTGATCGGGGTGCGCTGCAGCAAAGTGTAAAAACCGCCTTCGGGCGGTTTTTTCATGGGCGGTCGGTCTTGGGCTGCTCGACGGGGATCACAGGCGCGACGGGGTCGGAGCGCACCACGGCGGCCACCGGGGTCTGCGCGGCCTTCGGCACGGCCGGTGCGGGGGGTGCCGGCGACACCTCGGACACCTGCAGGTCGTTGTCCTTGGCGAAGTTCACGCAGAAGTCCCAGGCCATGGGTTCGGCGTCGCGCAGGTCGCGGTTGACGATCACGCACTTCACGCCGTTGATCGAAGTCGGCACGCACCAGGGGGAATAGCTCAGGTAGCTGCCCGGAAAGGCACCGCCGGGGCGGAAGGAGCTCATGACACCGGCAAGGCGCTCGGCCCAATCGCTCGGGCGAAAGGTCCGGCCATCCTTGGTGATGCCCTGGATGAAGATTTCTTTGGCGGTGGGGGAAATCATCGTTGATTGAGGCGACCGGAACAGGTGCTGCGGTGCAGCAAGCGATTCTATCCGCGCCACTTTTTGCATCCTGAACATGGGGCATTGCTGTGATGCGCAATCCTCAACGAAGCCGTCAAATCGCGCGCCTAGAATTCGCGTTCCCTTTCTGGAGATACCGAATGAGCGCCACTGCCCAGCCCACCTCGCCCCACGTCATGAACACCTACGGTCGCCTGCCGATCGCGCTGTCGCACGGCCAGGGCTGCCGAGTCTGGGACACCGCGGGCAAGGCCTACATCGACGGCCTGGGCGGCATCGCCGTGAACACGCTGGGCCACAACCACCCCGAGCTGGTGCCCGCGCTGCACGACCAGCTGACCAAGCTGATCCACAGCTCCAACTACTACCACGTGCCCGGCCAGGAACAGCTCGCTGCCAAGCTGACCGAGCTTTCGGGCCTCACCAACGCCTTCTTCTGCTCCACCGGCCTCGAAGCCAACGAAGCCGCCCTGAAGCTGGCGCGCAAGTTCGGCCACGACAAGGGCATCGAGCGCCCCGAGATCGTGGTGTACGAAGCCGCCTTCCATGGCCGCAGCATCGCCACCCTGTCTGCCACCGGCAATCCCAAGGTGCAGGCCGGCTTCGGCCCGCTGGTCGAGGGCTTCATCCGGGTGCCGCTGAACGACATCGAGGCACTGAAGAAGGCCACCGAAGGCAACCCCAACGTGGTCGCCGTGTTCTTCGAGACCATCCAGGGCGAAGGCGGCATCCACCCGATGCGCGTCGAGTACCTCAAGCAGGTGCGCGCCCTGTGCGACGAGCGCGACTGGCTCATGATGATCGACGAGGTGCAGTGCGGCATGGGCCGCACCGGCAAGTGGTTCGCCCACCAGTGGGCCGGCATCAAGCCCGACGTCATGCCGCTGGCCAAGGGCCTGGGCTCGGGCGTGCCGATCGGCGCCGTGGTGGCCGGCCCCAAGGCCGCCCACATCTTCGGCCCGGGCAACCACGGCACCACCTTCGGCGGCAACCCGCTGGCCATGCGCGCCGGGGTGGAAACCATCCGCATCATGGAAGAGCACAAGCTGCTCGAAAACGCCGCCACCGTGGGCGCCCACCTGAAGGCCGCGCTGGAACGCGAAATCGGCGAGCTGCCCGGCGTGACGGACATCCGCGGCCAGGGCCTGATGCTGGGCATCGAGCTCGACAGGCCCTGCGGCGTGATCCTGAACCGCGCCTGCGACGCCGGCCTGCTGCTCAGCGTGACGGCCGACAAGGTGATCCGCCTGGTGCCGCCGCTCATCCTGAGCATTGCCGAGGCCGACGAAATCGTCGCCATCCTCGCGCCCATCGTCAAAAACTTCCTGTCGGAGCCTGCCGCCCAATGACGACCGCCACGACAACAGCCACACCTGCCGCCATCCGGCACTACCTGCAGTTCTCCGACCTCACGGCCGACGAGTACACCTACCTCTTCGACCGCATGGCGGTCATCAAGAAGAAGTTCAAGACCTACGAAAAACACCAGCCGCTGACCGACCGCACGCTGGCCATGATCTTCGAGAAGGCCAGCACGCGCACCCGCGTGAGCTTCGAGGCGGGCATGTACCAGCTCGGCGGCAGCGTGGTGCACCTGACCACCGGCGACAGCCAGCTGGGCCGCGCCGAGCCCATCGAGGACAGCGCCAAGGTCATCAGCCGCATGGTCGACATCGTGATGATCCGCACCTACGAGCAGACCAAGATCGACACCTTTGCCGCGCACTCGCGCGTGCCGGTCATCAACGGGCTGACCAACGAGTTCCACCCCTGCCAGATCCTGGCGGACATCTTCACGTACATCGAGCACCGCGGCTCCATCCAGGGCAAGACGGTGGCCTGGGTGGGCGACGGCAACAACATGGCCAACACCTGGCTGCAGGCGGCCGAGATTTTGGGCTTCACCGTGCACGTGAGCACGCCCAGCGGCTACGAGGTCGACCAGTCGATCGCGGGCATCCGCTCGGGCGACAGCTACAAGGTCTTCAAGGACCCGATGGAAGCCTGCCGCGGCGCCGACCTCGTCACCACCGACGTCTGGACCAGCATGGGCTACGAGGCCGAGAACGAGGCGCGCCGCAAGGCCTTCGCCGACTGGTGCGTGGACGAGGACATGATGCGCATCGCCCAGCCCGGCGCCCTGTTCATGCACTGCCTGCCCGCCCACCGCGGCGAAGAGGTGCAGGCCGAAGTCATCGACGGGCCGCAGTCGGTGGTGTGGGACGAGGCCGAGAACCGCCTGCACGCCCAGAAGGCGCTGATGGAGTTCCTGCTGCTCGGCAGGCTCTGAGCGCCCGGAGCAGCCGCCGCATGTCCGATTGCCAGCAATGCGGCGCCTGCTGCGCCAGCTACCGCGTCGACTTCAGCGTGCACGAGCTCGACGACAACGGCGGCAAGGTGCCCTCCGGCCTGGCCGTCGACGTGAACGACGCCATCTGCCGCATGCGCGGTACCGACCACACCCCCATGCGCTGCGCCGCGCTCACCGGCAAGATCGGCCAGGCCGTGGGCTGCGGCATCTACGAATGGCGACCCAACCCCTGCCACGAGCTGCAGGCCGGCAGCGACGCCTGCGAGCGTGCACGCGCCCGGCACGGCCTGCCCGCGCTGTCTTCGTTGCACTGACCGGTTCAACTCGTCACGTGCTGTGTTGGAAATAACCGACACCACGACCCCTCGGCCGGCGCTAACTTCGCGCCATGGCTTCTTCACACTCGCAACGCATCTGGGACATTTCGCCGCCCGTGCATGAAGGCACGCCGGTCTTTCCCGGCGACACGCCCTACCAGCAGCGCTGGGCGGCGACCATTTCACCGGGCTGCCCGGTGAACGTCAGCGAGATCAAGCTCTCGCCCCACGTCGGCGCGCATGCCGACGCACCGCTGCACTACGACCCCGAAGGCCAGACCATCGGCCACGTCGACCTCACGCCCTTCCTCGGCCCCTGCCGCGTGATCCACGCGATCGACAAGGGAGCGCTGGTCGAGTGGGAGCACATCGCCCACGCCGTGGACAGCCAGCTGCCGCCGCGCGTGCTGGTGCGCACCTACACCACCATGCCCGTGGGCCAGTGGGACCCGCAACTTGCGGCCTACGCGCCCGAGACGGTCGAGCGTCTCGCGGCCATGGGCGTGAAGCTCATCGGCATCGACACCGCCAGCATCGACCCGGCCGACAGCAAGACGCTGGAAAGCCACCAGCGCATCCGCCGCCTCGACCTGCGCGTGCTCGAGAACCTGGTGCTCGACGACGTGCCCGAAGGCGACTACGAACTCATCGCGCTGCCGCTGAAGCTGGTCAGCGCCGATGCCTCCCCCGTGCGCGCCGTGCTGCGCGAACTTTCCCGCTGAAACCTCCACCATGACGACCCTTGCAGACTGCCGCGCGCTCGACGCGCAAGACCCGCTGCGCGCCCTGCGCGCGCAATTCACCATCCCCGCCGATGTGCTCTACCTCGACGGCAATTCGCTCGGCGTGATGCCCGCGGCCGCGCCCGCGCGCATTGCCGAAGTGGTGACCCAGGAATGGGGCCAAGGCCTGATCCGCTCGTGGAACACCGCGAGCTGGTTCGACCTGCCGCAACGCCTGGGCGACAAGGTGGCCCGCGTGATCGGCGCCGCGCCCGGCGAGGTGGTGTGCACCGACAGCACCTCGGTCAACCTCTACAAGGTCTTGTTCGCCGCGCTGTCGCAGCAGAAGGAAAGCGGACGCAAGCTGGTGGTGAGCGAGCGCAGCAACTTCCCGACCGACCTCTACATTGCCGAGTCGCTGTGCCGCGAGCGCGGCTTCACGCTGAAGCTGATCGACGCGAGCGAACTGCAAGGCCCGGACTCGGTGCTGACCGACGACGTGGCCGTGCTGATGCTGACGCACGTCAACTACCGCACCGGCGCGATGCACGACATGAAGGCCGTCACCGCCGCCGCGCATGCCGTGGGCGCGCTCACGGTATGGGACCTCGCGCACAGCGCGGGCGCCGTGCCCGTCGCGCTGAACGACAGCAATGCCGACTACGCGATCGGCTGCGGCTACAAGTACCTGAACGGCGGCCCCGGCGCACCGGCCTTCGCCTGGGTGAACACCAAGCATGCGGGCCAGTTCGAGCAGCCGTTGTCCGGCTGGTGGGGCCACGCGGCCCCCTTCGAGTTCACGCCGCACTACCGCCCTGCCCCGGGCGTCGGCCGCTACCTGTGCGGCACGCAACCCATCATTGCGCTGGCCGGACTCGAATGCGGGCTCGACACGGTGCTGGCCGCCGAAGCCTTCAACGGCACGAACGGCGCCATGGCGGCGCTGCGCACCAAGTCGCTTGCGCTCACCGACCTGTTCATCGCACTGGTCGAAGAGCGCTGCGCCGGACAAGGCCTCTCGCTCGTCACGCCGCGCGACCACGCACAACGTGGCTCGCAGGTGTGCCTGAGCCGCAAGAACCCGGAAGATCCGCAAGGCGGCTCGGGCGCCTACGCCATCGTGCAGGCGCTGATCGCGCGCGGCGTCATCGGCGACTTCCGCGCCGGCGATTCGCAGATGCCCGACATCCTGCGCTTCGGCTTCACGCCGCTCTACATAGGCTTCGAGGATGTGTGGAACTCGGTCGAACACCTGGCACAGGTGCTCGAAACGGGCGAGTGGAAGCGCGAGGAATTCAACCGCAAGAACGCGGTCACCTGAGCCCTCGGCGCCTTTCATGAAACGCACGACACACCGGCTGCTCGCAGCACTTGCACCGCTCCTGCTGCTGGGCGCACCCGCGCTCGCGCAGCAGCCGAACTTCACCCTGCCGCAGCTCAAGGCCTTCGTCGCCCTCTCGCCCGATGCTTTCCGCCAGGAGATCAAGCGCCAGGGCTTCTCCTACCGGGACAAGACCGTGACCGAGGAGATCAGCATGATCGAGTACGAAAAATTCGTCGACGGCCAGACGACCAACCTCATGAAGTCCACCTACGTGGAGAGCCGCGCCGACGAGAACAGCGTGCAGCTGTCGCTGACCGACAAGGCGGCCTTCGACAAGCTAGTGAAGGAAGCACGCGAGACCGGCTATACGCCGGCCGAGAAGGGCCGCATCCCGGGCGGCGAGACCTACCAGCAGTTCAAGCGCAAGAGCGACGCCCTGCGCTTCGTCTATCCGAAGAAAGAGTCCGGCATGGGCCTGCCTTCCTACACCGCCGTGGTCTGGCGATGATCCGCCAACAAGCACACATCATGCGCACCGACAAGACACCCGAGCACATCGTCCACGAAGAAAAGGCGCAGCTGGACTTCAGCAAGTCCATGAGCTACGGCGACTACCTGCACCTGGACGAGATCCTCAACGCGCAGCATCCGCTCTCGCCCGCGCACGACGAGCTTCTGTTCATCGTGCAGCACCAGACCAGCGAGCTCTGGATGAAGCTCATGCTGCACGAGCTGCGCGCCGCCACCAAGTGCATCGCCGACGAAAGACTTGCCGACGCCTTCAAGATGCTCGCGCGCGTGAGCCGCATCATGGAACAGCTGGTGAGCGCATGGACCGTGCTGTCGACCATGACGCCGCCCGAGTACACCGCGATGCGCCCGTACCTGGCCAACTCCAGCGGCTTCCAGAGCGCGCAGTACCGCTGCATCGAGTTCGCGCTGGGCAACAAGAACGCCGCCATGCTCAAGCCGCACCAGCACCGCGCCGACCTGCTCGCGCAGGTCGAAGAGGCCTACCGCGCACCCTCGCTGTACGACGAGTCGCTGCGCCTGCTGGCGCGACACGGCGTGCCGGTGCCGGCCGACCGGCTGGAGCGCGACTGGACGCAGCCCTACGAATCGAGCGAGGGCGTCGAGGCCGCATGGCTCGCGGTCTACCGCGATCCGCATGCGCACTGGGACCTGTACCAGCTCGGCGAGAAGCTCACCGACCTCGAGGACGCCTTTCGCCTCTGGCGCTTTCGCCATGTGACGACCGTCGAACGCGTGATCGGCTTCAAGCGCGGCACCGGCGGCACGGGCGGCGTGAGCTACCTGCGCAAGATGCTCGACGTGGTGCTGTTTCCGGAGATCTGGAAGATTCGCACCGATCTCTAGCCGGGTCGCGCCAACGCCCCTCATGAACCTGGGGTGGCACGGATTGCCCCGTCGAAGCAAAGCGCTACAGTTTTGCAAACAACGGAGACCCCGCATGAACGACACCCGGTTCACACCCGACGAGCTCTCCAGCCTTCGCGAACACGGCATCGTGCTGTTCGCCAACCGCGTGATCTTCGACGCACAGCCGCCGATGACCGAGCTGCAGATCGACGCCGTGCAGGCGCAGTGCGCAGGCCCTGTTCCCGAAGCGCTGCGCGCGCTGTGGAAGACCACGGCGGGCGGCCGGCTCGACTACGACCTGTCGCTGGAGATGAACGGCAACCTCGAAGCCATCAGCTGGAGCGAACTGTTCTGGAACGGCAGCGACGGCTACCACGACCTGCAGGGCTGGATCGACCACGAGCTGGAACTCGCCGGGGAAGCCGCGCGGGACAACGGCACGCCGTCGAGCGGCAAGCTCACGCACCTGCCCTTCGGCGGCTTCGAGTACACCGACCGCATCTACGTGGTGGTGGAGCCGGGTGCCGAGCACGGTCAGGTGGTCGCCTGGAAGAAGGGCCTCCCACCCGCATGGACGCACGCGCTGCATGAAGACAGCGTGAACACCGTTGCCGCCGACGTGCACGGCGCCCTTGCAGCGCTGCACCTCGACGAAGACCCGCTGGCGCCCACGAGCGACTATTTCTCCGGGCAGACGCTGCTCGAATACCTGGACGACCGGCACGAGGAACACGGGCTCGACCTCGACCTGATGGACAGGCTGGTGGCCTTCTACAGCCGCGCCGTGGTCGACTGGCGCACGCCGCTGGCCGAGGGCACGCTGCGCCATCACCCCTCGCTCGCGCGCGCGGCCTTGAACCATGCCATCGGGACGGACGATGCCGAGCTGGTCGCCGAGCTTGCCGCCGCGGGCGTGGGCTTCGACGGGCCGCAGCAAGGCAGCGCGCTGGCCACCGATGTGGCCGTGGGACATGGCGCCTTTGCCGCAGCCGCCGCGCTGGTGCGCGCGGGCGCCCCGGTGGCGGCCGACGCCTTGGGCAACATCGACGGTCAGATCTCGCCCGAACTCACGAAGGCGTTGCTGGACAACGGCGCGGAGCCCAGCGTGGCGGCCATCGTGAAGTGCGCGGCCTGCGGTGCGCCCGCGAGCGCGCACCTGATCGCAGAGGCCTGTGCGAAAGCGGGCATCGACGTGCCGCCCGCTTTCATCGAGGACCGCGACGCGATGCTGATCGACCTGGAAAGCACGCTCTCCAAGATGCAGGAGGGCGCGTACGGCCACTACCTCGGGCAGGAGGGGATCGCGGAGCGCATCGAGCATCTTCAGACCTTCAGGCTCTGAAATCTTTAGCTCCGTTGTGCATTGAGCGCGTGGTTCAGCGCGCGCTCGTCTTTCGCTCAGCCGCCGTACAGCCAGGGCTGGTCCAGCAGCTTCGCACCCAGCAGGCGCATCGCCATGTCGCGCCCCAGGCGCACAGCCCCCGTGGCATGGAAGATCTCGCCATTGCGGCGGGCCCGCGCCTGTACCTGCGCGTTGCGCGCCCAGCGCGACTCGGCATAGCGCGCGAACGCGGCCGGTACCTGGACCGCGCCGCCATCGCCGAGTGCATCGGCCAACGCCACCGCGTCCTCGATCGCCATGCCCGCGCCCTGCGCGAGGTACGGGACCATCGGGTGCGCCGCGTCGCCCACCAGCGCCACGCGCTCGTTCGCCATGTCGGCGGCGCTCGTCATGGGCGCACGGTCGCCGAGCGACCATGCACGCCAGCCGGGCATCGCATCCAGCAAGGCCTGCAGGCCCGCGCAGCTGCGGCCCATGGCCTGCTTCAACGCGGCAATGCTGCCGGACTGGTCCCAGTCGCGCGCGTCGCCGGCGGGTGCCGATTCGGCGATCACCACCACGTTGAGCCATGCCCCGCCGCGCACCGGATACGCCACCGCATGCAGCCGCGGGCCGAGCCAGACATGGACCTGCGTGCGGCGCAACGCGGCGGGCAGGCGCGACTGCTCGGCCATGGCGCGCCATGCCGTGTGACCGGTGACGCGGGGCGGTTCGTCGGCCGATGGCGTGTCGAGCTGCCGGCGCACCATGCTCCACAGGCCGTCGGCCCCGACGATCGCCTCGCCTTCCCAGGCGCGGGCGTCGGTGCTCGACAGGCAGACGAGCTCGTCGCCGGTCTCGACCTGCTGGATGCGGGCAGAGGTGACCAGGGTGCCGTTGCCCCGTGCGCGCACGGCGTCGAGCAGCAATCCGTGCAGGTCGGCGCGGTGCACGCAAAAGTAAGGCGCGCCGTAGCGCTGGCGCATGGTGTCTCCCAGCGGCATGCGGGCCAGCTCCGAGCCGCTGTCGGCGCTGTGGACCACGAGCGCGTCGGGCTGCGCCGCGATGGCCGCGAGCCCTGTGCCGAGGTCGAGTTGCTGAAGGCGCCGCGTGGCGTTGGGGCCGAGCTGCACGCCGGCGCCGATTTCACCGAAGGCCGCGGCCTGCTCGAAGACGTCGGCGCGGTGATGCCGACGTGAAAGCGCCAGCGCAGTGGCCAGCCCCCCGATGCCGCCGCCGGCGACCAGGATGTGCGCGGGCATCGGTCTCAGCGGCTGTGCGTGGACGACTGCGCGCTGGGTGCGTGGGGGGTGGCCTGGCCGGCTTCCGGTTGCTTGACGGGGGCCTTGGGTGCGCAGCTGCCGCAGCTGTCGCACGAGCCGCAGCCCGAGGTCTTGGCCAGCGAGGCGGCGAGCGCCCTGGCGCGCTCTTCGTCGACCCAGCCCGCGCGGTGCGTGCCGGCCGCGAGCTTCTGCGCGGCGCCGCGCCGCCAGCCCGCGGGCATCCAGCGCCAGACCGCGTAGAACGCGGCCGCCGCGACGATCAATCCGACGATCAGTTGCTGTGCCATTTCTTGTTGAGCCCTTTCGCTGTCGGTTTTAACCTGCGCCGAGTGCCACCGCAACGCGGTAGGTGATGAAGCAGGCGGCGTAGGCCAGCGCGAACAGGTAGCCCGCCATGATCCACACGTACTTCCACGAGCCCGTCTCGCGCTTCACGGCCGCCAGCGTCGAGATGCACTGCGGCGCGAATACGTACCAGACCAGCAGCGACAGCGCGGTGGCCAGCGACCAGCTGCCGGCGATCAGCGGCTCGAGCTGGCCCGCCACGTCGTCGCCGGTGGAAGACAGCGCATACACAGTCCCCAGCGCCCCCACGGCCACCTCGCGCGCCGCCATGCCCGGCACCAGCGCGATCGATATCTGCCAGTTGAAGCCGATGGGCGCGAAGATGTGCTCCAGCCCGCGCCCGATCATGCCGGCCAGGCTGTACTGGATGGCCGGCCCCGTCGCGCCTTCGGGCGGCGACGGAAAGGTCGACAGGAACCACAGCAGGATGGTCAGCGTGAGGATGATCGTGCCCACGCGCTGGATGAAGATCCAGGCCCGCTCGTACAAACCCAGCGCCAGGTTGCGCGGGTTGGGCCAGCGGTAGGCCGGCAGCTCCATCAGCAGCGGCGAATGCGAGGTGTTGTCGCGGAAGCGCTTCATCACCCAGGCCACGGCCATGGCCGAGACGATGCCGAACACATACAGCGCGAACAGCACCACGCCCTGCAGGTTGAAGATGCCGCCCACGGTGCGCGCCGGAATGAAGGCCGCGATGAGCAGCGCATACACCGGCAGCCGCGCCGAGCAGGTCATCAGCGGCGCGATCATGATGGTCGTGATGCGGTCGCGCCAGTTGCTGATGGTGCGCGTGGCCATCACGCCCGGAATGGCGCAGGCAAAGCTCGACAGCAGCGGAATGAACGAGCGGCCCGACAGCCCCACGGTGCCCATCACGCGGTCGAGCAGGAAGGCCGCGCGCGGCAGGTAGCCCGAGTCTTCCAGCGCCAGGATGAAGAGAAAAAGAATCAGGATCTGCGGCAGGAAGACGATGACGCCGCCCACGCCCGCGATCACGCCGTCGACCAGCAGGCTCTGCAGCATGCCCTCGGGCATGGCCGTCTTCAGCAGCCCGCCCAGCGCCTCGGTGCCGGCCTTGATGGCGTCCATCGGCACGTTGGCCCAGCTGAACACGGCCTGGAACATCAGGAACATGGTGACGGCCAGCACCAGCATGCCCCACACGGGATGCAGCACCACGCGGTCGATGCGGTCGCTGGTGGCCAGGCTGCCGACCGGCTCCCGCACCGCCAGGCCCAGAATGCGGCGCACCTCGCGCTGCGTGGCCAGCACGTCGTCGAGCCCCGGCGCCTGCCAGGGCTGCGGCGCGGCGGCGGCCACGGGCGTGTCGAGCGCTTCGAGCAGGTCCTTGGCGCCGCCGGTGTGCACGCCGACGGTCTCGATGACGGGTATGCCGAGTTCGCGCGACAGCACGGCGGTGTCGACCACGATGCCCTGCTTCCTGGCCATGTCGGTCATGTTGAGCGCCATCACCATCGGCAGGCCGAGCCGCCTGGCCTCGAGCACCAGCCGCAGGTTCAGCCGCAGGTTGGTGGCGTCGGTGACGCACACCAGCAGGTCGGGCAGGGCCTCCTTGCTCTGGCCGGTGACGACGTCGCGCGTGACGGCCTCGTCGGCGCTCAGCGCATTCAGGCTGTAGGCGCCCGGCAGGTCGAGCACGAACACGCGGCGGCCCGAGGCGGTGCGCAGCGTGCCTTCCTTGCGCTCGACCGTCACGCCGGCGTAGTTGGCCACCTTCTGGCGGCTGCCGGTCAGCAGGTTGAACAGCGCGGTCTTGCCGCAGTTGGGGTTGCCCAGCAAGGCGATGCGCCCCGGCTGCGCAGTGGCGGCGAGGCGACCCGGGCCCTGGATGACGGCTTCAACCATGGTTGGCGGCTCCCGGCGTGACATGGATCAGCGCGGCCTCGTGGCGGCGCAAGGCGAAGGTGGTATGGCCCAGGCGAACCGCCAGCGGCTCGCGGCCCGGGATGCCGCTTGCGACGATGCGCACGGCTTCGCCGGGAACAAAGCCGATTTCGGTCAGGCGCAGCACGAGTTCGCGGTCGTCCGCCCCCTCGGGGCGGGCCACGTCGAGCACGGTGGCCCACTGGTTGTTCGGAAGCTGGTCGAGGCGCAGGGCGGCGGAGGCCGGCACTGCGCCGAGGTCGTTGGTTTGCACGGTGAGAGGGCGCCAGGAATATCGGGCACGCCAGTAAGCAATACCCGGATGCTAGCAATTCTCAATCGCACAAACCTGACCAACCCCGCAAAAAAGGGGGCCGCAAGGCCAGAAACACCGAGGAACCGGCTTTGCCGGGCCTCTGGTGTTGCCCGCGCCAGGGGGTTGGAGATGCGGCACGAAGTGCGCGAAGCCTGGGGGCGAGCCTAGTTCAGCCCGAGCATGCCGCGCAGTTTCGACAAGTCTTCGGCCAGCGTGTTGACGCGGCCGGCCAGCAGCTTGCGGTCGCGTTCGGTGAGCTTCGCGTAGGTTTCGAAGCCGCCGTCAGCCGTCCTGTACTTGGCCAGGGTGTCGAACACCACCTTGAAGTTGGCGTCGGTCTTGTCCGAGAAGGCCTTGTTTTCCTTCACCACCAGCGGGCGCAGCAGCTCGACGATCTTGAAGGCGCCCTCGAAGTTCGACTGGAAGTCCCACAGGTCGGTGTGGCTGTAGCGGTTCTCCTCGCCCGAAATCTTGGTGGCGGCCACCTCTTCCATCAGCACCGCGGCGCCGCCCACCACCTTCTCGGGCGGAAAGGTCAGCGCGACCAGGCGCTTCTGCAGCTCCAGCACGTCGGCCAGCAGCTTGTCGGCCACGGGGTTCAGGTCCTTGGTGCTCTTTTGCGTCCACAGGCCGTACTCGATGCGGTGGAAGCCGCCGAAGGCCGGGTCTTTCTCGGCCTTCTCGTGGTCGTCGGCGCGCGAGTCGATCGCCTTGTCGAGGTCGTTGAACAGCTCGGCCACGGGCTCGATGCGCTCGTAGCTCGTGCGCGTCGGCGCGTACAGCTTCTTCGCCTTCTCGATGTCGCCGGCCTTCACCGCGGCGGTGAAGGCGCGCGTGTCCGCGGCCAGCTTGCGCACGTTCTCAGCCACGTAGATCTTGTAGTCGGAGATCGGTCCGACCAGCTCGAGCGGCGACACGGCGGCCTGTGCGCCCACGGCATAGAGCCCGGCGAAGCCGGCGACGAAAGTGGCGAGGAAGTGGCGGCGGAACTGCACGGTCATGGATCTCCTGGAGGTTCGAGGTCGTGAAAAAAACTTGGGGGCGGCGAGCGAATGCCGCTCAGGCAGCCAGCAGCGAACGGCCCAGCCAGTCCTGCGCGTCCTGCACGCCCGGCAGCGTGAAGAAGAAGCCGCCGCCGATGGGCTTGATGTATTCCTCGAGCGGCTCGCCGTCCAGGCGCGTCTGCACGGCGATGAAGCCGTTCTCCAGGTTGGCCTGGTAGCAGATGAACAGCAGCCCCATCTCGAGCTGGCCCGACTTGGTGACGCCGTTCGAGTAGTTGAAGGGCCGGCGCAGCATGAGGTTCCTGTCCGAGGCCCTGGTGCGCGGGTTCGCCAGGCGGATGTGTGCGTCCATGGGGGTGCGCTTGCCTTCGGGGTCCGTGGTGTAGTCGGGGACGTCGTGCTCGGTCCTGCCGCCGTCCATCGGCGCGCCGGTGGGCTTCATGCGGCCCATGATGGCCTCCTGCTCCTGCAGCGGCGTGCGGTCCCAGCGCTCCACGAAGTTGCGGATGATGCGCACCGCCTGGTAGCTGCCGCCCACGGCCCAGGCCGGCTCCTCGCCGCCGGGCTGCACCCACACGATGCTGTCCATGAGCTTGTTGTCGGCCGAGTCGGGGTTGGCCGAACCGTCCCGAAAGCCCAGGAAGTTGCGCGCGCTCTCCGAAGGCTTGCCGGGCACGGCCGGAATCGGCGGCACGGTGCCTTCCTGCTTCCAGTGCAGCACCAGCAGGTCGGGCGTGTTCTTGATGATGTCGCGCAGCGCGTGGATGTTGGTGTCCGGTGTGTTGGCGCAGAACTGGATCGACAGGTCGCCGTGGCACAGCGCGGCGTCCAGTGCGTCGTTCGGGTGGCGCTGCATCTGGTTGAGGCGCACCGGCTTCTTCTTCGCGAGGCCGAAGCGTTCGTCGAACAGCGAGGTGCCGACCGAGACCGTCACCGTCAGCCCGTCGGGCTGCACCACCGGCCCGAGGATGCCGGAGCCCGCGGGCGGCAGCTTGGGATCGGGGTCGGCCTGCGGGCCGCCCTGCGTGAGAAAGGCGATGCGCTCGGTCAGCGTGCGGAACAGGCGCTCCAGGTCGGCGCGGTTCTCGGCCAGCACGAAGAAGGAGGCAACCATGCCGGCCACCGGGCGCGGCGTGACGATGCCCGCCTGGTGCTTGCCGCGGAATGGCACGCGGTCTTGCGTGTGGGTGCTCTCGGGCGCGTCGGTGACCTGGGCGCCGCTGTCGGGTGTGCCGGCCGCAGGGGCCGCATGGGCCGAATGGGCCGCGGCGGCCAGGCCTGCGAATGCCACGCCGGCGGCGCCGAGCATGCGGCGGCGGTGCGGGGAGGCGGGTTGCCCTTGGGGGGCGACGGTTGCGTTCTTCGACTTTTCCATGGGGGGTTCTTGCTTGCGGTCTCGCTTTCGACTCATTCCAGCCCGAGCGCGGCATTCACCTTGCCGAGTTCCTCGGCCAGCGCGCGCACGGGTTCGGCCAGTGCCTTTCTTTGCGCCTCGTCCAGCGGCGCAGCCTTGAAGCCCTCGCCTTCGCGGTACGGCGCCAGTGCGGCGTCGAAGGCCGCGAAGCGTTCGTCCACGCTCCTTTGCAGCGCGGGCGCGGCCTTCACCAGCAGCGGCTGAAGCAGTTCGGAAATCTTCTTCGTGCCTTCGTAAGTGCCCTGCAGGTTCACCAGCTCGGCATGGCCGTAGTGGTCTTCGCCGCCTGCAGGCAGGTTGTCGGCCACGCGGCGCAGCAGCTTCGACGCCGAACCGGCCAGCCGTTCGGGTGGCATGTTCAGCGCGCGCAGGCGCTCCTTCAGCACGCCGATGTCGGCCAGCAACTGCTCGACCACGGGCGCCAGCGACTTCACGTCGTTCTGGCTGTACAGCGCGTACTCGATGCGGTGGAAGCCGGTGAAGCCCGCATCGGCCTCGCGCTTCTCGAAGTAGTCGGCGCGCGCATTGATGCGCGTGTCCAGGTCGGCGAACAGCTCGGCCATCGGCTCGATGCGCTTGTAGGCCTGGTGCGCCGGCGCGTAGAGCGCCCTCGCCTGCGGCAGGTCGCCCGCCTTCACCGCGTCGGCCAGTGCGCGCACCGCGTCGTCGAGCGAGCCGGCTTCCAGCCGCAGGAACACCTGGTACTCGGCCAGCGCGCCCACGTAGTTGACCAGCGACGGCCGCGCCGCTTCTGCGTCGGACGCGGCCGAGGGCGTCACGCGCAGCTTGCCGCGCGGGTTGCTCAGGAGGCCGCAGGTGATGGCGAACTCGCCCGGCTGAAGCTTCACGGTCATGGTCTGCGAAAAGCCCGGCGCGATGTTCTCGCGCTCTTCCACCACCATCACGCCGTCGAGAATTTCCCATTCCAGCGCACGGTTCGACTTGTTGACGATGGTGAAGGTGGTGCGCCCCGCGGGCACGGTGATCTCGTTGGGGTCGCAGGCGTTGCCCTGGATGGTGACGGTCACGGCGTTGTCGGCGGCCTTGGCCGGCGCCTTCCTGGCCTCGTTCGAGGCGTACCAGAAGGCGGCGAGGCCGGCCACGACCAGCAGGGCCGACGCGGCCACCGCCACGCGCATGAGGGTGGACGAAGGGGCTTTGGTTTCGGGAGAAGACATGACTGCGTTTCAGCCGGCCGCAGCCGCGCGTGGCGCCGCGGCCGGGGCCGGGCGCAGGAAGAAGAACAGGGCCACGGCCAGGAAGGCCAGGTAGACGACGACCTCGCCCACCACGGGCGCGGCCTGGTAGCCCAGCAGGCCCGAGAGCACGGCGCCCACGGGGCTGTCCATCGGCAGCGTCTCGCTCATGTCGAACACCACCGCCTGCAGGTGGTTCCACACGCCGCCCTCGTGCAGCTTGCGCAGCACGCCGGCCAGCAAACCGGCCGCCACCAGAAGAATGAACAGGCCCGTGTAGCGGAAGAAGCGGCGCAGGTCGAGCCGCACGCCGCCCGAATACAGGCCCCAGCCGATCGCCACCGACACGGCGATGCCGGCCAGCGCGCCCACCGGGGCTTCCCAGCCGCTGCTCTGCTGGAACACGGCCAGCAGGAAGAACACCGATTCCAGGCCTTCGCGCGCCACGGCGAGAAACACCATGCCGATGAGCGCCCAGCCCTGCCCGTCCGCGCCGCGGGTGAGCGCCTTGTCGATGGAGGCCTGCAGCTCGCCCTTGATGGAGCGCGCGGCCTTGCGCATCCAGAACACCATCGAGGTCAGCATGACCACGGCGATGAGCCCGACCACGCCTTCGAACAGCTCCTGCTGCTTCTGCGGAAACTCGGCCGCCAGCAACTGCAGGCCCGCGCCCGCGAACAGAGACAGCGCGGTGGCCAGCAGCACGCCGACCCACACCGCGGGCATCAGCGCGCCGCGTCCGCTTTGCTTGAGGTAGCTGGCAACGATGCCGACGATCAGCGCGGCTTCGATGCCTTCGCGCAGCATGATGAGAAAGGGAATGAGCATCGGCTTCGGGATCCAGGGCAGAGAAAACCCTCCGGAGCCGGCACGTTCAGCAGCGCTTGGCGTTGGCTCCACGGAGGAGCGAACGAGGATAACCCATCAAATAAGATGCATTCTCATTTGTGGTCTTTGCTTGCCGAATGGCAATGATTGCCCGGCCTCGCTCACCGACCGCTCAGACGGCGAGTTCGACGATGCGCGCGCTGACGGCGTCGCCGTCGATCAACAGCTCGGCCACCGCGATGGGCAAGGTGAAGCGGCGCGGCCCCGCGCTGCCCGGATTGACGTAGAGCACGCCGCCGCGCTCCTCGATCTTCGGCTTGTGCGAATGGCCCGAGACGACCACGCGCACGCCGGCGGCGGCCGGGTCGATGTCGAGCAGCGCAAGGTCGTGAAGGGCATGAAGATGCACGCCGCCGAACGCCACCCGCTCGGTCTCGGCAATGCCCTCGGCCCACGGTTCGCGGTCGTTGTTGCCGCGCACCACCGTCAGCGGCGCCATGGCGCGCAGCGCATCGAGGATGCCGGCGTTGCCGATGTCCCCGCCGTGCACGATGAAGTCGCAGCCCCGCAGGGCTGCCACGGCCTGCGGGCGCAGCAGGCCGTGGGTGTCGGAGATGAGCCCTATCCGCAGCAAGGGATCAAGGCGTCAAGCCGACAGCAGCTGCCGCAGCACGAACGGCAGGATGCCCCCGTGCCTGTAGTAGTCGACCTCGATCGGCGTGTCGATGCGCAGGCGCACCGTCACCTCCTGGTGGGTGCCGTCGGGGCGGTGCACGACGAGCTTCACGTCCATCTGCGGCTTGAGCTCGCTGCCGATCACCACGTCGATCTTCTCGTCGCCCGTGAGGCCCAGCGTCTGCCACGAATCAGCGCCGCGGAACTGCAGCGGCAGCACGCCCATGCCGACCAGGTTGGCGCGATGGATGCGCTCGAAGCTGCGCGCCACCACGGCCTTGATGCCCAGCAGCTGCGTGCCCTTGGCGGCCCAGTCGCGCGACGAGCCGGTGCCGTACTCCTCGCCGCCGAACACCACCGTGGGGGTGCCCTCTTCCATGTACTTCATGGCGGCGTCGTAGATGAACATCTTCTGGTTGCCGGGCTGGAACAGCGTGACACCGCCTTCCTCCTGCGTGCCGTTGGCGTCCGGCGGAATCATGAGGTTCTTGATGCGCACGTTGGCGAAGGTGCCGCGCATCATCACGTCATGGTTGCCGCGGCGCGAACCGTAGCTGTTGAAGTCGGCCTTGGGCACGCCGTGCGCCTTGAGCCAGATGCCCGCGGGGGAGCTGTCCTTGATGGAGCCGGCCGGCGAGATGTGGTCGGTGGTGATCGAGTCGCCGAACAGCGCCATGATGCGCGCGCTCTTGAAGCCCGCGTCGGACGCGTGCGGCTTCATCTTGAAGCCCTCGAAGAACGGCGGCTCGGCGATGTAGGTCGACTTGGGCCAGTCGTAGACCTGCCCGTCGGTGCCCTTGATGCTGCTCCAGAACTTGCCCGGATCGGTCTTGACCTTGTCGTAGTTCGCGCGGAACGACTTGGCGTTCATGGCGTAGCGAAGGTTGTCGTCGATTTCCTTCGGCGTGGGCCAGATGTCGCCCAGGTACACGTCCTTGCCGTTCTTGCCCTTGCCCACGGGCTCGGTCATCAGGTCGGTCATGACGTTGCCGGCGATGGCAAAGGCCACCACCAGCGGCGGCGAAGCCAGGAAGTTGGCCTTCAGGTTCGGGTGGATGCGCGCCTCGAAGTTGCGGTTGCCCGAGAGCACGGCCGCGCCGATGAGGTCGTTCTTGGTGATGGCCTCGTTGATCTCGGGCGTCAGGTCGCCGGCGTTGCCGATGCAGGTGGTGCAGCCGTAGCCGGCCAGGTAGAAGCCGAGCTTCTCCAGGTACGTGAGCAGGCCGGCCTTCTCGAGGTATTCGGTGACGATGCGCGAACCCGGCGCCAGCGAGGTCTTGATGTGCGGCTTGACCGTCAGGCCCGCCTCCACCGCCTTCTTGGCCAGCAGGCCGGCAGCCAGCATCACGCTCGGGTTCGAGGTGTTGGTGCACGAGGTGATGGCCGCGATCAGCACGTCGCCATTGCCGATGGTGACCTGGCCCTTGGGGGCGCTCGGTGCGGTGGCGCTGGTGTGCGCGGCAGCCTTGGTCGAGCGGTTGGCCACCATCTCGACCACGTCGCGCGGCGAACCGGCGGGCGGCGCGGCGGCTTCGTCGTCGCTGCCCTGGGGCGCGGTGACCAGCGGGTAGCGCAGCTTGAGCTTGTCGGCCGGCTGGTTGAAGCCGTTGGCGTCGTTGGGCTTGCTGTAGAGCTCCGAGAACTTGGTGGCCAGGTGGCCCAGGTCGATGCGGTCCTGCGGGCGCTTGGGGCCGGCCAGGCTGGGCGACACGGTGCCCAGGTCGAGGCGCACGATCTTGGTGTAGTCGATGTCGCCGGGCGCAGGCATGCCGTACAGGCCCTGCGCCTTGTAGTAGGCGGCGAAGCGCTCGACCTCTTCCTTGGTGCGGCCGGTGCCTTCGAAGTACGCCACGGTCATGTCGTCGACCGGGAAGAAGCCCATGGTCGCGCCGTACTCGGGCGCCATGTTTCCGATGGTCGCGCGGTCGGGCACGGCAATGGACGCGGCGCCGGGGCCGAAGAATTCGACGAACTTGCCCACCACCTTTTCAGCCCGCAGGATGGCCGTGACGAACAGCACCAGGTCGGTGGCGGTCACGCCTTCACGCAGCTTGCCGGTGAGCTCGAAGCCCACCACGTCGGGCGTGAGCATGTAGACCGGCTGGCCCAGCATGGCCGCCTCGGCCTCGATGCCGCCCACGCCCCAGCCGACCACGCCCACGCCGTTGATCATGGTGGTGTGGCTGTCGGTGCCGACCAGCGAGTCGGGGTAGTAGGTGGGCACCTCGGCCTTGTCGTGCGGGCTCTTGTAGACGCCGCGCGCAAAGTACTCGAGGTTGACCTGGTGGACGATGCCGAAGCCCGGCGGCACGACACGGAAGGTGTCGAAGGCCTGCATGCCCCACTTCATGAACTGGTAGCGCTCGTTGTTGCGCTGGAACTCCAGCTTCATGTTGAGGTCGAGCGCCTTGGGCGTGCCGTAGTAGTCGACCATCACCGAGTGGTCGACCACCAGGTCCACCGGCACCAGCGGCTCGATGGTCTTGGGCGACTTGCCCAGCTTGGCGGCCACGCTGCGCATGGCGGCCAGGTCGGCCAGCAGCGGCACGCCGGTGAAGTCCTGCAGCACCACGCGGGTGACGACGAAGGGAATTTCGTCGGTGCGTTCTGCATTGGGGGCCCAGTGCGCCAGCTCTTCGACGTGCTTGGGCAAGACCTTCTGCCCGTCGCAGTTGCGCAGCACGGATTCGAGCACGATGCGAATGGAAACCGGCAGGCGCTCGATGGTCGGGTATTGCTTGGCCAGCTCCTTCAGGGACCAGTATTTGCCGGACTTGCCCGATGCGGTCTTGAAGGTCTTGAGGGTGGACGCAAAGGCGTGAGCCGGTGCTTTGGCCATAGGGAAACTCCTGTGTGTTCGTGGAAGCTCCCAAAGGATAGCGGGGATCAATGTCAGCTGTTGTAGTCAGGTAACTGAAGTCGCCCCGGCGGCGAAGCCGGTTCCACGGTGTTTTCCGAACGATCCGGGCCCCGTGGGCAGGACGTTCATGACCTGGGAGGTCATGGCGTCTGGCCGCCGCGGCGCCAGAATGCAGCCCCATGAGCACCCCCCGCCCCCATTCGTCCAAGGCCGCCCAGCCCGGCGCGCGCGACCCGTTCGGCGTGCACCTGCGGCACTGGCGCACCCACCGCCGCCTGAGCCAGCTCGACCTGGCGCAGGAGGCGGACGTGTCGACCCGGCACCTGAGCTACGTGGAAACCGGGCGCGCCGCGCCCAGCCGCGAGATGGTGCTGCGCCTGGCCGAGCGGCTGGACGTGCCGTTGCGCGAGCGCAATGCGCTGCTGGTGGCGGCCGGTTTCGCGCCCATGTACCGCCAGCGCTCGCTGGACGACCCGGCCATGGCGGCCGCGCGCCGCGCGGTCGACCTGGTGCTGAAGGGCCACGAGCCCTTCCCCGCGCTGGCGGTGGACCGCCACTGGAACCTGGTGGCGCACAACGCGCTGGTGCCGATGCTGATGGAAGGCGCCGCGCCCGAGTTGCTGCGCGCGCCCATCAACGTGCTGCGCCTGAGCCTGCACCCCGACGGCGTGGCACCGCGCATCGCCAACCTCGCGCAATGGCGCGCCCACCTCCTCGAGCGGCTGCAGCAGCAGATTGCCGCCACGGGCGACGCCGCGCTGCAGGCGTTGCACGACGAACTGGCGGCCTACCCCGCGCCCAGGGTGAGTCACGACGCGCCGGCCATCGACACGGCGCTGTCGGCCGTGGCGGTGCCGTTCCAGCTGGTCACGCCGAACGGGGTGCTGAGCTTCATCAGCACCATCACCATCTTCGGCACGCCGGTGGACGTCACATTGCAGGAACTGGCGGTGGAGTCGTTCTTTCCGGCGGACGAACGGACGGCGGCGGCACTGAGTGCACTGGCGTCGCAGCCGAACGGCTGAGTTCCGCACGCTGCCGCGCCGGGCCCTCGAAGTCGTCCACCTGGATCACCTTGTCGGCCGCCTTCAGGTAGGCCAGCGCCAGCGCCGGGTCGGGCGCCGAGCGGGCCGCCGCTTCGAGCGAGTTCGTGCGGCGCAGCACCTTGTTGAACGCGGCCGTCGTGTCGCCGAGTTGCGCACCCAGTTCCATCGCATGCATCAGGTCGCGCAGTCCGCCCGGGGCGGGCTGGCTGAGGTCGGGCGCCAGGCGCGCCATGGTGCGCGGGTTCTTGCGCAGCAGCTCGGCCAGCTCGAGCAGTTGCACATCGCGCAGCGGCGCCAGGTGCGCGGTGCCGCGCAGCACCAGCGCGCCCATCACGCGCCGGCCGGCCGTCGGCAGGTTGGCATACAGGTCGCGCAGGATCTTGCCGGCCTCGTCCAGCTGCAGGCGGATGGCGGCGCGCGCGAAAGGCAGCATCTCGGGCGCCGCGTCCACGCGGTAGCGCCATATGCATGAGCTGGCCAGGTAGAGGTGCGCCAGCACGTCGCCCAGCCGCGCGGACAGCAGCTCCATGCGCTTGAGCTTGCCGCCGAGCGTGCCCATGGCCAGGTCGGCCGTGAACGCGTACTTGGCGCTCATGCGCGCCAGCAGCTTCGCTTCGTGCATCAGGTCTTCGGGCGGCTCGCCGAGCACCGGCGCGCCGAACAGGCTGTGCCACAGGTTCGCCGCCACGTGCTTGCCGTGTGCGATGAGCGCCTTGCCCAGCGCGGCCTCGTCATTGGCCTGCACCGCGGCCATTTCGTCGAGCACATGCGGGTGGCAGCGCACCGCGCCCTGCCCGAACACGATGAGCGCGCGCGTGAGGATGTTCGCGCCCTCCACCGTGATGGCGATCGGCGCCTGCCGGTAAGACACGCCCAGCAGGTTCGAAGGGCCGGCGATGATGCCCTTGCCCCCAAGGATGTCCATGCCGTGGTTGACAGCGCGTCGCCCCGCCTCGGTCAGCTGCACTTTCAGGATGGCACTGGCCACGCTGGGCTGCTCGCCCTTGTCGAGCGCGGCGGCGGTGAAGCGCCGGGCGGCATCGGTTGCATAGAGCTCGGCGGACATCCGCGCGACGAGCCCCGCTATGGCATGGAACCTGCCCACCGGCATGCCGAACTGCTCGCGGATCTGGCCGTAGCCGTTGCTCACGTACAGCGCGGTCTGCTGCATCGCCGAGCCCAGCGCAGGCAGCGAAATGGCGCGGCCCGCGGCCAGGCACTCCATCAGCATGCGCCAGCCTTGCCCGACCTGCTTCTCGCCGCCGATGATCCATTCCATCGGCACGAACACCTGCCGGCCGCGGATGGGGCCGTTCATGAAGGCGCTGTCCATCGGGCGATGGCGCCGGCCGATCTCCATGCCTTCATGCGGCACGGGAATCAGCGCGCAGGTGATGCCGAGTTCGCGCTCGCCCTCGGGCCTGCTTTCGTCGACCGCATGGAAGGCCAGCCCCACGACCGTGGCGACCGGGGCGAGCGTGATGTAGCGCTTGTCGAAGTCGACCAGAAAGCCGCGCGTCATGCGCCCGTTGAACTCGCGCTCGACCACCACGCCGCGGTCGGGAATGGAGGCCGCGTCGGAGCCCGCATAGGGCGAGGTCAGGCCGAAGCACGGCAGTTCCCGGCCGTCCGCCAGGCGCGGCAGGTAGTGGTCTTTCTGCGCGTCGGTGCCGTAGCGCAGCAGCAGTTCCGCAGGGCCCAGCGAGTTGGGCACCATCACCGTGACGGCGGTGGCCGTGTTGACGGTGGCGATGCGCGTGACCACGGTGGCATGCGCGAAATGGCTGAAGCCGAGCCCGCCGAAGTCTTCGGGAATGATCATTCCGAAGAAGCGCTTCTCCCGCAGGTAGCGCCACACTTCGGGCGGCAGGTCGCGGGCCTGGTCGATGGCGTGGTCGTCGAGCATGCGGCAGAGTTCGCGAACCTCGCGCTCCAGGAAGGCCTGCTCTCGGCCGGTGAGCTGGTTCGGCCCCATCTCGGCCAGCACGTCGAAGTCGGGCGTGCCCGAGAAGAGCCGCCCTTCGAAACCGACGGTGCCGGCCTCGAGCGCCGCCCGCTCGGTGTCGCCCAGCGGCGGGAGCGCCTTGGAAAATGGCTGCATGGCCCATCGACCGATGAGTGTCGCCAGAAGCATGATGCGTCTCCTTCCGCGGCAAGGCGCGCGGATTGTCATCATTGTTCGGACTTGTTACCGCCCCCGCGGGCCGGTCAAGGACGTCCCTGCGTGTCGGACAGGCGCGATCAGCGCTTCCTGGGCATCTGCCCCGTCTGGGGGGCGGAAGGGGCCGCGGCGGCCGCGGCCGGCACCGTGCCGGGGTCTTTCCAGCCGTACTCCACATAGCGCCGGATGACCAGGCAGCCCGGCGGCGAGTCGATCAGCGAGACCGACGAAGTGGGCTCCCTGTCGTCGGTGTACACGGCGAAGTTGGGCAGCAGCCGGGTCATGCGGTAGCCGGCCAGCTCCTGCTGCGCGACACTCTCGCAGGTGAAGGGCGCCACCGAGATGCGCTCCGCCGACACGGTGCAGTTGCCGCTGTCGTCGGGAATCGCCGTGATCGACGCCGCCACGCCGGCGTTCGGGTACTGGATGCCGATGAGCGAGAACATCGGCCCCGCATCGGGGCGCCTGCGGTCCCAGTCGAGCAGCACGTCGTGGCTTCGGCTGCCCTGCACCGTGAGCGCGGACAACCGGGAGATGGCGGGCAGGCAGCGCTTGACACCCGCGCTGGTGGCGGCGCGCGTGAGCGTGTCCTGCGCCGCCGCCGGGGGTGCCTGCGGCACGAGCACGCCCTGCGCAAGCGCGGCGCCGGCGGCGGCCCCAGCGACAACGGCGGGCAGCAGCCGCTGCAATGTCTGGGTGGGCTTCATGGCGATCCTTGCGCGTACAGGTGCTCGATGGCCGCCGTGTAGGCGCGGACGTTTTCCTCGCCCTCGGGGGCCAGCGTGGCAATGAACCGGCATGCGCGCTCGCGGTAGGCCGGCAGGTCGGCGTCGTGCTCGGCAAAGGCGCGCTGCAGCGCCCGACCGCCCTCTTCGCAGTCGAAGCCGTGGTAGCGGTAGCCGCAGCCGCCGATGAGGTGCGAGTTGTGGACCAGCGGGTAGCCGCCGTACAGGGCTTCGTAGAAGAGGTAGTTCTGCGCGTTCTCCCAGTGGTGCGCAAACACCGCATCGATCTTGCCGGGCATCACCTGGTACACCGGAAAGCGGCCCTCGAAGCTCGCCAGCCCGTGCTGCACGATGTCCAGGCTCTGCGCAAAACCGACGAACAGCGGCTTCTCCTTCAGGTGGAAGCTGTTGTAGACCCACATCTTTTCGATCAGCCGCGGCTGCGCGCGGTGCGCCGCCTCGCAGCCGAGCATGGGAATGAAGCTGGTCTTCACCAGGCAGATGTTGGGCTCGAAGATGGCCACGCGCCACTGCTGGCGTCCGGGCTCGTAGGCGAAGGCCGGGCCCTCGGGCGCACGGGCCATGCCACGCTCCAGCACCATCGGGCTCCACAGGTGCGGCATCAGCCGCACCGGCGCGCGGAAGGTGGCCTCGAAGTAGGGCTTGCACGAGCTTTCGTACTCGGGAATGGTCCAGACCTCGTCGTACGGCGCACCGGAGATCAGCAGGCCGTGCGGCTTGTCGAAGATCATGCGTTCGATGTCGATCACGTAGTCGTTGCCCACGCGCATCGAGACGATCTTGCCGCCCTTGCCGCGGAACGCCACCGACCATTCGCGCGCCAGCTGCGCGCTCATCTCGATCATGAGGTCGAGTTCCTGGGCGGCAGTGGCCATGTCGATGATGGGCACCGGCGAATCGGCCAGGAAGCCGGTGGCGTCCGCGGGGCCGCCGTCGCCGCCGCCGGCCACCAGCACGGCGCTTCGCACGCGCGGCGAACGCAGCAGCAGCATCACGAGGAACAGGCAGTTCTGGTAGACGCCGTTCTCCCACAGGCTCTGCTCGCCCTTGCGGATGAAGATCGATACACCGACCTTGAGCCTGTCTGGCATGGCGGTGCGTGCCGTTTCGCTCATGCCGCGCTCAATCTGCCGGCGCGGAACGCGGCATTGCCGCCCACGAGGTGCAGCAGGCGCTGCGCATAGCCGTCGACGTTCGCGGGGCTGAGCGGGTCGACCGACGCGAACACGCGCTGCGAGCGCGCGCGGTAGTCTTCGAGCTGCGCGTCGTGCGTGCGCACGGCCTGCAGCAATTGCCGCGCGCCGGCGGCGATGTCGAAGTCCGGGTACCGGTAGCCCGCGTCGCGCAGCCAGGGCGAGTTGTGCACCAGCGGGTAGTCGCCGTACAGCGCATCGAGGTAGCTGTAGTTCTGCTCGTTCTGCCACTGGTGCGAGACCACCGCGTCGGCGTGCTGCACCATGAAGCCTGCGAAGTCGTTGCGGCCGTGGAAGACCGCCTTGTGTGCGCGCACGAGGTCCAGCGAGTTCGCCAGGTACAGCATGGTCGGGTGGTCCTTGATGTGCAGGGTGTTGAGCACCTGCATCGACGCCACTGCGGCCGGCTCGGCCCGGTAGGCGCCGTCGCAGACCAGCATGGGGATGCTGCTGGACTTCACCACCGAGATGTTGGGCTCGAAGATCGCCACGCGGAACCCGGGCTGCGCGGGCGTGCGCGGCGTGTAGCCGAAGCGCCATCCCGCCGCCTCGACCTCGGCGATGCGCTGGGCCAGGAACTGGGGCGCCCAGAGGTAGGGCACTTCGAACACCGGGCAGCGGTGCAGCGTGCGCATCATCGGCGTGAAGACCTCGTCCTTGGGCAGCAGCCACACCTCGTCGCAGCGGTCGGGCCGGCTGAAGTGGCCCTTGTCGGTGAACACGATGGGCTCGGCCAGGGCCACGAAGGGCTGGCCTACGCAGTGGAAAACGACACGGCCGCCGCAGGCGCGGAAGTAGGAAAGCCATTGCACGTCGAGCGCACCGGCCATTTCGATGACCACGTCCAACGCGTCGGTCAGCTCCCGGGCGCGCGCTAGAGCCAGCCCCCTCGCGGCCAGGTCGACCTGGGGCGGCATGTTCGGCTGGTCGCCGGCGTCGACCAAGGTCACCGATTCGACGAATTCGATCTGCTGCAACAACTCGGCCAGGAACAGCACGTTCTGGCCCATGCCGTTTTCCCAGATGTTCTGGCCGGCGTGGGTGAGGACCGAAATGCCAATTCGCATGGTCGCGCAGTGTGTACCCAAAAAAGAGTCGCGCGCAATTCGGCAATGCATGCCGAGGATTCAGTTCGCCGATGGAAGCGGCAGCTCGTTCCGCCAATTTCTCCCGAAGAAACAGATTTCGTCCACCTGCTGCTGCGCCTACACTTTTGCAGGCGCGGACAGGCATTGCAGCTTGCAGATCCAAGAGTTCACCGGCTGCCGGGAAGTGAATTTCCACCGTTTCAATTCAAGCCGCGCCATCGCCGCCATCGCCGCCATCAATTAACAATTGCAAGGCAATGAGA
Source organism: Variovorax sp. 10N412 (assembly GCF_056394985.1). Classification (NCBI taxonomy): domain Bacteria; kingdom Pseudomonadati; phylum Pseudomonadota; class Betaproteobacteria; order Burkholderiales; family Comamonadaceae; genus Variovorax; species Variovorax sp. 10N412. The sequence continues at coordinate 877,176 of NZ_JBFTIO010000001.1, forward strand.
TGAATTCCGCAGCCAGGCTTCGAGTCGGCGTCACCATCGGCCTCCACCACGAAGCCGAAACCCTGTGGAACAACGGCATCAAGCAAAACGCCGTCTTCCTGGCAGAAGCGCTGAAGCATTGCCCCGCTGTCGAGTCCGTGGTTCTGGTCAACACCACCGCGACCCCTATCACCCCCGCGCTGCCCTGGGACCAGGCACGCTGGCCCACCCTGGGCTTCGAATCGGCCAAGGACAGCGTGGACGTGCTGATCGAACTCGGCGGCCAGATCGATGCAGCGCAAACCGACCACCTCAAGGGCCGCGGTGCGCGGCTGGTGTCTTACTGCTGCGGCTTCGAGTACGTGCATGCGATGGAGTCGATGCTGTTCGACCGGCCCCTCTGGGGTTCCAAGCTCTTCGTGAACCAGCGCTACGACGACATCTGGATGGTTCCGCAGGTGGCGCACCTCAGCCGGCCCTACTTCGAGGTGCTGCGCCGTGCCCAGGCGCGCGCCGTGCCCTTCGTCTGGAGCCCGGTGTTCCTGGACGAACGCACCCGCGCCCTGCCCGGCGCCGGCGTCTACCAGCCGCGCAGCGGCCCGCGCAGGCTCAGCGTCATGGAGCCCAACATCGACGTGGTGAAGTTCTGCCTCTACCCGGTGCTCATCGCCGAACTGGCGTATCGCGCGCGGCCCGAGGCCATCGAACGGCTGCAGGTCACCAACACCGAGCGCATGGCCACAGGCAACATGGAATTCATCTCGCTGATGAACCAGCTCGACCTGGTGCGCCAGCACAAGGCCGTGTTCCTGGGCCGGCACGAGACGCCCGTTTTCCTGGCGCAGAACACCGACATCGTGGTCTCGCACCAGTGGGAGAACCCGCTCAACTACTTCTACCTGGAAACCTGCTGGCAGGGCTATGCGCTGGTGCACAACGCACACCTGTGCGCGGACTTGGGCTACTACTACGCCGACAACGACGTGGCCGGGGGCTGCGCGCGCCTGCTCGAAGCCATCGACACGCACGATGCGCAGGCCCCGGCCTATCGCGAACGCCAGCGCGGCCTGATCGCACGCTACCTGCCCGGCAACCCGGCAGCCACCGAGGTCTACAACGCCCTGCTGCTCGCCCTCTTGCAGCACCCCGCCCGATAACAGGACCTGTTCATGCTTGAACCCGCCGCGCTCGCCCAGTTCTTTCCCGTGATCGTCACGCCGAGCCACGACGGCAAGTTCTTCCAGAACTACGTCGTATCGATGATGAACTTCGCCATCGAGGCCGAGCGCGTCGGCATGCGCCTGCAGGTGCTCTTTCACCAGGGCGAAAGCCTGGTGACCCGGGCGCGCAACAACTGCGTGGCGCAGTTCCTGGCCAACCCGCACTGGACCCATCTGTTCTGGATCGACGCCGACATCGGGTTCTCCGCGCAGGCGGCGTTCCGGCTGCTGCTGGCCGACTACGACATCGCCGCCGGCGTGTACCCGCTGAAGCGGGAAAACTGGCCGGCCGAGGGCGTGGCCGCGGGCACCACGCGCCAGCAGTTCGAAGCCACGTTCACGCGCTACACGGTCAATGCAAAGGCGTCGGAGACCAGCGCGAAGGTCGAGCTCGACGTGCAGCCCGACGGCTTCATGAAGATGACCGAGGCGCCTACCGGCTTCATGGCCATCAAGCGCGGCGTGTTCGAACGGCTCATGGCGAGCTACCCCGACCTGCGCTACGTGCCCGACGGCATCGGCGACGCCGACCTGGGCCTGCACTACCGCTTCTTCGACGTCATGGTCGATCCGCAGACGCGGTGCTACCTCTCGGAAGACTATGGGTTCTGCCGCCTGTGATCGGAGCTGGGCGAGTCGGTGTACATCGATGCCAACTCGAACCTGACGCACCAGGGCGCCAAGCTCTACGGGGGCGACTTCGCCAGCTCCCTGGTGACCTCGCTGCCGCATGCGGTGGGTGGGCCTGTCGGGGCCGCCATGGTGCTCAAGGGCCAGCAATACCTGCAGTCCAACGCGCCGCCTGCCTGAGAGGCCCCACAGGACGGCGCCCATGAAAAAAGCCCCGCAGAGCGGGGCTTCTTCTTGGCAAAGGCGCCGGGCGGATCAGCAGGCCGCTGCGGTTTCGCTCACCTTGTAGTCGTCGATCTTGTCGAAGTTCAGGTACTGGTAGATCTGCGCGCTGGAGGCATCGAGCACGCCCGTGGCGGCCATGTACTCTTCCCTGGTCGGGATGCGGCCCAGGCGCGAGCAGATGGCAGCCAGCTCGGCCGAGCCGAGGTACACGTTGGTGTTCTTGCCCAGGCGGTTGGGGAAGTTGCGCGTGCTGGTCGACATCACCGTGGCACCTTCGCGCACCTGGGCCTGGTTGCCCATGCACAGCGAGCAGCCCGGCATTTCGGTGCGGGCACCGGCATTGCCGAACACGCCGTAGTGGCCTTCCTCGGTGAGTTGCTGCGCGTCCATCTTGGTGGGCGGCGCGATCCACAGCTTGACCGGGATGTCGCGCTTGCCTTCGAGCAGCTTGGAGGCTGCGCGGAAGTGGCCAATGTTGGTCATGCACGAGCCGATGAACACTTCGTCGATCACGGCACCGGCCACGTCGCTGAGCGTCTTCACGTCGTCGGGGTCGTTCGGGCAGGCCACGATCGGTTCGTGGATCTCGGCCAGGTCGATCTCGATGACGGCGGCGTACTCGGCGTCGTCGTCACCCTGGAGCAGTTGCTGGTCGGCCAGCCAGGCTTCCTGGGCGGCGATGCGGCGTGCGAGCGTGCGTGCGTCGGCGTAGCCTTCGGCAATCATCCACTTCATCAGCGTGATGTTGCTGTTGATGTACTCGGCGATCGGCTCCTTGTTCAGGTGCACCGTGCAGCCGGCGGCCGAGCGTTCGGCCGAAGCGTCGCTCAGCTCGAAGGCTTGCTCCACCTTCAGGTCGGGCAGGCCTTCGATCTCGAGGATGCGGCCCGAGAAGATGTTCTTCTTGCCTTGCTTGGCCACGGTCAGCAGGCCCGCCTTGATGGCGTACAGCGGAATGGCGTTGACCAGGTCGCGCAGCGTCACGCCGGGCTGCATCTTGCCCTTGAAGCGCACGAGCACCGATTCAGGCATGTCCAGCGGCATCACGCCGGTGGCGGCCGCGAAGGCGACCAGGCCGGAACCTGCGGGGAAGCTGATGCCGATGGGGAAACGGGTGTGGCTGTCGCCGCCGGTGCCGACGGTGTCGGGCGTCAGCAGGCGGTTGAGCCACGAATGGATCACGCCGTCGCCCGGGCGCAGCGACACGCCGCCGCGGTTGGCCATGAACTCGGGCAGTTCGTGGTGCATCTTGACGTCGACCTTCTTGGGGTACGCCGCCGTGTGGCAGAACGACTGCATCACGAGGTCGGCCGAGAAGCCCAGGCAGGCCAGGTCCTTCAGCTCGTCGCGCGTCATCGGGCCGGTGGTGTCCTGCGAGCCGACCGAGGTCATCTTGGGTTCGCAATACGTGCCCGGGCGAACGCCCTGGCCTTCGGGCAGGCCGCAGGCGCGACCGACCATCTTCTGTGCCAGCGAAAAGCCCTTCTTGGTGTCGACCGGGCTGGTCGGCAGGCGGAACAGGGTCGACACGGGCAGGCCCAGCGCCTCGCGTGCCTTGGTGGTGAGGCCGCGGCCGATGATCAGCGGAATGCGGCCGCCGGCGCGCACCTCGTCGAACAGCACGTCGCTCTTGACGGTGAATTCGGCGATGACCTTGCCGTCCTTCAGCGCCTTGCCTTCGTAGGGGCGCAGTTCGACCACGTCACCCATGTTCATCTGCGTGACGTCGAGCTCGATGGGCAGTGCGCCCGAGTCTTCCATGGTGTTGTAGAAGATGGGAGCGATCTTGCCGCCGAGGCAGACGCCGCCGAAGCGCTTGTTCGGCACGAAGGGAATGTCTTCGCCGGTGAACCACAGCACCGAGTTGGTGGCGCTCTTGCGCGACGAACCCGTGCCGACCACGTCGCCGGCGTAGGCCACGAGGTGGCCGCGCGCGCGCAGGTCTTCGATGAACTTCACCGGGCCGCGCTTGCCGTCTTCTTCAGGGACGATGCCGGGGCGCGCGTTCTTGTGCATCGCCAGGGCGTGCATCGGAATGTCGGGACGCGTGGTGGCGTCGGGGGCGGGCGACAGGTCGTCGGTGTTGATTTCGCCGGCCACCTTGAAGATGCTGACGGTGATGCTCTGCGGCACTTCGGGGCGGCTGGTGAACCACTCGGCATCGGCCCAGCTTTGCAGCACGCCCTTGGCGTGGACGTTGCCCTTGTCGGCCTTTTCCTTGACGTCGTGGAACTGGTCGAACATCAACAGGGTTTTCTTCAGGCCTTCTGCTGCCACGGCGCCGACGTCGGCGTCGTCGAGCAGGTCGATCATGGGGCTGATGTTGTAGCCGCCGAGCATGGTGCCGAGCAGTTCGGTGGCGCGGGCGCGCGAAATGAACTCGCTCTTCTCGGTGCCGTGGGCCACGGCCGCGAGGTAGCTCGCCTTGACCTTGGCGGCGTCGTCGACACCGGCGGGCACGCGATGGGTGAGCAGATCGAGCAGGAAGGCGCCGTCCTTGGCGTTCGCGCTCTTGAGGAGCTCGATGGCTTCAGAGGTCTGCTTCGCGCTCAAGGGCAGCGGCGGGATACCGAGCGCGGCGCGTTCGGCAACATGGTCAACGTAGGCTTGCAACATCTTTTTTTCTCCGGAAACTGGTCTGACGGGCGAGCGAGGCGGCCCCAGCGGTCAAGCAAGAGCCGCGCCGCACCCCGTTTTGGTCGGTACGCTTACTTCGCGCCGTCCGCACCTTCGAAAAGGGCCTTCGGCGGGTTCTTCTTCATTTCGGCGGCGAACGCGACTTGCGCGTCGGTCTGGCATTCATCGGCAATGCGCAGGCCGGCCTTCTGGTTCATCAGCATCGACTTGTTGCCCAGCTGCAGCCACATGGCGCCGGCACGCGGGTCTTCGAGGCGGATGGCACCGGTGCGGCTTTCGACCGGGTGCATGCGGAACTTCTGGCCCTTGGTGGTGATGTTGAAGAAGCCGGGCTTCTTCTCGTCGGGCGTCACGGTCACGTCGGCGCCGAGTTCGCACTGGGCCTTGCCGATGGACACGCGCTGGGCGACGGCCAGGTCGGCGTCGGTGAGCACGATGTTGGTCTCGTCGGCGATGGGGGTGACTTCCTCGACAGCCTTGGCTGCCTTGCGGGTGACCTGGCGCTTGGGAGGCGCCTTCTTGGCGTCGGCCTTTGCGGTCTTCGCGGCAGGCTTTGCGGCCGGGGTGGCGGTCTGGGCCATGGCGGCGAACGGCAATGCCAGGGCGACAGCGGCGATCAGGGCAATTTTCTTCATGTGTGGGTTTCCTTGAGGCTGGGTTTGGATGGTTTCAGGAGGCCGCGAATGCAAACCAGGCTTTCGCCTCGGAGGGCAATGCGCGCCCTGTTGCGTGGGCGCGCGTCAGAACTTGCCAGAAATGGCGATAACTCGCGCGGTCGTGCAATGTGCCATCAATTTGTGTCGGCGCCCAATCCGCCGCTGCCGCCTTTACAAGGATTTTTGTGGCAATTTGAATCTGAGCCTCGTCGGGCGCGAAAGCCTCGAGGATCGGGCGGATCTGGTTGGGGTGGATGCTCCACATGCGCGTGTAGCCGAATTCGGTCGCCGCCCTGCGGGCCGCGGTGCGCATGGCATCGGAGTCGTTGAACTCGGTGACCACGCAGTGCGACGGCACCTTGCCCCAGGCATGCGCCGCCGACGCGATGGCCAGCTTGGCGCGCACCACCAGCGGGTGGCTGAACTGCCCCGCCGCGCCCATGCCGTCGGCCGGAATGGCGCCGGCGTGGGCCGACACGAAATCCATCAGGCCGAAGCTCAGCGACTGCACGCGCGGGTGGGCGGCGATGTCGAAGGCGTTGTGAACGGCCAGCGGCGATTCGATGAGCACATGCAGCGGCAGCGTGCCGGCATCGGCCGCATCGAGCGCCGCGACGGCCTGCAACACGTCGGCCACCGACTCGACCTTCGGCACCATCAGGTGGCTCAGGCGCTCGGCGGCACGGCCCGCGATGGTGATCACGTCGCCGACGAATGCCGGGTGGTCGACCGGGTGCACGCGCACGCCGACACGCATGCCGGGCGCGGCGGCCAGCGCCAGTTCGGTGACGAGCGCGGCATGCTCTGCCTCGCCGCCCACGGGGGCGCCGTCTTCGCAGTCGAGGGTGACGTCGAACACGCAGGCGCCGAACTCCTGGGCCATCTCGGCCTGGAGCGCGAGGCTCTTCCTCATGCGCGCCTCGACGCCGCTGTAGTGGTCGCACACGGGCAGCGTCACCGCGCCGGCCTGCGCGCCGAGCAGCACCTGGGCGGGATGGACTGCGTTCGTCATGCCTTGTCGCCCTTTTGCGCCACGATGAACATCCGCGGAAAGGCAAGCAGCCGCTTGCCGTCGGCCCGTGCCGGGTAGGCCTCGTCCACGCGGCGCAGGTACTCGGCCAGGTAGCTGGCCTGCAGGTCTGCCGGCAGGCGGTCGACGAAGGGCTTCAGCCCCGTGCCGCGCACCCATTCGACGATGGATGCGGCATCGGCCATGCGGTGCTGGTAGATGGTGTGCCATACGTCCACGTGGGCCGCGCGCGGCGCCAGCAGGTCGTAGTAGCCGCCCAGGTCGAGCAACAGGGTGCGCAGCCGGTCGGCATCGCCGATGGCCTCGGCCCAGGGGGGTTCGGCGGCCACCGCGCGCATCAGCCGGTGCGTGGGCTCCTGGCGGTTGTCGGGCATCTGGATGGCGAGCACGCCACCCGGGGCCAGCGCGTCGAACAGGCGCGGGATCAGCATTGCGTGATCGGGCACCCATTGCAGGGACGCGTTGGCGTAAATGAGATCGGGCGCTTCTTCCTTGGAACGCGGCGCCCAGGTCGCGATATCGCTCAACTCGAAGGTCGCCTGCGGCAGCCGCTCGCGCGCGCTGGCCAGCATGGCCTCGGAGTTGTCGGTCCCGACGGCCTGCGCCGCCGGGAACCGCCTGACCAGCAGCTCGGTGGAATTGCCCGGTCCGCAGCCGAGGTCGACCACGCGGGCCGCCCCGGTGAGCGGCACCCGCGCCAGGAGTTCCTGTGCGGGCCGGGTGCGCTCGTCCTCGTAGCGACGGTAGAGCGCGGGATTCCAGTCGAGCATGCGGTCGGATTCGCTCAGATCAGGTGAGCGACGCCGGCTTGCTCGCCTTGCAGCTCTTCCAGCGTCTTGTTGATGCGTTCCTGGCTGAATGCGTCGATCTCGAGGCCTTCGACCAGCTTGTACTCACCGTTTTCGCAGGTGACGGGGAAGCCGAACATGGTGTCCTTCGGAATGCCGTACTGGCCGTCCGACGGGATGCCCATGGTGACCCACTTGCCGTTGGTGCCCAGGGCCCAGTCGCGCATGTGGTCGATGGCGGCGTTGGCAGCCGAAGCAGCCGACGACAGGCCGCGGGCCTCGATGATGGCCGCGCCGCGCTTGCCGACGGTCGGCAGGAACGTGTTGGCGTTCCATTCCTGGTCGTTGATCATCTTGGCGACGCTTTCGCCGTTGATGGTGGCGAAACGGTAGTCGGCGTACATCGTGGGCGAGTGGTTGCCCCACACGGTGAGCTTCTCGATGTCGGCCACGGCCTTGCCGGTCTTGGCGGCGATCTGGCTGGCGGCACGGTTGTGGTCCAGGCGCAGCATGGCGGTGAAGTTCTTGCGCGGCAGGTCAGGCGCGCTCTTCATGGCGATGTAGGCGTTGGTGTTGGCCGGGTTGCCGACCACCAGCACCTTGACGTTGCGGCTGGCGACGGCGTTCAGGGCCTTGCCTTGCGCGGTGAAGATGGCGCCGTTGACGGCCAGCAGCTCGGCGCGTTCCATGCCGGGGCCGCGGGGACGCGAGCCGACCAGCAGTGCGTAGTCGGCGTCCTTGAAGGCGGTCATCGGGTCGCCGTGGGCTTCCATGCCGGCCAGCAGCGGGAAGGCGCAGTCGTCGAGCTCCATCATCACGCCCTTGAGCGCCTTCTGGGCCTTCTCGTCGGGGATTTCAAGCAGTTGCAGGATGACCGGCTGGTCTTTGCCGAGCATTTCGCCGGAAGCGATACGGAACAACAGGGCGTAACCGATTTGACCGGCGGCGCCGGTGACGGCAACGCGAACGGGCTTTTTGCTCATGGGAAGACTCCAGAAGGTAATGAAAACGGTGTTGGCGCTCTCGTGGGGCGCCAGGGGTCCTGCGGGACGAAATACCTTCCCGCAGCGCGAGACCCGCAATATTTTAAGCCGATTCAATGAGGGCCGTCTTATGTCTTATATAAGATATCCTCCACGGGCCCGCAAAGGCGCACCCCACCGCTGCCATGAACACGCCCACCACCCTCGACGAGCCCACGACTCCGTCCTTCAGCCCGCTCTACCAGCAGATCAAGACGTTGATCCTGCAGAGCCTGCAGGCGGGCGAGTGGAAGCCGGGCGAGCCCATCCCGAGCGAGATGGACCTGGCGGCGCGCTACCGCGTGAGCCAGGGCACCGTGCGCAAGGCCATCGACGAACTCGCTGCCGAAAACCTGGTGGTGCGCCGCCAGGGCAAGGGCACCTTCGTCGCCACCCATGCCGAACAGCACGTGCAGTACCGGTTCCTGAAGCTCGTGCCCGACGCGGGCGACCCGAGCACCGAAGGCCCCGCCGTGCGCACCATCGTCGACTGCAAGCGCCTGCGCGCCTCGGCCGACGTGGCGCGCGCCCTGGGCCTGCGAACCGGCGATGCGGTGCTGCAGGTGCGCCGCGTGCTGGCCTACGGCGGCGTGCCGACCATCCTCGAAGACCTCTGGCTGCCCGGCACGCCCTTCAAGGGCCTTACCGCGGAGCGGTTGCGCGCCTGGCCCGGCCCGATGTACGCGCTGTTCGAGACCGAATTCGGCGTGCGCATGGTGCGCGCGGAAGAAAGAATTCGCGCCGTGCTGCCCGACGCCGAGCAGGCGCAACTGCTCGACGTGCCCGCGCAGATGCCCCTGCTGAGCGTGGAACGCGTCGCACACACCTACCATGACATGCCGATGGAGCTGCGCCGCGGGCTCTATCGCACCGACACGCACCACTACAGGAACCAGCTGGGCTGAGCCGATGCAAAAGAAGAAAGACGGAATTTGCCACGCCGACTTGCGCACACAAGCTGTGCAGCGTGCTACGAAGTCAATAGCATCCGACTGCAACGGTGCGCTGACTTGGGCGCGTCCGCTGTCCGATGGTGCATTGCAATAGAATTTTGCGTTGTTTGCATTTCCGCATAAGAAACAAAAGCGTTCGCTCTCAGAACAAGCCAACAAGTCTCCAAGCCACGAAAGCACTTCCCCCATGACAGAGCTTGCAACTCCCCCCAGGCCGCCGCGCCGCGAATTCCGCAACATCAACGCCTTCACTGATCTCAGGACCTACCGGCTCCCGCCGGCCGGCATCGTGTCGATCCTGCACCGCGTCAGCGGCGTGATCATGTTCCTGCTGCTGCCGTTCATCATCTGGATGTTCGACACGTCGCTGTCATCCGACTACTCGTTCGCCAGGTTCAAGGGCGCATTCAACGCAGGCATCGGTTTCGCTCCGGGGTGGTTCTTCAAGCTGGTTGCGCTGGCACTCATCTGGGCCTACCTGCATCACTTCATCGCCGGGCTGCGCCACCTCTGGATGGACGTGAGCCACGCCGCGGTCACCAAGGAATTCGGTCACAGCTCCGCCCTGGTCACGCTGTCCCTGAGCATCCTGCTCACCGTGGTGCTCGGCGCCAAGTTGTTCGGCCTGTACTGAGAAGGAGTCACCCCATGTCTGTGAACTACGGCTCCAAGCGCATCGTCGTCGGCGCGCATTACGGTTTGCGCGACTGGCTCAGCCAGCGCATCACGGGCGGCCTGATGGCGCTCTTCACGATCATCCTGCTCGCGCAACTGATCTTCACCCGCGGCCCCATCGGCTACGACCTGTGGGCCGGCATCTTCGCCGCCCAGTGGATGAAGGTGCTGACCTTCTCCGTCATCGTCGCCCTGCTCTATCACGTGTGGGTCGGCATGCGCGACGTGTGGATGGACTACGTCCAGCCCGTCGGCATCCGTCTCGTGCTGCAAATCTTCACGATCGTCTGGCTGGTCGGTTGTGCGGGTTGGGCCATTCAAGTGCTCTGGAAGATCTGACCTGACATCCCCACCATGACCTATACAAAAGAACAAATCACCAAGCGCAAGTTCGACGTCGTGATCGTCGGTGCCGGCGGCTCCGGCATGCGCGCCTCGCTGCAGCTCGCACGCGCCGGCCTCAACGTGGCCGTGCTGTCCAAGGTGTTCCCCACCCGTTCGCACACCGTCGCTGCACAAGGCGGCGTGGGCGCATCGCTGGGCAACATGAGCGAGGACAACTGGCACTACCACTTCTACGACACGATCAAGGGTTCCGACTGGCTCGGCGACCAGGACGCGATTGAGTTCATGTGCCGTGAGGCCCCGAAGGTCGTGTACGAGCTCGAACACTTCGGCATGCCGTTCGACCGCAACCCCGACGGCACCATCTACCAGCGTCCGTTCGGCGGCCACACGGCCAACTACGGCGAGAAGCCCGTGCAACGCGCCTGCGCCGCGGCCGACCGCACCGGCCACGCGATGCTGCACACGCTCTACCAGAAGAACGTCGAAGCACGCACGCAGTTCTTCGTCGAATGGATGGCGCTCGACCTCATCCGCGACGACGACGGCGACGTGGTCGGCGTGACCGCGCTCGAAATGGAAACCGGCGACCTGCACATCCTGCAGGCCAAGACCGTGCTGCTGGCGACCGGCGGCGCAGGCCGCATCTTCGGCGCGTCCACCAACGCCTTCATCAACACCGGCGACGGCCTGGGCATGGCGGCCCGCTCGGGCATTCCGCTGCAGGACATGGAGTTCTGGCAGTTCCACCCCACCGGCGTGGCCGGCGCGGGCGTGCTGCTGACCGAAGGCTGCCGCGGCGAAGGTGCCATCCTGCTGAACAGCAACGGCGAACGCTTCATGGAGCGCTACGCCCCCACCCTGAAGGACCTGGCACCGCGCGACTTCGTGTCGCGCTCGATGGACCAGGAAATCAAGGAAGGTCGCGGCTGCGGTCCCAACAAGGACTACATCCACATGAAGCTGGACCACCTCGGCGCCGACACCATCCACAAGCGTCTGCCGTCGGTCTACGAGATCGGCATCAACTTCGCGAACGTCGACGTCACCAAGGAGCCGATCCCGGTGGTGCCCACCATCCACTACCAGATGGGCGGCATTCCGACCAACATCAACGGCCAGGTCGTCATCCAGCAGGGTGAAGACAACAGCGCCGTGGTGAACGGCCTCTACGCCGTGGGCGAATGCTCCTGCGTGAGCGTGCACGGCGCCAACCGCCTGGGCACCAACTCGCTGCTCGACCTGCTGGTGTTCGGGCGCGCGGCGGGCAACCACATCGTCCAGTTCAACGACAAGCTCAAGGAACACAAGGCGCTGCCGGCCAACGCCGCCGACCGCACGCTGCAACGCCTGAACGAGCTCGAAAACAGCACCGACGGCGAATACGCGCAGGACGTGGCGGGCGAGATCCGCGCCGTCATGCAGCAGCACGCCGCCGTGTTCCGCAAGCAGTCCTCGATGGACGAAGGCGTGGTCAAGATCGCCGCTGTGCGCGAGCGCGTCAAGGCGATTGGCCTGAAGGACAAGTCCAAGGTGTTCAACACCGCGCGCATCGAAGCACTGGAAGTCGACAACCTGATCGAAGTGGCGCAGGCCACCATGGTCTCGGCGGCCGCCCGCAAGGAGTGCCGCGGCGCCCACACGGTGGAAGACTACGAGCGTCCCTCGGACGATCCGGTCGCGCCGCTGGGCCGCGACGACGCCAACTGGATGAAGCACACGCTCTGGTACAGCCAGGGCAACCGCCTCTCGTACAAGCCGGTCAAGCTGCAGCCACTCACCGTGGCCTCGGTTCCCCCGAAGGTCCGCACGTTCTAAGCCACGGCTAACCGTCAGCCAAGTAAAAGCATCACAAGGTCACCACGATGAAGCGCACATTCCAGATCTACCGCTACGACCCGGACAAGGACGCCAAGCCCTACATGCAGACCATCGAGGTCGAACTCGACGGCCACGAACGCATGCTGCTCGACGCGCTCATGAAGCTCAAGGCGCAGGACCCGACGCTGTCGTTCCGCCGCTCGTGCCGTGAAGGTGTCTGCGGTTCCGACGCGATGAACATCAACGGCAAGAACGGTCTGGCCTGCCTGACCAACATGAACACGCTCAAGGGCACCGTCGTGCTCAAGCCGCTGCCGGGCCTGCCCGTCATTCGCGACCTGATCGTGGACATGACGCAGTTCTTCAAGCAGTACAACTCGATCAAGCCGTACCTGCAGAACGACAGCGTGCCGCCCGAGAAGGAGCGCCTGCAGTCGCCCGAAGAGCGCGAAGAGCTCGACGGCCTGTACGAGTGCATCCTGTGCGCGAGCTGCTCCACGAGCTGCCCGAGCTTCTGGTGGAACCCCGACAAGTTCGTGGGCCCGGCCGGCCTGCTGCAGGCCTACCGCTTCATCGCCGACAGCCGCGACGAAGCCACCGCCGAGCGCCTGGACAACCTGGAAGACCCGTACCGCCTGTTCCGCTGCCACACGATCATGAACTGCGTGGACGTGTGCCCGAAGAACCTGAATCCGACCAAGGCCATCGGCAAGATCAAGGAATTGATGGTGCGCCGCGCCATCTAAGCCCTGACTCATTGCCTAGAGACGCCACCATGCAAACCGCCGCCGACTCCGACCAGCCGCTCAGCGAACGTGCGCTGAGCAAGCTGAAATGGCGCTGCCGGCGCGGACTGCTCGAGAACGACCTGTTCATCGCCCGCTTCTTCGAGCGGCACGAATCCCACATGACCAACGGTCAGGCGGGAGCGATGGAGACACTGATGGACCTGTCGGACAACGACCTCCTCGACCTCCTTCTCCGTAGAAAGGAGCCCGAGCCCGAATGGGCCGGGGCCGAGGTGGTCGCATTGCTGCAGCTGATGCGCACCGACGGCGCGCAGCGCCCCGTCATCTCTCCTTCGTCCTGAATCCACCTCTGAAAGTAAACCGAAATGAAAGCATCCGATACCAAGGCCACGCTGTCGTTCAGCAATGGCGGCGACAGCGTCGACCTGCCGATCTACAAGGGCACCGTGGGCCCCGACGTGATCGACATCCGCAAGCTGTACGCACAGACCGGCATGTTCACGTACGACCCGGGCTTCATGTCGACCGCGGCCTGCCAGTCGGCCATCACGTACATCGACGGCGACAAGGGCGAGCTGCTGTACCGCGGCTACCCCATCGAGCAGCTCGCGACCAACTGCGACTTCCTCGAGACCTGTCACCTGCTGCTGTACGGTGAACTGCCGGACCAGGCCAAGAAGGAAGACTTCACCAAGGTCGTGACGAACCACACCATGGTGAACGAGCAGATGCAGTTCTTCCTGCGCGGCTTCCGCCGTGATGCCCACCCGATGGCCATCATGACCGGCCTCGTGGGCGCCCTGTCGGCCTTCTATCACGACAGCACGGACATCAACAATCCGGAGCACCGCGAGATCGCCGCGATCCGCCTGATCGCGAAGATGCCCACGCTCGTGGCCATGGCCTACAAGTACACGATCGGCCAGCCGTACATGTACCCGAAGAACGACCTGAGCTATGCAGGCAACTTCCTGCACATGATGTTCGCCACGCCGTGCGAAGAGTACAAGGTGAATCCGGTGCTCGAGCGCGCGCTCGACCGCATCTTCATCCTGCACGCAGACCACGAGCAGAACGCCTCGACCTCGACGGTGCGCCTGTGCGGCTCGTCGGGCACGAACCCCTTCGCGGCCATTGCGGCCGGCGTGGCCTGCCTCTGGGGCCCGGCCCACGGCGGCGCCAACGAAGCAGCACTCAACATGCTGTACGACATCCAGAAGGAAGGCGGCGTCGAGAAGATCGGCGAGTTCATCAAGAAGGTCAAGGACAAGAACTCGAACGTCAAGCTGATGGGCTTCGGCCACCGCGTGTACAAGAACTACGACCCGCGCGCCAAGCTGATGCAGGAAACCTGCAACGAAGTGCTGACCGAGCTGGGCCTGGAACAAGACCCGCTGTTCAAGCTCGCCAAGGAACTGGAAAAGATCGCCCTGGAAGACGAGTACTTCGTGTCGCGCAAGCTGTACCCGAACGTCGACTTCTACTCGGGCATCGTGCAGCGCGCCATCGGCATCCCGGTGCCGCTGTTCACCGCGATCTTCGCGCTGGCCCGCACGGTCGGCTGGATCGCCCAGCTGAACGAAATGATCGGCGACCCCGAGTACAAGATCGGCCGCCCGCGCCAGCTGTTCGAAGGCTCGCCCAAGCGTGATGTGAAGCCGATCTCGGCCCGCTGATCGATTCGCGAACCTTTCGCACCCCCAAGAAAGCTGCCTCCGGGCAGCTTTTTTATTGCCCGTTCGGCAGACCCCTCTTCGCCAGCGGGCAGCAATGCCATCTCAGATCACGATGGCAATGACATGAAAACAGTAAGAAAATAGCCGGCTCATCGCCAGACGCGATGCCCAAGCCCCGATCCAGCCCCATGAGCACGTCCGAACGCAACTTTGCCCGCCGCATCGACCTCACGTCGCTGCAGCTGTTCGTGGCCGTGTGCGAGCTGGGCAGCATCGGCCGCGCGGCGGAGCGCGAGTTCATTGCGGCGTCGGCCATCAGCAAGCGGCTGTCGGACCTCGAGGCCACGCTGGGCACCACGCTGCTCTACCGCCATGCGCGCGGCGTCGACCTGACACCGGCCGGCGAAAGCCTGCTGCACCATGCGCGCTCGGTGCTCTACAGCCTGGAGAAGATGCAGGGCGAACTCAGCGAATACGCGGACGGCGTGCGCGGCCACGTGCGGGTGCACGCGAACATCTCGGCCATCGTGCAGTTCCTGCCGGAGGACCTGGGCGTGTTCACAAGGGCGCACGAGGCCATCAAGATCGACCTGGAAGAGCACCTCAGCAGCGAGGTGATCCGCGCGGTGCAGGAGGGCGCGGCCGACCTCGGCGTGTGCCACGTGGCCGGCGGCGCGGGCGAGCTGCAGAGCCTGTCGTACCGGCACGACCGCCTCGCGCTGATCGTGCCCACAGGCCATGTGCTGGCCGCGCAGGGCGCGATCGACTTCATCGACTCGCTGGCCTTCGACCACGTCGGCCTGCACACCAACAGCTCGATCTACGTCGCGATGCACGAGGCTGCGCTGAACGCGGGCCGCAGCGTCAAGCTGCGCATCCACGTCACCGGCCTGGACGCCATGTGCCGGATGATCGAGAACGGGCTGGGCATCGGCGTGATGCCGCAGCGCGCCTTCGAGCTCATGCGCAACGGCATCGGCAGAGGCCTCGTGAGCGTGGCCCTCAATGACGCCTGGGCCGCGCGCGAAATCCGCCTGGTGGCCCGCGACTTCTCCACGCTGCCGGTGGCGGCGCGCTCGCTGGTGAACCACCTGCATGCCGCGGCGGACGGCACGGAACAACTTGCGGCTTGAAACCAATTCGAAGCCGCACAGACAAGACAATCCATTTCCCCACGAAAGACAAAGAGACCGACATGGCACGCACGCTCTACGACAAGATCTGGGACGAACACGTCGTCCACACCGAGGAAGACGGCACCGCGATCCTCTACATCGACCGCCACCTGGTGCACGAAGTGACCAGCCCGCAGGCCTTCGAAGGCCTGCGCGAAGCCGGCCGCAAGCTGTGGCGCATCAGCTCGGTCGTGGCCACGGCCGACCACAACACGCCGACCACCGGCTGGGAGCGCGGCTATGCGGGCATCGCCGATCCGACCAGCAAGGAACAGGTCACCACGCTGGACAACAACATCGCGGAATTCGGCGCCGCCGCGTTCTTTCCGTTCCTGAGCAAGCGCCAAGGCATCGTGCACGTGATCGGTCCCGAGAGCGGCGCGACGCTGCCGGGCATGACGGTGGTGTGCGGCGACTCGCACACCTCCACGCACGGCGCGTTCGGTGCGCTGGCGCACGGCATCGGCACCAGCGAGGTCGAGCACGTGATGGCCACGCAGACGCTGCTGGGCAAGAAGGCCAGGAACATGCTCGTGAAGGTCGAAGGCAAGCTGCCCCTGGGCTGCACGGCGAAAGACATCGTGCTGGCCATCATCGGCAAGATCGGCACGGCCGGCGGCACGGGCTACACCATCGAGTTCGCAGGCTCGGCCATTCGCGACCTGAGCATGGAAGGCCGCATGACGGTCTGCAACATGGCCATCGAGGCGGGCGCGCGCGCAGGCCTCGTGGCGGTGGACGAAAAGACCATCAGCTACGTCAAGGGCCGCCCGCTCGCGCCCACCGGCGTGGAATGGGAGCAGGCAGCCGCCTACTGGCGCACGCTGCAGTCGGACCCGGGCGCGAGCTTCGACGCCGTGGTCGAGCTCGACGCCACGCAGATCCCGCCGCAAGTGACCTGGGGCACCTCGCCCGAAATGGTGGTCGACATCAACGGGCGCGTGCCCGATCCGGACAAGGAAAAGGACGCCAGCAAGCGCGGCGCCATCGAGCGCGCGCTGGTCTACATGGGCCTGGAACCCAACAAGGCCATGAACGACATCTTCATCGACAAGGTGTTCATCGGCTCGTGCACCAACAGCCGCATCGAGGACATGCGCGAAGCCGCTGCCGTGGTGAAGAAGCTCGGCCAGAAGGTGGCGAAGAACGTGAAGCTCGCGATGGTCGTGCCCGGCTCGGGCATGGTGAAGGAACAGGCCGAGCGCGAAGGCCTCGACGTGATCTTCAAGGCCGCGGGTTTCGAATGGCGCGAGCCCGGCTGCTCGATGTGCCTGGCGATGAACGCCGACCGGCTCGAGCCGGGCGAGCGCTGCGCCTCCACCAGCAACCGCAACTTCGAAGGCCGCCAGGGCGCGGGCGGGCGCACCCATCTCGTGAGCCCGGCCATGGCCGCCGCCGCCGCGGTGCACGGCCACTTCGTCGACGTCCGTACGTTCGCCTGAACACACAAGAGATTCACATGCAGAAATTCACCGTGCACAAGGGCCTCGTGGCCCCGATGGACCGCGAGAACGTCGACACCGACGCAATCATTCCGAAGCAGTTCCTCAAGTCGATCAAGAAGACCGGCTTCGGCGTGAACCTGTTCGACGAATGGCGCTACCTCGACGCCGGCTTTCCGGGCCAGGACCCGGCCAGCCGCAAGCCGAACCCCGACTTCGTGCTGAACCAGCCGCGCTACGCGGGCGCCTCGGTGCTGCTGGCGCGCAAGAACTTCGGCTGCGGCTCGTCGCGCGAACATGCGCCGTGGGCGCTCGACCAGTACGGCTTTCGCGCGATCATCGCGCCGAGCTACGCCGACATCTTCTTCAACAACAGCTTCAAGAACGGCCTGCTGCCGATCGTGCTGCCCGAAGCCCAGGTGGCGCAGCTGTTCGACGAAGCCTTCGCGTTCCCGGGCTACACCCTGACCATCGACCTGGAACGCCAGGTGGTGGTGAAGCCGGACGGCGGCGAGCTGGCGTTCGACGTGCAGGCGTTCCGCAAGTACTGCCTGATCAACGGGCTGGACGACATCGGCCTCACGCTGCGGCACAAGGACAAGATCAAGGCGTTCGAAGCCGAGCGCCTGGCGCAGAAGCCGTGGCTCGCGCATACGATGCTCGCCAACGCCTGAGCGCGCACTCTTTACTCTCTTCAACACACGACAAAAATGAAAATCGCAGTTCTCCCGGGTGACGGCATCGGCACCGAAATCGTGGCGGAAGCCGTCAAGGTGCTCGAGGTGCTCGACCTGAAGTTCGAGATGGAATCGGCGCTGGTCGGCGGCGCGGCCTACGAGGCGCACGGCCATCCGCTGCCCGAAGCGACGCTCAAGCTCGCCAAGGAATCCGACGCGGTGCTGTTCGGCGCCGTCGGCGACTGGAAGTACGACAAGCTCGACCGGCCGCTGCGGCCCGAGCAGGCCATCCTGGGGCTGCGCAAGAACCTCGGGCTGTTCGCCAATTTCCGTCCGGCGATCTGCTACGAAGAGCTGGTGGACGCCTCGAGCCTGAAGCCCGAGCTGATCGCGGGCCTCGACATCCTGATCATTCGCGAGCTGACCGGCGACATCTACTTCGGCCAGCCGCGCGGCCGCCGCACGGCTGTCGACGGCCACTTCCCGGGCGCCGAAGAGGCCTTCGACACGATGCGCTACTCGCGCCCCGAGGTCGAGCGCATCGCCCGCGTCGCCTTCGAGGCGGCTCGCAAGCGCAGCAAGCGCGTGACCAGCGTGGACAAGAACAACGTGCTGGAAACCTCGCAGCTGTGGAAAGACGTGATGGTCGACATCGCGAAGGAATATCCGGACGTCGAACTCGACCACATGCTGGTCGACAACGCGGCCATGCAACTCGTGAAGGCGCCCAAGAAGTTCGACGTGGTGGTCACCGGCAACATGTTCGGCGACATCCTCTCGGACGAGGCCGCGATGCTCACCGGCTCGATCGGCATGCTGCCCTCGGCGTCGCTCAATGCGAGCAACCAGGGCCTGTACGAGCCCAGCCACGGCAGCGCGCCCGACATTGCCGGCAAAGGGGTTGCCAATCCTTTGGCTACAATCCTGTCCGCTGCCATGATGCTCCGCTTCTCACTCAACCAACCCGAGGCTGCCGACCGAATCGAGTCGGCGGTGAAGCACGTGCTTGCCTCCGGGCTGCGCACGGGCGACATCTGGTCGGAAGGCACGAAGCGCGTCGGCACCCGCGAAATGGGCGACGCGGTCGTAGCAGCGATCACCAAAAAGACGATTACCGGCTAACCGCAGCCCGCTTCGTCACGCCCCTCCCCGGCTCGACGAGTCGGGGGCAAAAAAGACAACTTCTTTCTTTTTTCACAAGGGCAAACTGAAATGGCGAACGCATCCCAACAACCTCTGGTCGGCCTCGTAGGCTGGCGCGGCATGGTCGGCTCGGTCCTGATGGACCGCATGCAGGCCGAAGGCGACTTCGGCCTCATCGAACCGGTGTTCTTCTCGACCTCCAACGCCGGCGGCAAGGCCCCGGCGATGGCCAAGAACGAAACCGCGCTGAAGGATGCGAACGACATCGACGCACTGAAGAAGTGCGACATCGTCATTACCTGCCAGGGCGGCGACTACACCAGCGAGGTGTTCCCCAAGCTGCGCGCCGCCGGCTGGAACGGCCACTGGATCGACGCCGCCTCCACCCTGCGCATGCAGGACGACGCGGTCATCGTGCTGGACCCCGTCAACCTGCCCGTGATCCAGAACGCGCTCACCAACGGCGGCAAGAACTGGATCGGCGGCAACTGCACCGTGAGCTGCATGCTCATGGGTGTGGGCGCCCTCTACAAGGCCGGCCTGGTCGAATGGATGACCAGCATGACCTACCAGGCAGCCTCGGGCGGCGGCGCGCAGCACATGCGTGAGCTGCTGACCCAGTTCGGCACCCTGAACGCCGAAGTGCGCGCCCTGCTGGACGACCCGAAGTCGGCCATCCTCGAAATCGACCGCAAGGTGCTGCACAAGCAGCAGAACCTGAGCGCTGCTGAAACGGCGAACTTCGGCGCACCGCTGGGCGGCTCGCTGATTCCCTGGATCGACAAGGACTTGAGCGACGGAATGTCCAAGGAAGAGTGGAAGGCCGGCGCCGAAACCAACAAGATCCTGGGTCAGGGCGCGGGCTTCGGCACCGCCGCCGTGCCGGTCGACGGCTTCTGCGTGCGCATCGGCGCGATGCGCTGCCACAGCCAGGCGCTGACCTTCAAGCTCAAGAAGGATGTGCCGGTCGCCGACATCGAAGCGCTGATCGCCGCCGACAACCCGTGGGCGAAGGTCGTGCCGAACACCCGCGAAGCGACCGTGAAGGACCTGACGCCGGTGGCGGTGACGGGCACCATGAACATTCCGGTCGGCCGCATCCGCAAGCTGGCAATGGGCCCGGAGTATGTCGGCGCTTTCACCATCGGCGACCAGCTGCTGTGGGGTGCCGCAGAACCGCTGCGCCGCATGCTGCGCATCCTGCTCGAAGCCTGATATGGGGTGCTCAGCGCCTTTTGAAACATGAATTGTTGCTAAATGGCAACGCTTCATGTGATCGTAAGTATGCGCGCACTGGGTAGAACGGGCGCAGTGCCTTGTCAGTGTCCGGTGATGATGCTAACGTCCTCTTACAAATTCTGGGCCTGAGCCGCCCCCTATCAGCATGACACGACATCTGTTGCCCGCGGCCAGCCCTTCGGCCGTTCACCTGCCCCTGCCATCGAGCGGCTGGCGCCTTTCCATCTTGGGCGCGGCGGCCGCCGTAGCCCTGGGAATCGCCAGCGCCGACGCCAGCGCCTTCACGCTGGGTCAGCTGAAGGTGCAATCGGCGCTGGGCGAGCCGTTGCGCGCGGAGATCGACGTGACCGAAATGGCCGCCAACGAGGCGGAAGGTCTGAAGATCAATATCGCGACCGCCGAAGCCTTCAAGAGCGCTGGCGTTCCATACAACGCGGCACTCAGCGACGTCAAGGCGACGCTGCAACGTCGCGCCGGCGGCCAGTACGTGGTGCGCCTGAACGGCAACCGCCCGCTGAACGACCCGTTCATCGATCTGCTGCTGGAAGCCAACGGCTCGTCGGGCCGCATCGTGCGCGACTACACCGTGCTGCTCGATCCGCCGGCCACGCGCCAGGCGGCCACGAGCACGCCGGCCGCGCCCATCGCACCCCAGATTGCCACGCCCGTCGAGCGCGCAGCCCCCGCGCCGCGTGTTCGACGTGAGCGCGCCGCACCGCCGGTTGCGACGGCGCCCTCGGCGCCTGCCGCCGCCCCGGCGGCCGCGCCCGCACCCGTCACCGCAGCCGCACCGGCCCGTGCCGCCAGCGGCGGTGGTGGTAGCGAGCAGGTCACCGTGCAGCGCGGCGACACCGCAAGCAAGATCGCTGGCGCCCACAAGCCGGCCGACGTGTCGCTCGACCAGATGCTGGTGGCACTCCTGCTCGCCAACCCCGACGCATTCGTCGGCGGCAACGTCAACCGCATGCGTGCAGGCGCCGTGCTCGACCTTCCGAGCGCCGCCGAAGCCTCGGCCGTGACGCCTGCCGAAGCGCGCCGCACCGTCACCGCGCAAAGCCGCGACTTCGGGTCGTACCGCCAACGCCTGGCAGAGAACGCACCGACCGCGAACGTTGCGGCTGCCAGCCGCAACGCCTCGGGCAAGCTGCAAGCCAATGTCGAAGACCGCAATGCCGCGGCCAGTGCACCCGACAAGCTCACGATCTCGCAAGGTAACGCCACCACCCGTGCAGCCGACGAAAAAGTCGCGCAGGCACGCCAGGCACAAGACAGCAGCAACCGCGTGGCGGAACTGTCGAAGAACATCGACGACCTGAACAAGCTCAAGGCCGCCACGGGCGCAGGTGCGGGCACGGGCTCGTCGGCACCTGCCGCGGCGTCGACCCCGTCGGCCGCCCCGGGCATCCCGGTGCCAGCGCCCTCCACCAGCGCGACGACGACGACGACGGCGCCCGCCAGCCCGGCACCCGTTGCAGCCCCTGTGGCCGCACCCGCCGCGCCCGCGCCTGAAGCGACAGCCGCTGCGCCTGTGGCCGCTGCTGCCGCGGTCGCCGCGACGCCATCGGCCGCCGACGCCGCTGCCGTGCCCGCAACGGCTGCAGCCAGCGCCGCAGCAGCCGCACCTGTGACACCTGCACCGGCCGCCAAGAAGGTCGTCGCAGCGCCGCCGCCCCCGCCGGAGCCCACTTTCCTCGAGGAACTGCTCGACAACCCGTTGATGCTCGCCGGTGGCGCGCTGATCGCGCTGCTGATCGGCTTCCTGCTGTACCGCGTGCTGGGTCGCCGGCGCGAGGAAATGAGCGAAAGCGTGTTCCTCGAGAGCCGCATCCCCAAGGACTCGTTCTTCGGCGCCAGCGGTGGCGAATCGGTCGACACCAAGAACCGCGGCGACTCCACCGTCTCGTCGCTGTCGTACTCGCCGAGCCAGCTCGACGCGGGCGATGTAGACCCCGTCGCCGAAGCCGACGTCTACTTGGCCTACGGCCGCGACCTGCAGGCCGAGGAAATCCTGCGCGAAGCATTGCGCCTGAACCCAGACCGCACCGCCATTCACCTGAAGCTGCTCGAAATCCACGCCAAGCGTCGCGACGTGCGCGCCTTCGAAAGCCTCGCCACGGAAGTGCACAAGCTGACCGGCGGCGCTGGCTCTGACTGGAACCGTGTGGTCGACATGGGCAAGGACCTCGATCCGGGCAACCCGCTGTACGAATCGGGCGCACCCCGCAGCGGTGGCGCCAGCGCCGCCGAAACGGCCGCTTTCGCAGGTGCGCTCGCCGCAGCGGCCAAGCCGGTCGCCGCACCGCCCGCCACGCCGCCGGCTGCTTCTGCACCGCCCGCGTTCGTGCCTTCGGTCGCCCCGCTGGACTTCGACCTCGACCTGATCGCGCCGCCGCCCCCCGCGCCTGCGCCGGCCCCAATCCAGAACCACGCACCGGTCGGCGCCAGCCTGCCGAAGTCGGCCTACGCACCCGCGCCGACCACGGCACGTCCCGCCGCCCCGCTGTCGAACGGCCACCTTGAAACGCCGGTCGATCTCGAGAACGATTTCGACACCGCTCCCGGCGCACTCACTGCCAACACCCTGCCCGGTTCGTTGAGCGACGTGGACAACACCCGCCCTGCCATGCTGCGCAATGCGCTGCCGGCTGACTCGGGCTTCATCGAGTTCGACATGAGCGCACTGGCCGGCCTGCCCGCGGCGCGCTCGGCCGAGACGACGCGTCCCTCGCCGATCGCCCACGACGACGACAACGGCGACGAGAGCCCGCATGCCGTCAAGCTCTCGCTCGCACGCGAACTGCAGGCCATCGGCGACGTCGAAGGCGCCCGTTCGCTGGTCGAGGAAGTCGAAGCCGAAAGCGCCGGCGAGCTCAAGACGCAGGCGCGTCAACTGCTCGCCGAGCTGCGCTGAGCGCTTGTTGCCGTCCCTGTTCCTGAATTCGTGAGGCTGGCGCTCGGCATCCGCTACAACGGCCAGGCGTACGAGGGCTGGCAGAGTCAGCGCTCGGGCCGCACGGTGCAGGACAAGCTCGAAGCGGCCCTCGCGAAATTCACCGCGCAGCCGCCGGGCACCATCAGCACGCTGTGCGCCGGCCGTACCGATGCCGGCGTGCACGGGCTGATGCAGGTGGTGCACTTCGACACCCTCATCGAGCGCGACCCTTTCTCCTGGATGCGCGGCACCAACCGCTTCCTGCCCGACGACATCGCGGTGCAGTGGGCCCAGCCGGTGCCCGACGAATTCCACTGCCGCGCCAGCGCCCTGGCGCGCCGCTACCTCTACGTGCTCTCCCAATCGCCCGTGCGGCCCAGCCTCGATACGGGCCGGGTCGGCTGGTCCATGCATGCGCTCGACGGCGACGCCATGCGCGCAGCCGCCGCGCTGCTTGTCGGCCGACACGACTTCAGCTCGTTCCGCGCCTCGGCCTGCCAGGCGCGCTCGCCGGTCAAGGACCTGCGGCGCATCGCGATCACGCGCGTCGGCGACGGCGAACGTTGCCGCTGGCATTTCGAGTTCGAGGCCGACGCCTTTCTGCACCACATGATCCGCAACCTGATGGGCTGCCTCGTGCGCATCGGCAGGGGCGACGAAAGCGTCGAGTGGATCGCCGAAGTGCTCGCGGCGCGCAGCCGCAAGGTGGCGGCACCGACCTTTTCGGCGGATGGCCTGTACTTCGTAGGTCCGTTGTACGACGCCAAGTGGGGTCTGCCGGCCGAAGCCACGCTGCAGGCCGGCGGGGCTCCGTATGATGGCCCGCCATGAGCGCGCCCACCCTCCCCCGCACCCGCATCAAGATCTGTGGCCTGACGCGTGAGGCCGACGTCGATGCGGCGGTCGATGCCGGCGCGGACGCCATCGGCTTCGTGCTGTACCAGAAAAGCCCCCGCGCCGTGACGGCCGAACGCGCCGCCGAGCTGGCCGCGCGCCTGCCGCCCTTCGTCACGCCCGTGTTGTTGTTCGTGAATGAAGATGCTCCCAAAGTCATAGCATCGCTTTCATGCGTGAAGGGCGCCATCGCCCAATTCCACGGCGACGAGACGCCCGCAGCTTGCGAAGAAGCGAGCGGCCCGGGCCGCTTTCGCTACATGCGCGCCGCCCGCATTCCGACGGGGGCTGCCGGTGTCGGCTTCGACCTCGTAAAATACGCGTCCGATTACTCCCACGCCCAGGCCATCCTGCTCGACGCCCATGTCGAAAGTTATGGTGGTGGCGGCAAGGCTTTCGATTGGTCACTTCTTCCACCCGCCGTCGACGCTCACCTCGTCTTGAGTGGTGGGCTCACACCTGCAAACGTGAGCGATGGCATTCGCATCCTGCGGACGCGCTGCAAGTCGCTGTCCGTTGATGTGAGCTCGGGCGTCGAAATCGACGGTCCCGGGAACAAGGGCCTCAAGGACGCCGGAAAGATCCGGCAGTTCGTCGCAGCAGTCAGAGCAGCCGACGCGTCCTTCTCCAGCTAGCCGCCGCACCCCGATCGTTGGTCGGGCTGCGGCCCACCGATCGAGAACCATGCAAAGCAACTACCAGCAACCCGATGCCACCGGCCACTTCGGCAACTACGGCGGCACCTTCGCGAGCGAAACGCTCACCCACGCCATCAACGAACTGCGCGATGCGTACGCTAAGTTCAAGGACGATCCGGCGTTTCTGGCCGAATTCCACTACGAGCTGAAGCACTTCGTCGGTCGCCCCTCGCCGGTCTACCACGCTGCGCGCACCAGCCGCGAGATGGGCGGCGCGCAGATCTACCTGAAGCGCGAAGACCTGAACCACACCGGCGCGCACAAGATCAACAACGTGATCGGCCAGGCGATGCTCGCGCGCCGCATGGGCAAGCCCCGCGTCATTGCCGAGACCGGCGCCGGCCAGCATGGCGTGGCGACCGCCACCATCTGCGCGCGCTACGGTCTCGAATGCGTGGTCTACATGGGCAGCCAGGACGTGAAGCGCCAGAGTCCCAACGTCTACCGCATGAACCTGCTCGGCGCGACCGTGGTGCCGGTGGAATCCGGCAGCAAGACGCTGAAGGACGCGCTGAACGAAGCCATGCGCGACTGGGTCACCAATGTGGAGGACACCTTCTACATCATCGGCACCGTCGCCGGCCCGCACCCCTACCCGACCATGGTGCGCGACTTCCAGAGCGTGATCGGCACCGAGTGCATCGCGCAGATGCCGGCCATGCTCGCGGCCGACGGGATCACCGGCGAGGCGGAAGGAAAGCAGCCCGACGTGGTGGTCGCCTGCGTGGGCGGCGGCAGCAACGCGATGGGCATCTTCCACCCCTACATTCCGTTCGCGGGCACGCGCCTGATCGGCGTGGAGGCGGCGGGCGAAGGCCTGGACAGCGGCAAGCACTCGGCCTCGATCCTGCGGGGCAGCCCCGGCGTGCTCCACGGCAACCGCACCTACCTGCTGCAGAACGAGGACGGCCAGATCACCGAGACCCACAGCATCAGCGCCGGCCTCGACTACCCGGGCGTGGGCCCCGAGCATGCGTACCTGGCCGACATCGGTCGCGCCGAGTACGTCGGCGTCACCGACGTGGAGGCGCTCGAGGCCTTCCACTACCTGTGCCGAACCGAGGGCATCATCCCCGCGCTCGAATCGAGCCACGCCGTGGCCTATGCCATGAAGCTCGCCAAGACCATGCGTCCCGACCAATCGATATTGGTCAACCTTTCGGGCCGCGGCGACAAGGACATCGGCACCGTGGCCGACCTGTCGGGCGTCGATTTCTACGACCGCCCCTCGATGCGCGGCCTGAGCGTGAAAGGAGGCAAGTGATGAGCCGCATTGCCGCAACCTTCGCCGCGCTGAAAGACGACGGCCGCCGCGCCCTCATTCCGTACGTCACCGCCGGCTTCCCCTTCGCCGACATCACGCCCGAGCTGATGCACGGCATGGTCGAGGCCGGTGCCGACGTGATCGAACTGGGTGTGCCCTTCTCCGACCCCATGGCCGACGGCCCCGTGATCCAGAAGGCCGGCGAGGCCGCGCTGGCACTGGGCGTGGGCATGACGCAGGTGCTGGCCATGGTGGCCGCCTTCCGCCAGAAGGACACGGCCACGCCCGTGGTGCTGATGGGCTATGCCAACCCGGTCGAGCGCTACGACCTCGTGCACGGCAAGAAGGCCTTCATCCGCGATGCGGCCGCGGCCGGCGTCGACGGCCTGTTGGTGGTCGACTATCCGCCCGAGGAATGCGAGGCCTTCGCCGCCGAACTGAAGGAAGCCGGCATCGACCTGATCTTCCTGCTCGCCCCGACCAGCACCGACGAGCGCATGGCCCAGGTGGCGCGCATTGCCAGCGGCTACGTGTACTACGTATCGCTCAAGGGCGTGACCGGCGCCGGCCACCTCGACACCGAGGCGGTCGGCCGCATGATTCCGCGCATTCGCCAGCACGTGAGCATTCCGGTCGGCGTGGGCTTCGGCATCCGCGACGCGCGCACGGCGCAGGCGGTCGGCTCGGCCGCCGATGCGGTCGTGATCGGCACGAAGATCATTCAACTCGTCGAAGACCAGCCGCGCGAACGCGTGGTGCCGGCGGTGCGCGAGTTCCTGGCGGGCATCCGCGAGGCGCTCGATGCGTTGCCCGCGGCTACCGCCAAGAACGCGGCTGGCCGATAATCGCTGTTGCCTCCGGCCCCTGGGCCGCGTCCCGCACGCGGCACAGGGGAGCTAATCGTCGCGAAGGTCCGCCTGTCGCGAGAACCAAGGATTGCCCATGAGCTGGCTTGAAAAACTGCTACCCGCCAAGATCGCACAAACCGACCCGTCCGAGCGCCGCCAGGTGCCCGAGGGCCTGTGGATCAAATGCCCCGCCTGCGAGACCGTTCTGTACAAGACCGACCTCGAGCACAACCAGAACGTCTGCCCGAGCTGCAGCCACCACCACCGCATCGGCGCGCGCGCGCGGCTCGACGCGTTCCTCGACCCCGAGGGCCGCTACGAACTCGGCCAGGAAGTGCTCCCGGTCGATGCCCTGAAGTTCAAGGACAGCCGCAAGTACCCCGAGCGCCTGAAGGAAGCCCTGGAAAACACCGGCGAGACCGACGCACTGGTCGTGCTCGGCGGCTCGGTCCACAGCATCAACGTGGTC
This sequence comes from Variovorax sp. 10N412, assembly GCF_056394985.1. Lineage (NCBI taxonomy): Bacteria > Pseudomonadati > Pseudomonadota > Betaproteobacteria > Burkholderiales > Comamonadaceae > Variovorax > Variovorax sp. 10N412. The sequence continues at coordinate 904,363 of NZ_JBFTIO010000001.1, forward strand.
GTGGCCTGCTTCGAGTTCGAATTCATGGGCGGCAGCATGGGCAGCGTGGTCGGCGAGCGCTTCGTGCGCGGCGTGGAGACCGCCATCGAGCAGAAGGTGCCCTTCATCTGCTTCACCGCCACCGGCGGCGCGCGCATGCAGGAAGGCCTGCTCTCGCTGATGCAGATGGCCAAGACCAACGCCGCGCTCACGCGCCTGGCGAAGAAGGGCCTGCCCTACATCAGCGTGCTGACCGACCCGACCATGGGTGGCGTGTCGGCCGGCTTCGCGTTCGTGGGCGACGTGGTGATCGCCGAGCCCAAGGCGCTGATCGGCTTTGCCGGCCCGCGCGTGATCGAATCGACGGTGCGCGTGACGCTGCCAGAGGGCTTCCAGCGCGCCGAGTTCCTGCAGACCAAGGGCGCCATCGACTTCATCAGCGACCGCCGCGAGCTGCGCAAGACCATCGCCAGCACGCTGGCCATGCTGCTGCGCCAGCCGGCCGACGCGGTCAGCTGAGCGAAACGGGCCGCAAGCCAACGCAAAAGGGCTCGGGTGCATTGCACCCGGGCCCTTTTGCTTGTGCGTTCAGCCTCAGAACGTCAGTTGGTAGGCGAACACCAGCAGGTTGCTCAGCACGATCGCAACGATTTGCAGCACGACGATCGCCGCCAGTGGCGACAGGTCGACCCCGCCGATCAGTGGAATGAAGCGGCGAAACGGCCGTACCAGCGGCTCGGCCAGGCGCGATATCAGGTCGAGCAGCATCGGCGAGGCGTTCGGAATCCAGGAGAGCACCGCGTAGACCACCAGCAACGCGGTCAGACCGGACACGGCCAGCTGCATCAGCCCGACCAGCGACACCAGCGGCAGCGTGGCGATGTGACCCAGGTTGCCGATCAGCAGCCACAGAAGCAGGAACTTCACCATCACCAGCAGCCAGGCAGCGATCAGGCTGGCCAGGTCCCAGCGCTTCACCGACGGCACGATGCGCCGCAGCGGCAGCACGATCCAGTCGCTGATGGCGAAGATGAAGCGCCCGAGCGGGTTGCCAAAAGGCACCCGGTGGTACTGCATGTAGAGGCGCAGCAGGCAGGCGCCGCCGAGCAGGCCGACGATCACGTCGAGGAGGAACGAGGGAATCTGATAGAGCATGAGGCGCAGCCGTGAACGGAATGCGATGATAGCGACGCAAGGCTCTCCGATGACGACTCAACCCCTTTTGCATTCACTGCCATTGTTCCCGCTCGGAACGGTCCTGTTCCCGGGTGGCCTTCTTCCATTGCGCATCTTCGAGGTCCGCTACCTCGACATGGTCGGCAAGTGCCGCAAGGCCGATGCGCCCTTCGGCGTGGTCACCCTCACCAGCGGAGCCGAAGTGCGCAAAGCCGGCGCTGAGGCCGAGCGTTTTGCCGCCGTCGGCACGCTGGCTCGGATTCGCGAGTTCGAGTCGCCGCAGAGCGGCCTGCTGCAGATCGAGTGCGTGGGCACGCAACGCTTTCGCATCCGCACCACCGAGCTGCAGAAGCACGGCCTGTGGGTCGCCGAGGTCGACGCCGTGCCCGACGACGTCGCGCTCGAGATCCCCGACGACCTGAAGCACACCGCCACCGCGCTGCGGCGCCTGATCGACACGCTGGAGGAGCGGCGCCACGCACAGGGCGAGTCGGTGCGGCTGCCCATCGAAGCGCCCTACCGGCTCGACGATTGCGGCTGGGTGGCCAACCGCTGGTGCGAGCTGGTGCCGATGCAGGCCGAACTGCGCCAGCGCATGATGGCGCTCGACAGCCCGTTGATGCGGCTGGAGCTGGTCAGCGATCTGCTGGCACGCACGGGCATCACTGAATAGCTTGCTACATTTTTTGTAGCATGTGGCGCAGGATGGACGGGCGCTAGGGGCCGCTTTTATTCAAATTCGATGGGCTAAAATGCCCAGCCCCGCGCACGCTCCCTGTTGCGCGCCATGCGCCACCCGCCTCCCATGTCCGATCACCTGACCCCCCACATCCCCACGCCCGCAGCGGCACCGGCATCCACCGTGCCTGCCGTCGACGACAACAAGCTCATCGCCGAACGCCGCGAGAAGCTCAAGCTGCTGCGCACCGCGCAGGCCGAGGGCAAGGGCGTCGCGTTCCCCAACGACTTCAAGCCGGGCCATCGCGCCGCCGCGCTCGGCGAAGCACACGCCGCCACCGAGGCCGAAGCGCTCGAGGCGCAGGCCGTTGCCGTCAGCGTGGCGGGCCGCATGATGCTCAAGCGCGTGATGGGCAAGGCCAGCTTCGCGACGCTGCAGGACGCCACGGGCCGCATCCAGCTCTACGTCACCCGCGACGCGGTGGGCGAAGAGGCCTATGCCGAATTCAAGCGCTGGGACCTCGGCGACATCCTTGGTGCCGAAGGCACGCTGATGAAGACGAAGACGGACGAACTGTCGGTCAAGGTCACGAAGCTGCGCCTGCTCACCAAGAGCCTGCGCCCCCTGCCCGGCGACTTCTACGGCATGGCCGACCAGGAGCAGAAGTACCGCCAGCGCTATGTCGACCTGATCACCGACGAGTCGGCCCGCGTGCGCTTCACAGCCCGCAGCAAGGCCGTGAGCGCGCTGCGCGAGTTCATGGTGGCCAACGACTTCCTCGAAGTCGAAACGCCCATGCTGCACCCGATTCCGGGCGGAGCGAACGCCAAGCCCTTCAAGACGCACCACAACGCGCTCGACCAGGAAATGTTCCTGCGCATCGCGCCCGAGCTGTACCTGAAGCGCCTGATCGTCGGCGGCTTCGAGCGGGTGTTCGAAATCAACCGGAGCTACCGCAACGAGGGCATCTCGGTGCGGCACAACCCCGAGTTCACGATGATGGAGTTCTACGCGGCCTACTGGAACTACCGCGACCTGATGGACTTCACCGAGACGCTGATCCGCACCATCGCCGACAAGGCCGTGGGCACGCAGCAGCTCACCTACGGCGGCAAGCCCGTCGACTTGACCCAGCCCTTCGAGCGCCTGACGATCCGCGAGGCCATCCTGAAGTACACCGACGCCGGCGAGGGTGTCGACGACAGCGCCTGGCTCATCAGCGCCCTGCGCAAGATCGGCCTGAGCGAAGAAAAGGACAAGCTCTCGCAGCGCAGCCTGGCCAGCCTGCAGGTGATGTACTTCGAGGAAACCGTGGAAGAAAAGCTCTGGCAGCCGACCTTCATCATGGAACACCCGACCGAGATCTCGCCGCTGGCGCGCGCCAACGACGAGCGCCCCGAGGTCACCGAACGCTTCGAGCTCTACATCACCGGCCGCGAGTTCGGCAACGGCTTCAGCGAGCTGAACGACGCCGAAGACCAGGCCGCGCGCTTCAACGCGCAGGTGGCCGCCAAGGACAGCGGCGACGACGAAGCCATGTTCTACGACCACGACTTCGTGCGCGCGCTCGAATACGGCATGCCGCCCACCGGCGGCTGCGGCATCGGCATCGACCGTCTGATGATGCTGCTGACCGATTCGCCGAGCATTCGCGACGTGATCCTGTTCCCCGCGCTGCGCAGGGAATCTTGAGCATGCCGTCACCGTCGTCGCTGCCGACGATCGGCATCGACTTCGGCACCTCCAATTCCGCCGTGGCCTGCCGGGTCGACGGCGTGGCCCGCCTGCTGCCCATCGAAGGCGCGGCCACCACGCTGCCCACCGCGATCTTCTTCAACGCCGAAGACCGCACCACGCATTTCGGCCGCGATGCCGTCGCCCAGTACCTGTCGGGCACCGAAGGCCGGCTGATGCGTTCGCTCAAGAGCCTGCTGGGCAGCGCGCTGATGCAGGAGAAGACGGCCGTCTATGACGGCTTGGTGAGCTTCGAGGACATCATCGCGCGCTTCCTGCGCGAACTGGCCGTGCGCGCCGGCCGCGAGCTCGGCCAGTTGCCCGAACGCGTGGTGATCGGGCGGCCCGTGCACTTCGTGGACGACGACTCGAAGCGCGACGAGCGGGCCGAAGAAAGCCTGCGCATCGCGGCGCGCGCGGCGGGCTTCCGCGAGATCGCCTTCCAGCTCGAACCGATTGCCGCGGCCTTCGACTACGAGCAGCGCATCGTCAAGGAATCGATCGTGCTCATCGTCGACATCGGCGGCGGCACCTCCGACTTCACCGTCGTGCGCGTGGGGCCCGAGCGTGCCGCGCGCGACGACCGCAGCGACGACGTGCTGGCCACCAGCGGCGTGCACATCGGCGGCACCGACTTCGACCAGCGCCTGAACCTCGAGCGCGTGATGCCGCACTTCGGCTTTCGCCACCACGGCCCGCAGGGGCGCGAGGTGCCGAGCAAGGTGTTCTTCGAGCTCTCTTCCTGGCACCTGATCAACTGGCTCTACGCCGCCAAGGCGGTGCGCCAGGCCAAGGACCTGCGCACGAGCTACAGCGACACGCGGCTGCATGACCGGCTGATGGCCGTGCTCGAGGAACGGCACGGGCATCGCATCGCGAGCGCGGTGGAAGCGGCCAAGATCGATGCTTCGGTGAGCGACGCGGAAACGTCCATCGACCTCTCTTGCGCGGAAGCCGGCCTCGTGGCGTCGCTCTCACCCGCCGACATGGCGCAGCAGCTGGCCACCCCGCTAGAGAACGTGATCGCCTGCGCGCACGCCTGTGTCAAGCGCGCGGGTATGCGCAGCGGCGACCTCGACGCCATCTACCTCACCGGTGGTTCGTCCGCGCTGCGGCCCTTCCAGCACGCGCTGCGCAAGAGCTTCGTCGGGGTGAACCTGGTCGAGGGCGACCTGTTCGGCGGCGTGGCCACCGGCCTGGCCTGCGCGGCCCGCACGCAGCGCCGGCCATGAAGTACCTGGCGGGCTATCCGGCGTCCCTGCTGGACCAGGTCCGCCAGCTGGTGGCCGAAGACAAGCTGGCGTCGCTGCTGACCCGCCGCTACCCCGACGGTCCGCACAGCATCCAGACGGACCGCGCGCTCTACGAGTACGTGAGCGAACTCAAGAGCGAGTTCATGCGCAAGGCCGAGCCGCTGTCCAAGGTGATGTTCGACAACAAGCTGCACGTGATCCGCAACGCGCTGGGTACGCACACCACGGTGTCGCGCGTGCAGGGCGGCAAGCTCAAGGCCAAGCGGGAGATCCGCGTGGCCAGCCTGTTCAAGGGCGTGCCGCTGGCGTGGCTGCGGATGATCGTGGTGCACGAACTGGCGCACATGAAGGAGCGCGACCACGACAAGGCGTTCTATGCACTGTGCTCGCACATGGAGCCGAACTACTCGCAGTTCGAGTTCGATCTGCGGCTGTACCTGACCCACCTGGACACGGGCGGCGAGCGCCTCTGGACTGCAGCAAGCTCAGGCATCGAGCCACCTGAACGCCCTCCCCGGCCATAGCCGGGTCGGCGCAGGCGCCTCAGATGTCCATCGTTCGCCTGGCATCGCGATAGGCGCGCGAAGCCACAAGCGACGACCAATCGGTTGCAACATCCCGCGGCAGCAGCGCCTGGCGACGCGCCTCGCTGATCGCGTCCGGCACCCACCGTCCGGCGTGCGCCGCCGCGTCGAAACCATCGAGGAACTCGTCGAGTGCAAGCCCCTCCCCGATGCTCTGGTTGCACAGCATGGCCAGGTCGCAGCCCGCTTCGAGCGCGGCCAGCGCCGCATCGGTATAGCTGAGCAGTTCACCGTCGATGTAGCGCCCGGCCTCCATGCTCAGGTCGTCGCTGAACACCGCGCCGTCGAACGCAAGACGCTGCCGCAGGATCGCCTGGAGCCACTTCGGCGAAAACCCCGCGGGCCGCTTGTCGACCTTCGGATAGATCACATGCGCCGGCATCACCGCGGTGAGCGTGCCGGCGAGCCAGTCGTACGGCCGGGCGTCGTCGGCCAGGATGTCCTTGAGCGCGCGCTTGTCGACCGGAATTTCGACATGCGAGTCGGCGGTGACGAAGCCGTGCCCCGGAAAATGCTTGCCGCAGTTGCGCATGCCCATCTGCAGCATGCCGTGCATGACGCTCTTGGCCAGCAGCGCCACCACGCGCGGGTCGCGGTGAAAGCTGCGGTTGCCGATGACGCTGCTGCCGCCGTAGTCGAGGTCGAGCACGGGCGCAAAGCTGAAGTCGACGCCGCAGGCACGCAACTCGCCGGCCAGCACCTGCCCGGCGGCGGTGGCCGCCTGGGTGGCACGCATGGCGTCGCGCATCCAGAGTTCGCCCAACGCGCGCATCGACGGCAAATGCGTGAAGCCGTCGGTGCGAAAGCGCTGCACGCGCCCGCCTTCATGGTCGACGCAGATCAGCAGGTCGGGCCGGATCGCCTTGATCTCGGCGTTGAGCGCGGTCATCTGCGCGCGGTCCCGCCAGTTGCGGGCGAAATGGATCACGCCGCCCACCCATGGGTTCGCGAGGCGCCGGCGGTCGGCAGCGTCGAGTTCCGTGCCCGCCACGTCGATGATCAGCGGCGAATGCAGGGTCTGGGGGCGGTCGAGCCCGGGGGTCATAGCTTCTCCACCACCACGAAGCTCGCGGCGTATTCGGTTTCGTCGGTCACGGTGACGTGGGCGGTGAGCCCCTGCGCCTCGAACCACGCCTTCAGCTCGCCATGCAGCACGATGACGGGCTTGCCGCTGCGCAGGTTGGCGATTTCGCACAGGCGCCAGCTCATCGGCATGCGCATGCCCATGCCGATGGCCTTGCTGAAGGCCTCCTTGGCGGAAAAGCGGGTGGCGAGGTAGCTCAGGCCGCGCTTGGGCCAGCGCGCGCTCCGGGTCTGCCAGACGGCGAATTCGCCGTCGCTCAGCACCTTGCGGGCAAAGCGTTCGCCCTGGCGCTCGAAGGTGGCGGCGATGCGACGCAGGTCGCAGATGTCGGTGCCAATGCCGTAGATCATGCGGCGCCGGCTTTCACTGCGCCTCGCTGATGCAACGCAGGTAGTCGCGCGTGGCGGCCGTATAGCCCAGCTCGAGCGCATCGGCCACGAAGGCGTGGCCGATCGAGACCTCCTGCACACCGGGCACAGCGCGCAGGAACGCGGTGAGGTTGTCGCGGCTCAGGTCGTGCCCGGCGTTGACGCCCAGGCCCGCGGCCAGCGCCGCGCGCGCCGTTTCCGCATAGCGCGCCAGCACGGCCTGCTCGTTCGGCGTGCCGCGCGAGGCGGCGTAGCCTTCGGTGTAGAGCTCGACGCGGTCGGCGCCCACGGCCTTGGCCGCGGCCATCATCTCGGGGACAGGGTCCATGAACAGGCTGACGCGCACGCCCAGTGCCTTGGCTTCGGCGATCAACGGGCGCAGGCGCTCGGCGTCGTCGGGGAAGGTCCAGCCGTGGTCGCTGGTCGACTGGGTTTCGCTGTCGGGCACGAAGGTGGCCTGGTGCGGCTTCAGCGCGCGCACGAAGTCCATCAGGTTCTGGAAGGGGTTGCCCTCGATGTTGAACTCGACGGCCGGCCAGTCGGTGGCGAGCAGCGCCGAGAGGTCGCTCACGTCGTGCGCGCGGATGTGGCGCGCGTCGGGGCGCGGGTGCACGGTGATGCCCTGCGCGCCGGCCGCCAGGCACGCCTGGGCGGCCGTCACCACGCTCGGAATGCCCAGGTGGCGCGTGTTGCGCACCAGGGCGACCTTGTTGAGGTTGACGGACAGGGCGGTGGTGGTGCCAGCATGGCCGGCGTGGCCTGGAGTGCTCATAGTGCTTGCAGATCTCTCATCATTTGCCGCGTGCGCAGCGTGGACACGCCGCAATGGTAGTTGAGCAAGGCGCGCAGCTGGTTGCGCAGGGCGCTGTTGCTGCCGGCGTTCATGACGGCAATCTCACGCAGCGTGGCGGTGAAGGGCGCACGGTCGTCAAGCACGTCCTGCAGCGCCTGCCAGTCGGCGCCGGCCAGCGCGGGTTCGCCGTCGACCGCTTGGCGCAAGCCGGCCTCGGGCACGAGGCTGTAGCGCGTGGCGGCGTCGAGCGGCTCCAGCGTCAGGGTCTGCACGTCGAGCGATGGCAGCAGGCCCACGCCGCGAAGCAGCAGCAGCTCGAAAGCCCGCAGCGCGGCCGCCTGCGTGGCCGCCTGGGCGCCGGCATGGTCGCCCGCCAGCACCTGCACGACGCCCGCATAGGCGTCGAACAGCGCCTCGTGCGCGTCGTCGCGCGCCAGCAGGCGCAGCAGCAATTCGTTGACGTAGTAGCCCGACAGCAGCGCCTCGCCGGTCGGCATGACATGCCCGCCCATCCATTCGGCGCCCTTGAGCGTGCGGATCTCGGCGTCGCCGCCGTAGTTGAGCTGCAAGGGCTGCAGCGGCAGCAGCACCGGGCGGAAGTTGGAACTCGGCCGCTTCGCCCCCTTGGCCACCAGCGCGATGCGCCCGTGGTGGCGGGTGAAGACCTCCAGGATCAGGCTCGACTCGCTCCAGTCGTAGCGATGGAGCACATAGGCCGGTTCGTGCGAAACGCGGTGGGCGGCGGCCACTTCATTCGTAGCCGAAGGAGCGCACGCGGGCCTCGTCGTCCGCCCAGCCGGAGCGCACCTTCACCCACAGTTCGAGGAACACCTTGGCGTCGGCCAGCTTCTCGAGCTCGACACGCGTTTCCATGCCGATGCGCTTGATGCGCTCGCCCTTGTCGCCGATCACCATGGCCTTGTGGCTGTCGCGCTCCACCACGATGGTGGCGGCAATGCGCAGCAGGCGCTTGTGGCCCTTCTTCTGGGGCGGCTCTTCCTCGAACTTGTCGATGATGACAGTCGAGGTGTAGGGAAGTTCGTCGCCGGTCAGGCGGAACAGCTTCTCGCGCACCAGTTCGCCGGCGAGGAACTTCTCGCTGCGGTCGGTGAGTTCGTCCTCGGCATAGAACCAGGGCTGCTCGGGCAGGTACTTCTCGCAGATGCCGAACACGCGCTCGACGTCCTTGGCGTTCTTGGCGGACATCGGCACGAACTCGGCGAAGGCGTGCTTCTCCTGCATGGTCTGCAGCCAGGGCGCGATGTCGCCGCGGCGGTGCACGTTGTCCAGCTTGTTGGCCAACAGCACCGTCGGAATGCCCTTGCCGAGCAGCTTGAGCACGCGTTCGTCGGCCGGCGTAAAGCTGCCGGCCTCGACCACGAACAGGATCAGGTCCACGTCGCCGACCGCGCCCTGCACGGTCTTGTTGAGCGACTTGTTCAGGGCGTTGGCATGCAGGGTCTGGAAGCCCGGCGTGTCGACGAACACGAACTGCGTGGCGCCGCGCGTGCGCATGCCGGTGATGCGGTGACGCGTGGTCTGCGCCTTGCGCGAGGTGATGCTGATCTTCTGGCCGACCAGCGCATTGAGCAGCGTCGACTTGCCCACATTGGGCTTGCCGACGATGGCGATGAGGCCGCAATGTTGAGGGCCGTTTGCGGCTGCATCGCCTGCGGTGTCTTCGGGTCCCGCTACGGGATTAATAGCATCGTTCATTCTGATTTCACGCGGCGCCGCGTGCCTTGATGCGGATCAACATGGCGGCGGCTGCCGCCTGCTCGCCAGCGCGGCGTGACCCGCCGATGCCGCGTTCGCGAAGGCCCAACTCGGACACTTCGCACTCGACATCGAAAGTCTGCTTGTGCGCGGCGCCCAGTGTGGCGGCCACGCGGTACAACGGCAGCTTCATTTTGTGACCCTGCAGCCATTCCTGCAATTCGGTCTTGGGGTCCTTGGCCGCCGCGTCCATGCGCGGGTTGATCTCGACCGCCTCGTAGAGCCGGCGAACCAGCGCCTCGGCGGCTGAGAAGCCGGCGTCGAGGTAGACCGCGCCGATCAGCGCCTCGAGCGCATCGGCCAGGATCGACGGACGGCTGGGCCCGCCTGAACGTGCCTCGCCTTCGCCGAGTTTCAGCAGCGGCGACAGCGCCAGCCCGACCGCCAGGCGGTGCAGGGTGTCCTGCTTGACCAGGTTGGCCCGCACGCGCGACAGGTCGCCCTCGGGCAAGGCCGAGAGCCGGATGTAGAGCAGGTGCGACACCGCCAGGTTCAACACCGAGTCGCCGAGAAACTCGAGGCGCTCGTTGTGGTCGGACGAAAAGCTGCGGTGCGTGAGCGCGAGCTGGAGCAGCCGCGGGTCGGAGAAGGTGTGCTGGAGACGCGCCTGCAGCGCGACGAGGCTGCCGTCCACCTTTTTAAGCGCCGCGTTCAGCGGGACGCGCCCTTGTACTTGAGGGTCAGGTAGGCCGGGCCGAACAGGGGAATCTCGCGCTCGTACGCATACGAAACGACGACCTTGTCGCCGACCTTCTTGATATCAAGGTCCTTGCCGCTGACCGACTTGAAGTCGTCGATGGCCTGGGCCCGGTCGAAGATGGCGCGCACTTCGGGCACGGTCGTGCCCTCCTTGGCCTTGTTGGCGGCCTTGTCGATCGCCTGCCATTCGATCAGCGTCGGAATGACCTGCGCGACGACGACGCCCACGCAAGCGAGCACCACCGCGACGAACACCAACCCGATGAACGAAATGCCGCGCTGCTGCGCAGCCCTGCTGCGAACTGACCGATGTGTTCTCATGCCCTCTTACCCCTCGAACAATGCTGGTGATTGTTTATTGAAACGGACCGATGCGACCCAGATCGCCGAAGTTCATCCAGACAAAGAACGCCCTGCCGACGATGTTGCCGTCCGGCACGAAACCCCAGAAACGCGAGTCGGCCGAATTATCGCGGTTGTCGCCCATCATGAAGTAGCTTCCGGCGGGCACCTTGCAGACCACGCCCTCCACCGAGTAGCGGCAGTTTTCGCGGCCCGGGAAATCACTGGCGCCGGGCACGAAGGATGGTGCGGCGTCGTCGTTCAGGATCTTGTGCTGCTTCTCGCCCAGCTTCTCGTCGAACTGCTTGAGCAGGCGCATCGATTCGCTGTCGAGGTAGTCGGCATCGGGCTGCTTGGACACCGGCTGGCCGTTGATGGTGAGCTTCTTGTTCAGGTAGGCCACCTCGTCTCCGGGAAGGCCGACCACGCGCTTGATGTAGTCCATGCTCGGCTTGGGCGGGTAGCGGAACACCACCACGTCGCCGTGCGCCAGCGGCGTGCCGTCGGTGATCTTGGTGTTGATGACCGGCAGGCGCAGGCCGTAAGTGAACTTGTTGACCAGGATCAGGTCGCCGGTCAGCAGCGTGGGCATCATCGAGCCCGACGGGATCTTGAAGGGCTCGTACAGGAACGAGCGCAGCAGGAACACCACCAGGATCACGGGGAACAGCCCGGCTGTCCAGTCGAGCCACCAGGGCTGCATCAGCAGCCGTTCGCTGGCCTTCGCGTCGGCGGTGTCCACCTGCTTGATGCCCTGCTCAGCCAGGCGCGCGTTGCGCTCGGCCAGGGAGGCTTCCAGCCTGGCGGCCGCGTGCAGCCGCTTCGGCAGGAAGTAGAAGCGCTCGGCCACCCAGTAGAGGCCGGTGATCACCGTGGCCAGGAACAGCAGCAATGCGAAGTTGCCTTCGATCGCGCCGAAATACCACGAACCGACATAGGCAGCGAAAGCCGCAAGGACCAGGGAGGTGATGAATGCCATTTTTTGATCAGTCTTCGACTTGCAGAATCGCGAGGAAGGCCTCTTGCGGGACCTCGACAGAGCCGATCTGCTTCATTCTTTTCTTGCCCGCCTTCTGCTTCTCGAGCAGCTTCTTCTTGCGGGAGATGTCGCCGCCGTAGCACTTGGCCAGCACGTTCTTGCGAAGCGCCTTGATTGTCTCACGCGCAATGATGGTGACCCCGATGGCCGCCTGGATCGCCACGTCGTACATCTGGCGTGAAATGATCTCGCGCATCTTCGCCACCACGGCCCGGCCGCGGTACTGCGACTGGCTGCGGTGCACGATGATGGACAGCGCATCGACCTTCTCGCCATTCAGCAGGATGTCGACCTTGACCACATCGGACGCGCGGTACTCCTTGAACTCGTAGTCCATCGAGGCGTAGCCGCGGCTCACCGACTTCAGCTTGTCGAAGAAGTCGAGCACGATCTCGCCCAGCGGCATCTCGTAGGTCAGCATGACCTGGCGGCCGTGGTAGGCCATGTTCAGCTGCACGCCGCGTTTCTGGTTGGCCAGCGTCATCACCGAGCCTACGTACTCCTGCGGCATGTAGAGATGCACCGTGACGATGGGCTCGCGGATTTCCGACATCCGGCCGACGTCGGGCATCTTGGACGGGTTCTCGACCATGATCACTTCGCCGTCGTTCCTGACCACCTGGTAGACCACGCTGGGGGCGGTGGTGATGAGGTCCTGGTCGAACTCGCGCTCCAGGCGCTCCTGCACGATTTCCATGTGCAGCAGGCCGAGGAAGCCGCAGCGGAAGCCGAAGCCGAGCGCCTGGCTCACCTCGGGCTCGTAGCGCAGCGAGGAATCGTTGAGCTTGAGCTTTTCGAGCGCGTCGCGCAGCGAGTCGTACTCGCTCGCTTCGGTCGGGTACAGGCCCGCGAACACCTGCGGCTGGATTTCCTTGAAGCCGGGCAACGCCTCGGTGGCCGTGGCCGCTGCGCCACCGGTGCCGGGCCTGATCAGCGTGACGGTGTCCCCGACCTTGGCCGCCTGCAACTCCTTGATGCCCGCGATGATGTAGCCCACCTCGCCGGCCTCGAGCGAAGGGCGCGGTTCGTTGCCGGGAGTGAACACACCGATGCTGTCGGCGTTGTACATCGCGCCGGACGCCATCATCTTGATGCGCTCGCCCTTGACGAGCCGTCCGTCGACCACGCGCACTAGCATGACGACGCCGACGTACGCGTCGAACCAGCTGTCGACGATCATGGCGCGCAGCGGCCCGTCGGGGTTGCCGCGCGGCGCGGGCATGCGGGCAATGATGGCCTCGAGAATCTCGTCGATGCCGACGCCGGTCTTCGCCGAGCAAGGAATCGCGTCGGTCGCGTCGATGCCGATCACGTCTTCGATTTCGGTGCGCGCGTTGTCGAGATCCGCATTCGGCAGATCGATCTTGTTGAGCACCGGCACCACCTCGACGCCGAGGTCGAGCGCGGTGTAGCAGTTGGCGACCGTCTGCGCTTCGACGCCTTGCGATGCGTCGACGACGAGCAGCGCGCCCTCGCATGCAGACAGCGAACGACTCACTTCATACGAGAAGTCGACATGACCCGGCGTATCGATCAGATTGAGGTTGTAGACCTGCCCATCGAGGGCCTTGTAGTGCAGTGCGGCGGTCTGTGCCTTGATGGTTATCCCACGCTCTTTTTCGATGTCCATCGAATCGAGCACCTGCGCTTCCATGTCGCGTTCCGCGAGGCCGCCGCAACGCTGGATCAAACGGTCTGCGAGCGTCGACTTGCCGTGGTCGATGTGCGCAATGATCGAAAAATTTCTGATGTGATTCATCAACGGGAACGTTTAAGTACTTGAATTGGCTCAGCCGCAGAGTGCGACGGGCAAGAAAAAAGGGCGCGTCTTCTGGAGACGCGCCCTGAACCAACAAGCAATGGCAACTGCAGTAGTTGGAACTTCATTGTAGGCAAAAAGGGAGACGCGTACATCCGGGAACAGGGTCCAAAGGGGTCGTTGCAGGTCCACAACATCAAAGATATAAACAGGTTATCAACAGGATCGGTGGAGCACTTGCTGAACAACTTGTGGGCGATCTGTGGAGCACCGGTGGACTGCTGTCTAACATCTCGCATCGTGAAGGTCCGGGCGCTCCTTATGCGCTGACCGACCATCGCGAGCGCCCTATTCTACCGAAATCCGTCCTTAGCCTATATATAAGTTAGTTTTCACTAACAATTACCAGTGCTTTCAGCCCCCAAGATTTTTTTCACGGGCTGCCGCAGAACGTCGTAAACACCTCAAAAAAACGGCCCCAAACCCGACTGCGGGGTGGGGCCACTTGACGCGAGCGCCAGATCAGCGTGCGGGCCTGATCAGTGCGTACTGCGCCCAATCGCCTCGCCGGAACAGCACGCTGAGCGCCTTGCTCTTGTCCGCCTTGCCGACCACGGACTCGAAGTCCCGCGCGTTCGATACCTCGGCGTTGCCCACGGCCAGGATGATGTCGCCCTCGCGCAGACCGGCACGGGCTGCAGCTTCACTGGCGGCGTCGACCTTCACACCGCCCTTGATCTTGAGCTCCTTCTTCTGCGCATCGGTCAGGTCGCTCACAGCCAGGCCCAGCGACTTCGCTGCGGCAGACGCCGGCGGCTTGGGTGCAGGCTCGTCGCGATCGCTCGCGCGCTTGGCAGGCTTGTCGGCTTCTATCTCGGCGATGGTCACGCTCAGGTCGCGCGAGGCGCCGCGTCGGAACACCGTGAGCGTGCTCTTGGTGCCTGGCTTGGTGTTGCCCACCAGGCGCGGCAGGTCACTCGGCTTCTCGATGGCCTTGCCGTCGAACTTGGTGATCACGTCGCCCGGCTCCACGCCGGCCTTCTCGCCCGGCGAACCCGCTTCGACACCGCGCACCAGCGCGCCCTGCGCCTTGCCCAGGCCGATGGCCTCGGCCACATCCTTGGTGACCTGGTCGATCTGCACGCCGATGCGCCCGCGCGAAACACGTCCCGAGGTGCGCAACTGGTCGCTCACGCGAATCGCCTCGTCGATCGGGATCGAGAACGAGATGCCCATGAAGCCACCCGAGCGCGAATAGATCTGGCTGTTGATGCCCACCACCTCGCCGCGCATGTTGATCAGGGGCCCGCCAGAGTTGCCGGGATTGATGGCCACGTCGGTCTGGATGAACGGCAGGTACTCGCCCGTGTCGCGCTGCTTGGCGCTCACGATACCGGCCGTGACGGTGTTCTCGAGGCCGAACGGCGAACCGATGGCCATCACCCACTCGCCGACGCGCAGCTTGGAGATGTCACCGACCTTCACGGCAGGCAGGCCCGTGGCCTCGATCTTCACCACCGCCACGTCGGTGCGCTTGTCGGCACCGACGATCTTGGCCTTGAACTCGCGCTTGTCCGGCAGCGTGACCATCACCTCGGAGGCGTCTTCCACGACGTGCGCATTGGTCATCACGTACCCATCCGCCGTCAGGATGAAACCGGAGCCGACACCGCGCGGGCGCTCCTCTTCCTGCGGCTGGGCAGGCTTGTTCGGCCTCGGGCCCGAACGTGGCTGGCCCTGCTGCCCCGGCTGACCCGGAATAGGCTGTCCGAAGAAGCGGCGGAAGAACTCCTGCATTTCCTCGTCCATCTCGCCGTTGCCGCCGCGTTGCGCGACCTTCTCCACAGTGCGAATGTTGACCACGGACGGGCCGACCTGATCGACCAGGTCGGTGAAATCGGGCAGCGTGCGCGTCTGCGCCTGGGCCGACTCCACCGGCAGGAAACTCGCGCTCGCTGTCAGCGCAAGTGCGACAGCCAGCAGGCCGGAACGAAGCTTGTGTCCCTCGACTTTGAAGATCATCGGTTTTCTTTCAAAAGAACAGAGCGGCTGGAAACAATGTTTGTGAGTCTGCGCTGCGTGCTTGGTTCAGCGCAATCGGCGATGGATGCTCAATGGGCGATTGTCCGCAACCCTGCCGCCATCAACGCGTGCGCGCAAGACTCTGGGCGAATGCGTTGAGCGTCTGCTGAGGCACTTCGCCGACGGCCGTCAGCCACCAGTCGCTGGCCGGCTCGGGCAGGCGCCGGCGGATGGCATTCGTCGCGCCGATCGTCAACACGCCGTCGCGCGGGGCGCGCGCCGCGTCGTAACGCTCGATGAAAAGCGACACCGAGGCCAGGCCATCGGAGAAGGTCCACTGGACGGTGGTCGCATCCTGCTTGGGCTTGTCGCTGCTGTCGCCGGCCGCCGTCGGTCGGCGGAAGAAGCTGCGGGGCTTGAAACCCGCCACGGGCGCCTTGAGCATCCAGCCCTCGTCCTGTGCGTTGCTGCGCTCGAGCTCCAGCTTTTCGACGCGGTAGCCCGAGGTGTTGGCCATCATCTGCGAGAGCGCCTGCGCCTTGACGGGTGCGTCGAGCTGCAGCTCGGAGAATGCCGACTGCTCCACCACGCGTGAATCGCTGTCGAGGGTCTGCAGCTTCACCACGAGACCCGAACGGCGCTCGCTCCAGATGCGATAGCCGAAACGCAGCCCGTCGTGCGGTACGAGCTGCACCACGTCGGCGTCGAAGCCGGCCACGCGATCCTTGCCGACGGCACGCACGTCGTAGAAGTCGCCGATCGACAGATCGGGCTTGTCCGGCAGATTGGGGAACAGATCGAGGTTCTCGCGCTTCTCGACCTTGACGACCTTCGCTTCCGGCAGGAAGGTCATGACGCTGCGATTGCGCCGGAAGGTAGAGCGCTGCGGCCCCGACAGGGCCTCGATGCGCTCGATCTGGTGCTCGCCGTCACGCACATGCCAGATCCGCGCGCTCGAGAGGTCACCGCCCGGCGCCGACACCACGAAGGTGCCGATGTAGTTGCGCTGGCGAGCGCCCGCATGCATGCGCTGCAGCCATTCGGTGACGCTCATTGCCGGTGGTTCGTCGGTCTGGGTCGTTGCCGCAGGGCTCTTCGCATTCACGGCACCCGAGCGGGTTTGCGCGGTCGAGGTCTGCGCCAGGCACAAGGCAGCAAACACGAGCACGCAGGCACGTGCGGAGATCGGCATCTGAACGGTCATTGCGGGCGGCTGCGGGCGCGCGCGGTCAGCGCGTCGGCCCCTCGAAGGTCGCGTTGCGCAGGAAACCGGAAGGCATCTGCGATGCGCCGCCGGCTTGCTGGTGGGCCTCGAGCAACTGGTCCAGCCGCGGATCGCGCAGCATGACCTGCGGGTTGCCGTTGCCGACGATCACGCGGGTCGGAGTAAGTGTGTTGGCAGCAGGCTGGTCGCTCCCGAAGGCCGCCGCAGCCAGCACCGAATTCACCGCCGGTTGCTGTTGTTGCTGCACCGACGCCACCTGGGCACCGGCTTGCGGCACAGGGGCACCATTGCCGACCAGCGTCCAGCTGATGGCGGCCACAGCCATCAGCGACGCGGCGCCAGCCACCAGCTTCCAGCGGAACACCGGTTCGTTCGCCGCTTCCGCCCTGGGCTGAACCGGCAGCGCCAGCGGCGCGACAACTGGCACCGCGGCGGGCACGGACACCACAGGCTCCGCCGCCAGCCGCTGCTGGAAACGCGCGAGAAACGCCGAGCTGTCGCTGCACGGCGCGTGGGAACCCGAGCGCAGCACGTCGCCCGCCACGTGGTACGCCTGCCATGCCGCGCGCGCCTCGCCACCGGCACAGACCGATTCGATCGCCTGCGCGAACGCCTCGCCCTGCAAATGACCATCCGCAAGTGCGGACACCTGTTCACGAACCGTCATCGTCTGATTCATTTCATTCACCTGCTTGCTTACCAACGCTTGCCGGACTGGTTGTCCAACATCGGTTTGACCCTGGCCGAAATGGCCTCACGCGCGCGGAAAATACGCGAACGCACCGTGCCGATCGGACAATCCATGACCTCGGCGATCTCTTCGTAACTCATGCCCTCGATTTCACGCAGCGTCACCGCTTGCCGCAATTCGGCAGGCAGGGCGTCCATGGCAGCCTCGACGGCGCTGGCGATTTCATTCGCCGCCAGGATGGATTCAGGGGTTTCGTCGGTGGTTGGTTCGTTTCCAGGACGGTAAGTTTCATCGTCGTCATCAGAAGACGGCCTCAATGCCGCTTCGGAGACAGTCGGATCGCGCTTCATGTCCACGAGCGCCTTCTTGGCGGTGTTGACGGCGATCCGATAAAGCCAGGTGTAGAACTGCGCATCGCCGCGGAACTGGTGCAGCGCGCGGTAGGCCCGAATGAAGGTCTCCTGGGCGATGTCTTCGACCAGGTCGACATCGCGCACCATCCGCCCGATCAGGCGCTCGATGCGGCGCTGGTACTTGATGACCAGGAGTTCGAAGGCCTTCTGATCACCTGCGACCGTGCGCTGGACCAGTTGAAAGTCGACCTCGCCCGGGCGAGGCGCCCCTTCGGGCGCCTCGGTCAGGCCGGAATCCGGCGGCACGGGCGGCGGAGAAGTGGTCATCGACGAAAGTTCAGGGCGCGTCGGCAGGGGCCGTCGCGCGCCAGGTGTCGCCCGCAGGCGCGGCGGACGGGGGGCGCGAATATACCGCACGGCGCACATCGCGCCAGCGCTCGGGCAAGGCGCGCTGTTCGGCCCAGACCCAACGGCGCGCACGCCCCGGCTCGCTGAGCCGAAGCAGCATCAAGGACTGGAAGTCGAGCGCCACCAGCACCCGCGCGGCATGCACGCCCCGGGACGCATGAGCCCCCGTCAGCGACCAGTGCAGCCCGTCGAAATGCAGCACGCCCACGCCATCACGCCGCAAACCGAAGCCCGCGGCAACGCCGGAGAAAACGACACTGAAAACCAGCAGCAGCTGGCGCCATCCGCTGCTATCGATCAGATAACAGGACGCGCCCGCGCAACATGCGCCCAGGGCCCAAAGGACAAGGAGAATCCGGGTTGCGCCCCGCGAGCGCCCCACCGGATAAGTCACCGACGGTGCGCTGTGCATGAAAAAGCAATGCTCAAGCGCGCTTGAACACCAGCGTGCCGTTGGTGCCGCCGAAGCCGAAGTTGTTCTTGACCGCGACATCGATCTTCAGATCGCGCGCCTCGTTGGCGCAGTAGTCGAGATCGCACTCCGGATCCTGGTTGAAGATGTTGATGGTCGGCGGGCTCTTCTGCTCGTGCAGCGCAAGCACCGTGAACACCGATTCAATGCCGCCCGCGCCGCCCAGCAGGTGGCCGGTCATGGACTTGGTCGAATTCACGACGAGCTTCTTCGCGTGATCGCCGAACGCCAGCTTGACCGCATTGGTCTCGTTGAGGTCGCCGATCTGCGTGGAAGTGCCGTGCGCGTTGAGGTACTGAACCTCGTCGGCATTGACGCCGGCGTTGGACAGCGCCATGGCCATCGAACGGCGGGGACCGTCGACGTCGGGCGCAGTCATGTGATAAGCATCGCCGGTCAGGCCGAAGCCCGCGACTTCCGCGTAGATCTTGGCGCCGCGCGCCTTGGCGTGTTCGTACTCCTCGAGCACCAGCACGCCGGCGCCCTCGCCAAGCACGAAACCATCGCGGTCCTTGTCCCAGGGACGCGAAGCCGTGGCGGGATCATCGTTGCGGGTGCTCAACGCGCGAGGCGCGGTGAAGCCGCCGATGCCGAGCGGAGAGATGGTCGACTCGGCACCGCCGGCGATCATGACGTCGGCGTCGCCGTACTCGATCATGCGAGCTGACGTGCCGATGGCATGAAGGCCCGTGGTGCAGGCAGTGACGACCGCGATGTTCGGGCCCTTGAAGCCGTACTTGATCGAGACGTGGCCGGAGATCATGTTGATGATCGACGCCGGCACGAAGAACGGCGACACGCGGCGCGGGCCGCGAGCAACCAGTTCGCCGTGCGTCTGTTCGATCATCGGCAGACCGCCGATGCCCGAGCCGATGTTGCAACCGATGCGCACGGCTTTTTCATAGGGCAGCGCTTCGCCGGTGGGCAGTCCGCTGTCCTGCACCGCCTGGATGGCGGCGGCGAGACCCAGATGAATGAAGCGGTCCATGTGACGCGCTTCTTTCTCCGAGATGTATTGGGTGATGTCGAAACCCTTGACCTCACCTGCGAACTTGCAGGCGAAGGCGCTTGCATCGAACGCGGTGATGTTCGCAATGCCCGACTTCCCGGCCAACAGGTTGGCCCAGGATTCGGTTGCGGTGTTTCCGACAGGAGCGATGCAACCGAGCCCGGTCACGACGACGCGGCGTTTGGTCATGCCGGCAAACCTTTCTGGAAGCGCTGAACAGTTGCCTGTCGGCGCGAGCGGTTTAAAGAAAAGCCGCCGGCCGCAGTTGCAGTGTGCTCAGCTGGCCTGTCAGGCCTTTTGATTCTTGGTGGCGTAGTCGACGGCGTTTTGCACCGTGGTGATCTTCTCGGCATCTTCGTCGGGGATCTCGATGCCGAACTCGTCTTCGAGTGCCATCACGAGTTCGACCGTGTCGAGCGAGTCAGCGCCGAGGTCGGCCACGAAGGCCTTTTCATTCGTCACTTGAGACTCTTCCACGCCGAGTTGCTCGGCGATGATTTTCTTGACACGTGCTTCGATATCGCTCATTTGGTTCCCTCTGAGGGTTGTAGGTAATCTGTGGATTTTAGCCGGGCGCATTGTGGCATTTGCCGTGCACCCGGTGCGGGAAAAGATTGCGCCTTGCGGCTACATGTGCATGCCGCCGTTGACGTGCAGCTCCTGCCCCGTGACGTAGGACGCCTGGGGCGATGCGAGGTAGGCCACTGCGTGCGCGATGTCCGCCGGCTTGCCCAGGTGCCCCAGGGGGATCTGCTGGAGCAGCGCCTGTTGCTGGGCTT
The DNA here is from genome assembly GCF_056394985.1 of Variovorax sp. 10N412. Lineage (NCBI taxonomy): Bacteria > Pseudomonadati > Pseudomonadota > Betaproteobacteria > Burkholderiales > Comamonadaceae > Variovorax > Variovorax sp. 10N412. Next base: position 924,587 of record NZ_JBFTIO010000001.1, read on the forward strand.
CGGGAAGGCTGGCCGTCATGTCCGTCTCGATGAAACCGGGTGCGACGCAGTTGACCGTGATGTTTCGGCTGCCGAGCTCGCGGGCCAGCGCACGGGTCATGCCCGCGACACCGGCCTTGGCGGCGGCGTAGTTGGCCTGTCCGGCATTGCCGGATGCGCCGACAACGCTGGTGATGCTGATGATTCGGCCATAGCGCTGCTTCATCATCGGACGGATCACGGCGCGCGAAAGGCAAAAGACCGCCTTGAGGTTGGTGTCGAGCACCGAATCCCAGTCGCTGTCCTTCATGCGCATGGCGAGGGTGTCGCGCGTGATGCCGGCGTTGTTGACCAGCACGTGGATTGCGCCGTAGGCCTTCACGATCTCGTCGATCAGGGCTTCGACGGCGGCGCCGTCATTCACGTCGAGCGCACGGCCGCGTCCGTCGAAGGCACTGAGCGCCGATGTGATCTTGGCGGCGCCATCGTCGGTGGTGCCGGTGCCCACGACCTTGAGGCCGCGTTGGGCCAGTTCCAGCGCAATGGCCGCACCGATCCCGCGCGTTGCGCCGGTGACCAGGGCGACTTGCCCTTCGAATTTGGGAATGCTCATAAAGAAAAAAGTGTCGAGGCCTTGGCGCCGTTCAGCCGGCGAGCGATTGTCGGGTGTCCGCGAGCGTGGCCGGGTCGTACACCGACGCGGACTCCAGATCGGGGGCGATGCGCTTCACCATGCCGGCCAGCACCTTGCCGGGGCCGCACTCGATGATGGAGGCTACACCGCGCAGTTTCAAGGCCTGCACGCTCTCGACCCAACGAACCGGGCCGGCCGCCTGGCGCACCAAGGCGTCGCGGATGCGATCCGCATCGGTCTCGACAGCGACGTCGATGTTGTTCAGCACGGGAATCCGAGGCGCGGCCAGCGCGATCGAGGCCAATTTTTCGCGCAGCGCTTGCGCCGCGGGCTTCATGAGGCTCGAATGGAAAGGCGCCGACACCGGCAACAACAGCGCTCGCTTGGCACCATTGGCCTTGAGCAGTTCGCAGGCCTTGTCGACCGCGGCCTTGCTGCCGGCGATCACGGTTTGCATCGGGTCGTTGAAATTCACGGCCTCGACGATTTCGGCGCTGCCGGCACCAAAGCTGGCCGTGGCTTCGGCGCACCCCGCCACCACCTTGCCCGACTCCATGCCGAGCACCGCCGCCATCGCGCCGACACCCACAGGCACAGCCTGTTGCATCGCTTGCGCGCGGAAACGCACGAGCGGCGCCGCCTGCGAGAGCGTCAGCACGCCCGAAGCCACCAGCGCCGAGTACTCGCCGAGCGAATGACCGGCCACGACAGAAGGCGTCGCCCCGCCTTCGGCAAGCCAGGCGCGCCACGCGGCGATGCCTGCCACCAGCATCACGGGCTGGGTGTTGGTCGTGAGCGCCAGCTCTTCCTTCGGGCCGTTCTTGATCAGCGCGCCGATGTCTTCATCCAGCGCATCGGAGGCTTCACGCAGCGTTTCGGCCACGGCGGGGTGATCGCCCCAGGCGTCGAGCATGCCGACCGCTTGCGAGCCTTGACCCGGAAAGACAAAAGCAAAGGATTTCATTTTGGATGTGTCGTCTGGAATGCAGCAGCCCCATTCGGGCCGCCGCAACACACTACAGATTCAGGAGCACTGCGCCCCAGGTGAAGCCGCCGCCCACGCCTTCGAGCATGAGGGTTTCGCCTTTCTTCACCTTGCCGGAACGCACGGCTTCGTCGAGCGCCAGCGGAATCGAGGCGGCCGAGGTGTTGCCGTGCTCGTTGACCGTGACGATCAGCTTTTCGCGCGGCAGCTTGAGCTTCTTGGCCGTGCCTTCCATGATGCGGATGTTGGCCTGGTGAGGAATGAGCCAGTCGATGTCGGCCTCCGTCTTTCCAGCCTTCGCCAGCGTGGCACGCGCCGCTTCTTCGAGCACGCGAACCGCGAGCTTGAAGACGGCTTGGCCGTCCATGTGCAGCAGCGGCGTGCCCAGCACGTTGCCGCCGGACACATGGCCCGGCACACAAAGAATGCCGACGTGCTTGCCGTCCGCATGCAGGTCGCTGGCCAGGATGCCGGGCTGCTCGCTGGCTTCAAGCACCACCGCGCCCGCGCCGTCACCGAACAGCACGCAGGTCGTGCGGTCGTTGAAGTCGAGGATGCGGGAGAACACTTCAGCGCCGACCACAAGCGCACAGCGCGCGGTGCCGGTGCGGATCATCGCGTCGGCGACGGTCAACGCATAGACGAAACCGCTGCAGACCGCCTGGACGTCGAACGCCGGGCACCCCGCGATACCGAGCTTGTGCTGAAGAATCGCGGCCGACGACGGAAACACCATATCGGGCGTCGAGGTCGCGACGATGATCAGGTCGATGTCACTGGCCTTGCGGCCCGCGGACTCCAGGGCATGCCTGGCAGCCTCGAAGCCGAGATCGCTGCTGGTGACGTCCGGCGCGGCGAAATGCCGTGCGTGGATGCCAGTGCGCTCGATGATCCACTGATCGGAGGTCTCGATGCCGCGCGTCGCCAATTCCTTGGCGAGGTCGTCGTTGGTCACGCGGCGTGGGGGCAGATAGCTGCCGGTGCCGGTAATGCGTGAATAAGGAGTCATCAAACGTGAAGGGCCGTCGCGTCGACCGGCGCCGCCGGTTCCTGCCGCGCGAGCAAAGGCGCGGCGTGGGCGATGCGGGCCCGCACGCGATCGAGCAGGTTGTTGCGAGCGGCATCATAAGCGCGATCCAGCGCGTGCCCAAAAGCCACTTCGTCCGCAGAACCATGGCTCTTGAACACCAGGCCGCGCAACCCCAACAATGCCGCGCCGTTGTATCGACGATGATCCAGGCGGCTTTTAAAGGCTTTTAGCACCGGATAAGCCACGATCGCAGCCGCTTTGGTGAAGATGTTTCGCGAAAACTCGACGCGAATGAATTCACCAATCATCGAAGCAACGCCTTCGCTGGCCTTCAGCGCCACATTTCCAACGAAGCCGTCGCAGACGACGATATCGGTCGTTCCCTTGAAGATGTCATTGCCTTCCACGTTGCCGAAGAAGTTGAGATCCTTGGAGTTGGCCGCCGTACGCAGCAGTTGACTCGCTTTTTTGATCGTTTCACTGCCCTTGATGGCCTCTTCGCCAATATTGAGCAAACCGACTGACGGCGACTCGTTGCCCGTCAAAGCAGAGACCAACGCCGAGCCGAGCACGGCAAATTGAAGCAGGTCTTCTGCGTCGCAATCGACGTTCGCACCCAGGTCGAGCACGGTCGTCGCCCCGCCCTTGGCGTTGGGGAGCTGCGGGGCAATCGCGGGGCGATCGATGCCGTCGAGCGTCTTGAGCAGGTAGCGCGCGATCGCCATGAGCGCACCGGTGTTGCCGGCCGAGATGGCGGCCTGAGCAGCGCCATCCTTGACCTGCTGGATCGCGACGCGCATCGAAGAGTCTTTCTTCTTGCGCAGCGCAATCTCGATCGGGTCGTCCATGCCCACCACTTCGCTGGCAGCGACGATGCGGGCACGCGGATGCGCGGCAAAGCCCGCCAGTGCGGCCGGCGCACCGACCAGCAACAGCGAGGCCTCGCTATGCCGCTCAAGAAACGCGCGGCAGGCCGCGAGCGTGACGCGCGGCCCATGGTCGCCCCCCATGCAATCCACGGCGAGCGTGATTGCGGAAGGCGCAGCAGTGATTTCGGGGGAAGAAGGCGTAGCCATCAAAACAAAGGCCCGACGCTACGGCAGAAGTAGCTTCGGGCCTTGGCCTTGGGATGCGAGATCAGGCTTCGGACTTGTTCTTGAGCACCTGACGGCCACGGTAGAAACCGTTGGGGCTGATGTGGTGACGCAGGTGCGTTTCGCCGGTGGTCGGTTCCACGGCGATGCCGGGCACGACCAGCGCATTGTGGGAACGGTGCATGCCGCGCTTGGAAGGCGACTTCTTGTTTTGCTGGACGGCCATGATGGCTCCTGGACTGTGATGTGAGTGAAAGGATGCGGGCTCAAGCGGTGGCAATGCAGCGACATGTATGGAATGTCCTTGTCTGCATTGCTGCTCACGGCGGCGCGCGCGAAGCCCATGATTATAGCCCAGCCTGAGCGAAAGGGCTACTTGCCCTCTTTCGAACCATCTTCCGGCCTGCGCCCGCGCAATCCGTCGAGCACGGCAAAGGGGTTCGGCTTGGCTTCTTCGGCGGCCTTGAAGTCCTCGTCGCTGGACGACAGCTGGACCGGGACCGGGCAGACGTCATGGACGGGCATGACGGGTATTTCCATCAGCAGCTCGTCCTCGATCAGCGTGTGGAGATCGAAATCCCGGCTCAGCACGAGCAAATCTTCATCGGAATCGTCGTCTTCCGCCTCCGCAGTGGCCTCGTCCGCCACGAAACGGAACCAGCGGTCCGCGAAGATCTCGGTGTCGACCGGTGACAGGCAGCGCTGGCAGACCAGCGGCACCACAGCTTCGGCCTCCACGTGCATCCAGGCCACGGGCTTGCCGTCCGCGCCGGGGCGCTCTTCCCCGCTGGCCGTCCAGCGGACCAGGGCATCGGGCGCCGGAGCCGCCAGTTCAGCGACCAGGCGTGCATAGTTGGGAACCGGGTCGGCGGCTTCCAGGGTGGCTGCGGCGGCGGTGAAACCGGGCACATTGAGCCGTTCGGGGGCAAATTCTCTCTTCATCCGCGCCAGTCTATCGCGCCTGCCGCCTCACCGGTTCGGGACAAGCCAGAGGAGCCAGGCGGGCTCACGCACAATCGTGGCCATGCAACGCACTGTGATCCTCGCCTCGACCTCGCGCTATCGTCGCGAACTGCTGAACCGACTGCGACTGCCCTTCGACGTGCAGTCGCCGGAAGTCGACGAAACACCCCTGCCCGGCGAAACGCCGCACGACCTGGCCGTGCGTCTGGCGCTGGCAAAGGCCAACGCCGTGGCCGCCCGCTTTCCGCAAGCCGTGGTCATCGGCTCCGACCAGGTGGCCGACCTGGCCGGCGAGGCGCTCGGCAAACCCGGCGACCATGCCCGCGCCACCGCCCAACTGCGCCGGATGCGCGGCCAGACGCTGGTCTTCCAGACGGCCGTGGCCGTCGTGTGCCATGCCACAGGCTTTGTCCAGCGCGACATCGCTCCCGTGCGCGTGGTGTTCCGCGACTTGCCCGACGCCGCCATCGAACACTATTTGCAAGCCGAGCAACCCTACGACTGCGCCGGCAGCGCCAAGAGCGAAGGCCTCGGCATCGCGCTGTTGAGCGCGATCGACAGCGACGACCCGACCGCGCTGGTCGGCCTGCCGTTGATCCGCACCTGCCGGATGCTGCGCGCCGCGGGAGTCGACCTGCTGTGACACAAGCCAAAGGAAAGCTCTACCTCGTGCCCGCGCCGCTCGATTTCGGCTGCGACGTCCAAGCCCCGCTGCAGGACGCCCTGCCGCTGGGCACGCTGCAGACCGCCGCCGGCATCACGCATTGGATCTGCGAGAACGCGAAGTCCGCGCGCGCCTATCTGAAGCGCATCGACGCCGTCGCGCCGCTGGCCGCACCCCTGCAGGCGCAGACCATCCAGGAACTGCCGCGCGAAGTGCACAAGAAAGGCGACCACGCTGGCCAGTTCGACGCCCGCCCCTTGATGGCCGCCGCGCTCGAAGGCCACGACATCGGCCTGCTCAGCGAAGCCGGCATGCCGGCGGTGGCCGACCCCGGCTCTTCGGTGGCACGCGCCGCGCATGAACTGGGCATCGAGGTGGTGCCGCTGACCGGCCCGGTCTCGCTGCTGCTGGCGCTGGCCGCCAGCGGACTGAACGGCCAGAACTTCGCTTTCGTCGGCTACCTGCCGCAGGACGCGGTCGAGCGCCAGACGCGCATCCGCGAGCTCGAGGCGCTTGCGCTCAAGTCGGGCCAGACGCAGCTGTTCATCGAAACCCCCTATCGCAACGCGGCGCTGCTCCAAGCGCTCGTGCAGACCTTGCAGCACAACACCCGGCTCGCGGTGGCGCGCGGACTGACGCTCTCGAGCGCCCACGTGCGCAGCGAGACCGTGAAATCCTGGCGCGCCAAGCCGCAAGGCACCACGGACGAGCGCCTGCCCGCCGTGTTCGCGATCGGCCGCTGAACATGCTGGCCGTCACCGCAACCACGCGCTGGGCGTCGCGCGCGCAGTTCTTTTCCGCCGGCTTCATCTTCGCAACCTGGGGCGTGCACGTGCCCACGGTCAAGGCGCACTACGGCATCGACGAGGCGCAACTCGGCCTGGCGATGCTCGCGGCTGGCGCAGGCGCGATGATCGGGCTGACCAGCGCGGGCCGCTGGCTCGGCCGCTACGGGCCACGCCGCGTGGCCGGCCTGTGCGGCTGCATCTACGCACTGCTGCTGGCCGGCCTGATCGCAATGCCCGGCTACGCCGCACTGCTCGGCCTGCTGGCCGCCTTCGGCCTCGTGACCAGCGTGTTCGACGTGTCGATCAATACCGAGGCGGCGCAGCTCGAACTGCACGGTGGAACCCCGCTGATGAGCGGCATGCATGGCATGTTCAGCCTGGGCGGCATGGCCGGCGCTGCGAGCGGCAGCGCGGCGCTCGCCGCCGGGCTCGGCGCGCAGGCGCACCTGCTGATCGTCTCCGCGGTGATGGTGCTGGTGGTTGCCGTCGCCTCGACGCGCATGCTGCCCTGGCCCGCCACCAGCGGCGCCACCGAAGCCAACCATGGCTTTCTGGTGCCGCGCGGCGTGCTCGCCGTGCTGGGCGTGCTCGCCGCGCTGGGGCTGATCGCCGAAGGCGCCATCTACGACTGGAGCGTGCTCTACATGCAGCAGGAAGTCGGCAGCCCGCAGCAGCAGGCCGCGCTGGCCTACGCGAGCTTCTCGGCGGCGATGGCGGCGGCGCGCTTCGGCGGCGACGCCATGCGCGCGCGCTTCGCACCGACCTCGCTGCTGCTCGGCAGCGGCCTGTTGGCGGCCGCGGCCATGACGCTGGTGCTGAACACCGACCTTCCGTGGCTGGCGCTGGTCGGCTTCGCGGGCGTGGGCGTGGGTTTCGCGAACGTGGTGCCCATCCTGTTCTCCGCCTCGGCGAAGGTGCCGGGCGTGGCGCCGGCGCGTGGCATCGCTTCCGTGTCGGCCGTGGCCTATGTGGGCTTCATGGCAGGCCCGGCGGTGATCGGGCTGCTGGCGCGGGCGACCTCGTTGACCGCCGCGCTCTATGTGGTCGTGGTCTTCGCCGCGGCGCTGGCAGCCTCCGCGCGCTACACCGCCAGCGGCGAAGACAAGTAAGCGATCAACGCAGCGCGGGCGCGGTGTGCATCAGGCGCACCGTGGTTTCGGCCATGGCGGCGCCGAACTTCTTGGCCAGCTTCTCGGCCACGTTGTCACGCCGCGTGTAGTCGATCACCTCTTCGGCCTTGATCACTTCGCGGGCCACGTAGTCGACATTGCCCAGTTGGTCGGCCAGGCCGTATTCAACCGCTTGCTCGCCGCTCCAGAACAGGCCGCTGAACAGGCCGGGCGTGTCCAGCTTCAGGCGGTCGCCGCGGCCGGTCTTCACCACGTTGATGAACTGCGCGTGGATCTGGTTGAGCATCGTCTGCGCATGGGCACGCTGTGCGTCGCTCATGGGGCTGAACGGGTCGAGGAATCCCTTGTTCTCGCCGGCCGTCAGCAGGCGGCGCTCGACGCCGACCTTTTCCATCACGCCGGTGAAGCCGAAGCCGTCCATCAGCACGCCGATGCTGCCGACGATGCTGGCCTTGTCGACGAAGATCTTGTCGGCAGAGGCGGCAATGTAATAGGCCGCCGAGGCGCAGGTTTCTTCGACCACCGCGTAGACCGGCTTCTTGTACTTGGCCTTCAGGCGCTTGATTTCATCGTTGATGATGCCGGCCTGCACCGGGCTGCCGCCGGGCGAGTTGATCAGCAGGATCACGCCCTTGGCGCCCTCGTCCTCGAAGGCCGTCTTCATGGCGGCCACCACGAACTCGGCGCTCGCGTCCCCGCCATTGGCGATTTCGCCCTTGATCTCGACGACGGCCGTATGGGCCGTGGTCTTGGCCGTGCTCGGCGCGCTGCGCGACAGCGCGAGCCAGGCCAGGAAGATGAAGAAGGCGAGCCAGGACACCCGCACGAAGGTCTTCCAGCGGCGCGAGGCCTTCTGTTCGTTCAGTGCGGCGAAAGCCAGCTTTTCGAGCGTGGCGCGCTCCCAGCCGGGACGTTGCGTGGGATCTTTGGCCATGTTCTTGGGGGGCACCGGCTCAAATGGTTCGAACCCTTCGGGTTCTGTTCGGGTCGGGTCGGTCATGTCAGAAGCTCAGGGGGTGGAGGTTCCAGTCAGTATGCCAGTGCACCACGCCGTCATGCTCGCTCAAGGCGATCTTCACAAGCCCCCCGCGGCAAGGGCCGCCCGCGCATTCGCCGGTGTCGGGCCTGTAGACCGCGCCGTGCGTGGCGCACAGCAGCCATTGCCCCGTGTCGTCGAAGAAGCGGTCGGGCTGGAAGTCCATCTCCATCGCGACATGGCTGCACCGGTTGAGAAACGCATGCGCCTGCCCCTCGAAACGCACCGCGAAGGCGCGGCAGGTTTCGCCGCCGTGGACCACATCGAAAGGCACGGCCCGGCCGCCTTCGACCAGGTCGGCGGCATTGCACAGCGGGATGCGTTCTTCGCTCATGACGCAATTCTCAGGCGTTGTCGAGGAGCCACGCCTGGAGGTCGGCAATCGAGTGCGCGACATGCAGCGGCTTGAATTCGTCGAAGCTGGCGGGCTCATGCGCACCGTAGCTCACGCCCACGCCGGCGGCGCCAGCGTTCTGTGCGAGCTGCAGGTCGTGCGTGGTGTCGCCGATCATCAGCGTGCGTTCCGCGGTCACGTCGAGTTCTTCCATCAGCTCCAGCAGCATGCGCGGATGCGGCTTGCCGAAGGTTTCGTCGGCGGTGCGCGAGGCCTCGAAGCGGTCGCGCAGCGCCACCGACTTGAGCGCTTCATTGAGCCCGCGGCGCGACTTGCCCGTGGCCACCGCCAGCTTGTGACCACGTGCGCGCAAGGCATCTAGCATCTGCAGCACGCCGTCGAACAGCACGAGGTCGTCCTGGTGCTGCAGGTAGTGGTAGCGGTAGCGCGCGCCGAGCTCAGGGTATTTTTCCTTCGGCACATCGGGCGCCGCGCGCGCGAGCGCCTCGGCCAGGCCCAGGCCGATGACCCAGGCGGCGTCGTTCTCGCTCGGTTTGGCGCCGCCGACGTCGACCACCGCGGCCTGGATGCAGCGCACGATCAGGCGCGTGGAGTCGTAGAGGGTGCCGTCCCAGTCGAAGGCGATCAGGTCGAAGCGAAGAGGTCTGGAAGATTCAGTCATGGGCCGTGGAAGTGGGGTGTTGGGCCAGCGCCTCGAGGGCGGCGGGCGGCATCAGCGCGAGGAGTTCGGGCGGCAGGTCGGCCTGCAGTGCCACGCGCTCGCCGCTGGCGGGATGGTTGAACTGCAGTCGCCAGGCGTGCAGGAACATGCGTTTGAGCCCGAGCTTTTGCAGCGCGCGCTGCCGCTCGAACTCACCGTACTTGTCGTCGCCGGCAATCGGATGGCCGGCCGACGCGAGGTGAACGCGGATCTGGTGCGTGCGGCCGGTCTTGATGGTGACCGCCAGCAGCGACAGCGGGCCGGCATCGCCCGGCAGCGTGAGCCGCGCCAGCACCCGCACCAGCGTGATGGCGCGCATGGCGTCCGGGTGGTCCTTGGCGACCACGCGCACGCGGCGCTCGCCGGCGCCCGCACCGGAACCGTCTGGCAGCAAATACTTGGCGAGCGGCGCGTCCAGCACCTTCTTGTTGGCGGGCCAGGCGCCCTCGACCAGCGCCAGGTAGGTCTTGCCGGTCTCGCGCTCGCGAAACTGCTCCTGCAACGCGACCAGCGCGCTGCGCTTCTTGGCGACCAGCAGGATGCCGGAGGTTTCACGGTCCAGCCGGTGCACCAGTTCCAGAAACCTGGCGCCCGGGCGTGCCGTGCGCAGCTGCTCGATCACGCCGAAGCTCACGCCGCTGCCGCCATGCACGGCCACGCCGGCCGGCTTGTCGAGGGCCAGCACGGCATCGTCTTCCAGCAAAACGGGGAACTCGCGCGCCGGCGCGGGCGGGGTGGCGCCCTCTTCCGCGCGCGCCGAAATCCGGATCGGCGGCAGCCGCAGCACGTCGCCGGCCTCGATGCGGGTGTCGGCGTGCACCCGGCCCTTGTTGATGCGCACCTCGCCCGACCGGATGATCCGGTAGACGTGCGTCTTCGGCACGCCTTTCAGATGGCGGAACAGGAAGTTGTCGAGCCGCTGCCCGGCGGATTCGGCGTCGACCGTGAGGAACTGGATGGCCGAAGCGGGCGCTGCGGCGTCATCCGGGGCTTTTCGGTCTGCGGGATTTGGAGCAGCCGTGGGGCCCTGCTTCGCACCTATAATGTTTTTCACCAGCGCGGTCATTTAAGTGCTTGATTAGACAGAAGTTTAGTCCACTGCCATCAAACACCCAGGACCACGCTGTGAGGTCGATGCCGCTTCGGCGCCCAGCTGCAAACCCCGCGCAATTGCGCAAAGTGGCAGAGCAGGCGCCCAAGTCAAGCCGACACCCACGAAACACCGATACGGAATACCCAGCCTGCAGCTGATCCAGCTGCAGGCGGATCGAAGCGAGTCCCTTGTTGTGTTGATGCTGCTGATTCAAATTTGCCTGCGCTGGCCCGCCTGGTTTCGACCAGCGGCCTCAGGCATTGAACTATCGGTAGCGCGCGCCACCCTTGCGCAACCGGCTATCAAAAAGATAGCTACTCAACACCGAACCTGGCTCGCGCCCATCCACGCGCCCCCACCCCGGCTGTCTTCTTGAGTTAACGCTCGAGAGGCCTGCTCGCGCCTGGCGCGGCAGTGACAGCATCCGGGGCCCAAGCGGCAATTCCCTGGTTTCGCGGGCGTCGTCCGTGCATCGTTGGCCCTTCACGGGCCGGTAGAACGATACATATAAGGACAACGCATCATGAAGCGGATGCTGATCAATGCCACGCAAGCTGAAGAGCGGCGCCTGGCCATCGTCGACGGGCAGAAACTGCTCGACTACGAAATCGAAATCGAAGGGCGCGAACAGCGCAAGGGCAACATCTACAAAGCGGTCGTGACCCGCGTCGAGCCTTCGCTCGAAGCCTGTTTCGTCGACTACGGCGAAGACCGCCACGGCTTCCTGCCGTTCAAGGAAATCTCCAAGCAGTACTTCGCCGAAGGCGTGTCGGCCAGCCAGGCCCGCATCCAGGACGCGATCCGCGAAGGCCAGGAACTCACCGTCCAGGTCGAAAAGGAAGAACGCGGCAACAAGGGCGCGGCTCTCACCACGTTCATCTCGCTGGCCGGCCGCTATGTGGTGCTGATGCCCAACAACCCTCGCGGCGGCGGCGTTTCGCGCCGCATCGAGGGCGAAGACCGGGCCGACCTCAAGGAGGCGATGGACCAGCTCGAATACCCGAAGGGCATGAGCATCATCGCGCGCACCGCCGGCATCGGCCGCTCGGCGCCCGAACTCCAGTGGGACCTGAACTACCTGCTCAAGCTCTGGGGCGCCATCGACGGCGCGGGCAAGGGCGGCAAGGGAGCCTTCCTGATCTACCAGGAATCGTCGCTCGTCATCCGTGCCATTCGTGACTACTTCAATCACGACATCGGCGACATCCTGATCGACACCGACGACATCTACGAACAGGCGCAGCAGTTCATGGCGCACGTCATGCCCGAGCATGCCGCCCGCGTGAAGCGCTATCGCGACGACGCGGCGCTGTTCAGCCGCTTCCAGATCGAGCACCAGATCGAGTCGGCCTACGCCCGCACCGTGCAGCTGCCCTCGGGCGGCGCCATCGTGATCGACCACACCGAAGCACTGGTCTCGGTCGACGTGAACTCGGCCCGCGCCATCAAGGGCGGCGACATCGAGGAAACCGCGACCCGCACCAACCTCGAAGCCGCCGACGAAGTGGCCCGCCAGATGCGCCTGCGCGACCTGGGCGGCCTGATCGTCATCGACTTCATCGACATGGACGAGTCGAAGAACCGCCGCGAAGTCGAAAGCCGCCTGCGCGACGCGCTGCGCCAGGACCGCGCCCGCGTGCAGTTCGGCTCGATCAGCAAGTTCGGCCTGATGGAAATGAGCCGCCAGCGCCTGAAGCCGGCGCTGAGCGAAGGTTCGTCGATCCCCTGCCCCCGTTGCGGCGGCTCGGGCCACATCCGCGACACCGAATCGAGCGCGCTGCAGATCCTGCGCATCATTCAGGAAGAGTGCCTGAAGGACAACACGGCCGCCGTGCACGTCCAGGTGCCGGTCGAGGTGGCGTCGTTCCTGCTGAACGAAAAGCGCCCCGAGATCGCCAAGATCGAGCTCAAGCAGCGCGTCACCGTGCTGATGGTGCCCAACAAGACGCTCGAAACGCCGAACTACAAGCTCGAGCGCCTGAAGCACGACGATCCTCGCCTCGACCACATCGAAGCCAGCTACAAGATGGCCGACGAGATCGAAGACCCGACGGCCGTCACGCGCCGCTCGCAGGAACCCACCAACAAGCAGACGCCGGTCATCAAGGGCGTGCTGCCCGACGCACCCGCGCCGGTGGTGCCGCCCAAGCCGGAAGCCGTGCGCGCGCCTGTCGCAGCCGCACCCGCACCGGTCGTCGCGCCGCCCGTGGTGAGCGCACCGGTGCCGGCACAGACCGGCTTCATGGGCTGGATCAAGAGCCTGTTCGGCGGCACGCCGGCACCTGCCCCGGCACCCGCGCCGGCGGTGATTCCGGTCGAGCCGCCCAAGCCCCGCCGCGACGGTCGCCCGGGCCGCGATGGCGAAGCACGCGGCGCACGTGACGGCGAACAGCGCCGTGGCGGACGCGGCGAAGGCCGCGGCGGCGAGAGCCGTGGTGGTGAAGGTCGTGGCGAAAACGGCGCACGTTCGGGCGGTCGCGACGGTGAACGCCGTGGCGGACGCGGCGGCGAGCGCCGTGAAGGACGCGAAGGCCGTGAGGGTCGCGAAGGCCGCACCGCAGAACTGCGCGCCGACGGCACCAGCGCGCCGCGTGAACAACGCGAGCCACGCGAACAGCGCGAACCCCGCGAGCCGCGTGAAGCGCGCGCACCGCGCGAATCGCGCGAAGGCGAGCAACGCCGCGGTGGTCGCGGCGAGCGCCGCGAAGGCGAAGGCCGTGAAGGCCGCAACCTGCCGGCGGAAGCACTCGACGGCAACGTGAACCCCGAAGCCCAGCAACTGGCTCCCGGCGCAGGCGAAGAAGGCAACGTGACCGAGCGCGCACCCCGTGCCCGCCGTGAACGTGGCGAGCGCGGCGACCGCGCAGAACGTGGCGGCGAACGCAACGGCGACAGCAGTGCGCCGCGCGAACGCAGCGCCGAAGCCGGCGAAGGCGCCGCGCAGGGCGAACGTGCGCCGCGCAACGGCCGCGACGAGCCGCGCGCACCGCGTGGCGACCGCAACGACGGCCGCCGCGAACGCCGCGACGAGGCACCGCAAGCCGAAGCCGACGCCCGTGGCGCCGAAGCCGCGGCAGCCGATGTCGATCAAGGCAACGACGCCGCCAACGGCAACAACGACCAGGCACCGCGCCGCGACGGCGACGAGCGCCGCGGCCGTTCGCGTGACCGTTACGGCCGTGACCGCCGCGAACGCGGTCCGCGCGACGAGAGCGAAGCCGGCGCGGCCAACGCACCGGTCGCGGAAGGCGTGCTCGGCGTCATCGCGGCGGAAGCCGTCGAAACGCAGCAAGCACCGGCCGCCCGCCAGGAGCCCGTGCCGCAGGTGTCGGAACGTTCCGAAGCGGCTGCCGTCGCAGCGCCGCAAGAGCGCGAACCCGCACCGCAGCAGCCTCGCGCCGAACGCCCTGCACCCGCACCGGTGCAAGCGCCTGTTGCAGCGCCGATCGCGGTCGAAAGCGCCAAGGCACCTGCCGCCGCGCCCGCAGCCGCTCCCTCGGTCGCCAATGGCCGTGCGCTGCCGAAGGTCCAGTCCTTCGAACTGCCGCTGGGCGAACTCGCACAGATCGCGGAGAGCTCGGGCCTGCAATGGGTCAACTCGGACGCCGAGCGCATCGCTCAGGCGCGCGCCGCGATTGCCGCCGAGCCCAAGCCGGTGCATGTGCCGCGCGAACGTCCGCCCGTGGTGACGCTCGACGAAGGCCCGCTGGTGCTGGTGGAAACCCGCCGCGACCTCGGCGCGATGTCGCTGCCGTTCGAGCAACCCGCCGCCGGCGCGGAGCAGCAACGCACGCTCTGAGCAGCACACGCTCGCCACTGAAAAACGGCGCCACTCGGCGCCGTTTTTTTATGCCTTGCCGTGGGCCGGCAGGTCCGGCATTTCCAGGATCAGCTGGCCGAAGCGGCAGGCGCATTCCGTCTTGCCGGCTTCGCTCCAGATCAGCGAGAAATCCACGCTCGGCAAGCTCGGCAGGCCGTGGCGGCCGTCGACGATCTTCATCCAGGGCTCCACCTCCTCGCGCGTGAGCACCGTCACGGCCAGCCCCGCCAGCACGGCGGCGCGAATGCCGTGCTGGCTGGCCGAAGTGAAGACCACATGCCAGTCTGCTGCGGCGGCGTCCAGCGCCGCAGCCGCCACCTCCCGGTGGACGCAGGGCTTCGGAAAAAAGGCCAGCGGCAGCGATGCACCGGCAGGCACCTCGAAAGTCCCGGCCGCTGCCCACACCAGCTGCGTGCGCCGAATTCGCGTGCCTTCCGTGCAACCGGGCGGCGACATCACCACCGCCAGGTCGAGCTCGCCCGTGCGGATCATCGCGCGCAGGTCGAGGTGCATGCTCACGCTCACCTCCATGCGCGTGGCAGGGAATGCGCGGGCGAACTGCGAGAGCAGGGGCGCGAGCCGGTCGCCCATGAAGTTGTCAGGTACGCCGAAGCGCACCACGCCCGAGATCGGCGACGGCTGAAAGCGCAGCGTCATGGCGTCGAGCGTGTCGAGGATCTGCCGCGCATAGCGAAGAAAGTCTTCGCCGTCCTCGGTCACGGTCAGGCGGCGCGTCGTGCGATGCAGCAGCGGCCGGCCCACCTGCGCCTCGAGCTTGCGGATCTGGTGGCTGATGGCGGACTGCGTGAGGTGCAGCTTCTCCGCGGCGCGCGTGAAGCCACCGGTTTCCTTGACGGCCACCAAGGCGCGCAGAAGCGAGGGGTCGAAGTCCATGGCGATAGATAGATGATGTTTCCTAATGAATTCTAGGAAATCAAATCATTTCCATCATGAAGAGGGTTTCCACAGAATCGCCCAAAACAGATTCTGAAAGCCCTTCCCATGTCTTTGTCCCCCGCCGGCAAGAGCCGCATCGCGCTCGCCGCGATCTGCCTCATCGCCCTGATGTTCGGCCTGGAAATCTCCAGCGTGCCGGTCATTCTTCCCACCCTCGAAACCGCATTGCACGCCGACTTCAGCGACATGCAATGGGTCATGAACGCCTACACCGTCGCCTGCACCACGGTGCTGATGGCCGCCGGCACGCTGGCCGACCGCTACGGCCGCAAGCGTGTGCTGGTCGCGTCCGTGGCGCTGTTCGGCCTGACCTCGCTCGCCTGCGGGCTGGCTCAGAGCGCGCAGGTGCTGATCGCCAGCCGCTTCCTCCAGGGCCTGGCGGGCGGCACCATGCTGATCTGCCAGCTCGCCGTGCTTTCGCACCGGTTCCCCGGCGGCACGGCGCGCAGCCGGGCCTTCGCCATATGGGGCGTCGTCTTCGGCATGGGGCTGGGCTTCGGGCCGATCGTCGGCGGCGCGATCGCGGCCCTGACCGATTGGCCCTGGGTGTTCCTGGTTCACCTGCCGCTGGCGGCGGTCGCACTGGCCCTGGTGCTGGGCAGCGTGAAGGAGTCCAGCGACCCCGACGCGCAGAAGCTCGACCTTGCCGGCATGGTCACGCTGTCGCTCGCGGTGCTGGGCCTCACGTACTTCATCACCCAGGGCCCGGCACTCGGCTTTGCCAGCCCGACGTCCATCGGCGTGCTGGCCGCGTCGGCTGCGAGCTTCGCCCTCTTCGTGTGGGTGGAGAAGACCCACCCGCACCCGATGTTCGATTTCTCGGTCTTTCGCATCCGCAACTTCTCGGGCTCGCTCGTCGGCTCCATCGGCATGAACTTCAGCTTCTGGCCGTTCATGATCTACCTGCCGATCTACTTCCAGGGCGCGCTCGGCTACGACGCGGTCACGACGGGCGCCGCGCTGCTGGCCTACACGCTGCCCACGCTCGTGCTGCCGCCGCTGGCGGAGCGGCTGTCGCTGCGCTATCGGCCCGGCGTAGTGATTCCCCTGGGCCTGTTCGTCATCGGGCTCGGCTTCATGGCCATGCGCCACGGCGCCGGCATGGCCAGCGCGAGCTGGATGACGCTGCTGCCCGGCTGCCTGCTGGCCGGCATCGGGCTGGGCCTGACCAACACGCCCGTGACCAACACCACCACCGGCTCGGTGCCGGGTGCGCGCGCGGGCATGGCCTCGGGCATGGACATGAGCGCGCGGCTGATCACGCTGGCCGTCAACATCGCGCTGATGGGCTTCGTCCTGCTCGAAGGCATTCATGCACATCTGCGCGGCGCGTTGTCCACGTCGTTCGATGCACAGCAACTGCAGGCGCTGGCGCAGAAGATTGCGGCGGGCAACTTCGCCGCGCTCGCCGAAGCTCTTCCGGCGCTGTCGCAGGCGGACCCGTCCGGCGCCATCGTGCATGCGGCGCTGGTGCACAGCTTCGGGTGGGTGATGCTCTACGGGGGTGTCGGCGTCTGGGTGCTGGCCGGCCTCAGCTGGTGGATCTTCGGCAGCGGCAAGCCGTCGGTGACGCAGCCATCGCAGCCATCGGGCGAAAAGACCCGAGGGCCCGCCGCGTGCCCCTGAAGCCGCTCAGCTGTGCTCGACCTGCGCCGCGCGCTTCCAGGCCTCGGCGGCCTGCGCGGTGTCGTCGCGGTCTTCAGCCAGCTGGGCCAGTGCCAGCCAGGCGCGGCGGTAGAGCTCGGTGTCCTGCAGGCCCAGGCCGGCTTGCGTCAGCAACTGCTGGGCCTTGCCCCACAGCTGGCGCTTCATGCACGCCATGCCCGCGAGGTACTGCAGGTTGGGGTCGCGCGGATTGTTGCGTTGCGCGCTCTCGATGCGGGCGAGCCAGTCGGCGTCCACCGAATCGAGCCCCGCCTCGAGCGCGCGCGCCAGCTTCACGCGCAGGGCGTCGCCCAGGCCGCGCGGGTTGGCCACCATGCGCTCCCATGCCGGCAGCAGCCAGCCGCGCGCCAGCGCGAGGTCGCCACGCAGCGCGACCATGCGTTGCGCGGCATGGATCGCCACCTCGGGCATCCCGCGCTCGTTGGCGTCGAGCTCGGTCCAGGCACGCTGCAGCTGCGCCGGGTCGTGCGCGCCCGACAGCAGCTCGGTTGCGAGGCCGCGCACGATGCTTTGTGCGGCAGCTTCAGAGAACGCACGGTGCTTGGCCAGCAGGCGCGCGGTTTCGAGGGCTTCGAGCGTGCGCCGGTCCTGGCGCGCCGCCTTGAGCCGCAGCCGCAAGGCCAGCGTGCGGCGCTGCGCGCCCTGCGGCAGTTCCTCGAGCCGTGCCAGCGCCGCGGCGGCGTCGCGGTCTTCGAGCGCCCAGCGGGCGGCGCGCAACTGCACGCCTTCGCGCGTCTCGGGGCTGACGAGCACGGCGCGGTCGGCGCTTTCGTTCAGGGCCTGCTGCAGATGGGCGTCGCGCGCCGGCTTGTCCTGCAGGGCCTGCGCACTCTCGGCCGCCAGCAGGTGCGACAGCACCCGCACCTGCTGCGCCTGCGGCAGGCTGGCGCCGAGCGCGGCCAGGGTCTTTTCCTGCGTGAGCGCGGCTTGCGCCGCCTTGCGTGCGCGCGAGAAGCGGCCCGAAACGAGCTGCACCATCGCATCGAGCAATGCCGCGTGCAGCGTGCGCTCCTTCTGCTGCAGCCGCCATTGGCGGGCCTGCTTGGGCAGCGAGAACAACGCCGCCAGCGCGCGCAGCGCCGTGTGCAGCAGCACGAAGGCCACCAGCAGGATCACCAGCACCAAGTTCAGCGACAGATCGACGCGCCAGGGCGGCCAGAACACGGTGATCGTGCCCTGGTTGTTGCCTGCGAACAGGGCGACTGCCGCGGCGACGGCGAACAGGGCGAGGAGCCAGATTGCTGCGCGCATTCGTGGTCAGCGTCCTGCGGCGGCGGTGGTCAGCGCGGCGAGCGTATCTTCGATGCGCACCGCCTCGGTCGTCTTCACCTGCGCCTGCAGCTGCTGCAGCAGCGTGGCGGCGGCCTGGGTGCGGCGCGATGCGGGGTCGAAATAGCGGTTGAGCGATGCCGTTACCTGAGACAGCTCGCTGCGCGTGGCGTCCATCTGCCGCGACAGCAGCGACAGCCGCGCATTGAGCAGCTTGAGCTTGAGGTTCTCGCGGAGGAAGTACGACTGTTCGGGCGCCAGCAGGATGGCCTCGGGGCTCTGGATGCGGCCCACGCGCACCAGCGAGCGCGCCTCGCCGCGGATGGTCAGCAACACGCGGCGCCACCAGGGCGCATCGGCGGGAATGGGCTCGGCCTGCCAAGCATTGGTGCCGGTGCCACGCACGGCCACCGCGTTGAGCGTGGGCAGGTCGTCCACGCCGCGCATGAGTTCGTCGAGCTTTTGCAGCGCCTCGGCGTTGTCGGTGCTGGCGCTGCTGCGCAGGCGGTCGGCGTCGCGCTGCATGGCGCGCTGCAGCGGTGCCAGCCGGGGCTGGGCGGCGCGCGAGATGCGCACATCGCCGGCTTTCAGCGCGGCCAGCAGCGGCTCGACGCTGCCCGTGACC
Source organism: Variovorax sp. 10N412 (assembly GCF_056394985.1). Classification (NCBI taxonomy): domain Bacteria; kingdom Pseudomonadati; phylum Pseudomonadota; class Betaproteobacteria; order Burkholderiales; family Comamonadaceae; genus Variovorax; species Variovorax sp. 10N412. The sequence continues at coordinate 943,374 of NZ_JBFTIO010000001.1, forward strand.
TGCGCCTGCTGCAGTGCCAGGCGCACGGCCGACTCGATGTCGACCACCAGGTTCTCGTCGCGCGAACGCGAGAGGCTTTGAATGAGTTCCTCGAGCTGCGAGCGCTGCAGCGCGACTTCGGCCACGCGCGTCTCGACCAGCGCCACGCGGGCCGAGGCGTCGCGCACCGTGTCGCTGGCCTGGCGTGCCAGCGTGCGGGCTTCCATCGACTGGGTCAGGGCATCGGCGCTCTGGCGCGCCAGCTGCTCCTTCATGCCGCTGACCCGCTGCCACAGCGCGATGGCCATCAGCAGGGCCACCACGGCCACGAGTGCGATCAGGCCGAGCCCGAGGCGCGACAGCAGCAAGGCGGCGGCGGCCTTGGCGGCCGGGGTCTGGTGCGGTGCCACGGTGGCCGGTACCGGCGCGTTGGCGGCGGTGGCGGAAGAAGAAAGATCGTCTGACGGGGACGCGGCGCTCATGCGAGGGATTCTATCGACGCGACCAGTGCATCCTGCAGCGGTGTGCATACACGCAACGCCCCGAAACCCGCGGCCCGCGCGGCTTCGCCGATGCGTGCGTGGGTGGCGACGGCGCTGGCGGCATGCCAGTCGGTGCCGGGCATCGCGCGCTGCAGATTGCCTATGGCCTCGGAGCTGCTGAACAGCCAGATCGCACGGCCTTCGGCGCCGTCGACGGCGAGCCGGCGTTGCGCGTCGTCCAGCAACGGCGGCAGCCGGCGGTAGGCGACCACGGTGTCGCGCAGGCCGCCCGCGGCCTCGATTTCGTTCGCGAGCCAGTCTCGCCCGGTCGGGCGCCCGGCTTCGTCGCCGCCACGCACGATCAGCACGCGCACGCCCGCCGACACCTGGGCCTGCACGCGCTCCCACAGCGCCTCGGAGTCGAAGCGCGTGGCCTCGGGTGGCGGTGCGTCGATGGATTCGGGCGGCACGCCGGCGCGAAGCAAGGCACGCGTGGTGCCCGGGCCCGTGGCCCAGAAGCGGCAGCCCGCCAATGAAACAGCGGCGTCCCTGTGCTGGAAGAAATGCTCGACGGCGGTGGCGCTCACGAACATCAGCGCCGCATGGTCGGCGAGATGGCGCCATGCACTGCGCAAGGGCTCGGCATCCGCAACCGGCGCGATCGCGATGAGCGGCAAGGCCACCGCATCCACCCCAGCCGCGCGCAGGTCGCTGACCCATTGCTGCGCCTCGCGTGCCGGCCGCGTGACGATGACGGGGCGGGCGGTCATGCGATGACCACGGCGGTTCAGCGCGCCCCGGCGTCGCGCAGCAGCACGGCGGCGCGCTCGCCGAGTGCATCGGCCTGGGCGAAGTCGCCGGCCGGTGACAGCGCGTGCACCCTCACCAGCGGTGCGACGCCTTCGGGGTCGCCCCAGGCCGCATCGATGCGCAGCGCGCCATCTGGCTGCCAGCGTGCGTGCGCCGCGAGCGGCATCGAGCAGCTGCCGCCCATCGCGCGGCTCACCGCGCGCTCGGCCGAGGTGGACAGCCAGTCGCCCTGGTGGGCCAGCGAGCGCAGCAGTTCGATGAGCTCGGTGCGGTCCGCGCGCACCTCGACGCCCAATGCGCCCTGCCCCGCGGCGGGCAGCATGGTGTCGGGGTCGAAGGCCACGCGGATGCGGCTCTCCAGGCCCAGCCGCTTGAGCCCGGCCGCGGCCAGCACGATGGCGTCGTACTGCCCTTCGTCGAGCTTGCGCAGCCGGGTGTCGAGGTTGCCGCGCAGCGGTTCGATGCGCAGGTCGGGCCGCAGCGCGCGCAGCAGCACCACGCGGCGCAGGCTGGAGGTGCCGACCACCGCGCCCTGCGGCAGTTCGTCGATGCCGGCATAGCGGTTGGAGACCAGCGCGTCGCGCGGGTCTTCGCGTTCCAGCACGCAGGCCAGCGCGAAGCCTTCGGGCAGGTCCATCGGCACGTCCTTGAGCGAATGGACCGCGATGTCGGCGCGCCCTTCTTCGAGCGCGAGTTCCAGCTCTTTCACGAACAGCCCCTTGCCGCCCACCTTGCTGAGCGAGCGGTCGAGGATCTGGTCGCCGGTGGTCGTCAGGCCCAGCAGGCTGACCGTGTGGCCTCGTTCTTGCAAAAGCGCCTGCACGTGTTCGGCCTGCCAAAGGGCCAGCCGGCTTTCGCGCGTGGCAATCACGATATTGCTCAAGACCGTTCCCGAAAAGTACATGTTTCCAAACCGTTGGAATGCTAGCATGTTGCGCCGCAGCAACGCAGACGGCGCATCCATTCAAGAAGTCCAGGACAAACATCGAATGAAAGCCAGCAAGACCCCTGCCCCCCCCAAGCGCCGCCAGGCCGAAGACCAGCCACTGATCGACGACATCCGGCTGTTGGGCCGGATCCTCGGCGATGTGATCCGGGAGCAGGAGGGCGACGAGACCTATGCGCTGGTCGAAAAGATCCGCACGCTGTCGGTGGCGTTCCGACGCGATGCAGACCATGCCGCCGACCGTGCGCTGAAGAACCTGCTCAAGGGCCTGAGCGCTGCGGAAACGGTGCGCGTGATCCGCGCCTTCACCTACTTCAGCCACCTGGCCAACCTGGCGGAAGACCGCCACCTGATCCGCCGCCGCACCGAGGCCGAACGCGCCGGTGAAAACGCCGACGGCGACCTGCAGACCGCGCTGGCGCGCATCCGCAAGGCGGGCGTGAAGCCCGACGACATCGTCGCCTCGCTGGCCCGCAGCTACGTGTCGCCCGTGCTCACCGCGCACCCGACCGAAGTGCAGCGCAAGAGCATCCTGGACGCCGAGCGCGTCATCGCGCAACTGCTGACCGTGCGCGACGAGATCCGGCTGCGCCAGGGCGCCTATGCCGGCGGAAAGGACGCACTCACCCCGATCGAGTTCGCCGACAACGAAACGCAGATGCGCACGCGCGTCACGCAGATCTGGCAGACGCGCCTTTTGCGCTTCTCCAAGCTCACCGTGGCCGACGAGATCGAGAACGCGCTGAGCTACTACGAGGCCACCTTCCTGCGCGAGATTCCGCGCGTGTACGCCGACCTCGAGAAGGCCCTTGCGCAAGGCGGCCAAACGCCGTCGGTCGCGCCCTTCCTGCGCATGGGCCAGTGGATCGGCGGCGACCGCGACGGCAACCCCAACGTCACCGCCGAAACGCTCGAATACGCCCTGGGCCGCCAGTGCGAACTGGCGCTGCGCCACTACCTCACCGAAGTGCACTACCTGGGCGGCGAGCTGTCGCTCTCGGCCACGCTGGTCGACGTGTCGGTCGAGATGCAGGCGCTGGCCGAGCGCTCGCCCGACACCAGCGAGCACCGCAAGGACGAGCCCTACCGCCGCGCGCTCACCGGCGTGTATTCGCGCCTCGCCGCCACGCTGCGCGAGCTCACCGGCGGCGAGGCCGCGCGCCATGCCGTCGCGCCCCAGAACCCGTACGCCAGGGCCGAAGACTTCCTGGCCGACCTGCGCACTGTGGCCGAGTCGCTCGAGGAAAAGCACGGCAACGTGCTCGCCGCGCCGCGCCTGCTGCCGCTGATCCGCGCGGTCGAAGTGTTCGGCTTCCACCTGGCCACGGTCGACCTGCGCCAGAGCTCCGACAAGCACGAAGCCGTGATCGCCGAGCTGCTGGCCACCGCGCGCATCGAACCCTCGTACGCATCGCTGGCCGAAGACGCCAAGCAGACGCTGCTGCTGCGGCTGCTCGACGACGCCCGCCCGCTGCGCGTGCCCGACGCCGACTACTCCCCGCTCGCCAAGAGCGAGCTCGCCATCTTCGCCGCCGCGCGCGCCTCGCGTGCGCGCTACGGCGCGGCGGCCATTCGCCACTACATCATCAGCCACACCGAAACGGTGAGCGACCTGCTCGAGGCGCTGCTGCTGCAGAAGGAAGTGGGCCTGCTGCGCGGCGCGATGGACAGCAACGCGACCTGCGACCTCATCGTGGTGCCGCTGTTCGAGACCATCGAAGACCTGCGCAATGCCGCGCCCATCATGCGCGCCTTCTATGCGCTGCCGAACATCCAGGCGCTCATCGAACGCTCGGGCGGCGAGCAGGACGTGATGCTTGGCTACAGCGACAGCAACAAGGACGGCGGCATCTTCACCAGCAACTGGGAGCTGTACCGCGCGGGCATTGCGCTGGTGGCGCTGTTCGACGAGCTCAACAAGAAAAAGGCCAACTCCATTCGCCTGCGCATGTTCCATGGCCGCGGCGGCACCGTGGGACGCGGCGGCGGCCCGAGCTACCAGGCCATCCTGGCGCAGCCGCCCGGCACGGTGCGCGGGCAGATCCGCCTGACCGAGCAGGGCGAGGTCATCGGCTCCAAGTACGCCAACCGCGAGATCGGCCGGCGCAACCTCGAGACGCTGGTGGCCGCCACGCTCGAAGCCACGCTGCTGCCGCAGGGCAAGTCGGCGCCGGCCGCGTTCCTCTCGGCCGCGGGCGAGCTGTCGACCGCGAGCATGGCCGCGTACCGCAAGCTGGTGTACGAGACACCGGGCTTCGGCGACTATTTCTTCGGCTCCACGCCGATCCGCGAGATCGCCGAACTCAACATCGGCTCGCGCCCCGCGTCGCGCAACCCCAGCCACAAGATCGACGACCTGCGCGCCGTGCCCTGGAGCTTCAGCTGGGGCCAGTGCCGACTGACCATTCCGGGCTGGTTCGGCTTCGGCTCGGGCGTGGAGCAGTTCCTGGCCGCCGCAGGCACCGCCGCAGGCAAGAAGGAACGCGTGGCGCTGCTGCAGCGCATGTACGAGCAGTGGCCCTTCTTTCGCACGCTGCTGTCGAACATGGACATGGTGCTGGCCAAGAGCGACCTCGCGCTGGCCTCGCGCTATGCCGAGCTGGTGACCGACCGCAAGCTGCGCCAGAAGGTGTTCTCGATGATCGACGCCGAATGGCACCGCACGTCGGACGCGCTCACGCTCATCACCGGCGCCAAGCAGCGTCTGGAAGGCAATGCCGAGATGCAGCGCTCGGTGCGCCACCGCTTTCCGTACATCGACCCGCTGCACCACCTGCAGGTCGAACTGATGCGCCGCTACCGCGCGGGCGACGGCGGCGAGCGGCTGCAGCGCGGCATTCATATTTCCATCAACGGGGTGGCCGCGGGGCTTCGCAACACGGGTTGACCTGCGTCAACTCCAGCCGCTAAAGGACGCCTTGTGCGTCCTTTCCTACATGTTCTGTCCGCAATGAGGAACCCGTAAGGTCAATTAAAAGGGTACGGTCGGACACGTTCACCACAGTTCTCGCAATCGCGCGGCAGCTCGAAGTTGTTACAAGGAGCCCGTTGCCATGCCAGTCCCGCAGTCACTGACCCATTCGCAGATCGATTTCGTCGGTAACGACGTCGAGGCGCTCGCCTCGCACATGCGCCACTGCGCACGCGCCCACGGGCGATGGTTCTCGCTGCGAAGCCACATGCAACGGGTGCGCGCACTTGCGGCGGGCCGCATCGTCACGATGGCCTGCGTGGCCATGGTGCTGGGCATCGGCCTGTTCGCCATCGCTTGAGCGCCGCAGCCGCCGTCGACCGCCTCCAGGGGCTGAGTTCTTACGCCCGGGCGCTGCTTCTGGGTCCCCATGACCCCGTAGCCCCTCCGGTTCGCGCCGAGTTGTTCGGCATCCAGCGCTTCGAGCAGCACGGGCACAGCCTCGCCCGTGCCCAGGTGGTCGAGAAAGACGACACGCACCACGCACGCGAAGGCGCGCCCTTCTTCCCGCGGGTGGACGAGAACCTCGAGTCGCTGCGCAACGCCTTCGACTACATCGCGCTGATCTCGCTCAGCGGGCGCTATGTGTCGCCCGCGGCCGAGTGGCTGCTCGACAACTTCCACCTGGTGGAGGCACAGCTCCAGCAGATTCACGACGGTGTGCCGCGCAGCTACTACGCGCGCCTGCCCAAGCTGGTGGCACCGCCGCTGGCGGGCCTGCCGCGCGTGTACGGCATTGCCTGGGCCTACGTGGCCCACACCGACAGCGTGCTCAACAAGACGCTGTTCACCGCCTTCCTGAACGCCTACCAGGACGTCGACGAGCTCACGCTGGGCGAACTGTGGGCCCTGCCCACCACCCTGCGCGTGGTGCTGCTGGAAAACCTGCGCCGCGTGGCGGAGAGCATTGCCGAGAACAAGGTGGCGCGCGAAATCGCGCACGCCGCCTGGGACGCCGCGCCGCACCTGTCGTCGCAAGACCTCGACGTGCTCTACCGCGCGCTGCAGAGCCACGGCCTGCAGGGCAGCTATCTCACGCAGCTGTGGCAGCGCCTGCCCGTGGAGCACGGCGACGACATGCCCGCGCTGGTGCGCTGGACCGAGCAGCACTGTCCCAACGGCCCGGCGCTGATCGGCGACGCGCAGAACGCGCAGGCCGCGGCCAACCTCACGGTCGGCAACATCATCACCACGCTGCGCATGATCGGCCAGGTCGAATGGAGCGACCTGATCGAGCCCGTGAGCCGTTCGCTGCGCGTGCTGCGCGAACTGCCCAGCTTCGCCAACGAGAGCGAACTCACACGCCAGCAGATCACGCACGCCATGGAGCAGGTGGCGCGCACCAGCGAACGGCCCGAGCGCGAAGTGGCGCAGGCCGTGGTGCAGCTGGCCTCCGGCGCGCCCGCCGATGAAGCCGGCGCCGAAACCGATCGCCCCGACGGCACCGCCGGCTACTACCTCTTCGGCCAGGGCCGCACCGCGCTCGTCGCGGCGCTGCAGGCCAGGCAGGGCGCGGTCCGTGCGGGCCGCACCGTGCGCGCGACGCCCGTGCGCCAGGTCCGCAGCCACCGCGGCTGGCGCCTGCCGGTCTACATCGGCTCCGTGGCGCTGGGCACCGCGCTGCTGCTGGCCGCCGTGGTGCACGGCCTGCTGCACCGCGGCGACTGGACCACCGTGCTCGCGATGGCCCTGCTCGCATGGCCCGCGTCGGAAGCCCTGCTCTCGCTGGCGCAACGCATCATGGCCGAGTCGGTGCGCGTGCAGGCGCTGCCGCGGCTGGACTTTGCGAACGGCATCCCCGAGCGGCACCGCGCGCTGGTGGTCATGCCCACGCTGCTGGCTTCGGTGGCAAACAACGCGCAGCTGGTGCACCGGCTCGAACTGCACTGGCTCGCCAACCGCGAAGAGCATGCGCAGTTCGCGCTGCTGACCGACTGGGCCGACGCCGCGCAGGCCTCGCTGCCCGCCGACGGGCCGCTGCTCGACGATGCGCTGCTGCGCATCGCCGCGCTCAACGCGAAGTACCCGGTGGCACCGGGTGCCGCGCCGCGCTTCTTGCTGCTGCACCGCCCGCGCAGCTGGAGCGACACCGAGCAGCGCTGGATGGGCTGGGAACGCAAGCGCGGCAAGCTCGAAATGCTGGTGCGCCTGCTCGCGTCCGGCGATGGCAGCGGCTTCTTGCCGCTGGCAGACGGCCTGCGCCTGGCCGCCGGCCGCACGCCCTATGTGTTGACGCTCGACAGCGACACCGGCCTGCCGCCCGGCGTCCTGCGCGACCTGGTGGCCATTGCCGCGCACCCGCTCAACGCACCCGAGATCGACCTGCAAAGCCGGCGCGTGGTCGCCGGCTTCGGCATCCTGCAGCCGCGCATCGTCACGCCGTTTCCGATGCAGAACGAGCGCTCGTTCTTCCATTGGGTGTTCGCCGGGCAGTGCGGGCTCGACCCCTACGGCAGCGGCGCGTCCGACATCTACCAGGACGTGTTCGGCAGCGGATCTTTCACCGGCAAGGGCCTGCTGAACGTGCGTGCGCTGCACGCCACGCTCGACCGGCGCCTGCCCGACGGCGCGGTGCTCAGCCACGACCTGCTCGAAGGCACCGTGGCGCGCTGCGCGATGGTGAGCGACGTGGTGCTGGTCGAAGACCATCCGCACCACGCCGGCGTGTCGGCCTCGCGCGTGCACCGCTGGGTGCGCGGCGACTGGCAGCTGCTGCCGCTGATGTGGCGCGCGCGCCGCTTCGGCCTCGACGCGCTGGGCCTGTGGAAGATGGCCGACAACCTGCGCCGCTCGCTGGTGGCACCGGCTTCCTTCGCGCTGCTGGTGCTGGTGATCTTCACGCAGGCCATGCCGCTGGGCTGGGCGCTGGCGGCCGTGGCCTCGGCCCTCACGCTCGGGCCCATGCTCGGCGCGCTGGCCGGGCTGGTGCCCACGCGGCGCGCCATCGAGCTGCGCCACTTCTTCGACGTGGGCGCGGTCGAGCTGCTGCGCGCCATGGCCGGCGCGGCCTGGCAGTTCGTGCAGCTCGCGGCGCAGTCGCGGCTGCTGCTCGACGCCTGGTTTCGCGCGACGTGGCGGCTGGTCGTTAGCCGACGCCACCTGCTCGAATGGACCACCGCGGCGCAGGCGCAGGCGCAATCGAGCCAGCGCCTGCTGCCCTTCCTGCGCAACGCCGCCGCCAGCAGCGTGCTGTGCCTGGCGCTCGCCGTGGCGGCGCACTGGAGCGCGTACCCGGTCATCGGCGCGCTGCTGTTCGTGCTGTGGGCGCTGGCACCGGTCGCGGCCTGGTGGAGCAGCCGCGTCGAGGCAAAGCTGCCCGAGCCGCTGAGCACCGCGCAGCGCACCTACCTGGAAACCGTTGCGCACGACACCTGGCGCTTCTTCGAGCACGTGGTGGGCCCCGACGACAACCACCTGCCGCCCGACAACCTGCAGCTGGAGCCGCAGCCCACCATTGCGCACCGCACCTCGCCGACCAACATCGGCATGTACCTGCTGGCGACCTGCTGCGCACGCGAGTTCGGCTGGATCGGCACCGACGCATTGCTCGCGCGCATCACGGCCACGCTCGACAGCGTGGACCGCATGCAGAAGCACCAGGGCCACCTGTTCAACTGGTACGACACGCAGACACTGAAGCCGCTGCCGCCCGACTACGTGTCCAGCGTGGACAGCGGCAACTTCGCGGGCCACCTGGTGGCCGTGGCGCAGGCCTGCCGCGCCTTCGCCGCACAGGGGTGCGAGCCGCACGAGGCACCCGCGCTCGAAACCCTGGCGCAACGCTGCGACGCGCTGCACGACGGCATGGACTTCAGCGGCCTGTACGACCCCAAGCGCCACCTGTTCCACATCGGCCTGCGGGTCGAGGAGAACGTGCTCGACGCCAGCTACTACGACCTGCTGGCCTCCGAGTCGCGCCTGCTGAGCTTCCTGGCCATCGCCAAGGGCGACGTGCCGCGCCGCCACTGGATGGCGCTGGGCCGGCCCTTTCTGCTGGTCGGCTTCGAGCCCAGTCTGAAGTCGTGGTCGGGCTCGATGTTCGAGTACGTGATGCCCGCGCTGGTGATGTCCGAGCCCACCAACGGACTGCTGCAGGTGGCCAACACCGCCGCCATCGCCGAGCAGCAGGCCTTCGGCCGCGCGCAGAACCTGCCGTGGGGCGTTTCCGAATCGGCCTACTTCGCGCAGGACCACTCGCTGGCCTACCAGTACTCGCCCTTCGGCGTGCCGCGCCTCGCGCTGCGGCGCACGCCGCCCACCGACCGCGTGGTGGCGCCCTATGCCAGCGCCATGGCCGCGCCGTTCGGCCCCGTGGCGGCGGTGGCCAACCTGGAGCGGCTCGAAGCGCTCGGCGCGCGCGGCGAGTTCGGCTTCCACGACGCGGTGGACTTCACCGCGTCGCGCCAGATCGAGGGCCAGGAATTCACCGTGGTGCGCAACTTCATGGCGCACCACCAGGGCATGTCGCTGGTGGCGCTGTGCAACGTGCTGTGCGCCGACGCGCCGCGCCGCTGGTTCGCCAGTGCCGCGCTGGTGCAGGCGCACGAGACGCTGCTGCACGAGCGCACGCCGCGCCAGATCATCGGCAGCGCCGACCCGCGCACGCCGCCCGAGCCCAGCCAGGCCGAGCTGGCGCCGCTGTTCCAGCCCCGCACGGTCGACCCGATGGCGGCCGGCTTCCAGCCCACGCACCTGCTGTCGAACGGCCGCTACACCGTGGCCCTGCGCGCCAACGGCGCCGGCGTGAGCCGCTGGCATTCGTTCAACGTGACGCGCTGGCGCGACGACCCGCTGCGCGACAGCTACGGCACCTTCTTCTTCGTGCGCGACGTCAAGGCCGAAGGCGAGGCCCAGGCCTTCACCTCGCTCACCGCCCTGCCCGCGCCGGGCGCCGACTGGCGATACCGCACCCGCTTCCTGGCCGACCAGGTGCAGTTCGACGCCACCGGCCCCGGCCTGCAGGTGCGCACCACGGTGCTCATCAGCCCCGAGGACGACACCGAGCTGCGCAACATCACGCTGCACAACTCGGGCGAACAGACGCGCACGCTGGAGCTGGTGTCGTACTTCGAGCCGGTGCTGTCGAACCCCAAGGCCGACGAGGCACACCCGGCCTTCGCCAACCTGTTCGTGGAGTCGCGCTGGGAACCCGCATGGCGCGCGCTGCTGCTGTCGCGCAAGCCGCGCCTGCACGGCGACGCGGTGGTGGCCGCCGCGCACTTCCTGGCCTCCGCGGACGCCACCGTGCTGTCGATCGACTGCATGACCGACCGGCGCGCCTTCATCGGGCGCAACCGCACGCTGGCCGACCCCGCGCTCGACGCCCAGCCGCTCACCGCCCGGGGCAAGCAGGTCAACGGGCTCGACCCCATCGCCTGCCTGCGCGTGCGGCTGTCGATTGCGCCGGGCACCACCGCACGGCTGAGCTTTGCCACGGCGGCCGACGACGACATCGAGGCGCTGATGCCCGGCATCGACCGCTACATGCAGCCGATGCACGTGGAGCGCGCCACCCGCATGGCCGCCACGCTGGCGCAGGTGCGCCTGCGCGACCTGAGCATCGCGCCCGCGCAGAACCTGGCGCTGCAGGACCTGACGACCATCCTCACGTACACCACGCCGCGCGTCATGAGCGACCGCGGGCTCATCGACCTGCGGCAGATCTGGCGCTTCGGCATCTCGGGCGACAAGCCCATCGTGCTGGTGCACATCCACTCGATGAACGGCATGGGGCTGATCAACACGCTGCTGCGCGCCCAGCCCTGGTGGGGCTTCGGCGGCGTGGCATGCGACCTGGTGGTGCTCAACAGCGAGCCCAACTCGTACCTGATGCCGCTGCAGCGCGAAATCGAAGTGCTGCGCGCACGCGTCACGCAGCAGACGCAGAACAGCTTTCCGCGCAACGACACGGCCGGCTTCTACCTGCTGCGCGACCAGGACGTGGTGCCCTCGGAGAAGGCGGCGCTCTCCAGCCTGGCGCGCGCGGTGTTCACGGCCGACGGGCGCCCGCTCGAAGTGCAGGTGGCTGCGCTGCACGAGGCACGCAACGACGCCGCGCCGGCCGCCGACGAGACGGCCGCGCCGAGGGGCGTTCCCTCGCTGCCGCGGGGCGTTCCCCTGCTGCCGCATGCCGCCGCGACGCCGCCGAACAGCGCACCCGAAGGCGACTTCGACGCAGACACCGGCGAGTACCGCTTCGAGGTCGGCATGGACCGGCGCACGCCGCGGCCCTGGATCAACGTCATCGCCAACGCGGCTTTCGGGTTCCAGTTGTCCGAATGGGGCACCGGCTTCACCTGGGCCGGCAACAGCCGCATGCACCAGGTCACGCCGTGGTCCAACGACCCGGTGCAGGACCCGGCCTTCGAGCACTACCTGCTGCAGGACCTGGCGTCGCGCGAGATGCTGCCGCTGACCCCCGCGGGCGGCACCACCGCCGGCGCGCGCCACCGCGTGCGCCACGGCCAGGGCTACACCGTGTTCGACCACCAGGCGGGCGCGCTCGCGCTGGAAACCACCTTCTTCGCGGACCGCGACGAGGCCGTCAAGCTGGTGCATGTGCGCGTGCACAACCAGGGCGCGGGCGCGCGCCGCCTGCGCGCACTGGCCATGGCGGAATGGCAGCTCGGCGACGCGCGCGGCACGCGGCGCACCGTGCGCTGCTGGAAGCCGGAAGACCAGCCGGCCGTGTTCGGCGAACAGCGCGAATCGGGCGCGGGCTTCGGCGGAACCACGGCCTTCCTGCTGCTGACGGGCCTGCAGGGCGCCACCATCGGCGCCACGCAATGGACCTGCGACCGCAATGAATTCTTCGGCGGCCGCGGCGGCGTCGAGGTGCCCGACACGCTCGCGCGCCGCGCCGGCAGCGGGCTGGACGCCTGCGCGGCCATCGGCGGCGAGTTCGTCGTGGCGGCCGGCGACACCGCCAGCTTCACCTTCATGCTGGGCCACGCGGACAGCGCCGAGGCCGCGCTGGACCTCGCGCAGCGCTGGCGCCAGCGCGACGTGCCCGCGGCGCTGGCGCAGGTGCGCGGCTTCTGGGACGAGCTGCTCGGCCGCCTGCAGGTGCGCACGCCCGACCCGCTGTTCGACGCGCTGGTCAACCGCTGGCTCGTGTACCAGACGCTGGCCTGCCGGCTCTGGTCGAAGGCCGGCTTCTACCAGGCCGGCGGCGCCTTCGGCTTTCGCGACCAGTTGCAGGACGCGATGGCTTTCGCCCTCACCGACCCGGCCCGGCTGCGCGATCAGATCCTGGTCAATGCCGCGCGGCAGTTCCCTGAAGGCGACGTGCAGCACTGGTGGCACATGCCCGGCGGCGCCGGCGTGCGCACGCATTTCTCCGACGACCTGCTGTGGCTGCCGTATGCCGTGGCGCACTACGTCGAGGTGACGGGCGACGCCTCGCTGCTCGACGAGATGGCCGGCTTCATCGAAGGCCCGGCCATTCCCGACGGCGCGGAGGACGCCTACTACGCGCCGCAGCGCAGCGGCCAGATGGCCAACGTGTTCGAGCACGGCGCGCGCGCCATCGACCGCAGCCTGAAGACCGGCGTGCACGGCCTGCCGCTGATGGGCACCGGCGACTGGAACGACGGCATGAACCGCGTGGGCAACGAAGGCCGCGGCGAATCGGTGTGGCTCGCCTGGTTCCTGTGCAGCGTGGTCGCGCAGTTCGCGCCGCTGGCGCAGGCGCGCGGCGAACACGAACGCGTGGCGCGCTGGACGGCCGCGCGCGCCGGCTGGATCGCCGCGCTGCACGACGCCGGCTGGGACGGCGAATGGTTCCGCCGCGCCTTCTTCGACAACGGCGCGCCGCTGGGCTCGTCGACCAACGACGAATGCCGCATCGACCTGATCGCGCAGGCGTGGTCGGTGCTGTCCGGCGCCTCGGACGATGCCCACACCGGTCCGGCGATGGCGTCGGTGAAGAAGCTGCTGCACGACGAACCGGCCGGGCTGCTGCGGCTGCTGACGCCGCCGTTCGCCAACTCGACCAACAACCCCGGCTACATCCAGGCCTACCCGCCCGGCGTGCGCGAGAACGGCGGGCAGTACTCGCACGGCGCGGTGTGGGCGCTGATGGCCCAGGCGCTGCAGGGCGACCACGACGCGGCGTGGCAGAGCTTCGAAGGGCTGAGCCCCGCGCACCGGGCCCGGCACCCCGAGCGCGGGCCGGTCTACGAGCTGGAGCCCTACGTGATGGCGGGCGACGTCTACGGCGCCGCGCCCTATGTGGGCCGCGGCGGCTGGAGCTGGTACACCGGCTCGGCCGCGTGGCTGCATCGCGCGGCGGTCGAGACCCTGCTGGGCCTGGCCGTGAAGGGCCGCCAGCTCTCGCTGACGCCCCGCGTGCCCGCGCACTGGCCGGGCTTCGAGATCGCGCTTCGGCTCGGCGCGCGCCAGCTCACGCTGCAGTGGGGCAGCACGGAAGGCGCCGCCGCGCCGACGCACCACCTGGGGGTGGGCGAGTGCATCGACTGGCAGGCGCTGCCGGCCGATGCGGTGCTGCGGGTGGGATGAGCGGTGCGGCCCGCGGTGAGCGGGCTGGCCCTAGACTCGCAACCCCACCCGCCCCAGCAAGCCCGCACCGCAGCGCGGAGCGCGAACCTCCATTCATGAGCACCAAGATCCAGTTCCGCCGCAAGGTCATCGTCATCGTCCTGCTGTGCGTGGCCGTCGGCGGCGGCGTCGTGCGGCACTACGCCACGCCCGGCACCACCACGCGCGACATCGCCACGCTGCTGATGGTGCTGTGGGTGCCGATCATCGGCAACGTCATCGCATGGCTCGTCAGCAAGCGCCCTCGCCGTGCGCCGCGCGCGGCGGCCGTCGCGCCGCCGAGCTTCGACACGGCCGGCGCCTTCACGCCGCACGCGCGCGTGGCGCTCACCTTCCGCAAGCCGGGCCTGCCCTCGCAGGACCTGCCGATCGCCCCGGGCGAATACCGCTGCGCGCTGGTGGTCGACAAGGAGGGCTTCTCGGCGCGCTGGGTGGTGCCGCCGGGCGAGGCGCTGGAGCGCGGCAAGCCCGCCGTGCTCGACGTCGAGTTCCTCTCGCCGGCGGTGGCACAGCCGAAGTTTGCGCAGGGCGCGCAATTTCGCGTGCTGATCGGCGAGGCGTTCATCGCCGACGGCCGGGTGCTCTGACGGCCATCGCCACCAAAACCGACGGAAAAGGGGAACAAAGCCCCGATTGTTCGCAGCAGGGAAACTGACTACTGCTGGCGGACCCCTTTGTCGCCAAGGCGACGGCTCGCACACTCCAATGCCCTTTCACCGGCATCGGCGTGCACATGCATCGCCGGCGCGCTTCAGGACAGTCCCATGATGAATTCACCCAGCAGCAACCCGTGCGCCGACGACCTGGCGGTGGCCTCGCCGGACGCCCCGGCGATGGTCACGCCGTCGTCGGCCACGCGCTCGGCCTGGCTCGCCGTCGGCTCCATCGCCGTCGGCACCTTCGCGATGGTCTCCACCGAGTTCATGCCCATCGGCCTGCTGACCGACATCGCGCGCGGGCTCAACGTGTCCGACGGCACGGCCGGGCTGATGGTCACCATGCCCGGCGTGCTGGCGGCCTTTGCCGGGCCGGCGCTCATCGTGGCGTCGGGGCGGCTCGACCGGCGCACCGTGCTGATCGCGCTCACCACCTTGCTCATCGCGTCGAACGTGCTGGCCGCGTTCGCGCCCAACTTCGCCACCATGCTGGTCGCGCGCCTGCTGCTGGGCCTGTGCGTGGGCGGCTTCTGGACCTTTGCCCCGGCGGCCGCCACGCAACTGGTGCCGCACGCCTCGCAGGCGCGCGCCATGTCGTACGTGCTGGCCGGCGTGTCGGCCGCCACCGTGCTGGGGGTGCCGGCCGGCTCGTTCCTGGGCACGCTGTTCGGCTGGCGCGCGTCGTTCGCCGTGACCGGCGCGCTGGCCGCGGTGGTGCTGCTGGTGCAGCTGTGGCTGCTGCCCGCAATGCCGCCGGCGCGCGCCATCGGCGCACGCGACCTGCTCACGCCGCTCACGCGCCGCATGGCGCAGGTCGGCCTGCTCGCGGTGCTGTTCTTCATTGCCGGCCACTTCGCGGCCTACACCTACCTGAAGCCGCTGCTGCAGCAGGTCTTCGGGCTCGCGCCGAACGCGGTGTCCACGCTGCTGCTGGTCTACGGCGCGGTGGGCTTCGTGGGCACCTTCCTCGGCGGCAGCCTGGTGGCGCGCAGCGTGCGCGGCACCACCCTGCTGGCGGCGCTGATGCTGGCCACGGCGCTGCTGCTGTCCACGCTGATCGGCACCGGCTTCGTGCCGGGTGCGGTGGTGGTGGTGATCTGGGGCGTGGCCTTCGGGCTGATCCCGGTGGCGCTGACCGGCTGGATGATGGAAGCCGTGCCCGATGCCCCCGAAGCCGGCCAGGCCCTGCTGGTGAGCGGCTTCCAGGTGGCGATTGCGTCCGGCGCGCTGATCGGCGGCGTCACGGTCGACAGCTTCGGCATCTCCAGCACGATGGTGCTCAGCGGCGTGCTGGTGCTGATTGCCGCGCTGATCGTCGGCACGTTGGGCCGTGCGCGGGGCGGCGCACCGGTGGGCGTGATTCCGGAATAACGGGCCAGCGGATCGCTAACGGCGGCCGTGCTTGCCGGCCGCCACGATCGCGTCGAGCACCACGCGCAAGGCCTTGTTGACCGGCTTGTCGCGCCGGATCACCACCGCCAGCGTGCGGTGCATGCGCGGGTTCAGGCGGCTGGTCTTCAGCCCGGGGTGGGCGCCGCGGCCCGCCATCGACATGCAGGGCACGATGGCGCAGCCGAGCCCCGCCGCGACCATCTCCTTCATCGCCTCGACGCTGCCCAGTTCCATCACGGGCTGCGGTTGAAGGCCCTCGGCGGCAAACCAGCGGTCGACCAGCTTGCGCGTGTTGGCTGCGGGCTCGAACAGCACCAGCGGCACGCCGGCCAGGTCGCCCGGCGCGACCCTGGCCTTGAGCGGTGCGCGCTCCAGCGAGCTGATGGCCACGAACTCATCGTCCAGCACCGGCATCGCCGTCAACGAACGCCCCGCCGCGGGCAGCGTGACCAGTGCGAGGTCGAGACTGTTCTCTTCCACCTTGCGCGCCTGGTCCTCGGTGTTGCCGGTGCTCACCACCACCCCGAGCCCCGGAAACTGCTCGCGCAACGTGCGCAGCACCGCGGGCAGGAAGTGCAGACAGGCCGTCGCGCCCGTGCCCAGCCGCACCCGGCCTGTGACGCCGCTCGCATGGTCGGCCAGCGCATCGATGGCGTTCTCCACCGCGCTGTCGATGTGCGGCACATGGCGCAGCAACTCCATGCCCGCGGGCGTGGCCTTGGCGCGCTTGCCGACCCGTTCGATCAGCCGCACTGCAAGCCGCCGCTCCAGCTGGCGCACCTGCAGGCTCACGGCCGGCTGCGAGAGCCCGAGCCGGTCGGCCGCGGCCGAGAAGCTGCCCGTTTCGATGACCAGTCCGAAGGAGCGCAACTGGTCGAGGTTGAGTGTCTTTTCCAAAGTATTTCTTATGCGGCGAATAGGTGAACGAAGCTTCACTTATCGAAGGTGGATGGTCAAGATCGAGGCCATGTCATCACCAAGCCTCCAGCCTCTGGCCTCCACCGGCGTCGAGATCGCCGACGCCGAGCCCCGCCACATGGCCGCCGTGCAGGCCATCTACAGCCACTACGTGCTGCACGACCTGTGCTCCTTCGAGGAACAGGTGCCCACGGTCGAGCAGATGCAGGCGCGCCGCGACGAAGTGACGGCGCGCGGCCTGCCCTACCTTGTGGCAACGAGAAACGGCGAGGTGGTCGGCTACGCCTATGCCACCGCGTACCGTGCCCGTTCCGCCTACCGGCACACGGTGGAAGACTCGGTCTATGTCGCGCAGGGCATGCACGGCCACGGCATCGGCCGGGCGCTGCTGCAGGGCGTGATCCGGCGCTGCACCGACAGCGGCTTCACGCAGATGGTGGCGTGCGTGGGCAACAGCGCCAACGCGGGCTCGCAGGGGCTGCACCGCAGCCTGGGGTTCGAACGGGTCGGCGTGCTGCGCGACGTGGGCTTCAAGTTCGGGCAGTGGGTGGACACGGTGCTGATGCAGCGCGCGCTGGCTCAGTGAGCCTCGTTGTCCGTCCACTCGGGGCTGTAGCCCCCGAGCGTCGGGTGGTACATCTCGTCGCCCGAATGCTGCGTGAACTCGACATTGAGCCGGTCTTCGCGCAGGCCGAGGATGTCGATGCAGTCGCGGCACAGCGCCTTGGCCACTTCGAGCCGCAGCTCGGCGGAGCGGCCGCGGCGGATGTCGCACATCAGCACCGACACCGCTTCGGGCTCGCCGTCGACCATGCGCCATACACCGCCCTCGCCCGTTTCGCGGATGGCGATGCTGATGCGGCGGATGTCCACGCTCATCAGCCGTGCGTAGGTTTCGCTGAGCTGCTTCGCGAGGCGTTTCTTGTCGGCCACCGGGTGCGGGCCGTTCACGTCGAGTTGAAGGTAGGGCATGTCGCAAGACTCCTGGTGTGGCTGCGCTATCTGGGAAGGGCCTGGCCGCCACGGTAACCCAGCATCGCGTCGTACAGGTCGGTGCGCCGGTCGCGGTGCAGGTCGTTGAACTGGTTCCAGATCGGCGCGCTGCGCGCGGCGCCGAGGTCGATATCGGCGTAGAGGATGGTGTCTTCGTCGGGCCCGGCGATGCGCCCCACGGGCCAGCCATTGGTGCCGGCAATCAACGAGTTGCCCATGAAGCCCGCGCCGCGTTCCTGCCCCACGCGGTCCGCCGTGGCGATGAACACGTTGTTCTGGTGCGCGGCCGCGATCGTCAGGTAGGCCGGCATGCAGGTGCCGCTGGCGTCGTACAGCGGCGGCGGCGTCCACACCCAGCCGGTCGGTATGCAGATGATGTCGGCGCCCAGCTGCGCGACGATGCGCGACGCCTCGGGAAACCAGATGTCCCAGCACACGAGCAGGCCGATGCGGCCGATCTTCGTTTCGAACACCGGGTAGCCCTCGTTGCCCGGCGTGAACCAGAGCTTCTCGTTGTTCCAGAGGTGTGTCTTGCGGTAGCGGCCGATGTAGCCCTCGGGACCGACGAGCACGGCGGTGTCGAACAGCTGCGGGCCATCCTGCTCGACCAGGCAGCCGACGATGTAGACCTTGTGCTGCGCCGCGAACGACGCCCAGCCTTGCACGGTCGGCCCGCCGGGCACCGGCTGCGAATGCGCATAGGCCTCCTCCCGGGCGCTGAAGCAGTAGCCGCTGGTGGCGAGTTCGGGCAGCACGATGAGCATGGCGCCGCCCTCGACGGCGGCCGCCAGGCGTTGCTGCACGGCCTGCGCATTGCGCTCGAGGTTCTCCACGCCGACCTGCGGGTCGAACTGCACGACGGCCACGCGCACGGGGCTGGCGCGCAGGCCCGGGATGGCGTCGGGGCTGGTGGCGACGGTGGATGGCTGGGACACGGGTGGCTTCATGGAGATCGGGCTTTCAGGTTTCAATTTAAAACCAGATCGATGCTAGCCATTTCAGTTTTACTTTGCAACCAAACTGGTATTCACGGTCTACACTCGCCCATCGAAGGAAAAGCCATGGCCCAGAGAAAAAGCCTGAAGAACGACGCGTGCCCGATGGCCCGCGCGCTCGACATCGTCGGCGACCAGTGGTCGCTGCTCATCGTGCGTGATGCCTTCGACGGCATGAAGCGCTTCGGCGAGTTCCAGCAGAGCCTGGGCATGGCGAAGAACATCCTGGCGGAGCGGCTGAAATGGCTGGTGCAGGAAGGCGTGCTCGACGTGGTGCCCGCGGCGGAAGGCTCGCTGTACCAGGCGTACGTGCTGTCGGCCAAGGGCAAGGCCCTGTTCCCGGTGGTGGTCGGGCTGCGCCAATGGGGCGAGGCGCACCTGTACGCCAAGGGCGAACCGCATTCGGTGCTGGTGGAGCGCGACAGCGGCAAGCCGGTGCCGAAGATCGTGCTGCGCACGCGCGACGGGCAGCCGCTGGATGCGGACCTGACCTTCGTGAAGAAGCTGCCGGCAAAGGCCGCGGCCCGGCCAGCCGCCAAGGCGGCCTCGAAGGCCAGTCCCCGCTAACGCGCCGCCAGGACGTCCGGCATCAGCCAGTGCGTGTCCTGGCTCCAGCCGACGAAGGGCGGTGCCTGCTGGCCGTGTCCCTGCGCGGCCACCGCCAGGCCTGTCAGCGCCGGCGCAAAGACGCGCCGAAAGTCTGGGCCCTGCGCTTCCAGGTGCGCCGCCGCCCAAGCGAGGAACGCACCGACCTCCTGCACACCGCACTGCGAGAGAAAGAAAACCATCTGCCGCCAGGCATAGGCCGAGTTCCTGATCTGGACCCGCCGCGCATGGCGGTGGTCGACGCGAATCTGCAACTGCGCGCACACCTGCGTGAAGCACCGGCGCGCCATGTCGGGCAACTGCGCCGCAAGGCGCTCGCCCAGCCCGAGCTCGGCGAACAGCACGGCGAGGTTGTGGGTGGTGAGAATCTGCGCCTGCTCGATCACCATGCCGTTGCGCGCCGTGCCCCCACCGCCCGGTTGCACGCCCGCGCGCGCCGCACACAAGCGGGCCAGCGCATCGGGCTTGTCACCCGCGTCCTCGCGCGGCACGGGCATGGCGGCGAGCGCAGCGCAGTCGATGCCGTAGTACCTCGCGTACAGCTTGCCCTGCAGGAGGCCCGCCGACACTTTCGCCGCCGCCAGGAACCTGGGTGAGAAACGGCCCATGAAGATGTCGGCCGCCACCTCTTCGACCAGCGGCAGTTTCAAATCGGCTGCTTCGCCCAGGGTGCGCAGCTCCTGCAGCAGCTTGTTCGGAACGATGGCTTGAGGGAACGCGACCAGCGCCAGCTGCGATGCCTCGGTCAATGCCTGCAGCGCGGCACGGCGCGCCGCCTGGTCGTTCGCGCGGAAGCGCGCGATGGCGGCAACCCACGGCAGCTCTTCGAACCGCACCTGTTTCTGCAGGTCGACGAGCAGCAGCGAGCGCCTGCGCCGGAACGCGCGGTCAACGGCGGCTTGGAGCCGGCGCAGCATCGGGTCGGGCACGTCCGCAGCGCGCAACGCGGCGCTCCACAGGGGCAGCACCCTGGCCAGTACCTCGCCCGAAGGGATGGTGCCGCGTTCGATCAATTCGGCCGCCGTTCCCTTGCGGGCGCGGCCGACCTTGCGCTGCAGCGTGGGCGGCAACCGCGTCCCCTCGCGCAAGCCGCTTGCGGCAGCTTCGCTCGCATCGATGGGCCGGATGACGGGCTCGATGTCCTCCAGCCCTTCATGGGACGGGAAGGCTTCGAGCCGCACGGCAACCTGCCGCGCGATCTGCTCGAAGGTGGCGGCGCTGGCATGGCTGCGCTGCTGCTGCCGCCAGGCCGCGCGCCCGGCCGACGCCGGCGGCCCGCGCTTCGCGATGCAGCGCGCAAGGACGAGGCGCATGCGCCCCACCTGCTTGCCCGTCAACGACTCGGGTGCGTCGACGCAAAGCTGCAGGCCCGCGCGCAGCGTGGCGAAGCTGTCGCCGTCGCGCTCGGGCCGCGCGCACCGCGTGTGTGCGGCCCGCGCCTGCCGGCACTGCGCGAGCAGCGCCGACGCGCGCTCGCGCCAGCCCGGCGGATAGTGCGCGCAGGGCCAGCCCCCGGTGACGGTGAATTTGCCGCTCTCGGTGCGCAGCCAGGCGCCGTCGGCCGTGCGAAGCGCAACAGGCGCCTCACCGGTCACGGTGTCGAGCAGCAGCGCGACCATCCGGTCGTAAAGCGGTGCCCAGACGTCGACGGCTTCCTTCTGCGCCAGGACCTGCGCATTGGGCTTCACTGCGCGCAAGCGCTTCGTGGCCGTTGCCACATCGTCCACCCACAGTTGCGCACCGAAGCTGGGTGCCTCCGGCAGTTCGGCCGGATAGAAGCGCAGCTTCGAGAACCAGGGAGAGAGTTGCTCGACCAGCGCCCACGCGGCGTCGGCCTGTCCGGCCTGCACGAGCCAGGCCACCACGAGCAACGCGCCCTCTTCCGGCACCTCGATGTCGAAGCAGCCGGACGCCAGCAACGCATGGAGCTTCTCGAGCCCCGTGTCCGTCAGAAAGAACGTGTTCAGCGCGAGCCGCGCTTGCGCGTCGGACGCGCCGGGCGCCAGTTCGTCCCGCCATGCGCGCTCATGCGGCTTGAGCGGTCCGCCCGCCAGGAGCGCGCCGGTGGCAAAGCCGCCGGTCACCACCTCGAGCGTGGCCCAGGCGGGTGTGTCTTTCACCGGCGTGCGCGAGCCCGTGCGGATCGAGCCGTCGCCGCGACCAAGAATCACAGCGGCCCATTGGCGCAGCCGCTTCGCGGCGCCCGCACGCACCGATGCGTCGGGATGCCCGCTCGCGGCCAGCGCACGGGCCAGCTGGAAGCCCGCGTAGCCACCGGGCGAATCGGTCGAGGTCGAGTCGTCGTCCATGGCCATGCGAATGAGTGGGTCCGGGGGCTGGGGTTGAACCAGCGCCTTCTCGGGTCAGCCGAGTGTTCTGCCACTGAACTACCCCGGAACAGAAAAAGAATTCAGGCGGGGCGCATTTCTATCACGCGCCCGGCACGAGCTACTCGCCCAGCAGCTCCCCGATCGGCTGCAGGTCTTCAACCCGGTCGCAGATCGCCTTGATCACCATGGTGATCGGAATGCCCAGCAGCAGGCCCCAGATGCCCCACAGCCAGCCCCAGAAGATCACGCCCACGAACACCGCCACCGGGTTCATGCGGCTGGTGCGGCTGGTGAGCCAGGGCATCAGCAGGTTGCCGATGAGCGTGTGGATGGCCAGCGACACGCCGCCCACCACCACGCCCATCTGCAGGCTGTTGAACTGCAGGAAGGCCACCAGCCCCGCGGCCACCAGCACGATGACCGAGCCGATGTACGGAATGAGGTTGGTCACGGCCGCAATGATTCCCCACACGGCCGCGTTCTCCACCCCGATGACCCAGAACGCCAGCCCCGTCGCCACGCCCACGACGACGCTCACCAGAATCTGGACCAGCAGGTAGCGCTCGATGTTGCGGGTGATGTCGTCCAGCACGTGCACCGTGACCTTCTTCTTCTGCAGGCTCGACCCGGTGATCTTGATGAGCTTGCGCCGGAAGGTGTCGCCCGAACACAGCGCGAAGTACGTGAGGAAGGCCACCAGCGTGAGCTGACCCATGGCGCTGAGCAGGCCGACGGTGCCGGTGAGCAGGTAGTCGCGCACGTTGAAGCCGGGCCGCTCGATGATGACGCGCGCCACGCCGCGGCGCGAGGCCACGCGGGCGGAGTTTTCCTCGGCCGCCTTCTCTAGCTGCGCAGCCGCCTGCTGCACGCTTTCGAGCGGCGTGGCGCTGGCGCCCTTGTCGCGGCGCATCGCCAGCCCGAGCTTCTGCGCGGCCACGGGCAGCGCATCGAGCAGCTGCAAGGCATTGCCCGACAGCGAATAGCCGGTCCAGCCGAGTCCGCCGAACAGGCCCACCAGGATGACC
The DNA here is from genome assembly GCF_056394985.1 of Variovorax sp. 10N412. NCBI lineage: Bacteria > Pseudomonadati > Pseudomonadota > Betaproteobacteria > Burkholderiales > Comamonadaceae > Variovorax > Variovorax sp. 10N412. The sequence continues at coordinate 966,036 of NZ_JBFTIO010000001.1, forward strand.
GCCGCGCCGATCCAGCGCGGCGTGCGCCAGCGATGCAGCAGGTCGACCAGCGGTGACAGCGCATAGGTCAGCAGCAGGCTCAGCATCAGCGGAATGAACACGGCCTGGCCCCACTGCAGCGCGAACACGCTGGCCAGCACGGCGAGCACCACCAGCGAGGCGCTGCGCACATCGACCGGCATGTGCAGCAGCATGCGTTCACGCTCGGGGCTGGGCGGCTCAGGCGCCAGCACCTCGGGTTCGGGCACAGGCAGGGGCACGGGGGCGGGTTCTTCCGCGGCGGCCTGGTGCGGTTCGCCAGCCGGCGGCTCGCCTCCCTCGGCGTGGAGCTGCGGCACGTCGGCGGAGCTGCCGTCTTTCTTGTCGTCGGTCATCGCGCGTCCTTCAGCACTTCGCGCACGGCGGCGAGCTGCCGGCGCGACACGGCCACAGGTTCGGGAATGGCGTCGAGCCGCAGGGCCCAGCCCTCCGCATCTTCGCCGTCGTCGTACTTCTCCAGCGCACGGATGGCCGAACGCGCGACCAGCGCGTTGCGGTGCACGCGCAGGAAGCGGTGCGGGTAGCGCTCCTCGAACTCGTTGAGCGAGCCGTCCAGGATGTGGCTGCGCGTGGCGGTGCGCACGGTGAGGTATTTGTATTCGGACTTGAGGTAGAGCACCTCGGACAGCGGCACACGCTCGGCGCGGCCGCGGTCCTGGATGAGCACGGTTTCCGGCGCGGCAGGCACGGCCGGCGGTACCTGCAGCGCGCGGCGCTCCTTCAGGAAGCGCTCGGCCTTCTGCAGCGCCTGCTGCAGCCGCTCGGCGCGCACGGGCTTGGTGAGGTAGTCGACCGCATCGAGCTCGAAGGCCGTCACCGCGTGCGCGGCATGCGCGGTGACGAACACCACCGCCGGTGCGTCGGCGCGGTGGCGCAGCGCGCGCGCCACCTCGATGCCGTCGACACCGGGCATGTGCACGTCGAGCAGCACCAGGTCGAGCGCCATGCTGGCCAGGTGCTGCTGGGCCTCGGCGCCCTGCGAGGCCTCGGCCACCACCTCGGCGGCGGGCGAGGTGCAGTCGCGCAACAGGGTGCGCAGGCGGGAACGCGCCAGGGCTTCGTCGTCAACGATCAGTGTCTTGAGGATCATGGTTCAGCGGGGATGGCGATGCGCACCCGGTAGTTTTTCTGGTCCATGCCGGCGCTGAACTGCATCTGCATGTCGTGCAACAGGCGCAGCCGGTCGCGCACATTGGCCAGCGCGATGCCGTGGCCGCGCGGCAGCGGCTCGTCGGCCCAGCGCAGCGGCGGCAGGCTGTTGACCACCTCGATCACCACCATGCTGCCGCGCCGCTCGGTGCGAATGCGCAGCTTGGCGCCCTCGGGGCTGGGTTCCACGCCGTGCTTGATGGCGTTCTCCACCAGCGGCTGCAGCAGCAGCGGCGGCAGGCGCGCGCTGCTCGCGGCGGCGTCCAGGTCCCAGCGAATGCGCAGGCGGCTGCCGAAGCGCACCTGCTCGATGGCCAGGTAGCGCTCGGCCAGCGCGATCTCGTCGGCCAGCGTGCCCGACTCGCCCGGGTCGGCCAGCGCCTGGCGGAACAGCTCGGCCAGGTCTTCGAGCATGGTCTCGGCCTTGGCCGGCTCCTCGCGAACCAGCGCAATGGCGCTGTTGAGCGTGTTGAACAGGAAGTGCGGGCGGATGCGCGACTGCAGTTCCTCGAGCCGGGCCGTGGTCGCCGCAGGCGTCTGGCCGCGGGCACGCAGGACCATCGCGGCCATCACCAGCCCCGCGAACAGGGCGCCGGCCAGCGCGCTGGCCAGCCATGGCGCGCTGGCGAGCACGCCCGTGAGGCGCAGCAGGCCGCAGCCGTACAGCGCCGCCAACGCGCCCAGCACGGCACCGGCGGTGTATTGCCATTGCTTGGGCAGGTGCCGCAAGGGCTTCTTGAGCCCGCAGGCCGCCACCAGCCACAGCAGCGTCGCGGGCAAGGCCCCGCCGGTGACGGTGGCCGTCTGCACCAGCCAATCGCCGGGACCGGACACGCCGAAAAGCGTGGCAATCGCAACCACCGCCTCGACGAACACGACGGTGCGCAGCACCACCCCGATCTGGCAGGCGTCGAAGATGGAAGGCTCGGCGCGCAAGGACGCACGCGTCTTTTCCGAAGACGGCGAGGACGGGGGGGTGGGCATGGCGTTGGCCGATAAAATCGCCGGGTTGCGCATCGCAGACATCTGATCCATCGGGTGACCAACCCATTATTGCCTCCTGGACGGCTCCCATGACCCAAAACCAACTCGACAAGAAATCCGAAGCCTGGTCGGCCCTGTTCTCCGAACCCATGAGCGACCTCGTGAAGCGCTACACCTCCAGCGTCTTCTTCGACAAGCGCCTGTGGCAGGCCGACATCGAGGGCTCGCTGGCGCATGCCGGCATGCTCGCCGCGCAGGGGATCATCGGCGTGCAGGACCACGCCTCGATCGAACGCGGGATGGCGCAGATTCGCGCCGAAATCGAATCCGGCGCCTTCGAATGGAAGCTCGACCTCGAAGACGTGCACCTGAACATCGAGGCCCGCCTGACCCAGCTGGTCGGCGACGCCGGCAAGCGCCTGCACACCGGGCGCAGCCGCAACGACCAGGTCGCCACCGACGTGCGGCTGTGGCTGCGCGGAGAAATCGACCTCATCGGCGACCTGCTGGTCGAGCTGCAGAAGGCCCTGGTGGACATCGCCGAGAAGAACGTCGAGGTGATCCTGCCCGGCTTCACCCACCTGCAGGTAGCGCAGCCCGTGAGCTTCGGCCACCACATGCTGGCCTATGTGGAAATGTTCAGCCGCGACGCCGAGCGCATGGGCGAAGTGCGCCGCCGCGTGAACCGCCTGCCGCTGGGCGCCGCCGCGCTGGCAGGCACCAGCTACCCGCTGGACCGCGAGCTGGTGGCAAGGACGCTGAACATGGACGGCGTGTGCCAGAACAGCCTGGACGCCGTGAGCGACCGCGACTTCGCCATCGAATTCACCGCCGCGGCAAGCCTGTGCATGGTGCACATCAGCCGCATGAGCGAAGAACTCATTCTGTGGATGAGCCAGAACTTCGGCTTCATCCAGATCGCCGACCGCTTCACGACCGGCTCGTCGATCATGCCGCAGAAGAAGAACCCCGACGTGCCCGAGCTGGCGCGCGGCAAGACCGGCCGCGTGGTCGGCCACCTGATGGCGCTGATCACGCTCATGAAGGGCCAGCCGCTGGCCTACAACAAGGACAACCAGGAAGACAAGGAGCCGCTGTTCGACACCGTCGACACGCTCAAGGACACCCTGCGCATCTTTGCCGAGATGATCGGCGGCATCACCGTGAAGCCCGAGGCCATGGAGGCCGCCGCGCTGCGCGGCTACGCCACCGCCACCGACCTGGCCGACTACCTCGTGAAGAAGGGCCTGCCCTTCCGCGACGCGCACGAAACCGTGGCGCACGCCGTGAAGGCCGCCACCTCGCACAAGGTCGACCTGGCGGAGCTGCCGCTGGCCGTGCTGCAGCAGTTCAACCCGAGCATCGAGAAGGACGTGTACGACGTGCTGAGCCTGCGCGGCTCGCTGAATGCACGCAACATCCTGGGCGGCACCGCCCCGGCCCAGGTGAAGGCGCAAGTGGCCCGCCACCGCGCGCGCCTGGGCTGAACGCCTCGACGGCAGCCGCACCGTGTTCTATGCCATCCCGCTCGAAAACAGACCGAGCTGGCGCAACCCGCCGTGGATGACGGTGCTGCTGATCCTCCTGAACATGATCGTGTTCTGGGGGCCGCAGCGCAGCGAAGACAACGGGCGCGAGCGTGCCGCCCATTACTACGTGAACAGCGTGCTGCCCCAGCTGGAGCTGCCGCCGTTCGTGGAATGGCTCGAAAAGACCGACCCGAAGCGCGGCAAGGCGGCCCGTCGCATGCTGCCGCACGAGGAGGCCTACCCCAGGCTGCTCGAAGGCCTCCAGAACGACGGCAAGTTCCTGCGCAAGCTGCAGGCCGACGAAGTCGTCACGCCCGCGAACCCGCAGTACACCGAATGGAAGCGCGACCGCCGCCAGTACGAGGCCATGCTGCCCGCGCCCTTCACCGAGCGCTGGTCGCAGAGCTACGCCGCCGATGCCGAGTTCAAGCCCTGGACCTGGATCACCGCCGCCTTCCTGCACGGCAGCACCGGCCACCTGCTGGGCAACATGCTGTTCCTCTTCCTGTTCGGCTTTTCGGTCGAACTGGCGCTGGGACGCGGCACCTACCTGGCGTTCTACCTGCTGGGCGCCGTCGGCGCCTCGCTGCTGGCCGGCTGGGCCTATGCCGGCAAGGGCACCTACGGCCTGGGCGCCTCGGGCGCCATCTCGGCGCTGATGGGCATGTACGCGGTGATGTACCGCCTGAAGCGCATCCGCTTCTTCTACCAGCTGTTCTTCTATTTCAACTACGTCACCGCACCGGCCCTGCTGCTGCTGCCGGCATGGATCGTCAACGAGCTGATGCAGCACTGGCTGGGCGGCCAGGGCATCGCCTACATGGCCCACCTGGGCGGCCTGCTGACCGGCGCGGCGCTGATGGCCGGCGCCCTGATGCTGCGCCGCGTGCAAGCCCCCGAGACCGCCGCCGCCCCCGAGCCCGACCGCTTCGACGCGCACGTGGCCGCGGCCCAGAAGTACGGCGCGGCGATGAATTTCGACAAGGCCTGCGCCGAGTGGCGCGCCGCCGCCGCGCTGCGCCCCGGCGACACCGGCACGCTGCGCGCCTGGTTCCACACGGCCCGCCTGCAACCCGCGAGCGACGACTTCCACCACGCCGCGCGCCGCATCTTCCGCCTGCCGGCGACCGAGCCGGACACGCTCGCGCTGCAGCACGCCAGCTACAAGACCTACCTCGACCAGGCCAAGCCCGGCGCGCGCCTGAAGCCCGACGACATGGCCCGCCTGGCGCGCCGCTTTTCGCGCATCCGCCAGTTCGACGACGCCGACCGGCTGTGCGCCATCCTGCTGAAGACCGCGCCCGAGCATCCCGAGCTGGCCGACACGCTCTCGGTGTGCGCCAACGGCCTGCTGCATGCGGGCCAGCGCGACAAGGCCGTCGGGCTGCTGCCGCACCTGCTGCGGCTCGCGCCCAACGACATGGTCACGCGCGCGCTTCAACGCGCCTGAAGGCCATACGCCAACGAGCAGACACGCAGACGGGCAGACGGCTGCGGCCGTCATGTCACGGGGCTGTCACGCGATCTCCACGCCATGGCACTGCAATTGCAGTAAACAGCGTGTAAAGCCGCCCCCCGCCCCCCGCGCCTCGTTGAACTTGAGGGCGCCCACTCGCTCCATCCGGGGCAATCCCCGCTTCCCTACCTCCAGAACCTGTCTGATGCCTGACCAAACCCACTCCCGCTTCGCCCTGCTGTTCACGGCCATGGCCATCGCCGCGCTCGCAGCTTGCTCGCGCACCAGCGTGGAGACGCCAGGGACGGCCAAAGCCGCCGCCGCACCAAAAAAGGAGGTCGGCACCGTCACCCTGAAGCACGAATCGCTGGCCCTGAGCACCGAACTGCCCGGGCGCACCATGGCCCCGGTGATCGCCGAGATCCGGCCCCAGGTCGGCGGCATCCTGAAGGAGCGGCTCTTTACAGAAGGCTCGCAGGTCAAGGCCGGCCAGGTGCTCTACCAGCTCGACCCGGCGCCGCTGCAGGCGGCCTACGCCAGCGCGCAGGCCAGCGTGCGCAAGGCCGATTCGGCCCTGGCCACCTCGCGCACCGTGGCCCGCCGCAACGCCGAGCTGGTGAAGATCGACGCCATCAGCCGCCAGGTGTTCGACGAGTCGCAGGCCGCCGAGCAGCAGGCCGAAGCCGACCTCGCCGTGGCGCGCGCCGCCGAGCAGACCGCGCGCATCCAACTGGGCTACACGCGCATCACCTCGCCGATCACGGGCTGGGCCGAGCTGTCGAGCGTCACGCCCGGCGCACTGGTCACGGCCAACCAGGCCGCGGTGATGACCACCGTGCAGCAGCTCGACCCCATCCACGTGCACGTCACGCAGTCGAGCAGCGAGCTGCTGCGCCTGAAGCGCGAACTCGCCAGCGGCCGCCTGCAGCGCGCGAGCGACGCGGAAGCCCGCATCCAGCTGGTGCTGGAAGACGGCAGCAAGTACCCGCACCCCGGCCGCCTGACGTTCAGCGGCGTCACCGTCGATGCCGGCACCGGCAGCGTCACGCTGCGCGCGGTGGTGCCCAACCCCGACAGGCTGCTGATGCCCGGCATGTACGTGCGCGCCGTGCTGCAGGAAGGCGTGAACGCCACCGCCCTGCTGGTGCCGCAACAGGCCGTGACGCGCGCGCCCGACGGCAGCGCCTCCACGCTGGTGATCGACGGGGAGAGCAAGGTCGCCAAGCGCGCCATCCACGTCGGGCGCGCGGTCGGCACGCGCTGGCAGGTGCTCGACGGCCTGGCCGCGGGCGACCGCGTGATGACCGAAGGCTCGCAGCGCGTGAAGGTGGGCGACAAGGTGAAGGTGGTCGACCTGGGCGGCAAGGCCGCGCCCGGCCCCGTGGCCAGCGCGCAACCCGACGCGGCCGACGCCGCCACCTCCCCCGTGACGCGCTGAGGACCGACCCACATGGCGCAGTTCTTCATCGACCGTCCCATCTTCGCGTGGGTGCTTTCCATCGTCGTCATGCTCGCGGGGCTGATGGCCATCCGCACGCTGCCGCTGGAGCAGTACCCCGACATCGCGCCGCCGCGCGTGTCCATCAACGCCACCTACACGGGCGCTTCCGCCAAGACGGTGGAAGACTCGGTGACGCAGGTCATCGAGCAGCAGCTCAAGGGGCTGGACAACCTGCTGTACATGCAGTCGACCAGCAACTCGTCGGGCGTGGCGCGGCTGTCGCTCACCTTCAATGCGGGCACCAGCATCGACGTGGCCCAGATGCAGGTGCAGAACAAGCTGCAGCAGGCCATGTCGCGCCTGCCGCAGCAGGTGCAGAGCCGCGGCGTCACCGTGACCAAGGGCGGCAACGACTTCCTGATGATCGTGTCGATGTACTCCGGCGACGGCAGCGCCTCGGCGGTGGACGTGGGCGACTACATCTCCAGCAACCTGGTGGACATCATCAGCCGCATCGACGGCGTGGGCGAGGTGCAGACGCTGGGCACCGGCTACGCCATGCGCCTGTGGCTGGACCCCGACAAGCTGCGCAAGTACGCGCTGATGCCCTCGGACGTGAACAGCGCCATCACCGCGCAGAACGCGCAGGTCTCGGCCGGCCAGCTGGGCGCGCTGCCGGCCAATGCGCAGCAGCAGCTCACCGCCACCATCACCGCGCGCAGCAAGCTGAAGACGGCGGAGCAGTTCGAGAACGTGGTGCTGCGCGTCGCCCCCGACGGCGCCGTGGTGCGCCTGAAGGACGTGGCCCGCGTGGAGCTGGGCGCGGAAAACCTCACGGTGCGCTCGCTGCTCGACGGCCGGCCCGGCGCGGGCCTGGGCGTTGTGCTGGCCGACGGTGCCAACGCGGTGCAGGTGGCCGAGGCCGTGAAGGCCAAGGTCGAGGAGCTCAAGCCCCTGTTCCCGAACCAGCTGCAGACCTTCGTGAGCTACGACACCACGCCTTTCGTGAGCGCATCCATCGACGAGGTGGTCAAGGCGCTGCTGGAGGCCATGCTGCTGGTGGTGCTCGTGATGTACGTGTTCCTGCAGAACATGCGCGCCACGCTGATCCCGGCGATTGCGGTGCCGGTGGTGCTGCTGGGCACCTTCGGCGTGCTGTCCATCGCGGGCTACTCGATCAACACGCTCACCATGTTCGGCATGGTGCTGGCCATCGGCCTGCTGGTGGACGACGCCATCGTGGTGGTGGAGAACGTCGAGCGCGTGATGCACGAAGAGGGCCTGTCGCCCAAGGAGGCCACGCGCAAGTCGATGGCCGAGATCACGCCGGCGCTGGTCGGCATTGCGCTGGTGCTGTCGGCGGTGTTCATCCCGATGGCCTTCTTCGGCGGCTCCACGGGCGTGATCTACCGCCAGTTCTCGATCACCATCGTCTCGGCGATGGCGCTGTCGGTGTTCGTGGCGCTCACGCTCACGCCGGCGCTGTGCGCCACGCTGCTCAAGCCGGTGAAGAAGGGTGAGCATGCGGTGCCGCGCCGCGGCCTGCTGGGCCGGGTCGACCGCTTCTTCGCGGCCTTCAACCGCGGCTTCGACCGGAGCGCCGACCGCTACGAAGGCATCGTGGGCGGCATCGTGCGGCGCGGCAAGCGCAGCATGGTGGTGTACCTGCTGATCGCGGGCGTGATGGCGCTGCTGTTCCTGCGGCTGCCCACCTCCTTCCTGCCCGACGAAGACCAGGCCTTCCTGCAGGTGCAGGTGAGCTTGCCGCCGGGCGCGTCGAATGCACGGCTGCAGCCGGTGGTCGAGCAGGTGCAGCAATATTTCAGCAAGCAGGCCGAGGTGCTGAGCGTGAACGTCATCACCGGGCAGAACGGCGACCAGAGCTCGGCGCGCGCCTTCGTCAAGCTCAAGGACTGGGGCGAGCGCACGGGCACCGGCCAGTCGGCGGCCGAACTGACGCGGCGCGCCAACAAGGAGCTGTCGACCATCCGCGATGCGCGCGTGTTCGTGCTGCTGCCGCCAGCGGTGCGCGGGCTGGGCGCCAATGCGGGCTTCAACTTTCACCTGAAGGACATCAACGGCCTGGGCCACGACGCGCTGGTGAAGGCGCGCGACCAGGCCGTCGAACTGCTGGGCAAGCGCCCCGAGGTGGTCAACGTGCGCAGCAACAACCTGGACGACACACCCGAGTTCGCGGTGGACATCGACGACGCGCGCGCCGGCGCACTGAGCCTGGCCACGTCGGACATCGACAGCACGCTGTCGAGCGCCATGGGCGGCACCTACATCAACGACTTTCTCGACAAGGGCCGCGTGAAGCGCGTGTACATGCAGGGCGACACCGACTTCCGCATGCTGCCCGCCGACATCGACCGCTGGAGCGTGCGCAACAGCCTGGGCCAGATGGTGCCGTTCCCCGCGTTCTCCAGCTCGCGCTGGAGCTACGGCTCGCCGCAGCTGCAGCGCTACAACGGCAGCCCGAGCTACGAGTTCGTGGGCGACGCGGCCGCCGGCGTGAGTTCCGGCGACGCCATGGCCGCGGTGGACGAGGTGATGAAGCAGATGCCGCCGGGCATCGGCTACGAATGGACCGGCGCTTCGTTCCAGGAACGCCTGTCGGGCGCGCAGGCGCCCATGCTCTACGCCATTTCGATCCTGTTCGTGTTCCTGTGCCTGGCCGCGCTGTACGAGAGCTGGTCGGTGCCGTTCTCGGTGATCTTGGTGGTGCCGCTGGGCATCGTGGGGGCGCTGCTGTTCACGAGCTTGCGCGGACTGAGCAACGACGTGTACTTCCAGGTCGGCCTGCTGACCACGGTGGGGCTGTCGTCGAAGAACGCGATTCTGATCGTGGAGTTCGCCAAGCAGCTGCAGGAGCAGGGCAAGGGCGTGGTCGAGGCCACGCTGCAGGCGGTGCGCCTGCGGCTGCGCCCCATCCTGATGACCTCGCTGGCCTTCGGCTTCGGCGTGCTGCCGCTGGCGCTGGGCACCGGCGCGGGCGCGGGCGGGCGCCAGTCGATCGGCACCGCGGTGCTGGGCGGCATGGTGGTGGGCACGGCGCTGGGCATCTTCTTCGTGCCGCTGTTCTTTGCGCTGATCCGGGGCTGGTTGGAGGGGCGGCGCAAGCCGCAGCCGAAGCCCGAGTCCCCTGCAGGCACCACAGCCGAACAGGGAGGCCACTGATGAAGCGCGCCTTCCCCCCTCGCTCGGTCGCGCTCGCGGCCTTGGCATGCGCCGTGCTCGCGGGCTGCGTGAACCTCGCACCTGAATATGCGGCGCCGGCCTTGCCCGTACCGCAGGCCCTGCCCTCCTCTGGCGTGGACGGCGTAGACGGCGCAGTAGCCCCGACGCCGATCGACGTCGGCTGGCGCAGCTTCTTCGTCGAGCCGAAGCTGCGGGGCACGATCGAACTCGCGCTGGCCAACAACCGCGACCTGCGCGTGGCCGCGCTCAACATCGAGCGCGCGCGGGCCCAGTACGGCATTGCGCGCGCCGGCCTGTTCCCCACGGTGGACGCCGGCGCGGGCGGCAGCCGCTCGCGCACGCCGGGCAGCCTGTCGAACAGCGGCGAGCCGCGCATCGCCTCGCAGTACAGCGCCGACCTGGGCCTGACGAACTACGAGATCGACCTGTTCGGGCGCGTGCGCAACCTGAGCGAGGCGGCGCTGCAGAGCTACTTCCAGACCGAAGCCACGCAACGCAGCACGCAGATCAGCCTGGTCGCTTCGGTGGCCACCGCGTGGCTGCAACTGGCCGCCGACGAACAGCGCCTGCAGCTGGCGCGCAACACGCTGGACAGCCAGCGCAAGTCCTTCGACCTGATCGAGCGCAGCCACCGGCTGGGCGCGCAGTCGGGCCTGGCGCTCGCGCAGGCGCAGAGCACGGTCGACGCGGCGCGCGCCGACGCGGCGGCCTTCGACAGCCAGGTCGAGCAGGCGCGCAATGCGCTCACGCTGCTGGTCGGCGCCACACCGCCGGCCGAGTTGCTGCCGGTGCCGCCCGCGTCCGACACGGCGGAACCCGCCGCGGCTGCGCAACTGCTGGTGCCGCCGCCCGGCCTGCCTTCGAGCGTGCTGCAGCAGCGCCCCGACGTGCTGGCCGCCGAGCACGCCCTGCGCGCGAGCAACGCCGACATCGGTGCCGCGCGCGCCGCGTTCTTTCCGCGCATCGCGCTCACCGCGTCGGCGGGCACGGCGAGCAGCACGCTGTCGGGCCTGTTCTCGGGCGGCAGCAAGGCCTGGAGCTTCGCGCCTTCGGTCAGCGTGCCGATCTTCGACGGCGGTGCCAACCGCGCGAACCTGCGCGTGGCGCAGGCGCAGCAGAAGATCGAGATCGCCACCTACGAAAAGGCGGTGCAGACGGCCTTCCGCGAAGTGGCCGATGCACTGGCCGAGCGGCGCACGCTGGCCGAACGGCTGGCCGCGCAGCGCTCGCTGCTGGGCGCCACCTCGCGCAGCTTCGCGCTGTCGCAGTCGCTGTTTCGCAGTGGCGCGAGCAACTACCTCGACGTGCTCGACGCGCAGCGCGCGTACTACGCCGCGCAGCAGACGCTCATCAGCCTGCAGCTCACCGAGCAGACCAACCGGCTGTCGATCTACAAGGCGCTGGGCGGGGGCTGGAAGGAAAGCTAGGCGGAGGGCGCCGTGGTTGCAGCGTCGGCGGCCGGTGCCGGGCGCAGCAGCCAGCGCACTTCCTGCGTCTGCTCGCTGGTCGGGTAGCGCGCCTCCATCGTGGCCAGGATGGGCTGCGCCATGTCGGCGCGGCCCAGGCCCTGCACCAGCGCGCGGGCGGCCAGCTCGTAGGCCTGCGGAATGGTCTCGTGGCCGCGAAAGCGCTTGTCGAAGCCCGAGATCAGCGCCAGCGTGGCGTGCGCATCGCCGCCGCGCCACTCGGCGCGCGCCATGGCAATCACCAGGGCCGCATCGTCGAGCGCGAAGGCCTTGTCCTTTTCCTTGCAGGCCTTGAAGACCTTGAGCGCTTCGGACGACAGGTCGCGCCGCATCAGCAGCGCAATGAAGCGCCGCGCGTGGTCGAGCATGGTGGCGCTCTTGTCGGGCATGAGCGCCAGCACGCGGTGGTAGCGGCGCTGCGCCGCCAGGTCGTCCGACGCGGCCGTGCGCTGCGCCTCGTAGGCGGTGCCCAGCGCGGCGGGCAGGTCGCCCTCGGTGACGAGTTGCGCCACCTCGGCGTCGATGCGCTGCGCGGCGATCTGCTCGGGCGTGCGGCGGTCCACGGGGCCGCCGCCGTCGAGCTCGCTGCCCGCCACGGCGTCGAAGCCGAAGGCCTCGTGGTGCTGGAACATCACGTAGCCCAGCAGGCTGGCCATCACCCAGCCGAAGTAGATGAAGGCGAAGTTGACGATCGGCAGCACGATGCGCCCGTCGAACATCGGCAGCACCAGCTGCAGCGCCACCTGCGCGCCCGTGCTCAGCAGGAACAGGAAGAAGCACAGCAGCGCGTACGGCCAGCCGATGGTGCGCATCGCGTCCATCACGTGGCCCGGGTTCATGGCCTGGAAGAAGCTGCCCGACTGCACCAGCACGATCACCGCCGCCGGGAAGGTGAACGACATGACAAAGAGGCCGACCGAGCCCAGGATGGGCGCGTAGTACGCGAGCCAGCCGATCAGCAGCGCCTGCACCAGCGAGATGGCGAACAGCTTCCACGGCAGGTAGGTCCATTCGTCGCTGGACTCGCGGCCGAAGTCGGCCGAGTCGCGGATGCCGCGCGCGCCCAGCGCAATGACCTTGAAGCCGTAGCGGCTGGCCGCCAGCATGATGCCGATCTCGATCAGCGCCAGCGCCAGCATGTCGGGCAGGAAGAACACGCCCTCGAACAGCAGGCTGCAGAACGACAGCACCAGCCCGTAGGCCAGCGGCCGCATCTGGAACGGAAAGGCGAAGAAGCTGTTCAGGCGGTGCCAGAACGGCGGAGGCGGCGGGAGCGAGTCCCGGGTGGCGAGCATGGCGGCGCCTGCTTTCTGTGTGGGTTCTTGAAGAGCTACTTGCGGAAGAAGTCGCTCTGGCTCATGGCGCCGCGCCCGCCCAGGCGCACCACGGTGCTGTCCTCGGCGTGCACCAGGCGCATCTGGCCGAGTTCGCGCTCCAGGCGCTGGTTGAAGCTGGTCTTGAGCTGGAGGGCCGATTCGCCCATCTTCAGCACGCTGGTGCCCTTGACCAGGGCGCTCTTGCGGTCGGGAGCGACTTCGACGGAGTCGATGTGATAGTCGTAGTCCACCGACAGGATGTTGCCGGTGCGCTCGCCGACCAGCGCCAGGTTTTCGAAGGTCTTGTGCACCCCGCGGCAGGCGCTGTCGCGGTCGTGGGTGTTTTCCTCGGTGCGCCCCATCACTGTGGTCCTGGTCTCTATCACGACCTTGCGGCTGAGCTGCTTGCACAGCCGGTCGGCGTCACGCTCGACCACGGCGCGCGCCTCGCTCCGGTAGTAGTCGCGCACCATCGGCTCGTCGAGCTTGCGGCCGCCGACAAAGAAATACCAGGCGCCCACGCAGAGCGCCAAGACGATCGCAATTTGCTTCATTCCTTCTCCGCCCGCGCTGTGCGCCCCACTCGTTTTGCGGCGGAGTATACGTTTACAACTTGTGTTCACAAATGTTTGGACGGGTCGTCGGACGCCCTGAATCCGACCAGCGGCAACGCCCGTATATCTGGCATGCGCACCGATGCCCGACAATCCGCGGATGACTGCACCCAGCCCCGACGCCGAACTGATGGCGCTGATCGACAGGATCGGCCATCGCGACGAAGCCGCCCTGCGACAGCTCTACGACCGCACCTCGCCCAAGCTCATGGGGCTGGCGATGCGTGTCGTGCGGCAACGCGAATGGGCCGAGGACGTGATCCAGGAGGCTTTTCTGACGGTCTGGCGAGTCGCCGGCGACTATCGCTCGTCGCTCAGCCCGCCGCTGGCCTGGCTGGGGCTGATCGTGCGCAGCCGGGCCCTCGACCTGTTGCGCCGGCGCACCGCCGACCGGGCGCAGCTGACCCAGGAATTCGACGAGCTCATGGCCGACCAGATGGAGTCGGATGCGCCCAACCCGGTCGACACGGCCGACGCGAGCGAGCAGGCCTGGGCGCTGCATCAGTGCCTGGCCCAGCTCGAGGGCAAGCAGCGAGAAGTGGTGAGCCTGGCCTACCTGCGCGAAATGAGCCACGGCGAACTGGCCGAGCAGCTCAAGCTGCCGCTGGGCACGGTCAAGACATGGATCCGGCGCGGGCTGGAAAAACTTCGCGTCTGCATGGGGCGCTTCGCTTGAGCGCGACGAAGAAGACAGGCCTGCCATGAAACTCACCGCCCACCCCGAACTGCTCGAACTCCTCGCCGCCAGCCACGCGCTCGGCACCCTGCGCGGCGGCGCCCGCCGCCGCTTCGAAGCCCTGGCCCGCGAACAGGCGCCGGTGCGCGCCGCCGCGCTGGTCTGGCAAGGACGGCTCGCCAGCATGACCGAGCTGCAACCCTCGGTCGTGCCCGACCCCGCCGTGTGGACCCGCATCCGCAACATGATCGACGCCGAGCAGGCCAAGGCCGCCATCGAGCGCCAGCGCGACGCGGCCCATGCCCGCGACGCCGCCAGGCCGCAGCCCGGCGGCTGGCTGCGCAGCCTGGCGCTGTGGCGCGGCGCCACCGCGGCCGGCGCGCTGGCCACCTTGCTGGCCGTGGTGGTAGGGCTCAACCTGCGCGACCAGCTGCAGAACGCGCCGGTGGTGCAGTACGTGGCCGTGCTGTCCGACGACCAGTCCGCCGCCTCGATGCTCGTGACCTTCGACCCCAAGAAGAAGCAGCTGTCGCTGCAGCGCGTGGGCAGCTACAGCGAAGGCGACGACAAGTCGCTTCAGCTGTGGGCCCTGGCGCCCGGCGCCGCCCCGCGCTCGCTCGGCGTGATGGACAAGGCCCCGGCGTTGCGCCTGGCGGCCTCGGAATCCGACGTGCAAGCCGTGCCGACCCTGGCCGTGACCCTCGAGGCCAAGGGCGGCGTGCCTGCGGGCAGCGGCCCTAAAGGCCCGGTGGTGTTCAAGGGCGCCCTCATCGAGAAGACAATCTAGGGTTGCAAGCCGCCTCGTGCCGACACCGGCCGCACGGCCCCATGCCAGAAACCTGATTTTCCTCCGCCGTGTCCTCTGTCTTCCCGATGACTTCGATGAAAACCGCGTTGGCCGCAGCCGTGCTGCTCGTGGCGGCGCTTGGCGCGCACGCGCAGTCCGCCTCCTTCTTTCCCCAGGAATCCGAGACGGCCGCCGCCGAGGCTGCGTCCGCCCGCGACTACCTGGCCGCCAAGGAGCGCTGGCACAACGAGCTGGCCGCGTTCGCGCGCGCCGACCAGGAGCGCTTTCCGCCCCCCGGCGGCGTGGTGTTCGTCGGCAGCTCCACGGTGCGCATGTGGACGCGCCTTCAGCAGGACTTTGCGCGCGTGCCCGGCGGCGTGGTCAACCGCGGCTTCGGCGGCTCCACGCTGAACGACTGCAGCCTGTTCGCGCGCGACCTCGTGGTGCGCTACAAGCCGCGCCAGGTGGTGGTGTATGCAGGCGACAACGACCTGGCCGAAGGCCGCACGCCGCTGCAGGTGCTCGACAGCTTTGCCCGCTTTGCCAACGCGGTGCGCGCCGAGTTGCCCGACACCCGCATCAGCTTCGTGTCGGTCAAGCCCAGCCCGTCGCGCGAGCAGCTCATGCCGCAGATCCGCGAGACCAACCACGTGGTGTCGGCCTACCTGAACCTGCTGCCCAACAGCGAGTACATCGACATCTACACGCCGATGCTGGGTGCCGACGGGCGCCCGCGCCCGGAGCTGTTTCGCGGCGACAGGCTGCACATGACGGACGAGGGCTACCGGTTGTGGCACTCGGTGATCGCCTCGCACCTTCCCACGGCGCCCTGACGTGTTCGCGCGCCTTCCGAGGCATCCAGAGGCGCGCCGAACCCTCGACAAAGCGCCACGCCATGCGCTTGCGCACCGAAACGCACGCTTTCGGCTTAGCGCCTCCCCACTGCAGGCTTTTTTTTCGGACGCGTCCTACGCCCGGGCTTTGCACCGCGCCGCTTTAATCGCATCACAGCGGTGCAGAACAACCGCGACTCAGAAAAAGCACCGGCAATGTCCGGCTGCCCAAACGATTCGGGGAGAGTTCTCACATGCAAGGTCCCGTGCGGCCCGTCCGCGTCCTCCGCGCTTCCTCGCCTGCCATGCCCATGATGGGCGACAGGCCCGCCCTCGAACCGGTGGGCGTGGACGGTGACGAAGGGCTCAGTCGTCTCTTCGCCTACACCGTCACCTTCGCCACGCCCGAGCAGCCGGGCTTCAACGACCGGCAGGCGGCCAACGTGCCCGTCAAGCAGCTCGTGGGCGAACCGCTCACCCTGCACATCGTGCTCGACGGACGGCCCGGCGCGAGCGGCGGCGAGCGCCATATCTCCGGCCTGGTGACGCGCGTGCGCTTCTTGCGGCTGGAGAACCGCCGCGCGCTCTACGAGGTGGTGATGGAGCCCTGGCTCACGCTGGCCACGCGCAGCAGCGACCACCGCATCTTCCAGAACAAGACCGTGCTGGACATCGTGCGCGAGGTGCTGGGCGACTACGAATTTCCGCTCGAGGTGCGTGCGACGGGCACCTATCCAGCGCGCGACTTCCAGGTGCAGTACGGCGAGACCGACCACGACTTCGTGCTGCGCCTGATGCACGAGTGGGGCCTGTACTTTTTCTTCGCGCACACCGAGGACAACCACACGCTGGTGGTGGTCGACGAGATGGCGGCGCATGCGCCCTTCGAGAACGCCGGCTACCGCACCGTGCCGTTCCACGCCGCCGAGGACACGGTGCGCGAGGAGCACTGCGACCGCTTCAATGCCTGCGAGTCGCTGCAGAGCGGGCGCTGGGTGACCGACGACTTCGACTTCGAGCGCCCGCGCGCCCGGCTGCAGCAGGTGAGCGCCATGCCGCGCAAGACCGCGCAGAACGAGCTCGAGCGCTACCGCTGGCCCGGCGACTACGCCGTCGAGTCGGAAGGCGAACAACTGGTGCGCCGGCGCATGGAAGAGGACGGCAGCCGCGGCGAGCGTGCGAGCGGCTCGGGCAACCTGCGCGCCGTGGTGCCGGGCTGCCTGCTGACGCTGGAGCGCCACCCGCAGAGCGAGGCCAACCGCGAGTACCTGGTCACCGACGCCAGGCTGCACCTGCAGGAGCCCGGCGAGGCCTCGGGCCAGGAAAGCTTCGAATGCCGCGTCGACTTCGAGGCCATCGCCTCGGGCAAGGTGTTCCGCGCCGCGCCGCCTGCGGTGCCGCGCCCGCGCACCACGGGGCCGCAGACCGCCATCGTCACCGGGCCCGCCGGCCGCGAGATCTGGACCGACAAGTACGGCCGCGTGAAACTGAGCTTTCACTGGAACCGCTACTGCAGCAAGGACGAGAACAGCTCGTGCTGGGTACGGGTGTCCTCGCCCTGGGCCGGTAGCAATTTCGGCGGCATGCACGTGCCGCGCGTCGGCCAGGAGGTGATCGTCGACTTCGAGAACGGCGACCCCGACCGCCCGATCGTGACGGGCCGTGTCTACAACGCGGACAACATGCCGCCCTGGAAGCTGCCGGACAACGCCACGCAGAGCGGCTTTCTCACGCGCAGCTCGGAGGACGGCAGCGAGGCCAACGCCAACGCCCTGCGCTTCGAGGACATGAAGGGCGCCGAGCAGGTGTGGCTGCACGCCGAGCGCAACCAGGACATCGAGGTGGAGCACGACGAGACCCACTCGGTGGGCCGCGACCGCAGCAAGAAGGTCGGGCGCAACCAGCTGGGCACCGTCGGCATGGCCTACATGCACAACGTGGGCCTGGCGAAGATGGTGAACATCGGCCTGGCCTATTCGTTCAACGTCGGCATGCTGCGCAATTCGGTGGTCGGCATGGTCGACAACACCCTGGTCGGCAAGACCCAGACCACCAAGGTCGGCGAGAAGTACCTGCTTTCGGTGGGCGGCAGCGGCGACAAGGGCGGCAGCCACATCGAGATGGACGGCGAGACGATCTCGCTGCGCGTGGGCGCATCGGTCGTGCAGCTCAAGGCCGACGGCTCCATCGCGGTGACCGGCAAGAAGATCAACATCACCGCCCAGGGCGGTGACGTGACGGTCAACGGCGAGAACATCTGGCTCAACCCGGTGGGCGGGCAGGCCGCGCTGCAGCCCTCGGCGGTGCCCACCGGGCCGCCGCCGGAGCCGCCCGGCAGCCCGATGGCCAGCCTGGGCGCTCTGATGGGCGGCAACCCGGGCGAGTTGCTCGGCAAGGTGACGCAGTTGGCGTCCATCGCCAAGCAGGTCGCCGCGGGCGGCGGCGGCGCGGAGGCCGGCGGCGCGGCGGGCCAGGCGGCGCAATTGCTGGGCGTCGCCTCGGCGGCGGTGGCGGCGGGCGTGGCGGGCAAGGTGGCCGGCAGCAGCGACGCAAAGGCGCTCTGATGGCCGCGCCGTCGATCCCGCCGCCCCGGCTGCAGCGCGTGCGCAACCAGACGCCGTTGCCGCACTTCCAGTTCGACAAGATGGGCAAGGGCCAGCGCTTTCACGACGTGGTGATCGCCTGCGGCAGCTTCGTGCTCGCGCCCGGCGTGCTGCAACTCGCCGCCGTGCAGCGCGGGCCGGTGTTCGCCGATGTGCCGTGGGCGCCGGAGCGCGCGGCGCTGTCGAGCTTGCGCGAGGCCACTGACGTGCTGCTCGCCAAGCCCGGCGCCGATGTCTATGTGACCGGCGCGGCGCGCGCGCTCGACTGGACGCCCCGGCCCGCCTGGGAGGCGAGCCTGCGGGTGGACCGGCAGGGCGAGGCGCTCGTCGACAAGACGCTGCGCCTGACCGGGCCGCGCCACTGGCTCTGGCACGACGACCCGGCCGGGCGGCGCCTGGGCGACCCCGCACCCGCCGCCGAGGTACCGCTGCGCTACGAGCTCGCGCACGGCGGCTGGTGGTTCGACGAAGGCGATGCCGACAATGCCGCGCCGCGCGTGCATGCGCCCAACCCGTCGGGCACCGGCCGCTTCGGCTCGGCCTGCCGCAACACCCACCCGCAGGCGCGCTACGACAGTGGCCGGCCCGCGCCCGGTCCGCAGATCGAATACCCCGCCACCCCCATCGCCCAGGGCAACCAGGACGGCGTCGAGGTCGCGGGCTTCGGCCCGATCGCGCGGCACTGGCAGCCGCGCGCCGCGCTGGCCGGCACCTACGACGACGCCTGGCGGCAGCGCTTCGCGCAGGCGCCCTTCATGGACTACGCAGAAGATTTCGACGAGCGCTTCTTTCACTACGCGCCCGCCGACCAGGTCGTCGCGCAGGGCCTGGCGGGCGACGAGGGGGTGCGCATGGCCGGCTTCTTCGCCTCGGCGCCGGCGGTGGACATGCAGTTGCCCGGTGTGCGCATCGATGCCGTCTGCCGCACCGCGCAGGGTGTGGAAACCACCGAGGCGATGCGGCTGGACACGGTCCACGTCGACCTCGACCGCATGCTGGTGCACCTGACCTGGCGGCTCACGCTGGACCAGGCGCGCGACATCACCGGCGCCGACCTGTTCACCCAGGGAGCATTCGCTTGAGCATGGAAAAACACATCGCCGATGCCGAGGCGCGGTTCATGGTGGTCAACGTGACGCCCGACTTCTGCATCGTCGGCGACCAGGTCATTCCGTTCGACATCGTCGCCATCCTGCCGCCCGAGAAGGCCGCCTATGCCGACAGCGTGTTCGCCCGCGGCGAGAAGGTGCTCATGATCGACAGCATCGTGCAGGGCGTGACCGGCAACGCGGGCAGCGGCGTGCGCTCGGGCGTGTCGCTGGGCGCGGGCAACGTCCAGGTGGTGAGCGGCGCGCAGACCGTCTTCGTGGAAAGCCGCGCGGTGGCGCGCCACGGCGACCTGTGCGAGATGAACGGGGCCGCCTGATGGACGACCCGCCCTTCAACGGCAACGGCACCGTCGGGCGGCTGGTCACCTTCCAGGTGCCCAAGGGCCCGATGGTGCGACGCCCGCCCGACGCCTGCACCGCGCCCTACGAGCGCGCCAAGGCCGAGTTCGAAGCCAGGCCCTGGTACGTGCGCATGACCAGCGGCACCGACCGGCCGGCCGGTGCGGAGCCGACCGACGCGATGGGCCGCGCCAAGCAGTTCCGCGAGGAATGCCAGAAGTGGCCCGACGAGATTCCCAAGTCGATGATCGACGACAAGCGCCAGCAGCTGACCGACCACCTGACCGGCAAGTCGCCGCTGCCGCCGGAGCAATCGCTGAAACTGCGGCGCGACCTGGACTTCGTGGAGGATGTGTACACCCCCGGCCCGCGCTGGCAGTCGACGCTCTCGCCGCAGGAGCAGGGCTGGCTGGACGAGCGCAACCTGCGCTGGGGCAACACGATGGGCATCGCCTTCCTGGGGCCGATCTACGGCGGACCGGGCGCGCTCACCCGCATGCTGGGCGGCTCCGAGCAGGCGGTGGCCGGCGTGAACGAGCTGGCGGGCAGCCTGGTGGGCGTCGCCCGCACCCGCACTTTCGGCCGGCTGGCGGCCGAGCGCCGGGCGGCGTCGGGCGAAGCCATCACCAACTCGCGCGAAACGAACCGCGGAGCGCCGCTGGAGCCGCGAAGCCCCGCGCCAGTGGCGCGCGGCGGCACGGTGATACAGCGCAAATACGCACCGCTCGACTGGGACGCGGTGGTGCCCAAGAGGGGGCCGTACAAGGGCGAGAAGCGCGAGGACCATGTGCGCCGGCACAATCAGGACGTGCCCGGCAAGGAGGATCACGGCGTCTTCTACAAGGACGGCGTGGCCACCACCAACCGCGCCTGGGAGCGGGCGCAGGACCTCGGAATTTCGCCCGACGCCAACGGTACGCTCAGGGTGCCGATGAACGAGATCGTGGGACGCGCAGGCGGCAGCGCCGCGGCCACCGGCGAACTGTTCTACGGGGTCGAGATGAGACTCGTGCCCGGCACCAACCAGATCATCACTTCCTACCCCGTCAAATGAGAAAACTCTATTGGTCCAGCACCTGCGCGAACTGCCGCCAGGGCCGCCTCGTGTTCCAGAACGACACCACCAACGAGCGCGTGTACGTGCATTGCGAGGAATGCGAATGGGGCTGGCTGCACCCCGAAGGCCTGGGCGACGTGGCCCAGGGCTTCCTCACGCTGTTGAGCGACTTCGAGACCACCGATGCGACGCTGGAAGACATCCAGCGCAGCGAGTGGCGCGACCACATCGCGGGGTCGTTCGAGGAAGCGTAGAACCCCGGATCACGCGGCCGCCGGCTGCGACGGCATGTCGTCCGCCGGCGGCGGAAGGTCGGCGCCGCGCGTGAAGCGCGCCACGCCGTACATCCCCGCGAACACCGCCGCCAGCAGCAGGCCGTCGCCCCACCAGGGCCGCGCGGTCTGGCTGTCGCCGTAGAAGGCCAGCACCAGCAGCACCGCCACCAGGTGCGCGCAGAACACCGGCAGCGAGGCCGAGCCCATTGCCTCCAGCCAGTGCATGCGCGGCAGGCGGCGCATCAGCCAGGGCCCGAAGCGCACCGCCAGGATGCCCAGCGCCAGCAGGTTCACCAGCCGCAGCGGGCCCAGCTGCCACTTGTCGAACAGCAGGTTCAGTTCGACGTCGCCGCCGAACGGCGCCTGCCCGTTGATGCCGTGATGCCGCCAGTACAGCCCGTACAACGCAACGCCGGCGGCCAGCGCCAGCAGCCACCACGGAAAGCGCAGCGGCTTCGCCTCGGGGCCGTTGCGGGTGGCGCCGATGCAAAGCCCCGCGAACCACAGGAACTGCCAGGCGTAGGTGTTGAACGCGCCCATCTCGTGGAACGGCACCGGCACGCCCAGGTAGTGCACGGCCAGCCCGTAGACCCATTCGCTCAGGCCGAACTGCGCCGCCGCCCACACGGTGGCGCTCACCACCATCACCCAGTTCCAGCCATGGCGCATGGCGAAGGCCAGCACCCAGGGGCTCAGGAGCATGAAAAAGATGTACATCGGCAGGATGTCGAGCAGGGCCGGCTCGTAGATCAGCAGCAGCCCGTACAGGAAGCCGTCGCGCGGCTCGGCCAGGTAGTAGGACACCAGGTTCTTCACCGCCGGCTGGTCGATGTGCAGGCCCACCGCGGCAATCACCGTGAACAGGAACAGCAGGATCGCCGCCTGGCAGAGATAGACCTTCACCACGCGCCGCCAGAAGGCCTTGCGCATCGAGTCCACCCCGCGCGCAAATCCGATGCGGCTGTAGACCAGCCCGGCCACGAAGGCCGACAGCAGCACGAAGCCCTCGGCGGCCGACACGAAGCCGAAGGGCTGGCCCAGCGGGTCGGTCAGCCGCGTGGGCAGGTGGGTGACGGTCATCAGCACGAGCATCAGCCCGCGCAAGGCGTCTATTTCCCAGTAGCGTTTCATCGGTCGGCGGCGAGGTCCTGGTGGCGGTCCGCGCGGCGCACGCAAGACAGCGCCCGATTGTAAGAAGAGTGGCGTATGCCCAGCCCGCGATCGGTCGACATATGACCCTTGGCACTGCCGAACTGACGTGCAAATCGGCTACGCTGCGCGCTGCCCCAAGGAGGAGTTCCCCGTGACCCGTTTCGTTCCCACATGGCTCTTTGCCGCCGGCGTGCTGCTGGCCGGCCCGAGCTTTGCCCTTCAGATCACCAGCCTGAGCCCGCAGGGCGAGGTGGCGCGCGTGCGGCAGATCGTCGCCAAGTTCGACCAGGCAGCCGTCAATTTCGGCGACCCCAAGGCGCCCGCGCCGCTCTCGGTGAGCTGCTCCGACGCGCAGGCCGGCAAGGGCACCGGCCGCTGGACCGACGCCAAGGCCTGGGTCTACGACTTCGAGAACGACCTGCCCCCGGGCGTGCGCTGCACGGTCACGCGCATTCCCACCTTCAAGCCCAGCGCCGGCGGCGAGCTGACCGGCCCGGAGCGCTACCAGTTCAACACCGGCGGCCCGTTCGTGCGCAGCTACATGCCGGGCAGCTACAGCCGCATCGACGAACAGCAGATGTTCATGCTCGAGCTCAACGGTGCGGCCACGCTGGACAGCGTGCGCCAGAACATCTGGTGCGCCGCCGACGGCGTGGGCGAGCGCATTCCGGTCAAGCTGCTCGACGGCGACCAGCGCGCCGGCCTGCTCAAGGCCTTCGGCCGCGACAAGGCCGCCGAGAAAGACCCGCTGCGCTTCGTCACCCTGCAGTGCAACCGCACGCTCACGCCGGGCGCCAAGGTGCAGGTGGTGTACGGCAAGGGCGTCGCCACGCCTTCGGGGGTGGCCAACAACGTGGAACGCCGCCTCGAGTTCCAGGTGCGCGAGCCCTTCGCGGTGTCGTTCACCTGCGAGCGCGAGAACGCGCAGGCCGCCTGTTTGCCGCTGCGTCCGATGCAGCTGACGTTCAACGCGCCGGTCACGCGCAAGCTGGCTTCGCAAATCGAGCTCAAGGGCGGCGACAAGACCGTCAAGGCCCAGCTCGCCAACGAAGGCGGCACGCAGAGCGACGACGACGTGGTCAACGGCGTGTACTTCGGCCCGCCGCTGGCCGAGAGCACCCAGTTCAGCATCGAGCTGCCCTCCAAGTTCGAGGACGCCTCGGGCCGCCCGCTGGCCTCGCCCGGCAGCTTTCCGCTGAAGGTGGCGACCGGCATGATGCCGCCGCTGGCCAAGTTCGCCGCCTCGCCCTTCGGCGTGGTCGAGCGCCTGGCCGAGCCCGACACCCCGGCCATGATGCCGGTGACGGTGCGCCGCGTGGAGCCACAGCTGATGGTGCAGGCGCTCACGCCCGGCAAGGTGAGCGACATGAACCCGAAGACCGACGCGGAAATCATCGCGTGGTTCCGCAAGGTGCGCCGCTACGACAGCTACAGCATCTCGCGCGAACAGGCGCGCAAGGACGTGAAGGGCCCGCTGCCCCCGGTCATCGACAAGGACGACCGCACCTCGCTGCAGACCCGCATGCTGTCGCTGCTGGCCGGCCAGCCGGGCGTGAAGGCGCTGGACATGCCCAAGTCGGACGGCGGCGACCCGCGTCCCTTCGAAGTCATCGGCATTCCGCTGACCCCCGGCTTCCACGTGCTGGAAATCGCCTCGCAGAAGCTCGGTGAAGCCCTGCTCGACGAGCGCTACAACGCCGGTCGCACGATGTACGTGCGCACCACCGCGCTGGCCACCAACCTGGCCGTGCACTTCAAGCTGGGCCGCGAGAACTCGATGGCCTGGGTCACCACGCTGGACAAGGGCAAGGTCGTGGCCGGCGCCGAAGTGCGCGTGTCCAGCTGCGACGGCAAGGCCGTGGCCACCGGCACCACCGACGCGAACGGCATCGTGATGCTGAACGGCGTTTCGCCGCAGGCGCCGTCATGCAACGGCCCGAACGAGTACGAGCAAGGCGCCTGGTTCGTCAGCGCCCGCGCCAAGGACGACAAGGGCGTGGAAGACCTCGCCTTCACCTGGAGCGACTGGCAGCGCGGCATCGAGCCCTGGCGCTTCAACGTGCCGACCAACCTGCAGCCCGAGCCCGACCGCATCGCGCACACCGTCTTCGACCGCACGCTGCTGCGCGCCGGCGAAACGGTGTCGATGAAGAGCCTGATCCGCACGCAGACCAGCAAGGGCTTCGGCCTGCCGGACCAGCGCCCCGACACGCTCGTCATCACCCACACGGGCAGCGGCCAGCGCTTCACCCAGCCGCTCGCCTGGCGCAAGACCGCCACCGGCGGCCTGAGCGCGGAGAACAGCTTTGCCATTCCGCCGGCCGCCAAGCTCGGCGTGTACGAGGTGATGCTGCGCACCGGCGCCGGCAAGGACGCCGACGGTGACGGGGACAGCGACGGCGAAGACGGCGGCTACAGCCGCAGCTTCAGCACCGGCATGTTCCGCGTCGAGGAATTCCGCCTCCCCGTGCTCGAAGGCCGCATCTCGCCCACCGAGAAGAAGCCGCTGGTCGCCGCGACCAGCGTGCCCACCGACGTGCAGATCAACTATGTGGCCGGCGGCGGTGCGGCCAACCTGCCGGTGCGCGTGTCGGCCATGGTGCGCGGCAAGGCCCTGAGCTTCTCCGACTACGACGCCTTCAGCTTCAACCCGCCGCGCGCCACGCAAGGCGACGGCAGCGAGGCCGCGGCGCCCGCGTCGGACTCGAACACCGGCGAGGAAGACCTCAACAGCGTGAACGACACCCGCGTGATCGCCGACAAGCTGCCCGTCACCCTGAACAAGGACGGCGCCGGCAAGGTCACCGTGGACAAGGTGCCCAAGGTGAAGTCGGCGCGCGAGCTGCTGCTCGAAGCCACCTACGCCGACCCGAACGGCGAGGTGCAGACCATCCGCAGCACGCAGACGCTGTGGCCCGCATCGGTCATTGCCGGCATCAAGACCGAAGGCTGGGTCTCCACCAGCCAGAAGCTGAAGTTCCAGGCGCTCGCGCTCGACCTCACGGGCAAGCCCCAGGCCGGCGTGACGCTCAACGTGCGCGCCGTGGCGCGCATCACCACCACCAGCCGCAAGCGCATGGTGGGCGGCTTCTACACCTACGACAACAAGACCGAGACCAAGGACATCGGCACCGTGTGCAGCGGCAAGAGCGATGCGCGCGGCCTGCTGCTGTGCGAGTCGGAGCTGAAGGAAGCCGGCGAAGTGGAGCTCATCGCCAGCGCCACCGACGGCGAAGGCCGCGAGGCCAAGGCCGTGAGCTCGGTCTACGTGACCAAGCAGGGCGAGCTGTGGTTCGGCGGCGAGGACAACGACCGCATCGACGTGCTGCCCGAGAAGAAGAGCTACCAGCCCGGCGAAGTCGCCAAGTTCCAGGTGCGCAGCCCCTTCCGCTTCGCCACCGCGCTGGTGGCGGTGGAACGCGAAGGCATCATCGAGACGCACGTGGTGCAGCTCGACGGCAAGGACCCGACCGTCACCCTGCAGGTCAAGCCCGAGTGGGGTCCGAACGCCTACATCAGCGTGCTCGCGCTGCGCGGGCGCCTGCGCGAAGTGCCGTGGTACAGCTTCTTCACCTGGGGCTTCAAGTCGCCGCGCGACTGGTGGACGGCCTTCTGGTACGAAGGCAAGGAATACGTGGCGCCCACCGCCATGGTCGACCTGAGCAAGCCGGCCTACCGGCTCGGCATGGCTGAAATTCGCGTCGGCACGCGCGCCCACCAGCTCGACGTGACCGTCACCAGCGACAAGCCCAGCTACCCGATCCGCAGCAAGGCGCAGGTCACCATCACGGCCAAGCTGCCCGACGGCAAGCCGGCCGCCGGCGCCGAAGTGGCACTGGCCGCGGTCGACCAGGCCCTGCTGGAGCTGATGCCCAACGACAGCTGGAACCTGCTCAACGCCATGCTGCAGCGCCGCAGCTGGGGCGTGAGCACCTCCACCGCGCAGATGGAAATCGTCGGCCGGCGCCACTACGGGCGCAAGGCCGTGCCCGCGGGCGGCGGCGGCGGCAAGGGCCAGACGCGCGAACTGCTCGACACCCTGCTGGTGTGGAACCCGAAGGTGGTGCTCGACGCCAACGGCCAGGCCGTGGTGACGGTGCCGCTGAACGACGCGCTCACCACCTTCAAGATCGTGGCCGTGGCCGACTCGGGCACCAGCCTGTTCGGCACCGGGCAGACCAGCATCCAGGCCACGCAAGACCTGCAGATCATCAGCGGCCTGCCCCCGCTGGTGCGCGAGGACGACCAGTTCCGCGCCCAGATCACGCTGCGCAACACCACGCAAAAGCCGATGAAGGTCGAGGCCACGCCGCGCGCCACCCTGCTCACGCTGGAGCCGCAGACCGTGGACATCCCGGCCGGCGAGGCGCGTGAAGTGGCATGGACCGTGACCGCGCCCGCGCAGCTCGCGCAGACGCGCGCCGAAGCCATCCTGTGGGAGATCGAGGCGAAAGACACCCTGGGCGGCGCACGCGATGCGCTCAAGGTGCGCCAGCGCATCGTGCCCTCGGTGCCGCTCACGGTGCAGCAGGCGACGCTGGTGCAGGTCGATGGCCCCTTCACGCTCGACGTGGCCCCGCCCGCCGACGCCCTCCCCGGCCGCGGCGGCCTGAAGCTGTCGCTGCAACCCAAGCTGGCCGAAGGCCTGCCGGGCGTGCGCGACTGGTTCGCCAACTACCCCTTCATCTGCCTCGAACAGAAGACCAGCAAGTCGGTCGGCCTGCGCGACGCGAAGATGTGGCAGGGCGTGCTGGCGACGCTGCCCACCTACCTGGACAGCGACGGCCTGGCCAACTACTTCCCGCCGCGCGACGGCGAGGCCAACCGCGGCAGCGACATCCTGACCTCGTACCTGCTCGCGGCCACTAGCGAAGCCAGCGCGCTCGACCCGGCCTTCGCGCTCGCCGATGACGTGCGCGCGCCGATGGAGTCGGGCCTGATCGCCTTCGTCGAAGGCCGCATCACGCGCGAGTTCTGGAGCCCGCGCAAGGACCTGGACGTGCGCAAGCTCGCAGCGCTCGAAGCGCTCTCGCGCTACGGCAAGGCCAAGGGAAGCATGCTCGGCAGCATCACCATCGCGCCGAACCAGTGGCCCACCAGCGCGGTGATCGACTGGCTCAACATCCTCAAGCGCGTGAACGACGTGCCGCAGCGCCAGCAGCGCCTGGACGAGGCCAACAACGTGCTGAAGGCGCGCCTGTCGTACCAGGGCACCAAGCTGATCTTCAGCACCGAGCAGGACGACTACTGGTGGTGGCTGATGACCAACGGCGACGTCAACACCGCGCGCCTGCTGCTCAGCGTGATGGACGACCCGGCCTGGAAGGACGACATCGGCAAGCTGGCCAACGGCTTCATCGGCCGCCAGCAGAACGGCGCCTGGCACACCACCACCGCCAACCTGTGGGGCGGGCTGGCGCTGGAGAAGTTCAGCAAGGTGTTCGAGAGCACGCCGGTGGCTGGCATCACGGCCGCCACGCTCGGCGCGGTGAAGGCGCAGGTCGACTGGAGCCGCGTCGAACGCGTGAAGACCAGCGACGCGGCCGGCGCACCCAACCAGACCACCTTCTTCGGCGCGCCCGCCTCGCCGGGCAACCTGAAGAACAACTCCATGTTCCTGCCGTGGGCGGCGTCCCCTTCGGGCGCCCCGGTGCGCGACACGCTGCTGGTGACGCAGCAAGGCACCGGCAAGCCGTGGCTCACGCTGCAGTCCATTGCCGCCGTGCAACTGAAGGCGCCGTTCGCGGCCGGCTACGCGCTCAAGAAGACCATCACCCCGGTCGAGCAGGCCACCGCGGGCAAGTACACCCGAGGCGACGTTCTGCGCGTGAGCATCGAGGTGAACGCCAGCGCCGACATGACCTGGGTCGTCATCAGCGACCCGATTCCGGGCGGCGCCACCATCCTGGGCGGCGGCCTGGGCCGCGACTCGCAGATCGCCACGCAGGGCGAGAAGAAGTCGGGCGCGGGCATGCCGGCTTTCGAGGAGCGCAGCTTCGAGGCCTTCCGCAGCTACTACGAGTACCTGCCCAAGGGCGTGGTGAAGATGGAATACACCGTGCGCCTGAACAACGTCGGCGACTTCGCGCTGCCGCCGAGCCGCGTCGAGGCGATGTACGCGCCGGAGATGTTCGGCGAGACGCCCAATGCGCGGGTGAAGGTGGAGGCGGCGAAGTAAGCCGCACGCCACTTACGACACGACACCCCACGAAAAAAGAAAGAACCCATATGGGACTGGCCATCAGCGTCGGCACGCTTGCCGATTTTCTGCAAAACGACCCCGAAGGCGCCGAGTGGTTCGAGGGCGACTTCGAGATCGTGAACGCCGTGCTGGCGGCGGCAGGCCTGCCGCCGCACGTCGAGCCGCGCGAGCTGCCGCCGCTGGACTCGCGGGCCTCGCTGGACGGGTTTCCGTATTCGTTCATCCACTACCTGCGCCGCGCCTATGCGCATTGCGTGGTGTCGCCCGGCTGGACGGCGACGCCGGTGGAAGAAGATGCCGACCCGTCGGAAGACCCGGCCGTGCAGGAAGCGCTCGACATCGCGGAAAGCCACCTGATCTGCCACTCGGACGCGGAAGGCTTCTACGTGCCGGTCGACTTCGAGGAAGTGTTGTTCTCCGAATCCGAGTCGGAAGACGAGGCGCTGACCGGCGGCATGCTCGGCTCGTCGTACCGGTTGCGCGACGAGCTCGTGCAGGTCGCGCCCGCGCTCGGCATCGCGCTGACCGACGGGCAACTGTCGGACGCGGAAGCGGCGCGCATCGCCGCGCTGGGCGAAGGCGACGAAGGGTTGTTCCGCGAGTACGCGGCGTGGCTGCTGCTCTACGAATCGGCTCGGCTGAGCATTGCGCACAAGACGGCCATCGTCTTTTCCTGAGCGCCCCGCCCCATGACGACCCGCCGGCTGGCCACCGTCACCCTGCTCGTGCGCGACTACGACGAAGCCATCCGCTTCTTCACCGAGGCGCTGCGCTTCGAGCTTGTCGAAGACACGCCACGCGGACCGGGCAAGCGCTGGGTGGTGGTCGCACCCACGCACGGCGCAGGCGCCGCGCTGCTGCTGGCCAAGGCCGTGACCGACGAGCAGGCGGCCGGTATCGGCAAGCAGGCCGGTGGCCGGGTCTTCCTGTTTCTCCACACCTCGGACTTCACCGGCGACCATGCCCACATGACGTCGCATGGCGTGCGCTTTCTCGAAGCGCCGCGCCATGAGCCGCACGGCACGGTGGCCGTCTTCCAGGACCTCTGCGGCAACAAGTGGGACCTGATCCAGCCGAGCGACGCATGACCCGCAACCGCATCTTCTTCCCGGGCAACCCCTGGCCCGAAGGCCACGCGGTCGACGAGTTCCAGTGGAAGGCCAGCGTGCGCGACGGCCAGGTGTGGTTCGACCTGCATCTGCAAACCGCGGCCTGCGACGCGGAGCGCGAGATCGAAGAGGCCGGCGGGGAAGAAGACGAAG
Organism: Variovorax sp. 10N412; assembly: GCF_056394985.1. Classification (NCBI taxonomy): domain Bacteria; kingdom Pseudomonadati; phylum Pseudomonadota; class Betaproteobacteria; order Burkholderiales; family Comamonadaceae; genus Variovorax; species Variovorax sp. 10N412. The sequence continues at coordinate 995,526 of NZ_JBFTIO010000001.1, forward strand.
AAGACGACGACGAAGATTTCGCTTCGGACTGGGAGGCCCCCGGCGTGTGGACCAACTACCACCGCTGCACGATCTCCTCGACGAAGTGGCCCGGGTACCGCGGCTTCGCGGTCGGGCCCGTGGCCGGCTACAGCCTCGAAAGCCTCGACGGTTTCGAAGCCACCGTGGACGACCCGCCGCCCGCGGACCAGAGCGCCAACGCCTTGAACATCTACCTCTTCAGCCATGGCGCGGTGGCACGCCACCGCATCCGGTTCGAACGCATCGCGGGCACCGCATGCTTCGACATCACCTGGACCGGGCGCATCGCGCTGAGCTTCGGCGGCGACCCCGACTACGACCGCGAGTTCACCGCCACGCTCTTCGGCATCGAGGCGCCCGCCCCGGCCTGACGATGCGCTGGTTCGCGTCATTGCACAGCTACTTCGCGCAGGCCTTCCGCTGGCAGCGCGGCCGCCAGGGCACGGGCTACGACAAGATGCTGCTGGCCACCGCGCGCTGGCCGCTGCCCTTCGACAGCTACCTGCTGCGCTACCCCGAAGGCTCGGAGATTCCGCCGCACACCGATCCGGTGCAGGCCGGGCGGCACTACCGGCTCAACATCGTGCTGAAGTCGCCGCGCGCGGGTGGCGAGTTCGTGTGCGCCGACCCGATCTTCGAGACGCGGCGCATCAAGCTCTTCAGGCCCGATGCCTGCGAGCACAGCGTGACGCGGGTGGTGGGCGGCAGCCGCTATGTGTTCTCGCTGGGCTGGGTGCGCCCGGCACGGTCCCGTTGATCCCGAGGATCCCTCGATGGCCTACCTGCTGCCCCTGCTTTTCTTGCTTCCCCTGGCTGCCGTCGTGCTCTTCGGCGGCTATCTGCTGCGTGCGATCCTGCCTCGACAACATGCGCTGCAATCACGGCTCACCGACGAAGCCATCGCTGACTACGTCGGCCTCGCCATGAAGAACGTGAAGGGCATCCTCGGCGTCCTCTTGGTCATCTACTTTCTGGTGGTCGGCTTTCTCTACGGCTGACCGCGCTGCAGGCAGTGTCGAACGCCCTCCGGCGCACGCATCGGCCTAAACTGCCCCTCCCCTCTTCTTCAGGAGAAAGCCATGACCACGATGGAAATCGCGAACCAGCTCGTCGCGCTGTGCCGGCAAGGAAAGTTCGAGGACGCCAGGGCGCTCTACGCCGACGACGCCGTGAGCGTCGAGGCGGGCGCGCCGCCCGGCGGCCAGCGCGAGGCCGTGGGCCTGGCGGCCATCGAGGCCAAGGGCAAGTGGTGGACCGACAACCACGAGGTGCACTCGGCCAAGATCACCGGCCCGTGGCCGCACGACGACCGCTTCATCGTCGGCTTCGAATTCGACGTGACCATGAAGCCCACGGGCCAACGCTTCACGATGGAAGAAGCGGGCCTGTACACGGTGAAGGACGGGGCCATCGTGCGCGAAGAGTTCTTCTATTCGATGGGCGGCTGAGACCGGCGCGCGCGGCGTCGGTTGCGGCAACCGCGGGTGCCGGCCCACCCGCCACGGCAAACTCCCGGGCACGAACCCCGGCAAAATGCCCCGCAGGTGCCCTCATGAACACAAGATTTGTCGAAGCCTTTCTCTGGGCCGCCAGGCTGGGCAGCTTCCGCGCGGCCAGCGACCGGCTGCACATCACGCAGGCGGCGGTGTCCAACCGCGTCGCCTCGCTCGAAGAAGACATCGGCGCGCGCCTGTTCGAACGCGACGCGCGCGAGCTGCGGCTCACGCCGGTGGGCGTGCGGCTCATGGACTACGGCGAACGCCTGCTCGAGCTGCGCCGCGAGATCGTCTCGCTCGGCCGACCGCGCGAAGACCTGCTGGGCCTGGTGCGCATCGGCGCCATCGAGACCGTCGTGCACACCTGGCTGCTCGGCTTTCTGACCAACCTGCGCTCCACCTACCCCGGCATCGAGGTGCAGCTGACCTCCGAGACCACGCTGGCCCTGCACCGCGGCCTGCGCGAAGGGGCGCTCGACATCGCGCTGCAGACCGACCACATCGCCGGCGCGGGCATCGTGAGCACGCCGTGCCTGCCGATGCCCATGGGCTGGGTCGGGCCGCAGGGCGCCGAGGCGACGCAGACGGTCGACCAGCTGCTGCGCCAGCCCGTGCTGACCATGAGCCCCGGCTCGCAGCCGCACGAGGCGCTGAAGAACCTGTACCGCGCGGTGGGCATTCCGCTGGGCAAGGTGCACTGCGTGAGCTCCATCTCCGCGCTCGCGCGGCTGGTGAAGGCGGGCTTCGGCAACGCGCTGGTGCCGCTGCCGCCGGTGTACGAGTACGTGGCCAGCGGCGACGTGCGCATCATCGAATGCGATGCGCTCATCTCGCCGCAGCGGCTGGTGGTGAGCCACCTGGAGGCGGCCGACTCCGACGCCATCCGCCTCGTGGCCGAGCTGGCCTGCCGGGCATCGGACCAATTCACGGCCTCCGCAGTCGCACCAACCTGGAGCGGCACCTCAGAGGGTTAACCCTCGAAATCGTGCATTTCTGCCCCACGAAGGGGCCAGTAATTCTTGTGCCTGTCGCCCACAAAAACTCGTTTGTGACAGCGGCACCCTGCGACGGAAGATCGCGCCTTCAATTTTCGAAGGCCCGCCCGCTTCTCCGCCGCCATGACCACAACCGTCTCCAACCTCGACGCTTCTTCCCTTCCTGACACGGACAACGACATCGACGCAGCGGCCGTGAACGGCCTGCTGTTCGTCGCCTCCGACGTCGACGCCGCCGACGACGCCGACTTCAACCGCTGGTACGACCGGGAACACGTGGAAGAGCGCGTGCGCATTCCGGGCTTCCTGTCGGGCGCGCGCTACTCGTCGCTGGAGGGCGGGCGCAAGTACCTGGGCCTGTACCGCACCGAGTCGCTGGCGGTGTTCCGCTCGGCCGGCTACCGCGCCGCGTTCGAGAAGCAGACGCCGTGGTCCATCGCCAACCTCGATCGCATGCGCCAGCCGATCCGCCGCGTGTGCGCCGTGCGCGCCGTCACCGGCTTCGGCAGCGGCAGCCATGCGGTCGTGCTGCCGCTGCCCGTGAGCGCCGATGCCGAGGCGCTCGCGGCCCATGCCGCACGCGTGGGCCGGGCGCTGGCCGAGCAGGCAGGCTTCGTGCAGTCGTACCTGCTCGTGCCCGACACCGTGCTGAGCACGCCGCTGCCGCGCGAAGCCACCAAAGGCCGCGTGCTGCAGCCGATGCTGGTGATCGAGGCGAGCAACGCCGCCGCCGCGCGCACCGCGCGTGCCACGGCCGCCACCGCGTTCGACACCGACGCCGCCACCGGCTGGCTGCTCGCACTCGGCTGGAAGCTGGGCGCGGCCGAGCTGCGCTGATTTTTTTCCGCTTTTCCGCCCTTCCGCTTGTCCCTCCGACTTCACCGAACAAAGGTATTCCAATGACCGAACATGTTCTTCCCGCTGCGCCCCCGGCAGCCAAGCCCGGCGCCCCCGGCTCCCCCAAGATGGGCCGCCTGGCCATGGCCAGCTCCATCGGCACCACGCTCGAGTGGTACGACTTCACGGTCTACAACATCATGGCCGCGCTGGTCTTCAACGCGGTGTTCTTCCCGTCGTTCGACCCGCTGACCGGCACCATCCTGGCCTTCTCGACCTATGCGGTCGGCTACATCTCGCGACCGCTGGGTGGCGTGGTGTTCGGCCACCTGGGCGACCGGCTGGGCCGGCGCTTCGTGCTGGTGGCCACGCTGGTGATCATGGGCATTTCCACCGGCCTGATGGGTCTGCTGCCCACCTATGCGACGTGGGGCATCTGGGCGCCCGTGGCGCTGGTGGCGCTGCGCTTCGTGCAGGGCGTGGCGCTCGGCGGCGAATGGGCCGGCGCGGTGCTGCTGTCGATGGAACACGGCAAGCCCGACGAGCGCGGGCGCAACGCCTCGTTCACGCAGGTCGGCCCGTCGTGCGGCACGCTGATCGGCACCGGCTTCATCGCCATCGTGTCGGCCTGGCTGAGCCCGGAAGAATTCCAGGCCTGGGGCTGGCGCCTGCCGCTGATCTCCAGCGTCGCGCTGGTGCTGTTCGGCCTGTGGCTGCGCCGCGGCGTGGACGAGACGCCCGTGTTCCTCGAGATGGAGCAGAAGAAGGCCACCGCCAAGACGCCCATCAAGGAAGTGTTCACGCAGCACTGGCGCAGCCTGCTGGTGGCCGGCGGCTCGCGCATCGGCTCCGACGTGCTGTACGCGCTGGTCGTGGTGTTCACGCTGACCTACGTGACGACGGTGCTGCACCTGTCGCGTCCGCTGGCGCTCACCGCCACGATGATCGGCGCGGCCTGCAACGCGATTGCGGTGCCGTGGTTCGGCGGGCTGTCCGACCGCATCGGCCGCCGTCCGGTCTACATCGCCGGCGCGCTGCTGGGCATGGTGTGGGCCTTCGTGTTCTTCGTGCTGATGGACAGCGCGCACCCGGTCGCCATCTGCGCGGCGGTGGTGGTCGGCCTGCTGATCCACGCCATGATGTACGGCCCGCAGGCCGCCTTCGTGACCGAGCAGTTCCCCGGCCGCGTGCGCTACGCGGGCGCTTCGCTGGCCTACACGCTGGCCGGCATCCTGGGCGGCGGCTTCGCGCCGCTGATCATCGCGAGCCTGTTCAAGTCGTGGGGCAGCACGCTGGCCGTGTCGCTGTACGTGGTGGCCGCGCTGGGCCTGACGCTGATCGCCCTGGTGGTGGCCCGCGAAACCGCCAAGCGCCCGCTGGAGACCTGAGATGAGCATGCAACGACTGAACTTTGCCTGCGAGCGCCTTGCCGCCGACGGCACGCGCTCCACTGCCCTGCACACCGTGGCGCCCCGCGCGCTGGTGGTGGCGGGCTGGACCGGCCGCGACGTGGCCGCCATCGAGCACCACATCGAGGAACTCGCGGCCATCGGCGTGCCGCGCCCGTCGAGCGTGCCGCTGTACTACCGCGTGGCCGCACAGTTGCTGACGCAGTCGCCCGAGATCGAGGCGCTGGGCGACCAGAGCTCCGGCGAGGCCGAGCCCGTCTTCTTCTTCTCGCAGGGCGAGTGGTGGCTGAGCGTGGGCTCCGACCACACCGACCGCAAGGTCGAGAGCTACTCGGTGGCCGTGTCGAAGCAGATGTGCGCCAAGCCCGTGGCCGACACGGCCTGGCGCTGGGCCGACGTGCAGGCGCACCAGGACACCATCGAGCTGCACTCGCGCATCCTGGAAGACGGCCGCTGGGTCGACTACCAGCGCGGCACGCTCGCATCGATCCGCCCGCTGGCCGCCCTGCGCGACGGCATGCCCGGCATGGGCGCGGAACCCGAGGGCCTGTTCATGACCTGCGGCACCCTGGGCGCACTGCCCAACGCCAGGGGCGAAGGCATTCGCCCCGCCACGCAGATGGAAATCGAGCTGCACGACCCGAAGCTTCGGCGGCGCATCGTGCATCGCTACGCGGTGCAGGCACTGCCGGTGGTGGCGTGATGAACAGCAACGACTTCACCATTGCCGCCCTGCGCGCACGCATCGCGCGCGGCGAGCTGTCGCATGAAGCGCTGATCGACCAGGTGCTCGACGCGGCAGCGCTGCCCGCCGCCGAGCATGTGTTCACGCGGCTCTACGCCGACGGTGCCCGCGCCGCGGCGCGCCATGCCGACGCGGCACGCAAGGCCGGCATCGAACTCGGCGCGCTGGCTGGACTGCCCGTGACGGTGAAAGACCTCTACGACGTGGCCGGCGAGACCACGCTCGCAGGCTCCGCCGTGTGCGTGGGCGAGCCGGCGGCCCTGCATGACGCCGTGGTCGTGGCCCGGCTGCGCACCCAGGGCGCGGCCATCGTCGGCAAGACCAACATGACCGAGTTCGCGTTTTCGGGCGTGGGCATCAACCCGCACTACGGCACGCCGTGCAACCCGGCGGATGCAGGCACGCCGCGCATTCCGGGCGGCTCGTCGTCGGGCGCGGCCGTGTCGGTGGCGCTGGGGCTGGCCGTCGCCGGGCTGGGCTCGGACACGGGCGGCTCCATCCGCATTCCGGCCGCGCTCTGCGGCCTGGTCGGCTTCAAGAGCACGCAGTCGCGCGTGCCGCGCACCGGCGCCTTCGAGCTGGCGCGCTCGCTCGACACCGTCTGCGCCATGGCGCGCTCGGTGGAAGACTGCCTGACAGCGGACGCGGCGATTGCCGATGCACCGCTCGCCGTGCGCCGCCGACCGCTGCAGGGCATGCGGCTGGCGGTGCCGCGCACGCTGATGTTCGACGACATCGAGCCCGCCGTGGCGCAGGCCTTCGACCGCGCGCTGCAGTCGCTTTCCGCAGCCGGCGCGCAGATCGTCGACATCACGCTGGCCGAGCTTGCGGAGATCGCGACCGTCAACGCGCCCGGCGGCTTCTCGCCCGTGGAAGCATCGGCCGTGCACCGCGAGCGTTTCGCAAGCAAGCGCGACGGCTTCGACGCCCGCGTGGCCGCGCGCATCGCGCTGGGCACCGAAGTGCGCGCCGCCGACTACATCGCCATGCAGGACCGCCGCCGCGACTGGACCGGCCGCGTCGCGCGCGCCATCGAAGGCTTCGACGCGCTCGTGTGCCCGACCGTGCCCATCGTGGCGCCGCCCATCGCTGCGCTGGCGCAGGACGCGGCCTTCTTCAAGGCCAACGGCCTGCTGCTGCGCAACACCTTCGCGATCAACCTGTTCGACGGCTGCGCGTTCAGCCTGCCGTGCCATGCGCCGGGCGAACTGCCGGTGGGGCTGATGCTGTCTTCGGTGCGCGGCGACGATGCGCGCCTGGCCGCCGTGGCGCTGGCCGCCGAGCGGGTGGTGCGGCCCGCCTGACGCAAGGAGGGGCCGGCGGCACCCGGTGACGGCGCCATGCCGTCATCGGCTATCTTCGGTTTCATGTCCCTCGCGCAACCCTCACTCACCGGCCCTCGCCTGCTGCTGCGCCCGCTGCTCGCGTCCGACGCGGCCGCACTCTTGAATGCTGCCGCCGACGGCGAGCTCTGGAACCTGCCGTTCACCGTCGTGCCCTCGGCCGCCACGGTCGATGCCTACATCGGCAATGCCCTCGCGGGCCGAGACGCGGGCACGGTGATGCCGTTTGCCACGGTGCTGCGCGAAACGGGCGAGGTCATCGGCTCCACGCGGTTCTGGAAGATCGACCGCCTCAACCGCAAGCTGGAAATCGGCAGCACCTGGATCGCCGCGTCGTGGCAGAAGACCTTCGTGAACACGGAGGCCAAGTTCCTGATGCTGCGCCATGCGTTCGAAGAACTGCGGTGCGTGCGGGTGCAGTTCACCACCGACGAGATCAACGCAAAGTCGCGCGCGGCGATCCTGCGGCTGGGCGCGAAGCAGGAAGGCATCGTGCGGCACGAGCGGATCATGCCGGACGGCCGCAAGCGCAACTCGGTGCGTTTCAGCATCATCGACGACGAGTGGCCGCAGGTGAAGCAACACCTGCAGGAGCGGCTTGGCTAGACTGGACGGTGCAGCGCCGCGCTGCTTCATGTCGAAACGGAGAGCGCCCATGTGCCGCAGCATCAAGACCCTCTACAACTTCGAGCCCCCTGCCACCGAGCAGGAAATTCGTGCGGCTGCCCTGCAGTTCGTGCGCAAGCTCAGCGGCTTCAGCGTGCCGTCCCGCGCCAACGAGGAAGCCTTCGAGCGCGCGGTCGACGAGGTGAGCTCCGTTGCCGCGCGGCTGCTCGAGTCGCTGGTGACCACGGCACAACCCCGGGATCGCGAGACCGAGGCCGAGCGCAGCAAAGCCCGCAATGCGGTGCGATTCGGAGCTGCTGCCGGCTGAAGCGCCGGGCGCCGTTCAGGGCACACCCGCTGCGCGTCCAGCGCACAGGCAAGCACCCGGCGGCGCATGCGAGCGCCTTGGCCACAAGTGCGCCTTCAACATAAGCTGCGTTGACGGCCGGAGCAATAGCTGGCACCGTCCACCGGCCAAGATACGGCATCTCTCACACCGAACACCAGGAGCACACCCCCATGCCCTTCGAACTCTGGCTCGCCTTCGCCGCAGCCTCCGCGCTGATGCTCGTCATTCCAGGGCCCACCATCCTCACGGTGATCAGCTACTCCATGTCGCATGGCCGCCGCGCCAACGTGCCCCTGGTGGCTGCCGTGGCGCTCGGCGATTCCACGGCGTTGGTGGTGTCGCTGCTGGGGCTGGGCGCGCTGCTGGCCACTTCGGCCTTCTGGTTCACGGTGGTCAAGTGGGTGGGCGGGCTGTACCTGATCTATCTCGGCATCAAGCTGCTGCGTGCGGGCGTGTCGCCCGCCGAGATCGCAAAGCCGGCCGCGCCCGTGTCGCGCCTGCGCCTGTTCGCCAACACCTACCTGGTGACGGCGCTCAACCCCAAGGGCATCGTGTTCTTCGTGGCATTCCTGCCGCAGTTCATCAGCCCGGCGGCCAATGTCACGCGCCAGCTGTGGGTGCTGGCCGTCACCTTCGTGGTGCTGGCTGCCACCAACGCCACGCTGTATGCGGTGTTCGCGGGCTCGGCGCGCAAGCTGCTTTCTTCGCCGCGCGCGCAGAAGCGATTCAACCTGGCGGGCGGTTCGCTGCTGAGTGCCGCGGGTGTCTGGGCACTGATGGCGCGCCGACCGGGCTGACACGCACCCGCGCCGCAAAGAAAAAAGGCCGCGAAGCTCTTTGCTTCGCGGCCTTCTTGCCTGTGGTCCGCCGCAATCAGTTGCGGTTCGGATTGTTCGGGTTGCGGTCGTAGCGGTTGGGCACGCCGTCTCCGTCACGGTCCCGGTCGGCTCGGTTGGGCACGCCGTCGCGGTCCCGGTCGCCGTAGCCACCGCGCGGCGGTGGCGGGCGGTCGTAAGGCACGGCCACGCAGCCTGCGAGGAAGGCCGATGCGGCCAGCAAGATTGCCAAAGTCTTTGTCATGTGAGTTCTCCTTGGAGTGTTTGTGGACCGGGCATCGCCTCCTGCGAGCCGGCATTGCATTGAAGGCCACGCCGGTACGCATCGGGTTTCCGGATGAAGGCCCTTGCGTGAAGTTCGTTACCGTGTGTGGAACCTGATGCGAACTTTGGCGTGAAGTTTTCGCCCCCCGAGGCAGCCTTCGGCCCGTCCCCGAGTAGGCGCGGTTCCCGTGGCCCATCGCAGAGAATGTCGACGGCCCCACCTCCGGACACCCACCTTTCCTCGATGCAGCCCGCGCCCTTCCTTCCTACCCGCAAGATCCTCGCCTCGGCACTGCTGGCCGCGGTTTGCATGCACCCGGCCTGGGCCATTGCGGCGTTCGTGAGCTTCGAGGACGTGAAGCGCGAGTTCCGCTCGTCCGACACCGCCGTGCTCGACCGCAACGGCGAACTGCTGCAACGCGTGCGCACCGACGCCACCGTGCGGCGCGGCCAGTGGACCGCATTGGCCGACGTGTCCCCGGCGCTGCGCACGGCCATGGTGCTCAGCGAAGACCGGCGCTTCTACGAACACAGCGGCATCGACTGGCGCGCCGTGTCGGCCGCCGCGTGGGGCAACCTGTGGAACACCCGCACGCGCGGCGCCTCGACCATCACCATGCAGCTGTCGGGCCTGCTCGACGACGACCTGCGCCGCAACTCGGGCGGGCGCAGCTTCACCCAGAAGATCGGCCAGACCGTGGCGGCCGCGCAGCTGGAGCGCAGCTGGCGCAAGGACCAGATCCTGGAGGCCTACCTCAACACTGTGCCGTTCCGCGGCGAGATCGTCGGCATCGACGCGCTCTCGCGCACGCTGTTCGGCAAGGCGCCCAGCGGCCTCGATGCGCGCGAGGCGGCCGTGGCGTCGGCGCTGGTGCGCGCGCCCAATGCCAAGCCCGCCGTGGTGGCGCAGCGCGCCTGCGAGGTGCTGCGCGTGATGGAGCCGCAGCACAAGGTCGACTGCGAGGCGCTGGACATGTTCACCAGCGCGGCGGTGCAGCGGCGCGCCTTCGATGCGAATGAAGGCATTGCGCCGCATGCCGCGCGCCGGGTGCTGCGGGAAATAAGGGATGCGGATGCGGGGGCAGCCCCCACCCCGGCCCCGCCGCAGCGGGCGAAGGAGAAAGACAACGACAAGGACGCCGGTGTCCGGACGAGCCTGCGCGCACCGCTGCAACGCTTTGCGCTCGACACGCTGCAGCGGCACCTGCGCGAGCTGCGCGAGCGGCATGTGGAAGACGGCGCGCTGGTCGTGCTCGACAACGCCACCGGCGAGGTGCTCGCATGGGTCGGCTCCTCGGGCCCGCTGAGCCAGGCGGCCGAGGTCGACGGCGTGACCGCGCTGCGCCAGCCGGGCTCCACGCTCAAGCCGCTGCTCTACGGGCAGGCCATTGCCGAGAAGCGCCTCACGGCAGCCTCGCTGATCGAGGACTCGTCGGCGCAGATCAGCACCGCCAGCGGCCTCTACATTCCGCAGAACTACGACCGCCGCTTCAAGGGCCCGGTGTCGGCGCGCACCGCGCTGGCCGCCTCGCTCAACGTGCCGGCGGTGCGCACGCTGGTGATGGTGTCGCCCGAGTCGTTCGCGCGCGAGCTGCGCGCCGTCGGGCTGCCGCTGCGCGAAAGCGGCGACTACTACGGCTACAGCCTCGCACTGGGCAGCGCCGAGGTGTCGCTGCTGTCGCTCACCAACGCGTACCGCATGCTGGCCAATGGCGGGCGCTACGGCACGACGACCATGACGGTGCGCACGAGCACACCCTCCGACAAGACCAAGGCCGCAGCGGCGCCGCTGCTCGATGCGCGCGCCGCCTTCATCGTCGGCGACATCCTCTCCGACCCGAACGCGCGCACCCGCACCTTCGGCCTCGACAGCATTCTGTCCACCCGCTTCTGGACGGCCGTGAAGACCGGCACCAGCAAGGACATGCGCGACAACTGGGCCGTGGGCTGGTCGCAGCGCTACACGGTGGGCGTGTGGGTGGGCAACGCCAGCGGCGAATCGATGTGGGACGTGAGCGGCACCAGCGGCGCCGCGCCGGTGTGGGCCGAGGTGATGCGCTTCCTGCACGCGCGCGAACCGAGCCGCGCGCCCGCGCCACCGCCCGGCCTGGTCGAGGCGCGCGTCGAGTTCGGCCCCGGCGCCGACGGTGCCCCGCTCGAAGCGGCGCGCGCCGAATGGTTCCTGCAGGGCACCGAGCAGCCGATGTTCGCGCTGGACACCGGCATGGCCGCGGACACCGGCTTTGCGCGCATCACCGCGCCGTCGGACGGCACCATCATCGCGGTCGACCCCGACATTCCGCCGCTGCGCCAGCGCGTGCGCTTCGAGTCCGAAGGGCGCGGCGTGCAGTGGCGCATCGACGGCAAGTTCTTTGCGCGCGGCAACAGCGCGCAGTGGCTGCCCTGGCCGGGCCGGCACGTGATCGAGCTGGTGGACGCCACCGGCAAGGTGGCCGACCAGCGCCGCATCGAGGTGCGCGGCGCGGGCGTGGTCACGAAGAGCGCGCGGCGCTGAAAAGAACCAGCCACAACACGGGAGAGATACGCGAATGAATGCTCGTCGATGGCCGGCAACGGCACTGGTGTGGCTGTCCCTGTGCCTGGCGCTGCTGGCGTGGGCCCTGCCCGCGCAGGCCAGGCAGGTGCCGGTGCCCGCCATGAAGTCGCGCGTGGTCGACCTCACGAACACGCTGAAGGCGGACGAAGCCGATGCGTTGCGCGGCGACATCGCCACCCTCGAATCCGACACCCGGGCGCAGCTGGCGGTGCTGATCGTGCCGAGCACGGGCGAAGACACCATTGAGCAGTACGCCACCCGCGTGTTCGCGCAATGGAAGCTCGGGCGCAAGGGCGAGGACGACGGCGTGCTGCTGCTGGTGGCGCTGAAGGACCGAAAGATGCGCATCGAGGTGGGCGCCGGGCTGGAAGGCACGGTCACCGACATCCAGGCCGCGCGCATCATCGACCGCGAGATGACACCGCGCTTTCGCAACGGCGACTTCGCCGGCGGCGTGCAGGCTGCGGTGCAGGCGCTGTCGCAGCTGATCAACCCGCAGACGCTCGCGCCGGCCGTCGACGCCAGCGGGCAGTTGCCCATCGAGGTCACATCAGACAGCGCACCCGAGCCGGCCTCGCGCGGCGCACACGTCACGGACGAAGGCTGGGCGCTGTTCGGCGTGCTGGCCTGGAGCCTGGTCGTGGGCGTCTGGTACGGGCGCGGCGTGGCCGGCAACGCACGCGGCCGCGCGGCGCTGCAGCAGGCGCCCCGCAAGCGCAAGGGCAAGCTTCAGGGCAAGGCCCGGCGCCCCGAGCTGCTGGCCGAAGCCGTCGCGTCGGTCGCGCCCGAGGCGCCCAGGCGCAAGCCCAGCTGGCGCGTGGCGCTGCTCCTGCTGGGGGCCGGCGCGGTGGGCGGCGCCGCGGCGCTGGCCAGCCCCATGATGGCGGCGTTCCTGGCCATGCCGGCCCTGGTGGCCTGCGGCATCGGCTACGCCTGCGGGCGTTCGCGCGCGGTGAGTTATGTGGTGGGCGGCATCGCGCTCGCGATCGCGGGGCTGGTCGTCCTGGCGTTCGCGCTCGGCGCGGAGCGGTTCTGGTGGGGCTTTCTGTGGGCCATGGGCATCGGCGGCATCGGCCTGTTCGCCACGGTCATCGTGGTGTGCATGCGCAACACCTGGCAGCGCAGCGTGCTCGGCTTCACGGTGCGCCTGCTGGTCGTGGGGGGCATCTGTGTCTTCATGGTGTCGACGACCCACCCTGGCCCGGTGCCCGACGAGACCTGGATTCCCGCGGCGCTCGCGACCTTCATCGCGCTGCTGTTCGCCTTTCTGCCTTACGGCGGGGGCAGCGGGGGCGGCGGCAGCGACGACGGCGACAGCGGCTGGAGCAGCAGTTCTTCGTCGTCGTCCTCTTCTTCGTCTTCTTCGTCTTCTTCTTCCAGCTCGTCCTCGTCGTCCGGCGGCGGCTCCAGCAGCGGCGGCGGCGCCTCGGGAAGCTGGTAGCTGCGGGGCGTCAGCGCGTCAGGACGCCCGGAACACACCCAGCACGTAGTCGACGAAGGTCTTGATCTTGGGCGAGTTGCGCCGCGCGGGCAGGTAGACCAGGTTGATCTCCTGCGGCTTGAGCTGGAGCGCGGGCAGCACCGGCACCAGCAGGCCGGCGCCGACCTGCGGCTGCGCCAGCGACACCGGCAGCAGCGCGATGCCGCGGGCCGACAAGGCCAGCTGCAGGGTCAGCTCCAGGTCGTCCGACTGGCACACGCTGTCCACGCGAACGCGGTGGGTCCGCTCGAGGGTCGCGAGATGCACCTCCCGCTTGCGCCCCTCGGCTTCGGCCGACAGGAAGGCGTGCGGGGCCAGGTCGGCCAGGTTTTCGAGCGGGGCGTGCGGCGCCAGGTAGCCCGGCGCGGCGCACAGCATGAGCGGCTCGTTCTTCAGGTGGCGCGCCACCAGCTCGTCGCAGCCTTCGCGCCCGCGCCGGATGGCCACGTCGGCTTCGTCGCGCACCAGGTCCGCGCGGTCGTTGCCGGTTTCGACCACCACGTCGAGCTGCGGGTGGGCGCGCATGAAATCGGGCAAGTGGCTCGTCAGCAGTTCGCGGCCGTAGTAGTGCGGCACGGCGATGCGCAACCGGCCGGTGACGGTGCCTCCGCCCGCGGAGAGGTTCAGCATCACGTCGTCGAGGATGGTCAGCACGTGCTGGGCGGCCACCAGGAACTGCCGCCCCTCTTCGGTCAGGGCGAAGCGGGCGGCGCCGCGGTGCAGCAACTGGTGCCCCACCGTGGCTTCCAGCCGCTGCAGCTGGCGCGACGCGGAGGCCTTGGGCACGTTCAGAACGTCGGCCGCCGGGGTCAGTCCGCCAAGCTGGACGGCCTTGGTGAAGAGCCGCACGTCCGACAAAGAAAAGTCCTTCATTTCAACTTCTGGGGAAACCGTTTTTTTCTGCTTTTGGGTAGTTCGAAAAGGCTGTGACGCGTCTGCGAGTGACCTTTAGTTTCATTTTCAGCCACTCAAGCAATAATTAGTAACAATTGCTGAACGTTTCCTCGAATCCGGAAAAAGTTCACTTTTTGATGACATATCTTTGAACCCAACTTGCGCAATCCTGCGAACAAGGGTCTGCACCTCTGTTGCGTCAATGCACGGGCCACCATCGCACCCCTGGCCCGGGCTTTCCATTGGCGGCAGAATTCGTCCAATCATTGAATGAATAGGCCCTCTCGATGCTCGCCCAAGCTCCCCGTACCTCCCTGGCAGATACCGCCGCCGACAGCATCAGGGCGGAAATCTCCGCCGGACGCTGGACGGTCGGCTCGCGCATTCCTATCGAGCCGCAGCTCGCGCAATTGCTGGGCGTGAGCCGCGGCACGGTGCGCGAAGCGGTCAAGACGCTGGTCTCGCGCGGGCTGCTCGAAGTGCGCCAGGGCTCGGGCACCTACGTGCGCTCGGGTTTCGACCCCTCCTCCAGTCTGCAGAAGATGCGCCTGGCCAGCCTGCGCGACCAGTTCGAGGTGCGCCGCGCGCTCGAGGTGGAAGCCGCGCGGCTCGCCGCCGTGCGCCACACCGCGCGCGACCTGCGCCGCCTGCATGCCCTGCTCGACAAGCGCGGCGTGCCCGAGCCGGGCGACGAGGGCGCATCGTTCATCGAGCGCGACCTGGCCTTTCACCTGGCCATCGTCGACGTCTCCGGCAACCTGGCGCTGGCCGAGACCTGCCGCTTCATCACGGGCTACATCAAGGAAACCATCGCCAGCACCATGGGCACGGTGCTGCCCGAGCCCGACGAGGCCGCGCACCGCGCCGTCGTCGAAGGCATTGCCAGCCGCGACCCCGACGCGGCGGCCGCGGCGGTGCGCGCGTTCATGGCGCCGATGATCAACGCACTGTCGCTGGGCACGCCATGAACTCGGCCACCATCTCTTCTTCGGCTTCTACCGCCACCGCCGCGCCGGCACATGGCCCCCAGGGCCTGGCGCGCCGCATCCTGCTCGGCGCCAGCGTGGTGCTGATCGCCTTCAACCTGCGCCCCGTGTTCGCCAGCCTGTCGGTGGTGCTGCCGGAGATCATCCAGGCCACCGGCCTCTCGGCCACCGCCGCGAGCCTGCTGACCACGCTGCCGATCCTCTGCCTGGGCGCGTTCGCGCCGCTGGCTCCGGGCCTGGGGCGTCGCTTCGGCACCGAGCGCACGCTGCTCGGGTGCATGGTGCTGATCCTGGTCGGCACGCTGCTGCGCGGCACCGGCAACATCCCGCTGCTGTTCCTGGCCTCGGCCATCGCGGGCAGCGGCATCGCCGTGTCGAACGTGCTGCTGTCGGGCCTGGTGAAGCGCGACTTCGCCAGGCAGGCCGCGCTGATGATGGGCCTGTACACCATGGCCGTGTGCGGCGGCGCCGCCAGCGCGGCCGGGCTCACGGTGCCCATCGAGCATGCGCTGGACGGCGGCTGGACCACCGCGCTGGCCATGTGGGCGCTGCCGGCCGCGCTGGTCACGCTGATCTGGGCGCCGCAGGCGCTGGCGCGCAAGCCGGTGGCCAGCGAATCAGGCTTCACCGTGCGCGGCCTGTGGCGCGACCGGCTGGCCTGGCAGGTCACCTTCTTCATGGGCCTGCAGTCCGCCCTCGCCTACATCGTGATGGGCTGGCTCGCGCCGATCCTGCGCGAGCGCGGGCTGGGCAGCGAGACCGCGGGCTACGTGGTGTCGCTGTCGGTCATGACGCAGGTCGTCACCTGCCTGGTGGTGCCGGCGCTGGCCGTGAAGCTGCGCAACCAGCGCGGCCTGTCGGTGGTGCTGGCGGCGCTCACGGTGACGGCCATGCTCGCGATGCTGTTCGCGCCGCTCGGCGGGGTGTGGGCCTGGGCCGTGCTGCTGGGCATCGCCCAGGGCGGCACCTTTGCGCTGGCGCTCACCATGATCGTGCTGCGCTCGCCCGACTCGCACGTGGCCGCGCACCTGTCGGGCATGGCGCAGGGCGTGGGCTACATGGTGGCGGCCTTCGGCCCGCTGCTGGCCGGGCTGCTGCACGGCTGGACGGGGAGCTTTCGCGCCTCGTCGTGGCTGTTCATCGGCCTGGGCATCGCGCTGGTCGTCGCGGGCCTGGGCGCAGGCCGCACGATGCACGTGGGCACGACGACCGTGCCCCGGCACTGAAGCGGCGCCCGCAGGGCTGCGGCCCGGCCCTTTCCCCCTTTACTGCAGGTAGGTTTCGGCCAGCAGCGCCCAGTAGGCCGCGCCGATCGGCAGGTTGCCGTCGTTGAAGTCGTAGCCCGGGTTGTGCACCATGCAGCCGCCGTGCTCGCCCGGCGCGCCGTTGCCGATGAACAGGTAGCAGCCGGGCTTTTTCTCCAGCATGAACGCGAAGTCCTCGCTGCCCGTGACGGCCGGGCCCTGCGGCTCCACGTGCGCCTCGCCCACCAGCGCGTAGCCGACGCGGCGCGCGAACTCGGTTTCCTCCGGCGTGTTCACCAGCACCGCGTAGCCCTTGCGGTAGTCGATGTGCGCCTTCACGCCGAAGCTCTCGGCCTGCGCGTTGACGATGGCTTTCAGGCGCTTCTCGAGCAGCACGCGCACCTCGCGGTTCAGCGAGCGCACGCTGATCTCCAGCGTGCAGGTCTCCGGAATCACGTTGTTGGCCTTGCCGGCGTGGATGGCGCCCACGGTGACGATCGACAGCTCCTGCGGATCGGCGTTGCGCGAGACGATGGTCTGCAGCGCCATCACGATGCTCGACGCCGCCACGATCGGGTCGGCCGTGCGGTGCGGCATGGCGCCGTGGCCGCCCACGCCGGTGAGCGTGACGGTGGCGTAGTCCGACGAGGCCATGGCCGCGCCCTCGCGGAACACCAGGTCGCCCTGCCTGCGGCCCGGCGAGTTGTGCATGGCGTACACCGCGTCGCACGGGTACTTCTCGAACAGGCCGTCGTCCATCATCTTCACGGCGCCGCCCATGCCCTCTTCGGCCGGCTGGAAGATCAGGTTGAGCGTGCCCGAGAACTCGCCGTGCTGCGCCAGGTACTTGGCCGCGCCAAGCAGCATGGCCGTGTGGCCGTCGTGCCCGCAGGCATGCATGATGCCGGGCCGTCCGCTGCGATAGGCCAGGCCCGTCTTCTCCTCGATGGGCAGCGCGTCCATGTCGGCGCGAATGCCCACGGCGCGCGTGCCGTTGCCGCGCTTCAGGCGGCCCACGAGCCCGGTCGCGCCCAGGCCGCGCTCGACCTCGTAGCCCCAGGCCGTGAGGCGCTCGGCGACCAGGTCGCTGGTGCCGAACTCCTCGAAGCCGAGCTCGGGGTTCTGGTGGATCTGCTGGCGCACCGTCACGAATTCGGCGGCGTGCTTTCTCATGTACTCGAGGTAGTGCTGTGCGTTCTGGGGCATCGTGTGCTCTGGTTCGGTGGAAGGGAAGACGGGGTGGGTGCTCAGGGCTGCAGCGCCATCGTGGCCGGCAGCCGCGTCCATGGCAGGTCGGCCGGGTCGGCGGCCATCGGGCCCGGCGCCTTGGCCACGAGGATGGTGCTGGCGATGGGCGCGAAGTCGGCGCGAAAGTGCACCGAGCTCTTGTTGACCAGCACCTTCATCGCCTCGGGCTCGATGCCCACATAGCGGAAGAACTCGCGGTCGAGCATCTGGCTCTTGCCGCTGGCCACGGCGATGCGCACGCCGTCGATCTCCAGGCAGGCGCTGGGGCCGAGCGACACCGTGCCGCCGCGCGACATCGGCCCCTTGCCCTGCACCTGGCCGTCGCTGAGCGCGGTCACGGTGAACAGGCCTTCGACCGGCACATCGCTGAACTGGCCACCCCAGGTGGGCACCGAGGTGCCCAGCGCGATGCGGATCTGCGCGCCCACGCCGGCCTCGTGCGCCGCGGCCGCGGCGGCCGGGTCGAACATCAGGCCGAGTGCCACCTTGCCCGGGAAGCGCTTGCCCGCGCCTTCGGCCAGCAGCGCATGCAGCATGCCGGTGGTGTTGCTATCGGCGCCCGCGCCGGGGTTGTCCTGCGTGTCGGCGATGACCACTGGCTGGCTCGCGCCCTCGGCCAGTTCGAGCGCGCGCGCCACGGCCACGCGAGGCCCCAGCACGTCGAGCCGCCATTGCGAGCGCGGCTGGTCGATGCGCTCGTACAGCGCGGCCACGGCCGCGCCGGCGTCGTCGCCGTAGCCCCACACCACAGGCCCGCATTCGGCGATGTCCGCGGCCGGGAAGCCGGTGGCAAAGCTCAGCACCGCGTCGTGCTTCACGTCGAGTTCCTTCAGCAGCGCGTACACGGATGCAGCCGGCTCGATCATGGTCGACTGCACGTTCAGCGGCAGCAGGAAGCTGAAGCGCCGCGCATGCAGCGGCTCGCGCGAACCGCGCGCCATGCGGCGCTCCAGCAGCGTCGCGGCCAGGCGGCCGGTGTCGGCCATGTCGATGTGCGGGTAGGTGCGGTAGGTGGCCAGCGCATCGGCCTCGGCCAGCATCTGCGCGGTGATGTTGCCGTGCAGGTCCAGGCTCGCGACGATGGGCACGTCGGGGCCCACCAGCGTGCGGATGCGCGCAATCAGTTCGCCTTCGGGGTCTTCGAGGTGCTCGGTCACGGCCGCGCCGTGCAGGTCGAGGTACACCGCGTCGATGCCGCCGTCGGCCAGCGCCGAGGCCAGGTCTTCGGTAATGGCTGCCGAGATGCGCTCGAAGGCGTCCTCGGTCACGTGCGCCGAAGGCGTGGCGCCGGCCCATGCCGAGGGCACCAGCAGCCAGCCCTTCTCGCGCGCCGCGTCGATGAAGCCGCCCACCGGAATGTTGCGCCCCGCATAGGCCTCGACGATGACCGCGCCGCGCCGGTACGGCGGAAAGCTGGAGCCCGCGTTGAACGCGGCCCAGTCGGCCTTGCTGGGGGCGAAGGTGTTGGTCTCGTGCTGGAAACCGGCGATGAAGACTTTCATGGATTCCTTGTCGTGGGATGAAGCGATGAATGAATGAATGACCGGCGCGCGGCCTCAGCTGCGCGCGAAGGCAAAGTCGCGCCCGGGCGCTGCGGCCAGCAGTTTGCGCGTGTAGTCGTGTTGCGGCGCGAAGAACACGTCTTTCACCATGCCGCGCTCCACGATTTCTCCCTGGCTCATGACGAGCACGCTGTCGCAGATCTGGCTGGCCACGCGCAGGTCGTGGGTGATGAACAGAATGCCGATCTTCAGCCGCTGCTGGATCTCGTCGAGCAGCCGCAGGATCTGCGCCTGCACCGACACGTCGAGCGCGGACACCGCCTCGTCGGCGATCAGCACCTTGGGCTCGCAGGCCAGCGCGCGCGCAATGGAGATGCGCTGGCGCTGGCCGCCCGAGAACTCACTCGGGTAGCGGCGCAGCGCGTCGGGCGACAGGCGCACCAGGTGCATCAGCTCCTCGGCGCGCGCCCACGCCTGGTCGTGCGGCGTGCCGAAGTTGACCGGCCCTTCGACAATGGAAGCGCCCACGGTCTGGCGCGGATTGAGCGAGCGGTAGGGGTCCTGGAAGATCACCTGCACCGTGCGCCGGAACGGCGACAGCGCACGCCCCGTGGCATGCGCCACCGAGCGGCCGTCGGCAAAGATGTCGCCGGAGGTCGGGTCGATCAGCCGCGCGATGCAGCGCGCCACCGTCGACTTGCCCGAGCCCGACTCGCCGACGATGCCCACGGTTTCGCCGGGGCGCACTTCGAGCGTCACGTCGCGCGCGGCGTTCACCGCGCGGCGCTTGCCCGGCCAGCTGCCGGTGACGTAGGTCTTGCAGATCTTCACCGCGTTGAGCAGCGGGTAGGCATCGGCCACGGGCGGGCGCCGGGGCGCCGAGAGTTCGGGCACCGCATCGAGCAGCATCTTCGTGTACGGCTCGCGCGGCGCGGTGAGCACCGCCATCTTGTCGCCCTTCTCGATCATGGCGCCCAGCTGCAGCACCACCACCTCGTCGGCGATTTCGGCGACCACGCCGAAGTCGTGCGTGATGAACAGCACGGCCGTGCCGCTCTCGGTCTGCAGCTCCAGGATGAGCCGCAGGATCTCGGCCTGCGTGGTCACGTCGAGCGCGGTGGTCGGCTCGTCGCAGATCAGCAGCGCGGGCTTCAGGATGAGCGCCATCGCGATCACGATGCGCTGGCGCTGCCCGCCCGAGAGCTGGTGCGGGTACGAGGCATAGATGCGCTCGGGCTCGGGCAGCCGCACGCGCGCCATGATGGCCAGGATCTTCTGGCGCCGCTCGGCCGCGCCCATGTGCACGTGCTGCGCGAGCATTTCGTCGACCTGCGCGCCGCAGGTCATCACCGGGTTGAGCGCGGTCATCGGCTCCTGGAACACCATGGCCATCGCAGGGCCGCGCAGGGCACGAAGCCGCCCTTGCGGCGCCGCGAGCAGGTTCTCGCCCTGCAACTCGATCACCCCGCGCACGGGCACGAGCCCCGGCGGCAGCAGGCCCATCACCGCGTTGGCGATGACCGACTTGCCCGAGCCCGATTCGCCGAGCAGGCAGACGATCTTGCCGGGCGGCACGTCGAAGGAGATGTGCGCGACCGCATGCGCGCGGTCGCCGCCGGGCGGCAACGCGATGGCGAGGTCGCGCACGGAAAGTACCGGCACCTGTGTCATTTGAATTTTCCCGTGCGAGAAACACTGTGGAACCGGCTTTGCCGGGCCACCGGTGTTGCCCCTTGCAAGGGGGTTGGCGAAGCGACACGAAGTGCGCGAAGACTGGGGGTGTTCTTCATACTAGCTTCCCCGCTTGTTGAACTTCGGGTCGAGCGTGTCGCGCAGCCCGTCACCCAGGATGTTCACCGCCAGCACCGTGAGCGCCAGGAAGATGCCCGGGAACAGCACGTTGTGCGGGAACTGGTTGAACTGCGCACGGCCCTCGGCCATGATGTTTCCCCAGGTCGCCATGTCCGCCGGCAGGCCCACGCCCAGGAACGACAGGATGGCCTCCACCAATATTGCGGAGGCGCACACATAGGTCGCCTGGATGATCAGCGGCGCAATCGCGTTCGGCAGGATGTGGCGCGTGAGGATCTTCCAGGTCGGCGTGTCGAGCGCGATGGCCGCCTCCACGTAAGGCTCCTCGCGCACCGTGAGCACCACCGAGCGCACCAGCCGCGCCACGCGCGGAATCTCGGGCACCGCGATGGCCACCACCACCGTGAGCAGCGTGCCGCCGAACAGCGCCACCAGGCTGATCGCGAACAGGATGCCGGGGATGGCCATGACGCCGTCCATCAGCCGCATGAGCACGCTGTCGATGCGCCGGAAGTAGCCGCCCAGCAGCCCGACGACCATGCCGAACACCATGGCCAGCGCGGCCACCGCGATGCCCACGGTGAGCGACACGCGCGCACCGTACAGCGTGCGGCTCCAGATGTCGCGCCCCAGGCTGTCGGTGCCCATCACGAACAGGTGCTCGAAGGTGTCGCCGGCCAGGCTGTTGAACTCGCCGCGCGTGCCCGGCAACAGGTTCGAGCTGGCGGGGTCGATGGCGGTCGGGTCGATGGTGCCCAGCCACGGCGCGGCCAGCGACATCAGCACAAGCAGCACCAGCACGCTGCCGCCCGCGCGCACCGACCAGTTGGCCAGGATGCGCTTGAGCAGCGAGCGGCGCCTGGGTGGCGGCAGCGCCTCCACGGCGGCATCGGGTGCAACGGGAGCAACGGGAGCAAGGGAAAGGGATGAATCGGTCATGGTGTTTCTTCGTTGCGGTTCCGTGGCTTCAGTAACGGATACGTGGGTCGAACACCAGGTAGCTCACATCGATCAGCAGATTGATGAGCACGTAGATGACGGAGAAGAACAGCGTGATGCCCTGGATGAGCGGAAAGTCGCGCGACAGCACCGCGTCGACCGTGAGCTGCCCGAGCCCCGGAATGGCGAACACCGTCTCGGTGACCACCACGCCGCCGATCAGCAGCGCAATGCCGATGCCGATCACCGTGACGATGGGAATTGCCGCGTTGGCCAGCGCGTGCCGCATCAGCAGGCGTTTTTCGGAAATGCCCTTGGCGCGCGCGGTGCGGATGTAGTCCTCGGTCATGGCCTCGGCCACGGCCGCGCGCGTGACGCGCGCAATCAGCGCCACATAGATGACCGACAGCGTGATCGACGGCAGTATCAGATGCTTGATCCACAAGAGCGGCCCATGGCTCAGCCGCGCATACCCCTGCACCGGCAGCCACTGCAGGTGCAGCGCGAAGATCCAGATGAGCACGTAGCCGATCACGAACGCCGGAATGGAAAAGCCCATCACCGAAAAGCCCATGAGCATGCGGTCGAGCCAGCCGCCGTGCCGCCACGCGGCAATCACGCCCAGCGGCACCGCGATGAGGATGGTGACCACCAGCGTCACGGCCGCCAGCGACACGGTGGCCTCGATGCGCTGGCCGATCAGCTCGGTCACCGTCTTCTTCATGAAGTACGACTCGCCCAGGTTGCCCTGCAGCAGTTGCGCGCTCCAGTGAAAGAACTGCACCGGCAGCGACTGGTTGAGCCCCAGCTGCTCGCGCACCTTGGCGATGTTCTCGCTGGTGCCGCTGTCGCCCACGATGGCGGCCGCGGGGTCGCCGGGCGCGAGCCGCAGCATCAGGAACACGATCAGCGCGACGATGACGAGCACCGGCACGGTCGACAGAATGCGGCGTGCAAGAAAGAGCAGCATGGGGCGGGTTCCGTGGCGTTGGCTCAGTTCTTCTTCAGGTTCCAGAACACGCCGACCGGCGAGCGCACGACGCCGCTCACCACGCCCTTGCGGTAGGCCGTGAGCGGCTTGTACTCACCGATGGGCGCGTAGATGCCGGTGTCGTACACGCGCTGCTGGATGGCCGTGGCCAGCTCCTTGCGCCTGGGTTCGTCGGCCGTGGCCAGGAACTCGGACTTGAGCTGCTCCAGCTTGTCGTCGGTGGCCCAGCCGAACCAGCCCTTCTCGCCGTTGCCGGTGAGCGGTGCGAAGAACATCGGGTTCATGTTGTCGGCAATGCCCCAGCCGGTGATGAACAGGTTCCAGCCGCCCTTGTCGACCGGGTCTTTCTTGGCGCGGCGCGTGACCAGCGTGGGCCAGTCCATCGACTGCATGTCGACGTTGAAGCCGGCCTGCTTGAGCAGCTGCGCCATCACCGGCGGAAACTTGTTCAGCACCGCAAAGTCGGCCGGGTACATGAGCACGACGGGCTTGCCGTCGTAGCCGGCTTCCTTGAGCAGCGCCTTCGCCTTTTCGAACTGCGGCTTGCCGGTGAAGTAGCCGGTCTTGTCGGAGGCATAGGCCGAGCCGCACGGGTAGATGGAGGCGCAGCTGTTGTAGAGCTCCTTGTGCACCAGTTGCGCGCGCATCAGCGCTTCCTGGTTGATGGCCATGAACGCGGCCTGCGCGATCTTGGGGTTGTCGAAGGGCGGAATGAAGTGGTTCAGGTGCAGCGCGAACGAGCCCTTGGCCACCGGGCTGTCGAGCGTGATGGCCGGGTTGTTCTTCAGCGCGGTGTACTGCTCGGAGGGCACCCACTCGATCATGTCGACCTCGCCGTTGGCCAGTGCGTTGGCCTGCGTCTGCGCGTCCTTCAGGATGATCCATTCCATGCGGTCGACGTACACGTTCTTGCCGCCCGCAGTGCCCGAGGGCGCCTCGGTGCGCGGCACGTACCTGGTGTTCTTCAGGTAGACGATCTTCTCGCCGGGGCGGTACTCGTCCTTCTTGAAGATGTAGGGGCCGGAGCCGGTGGCGTCGTCGATCTGCTTGTCGGCGGGCGTGGCCGCCACGCGCGCGGGCATGATGAACGGCGGGTTCGACGACGGCTTGCTCAGCGCGTCGAGCACCATGCCGAAGGTGTCCTTGAACACCAGCCTGAAGGTGTTGGCGTCCACGGCCTCGGCCTTGTCGAGCGCGGTGAACATCTTCTGGCCCAGCCCGTCGCGCTGGCCCCAGCGCTTGAGCGACGCAATGACGTCTTCCGAGGTGACGGGCTTGCCGTCATGGAAGGCCAGGCTCTTGCGCAGCGTGAAGGTCCAGGTCTTGCCGTCGGGACTGGTCGTGTACTTGTCGACCATCTGCGGATGCACCTTGCCTTGTTCGTCCACGCCGAAGAGCGTGTCGTACACCATGTAGCCGTGGTTGCGCGTGATGAAGGCGGTGGTCCAGATCGGGTCGAGGATCTTCAGGTCGGACTGCGGCACCAGGCGCAGCACCTTGCCAGCGTCCTGTGCGAAGGCGGTGGCCGCCGCTGCGGCCAGCAGCGCGCCCACGAACATGGCTTTCAGTTGTCGTTTCATCAGCATGGGTCAGTTCTCCGGTTGAAAAAGAGGGACGCGAGCACGTGCAACGCCAGGAAAGACATTCGTCGTGCGGCGTTGCGGGAAACAGGTCATGAAAGAAAGCGGCTCCGGAAGCGAACAAGGGCACCCCCGCGCTCTGTGCGCGGCGTGCCCCTGCTGTCCTTTTGCCTGAGAGATTCACCCTGCGCGCACATCGCACAGGGCTTGCCCCTTCGGCGGCTGCCCTCGGCCCCTGCAAGGGGTCGGTCAGCGCTCTCCAGCGTTAGAAAAAATCCAGTCTTGGGACCTGAGCGTTCTGGGCCATCGCCTTCGGTAATGCACTAACTCGAAGCATCGAGCCGGCATTTCTCCTGGATGAACTTCTCAAAGCAGATTGCGTGCCAAAACGCAGCAATGCGCGAGAAGTCTTCGGTGCCTACTGCGGTCCGCCGCAGAAGTCCGCACGCTCGGTGGTCTTGGCGGTGAAGCGGATGCGCGTGGTGGTGGCGGCGCGCTGCGGCTCGTTCTGCGGCCACTCGCTCTGCAGCCACGTGTACTGCCAGTCGTAGGGCGCGCCGGGTCTGGCGGCCTCGCCGTACACGATGCGCAGGCTGCCTTTGCTTTCGTCATGGCAGTGCTTCGAGGTCTTGTAGTCCTTCTCGCTGAAGCAGGCGCGGATCATCTTGAAGCACGAGAAGGGAATGCCTTCGTGCAAGGCCTTGCCGCCTTCGAGCGGCACGAAGTCGGCAGTGTCGAACGAGGCGCCGCCGCCCGAGTACATCTCCGACACGGTCTGCAGCACGGCCACGGCCCACTTGCTTTCGGCCAGCGGGTAGAGCGCGGGCGCGAGCGACAGGCGCATGTCGCGCTTGTCGCCGGTGTCGCTCGCGGTGCCGGTGTCTTCTTTCTTGAGGGACTGCGCATAGCCCGAGAAATCGTGCAGCCGGTCGAGCTGCCAGCCCTTCGCGTCGGTGGTGCGCTTCACGCGCGCCATGGCCAGCGGCTCGGCCGAGAGCACCACGTAGTCGGCAGGCGTGGCGCCGCGCGGGCGGTACAGGCCGAGCTGCTGCACGTCGCAGGGCTGCGGCAGCAAGGCGCACAGGCGGGTGCGCCATTGCAGGTCGAGCGCCTCGGGTTTCTTCACCGCGTCGAACACCTGGGCCGGCGGCGCGGCGAACACGGGCACAGTGAACAGCGACGCGAGGAGACCGGCGGTGAGCAGCAGCTTTTTCATGGAGCCGAATGGTAGCCATGCCTCGGCGTTCGCGTGCGGCTGCTTGATTGATAGAGTCGGCCTCGACCATGAACCCTTCGTCCCCTTCACCCTCCTCCTTGCCCTCCTTGCCCTCCTTGCCCCCCATCCTCGGGATCGACGCGCTCGGCTTCGCCTACCCCGGCCAGCCGCCGATCGCCTCGAACTGGACCGCCGCCATCGGCCCCGGCGTCACGCTGCTGCACGGCGACACCGGCAGCGGCAAGTCGGCCCTGCTCCAGGTGATGGCGGGCGCGCTGCCCGCCACCGGCCGCCTCACCGTGGCGAGCGCCAGCCTGGACACCGCGCCCGAGGCCTACCGGCGCCAGGTGTTCTTCGTGGACCCCTCCACCGACCGCTTCGACCAGGCCACCGTGCACGAATGCACCGCCGCGCTGCGCCAGGGCGACGCGGGCTTCGACGATGCGCGATGGCAGGCGCTGGTGGAAGGTTTTTCCCTGACCCCGCACCTGGCGAAGTCGATGTTCATGCTGTCCACCGGCTCCAAGCGCAAGGTGTGGCTGGCCGCCGCGCTGGCCTCGAGCCGCCCGCTGGTGCTGCTCGACGAGCCGACGGCCGCGCTCGATGCGGGGTCGGTGCGCTGCCTGTGGCGTTCGCTGGGCGAACTGGTGCAGACGGCGCCGCACAGGGCCTTCCTGGTCGCCAGCGCCGAGCGCATCGACACCGTGCCGCTGGTGGCCACCATCACCCTGCCGCTGCCCTGAAACCCCATTGACAGAGCCCCCCATGGGGGTGTTAGGCCCCTTGGCGGACCGAACCGGCCGCCGACGGGTGACAATCGGCGATTCCGGCGGTGCGATTCCGCCAGAAGTTCCAGCCAACCCGACAACTCAAGTTTTACGGAAGCCAGCGCATGAGCTCGAAGCAACCCACCATCGTCTACACCCTCACCGACGAGGCGCCCCTGCTGGCGACCTACGCGTTTCTGCCCATCATCCGCGCCTTCACCCAACCGGCCGGCATCAACGTCACCACGAGCGATATCTCCGTGGCCGCCCGCATCCTGGGCGAGTTCCCCGAATTCCTGAGCGACGCGCAGAAGGTGCCTGACAACCTCTCCGAACTCGGCAAGCTCACGCTCCAGGCCAACGCCAACATCATCAAGCTGCCCAACATCAGCGCTTCGGTGTCCCAGCTCAAGGCGGCGATCAAGGAACTGCAGGACAAGGGCTACAAGATCCCCGACTACCCCGAGAACCCGACCTCGGACGAGGACAAGGACATCCGCGCGCGCTACAACAAGTGCACCGGCAGCGCGGTGAACCCGGTGCTGCGCGAGGGCAACTCCGACCGCCGCGCACCCAAGGCGGTGAAGGAATACGCCCGCAAGAACCCGCACAGCATGGCCGAGTGGAGCCAGGCCTCGCGCTCGCACGTCTCGCACATGCACGGCGGCGACTTCTATCACGGCGAAAAGTCCATGACCCTGGACCGCGCGCGCAACGTCAAGATGGAGCTGATCACCAAGAGCGGCAAGACCGTCGTGCTCAAGTCCAAGGTGGCACTGCTGGACCGCGAAGTCATCGACTCCATGTTCATGAGCAAGAAGGCGCTGCTGGCCTTCTATGAAAAGGAGATCGAGGACGCGCACAAGACCGGCGTCATGTTCTCGCTGCACGTGAAGGCCACCATGATGAAGGTCTCGCACCCCATCGTGTTCGGCCACTGCGTGAAGATCTTCTACAAGGAAGCCTTCGAGAAGCACGGCAAGCTGTTCGACGAGCTGGGCATCAACGTCAACAACGGCATGGTCGATCTGTACACCAAGATCGCCACGCTGCCCCAGAGCACCCAGGACGAGATCAAGCGCGACCTGCACGCCTGCCATGAAGGCCGCCCCGAACTGGCCATGGTCGACTCGGCCAAGGGCATCACCAACTTCCATTCGCCCAACGACGTCATCGTGGACGCCTCCATGCCCGCCATGATCCGCAACGGCGGCAAGATGTGGGGCGCCGACGGCCGCCTGAAGGACGTCAAGGCCGTGATGCCCGAATCGACCTTCGCCCGCATCTACCAGGAGATCATCAACTTCTGCAAGTGGCACGGCGCCTTCGACCCCAAGACCATGGGCACGGTGCCCAACGTGGGCCTCATGGCGCAGAAGGCCGAGGAGTACGGCTCGCACGACAAGACCTTCGAGATTCCGGAAGACGGCGTCGCCAACATCACCGACCTGGACACCGGCGAAGTGCTGTTGAGCGAAGACGTGGAGCAGGGCGACATCTGGCGCATGTGCCAGGTGAAGGACGCCGCGATCCGCGACTGGGTGAAGCTGGCCGTCACGCGCGCGCGCAACTCCGGCATGCCGGTGGTGTTCTGGCTCGACGCCTACCGCCCGCACGAGGCGCAGCTGATCACCAAGGTCAAGATGTACCTGCACGAGCACAACACCTCGGGCCTGGACATCCAGATCATGAGCCAGGTGCGGGCCATGCGCTACACGCTGGAGCGCGTCGTGCGCGGCCTGGACACCATCAGCGCCACCGGCAACATCCTGCGCGACTACCTGACCGACCTGTTCCCCATCATGGAACTGGGCACCTCGGCCAAGATGCTGTCCATCGTGCCCCTGATGGCCGGCGGCGGCCTGTACGAGACCGGCGCGGGCGGCTCGGCCCCCAAGCACGTGCAGCAGCTGGTGGAAGAAAATCACCTGCGCTGGGACTCGCTCGGTGAATTCCTCGCGCTGGCCGTGAGCCTGGAAGACCTGGGCCTGAAGACGGGCAACGCGCAGGCCAAGATC
Source organism: Variovorax sp. 10N412 (assembly GCF_056394985.1). Lineage (NCBI taxonomy): Bacteria > Pseudomonadati > Pseudomonadota > Betaproteobacteria > Burkholderiales > Comamonadaceae > Variovorax > Variovorax sp. 10N412. Next base: position 1,023,661 of record NZ_JBFTIO010000001.1, read on the forward strand.
CTGGCCAAGACGCTGGACACCGCCACCGGCAAGCTGCTGGACAACAACAAGAACCCGTCCCCCAAGACCGGTCAGCTGGACAACCGCGGCAGCCAGTTCTACCTGGCGATGTACTGGGCACAGGAGCTGGCCGCGCAGACCGACGACAAGGAACTGCAAGCCAAGTTCAAGAAGCTGGCCGAGACGCTCACCGCCAACGAGAAGAAGATCGTCGACGAACTCGCCGCCGTGCAGGGCAAACCTGTCGACATCGGCGGCTACTACCTGGCCGACCCCGAGAAGTTCACCGCCGTAATGCGTCCGAGCGCAACGCTCAACGCGACGCTGGCGGCGGCCCAGGCCTGAGGCCGGCGAAGGCATGGGGGCAAGCCCCACGCCTTTCCTGCGCCCCTTCCAACAGGGGATGCACAGCGCACGGGCGTGGGACTAGACTGTTTCCCCCTCCCACGCTGTGCAAGGCAGGCCCCCCATGAAACACTGGTTGCTCCCCACCGCGCTGGCCCTTGCCGGCGCGGCCCATGCGGCGCACGGCGCCGAAAGCTGCGACGCCCTGCGCACACAGATCGAGTCGAAGATCGCCGCCGCGGGCGTGGCGCGCTTCACCGTCACCGTGGTCGATGCCAACGCATCGGCCAGCGGGCAGGTGGTGGGCAGCTGCGAGCTGGGCAGCAGGAAGATCGTCTACGAGAAAGACGCCGGGCCCGACCGCGGCACGACGCCCGCGGCACCCGCAGCCTCTTCGGGCGCGCCCATCCTCACCGAATGCAGGGACGGCACCGTGTCCGCCGGCGGCGACTGCAGGAAATAGCGGTTGGCTAGGCGCCGGCTTGGGGATTGAGCAGGCCGTTTTGCATGGCGTCGCGCACCGCCTGCGCGCGCGACTTCACGTCCAGCTTGCGGTAGATGTTCTTGACCTGTGCATCCACGGTGTGCGTGGAGCGGTAGCTCGCCTCGGCAATCTGCCGATTGCTCAACCCCTGCGAAATCATTCGCAGCACGCTGAGTTCGCGCGGGGACAACATGCTGGCCTGACGGTCCGGCCCCGGTGGCTGCGCGGCGCGCGGGCGCCTTGCCTTCACGGGCAGCGCAACCGGCTGTGCAACGAGCGGCTGCGCACGCGCCTTCGGCTGCAGCGGCATCGAGGCCGCCTTCGGCTGCCCGGGTGCCGCAACGGACGGCTTCCCTGCCACGATGCGCTGCGCGATCCGCGACGCGGTGGCCGTGTCGCCCTCGGCGATCAGCCGCATCAGGAAAGCCAGCTCCACCTCGTTCACCTCGGAGAACAGCAGGCCCACGGCGGTGGCGGCCACGGCCGAATCGACCCGCTGCACATCGTCGTCGAGCGTGCGCAGCAAGGGCTCGTGGCTGTTGCGCCTGGACATGCCGGCGCCGCCGCCGCTGTCCCGCTGCACTGCAACCCGCTTGATTTTTCCGACGGACATGGACACCTTCATTCGCTCGGCAAGAGAGGGGGGAGCGCGCGGCCCAGCGGGCCGGGCTGCGCGGGCGAGGCCTTGCAACCACGTCCACGCCGAGATTGCAGGTTTGCGGCCTGCGGGCTTGACCGTGCGTCTCAGTTTTTGGAGAATCCGCCGGCTTTTCAGCATTTGTTGGCACCTTTTCCTTATTTCCGGGTTTTTTCAACGGGCTACCCCTCGTTTTCCAAGCACCTGTGATGGGCCTGCGTCACCCCGCACCCGGCGTCCGTTCCTCCCTGCAGAACGGCCTGCCCCACAGTCATTTCAATGTGCTGGAAGAGCCGCCAGCGCGCCAGTTCCAGGCATGGCGGGAGCGCGTGGGGCATGTCATCGACGTGCAGCCCGCGGCGGGCGGCATCGGCCGGCCGTTTCACGCGGCCATCGACCGCTACGACATCGGCGACATCGCCTTCACCGACTGCCGTTCCGACGCCATGCAGCTCGAACGCTCGCTGGCACGGATCTCCACCGACAACGTGCGCAACTACGCCCTGCATGTGTTCCTGGAGGGCGACGTCGAAGGCGTGAGCGTGCGCTCGTCGGCGCAGCCCAGGACCGCCCCGCAGTCGGCCAAGGTGCTGGCGCTGGACATGGGCCAGCCGGTGCGCATGCAGCGCAACACCTGCCGCGTGCTGACCTTCTTCGTGCCCGGCACGCTGGTGGAAGAGGTCTTTCCCGACCCCGAGGCCCTTCACTGCCGGGCGATGCCCATCGACACACCCCTTGCGCGGCTGGCTCTGGCGCAGGTCGAGGCGCTGGGCCGCGACATCGCCCACATGAGCGCGCCCGTGGCACAAAGCGCCGTGCGTGCGAGCGCACAACTGCTGCTGGCCGGCTTCGGCAAGGAGGCACGCCTGAGCGGTGGTGCGCGCGCGGCCGCACGCGCGGCCATGTTCGGCCAGGTGCGCCGCTATGTCCAGGCCAACCTGCACCGCAGCGAACTCTCCCCGGAGCAGGTGCTGGCCACGCTGCACCTGCCGCGCCCCACGCTGTACCGCATGTTCCAGCACGAAGGCGGCCTGGGCGCGTACATCCGCCACCTGCGGCTGCGCCATGCGGCCGACGACCTGGTGCGCTACCCGCACCTGATGGTGACCGACGTGGCCTACGCCGTCGGGTTCAAGAGCCCGTCGGACTTCACGCGCGCGTTTCGCAGGGCGTACGGCATGTCGCCGCAGGAGTTCAGGGCCTCCTCGGGCAAGGCGGCGTAGGCAGCTGCGGCGCGCTCAGCGCGGCTCGCCGACCACCCGCGCAATCCAGGCCAGCAGCACCGCCTCGACCTCTTCGCGGTTGGTCTCGTTCAGCGTCTCGTGGCGCGCGCCGCCGAACACGTGGCACGACACGTCGCGCAGCCCGGCCGCGCGGTAGCGCTGCACCAGCGGATAGAACCATTCGGCCTTGTTGCTGACCGGGTCCTCGTCGCCCACGAACAGGTACAGCGGCAGCTCGGGGCGGATGTGCCGGCGCATCGCCTCGGGTGCCAGGTCGGCCAGGTTCGCGAACATCGAGCCCATGCCCTCGGCCGACACGGTGAAACCGCACAGCGGATCGGCGATGTACGCGTCGACCTGCGCGGGGTCGCGGCTGAGCCAGTCGAAGGGCGTGCGCACATCGGGCAATGCGGCGTTCATGTCTTCCAGCTTGAAACCTGACTGCAGCGCGGCGCCCAGCAGGTCGAGCGCCGTGGTGCCGGAGAGCACCGCGCCCGACAGCAGTTCGCTGTGCTCGACCAGGTAGTACTGCGTGGCGAACGATCCCATGCTGTGGCCGAGCAGGACCAGCGGCAGGCCCGGATGCACGCCGCGCACATGGCGGCTGAGCAGCGCCATGTCGTCGACCAGCCCGGCGAACCCGCGCGGACCGAACTCGCCCAGTTCGCCGCGCGCCGAGGCGCCCTGGCCGTGGCCGCGGTGCTCGTTCGAATAGACGACATAGCCGGCCTCCACCAGCGCATGCGCCAGGTGCCGATAGCGCAGCGAATGCTCGCCCATGCCGTGCGCCAGCTGGATGACGGCGCGCTGCGTTGCGCCCTGCCAGCGATGGACCTCCACCGTGACGCCGTCGTTGGCGGTCAGGTCGAAGTGCGTCTCGGTGATTGGCATGCGTGCTCCAGTGGTCCGATTGAAAAAGGGGGGACTGCCATCCTAGGCGGTGGCGGCTGGGCCGGGCATCAGGGGTTTCCAGCTTTAGACGCGCGAGCGGCCGCGAGCACTTCGGCCATCTTGCGCAAGGCCGCCTCCGGCGTCGGCTCGATGTGGATAGAGCAGGCCAGCATGAGGTTCAGTTGCTGGCCGAAGTCTTCGACGGCAATGCCGGTGGCACTTTCGCGCAGCACGCCGCTGGCGTCTTTCTCGCACGGCAACGCGGCCTGCGCGCGCTCTGCATAGCTGCCTTCGGGCACGCCGTAGGCCACGACGGGAATCCCCAGCGCCACCGCCGCACCCACCTCGAACACCGTGCCCGAATCGGGCTCCAGGCCGCGGAAGCATGCGAGGTTGGCGACGACGCCGTCGGCCCCGCGAAGGCGCTGCATGTTGGCGACGTAGATCTGCTTTTCCGGTGCTTCGGTGGTCAGGCCTTCGTTGCCGTCGGCCGGCAGCAGCGCGGCGAGGCCAAGCGCGTCGCAAGCGGCGGCGAGCCGCACGAAGTGGTCCCTGGCATCGGGGCGGAAGACATCGGGGCCCGCCAGGTAGATCCACGGGCGCTGGGGTGTTGCGAGGGTTTCGGCCATCGACAGAGCATCTTCGATTTTCGGAACCGGCTCAACCTGAAGCTGCCGCTGGCGAATCGGGCAAGAAATGCAAACGAACGGGTGACCACCCGCCCGATCGGTGCGACCGGGCCGCTTCGTGTTTTGCAGGATCAGGCAAAAACCGAGTTCGATTCGGATACCGCCTCCGGCCCCTGCCGCGAGACACTTCTTTCCATGCCCGGTTCACCCTCTTCTGCGTGGACCCTACTGCAACCGACCCGCACGAGGAGTTTTCAAATGAGCGCAATCCAGGAAAAAGTCGTACTCATCACCGGCGCGAGCAGCGGCATCGGCGAAGCGACCGCGCGGCTGCTGGCCCGGCGCGGCGCCAAGGTGGTGCTCGGTGCGCGGCGCACCGAGCGCCTGGCGGCACTCGTGGCCGAAATCGAGGCCACGGGCGGCACCGCGAGCTTTCAGCGGCTCGATGTGACGCACCGGCCCGACATGGAGGCCTTTGCCGAGTTCGCCCTCGACACGCACGAACAGATCGACGTGCTGGTGAACGCCGCGGGCGTGATGCCGATGTCGCCGCTGTGGAACCGCAAGATCGAGGAGTGGGAACTCATAATCGACGTGAACCTGCGCGGCGTGCTGCTGGGCATCGCGGCCGTGCTGCCGGCGATGCAGGAGCAAGGCTGGGGCCACATCGTGAACGTGGCGCCGGTGGCGATGCAGGGCGTGTCGCCCAGCTCGGCCGTGTACCACGGCATGCAGTACGCGGTGAACGCCATCTCCGAAGGGCTGCGCCAGGAGCATGCGGGCCGCCTGCACGTGACGGTGGTCAGCCCCGACGTGAACGGCCCGAGCGATCCGCTGGCCGAGCGCATCGCGGCCAGCTATTGCCGCGAGCGCATGCGCACCAACCGGCGCATCGCGGTGCCGCTGGAGGCGGTGGCCCGGTCGATTGCCGGGGCCATCGAGGGCTACGGCATCACGGCCGGCACGATGCGCCCGCCGGCCAGGCAACGGCCGCATCCGGCCGAGTACGTTCAGTAGGTTTTGTAGGGCAGGAACTTGCCCGACAGCACCACGTTGACGCGGTCGCCCTTGGGGTCGGCCTGGCGCTGGATGTCCATGCTGAAGTCGATGGCGCTCATGATGCCGTCGCCGAACTCTTCGTGGATCAGTTCCTTGATGGTGGTGCCGTACACGCTCACCACCTCGTACCAGCGGTAGATGAGCGGGTCGGTCGGCACCGGCGTGGGCAGCGAGCCCTTGTAGGGCACCACCTGCAGCCACTTCTGCTCTTCGACCGTGAGGCCGAATATCTTGCCGATGACCTTGGCCTGCTTGTCGTCGAGCGTCATCTGGCCGAGGCAGGCGGCAGTGGTCCACTCCTTCGAAAGGCCGACCTTCTTGGCCACGTCGGCCCACTGGATGCCCTTGCTCACCTTGACGGTGATGATCTTCTCGGTGACGTCGTTGCGATTCATGCGGGTTTGCTCCTGATGGAATGGAAAGAGAACGGGAAAGTCACGACGCCTTCGCGCGCGTGACGAGGAAATCGACGATGTGGTTGCGCAGCGCGTAGTAGCCGTCCAGGTGGTGCAGCGACGCGCGCGTACGTTCGCGCGGCAGCGGGTTGACCACGGTCTCGACGATGTTGCCGGCGCGGTAGCCGCCGCCGGGCTGCTCGGCGCCGTTGGTCATCAGCAGGATGCGGTCGGCCAGCAGGATGGCCTCGTCCACGTCGTGCGTGATCATGAACACGGTCTGCTGCGTCTGGCGCACGATGGCCATGAGCTCGTCCTGGATGGTGCCGCGCGTGAGCGCATCGAGCGCGCCGAAGGGCTCGTCGAGCAGCAGCATCTTGGGCTGGATGGCAAAGGCGCGCGCAATGCCCACGCGCTGCTTCATGCCACCCGACAGCTGCGAGGGCTTCTTGTCGATGGCCCCCTGCAGGCCCACCATGGCCACGAAGCGTTCCACCTGCGCATCGACCTGCGCGGCCGACCACCCGGGCCAGCGCGAGACCACCGCAAAGGCGATGTTCCTGCGCACGGTGAGCCAGGGCATGAGCGCATGGCTTTGAAATACCACGCCGCGTTCCAGGCTGGGGCCGGCCACCTCGCGCCCGTCCATGAAGACATGGCCCGCGCTGGCCTGGTCCAGGCCCGCCAGCACGTTCAGGATGGTGGTCTTGCCGCAGCCCGAGTGGCCGATGATGCAGACGAACTCGCCGCGGTCGATGGTGAACGACACGTCGGCGAACACCGGCCGCGCGGGCACAAAGGCCTTGGCCAGGCCCTCGATGCGCAGGAAGCCGCGCAGGCCCGCAACGTCCAGCGGCGCGGGAGGCACGAGTGAGGTCATGGCAACGCCCGGGTTGGGAAGATGGACGCGGTCACTCCACATAGGTCACCTTGCGCTGCAGGCCGGCGAAGGCCTGGTCGAGCAGCATGCCCACGACGCCGATCAGCAGGATCGCGAAGATCACGTTGGTGAGCGAGAGGTTGTTCCACTCGTTCCACACGAAGTAGCCGATGCCCGTGCCGCCCACCAGCATCTCGGCCGCCACGATGACCAGCCACGCAATGCTCATGCTGATGCGCATGCCGGTGAGGATGGTGGGCGCCGCCGCCGGCAGGATCACGCGCAGCGCGCGCCGCAGCGGCCTGACTTCGAGCGTGCTGGCCACGTTGAGCCATTCACGCTTGACCGAGGCCACGCCGAAGGCGGTGTTCAAGAGCATCGGCCACACCGAGCAGATGAAGATCACGAAGATGCCGCTGGCCGACGAATCCTTGATGGTGTAGAGCGCCAGCGGCATCCACGCCAGCGGCGAGATGGGCTTGAGCACCTGGATGAACGGATCGAAGGCCTTGTGCAGCAGCGGCGACATGCCGATGACGAAGCCCAGCGGCACCGCCACCAGGCAGGCCAGCGCAAAGCCCAGCCCCACGCGCGCCAGCGAGTAGGCCAGCTGGATGGCAATGCCCTTGTCGTTGGGCCCGTTGTCGTAGAACGGGTTCGACAGGTGCGCCCATGCGGTGGCGCCCATCTCGGCGGGTGTGGGAAAGCCCGAACTCTTCACCTGGCCTTGCGTCGGATCCTTGCCCAGCATCTTCTGGTATTCGATCTGCTCGGCGGTCATGCCGGCCGCCGCAGAGGCATCGGCGCCGGGCATGGTCGCCAGCTGCCACACGCCAAGCAGCAGCAGGAACATCAGCAGCGACACCAGCGCCGCCTTGAAGGTGATGGCTTTCTTCGGCATGGCTCAGGCCATCTTCGCGATGGCGAAGCTCTTGACGTAGTCGTCGGGCTTGGACGGGTCGAACACCTTGCCCATGATGGTGAACTTGGGATACGCGCCGTCGGGCACGGCCTGGCCCAGCTCCTTCATGCGCTTCCTGGCGTCGGTGAGCAGGAACACTTTTTCGGCGATCTGCTTGTAGTTGATGTCGCCCTTCACGTAGCCCCAGCGCTTCATCTGCGTGAGCATCCACACGGCCATCGACTGCCAGGGAATGGGGTCGAAGTCGGCGCGGTCGGGCACGGTGCGGATGTTGCCCAGGCCGTCGGCGAACTTGCCGGTGAGCACCTGGTTGAGCACCACCTCCGGCTGGTTCAGGTACTGCGCCGGCGCGATCACCTTGGCGATGAGCTCGCGGTTCTTCGGGTCGCGCGCCATGGCCGAGGCGGTGAGCACCGAGCGCACCAGCGCGGCGAAGGTGTTGGGGTTCTTCTCGATGAACTCGGTGGAGGTGCCGAAGGCGCAGCACGGGTGGCCGTCCCACAGGTCCTTGGTCAGCAGGTGGATGAAGCCGATTTCCTCGAACACGGCGCGCTGGTTGAAGGGGTCGGGGCCCAGGTAGCCGTCGATGTTGCCGGCGCGCAGGTTGGCCACCATCTCGGGCGGCGGCACCACGCGGATCTGGATGTCGGTGTCGGGGTTCAGGCCCGCCTCGGCCACGTAGTAACGCAGCAGGAAGTTGTGCATGCTGTACTCGAAGGGCACGGCGAACTTCAGGCCCTTCCACATCTTCGGGTCGCGCTTGTCCTTGTGCTTGTTGGCCAGGGTGATGGCCTGGCCGTTGGTGTTCTGGATGGTCGCGACGTTCATGGGCACGGCGTTGGAGCCCGCGCCCATCGAGATGGCCAGCGGCATGGGCGAAAGGAAGTGCGTGGCGTCGTACTCCTTGTTGAGCATCTTGTCGCGAATGAGCGCCCAGCCCGCCGTCTTGACCACCTCCACGTCGAGGCCCTGCTTGGCATAGAAGCCCAGCGGGTGCGCCATGATGAGCGGCGTGGCGCAGGTGATGGGAATGAAGCCGATCTTCAGCTTCGTCTTCTCCAGCGGCGCCTTCTCCTGCGCCATGGCCTGCAGCGCGCCCAGCGGCATGACCGAGGCGATGGCGGCGCGCGCGGTGTTGGCGCCCACGGCGCGCAGGAAGCCGCGGCGCACGCTGTCGACGGGGAACAGCGCCTTCATGAGGCTGGCCTCGAGCTTGTCTTGCGGCAGCACGCCAGAGCTGCCCGCGCCATGCACGCGCCCGCAGGCGCAGCGCATTTTCAGAGGCCGGTCGGCATCGTAAGGATCGCAGGCGGTCGGTTCGTGCGGGCTGGACATGGTGGTGCACCTCGTTGGAAAGATGCAGCCACCGTTGCAAGCGCCGGGCCGGAATTGCCGCGCACCGGCCGTTCGGCGCGTTGCGGCGTCAGATCGTGCCGCCGATGTCGAGGCCTTGTAGGGCTGGCACTACAAGCCGGGGCATGCAGGCCGGGTTTTCAGCCGCCTGCGCCCTGCTTGCCGTGGCGTTCGGCATACAGGGCCAGTTCGACGTCGTTCTTGGTGCCGGTCTTTTCGAGGATGCGTGCACGGTAGGTGCTGACGGTGTTGGGCGCCAGGCCCAGTCGCGCACCGATTTCGCTCACGCTGTGCCCAGCGCTGAGCAGGCGGTACACCTGGTGCTCGCGGTGCGAGAGCACTTCGGCGCCCTGCCCCGCGCCCCGGCCGACGGCGGTGGCCAGCGCCTCGGCCGTGGCCGCCGACACATACAGCCCGCCGGCCGCGACCTTGCGCACCGCCCCGACCATGTCGTCGGCATCGGCGCTCTTGTTCAGGTAGCCCGAGGCGCCGAGCTTGATGCAGCGCACCGCGTACTGTTTCTCGGGGTAGGTGCTGAGCATGAGCACTGGCAGCATGGGCCACTGCTTGCGCAGCGCCTGCAGCACGTCGAGCCCGTCGCGCTCGGGCAGCGCGATGTCGAGCAGCACCACGTCGAGGCCCTCGGGACCGCCGAGCGCCTGCACGGCTTCCAGCACTTCGGGGCCGGTCTGTGCTTCGGCGCGCACGGCCATGGCGGGCAAGCCGTTGGAGAGGTCGCCAAGCATCTGCTTGAGGCCCTCGCGCACGATGCGGTGGTCGTCGCCTATGAGTACGCGGATGTCGCTCATTTCAATGCGCCGCTTCCAGCGGCAGGTGCAGGCAGAAGGTGCTCCCCTCGCCGACATGGCTTTCGATGTCGATGCGCCCGCCGAAGTGGCGCGCCCGCTCCCGCATGCCGAGCACGCCGTAGGAGGTGGCGGCCTCGAAGGCCTGCGCCGGCGCCCCGACGCCGTCGTCGCGCACGCTGAGGCTCAGCTGCCCTTCTTCGACGCCGATGCGGATGCCGAGGCTGCGCGCCCTGGCATGGCGACCGACATTGCTCAGCATCTCCTGGAAGATCCGGAACACCGCGATGGCCGCGGCCTCGGGCAGTTCCACGCCCGCCGGTACGTCGAAGCGCCAGTCGAGCGCGAGCTCGGCCGTCTGCACGAACTCGTGCGCCTGCCACTCGAGCGCGGCCCACAGGCCCTGGTGGTCGAGGATGCTGGGGCGCAGGTCGGTGATGATGCGGCCCACGTTGTCGACCGCGCGCTCGATCAGCTGGCTCATGTTGCTGCACTTGCAGCGCATCTGTTCGCGCATGGCCTGCGCCGCGTCGGGCGCGCGCTCCTGTTGCTCGCCCAGGCGCTTGCCGATCCAGTTGACGTCCATCTTCAGCGCCACCAGCAGGCTGCCGAGCTCGTCGTGCACCTCGCGCGCGATGCGGGTGCGCTCGTCTTCGCGCACCTTGTCGAGCCACGCGGACAGTTCGCGCAGTTGCACCAGCGCGTCGCTGAGCTCGCGGGTGCGCTCCTGCACGCGCAGGCCGAGTTCGTCCTTGGCCTGCTGCAGCGCCTCGGCCTGGCGGCGGCGCTCGGTGATGTCGACGAAGGTGATGACGGCGCCGCGCACCTGCGCGCCGTCCATGATCGGGTGGCTTGAATACTCGACCGCGAAGGCGCTGCCGTCGCGGCGCCAGAACACCTCGGTGTCGATGCGGCACGGCAGGCCGCGGCGAAAGGCGTTGAAGATGGGGCAGTCGGTGTCGGCATAGTGCGAGCCGTCGGGGTGCGAGTGGTGCGTGAGCTCGTGCATGTTGGAGCCGAGCACGTCGCGCGCCTCGTGGCCCAGCATCTGCGCGCCGGCCCGGTTGATGAACATGCAATGGCCGTCGAGGTCGATGCCGAAGATGCCCTCGCCCGTCGACTCCAGCAGCAGGCCGAGCTGGTGCTGCCAGAGCGGATGGCTGGCGGTGGGGTCGAGTACGGGCGTCTCCATGCACCAAAAGCAAGCAACAGCCGTGCCCGATGTCTTGCTCCCTCCCCCTCTGGGGGAGGGCCGGGGTGGGGGCACGCGGCCTTCGAGAAAGCATTGCGCCTGTGCGAAGGCCTGCCCCCATCCAGACCTTCCCCCAGCGGGGGAAGGAGCAAGACCGCTCAGCGCTCCCAGCGGAACTTGCGGTCTGCCTCGGCGATGGGCTGGTCGTTGATGCTCGCGTAGCGCCGCTGCATCAGCCCGTTCTCCGCAAACTCCCAGTTCTCGTTGCCATGGCTGCGAAACCACTGCCCTGCGGCGTCGTGCCATTCGTACTCGAAGCGCACGGCGATGCGGTTGTCCATGAAGGCCCACAGCTGCTTCTTCAGCCGGTAGTCGTGCTCGCGCTCCCACTTGCGCGTGAGGAACTCCACCACCTGCTCGCGCCCGTTGACGAAGTCGGCGCGGTTGCGCCATTCGGTGTCGGGCGTGTAGGCCAGGCTCACGCGCACCGGGTCGCGCGTGTTCCAGGCATCTTCGGCGGCCTGGACTTTCCTGGTGGCGGATTCGAGGGTGAAGGGCGGCAGCGGCGGGCGGGATTCCATGAGCGTCTTTCGATGAAGAAGTGAAGAGGGAATGCGCCGCAATGTGCCACATGTAGACAGACCTGTCTACATGCCTACAATCGCGGCATGGACATCTCCACCGTCGCCTCGCTCCCCGCGCGCGAGCGCATCCTGCTGACCGCGCACGACCTCTTCTATGCTTACGGCATCCGCGCCACCGGCATCGACCGCGTGATTGCCGCAGCGGGCGTCACCAAGGTCACCTTCTACCGGCACTTCTCCTCGAAGGACGACCTGGTCCGCGAGTTTCTCGATCACCGGCACACGCGGTGGATGGCCTGGTTCGTCGATGCGCTGGGCCGGCTCGGCGCGCACGAGCGCGCGGACGATGCCGGTGCGCTGCTGCTGCTGGCCGACGTGATGGCCGAATGGTTCGCCGACCCGGCTTTTCGCGGCTGCGCCTTCATCAACGCAACGGCCGAAGTGGGCGGCAGCGTGGAAGGCGCCCTGCAGCGCGCGCGCGAACACAAGCGCGAGATGGTCGAAGTCATCGCGGGCCTGCTGCCCGCACGGCTGCCGGCGCGCATGGCGCTGGCACAGGCGGCAGGGCTCGGTGTCGACGGCGCCATCGTCAAGGCCCAGATGGGCGACGCGGCCATGGCGCGCGAGGCCGTGGACGACCTGCGGCGGCTGCTCGAAGCGCTGGCAGCCGTTGCTGCTGCTTCACGACCATCGCCGTGAGCGGCCCCGCACGGCACGGGCAACCGACAGCGTTTCGCTAACATCCCCTCTCACTCCCCCAACCCGCAACCGATGGCTTTCTCGCGTCTCCCCTCGACCCAGGGCCTGCAGGCCTTCGAGGCCGTCGCACGGTTGCGCAGCGTGAACCTGGCCGCCGAGGAACTCAGCGTGACGCCCAGCGCGGTGAGCCACCGCATCCGCCAGCTCGAGCTGCTGCTGGGCCTGAAGTTCTTCGCGGGCAGCGACTTCGGCCTGAGCGCCGACGGCATGACCTACCTGGCGCGCGTGCGCGAGGCCATTGCGGCGCTGCAGCAGGTGCCCGGGCGCGAACCCGCCTCGCAGGTGCGGCGGCTGCGCGTGGCCGTCACGCCCACCTTCTCGCGCCAGATGCTGCTGCCGCGGCTCGCGCGGTTTCGCGATGCATACCCGAACATCGAACTGATGCTGCAGGTGACCGCGCCGGTGCGCAACACCACGGTGGAAGAGGCCGACATCGAGCTGCGCTTCGGCACCGGGCCGTTCCACGACCGGGAGTCTTTCCAGTTGCTGGCCGACGAGGTGTCCCCGGTGTGCAGCCCCGCCTACCTGAAGCGCCACGGACCCTTCGACGGCTTCGCGACCGACGCCGAGGTGTCGCGCGCGCAGCTGCTGCGCACGCCGCTGGAGTCGTGGCGCACCTGGTTCAAGGCCTGCGGCGTGGGCCTGCCCGAGCCGGCCACGGGCCACCAGTTCAACGACCTGGGGCTGGCGCTGGACGCGGCGGCCGAAGACTTCGGCGTGGTGCTGATGCACCTGCGCCTGGGCAGCGCCTGGCTGGACAGCGGGCGGCTGGTGCGGCTGTCGGCGCGCAGCGTGCCGTCGCCGAACGCCTACTTCCTGTGCTGGCGCCCGGGCGCGATGGAGCGCTGGGAGTGCGCGACCTTCGTGGACTGGCTGCGGCAAGCGCTGCGGGACTGACCCCGCCTCGCTGGGCTTGCGCTCGGCCCACTTCCGTGGTGCCAATCGCAACGACAGACATTCGGACTACTTCGGGGAGGCGATCTTCTTGCCGCCCTGTGCCGAGATGCGAGGCGTCGCCGACTGCGTCGAGCTTGCAACTTCGGGCGGCAACTCATACCAGGCCCACTTGCCTCTGTTATTGACGTCGACTGCCTGCCACTTTGCATGCGTGCCCGTTGTTTCCTTCAGGCCCTCGATCGCCTGAAGGGCACAGACACGAAACTTGGCAAGGCTCTCGACCATCTTGGGCGTCTTGTACTCCCGCGTGACGAAAAGGGCATCGGTCGCGACAGTGGGAACGCCCGCCGCACCCATCTTCGGATAACTCAGACGCGCAGCGCGGTACACGCCTTTCAATTTGGCGGCCACGCTTTCCGGAATGGAAAGCAGCTTGAAGTCGTTCCCCAAGTTGGCCACTTCACCGTATGGAGCTCCACCGACCATGAGCGCCGCTTGGACACGTCCGTTCGAGAGAGCCGCCAGCAGGTCGGCATTGGAACTGAATTGTTCGACTTGAAACGGAATCTCGGTCTGCAGACGAATCACCTGCGCGGTGGTGAATGCCCCGCCAGCCGCCCCCACTTTGTGACCGCCGAGACCCGCGATGTCGCTGAAGACCACGGCTTTTCCGCCCACGCCCAGCATGCCGCCGGCCTTGAGACCGGAGTCGGCGCGCGCCAGAACATGAACTTCCTCGGGGTGGAGCGTCAGCAGTGTCTTGACATTGCCAAGCTCCTCCGTGCGAGCCCGAAAGTAAAGCACGTCTGTTTGCGTGAACGCGCCGTTCACCTGATTTCCTGTCAGCAACGTGATGTTGTCGTTCGACCCTGAACTGTTGACCTCGACCAACGGCACATCGGACGCACAGGCGTTATTCAATTCCTTGAACATGGTCGAGTAGGTACCTTTGGGGCCGCCCGTGGCGACCTTCAGGCTCTGGGCTTGCGTCATGGTGCTGGCCATGATGGCGACTGCCGCAAGGGCGAGGATTCGGGAGCGCAACTGCATTTCCTTGGTGTCCGGAGTGTTTAGTCGATCTTGAGGTTCTTCATCACCTTGTCGTCGCCCGAAGAGGCCGGCGGAGGTGAAGCGGTGTTGCCGGGATCTGTGAAGGCACTTCCTGCTTCGGTCAGATAAACCAGCACAGCAAGCACTGTTGCCAGCAGCAGCGACGCGATGATGCGAAAGGTCATTGCAATGCACTCTTGCCTGCGCCAGCCGTGCGCGGCGCAAGTGCCACCATCAATTCCTGGGTGTTGACCGTGGGGGCATCCAGCATCACAGGCGTCTTGAAATCGATCTGTTGCAGATCGATATCGTCCATTGGTATCTCTTCAACCATGATGGCCGTCCTTAGAGAAGCCATGCTCAGGTTCACTGTTTCGTCGACAGCGTTGAACGCGATGTCCTCGAGGATCTTGTCGAGCACTGTCCCTTGCGTTTCGCCAGCCGCCTTGGTGACTTCCTGAGCGAGAAGCGCGACGCGATACCGCGACTGTGCAAGCTCGACCTTCTTGCGTCGGGCCTTGACGTCTTCTGCTGCGCGTTTGTATTTCAGACGCCTGAAGGCGAGCAGTCGCTCCATCTGACGAAGTGTGGGCACGCCGGTGGCAGCAGCTTCGGGCTGCTCCTGTGCTTCCGCCATGAGCTGGGCGCGGAAGGTCTCGACCGCAGCATCGAACTGGCTGATCTTCTCGGCCTCCGACTTCAGGTCTCGCTCCTTTTCGGCCTGCTGGTTCTGCAATGTTTCGATGGGGTTTTTGCCGGCTTCGTGCTTGAGCGCCCTGAACTTCCAGTTTGCAAACTTCATGCTCAACACAGGCGCCAGATTCACGATCGCAAGGCCCACCATCAGCGCCAAAGCCAAGCCCACCAGCCCCTTGACAGCAAGAAATATCACGGGAGATATCACTGCGGCCGCCGCGAGGACCATTCCCCATTTCATGCTGGCGGCGATTCGCCGTTTGCCGGTATCGGGGTCCGTGGTCATTGGGCCATCGCCTGCGACACTGGATGTCGGCCATCGGAAGCCGACGCTTGTACGCCGAGCCGAATGCGGCAAGCGCTCGGGCGATCGCCCAGGCGCGGCCAGCGAAATTTGCGACAAGCGCACGCCGTTTCCAAGAAACGCATTGTTGATCTCTCCCTGATTTTTGTGCGTCGAAATTCTAGGCATGGCCTCTGTCAGGATCACCGACGAATACAAGTCGGATGCGGGCAAAGTGCGCGGGACTGCCAGTTCTTTCGCGTACGGCGTGCGGCTTTGCTTCTGAAGTTGACCTTGCCGGACATCACATCGCCGTTGAATTCTTTTCAGTTCGCCTCTCCGAAACTTTCAGATCTCCTCAATGGGGTCTGTCGATAATGCTCAGTTCGCTTACATAAACTAACCAACCACGCAGGAGACAGCCCGTGTCCGACCTTTCCAAGATCACCAGCATCGAAGACCTGCGGGTGATCGCCAAGCGCCGCGTGCCCAAGATGTTCTACGACTACGCCGACTCCGGCGCATGGACCGAAGGCACCTACCGCGCCAACGAGAGCGACTTTCAGAAGATCAAGCTGCGCCAGCGCGTGGCCGTGAACATGGAAGGCCGCTCGCTGCGCACCACCATGGTCGGCCAGGAAGCCGCCATGCCCGTGGCCATTGCGCCCACCGGCCTCACCGGCATGCAGCATGCCGACGGCGAGATCCTCGGCGCGCGCGCGGCCAAGGCCTTCGGCATTCCGTTCACGCTGTCGACCATGAGCATCTGCTCCCTCGAAGACATTGCCGAGCACACCGGGCGCCACCCGTTCTGGTTCCAGCTCTACGTCATGAAGGACCGCGACTTCATCGAGCGCCTGATCGAGCGCGCCCGCGCCGCCAACGTGACGGCGCTGCAGCTCACGCTGGACCTGCAGATCCTGGGCCAGCGCCACAAGGACATCAAGAACGGCCTCACCGCGCCGCCCAAGCCGACGATCAAGAACCTCATCAACCTCGCGACCAAGCCGCGCTGGTGCATGGGCATGCTGGGCACCAAGCGCCGCACCTTCGGCAACATCGCGGGCCACGCCAAGGGCGTGAAAGACCTGTCGTCGCTGTCGTCGTGGACCGCCGAGCAGTTCGACCCCGCGCTGAGCTGGGCCGACGTCGAGTGGATCAAGAAGCTCTGGGGCGGCAAGCTCATCCTGAAAGGCGTGATGGACGTGGAAGACGCGCGGCTTGCGGCCTCCAGCGGCGCCGATGCGCTCATCGTGTCGAACCACGGCGGCCGGCAGCTCGACGGCGCGCCCTCCTCCATCGCGGCACTGCCCGCCGTCGTCGACGCGGTGGGCACCGAGATCGAGGTGTGGATGGACGGCGGCATCCGCAGCGGGCAGGACGTGCTCAAGGCACGCGCCCTGGGCGCGCGCGGCACCCTGATCGGCCGCAGCTTTTTGTACGGGCTGGGCGCGCACGGGCAGGAAGGCGTGACGCGCGCGCTGGAGATCATCCGCAAGGAGCTGGACATCACCATGGCCTTCTGCGGGCGCACGAACATCGACGAGGTCGATTCGAGCATCCTGCTGCCGGGCACGTTCTGACGGCACCCGCTCTGGCAGGCCCGCGAAGGCCACTTCGGGGGTAGGCCGATGCGGCGGCGGCTGACACGCGGCACCCCGCTGCCGGCGCAGAATGTTTTGGCAACAACAACATTGCCTGCACGGCACAAGAAGGCACCATGAGCGCAGTCACGCCTGTTTCTGGAGGCCCGGCGGCCTCGTCGCCCGAAACCTCTCCCCCTCACTACTCGGCCGAAGAAAAACGCCACCGCGTCTTCGCGATCATGGCGGCCTCCTCCGGCAACCTGGTCGAGTGGTTCGACTTCTACGTGTACGCGTTCTCCGCGCTGTACTTCGCGCCGGCCTTCTTCCCCAAGTCGGACCCCACCGCGCAGCTGCTGAACACCGCCGGCGTGTTCGCCGCGGGCTTCCTCATGCGGCCCATCGGCGGCTGGCTCTTCGGCCGAATGGCCGACCGGCTCGGGCGCAAGACCTCGATGCTGATCTCCGTCACGATGATGTGCGGCGGCTCCCTCGTCATCGCCTTCCTGCCCACCTACGCGCAGATCGGCGCGTGGGCGCCCTTCCTGCTGCTGATGTGCCGCCTGTTCCAGGGCCTGTCGGTGGGCGGCGAATACGGCACCACCGCGACCTACATGAGCGAGGTGGCGCTCAAGGGCCAGCGCGGCTTCTTCTCGTCGTTCCAGTACGTCACGCTGATCGGCGGGCAGCTGCTCGCGGTGCTGGTCATCGTGGTGCTCGAGCAGCTGCTGACCGAGGCCGAACTCAAGGCCTGGGGCTGGCGCATTCCGTTCGTCATCGGCGCCATCGCCGCCGTGGTGGCGCTGCTGCTGCGCCGCACGCTGCATGAAACCCAGAGCGCCGAAGCCAAGGCCAACAAGGAGGCCGGCAGCATGGCGGGCCTGTTCAAGCACCACACGCCCGCATTTCTCACCGTGCTGGGCTACACGGCCGGCGGCTCGCTGATCTTCTACACCTTCACCACCTACATGCAGAAGTACCTGGTGAACACGGTGCACCTGCCGATCAAGACCGCCAGCTACGTGATGACCGGCGCGCTCTTCTTCTACATGTGCATGCAGCCCTTGTTCGGCGCGCTGTCGGACCGCATCGGGCGGCGCAACAACATGCTGCTGTTCGGCGGCCTGGGCGCGCTGGCGACGGTGCCCATCCTGACGGCGCTGCAGTACACGACCAGCCCGGTGGTGGCGTTCGTGCTGATCATCGTGGCGCTGGCCATCGTGAGCTTCTATACGTCGATCAGCGGCATCGTGAAGGCCGAGATGTTCCCGCCCGAGGTGCGCGCGCTGGGCGTGGGGCTGGCCTACGCGGTGGCCAACGCGATCTTCGGCGGCTCGGCGGAGTACGTGGCGCTGGGGCTCAAGTCGCTGGGCCACGAATC
Source organism: Variovorax sp. 10N412 (assembly GCF_056394985.1). NCBI lineage: Bacteria > Pseudomonadati > Pseudomonadota > Betaproteobacteria > Burkholderiales > Comamonadaceae > Variovorax > Variovorax sp. 10N412. The sequence goes on from NZ_JBFTIO010000001.1 coordinate 1,041,710, forward strand.
GGCGTTCTTCTGGTATGTGAGCGGGATGATGGTGCTTGCGTTCGTCGTCAGCCTGCGTTTGCCGAAGCAGGCCAGCTACCTGCATCACGATCATTGAGCGGCTTAAGTCCCTTTGTTCGGGCAATTCAAGCGCCCGGCCCCGGGACATACTTCCAGCCTCCGAGGGGAAGAGGCATGAAGTCAAAGTTGGAAACCGTGGCGGTGTATGGCACCGCCGTGCTCATTTGCGGCGCGTTGATCGGCGTCTTCGCGGCCTATCCGCCGGTCACGCCCGGGGATTGGGCCGAATGGGCGCAGGCCTTCGGGTCGATTGCCGCCGTCGGGCTGGGCCTGTGGGTCGTGCAGCGGCAGCGCGGGCTGGAAGCGCAGCGGCATGCGGACATGGCATCGGCGGCACGGCTTTCGCTGCACCAGGGGGCCTTGCAACTGGTCGACGCAGTCCACAAGGTCGCCGAGAAGGTCAAGTCGCACCCCGACGAAACCGCGCTCGACCTGCTGCACCTGTCGCTCGAACTCGAGGGCGTGACGGCGGCGCTGGCGGCGGTGGACCACCTGCGCTTCGACATGCCGCGTGCCATCGATGCATTGCTGGTGGCGCAGGCATCTTCAAGAAAACTGCTGGCGCACCTGCAGCGCGCCTATGACCTGTCGCTCGACGGGCGCGGGCACAAGTGGGCGCCGGTGAAGGAGTTTGCAGAGCAGGCGAGCGATGCCGTCAAGCCGCCGATGGAGGCGCTGCGTGCGGAACTCGAGCAGGCGCGGCAGGCTTCAATGCCTGCCTGAACCTCTGATTCGGTGCCGTTATTCGGCGCCGAGCCGCTCGGCCACTTCGTGCTTTCCAAGCCCACGCACGGCAGCCAGGCTCTCCAGTTGCGCAGCCCGGGGGCGTGCCTTGCCCTGTTCCCAGTGGTAGATCGTCTGGCCCGACACGCCCACCAGCTTTCCATAAGACGCAGCGGAAATACCCAGCTTGGTGCGATGCGAGGCCAACCGGCCCGCGCTGAAGCGCCGCTTGGTGCCGCCTTCGTCCGCCTCGTCGCTTTCGCTGGCGCGCGCGCTGCGCGTCGCGCCCTTGGCAACGCTGCGCAGTTCCTTTTCCAACGCACTCACCTGGCGGCGCAACGCGGCAATGGCCGAGCGGTGCTGTACAGATGCCTTCTTGAGGGTCTCGATTTCCACGCGCACTTCCTTGCGGGCGACGCGTGAAATTTCGGATTTAAGGATCGATGCAATGTTTGGCATGCTGGCATTGTGCCCAGCAAATGTGAACTCGCGAAAAGAATGCTGAATTTCCGAGCAATTCAAACTTGGAACTTTTGATCGCGCCGCAAGGATCCCGCACCGCGCGCAACGGCGTGCCGATAGCGGGTAGCGATCAGTCCGCGTACACGCCGGCCGCCTTGATGACCGGCGTCCACTTCGCGATTTCATCGATCACGAACTTCTTGTGGCCTGCCGGTTCGATGCGCCCGTCGGTGGCCACCACCGCGCCCAGCAGTTCTTCGCGGCGGATGAAGTCCGGGTCCTTCAGCGCCACCTTCAGTGCGTCGTTCAGCTTCTTCAGCACCGGCGCCGGCGTGCCCTTGGGCGCATACAGGCCGTGCCAGATCGTGACCTGGAAGTTCTTCAGACCGGCTTCGTCCAGCGTGGGCAGGTCTTTCAGCAGCGGCAGCGTGAGGCGGTGCGGGGTGGTCACCGCATAGGCCTTGACCTTGCCGCCCTGGATCTGCGGCGTGGTGTTGGTGGTCTGGTCGCACAGCAGGTCGATCTGCCCGCCGATCAGGTCGGTGATGGCGGGTGCGGTGCCCTTGTAGGGCACGGGTGTCATCTCGGTCCTGGTGGCGCTCTGGTACAGCAGGCCGCACAGGTGCGACGCCGAGCCCACGCCCGCGTTGCCGATGTTGATCTTGCCCTTGTTCGCGGCAATCCAGCTCGCCAGTTCCTTGTGGTTGGTGGCCGGGATGCTGGGCTTGGCGATGAGCGTCATGGGCACGTCGTTGACGATGCCCAGGTACTCGAAATCGGTCTCGACCTTGAACGGCACGTTGCGCACCAAGCTCGGCACGGTCGCCATGGCGATGTGGTTCAGCAGCAGCGTGTAGCCGTCGGGCGTGGCACGCGCCACCTTGGCCGCGCCGATGGAGCTGCCCGCGCCGGGCACGTTGTCGATGATGACGGTGCCGCCACCCAGCGGCTTGCGCAACGCCTCGGCCAGGTCGCGCGCGACGCGGTCGGTCGGGCCACCGGCCGCGAAGGGCACGATGATGGTGATCGACTTGCTGCCGGGAAAGTCCTGCGCGTGGGCAGCGACGGCGGCAGCGGCGAGCGCCGCGAGAGCGAACAGTTTTTTCATGGAGTCTCCATAACGTGGAAAAGAAAATCAGGGCGCGCGCGCGGGCACGCGGCTTTCGAGCGTGGGCGGTTGCCACGCGGGCTGGATGTGGCAGCCGTTCTTGCCGTCGGTGTCGTAGCGCGCCGCGAGCGCCTTGCAGCGTTGCGCCAGGCCTTCGGGCGTGGGCTTCTCGCCCTTGTCGATCCAGTCGAGCAGCGCGGCGAAGAGCGCGGGGTATTCCGAGTCGCTCAGGTAGCTGTGCTCGCGCTCGCTGCTGAAGCTCTGCACCAGCAGGCTGCCGGTGCCGGCCGCGTCGCGGATGCGGCGGTACGCGTTCTCCAGTTCGACGAAGGCGGTCGGGTCGTCGATGGCATGCAGGCCCACGGTGGGCAGCGCGGTGCGGCCGGTCGGCTGGCTGTCCGCCGCCAAGGCACCCATGGCCTGCGGGTCGGCCGCGTAGCGCGCCACGCCGGCATTCAGCGCCGCATCGTCGGCCGAGCCGGTGTACACCACGCCGATGTTGCCGAAGGGGTTGCGCCCGTCCAGGCGCTTTTGCACCAGGTCCTGGAACAGCCAGGTCGCCCACGTGAGGTGGCCGAGCAGCGAGCGCTCCTGGATCTTCACGACCGACAGGATGGTCTTCAGGTGCGCCGCCTGCTCGGGCGTGCGCTGCGCGGCGGGCAGGCCGACGCCGGTGCATTCCTTCACGCGCTCGGCGAGGTCGGCGCGCGTGAGCTTCGAATCCGCCGGCAGGCCCATCCACAGCGGGTACTGCGGCTCGTCGGGGCGCGGATGGTTGCGGCAGACGTACTGGTAGACCACGCGCAGGTCGAGGCGGAAGTCGTAGTTGCTGTTGCCGCCGCCGATCACGCCGCTCGTGAGCAGCAAGCCGTCGTAGGGGCTCTTCGCATCGCCGGCGGGCGCATACAGTTCGGCCGCCTTCGCGGCCACGCCGCCGCCGTAGCTCTGGCCGTGCAGCAGCGTGCGGCGCGGCTGGCCGAAGTAGCGCACGAAGACCCGGCGCAGGCGCTCGGTGTCTTCGGCCGCCATGGTCACGCCGTAGCCGCCGCGCCGGTAGGTGGAGCCGGCCCAGGCGTAGCCGGCCTTCACGGTGACGGCCCAGCGCTTGAGGTCTTCCTCGCTGCGCGCCAGCTTGGGCGGCCCGGTCTCGGGGCCGCCGTGGGCGTGCATGACGAGCACGCCCTTGCCGTCCCTGGCCCAGTCCTTCGGAATGGCGATCCAGTACAGGGCGCCCGTGCCGTCGTCTCCGGTGTAGCAGCGCGCGGCGTCGGGCACGGGCGAGGGGCAGGCCGCGGCCTTGGGCGCGGACGGTGCTGCCGCATGTGCGGACAGCATCGGCGCCAGGCCGAGCAGGGCGAATGCCGCGATGACTGTCAGGTGATGGCCGTTTGCCTTGTTCAATGCCGTACTCCGAGTTCCAGCGCCGCATTCGTGCCCGGGTTGGAAACGAATGCGAGAACGCCGCTGTTGAAAATGAAATTGCCCGGCCGGCCTGCATCGGCCTGCACGACGCCGGGCACGGGCGTGTCGTAGCTCAGCACCGCGGCCGCACCGGCGAGATTGAACCCGCTGCCGGCCACCGTGGCATCGTGGTTCTCGCCCTTGACACTGACCAGCGCATAGCTGCCGTCGGCCGCGCCGGTCACCAGGCTCTGCTGCAGGCCGAACACGCGCAGCCCCGCATTGGCGGCCGACTCGCGCACCAGGTGCAGCGGCACGGCAACGCCATTGACCAGCCCGATCACCATCGAGCCGGTGAGCGTGCCGCCGGTGGTGACGGCGCTGCCCGTGGGCGAGGTGGAGAACAGGTCGAAGGCGCCATGCGCGGCGTTGTAGTTGATGTAGCCCTTCTCGGTCTGCGTGCAGGCGGCGTCGTAGGTGACGAAGCGGCCGGTGACCGCGTCGCGGCAGTACTGGAAAGTGCCCGCATTGCGCAGCCGCACCGAAGATGCATGCGCCGCCGTGCCGCCCGTGCCCTGCTGCACGCCCACCGCATTGAAGACGGCCGCCACCGGGTTGAACACCGCGGGCGCCGCCGTGTTCTCGAAGGTGTTCTGGAACGCCACCAGCGGTGCGAAGCCGCCGCCGCTCGGGGCGTTCACGCCGCCCGACAGCACGCCGCCGGCGCCGAAACTGAACACCGCCCCGCTCTCGCCGCTGGCGTAGCTGCAGCTGCCCTCCGACACCAGCGAGCCGGTGCGCTGCGTGCCGGCGGCGCGCTGCAGGCTTGCATCGATGGTCACGGTATAGGCCATGGTGGCCGGATCGATCTGCACGCGCAGCTCTTCGCCGAAGCTGTTGCCGCCCTTGTAGCTGGTCACGGAGGCGGGCAGGTTCGGGCAGGCCAGCGGGTCGCCGACTTCGGTCACGCAGCTGTAGTTGACGGCCGCGTCCAGGCTGCCGCTGCCGCGGTACTTGGGCCATGCCGGAAACTGGCACAGCGGGCGCGTGCGGCCGTAGGTGCCGGCCACCGCATCCACCGCCACGCCGGTGGCGGGCGCGAGCCCCCCTTCCACCCAACCCTCGAGCGCGGCCAGCGAGTCCCAGTTGGGAATGAAGCTGCCGGTGCCGTGGCCCATGCCGGGCACGGTGTAGAAGCGCACGTTCTGGTCGACCGCCGCCTGGCCCACCGTGGCGAGGAGCTGTTTGTAGTAGTCGATGGTCGAGTTCGGGCTGATCACCTCGTCGGCCAGGCCGTGCAGCATGATGAGCCGGCCGCCATGCGCGAAGAACGGCGCCAGGTCGGGGTTGGTCGCGTCGGTGAGGTTCGACACCTCGGTCACGCGCGCCGCGTAGGCACCCGGGTCCAGCGGGTCGAAGCCGAGCGTGTCGAAGCCGGCGATGCGCGTCACGAAGTACTTCACCCACTGGTCGCCGGTGAGGTACACGTTGGCGTCGGCCGAGGTGGCCGGATTGCCCGGCACCTTGCGCGTGCCGAGGTCGCGCGAGGTGTACGGGCCCGCCACCAGCGCGCCTTCGAGCAGGTTGTAGCCGCCCGCGCGCCTCACGCCGTTGGCCAGCGCATAGGTCGTGAAGTCCAGCGGCGACTCGATGGTGCGCACGGTGGCGATCTGCGCGTCCGACAGGCAGCTGTCGCCCGTGTCGGTGCCGCCGCTGCAGCGCAGCGAGGCCAGGACCTGCGCGTTCAGCAGGCGGCAGCTTTCCACGTTGCTCACGATGTTGTCGGCCGCGCCGTCGAGCCTGTCGCAGGCCTGCATGGCGGCCTTCTGCACCAGCAGCGTCTTGGCCACGTTCATCCAGCCCGCGCCGCCGTTGGCGTACAGCGCGCGCCCCACGGCCACGTTCGACAGCCGCGTGCCGGTGTAGTTGAGCGCGGGTTCGTTGGCGATCACGCCGTCGTAGTCCAGCGGCCAGCGCTGGATGTAGCTCAGCGCGTCGCGCCCGCCGGTCGAGGTGCCGAGGAAGTAGGCATGCTTCGGCGCCACGCCGTAGCGCGCGAGCACCAGCGCCTGCGCCACGTCGCGCGTCTTCTTGAGCGAATTGCCGCCGTAGTTGGCCAGTTGCTCGTCGTTGGCGGCGAAGCGCCCGTCGGTGATGCTGCCCGACTGGTGGCCCGAATCGTCGCCGTAGGTGGCGTAGCCCAGCGCCAGCGGCGCGGGCTTGCCGGCGGGGCCGAAGCGGATGACCTCGGTGCCGTCGATGAGCACGCCGTCGAAGCCGCCGCCCCCGAAATGGATGGTCTTGCGGTTCCACTGCTCGGGCAGGTTGACCGCGAAGTTGATGACCGACGCGCTCGCGTCCACGGGCTGGATGGTGCCGCGCACGCGGCAGTGGTCGCCGAGTGTGTTGCCCGCGTCGCCGGCGGCCACGGGCGTGGCGCTGGTGACGGTGGCGCCTTGCGTGGGCAGGCCGATGAGCGCCGCGGGCAGGCTCTTGCCCGACAGGTCGGCGCAAGCGACGACCGGCTGCACGGGCGGAGCCGGCAGGTTGTCCGGTGGATCGTTGGCCGGCGGGGCGCTGCCGGCGGAAGGCGCCGTCGGCAGGAAGAAGCCTGCTCCGCCTCCCCCTCCGCTTCCGCCGCCACAGGCAGCAAGGACCAGCGACAGGCCGGTCGCGCAAAGGACAACACGAAACTTCGGTGCGGGGCGCGGTGTGCGCATGGGTTTGTCTCCGTCGTGCGGCCTCGGTGGGCCGCTTTTTGAATGGGCGGCCGGACGATAGATTCACGGGTGACTTAGGGTCAAATAAAATAAAGTGGCACTCGCTATATAAAAAACATATGAGAGACACATGGACATCCGGGCGCTGAGGTACTTCGCCGCCGTGGCCGAGACCGGCCACATGACGCGCGCGGCCGAGCAGCTGGGCATCCAGCAGCCGCCGCTGAGCCTGCAGATCAAGTCGCTCGAGCGCGAGCTGGGCGTGCTGCTGTTTCGCCGCCATCCGCGCGGCGTGGCGCTCACCGACGCGGGCCGGCTGTTCCAGGCCGAGGCGTTGCGCATGCTGCAGGACATGGAGGCCATGAAGCAGCGCATGGCGCACGTGGCCACCGGCCAGGCCGGCACGCTGGCGGTCGGCTTCACCAGCTCGGCCGCGGCGCACCGCTTCATGCCCGAGGCGCTGCGCGCGTTCCGCCGCGCGTACCCGAAGGTGGCGCTGCAGCTGCGCGAAGACAACGCGGCCGAACTCACCGAGGCGCTGGCGGCAGGCCGCCTGCACTGCGGCCTGCTGCGCGTGCCGGTGGCGCGGCCCGAGGGGCTGGTGTTCGAGACGCTGCTGCGCGAACCGGTGTGGGTGGCCATGCCCAGCGACCACCGCCTGGCCGTGGGTCGGGGCAAGGGCTCGCGCGCGCTGCCGCTGGACAGGCTGTGCGAGGAAGGCATCATCCTCGTGCGGCGCCCGGGCGCGCCCGGCCTCTATGCGGACCTGCTCGCGCTGTGCCACGCCAAGGGCCTGCGCCCGCGCGTGGTGGCCGAAGTCGATCGCATGATGACCAACCTGAACCTCGTGGCCGCCGGTGTCGGCCTGTCGGTGGTGCCGGCCTCGATGACCGGCGTGCACGCGCACGCGATCGCCTATGCGCGGCTGGCCGACGGCGGGCAGCTCGACGCGCCGCTCACGCTGGTGTCGCGCGCCGAGGAAGACAACCTGCCCGCGCGGCACTTCGCCGCCTTGCTGCGCCGGCTGGCCTCCGAGAGCCCGGAGCCATGAGCCCGCTTCGGCGCCGCGCGTTCATTCGACAGGCAGGCACCGCGCTGGCCGCCGTGTGCGCCACGCCGCGCCTGCTGCACGCCGCGGGCCCGAACCGCCCGTTGCGCCTGATCGTGGTCTACCCGCCCGGCGGCGTGAGCGACGGCATGGCGCGCGTGCTGGCGGAGCCGCTCGCACAGGCGCTCGGCGTGCCGGTGCTCGTCGAGAACCGCCCGGGCGCGGGCGGCAGCCTGGGCATGGACGCGCTCTCGCGCGCCGCGCCCGACGGCAGCACGCTGGCCTTTTCCGCCATCAGCCCGCTCACGCTGCACCCGCTGCTCGCGCGCGTGCCCTACGACCCGCTGCGCGGCTTCGTGCCCGTGGCCAGCGTGATGCGCACGCCGGTGCTGGTGGTCGGCACGCCGGCCTTCACGGGGCGCGGTTTCGGCGAACTGATCGCGCAGGCGCGCCAGCAGCCGGGCGCCGTGCGCTGGGCCACGTCGGGCGTGGCCACCATCGGCCACATGGTGCTGGCGCAGGTGCGCATGCAAAGCCGCACCGACATCACGCACATTCCCTACCAGGGCGGCGGGCCGCAGCTCAACGATGCGCTCAGCGGGCAGTTCGAGGTGCTGTCGACCAACGTCGCGGCGCAGCAGCTGCAGTACATCGAGAGCGGGCGCTTCCAGGCACTGGCGGTCGGTGCGCCCGCGCGCATCGAGGCGCTGCCCGCGGTGCCCACGCTGGCGGAACTGGGTTTCGAGAAGGCCAACCGCGACTCGCTGTTCGGCATCTTCGCGCCGGCGCGCACGCCGGCGGCGCTGGTGCAGCGGCTCAATGCGCAGGTCAACCGGGTGCTCGGGAGCGAAGCGGTGCGCGAGCGGTTGCGCGGTGCGTACAACCTGCCGGCGGGTGGAAGCAGCGACGACTTCGTGCAAGAAATCGCCGCCGACCGCCGGCGCAACCGCGCGCTGGTGGCGGGGGATCGGTCGCAGTTCGACTGATCAGTTGTCGGCGGCCCAGAGCCGCGGATAGTCGCGCACAAAGCCGTCTTCAGTGACACCCAGCGTGGCCGCATAGTCGAAGCGCTTGGCTTCGTAGGCGTATTCGCCGTCGCCCGTGCGCCGGTAGCGCTGCGCCAGCTCGCTCAGCACGCCGCCGCCCTCCAGGTCGACCCAGGCGGCCGGCGCATCGGCGCTCTCGCCCTGTGCCAGGTTGAGCCGGCGCAGCTGCAGCAGGTTGGTGGCGGGCGTGAAGCCCAGGTCGAGGTCCACGCAGTGCGACAGGTCGGGCACCGCCTCGTCGTTGAGCTTCCAGTGGCCGCGCGCGTCGCGGGCAATCGACAGGTCGACCGCCGCATCCCCCAGCCAGCCGCGCACCGTGCCCCATTGCGTGTGCCAGTGCAGGTCGCAGCGCACGCGGTAGTGCAACTGGCCGATGCGCCCGCCTTCCAGGCGGAACACGGCCGCGCCGTCGAGCTGCCAGGCCGAGGCGTTGCGTTCGAGACGGCAGGCATCGTGACCCGGTGCGTCGAGCCTGCGCCAGAGGATGGAGGCGACGGTTTGCATGGCGCGGATGATGGCACCGCCATGCTGCAGTGCGCAAGCAATGACCCGCGGCGCCCGCAGGTGGCGGTCAGGTTCGCGGTTGCCTGGCTAGGCGCGAGGTGTGCCGCACAATGCGCGCCACATGACCTTCAAGCTCCCCGCGGCGCTGGCGCTGCCTCTGTCCGCAGCGCTCGCGCTGCTCCTGTACGCCCTGCCCTTCGGCACCAGCCACGCCGCCGCGCTGAAAGACGGCGACATCGTCTTCCACACCTCGCGCTCGGCCCAGAGCGTCGCGGTGCAGCGCGCCACCGGCTCCCGCTACAGCCACATGGGCATCGTGCTGTTGCGCGGCGGCAAGCCCTACGTGTTCGAGGCGGTGCAGACCGTGCGCTACACGCCGCTGGCACAGTGGACGGCGCGCGGCAACGGCGGGCACTACGTGGCGAAGCGGCAGCGCAATGCCGACGCGCTGCTGACACCCGGCGCCATCGCGCGCCTGCACGCGAAGACCTCGGACTTCGAAGGCCGCCCCTACGACCTGACCTTCGAATGGTCGGACGGGCGCATCTACTGTTCCGAGCTGGTGTGGAAGCTCTACCAGCGCGCGCTGGGCGTGCGCATCGGCGAGCTGCAGAAGATCCGCGAATTCAACCTGAACGACCCGGCGGTGCGCGCCAAGATGCGCGAGCGCTACGGCGACAGGGTGCCGATGGACGAGCCCGTCATCTCGCCGGTGGCGATGTTCGACTCGCCCCTGCTCACGACCGTGGAAACACGCTGACCCAATCGCCCCGCGCGGGCGCGCGGCGCCGGGCCGGGAGACAATTGTTGCCGTGAGTTCCCAGAACCCGTCCTCCCCATTAGCGCCCCCCATCCGCCGCATCGCGCACCTCGACATGGACGCCTTCTACGGCTCCGTCGAGCTGCTGCGCTATCCGCAGCTCAAGGGGTTGCCGGTGGTGATTGGCGGCGGGCGGCGGCGCGTGGACGAGGCGATTCGCGACCTGCCCGAAGGCGGCACGCTGGCCGACATTCCGGTCGATTCGTTTCCCCGGCTCAAGGACTACACCGGCCGCGGCGTGATCACCACCGCCACCTACCCGGCGCGCCAGTTCGGCGTGGGCTCGGCCATGGGGCTCATGAAGGCCGCCAAGCTGTGCCCGCAGGCCATCATTTTGCCGGTGGACTTCGACGAATACCGGCGCTACTCGCGCGCCTTCAAGCAGGTGATCCTGGAGATTGCGCCGCTCATGGAGGACCGCGGCGTGGACGAGGTGTACATCGACTTCACCGACGTGCCCGGCGGCCAGCGCGACGGCGGGCGCTCGCTGGCGCGGTTGATCCAGAAGGCCATCCTCGACGCCACCGGCCTCACCTGCTCCATCGGCGTGGCGCCCAACAAGCTCATCGCCAAGATGGCGAGCGAGTTCGAGAAGCCCAAGGGCATCTCGGTGGTGTACGAGGGCGACCTGGAAAGCCGCATCTGGCCCCTGCCCTGCCGCAAGGTGAACGGCATCGGCCCCAAGGCCGACGAGAAGCTCAAGCGCTTCGGCATCGAGACGGTGGGCCAGCTGGCCGCGCGCGACCGCGACTGGCTCATGGCCACCTTCGGCAAGGCCACTGGCGCCTGGATGCACGAGGTGTCCTGGGGCCGCGACGACCGGCCCGTGGTGACCGAGAGCGAGCCGGTGTCGATGAGCCGCGAGACCACCTTCGAGCGCGACCTGCATGCGGTGCGCGACCGCGCCGAGCTGGGCGCGATCTTCACGCACCTGTGCGAGAAGGTGGCCGAAGACCTGCAGCGCAAGGGCTATGTGGGCAAGACCATCGGCATCAAGCTGCGCTACGACGATTTCAAGATCGCCACGCGCGACCAGACCATCGAGCGCTTCACGGCCGACGCGAAGACCATCCGCCAGACCGGCGGCCAGTGCCTCAAGCGCGTGCCGCTGGAGCGGCCGCTGCGCTTGCTGGGCGTGCGCGTGGGGGCGCTGGCCAGGGCGGACAGCCCCGAGGCGCAGGCGCCGGCCGGCCCGGGACGTGCGGCGACGCAGCCGGTGGCGACCACGGGGTCGCTGTTCTGAATGGGCCCGCGATGAAACGCTGGCTGCGCCGCGTCGCCTTCGCCTTGCTGGGCTTCGCGGCGCTGGTCGGCCTTTATGTGGCGACGGCCTGCGCGCTGATGTTCTGGCCGGCCAACGCCAAGTCGCCAGGCAAGGCCGCGCCCGAGGTGCAGGCCTGGGTGCTCAGCAACGGCGTGCACACCGACTACGTGTTCCCCATCCGCTCGGCCGCCGTCGACTGGCTGCAGGTGTTCCCGCTGCAAGACTTTCGCGCGCCGCCGCCCGATGCCGAGTTCATCGCCATCGGCTGGGGCGACCGCGAGTTCTACCTGAACACGCCCACCTGGGCCGACCTGACGGCGTCGCGCGCCTTCGGGGCGCTGTCGGGCGGCAACCGCGCGCTGTTGCATGTGAGCTACCTGCGGCGCGGGCAACTGGGGCGCGGCGCCTACGCGCTGCCGCTGTCGCAGGCGCAGTACGCCCGGTTGGTCGGCTACGTCCGAGCCGCCCTGCCCCAGGGCCGGGCCACGCCCATCGCAGGCGCGCACTACGACGACCAGGACGCCTTCTACGAGGCCAATGGCGGCTACAACCTGTTCGAGACCTGCAACACCTGGACCGGACGCGGGTTGCGGCAGGCGGACGTTGCCGTGAGCCGCTGGACACCGTTCGACTTCACGGTGACCTGGCACCTGCAAGCTGCGGCGCCTTGAGCGGTGGTGTTCAGGGCTTCGGCACGCCCACCGACCACGTCGGCCAGTTCGCGACGATGTGGTCCACCACGCGGCTGCCCACCAGCTCGATGTTTTCCACCGTCTCCGCAAAGCCGCCCGCCGTCTCGCCCGGCGCCGGGTCCAGGTGCTGCAGCGTGGTTTCCTTCGGGCTGCCCTGGTCGAAGTTGACCGCGCCGCGCAGGCTCATCACCCGGTCGGTGCCGTGGGTGCGCTTGATGACGAGGGTGATGGCGGCGGCTTCCATCTCGGTGATGACGTAGTCGTCCGCGCCGTAGAGCTTCGCGATGTACTGCGCCTGCTTCGACATGCCCGGGCCGTGGAAGAAGGTGTCGCCGGTCATGTGCGTGCCGGTGCCCACGAAGGGCGCGCGGCGGGCGGCCGCGTCGGGGTAGCGCAGGCGGTACTTGCGGGCCGACTCGGAGTCCTTGAGCGGCGTGTCGCCCGAGAGCTTCATGGCCCAGCTCACCAGGTCGGGGTTGAGCCGGAAGCGGCGGTAGTCCTCGTAGCCCTTGCGCGGCATGAAGGTCGGCTCGCCGGCCTTGTTCTCCTCGGGCGCCCAGCGGTGGCCCAGGTCGTAGTCGACCAGCCAGGTCGCCCAGCTCACCTCGCCGATGGTGCCGCGCGAAGGCGGCGTGCCGGCCACGCCCGAAATCACGTAGTAGGCCTGCGAGAAATCGAGCTGCGGGTTCAGCAGGATGGCCTGCATCGACGACGACGAATTGACCTTGCCCATGCCCAGCACCGCGCCGCACACGCCGTCGGCGTTGCAGTACACCGGCTGCAGCGCGCCCGGCACGGCCAAGGGCCTGGCGCCCTTCCAGTAGCGCTCGTACCAGTGCTGGAACTCGCCGGCGCGGTCGCCCGTGTTCTGGCCGATCTCGAACATGGCGGCGACGAAGACCTTGACCTTCACGGGTGCGGCCGGCGCCGGCGCCGATGCTGCCGGCGTGGATGTGGGTGTGGATGTGGCCGCGCACGCGGTGAGAAGCAGTGCCGCGGCGGGCACTGCCAGCCAGCGGGCGGTGAAGACGCAAGACGCGAGGGAAGTCATTCGGGTGGTCGATCGAAAGAAAAAGAAAAGGGAATGCGACGGCAAAAGCAACAAGCGCGCCCAGCGCACGGCCGGCTCTTGCGGCGTCCTACAGGCGGCCATTGTCGGCGCTGGCACAAGCGGGTTGTCGCTTCACCATCTCACCCCATGCCGGCCACCACCGTTTCTTCCGCCCCCGCTGCCAAGCCCCCGTCGAAGCCCACGCCCATCGCCAACGGGCTGGTCTACGTGAACCCCGACATGCCGGGCATCCAGCGCCTGAAACACGGCGAGCGCTTTCGCTACCGGGACGCGAAGGGCCGGTGGCTGCGCGATGTCGACGAGATCTCGCGCATCCGCATGCTGGCCATTCCGCCGGCCTACACCCAGGTGTGGATCTGCCCGCTGCCCAACGGCCACCTGCAGGCCACAGGCATCGACGCGCGCGGGCGCAAGCAGTACCGCTACCACGCCGACTGGCGCTCGATGAAGGACGAGAGCAAGTTCGAGCGCCTCGAGGCCTTCGCCCTGGCGCTGCCTCGCATCCGCGCCCGTGTGGCGCGCGACCTGCAATTGCCCCGGGGCAGCAAGACGCCCGGGCGCAGCCAGGTGCTGGCCGCGGTGGTGCGCCTGCTCGACACCACCCTGCTGCGCGTGGGCAACGAGGAATATGCGAGCACCAACGGCTCCTACGGCCTGACCACGCTGCGCAACCGCCATGCGGCGGTGCAGGGCCAGGCGCTGCGGCTGCGCTTTCGGGGCAAGAGCGGCGTGATGCACGACGCCAGGCTAGACGACCCGCGCGTGGCCAAGGTGGTGCGCCAGTGCCAGCAACTGCCCGGGCAGACGCTGTTCCAGTACGCGGACGACGACGGCGTGCCGCACAGCGTGTCGTCCACCGACGTGAACGAATACCTGGCCGAGGCCGCGCGCGGGGAACGCTTCACGGCCAAGGACTTCCGCACCTGGCACGGTACCGTGCAGGCGCTGGAACTCACCCGGCTGGCTTGCGAGCCCGGCCGCGCCGCCGCAGATGGCACCCGCTACACGGCAAAGGACATCCTGGCGGCCGTGGCCAAGCAGCTGGGCAACACGCCCGCTGTCTGCAAGAAGGCCTATGTGCACCCTGCGGTGCTGGCGCTGGGTAGCGCGCTGTCGGACGGCGACGAGGCCACGAGCGCGCTGTTCGAGAAGATCGGCGGCAGCAGCAAGGCCCGCACCTCACGCGGGCTGCATGCGGCGGAGCGCCGGATGCTGGCCTTCCTGAAGGTGCAACGCCAAGGCCAGGCGCGCGAGCGGCGTGCCACCCGGGTGGCCGTGCCCTCGCGCAAGGGCGCGGCGAAGCCGGCCAGCAACAGCAAGGCTCAGTTGCCGGTGGCCAGGACCAGGCGCACGCTGTCCGCCTCCAGCGTCACGGCATAGCCCAGGTCTTCGGCCAGGCTCTGCAGCGCGACCGCGTCGATGGCCAGGGCGCGCGGCGCACGGTGTGCTTCGAACACCGCATGCGTGGCACCCGGCTCGCGTGGCACGGCCGTGAGGCGCAGCGCATTGGCGCCGTCCGCCACGACGCGAATGGCGCCGGCGTCGTCCACGCTGTCGTGCAGGAAGCCCAGCGAACCCAGGAACAGGTAGCGCAAGGCGGCGGCGGCGGGCCAGCGCTGCTCGCCCTCTTGCGGCGCGAGCGCGTCGTCGGTCTCGAGCGACACACCGTGCAGGTCGAAGGCGGCGCGCATCAGCGTCACGCATTGCGCCACCAGCGCGCTGCGGCTGATGCCATCGTCGGTCGTGGCCAGTTCCCAGTCGCGCAGGGAACGGATAGCCTCGACCAGTTCGCTCACCTGGTTGTCGATCAGCGCCACGCGTTCCTCGCAGGCCTTGGGGTCGATGGCGGGCGCGGCGACTTGGCGCTTGAGCATCAGCAGCGCCATGCGGATCACCGAAACGGGCGCCGCCATGTCGTGGCGCAGGGCCGGCAAGGCCCGGGTCAAGAGTTCGTGGCGCACGCCGGCGGCGATCCAGCTGCGCGCGCTGGGAGAAGCTTTCATCGCGCGGCGGCCACGGGTGCAGGGTTGAACGGCACGGTCACGGTGTACTTCCTGAAACGAGAGGGGGAAATACGAGTATCGTGCCCACCCCTGGCAACGGGTGTAGGAGCGTGCCTACGATGACCACCCTGGCAGCCCGGCGGGCGCCGCACGGCGCGGCCAGGGCCCGGTTCAGGGCTTGCCGAGGTAGGTGCGCACGTCCTTCACCTCGACGCCGGCGGCGGCGATCGCCGAGCGCAGTTGCGCTTCGGTCACGCCCAGCGTCTGGGTCCAGTAGCGCACTTCGTGCAGCTCGTTCACGTTGATGCGGGCGGCGTCCTGCGGTCCGCGCTTGCTCAGGTCATCGGCCATGGTGGGTGTCCTTTGTAGAAGACCGCACGATGGCGCGCATGGCGGCACCGGGCTGGAGGACGCCGGCGCGCCTGCGTGCAGGAGAACGCCCGAAGACCCGAAGGGGCCTCCCCCTCAAGGCAGGCGGCAGCGTTCCTGCAGCGCGCGCTTGAGCAGCTTGCCGTTGGCCGTGGTGGGCATCGCGTCGATCACCTCGATGCGCGCCGGCCGCTTGTAGGGCGAGAGGTGCTCGACCAGATGGGCACGCAACGCCGCCTCGTCGAGCAACGCGCCGGGCTTGAGCTCGACGAAGGCCACGATCTGCTCGTTGCCGTCGGCCTCCGGCACGCCCACCACCGCGCACACGTGCACGCCGCCGAAGCGCCCGATCACCGCCTCGATCTCGGCCGGGTACACGTTGAAGCCCGAGCGGATGATCATTTCCTTCAGCCGCCCGACCACGAACAGTGCGCCGTCGCTGTCGAAGCGGCCCAGGTCGCCGGTGGCATACCAGCCGCCGGGGCGCGTCACCTGGGCCGTGGCGCCGGCGTCGCGGAAGTAGCCCAGCATCAGGCCGGGCCCGCGCAGCCAGATCTCGCCGGTGTCGCCCGGCGCCACATCGTGGCCGTCGACGGACACGATGCGGGCCTCGCCGCCCGCCACCGCGTAGCCCGCCGATGTGTCAGCGCGCGGCGCCTCGGTGCGCGTGAGGAACACCGAGCCCGCGTACTCCGACAGGCCGTAGCCGTAGTGCAGCGGCTGGCCGAACAAGGCCTCCACCCGCTGCTTGAGCGCCAGGTCGAGCGGCGCGGAGCCGGTGTACACGTAGCGAAGCTGCGGAAAACGCGGCGCGATGCCCTCGGCCTCGATGTGCGCGAGCAGGCGCGCATACATCGTCGGCGGGCCGAGCAGGTTCGACACCTGTTCGTGGGCCAGCGCCTGCAGCATGTCGGCCGGAGAGAAGCCGCCGCGCAGCACCAGCGACGCACCGCCCGTGAGCGCGGCCATCAGCACGGTGCCGATGCCGAAGATGTGCGTCATCGGCAGGAAGGCGTAGGCCCGGTCGCGCTCGCCCAGCGCGCGCACCTGCGCCGACACGCGCCCGAAGTGCAGCAGGCCACCGTGCGACACCATCACGCCCTTGGGCGTGCCCGAGGTGCCGGAGGTGAAGATGATCGCGGCGGTGTCGGCGAGTGCGGCGTCGGGCTCGGTGCGCGCCTGGGCACGCACGGCCGAGCGCATCACGCCCGGCAACGCGGCGGGTTGTGCACAGGCGCGTTGCGCATGCTTTTGGGCAGCCTCCGACGCGGCGACGGTGAAACAGCACAGCCGCGCATCGGCCCGATCGACGATGGCCGAAATCTCCCCCGGCGACATGCGCGCATTCACGCCGCACGACCACGCCCCCACGCGGCTGCAGGCCATGATCAGCGCGATGTGGGCGGCGCAGTTCTCCGCCACCAGCACCACGCGGTCGGTCGGCCGCACGCCGGCGTTCCGCAGGTCTTGCGCGGCCGCGTCGACCATCGCCTGCAAGGCCGCATAGGTCGTCGTGCCGCCTGGCTCGAAGAGAAAGACCGTGTCGGGCGTGCGCGCCGCGCGCGCCTCCAGCAGGTGATGAATGCGCTGCATCGCTTACTCGGCCTCGATGCCCTTGGACGCCGTGGCCCAGAGCCTGCGGTCCGACTGCCCCTTGGTCGCCAGCACCTCGGCCGCGCCCGACCACACGTCGTAGCCCTGCTCGCGCAGCCGGTTCGCGATGTCTTCGCGTGCCAGCATCTTCTGCGCGGCGGCGTTGATACGCGCGGCCAGCGCCGGGTCCATGCGCGCGGGGCCGTACAGGCCGAACCAGCCGCCCACGTCGTAGCCCGGCACGCCCGACTCGACCATGGTCGGCACGTCGGGCAGCATGCGGTTGCGCTGGCGCGAGGTCACGGCCAGCGCGCGCACCTTGCCCGACTGGATGAAGGGCTTGGAGGTGGCGATGATGTCGAACATCATGGTCACGGTGCCGCCCATCACGTCGGCCAGCGCCGGCGCGCTGCCCTTGTAGGGCACATGGGTCATCTGCACGCCGGTCATCTTCTCCAGCAGCGCGCCGCTCAGGTGGTTGGACGCACCCACGCCCGCCGAGCCGTAGAACACCTTGCCGGGGCGCGCCTTCGCATAGGCCAGCAGCTCGGCCACGTTGCGCACCGGCACGTCGTTGTTGACGACGAGCACGTTGGTGTAGTCCACCAGCGGCGCGAGGGGTGTGAGGTCCTTCATCGGGTCGAAGGCCATCCTGCGCTGCACGTTCGGGTTGATGGTGATGGTCGGGCTGGCGCCGAAGAACAGCATCGCGCCGTCCGGCGCGGCCTTGGCCACGGCGTCGCCGCCCAGCGAGCCGCTCGCGCCGGGCCGGTTGTCCACGATCACCTGCGTGCCCAGCTCCTGGCTCAGCGCGGGGGCCAGCAGGCGGGCCGCACCGTCCACCGGACCGCCGGCGGAGTAGCCGACCACCAGCTTGATGAGAGACGGCAGAGGGGGCAAGGGTTGCTGCGCGAACACGCTGGCAGGCAGTGCAGCGAGTGCCGCGCCGCCTGCCATCGCGGCCATGAGGTGGCGGCGCGAGAAGTGGGTCGATGTCATGAGCGTTGTCTCCTGTTATGAATTCTTCGGCGGCCGCATCGCTCAGGCCGGCAGGTCCAGAACCTGCCTGGCGAGGATGTTGCGCTGGATCTCGTTGGTGCCGCCGTAGATCATTGCGGCCGTGGACCCGATGAGCGGCGAGAGCACGTTGAAGGTCTGCCCGTCGAGCAACTGGTCGCCGGCGACGGCGCCCTGCTCCTCGCCCGTCTCGACCAGCAGCGCGCCGATGCGGTGAAAGGTCTCGCTGGCCCAGATCTTCAGCAGCGACACCGACGCGGGCAGCGGCTTGCCCGCGCGCACGATGTTCGCGAAGCCGGTGTAGGCGGCCGACAGGTCGAGCACGTCGAGCCGCAGCGCCGCGAAGCGCTGCGCGAACACCGGGTCGGCGAACAGGCGCCTCGCCTGCGCCAGCCGCGCGAGCTGGCCCAGCGCGTACTGCGACTGCTTGGGGCTGCCCAGAAAGATGCGCTCGAAGCCCAGCAGCGCCTTGGCAATCGTCCAGCCGCCATGCAGCTTGCCCACGAGGTTCTCGGCCGGCACGCGCACGTTGTCGAAGAACACCTCGCAGAACTCGGGCTCGCCCGCGAGCGTGTGGATCGGGCGGATGGTGACGCCCGGCGTGCGCAGGTCGCACAGCAGGAAGCTGATGCCCTCCTGCTTGCGTGCGTCCTTGCCGGTGCGCACCAGCATGAAGATGTGGTCGGCGTCCTGCGCGAGCGTGGTCCAGATCTTCTGGCCGTTGACGACGAAGTGCTCGCCCTGCGCGTCGCGCGCGGGCAGCGCCTCGGTGCGCAGGCCCGCGAGGTCGGAGCCGGCGTTGGGCTCCGAGTAACCCTGGCACCAGATGTTCTCGCCGCTCAGGATGCGCGGCAGAAAGCGCTGCTGCTGCTCGGGCGTGCCGTGCTGGATGAGCAGCGGCCCGATCATCACGATGCCCTGGTCGGGCGCACGCGCCACGCCGTGCTGTTCCAGCTCTTCGATCCAGGCGATCAGCTTGTCGGCGGGCAGGCCCATGCCGCCGTGCGCCTGCGGCCAGGCGGGCGCGATCCAGCCTTGCGCCGACAGCGTGAGGTACCAGTCGCGCATCTCGCTCCAGCGCGCGCGGTGCGACAGGTAGCGCAGCGCCTGCGGGTAGCGCTGCTGCAGAAAGGCGCGCACCATGCGGCGGAAATCGGCCTCTGGCATCGCGGACCAGTCGGCAGTGCGCGGGAACTCGCCGGTCCAGGTGGCGGCGCCGGTGGCCGCCTCGGCCTCGCCGGCCAGCACCGCATGCCGGCGCTGGTGCGCGCTGGCGTTGCCCAGCCACGCCGACAGGCACAGCACGCGCTTGTAGAACAGGCTCAGGTCGCACTCCTGCGTGTAGCCGATGGCGCCATGCAGTTGCACGCAAGCGCGCGACGCCTGCAGCGCGGCGGACGTGCAGCGCGCGTTCACGCGGCTGGCCTCGGCCTCGAGCCGTTCCGGTGCGAGCCCCTTGTCCGCCAGCGCGAGCACCTCGTCCAGCGTGGCCTGCGCCACTTCGAGGTGAATGAACATGTCGACGCAGCGGTGCTGCAGCGCCTGGAAGCTGCCGATGGGCTTGCCGAACTGCGAGCGCGTGCGCAGGTAGGCCAGCGTTTGCGCAAGCATGGCCTGCCCTGCGCCCAGCAGCTCGGCCGATTGCAGGATCTGCCCGGCCGCGAGCGCATGGCGCAGCGCGTCCTGCGCGGCCGGGCCTTCGGCCAGCACCGCACCGGGGGGCAGCGCGACCTGCTCGAAGCGCAGGTTGGAGGCCTGGCCGCCGTCGACCAGCGGCACCGGGGTTTCCGTCACGCCCTCGGTGCCGCGCGGCACCCACAGCAGCACCGCGTTGTCGTTGCCGCGCGCCGACACCAGCCAGCCGCTCGCGGCCGCGCCGGGCAGCACCATGAGCTTCTCACCCTGCAGCAGCACGCCGCCGGCGTGGCCCCCGCGCGCTTCGCAACCGCAGGCCAGCGGCACCGCGCTCAGGTCCCCGGCACTCTCCTGCCAGGCCAGCGCGGGCAGGCTGCGGCCGGCGACAAGCTCCACCAGCAGGCTGCGGGCCGGCGGTGTGTCCAGACGTGCCAGCAGCAGCGCGCTGAGACCGGCCACGGCCAGCAGCGGCTCGGGCGCCACGTGCTCGCCAGCGGCGCGCAAGACTTCGGCGGCGCCGTCGAGACCCAGCGCCAGGCCGCCGGCCGATTCGGGTGCCAGCATGCCGGGCCAGCCGAGCTCGGCGACGTGGCGCCAGCCTTCGGCCTCGTCGGCATGCGGCTGTTCCATGCCGCTGCGCCGCCGGGCGATGGCGCGGCTGCGCACGAAGTAGTCCAGGGCGGCTTCGCGCACGGCCGCGAGTGATTCGGAGTCCATGTGTGGGGTTGCCTCGTTGCGTTGCAAAGACGAACCGCAGCGTGCCCCAAGACCCCGGCGGCGGGCATTTGCATTTGCCGAAGGGAGGGTTTCGCAATCAGAGAACCTCCTCGCGCGCTGGAGGACTAGATTCGCAGCCATGACGAAAATCAAGAAATCGCTGCACACCGAGCTGGGCCACAGCACGCCGGACAAGATCACCGTGCGCGGGCGCGACCTGCCCTCCGAGATCCTCGGCCACCTGAACCTGGGCGACATGGCCTTCCTGGAGCTGACCGGGCGCATCCCGACGCCGCAGGAGTCGGTGACCTTCAACGCCATCGTCGTCACGCTGGTGGAGCACGGCATCACGCCCAGCGCACTGGCCGCGCGGCTCACCTACGCGGGCGCCCCCGAGGCGCTGCAGGCCGCGGTGGCAGCCGGCCTGTGCGGCCTTGGCACGGTGTTCGTCGGCAGCACCGAAGGCGCGGCCCGGATGCTCTACGAGGCGATTCCCTTCGGCGAGAAGCCCACGCGCCCGCTGGCCGACATGGCACGGGACATCGTGGCCGACCACCGCGCGCGCAAGCAGATCGTGCCGGGCCTGGGCCATCCGCTGCACAAGCCGATCGACCCGCGCACGCCGCGGCTGTTCCAGATCGCGGCGGAGAACGGCCTCTCCAGCCACTACGTCGCGCTGCTGCAGGCGGTGCAGGAAGAGGCCGAGCGCGTGTCGGGCAAATCGCTGCCGATCAACGCGACCGGTGCCATCGGCGCGATTGCGGCGGAGTTCGGCTTTCCGTGGAAGATCATTCGCGGCTTCGGCGTGATGGCGCGCGCCATCGGCCTGGTGGGCCACATCCTCGAGGAGATCGACGACCCGATGGCCATCGAGATCTGGCAACGCGTGGAAAAAGAGGCCGGTGGCCCGCGCTACGACTGACGAGCAACGACCGATGAACAACGCCAACGACAAGAGCTACCCCGACATCCGCGACGCCGTGCGCGACCTGTGCGCGCAGTTTCCCGACGCCTACTTCCGCAAGATCGACGAGGCGCGCGGCTACCCCGCCGAGTTCGTCGACGCGCTCACCAAGGCCGGCTGGATGGCCGCGCTGATCCCGCAGGAATACGGTGGCTCGGGCCTGGGCCTGACCGAGGCCTCGGTCATCATGGAAGAGATCAACCGCTGCGGCGGCAACTCCGGCGCCTGCCACGGCCAGATGTACAACATGGGCACGCTGCTGCGCCACGGCAGCGAGGCGCAGAAGCGCGACTACCTGCCGCGCATCGCGAGCGGCGAGCTGCGCCTGCAGTCGATGGGCGTGACCGAGCCCACCACCGGGACCGACACCACCAGGATCAAGACCACCGCGGTGAAGAAGGGCGACCGCTACGTCATCAACGGGCAGAAGGTGTGGATCTCGCGCATCCAGCATTCGGACCTGATGATCCTGCTGGCGCGCACCACGCCGCTGGCGGACGTGAAGAAGAAGTCCGAAGGCATGTCGATCTTCATCGTCGACCTGCGCGAGGCCATCGGCCACGGCATGACCGTGCGGCCCATCCTGAACATGGTGAACCACGAGACCAACGAGCTGTTCTTCGAGAACCTGGAGATTCCGGCGGAGAACCTCATCGGCGAGGAAGGCCAGGGCTTCAAGTACATCCTCGACGGGCTGAACGCCGAGCGCACGCTCATAGCGGCCGAGTGCATCGGCGACGGCTACTGGTTCATCGACCGCGTGACGGCCTACACCAAGGAGCGCGTGGTGTTCGGCCGGCCCATCGGCCAGAACCAGGGCGTGCAGTTTCCGATTGCCGAGGCGTTCATCGAGATCGAGGCGGCCAACCTGATGCGCTACGAGGCGTGCCGCCTGTTCGACGCGCACCAGCCCTGCGGCGCACAGGCCAACATGGCGAAATACCTGGCGGCCAAGGCGAGCTGGGAGGCGGCCAATGCCTGCCTGCAGTTCCACGGCGGCTTCGGCTTCGCATGCGAATACGACATCGAGCGCAAGTTCCGCGAGACGCGGCTGTACCAGGTGGCGCCGATCTCGACCAACCTGATCTTGAGCTACGTCGCGGAGCACATGCTCGGCCTGCCTCGGTCGTTCTGAAGGACGCCATTGCCATGAACCCCGTCGATCATCCGAGCAAGCTGCTCGCCACCTTCGCGGCCGAACTGCAGTTCGCCGACATTCCCGCGCCCGTGCTGCGCCGCACCGAAGACCTGATGCTCGACTGGCTGGGCTCGGTGCTCGCGGCGCGCACGGCGCGGCCCATCCGCAGCATCGAGCGCTTCGCGCAGCTGATGGGCCCGGCCGACGGCCCCAGCGAAATACTGACCTCGCGCCGCACCAGCTCACCGCTGTTCGCGGCGATGGTCAATGCCGCGGCGTCGCACTTCGTGGAGCAGGACGACGTGCACAACGGCTCGGTGTTCCACCCCGCCGCAGTCGTCATAGCGCCCGCGCTCGCGGTGGCGCAGAGCATTGGCGCGAGCGGCGCGCAATTGCTGACGGCGGTGGTCGCGGGCTACGAGGTCGGCATCCGCGTGGGTGAATTCCTAGGCCGCTCGCACTACAAGACCTTTCACACGACGGCGACGGCGGGCACGCTCGCGGCCGCCGCCGCAGTCGGTCGCCTGCTCGATCTCACGCCACAGCAGATGCTGCACGCCTTCGGTTCGTCCGGCACGCAGTCGGCCGGCGTGTGGGAGTTCCTGCGCGACGCGGCGGATTCCAAGCAGCTGCACTGCGCGCATGCGGCAACCAGCGGCCTGATGTCGGCCTACCTGGCGCAGGACGGCTTCACCGGCGCGGCGAAGATCCTCGAAGGCGCGCAGGGCCTGGGCGTGGGCATGTCGAGCGATGCAGACCCCGCGAAGCTCACCGACGGGCTCGGCACGCGCTGGACGCTGGCCGAAACCTCGTTCAAGTACCACGCCTCCTGCCGCCACACGCACCCCGCCGCCGACGCGCTGCTGCAGGTGATGACGCAGCACAGGCTGCAACCCGCCGACGTGTCGCGCGTGACCACGCACGTGCACCAGGGCGCCATCGACGTGCTGGGCCGCGTGACGGTGCCGACCACGGTGCACCAGGGCAAGTTCTCGATGGGCACGGTGCTGGGCCTGATCGCGGTGCATGGCCGCGCGGGCCTGGGCGAGTTCGACCGCGACTTTCTCGCGCCCGAGGTCTCGGCCTTCCGCGACAAGGTGGCGATGCAGCTCGACGACGAGGTCGACAACGCCTACCCCGCGCGCTGGATCGGCAAGGTCAGCGTGCACACCGCCGACGGGCGCACGCTGCAGGGCCGGGTCGACGAGCCCAAGGGCGACCCGGGCAACAGCCTGAGCCGCGCGGAGATCGAGGACAAGATGCAGCGCCTTGCGCACTACGGCGAAGGCGCCACGCCCGGCGAGGCGAAGGCGCTGTGCGAGCGCGTGTGGCAGCTGGAAGCTACGCCGCGCGTAGGCCGCTGGCTGGCCTGAACGGACTCCAGGCGAACAGCCGGCCCTGCCCGGGGGACCGCGCATCGAGCCCCGCGGTGCCCGCCAGGTCCCAGAAGCCGGCGGGCGAACTGGACACCACGGGCACTTGCAGTTGCGCCTCGACTTCGCGCACCGCATCGAGGGTGACGAGTCCGCCGCACGAAATGAGGATGCCGTCGGCGCCGGGCTGCGCCTCGAACACCTTCACACACAGGTCGACCAGCACCTGCGTGGGCACCTGGCCGACGGCCTGCACATCGGAGATCGAAAGCCCTTCCAGCGCCAGCGGCTCGAAGTCGCTCTGTTCGAGGTACTTGCGCAAATGCACGTTGACCTCGTCGATGTATGCCGTGGCGACCGCCACGCGCCGCACGTTCAGGTGCCGCAGCGCGCGGACGATGGCGTTGCTCATGGTGGTGCAGGGCAGCCCGGTGGCGCGCGCCATTTCGAGTTCGAGCTGCCGGTTGAACGCCACGCCGCGAAAGAAGCTCAGCGATGTCCCCATGAGCGAAACCGCGCTCACGCCCTCGTTCTTGAGCGCGACGGCCTTCTCGACCACGGTGTCGATCACGTCGAGGTAGCCGCGCGTCGATATTTCTCCAAGGCCCAGGCCCAGCGCGCTGAAGCGGATGCGATTGCCGTAGAGCAGCGCGCCGTCCACGGGCACTGCGCCGGCTGCTGGAGGAACGATCAGGCCCAGGTGAGGGATTGCCATGTCAATGTCTCCGGTTTGTGTTGTGCGTGCTGTCGTTCAGGGCGAGTGCACAGGCCATCGGGTACTCCCGCCGGCGTGAGCGTCACCGCGAACGGCAGGCGTCAGTTCCCTTCAACCACGATGTGCTGATCCGAGATGATCTTTTTCCATCGCACGGTCTCCGCAGCCATGTCCTTCCCAAGCTGAGCCGGCGTGGCGTAGGCCCGCAAGGTGCCCAGCGTGGCCGCGGCGGTGCCTGCCTCCGGCGCCTCGAGCACCGACTTCACGGCGGCCGAGAGCCTGTCGACCACATCGTTCGGCGTGCCGGCCGGCGCCAGCACGAAGATGCGCGGCGCCACGTCGAAACCGGGCAGCGCATCGGCCAGCGGCGCAACGCCTTCCACGCCTTCCAGCGGGGCCGTGTTCATCAACGCGAGCGCGCGCAGCTTGCCCGCCTTGGCCTGCGCCATGCCGGCCGTGGCGCTCACCACGCCGATGGGAATCTGCCCGCCGATCACGTCCGGCACGATCTGCGCGGCGCCGCGGTACGGCACGTGCACCACCGTGCTGCCGGTGGCCTGCTTGAGCATCTCGAAACCCAGGTGCTGCACCGTGCCCACGCCCGAGGTCGCGTACGAGTAGCGCGACGGATGCGCCTTGATCTCCTTCACCAGCTCGTCCGGCGTCTTCGCGGGAAAGTCGTTGCCCGTGACGATCATCAGCGGCGAGATGAACGCGCCCGCCACCGGCTTGAAGCTGGTGAGCGGATCGATGCCGATCTTCGGCTGCAGCAGCTTGGCGATGAGCAAGGCGCTGTCGCCCATCATCAGCGTGTAGCCGTCGGGCGGGGCCTTGGCGACGAACTCGGCCGCGATGAGGCCGGTGGCGCCGGTGCGGTTTTCCACCAGCACTTGCTGGCCCAGCGCGGCCGACAGGCGCACGCCCAGCAGGCGCGCCACCGCATCGACGCCGCCGCCGGCCGAATAGCCGACCACCAGGCGAATGGGCTTGTCGGGGTACTTCTGGGCCCAGGCCATGGGCGTGGCGAGGCTGAAGGCACCCGCAAGACCCAGGGCCGCCATTGCGCGCAATGCATGGCGGCGCACGGGTCGAATCGTTTTTCTGACTTTCATCTTGTCTCCGTTGTCTTTGTCGGAATCGCCGGCCGTCTGTCGCGGCCTGGTCGTTAAGGAAAGTGTCGCCGGAAGGCCGCAGCTGGCCGGCTGCTCAGGCCTTGCCCTTGCCGTGCGAGGTCGGCAGCTTCGCCAGTTCGCGCACGCGCTCTGCGTTGGGTGTGAAGCCCAGGCCCGGCGTCTCGGGCAGCGTGAGCCAGCCTTGGTCGGGCACCGGCAGGCCGTCGAAGATCTGCTTGAGCATCTGCACCGCCACGTAGTGGTACTCGACCAGCCCGCCGTTCGACACGCCCGCGTGCAGGTGCATGTTGTGGAAGGGCCAGGCGCCGCCGTTGTCGATGGGCACGTTGAAGGCCTGCGCCATGCCGGCGATCTTCAGGCACTGCGAGTAGCCGCCGGAGATGGTCACGTTGGGCTGCAGCACGTCCGCTGCCTGGTTCACCAGCAGGTCGCGAAAGCGGTAGGCCAGGCCCTCGTTCTGGCCGCAGGCCAGCGGAATGCGGGTGCGCGCGCGCAACTGGGCCATCTGGCGCACGTCGTTCTGCGTGAGCGGCTCCTCGAAGAAGGCGATGCCGTAGGGCTCGATGCGCTGCGCGAGTTCGGTGGCGTGGAACAGGTCGAGTCCGCAGTTGGCGTCGACGTACAGCTTCACGTCGGGGCCCACGGCCTCGCGCACGGCGGCCACGCGGCGCACGTCTTCTGCAATGACTTCGTCGAGCGGGCGCGGTTCGTCGCGGCGCGCGAGCGCGTGGTTGCCCACCGTCATCTTCAGGCGCTGGAAGCCCTGCGACACCCACAGCCTGGCGGCCGCGGCCAACTGGTCGCGTTCGAAGAAACCGAAACCGAAGGTGGCGTACACCGGCACCCTGGCGCGCGCGCCGCCCAGCAGGCGCCACAGCGGCTGGCCGAGCGCCTTGGCCTTCAGGTCCCACAGGGCGATGTCGAGCGCGGCGATGGTGTGGCTCGCATAGCCGGTCTGGCCGCGCGGCGAGAGCAGCCAGTAGAGCTTGTCCCACAGGCGCTCGGTGGCCATCGGGTCTTCGCCGATCAGCGCGGGGCCGGCCACCTCGCGCACGGCGGCGGCAATGATCTCTTCCTCGGTGATGGCGGTCATGCCATGGCCGACGAGGCCGGTGTCGGTCTCGACCTCGGTCAGGCACAGCGACAGCGAGGTCTGCTTGTTCAGGCCGAGCACGTCGATGGTGACGGGAATGTTCAGCGGCGTGGCGCTGACGCGAACGATCTTCAAGGCTGTCTCCTTCGGTTTGCACGCATCTTTGCGCGCGGGCCGCGGGAGAACAATTCGTTTTTGGCGAGTTCGAGCCTTCGCGCGGCGCGAAGGCTCACGCTCAGTCGGGCCGACCCAGGTGCTCCAGCACCGAGCGCGCGGCCACGGTCAGCTCCTGCTGCCTGCGCACGCACAGCAGGTGGCGGCGCAGCGCCCAGGGCGCGTCGAGCTTCAGGCAGCGCAGCTTCAAGATCTGCAGCTGCGGCAGGATGGCCGCATAGGGCAGCACGCCGATGCCGATGCCCTGCTCCACCATGCGGCACACCATGTCGAAGCTGCCCACCTGCATGCGCACCTTGAGCGGCACCTGGGCCTCCAGCGCGGCGGCCAGCAGCACGCGGTGCAGCGCGGTGCCTTCGCGCACCACGATATGGTCGTAGCCCAGCACTTCTTCCACGCCGATGCGCTTGCGCCGGGCCAGCGGATGGTCGCGCGCAATGACCACGGCCAGCTCGTCGGTGCGGTACGGCAGGCATTCGAGGCCGTCGGCCTGGGTGTGGCCCTCGATCACGCCGATGTCGGCCAGGCCCGCCTGCACGGCCTTCACCACCTCGGTGCTGGCACGCTCCTGCAGGTCGATCTTCAGCACCGGGTGCAGGCGCAGGAAGGAGCCGATCTGCGCGGGCAGGAACTGGGCGATGGTCGAGGCGTTGGCCGTGATGCTGACCACGCCCGCCACGCCGTGCTGGAAGTCGTCGAACTCGGCGCCCAGCCGGTCCATGGCCGAGAGCACGGCGCGCGCATGCAGCAGCAGGCCGTGCCCCGCCGAGGTGAGCGTGACGCCGCGCGCGTGGCGCACCAGCAGCGGCAGCCGCGCACGGGCCTCGAGGTCGGAGATGCGCTTGCTGGCGGCCGCCAGCGCGATGTGGCAGCGCTTGGCGCCCTCGCTGATGCTGCCGTGGTCGGCCACGGTGACGAACAGGCGCAGCGACTTCAGGTCGGCGGACATGGCGGGCGCGCCTTCAGGGCGCGACCAGGTGGTCGAACAGCTCGCGCGCGGAAGCCGGCAGCTGCTCGCGGTTGCGCGCGATCAGCTTCAGCTCGCGCTCGGCCCAGGGGTCGCTGAGCGACACCGTGGCGATGCGCATCGCCATCGACAGCCGCTGCGCCGAAGATGCCGGCAGCACGCCGACGCCCACGCCCGCCTCGATCATCAGGCAGATGGCCTCGAAGCTGCTGACCTGGATGCGCGGATTGAAGCCCCGGCCCGCCAGCTCGGCGCGGCGCTGCAGGAAGCGGTGGATGGCGCTGCCGTGGTGCAGGCCCACGTGCTGCTCGTCGAGCGTGTCGGCGAAGGCCACGGCGCTCGCACCCGCCAGGTGGTGCGTGGTGGGCACCACCAGCACCAGCTGGTTGCTGCCGAAGGCGCGCGCGTCGAAGTCGCCGGTGTGCACATCGCCGGCCAGGATGCCGATGTCGGCCTCGCCGTCGGCCACGGCGCGCACGATTTCCTCGCTCAGGTATTCGCGCAGGTCGACCTGCACGGCCGGGTGCTGTGTAAGAAAGCCCGCGAGTTTCTGCGGCAGGTACTCGGTGATGGAGGTGGTGTTGGCGAACACGCGCACGTGGCCCTTGATGCCCTTGCCGAAGTCCTGCATGTCGCAGCGCAGGTGCTCCATCTGCTGCATCACGCGCTTGGCGTGGTACAGCACCGCCTGCCCTGCGGCAGTGAGGCTCACGCCCTGGGCGCTGCGGTGCAGCAGCTTGCCGCCCACGGCTTCTTCCATCTGCTTGATGCGGGTGGAGGCGGCGGCCAGCGAGATGCAGGCCTTCTCGGCGCCGCGCGTGAGGCTGCGCGCGTCCGCCACGTAGACGAACAGTTTCAGGTCGAACAGGTCGAAATGCAGGTTCACCGGGCAGCCGCAGCAAGGAGAAAGGGAACGCGCATTGTCCGGCGAACGCGGCGGCGCGCGGCCCTCTGCGCGCGCGTCACCGGGTTAGTCCCCGGATGCCGTCACACCGGGTCCCAGCTGAACACGTCGGCCGAGCGGTCCAGTGGGAAGAAGCCGGCGCGCATCGCGGGCATGGCGTGCTCGGCAATGCTCTGCGGCGTCCATCCTTCGGACCGATGAATGGAGCGCACCGGGCGCGGCTGGCTGATGAGCGAGATCTCGTTGTTGCGCACCGAGAAGATCTGCCCGTTGACCGCGTTCGCTGCATCGCTCGCCAGGTACACCGCGAGCGGCGCCACCTTGGCCGGCGTCATCTGCCTGATCTTGTCCACGCGCACGCGCTGCTCCTCGGTGTCCGTGGGAATGGCGCCGATCATGCGGCTCCACGCGAACGGTGCGATGCAGTTGGAGCGCACGTTGAACTTGAGCATGTCCAGGGCGATCGACTTCGACAGCGCCACGATGCCCAGCTTGGCCGCCGAATAGTTGGCCTGGCCGAAGTTGCCGATGAGGCCCGAGGTCGAGGTCATGTGCACCATCGCGCCCGCGTTCTGTTCCTTGAAATGCGTCGCGGCCGCCCGGCTCACGTAGTAGGCGCCGTACAGGTGCACCTTGATGACGGCGTCCCACTCGTCCATCGACATCTTGTGGAAGAAGCGGTCGCGCAGGATGCCAGCGTTGTTGACCACCGCGTCGATGCGGCCGAAGCTCTGCACGGCGCATTCGACGATGCGCGCGGCGCTGGCCGGGTCGGCCACGCTGTCGGTGCTGGGCACGGCCTGGCCGCCTGCGGCGCGGATCTCGTCGACCACCTGCTGCGCGGGGCCTGCACTGCCGCCCTCGCCGTCGAGCGCGGCGCCGATGTCGTTGACCACCACCTTGGCGCCGTGGGCCGCCATGGCCAGTGCGATGTCGCGCCCGATGCCGCCGCCCGCGCCCGTGACGACGACCACTTTGTCTTCAACCATTGTTGTCTCTGCTCCGGAAGTTCGGCCGCGGGTTTCGCGGCTGAATTTCAGAATGCCACAGGCAGGGCAGGAGCGGGTTTCAGGTTTCCGAAGAGGGGCTTCGGTGGCGGCCTGCTTTTTTCCTATTGCCGCGCGGTGCGGATGTTCGCCGGCAGCGCCTGCGGCCAGCTCGTGCGGAACGGGTTGATGTCCAGCCCGCCACGCCGCGTGTAGCGCGCGTACACGGCGAGCTTGACCGGCTTGCAGTGCTTCCAGATGTCCGTGAACATGCGCTCGGCGCAGGGCTCGTGGAATTCGTTGTGGTTGCGAAAGCTCACGATGTACGCCAGCAGCCCGGCCTGGTCGATGGGCGGGCCGCTGTAGCGGATCTGCACGCTGCCCCAGTCGGGCTGGCCGGTGACCAGGCAGTTGCTCTTGAGCAGGCGGCTGGTGAGGGTTTCGTTCACGTGCACCTGCGTGGTGTCGCTCGCGAGCAGCTCGGGCGCGGGCTGGTAGTGGGTGCACTCGATGTCCAGGCGGTCGAGGTCCAGGCCGTCGAGTTCGTGCACCGGCTCCCGGTCGAACATGTCGGGCGCCAGCAGCGTCACGCCGATGCCGCCCGAACGGTCGCTGCCGCGCCACGCGGCTTCGGCCAGGTCGGTGCGCAGGTGCTCGCGCACCGCGTCCACGCTCGCGAACTGGCTGTTGTTGAAGCTGTTGAGGTAGAGCTTGAAGCTCTTGCTCTCGATGATGTTGGGCGTCTCGCACGGGATGGTGAAGTGCGCGATGGCCAGCTGCGGCTTGCCGCGCAGGTTGAGCCAGCTCACTTCGAAGGCGGTCCAGAGGTCGGCGCCGAAGAAGGGCAAGGCGCCGGCCTGGATGCCCATGGCCTCGCGCTGCGTGGCGCGCGCGATGGGAAACAGCAGCGTGGGGTCGTAGCGGTCGGCGTAGGCCGAGGCGCGGCCGAGCTGCGATTGCTCGGGGGTGTTCCCGTTGTTACCGTTGTTCGGGTTGTGCGGGTCAAGCGGGGTGTCGTGGCTCATGGGGCTTTGTCCTTGGCGTCCGCGGCATGGGCGAACGCGGCGATGTGGTTGGCGAGGATGGTGCACACCTCGGGAGGCAGGTCGTGGCCCATGCCGGGAACGGCGACGAACTGCGCGCCCGGAATGCGCCTTGCGGTGTCTTCGCCGCAGGCGATGGGCACGAGCGCGTCGGCGTCGCCGTGCAGCACCAGCGTGGGCGACTGGATGCGAGGCAGCACCTGCGGGCGCTCGGCGTCGGCGCCGATGGCCAGCATCTGGCGCATCAGGCCGGCCGGGTGGTAGGCGCGGCGCATGCTGAAGGTCAGGCGCTCGGCCAGCTCTTGGTCGGTCTGCGGATAGGCCGGGCTCTGGATGAGCCGCAGCAGCCTGATGCTGTGCGCGACCAGCTCGGGCTCGCTGCGGCCCAGCGGGCGGCGCATGAGCATCGTCGTCACTTCGCGGCGCGGGCCGGGCAGGCCGCGCGCACCGCTGGAACTCATGATGCTCACGAGGCTGGCCGTGCGCTGCGGCGCGGTGGCGGCCAGGCGCTGGGCGATCATGCCGCCCATCGAGGCGCCGACGATGTGGGCCCTGGCGATGCCCAGCGCGTCGAGCACGCCGAGCGAATCGAGCGTCATGTCCTGCAGCGTGTAGGCCGAGCGCACCTTCAGGCCGAGGCGATGGCGGATGGTCTGCCACACCACGTTGCCGGTGCCGGCGTGGTCGAAGCCCTGGCTCAGGCCGATGTCGCGGTTGTCGTGGCGCACCACGCGAAAGCCCGCGTCCACCAGCTGCTGCACAAAGCCCGTGGGCCAGGCCACCAGCTGCATGCCCAGCCCCATGATGAGCAGGATGACGGGGCGCCCCTCGCCGCCGGTGTCGTCGACTTCGATCTGCAGCCCGTTGGCGGTGACTTTCATCCGGCTCCTGTTTGCTGGGTCTATTTGAATTCGCGCTCGCGCAGCCACTTGGTGGCGACCCACTTCTCGCCCGCCAGCACGGGCGCGCCGCCGTGCAGGGTGCGGGTGACGGGGTCGGGGCGGTCGTAGCTGAAGAACACGCCGGTGCCGCGCACGGGCGCCACTTCGAGGCCCACGTCGGGGAAGGTGGTGGCACCACCGCCCTCGGGCTCCTGCAGGTACATGACGAGCGTGGCGACGCGCTGGCCGCCGCGCTTGAGGATGGTGGGCGTGCCGGGCTCGCCGGGGTCGAAGTAGTCGTAGTGCGGGCGGTACTGCGCGCCGGGGGCATAGCGCAGGATCTGCAGGCCTTCGCCGAATTCGAGCGGCCAGCGCAGCAGCATGGCGATGCGCTGCTCCAGGCGCGCGACGATCTCGTTTTCGCCGCGCTCGAAGAACATGCCTTCGCTGGTGCGGTCCACGTTGAGCACCTCGCCGCCGGTGCGGGTCTCCACCGTGAGCGAGCGCGCCAGGCGCACGCGCGCGGCGGCGATCAGCGCTTCGCACTCCTCGCCCGACAGCAGGTTGCCGAACACCACCACCCGGGGATGCCGCAGGGTCTGCAGCACCTGCACGCGGCGGTCGCCGGCGTCGAGGTAGAGCGGCGCGCCGTCGAGGTCGGGGCCGGGCATTTCGGTGCGCACGGGCGCCAGCGCGGCTTCCACGTGCGGGAAACCGGCTTCGAGCTGGGCCAGCGCCGTGTCGGCGGCGGCGTCCTGCCAGCCGGCCGCCCGCATCGACACGCGCAGCGCCGACACCGTGTGCCCGGCCGCGAGCTGGGCCACCAGCCATTCGCGCAGTTCCGGACTGATCGCTTGCGACATTTCAGTATTCCTTCCAGCTGAGGCGAGGCCCGCAACGCACGACCTCGCAGCGACCCGTTCCAGAAGCACCGCGGAACCGGCTTTGCCGGGCCGCTGGTGCCGCCCCCTGAAAGGGGGTTGGCGAAGCGACACGAAGTGCGCGAAGACCGGGGGTCAATCCAGCCTCCGCCTGAACACCAGCCTTTCGGCCGTGGACACGCTCGCGTCGAAACCATAACCCTCGAGGTCGAACTTTTCCAGCGCCTTGGGCGTGGCTGCCTTGTGCAGCACGGCCCAGCGGGCCAGCAGGCCGCGCGCGCGCTTGGCGAAGAAGCTGACGATCTTGTACTTGTCGCCCTTCCATTCCTCGAACACGCATTCGACCACACGCGCCTTGAGCACCTTCTTGTCGACCGACTTGAAATATTCCTGCGAGGCGACGTTGACGATCACCGGCGTGCGGTCGGCCGCCAGGCGCTCGTTCAGGTGCTCTGCGATGCGCGAGCCCCAGAAGGCGTACAGGTCCTTGCCGTGGCGGTTGGCCAGCTGGGTGCCCATTTCGAGGCGGTAGGGTTGCAGCAGGTCGAGCGGGCGCAGCAGGCCGTACAGGCCGCTGAGGATGCCGATGTGGTCCTGCGCCCAAGCCAGTTGCGCCGGGTTGAGCGTACGGGCGTCGAGGCCGCCGTAGACGTCGCCGTCGAACGCGAAGGCGGCCTGGCGCGCGTTCTTCGGGGTGCTCTTGCTGGCCCAGGCCTCGTAGCGCGCCACGTTCAGCGCGGAGAGCTTGTCCGACAGGTGCATGAGCTCGGCGATCTGCTGGGGCGACTTCTCGCGCAGCAGCTTGATCAGCTCGACCGAAGGGCCGCGGGCGGACTCGAAATGGGGCTGGGTGGCGGGGATTTCGGAAGGAACCGGGGTGTCGTAGTCGAGCGACTTTGCAGGGGAGAGCAGGAAGAGCATCCCGGAATTATGAGTGGGTGAAGTGACGCCAGGCCACGCCGGTAAAATCGCGGGCAATCCCACCCTGTCACCGACGGCGCCCCGAGGCTGCCGTTCTGCATTCCCCATGAGCGAACCCACCACTCCCCTTGCCCAACCCGGCCTCGACAGCCTGTCGAAATCGTTCGAACCCGCCGCCATCGAGGCGCACTGGGGCCCGGAATGGGAAAAGCGCGGCTATGCCAAGGCGGGCTTTCGCGGCACGCAGCAGCCCAAGGACGGCGCCGATTCGTTCGCCATCCAGCTGCCGCCCCCGAATGTGACGGGCACGCTGCACATGGGCCATGCGTTCAACCAGACGATCATGGACAGCCTCACGCGCTACCACCGCATGAAGGGCGACAACACGCTGTGGCTGCCGGGCACCGACCATGCGGGCATCGCCACGCAGATCGTGGTGGAGCGCCAGTTGCAGGAGCAGAAGGTCAGCCGCCACGACCTGGGCCGGAAGAACTTCGTGGCGCGCGTGTGGGAATGGAAAGAGAAGTCGGGCAACACCATCACCCAGCAGATGCGCCGCATGGGCGACACGGTGGACTGGAGCCGCGAATACTTCACGATGGACGAAGACCTTTCCGCGGTCGTGACGCAGACCTTCGTGAAGCTCTATGAAGAAGGCCTCATCTACCGCGGCAAGCGCCTGGGCAACTGGGACCCGGTGCTCAAGACCTCCGTGAGCGACCTCGAAGTCGAGAGCGAAGAGGAAGATGGCTCGCTCTGGCACATCGCCTATCCGCTGGAAGACGGCAGCGGCACGCTGACCGTGGCCACCACCCGGCCCGAGACCATGCTCGGCGACACGGCGGTGATGGTCCACCCCGAAGACGAGCGCTACAAGCACCTGATCGGCAAGCACGTGAAGCTGCCGCTGGTGGACAAGCTGATCCCGATCATTGCCGACGACTACGTCGACAAGGAATTCGGCACCGGCGTCGTGAAGGTCACGCCCGCGCACGACTACAACGACTATGCGGTCGGACAGCGCCACAAGCTCGAGATGATCGGCGTGCTGACGCTGGACGCGACCATCAACGACAACGCGCCCGGGAAGTACCGCGGCATGGACCGCTTCGTGGCGCGCAAGGCCATCG
Organism: Variovorax sp. 10N412; assembly: GCF_056394985.1. Lineage (NCBI taxonomy): Bacteria > Pseudomonadati > Pseudomonadota > Betaproteobacteria > Burkholderiales > Comamonadaceae > Variovorax > Variovorax sp. 10N412. The sequence continues at coordinate 1,076,267 of NZ_JBFTIO010000001.1, forward strand.
TGGCCGACCTCGATGCGCTGGGCCTGCTGGTCGAGGTGAAGAAGCACAAGCTCATGGTGCCGCGCTGCGCGCGCTCGGGCGCCATCGTGGAGCCGATGCTCACCGACCAGTGGTACGTGGCCATGACGCGCCCCGGCGCCGACGGCCAGTCGATCGCGCAGAAGGCCATCGACGTGGTGAAGTCGGGCGAGGTGCGCTTCGTGCCCGAGAACTGGGTCAACACCTACAACCACTGGATGGAGAACATCCAGGACTGGACCATTTCGCGCCAGCTCTGGTGGGGCCACCAGATTCCGGCCTGGTACGACGAGGAAGGCAATGTGTACGTGGCCGAGAACGAGGCCGATGCACAGGCCAAGGCGCCGGGCAGGACGCTGCGGCGCGACGAGGACGTGCTCGACACTTGGTACTCGGCGGCGCTGGTGCCCTTCTCTTCTTTGGGTTGGCCCGAAAAGACGCAAGACCTGGAGCTGTACCTGCCCTCGCAGGTGCTCGTGACGGGCTACGACATCATCTTCTTCTGGGTCGCCCGGATGATCATGATGACCAAGCACTTCACCGGCAAGGTGCCGTTCAAGGACGTGTACATCCACGGCCTGGTGCGCGATGCGCAGGGCAAGAAGATGAGCAAGTCCGAAGGCAACGTGCTCGACCCGGTCGACCTGATCGACGGCATCCAGCTGCCCGAGCTGCTCGACAAGCGCACGCAGGGACTGCGCAAGCCCGAGACGGCGCCCGCGGTGCGCAAGAACACGCAGAAGGAGTTTCCGGACGGCATTCCGGCCTTCGGCGCCGATGCGCTGCGCTTCACCTTCGCATCGCTCGCCTCGCTGGGCCGCAGCATCAACTTCGACTCGAAGCGCTGCGAGGGCTACCGCAACTTTTGCAACAAGCTGTGGAACGCCACGCGCTTCGTGCTGATGAACTGCGAAGGCCAGGACTGCGGCCTGCTGGAGCACACCAAGGAAGACTGCAAGGTCGGCGGCCCGGCCCACGGCTACCTGAAGTTCAGCCGCGCCGACTATTGGATCGTGTCGCAGCTGCAGCGCGTGGAGGCCGAGGTGGCCAAGGGCTTCGAGGAATACCGCCTGGACAACGTGGCCAACGCGATCTACCAGTTCGCCTGGGACGAGTTCTGCGACTGGTACCTGGAAATTGCCAAGGTGCAGATCCAGACCGGCGACGACTCGCAGAAGCGCGCCACGCGCCGCACGCTGATCCGCACGCTCGAGACGCTGCTGCGCCTGGCGCACCCGGTGATTCCGTTCATCACGGAAGCGCTGTGGCAGAAGGTGTCGAAGGTCGCGGGCCGTGACGGCGAGTCGGTCATGGTGGCGGCCTACCCGAAGAGCCAGCCCGAGAAGATCGACGAAGCGGCCGAAGCCCATGTGGCGCGGCTGAAGGCACTGGTGGATGCCTGCCGCACGCTGCGCGGCGAGATGAGCGTGTCGCCGGCGACCCGGCTGCCGCTGTATGCGGTGGCCGACGACGCCGAGGGCGCGGCCTTCCTGCGCGAGTCGGCGCCGGTGCTGCAGGCGCTGGCCAAGCTCAAGGAAGTGAAGGTCTTCGACGACGAGGCCTCGTGGCAGGCAGCCGCCGAAGCGGCGCCCGTGGCGGTGGTGGGCGCAACGCGCCTGTGCCTGCACATGGAGATCGACAAGGCAGCCGAGAAGGTCCGCATCGGCAAGGAAATCGCGCGCATCGAGGGCGAAATCGCCAAGGTGCACGGCAAGCTGGGCAACGAGGCCTTCGTGGCCAAGGCCCCGCCGGCGGTGATCGACCAGGAGCGCAAGCGTCTGGCCGACTTCACCGCCACGCTGGAGCGCCTGCGCGACCAGCTTGTGCGCCTCGGCTGACAGACGTGCGAAATCGCGGGCGTTTAGGATGCTGGTTCGGCAATTGCTTGCCGTTTCAGCACACTGATTTACATCTTCCAACGAACTGAGCCGAACCTGCCCATGCCCACACCATCGACACGTATCCGCAAGGCTGTATTTCCCGTGGCGGGCTTCGGCACCCGCTTTCTGCCCGCCACCAAGGCACAGCCCAAGGAAATGCTGCCGGTGGTCGACAAGCCGCTGATCCAGTACGCGGTGGAAGAGGCCTACGCCGCGGGCATCCGCGACATGATCTTCGTGACCGGCCGCAACAAGCGCGCCATCGAAGACCACTACGACACCGCCTACGAGCTGGAAAGCCAGCTCGAGGCCAGCGGCAAGACCGCCCTGCTGAACATCGCGCGCTCGGTCATGCCCGACGACATGACCTGTTCCTACGTGCGCCAGCCGCGCATGCTGGGCCTGGGCCACGCCGTGCTCTGTGCCGAGCACCTGGTGGGCGACGAGCCCTTCGCCGTGCTGCTGGCGGACGACCTGATGGTCGGCCCCGTGGGCGGCCAACCGGTGCTGGCCCAGATGACCGCCGCCTTCGACCGCCTCGGCGCTTCGCTGCTGGCGGTGCAGGAGGTGCCCCTGGAACACGTGAAGCGCTACGGCATCGTGGCCGGCGACGCCATCGAAGATGGCCTGGTCAAGGTCACCCGCATGGTCGAGAAGCCCAAGCCCGAAGATGCGCCGTCGCGCCTGGGCGTGGCGGGCCGCTACATCCTCACGCCGGGCGTGTTCGCCGAGATCCGCAACCAGCCCAAGGGCGCGGGCGGCGAGATCCAGCTGACCGACGGCATCGCGGCGCTGATGAAGAAGGAATCGGTCTACGCCTATTCGTACAAGGGCGTGCGCTACGACTGCGGCAGCAAGGAAGGCTTCCTTCAGGCCTCCGTCGAGCTGGCGCTGGCGCACCCCGAGGTGGGCGCGGAGTTTCGCGAGTACCTCAAGAGCCTGAAGCTGTAGCCCCGCCGATTGCGCTCGTCACGCTTGTGAAAAGGGCCGCTGCTGCGGCCCTTCTGCTTTTTGGCCGGGTCAGCGGCGCTTCAAGACGTGGATGAAGTCGCTTCCCACCGTCTCCTGCCCCATCAGCTCGTTGCCCGTCTGGCGCGCAAAAGCCTGGAAGTCGCGGATCGATCCGGGGTCGGTCGACACCACCCTCAGCAGTTGCCCGCTCGTCATCTCGTTGAGCGACTTCTTCGCCTTGAGGATGGGCAGCGGGCAGTTCAGCCCGCGCGTGTCGAGTTCGCGGTCGACTTCAACTGGCATTGCCAGGCTCCGGCGGCAGGGCCAGTCCGCGGCGACGCTCTTCGTTTTCGGCGGCGGTGAAGAACACCGGCTCGTGCCCGCGCGTGCGCAGCCAGTCGGCCAGCGCATAGCCGGTGCCGGCGGGCCAGCACCTCAGGTCGGGCAGGTCGTACAGGCGGTAGTCGACCAGTTCGGGCGAGAGCTTCACCTCGCCGTCGGCCACCACGTGGTAAGCGATGATGATCTGGTTCATACGCTGGAAGTCGTAGGCGCCGACCAGCTTGGTGGCGCTGACGTCGAGGTTGGTTTCTTCCTTCACCTCGCGCGCGATGCCCTCCTCGGGCGTCTCGCCGGCCTCCATGAAGCCGGTGATCAGCGCGAACATCTTGCCCGGCCACGCCGCGTTTCGCGCCAGCAGCACCTGGCCGCGGTATTCGACGATGGCGGCGAGCACGGGCGTGGGGTTGTTCCAGTGCGTGTGACCGCAGTTGGGGCAGCGCAGGCGCTCCTTGGGGCCGCCGTCTTCCATCAACGCGATCCATTCGAGCGGCGTGGCGCAGACCTGGCAGAACTTGGGATGGGGCATGGGGGCTCTTTTCTTTTTTATGGCAGCGCATCGCCCAGGGGGCGGGGCAGCGGGTTGTCGTTTATGCCGGGAAGACGCCCGTGGAGAGGTAGCGGTCGCCACGGTCGCACACCACGAACACGATGGTGGCGTTCTCCACGGTCTTCGACACCTCCAGCGCGGCCCACAGGGCGCCGGCCGCCGAGATGCCGCCGAAGATGCCCTCTTCGCGCGCCAGGCGCCGGCACATTTCCTCGGCGTCGTCCTGGGTCACGCTGATTTCCTGGTCGACCCGGCTCGGATCGAAGATCTTGGGCATGTACTCGGCCGGCCACTTGCGGATGCCGGGAATGCGGGAGCCTTCGGCCGGCTGCGCGCCGACGATGCGCACCGCGGGGTTCTTCTCCTTCAGGAAACGCGACACGCCGGTGATGGTGCCGGTGGTGCCCATGGCGCTCACGAAGTGCGTGACCTTGCCCTTGGTGTCGGCCCAGATCTCGGGGCCCGTGGTCTCGTAGTGGATCCGGGGGTTGTCGGGGTTGGCGAACTGGTCGAGCACGCGGCCCTTGCCCTGCCCCACCATCTGCTCGGCCAGGTCGCGCGCGTATTCCATGCCGCCGCTCTTGGGCGTGAGCACAAGCTCGGCGCCGAAGGCCTTCATGGTCTGGGCACGTTCGACGGAAAGGTCCTCCGGCATGATCAGCACCATGCGGTAGCCCTTGATGGCCGCGGCCATGGCCAGCGCGATGCCGGTGTTGCCCGAGGTGGCTTCGATCAGCGTGTCGCCGGGCTTGATCTCGCCGCGTTCTTCGGCACGCTTGATCATGGAGAGGGCTGGCCGGTCTTTCACCGAACCCGCCGGATTGTTGCCCTCCAGCTTGCCGAGAATCACGTTGCCGCGCTTGGCATTTTCTGCGGCGTGGATGCGTTGCAGGGCGACCAGGGGCGTCTTGCCGATGGCATCTTCGATCGTCGGATAATTCATGTCGGCCACTGTGCCATAATTTTGGGCTTGCTTCAGAACCCTGCCCGGGTGGTGAAATTGGTAGACGCAGGGGACTCAAAATCCCCCACCGAAAGGTGTGCCGGTTCGATTCCGGCCCCGGGCACCACATTTTTTCTCGCCCCCAGGCTTCGCGCACTTCGTGTCGCTACTCCTTCCCCCTACCGGGGGCGATACCGGCGGCCCGGCCGAGCCGGTTCCGCGGTATCCCTGGAAAGGGGCCGCTCCCTCCCCCCAGATCAGGCCTCCTCTCGCAGGCCGGTGTGCACCGTCGGATACACCAGCCGTACCCGCAATTCGCGCTTCAGCCGCGTGTTGTCCAGCAGGCGCGACTCCCCCATGAAACTCAACAGCTGCACCGGCAACTGCCGCTCGGCCTCGCCGCGTGCCACGCGGGGCGGGCGCGGCAGGCCGTAGAGGTCGGCGGCCAGGTCGATGTAGTCGCCCATGCGCAGCTCGGTGTCGTCCGACGCATGCACGATGCGCTGCGGCTTGCCGCGGAACAGCGCCGCCACGCAGGCGCGCGCCAGGTCGTCGGCGTGGATGTGGTTGGTGTAGACATCGTCCTCGCGCCGCAGCACCGGCGTGCCGCGCAGCAGGCGGGCGCGGGGCGTGCCGTTGTCGCGGTCAGGGGCATAGATGCCCGGAATGCGCAGGATGCTGGCGCGCACGCCCGCGCTGCGGCCCAGCCAGCGCACGGCGCGCTCGGCATCCACGCGGCGGTGGGCGCGCGGGGTGTCGGGCCTCACGGCACGGGTTTCGCCCACCCAGGCCCCGCCGCAGTCGCCATAGACGCCGCTGGTCGATCCGTAGACGAAGGCCGAGGGCACCGAGCGCAGGCGCAATGCCCGCGCCAGCGCCGTGGTCCGATGGTCGCGCCACCATTCCTTGCCGCCCTCGCGAGCGGGCGGCGCCAGGTGGAGCACGCGCGTGGCGATGCCCGCCAGCCGGCGCAGGGTGGCGGCATCGTCCAGATTGCCCACCAAGGGGCGAATACCGGCCGCCCGCAGGGCGCCCACCCGGTCGGCCGACGACGTGAGCGCCACCAGCTGCACGCGGCCTCTCAGGTCGCGCGCCACGCGCTGGCCGACGTCGCCGCAACCGACGATCAGGAGGCGCTCGCGCCGAAACCGCGCCGGCAGTGCGCCGGAGGGGCTATTGATTGAAGGCAAAATCCTGTTCCCTTTCCGTTTTCAGACACAGGCTGAAACAAGCCGAAGAATACCGATGACTGCTACAGCGCCGCTCGACGCGGGTTTTTCGATCACTGTCGAACCCAGCGGGCGGCATTTTGTCGTTCAGGGGGACGAAACCATCCTCGCGGCCGGCATTCGGCAGGGCATCGGCCTGCCCTACGGCTGCAAGGACGGCGCCTGCGGCTCCTGCAAGTGCAAAAAGCTCTCGGGCGAAGTCACGCTCGGCCCGCATCAGAGCAAGGCCCTGAGCGCCGAGGAACAACTCGCCGGCTTCGTGCTGACCTGCTGCGCCCATGCCAAGAGCGACGTGGTGCTCGAATCGCGCCAGGTCACCGAGGCCGGGGCCATGCCGATCCGCAAGATGCCGGTGCGGGTGCAGGCGCTCACCCGCCTGTCGCACGACGTGATGATGATGCGCCTGCAACTGCCCGCCGGCGAGCCGCTGCAGTTCCACGCGGGCCAGTACGTGGAGTTCATCCTGCGCGACGGCGCGCGCCGCAGCTATTCGATGGCCAATGCGCCGCACACGCTGGGCGAGCCCGGCACGGGCATCGAATTGCACCTGCGGCACCTGCCGGGCGGCAAGTTCACCGATCATGTGTTCGGCACCATGAAGGAAAAGGAAATCCTGCGCATCGAGGGCCCGTTCGGCAGCTTCTTCCTGCGCGACGACTCCAGCAAGCCGATGGTCCTGCTGGCGTCCGGCACGGGCTTCGCGCCCATCAAGGCGCTGCTGGAGCACCTGAAGTTCAAGGCCAGCCAGCGGCCCGCCACGCTCTACTGGGGAGGCCGCCGGCCTGAAGACCTCTACATGGACGCCTGGGTGCACGAGCAGATGGCGCAGATGCCCCACCTGCGCTACGTGCCCGTCATCTCCAACGCCACGCCCGACGACAACTGGACCGGGCGCACCGGCTTCGTCCACCAGGCCGTGCTCGAAGACTTTGCAGACCTGTCGGGCCACCAGGTGTATGCCTGCGGTGCGCCCATCGTGGTCGACTCGGCCAAGCGCGACTACGTGGCGCTGGCCGGCCTGCCCGAAGAAGAGTTCTTCGCCGACGCGTTCACCACGGAGGCCGACAAGGCCGTTCCCTGAATTTCCCGAGACCACTACCGCTAGAACAAATGAAGACGAGACACTTCCTTCTCACGCTGCTCGCCAGCGCCACGGCCCTGATGGGCGCAGCGCCGGCGACGGCCCAGCAACAGCGCCCCATCCGCCTCGTGGTTCCGTACGCCGCGGGCGGCCCCATCGACAACACGGCGCGCATCCTGGCCGAACGCGTGAAGGACACGCTGGGCCCGGTCATCATCGACAACAAGCCCGGCGCAGGCGGCAACATCGGTGCCGACATCGTGGCCAAGGCGCCCGCCGACGGCCTCACGATCGGCATCGCGGCCACCGCCACCAACGCGGTGAACCCCTGGCTTTACAGCAAGATTCCGTTCAACGCCGCCACCGACTTCGCGCCCATCACGCAGATGGTCCGCGTGCCCAACGTGCTGGTGATGAACGCCGACACGGCCAGGCGCCTGAACATCAACACCGTGGCCGACCTGATCCGCTACGCCAAGGCCAACCCCGCCAAGCTCAACTACGGCAGCGGCGGGAACGGCAGCGCCGGGCACCTGGCAGGCGAGCTGTTCAAGAAGGAAGCGGGCATCTTCGCGCTGCACATTCCGTACAACGGCGGCAGCCCGGCGCAGCTGGCGCTGATTTCGGGCCAGGTCGACTTCAACTTCGACAACCTCGCCACCGCCGCGCCGAACATCCGCTCGGGCAAGCTCAAGGCGATTGCCGTGACGACGCTGCAGCGCAGCAGCTCGCTGCCAGACGTGCCGCCCATCGCGGACACGCTCAAGGGCTTCTCCATTGATACGTGGTGGGGCCTGGTGGCACCGGCCGGCACGCCGCACGACGTGGTCTTGAAGCTGAACCAGGCCTTCGTGGCGGCACTGAACGCACCGGAAACGAAGACCCGTTTCGCCGGCCTGCTGGCCGAGCCGGTGGCCAGCTCGCCGGAGCAGTTCGGTGCTTTCATGAAGAGCGAGCTCTCCAAGTACGAAGCGGTCGTCAAGGCGACCGGCGCGAAAGTGGACTGACCCCCGGGCTTCGCGCACTTCGTGCCGCTTTCCCCCCTTGCAAGGGGGCAATACCTGCGGTCCGGCAGAGCCGGTTCCGCGGTATTTCCGGAAGGGAATCCGGCGGCTATTCGCCCAGGTAGGCGGCCCGCACGCGCGGGTCGCTGAGCAGGGCCTTGGCTTCACCGTTCATGGTGATCAGGCCCGACTCCATAACATAACCGCGGTCGGCCAGCTGCAGCGCGCGGTTGGCGTTCTGCTCCACCAGCAGGATGGTCACGCCCTGCGAGGCCACGGTCTGCACCACCTCGAAGATCTTGTCGCACATGATGGGCGACAGGCCCATGGTCGGTTCGTCGAGCAGCAGTACCTTGGGGCGCGCCATCAGCGCGCGGCCCATCGCCAGCATCTGTTGCTCGCCGCCCGACATGGTGCCGGCCAGCTGGTCCTTGCGCTCGCGCAGGCGCGGGAAGGTGACGAAGACGCGCTCCATGTCGCTGGCGATCTCGGCCTTGTCCTTGCGGATGTAGGCGCCGATCTGCAGGTTCTCGGTGATGGTCATGCGCGTGAACACGCCGCGGCCTTCCGGCACCATCACGAGGCCCTCGCCCACCAGGTCCCAGGCGCCGCGACCCTTGATGCTGCGGCCCAAGAACTCGATGGTGCCGGCCCCGGGCGGCAGCGTGCCGGTGATGGCCTTCATGGTGGTGGTCTTGCCGGCGCCGTTGGAGCCGATCAGCGAGACCAGCTCGCCCTCGCGCACCTCGAAGTCCACGCCCTTCACGGCCTGGATGCCGCCGTAGCCCACTTTCAGGCCGCTGACCTTCAGCAGCGTCTTGCCTGCCGCCTTGGCCTGCGCCGCGTTCGACACGGTTTCTTGTTCGCTCATGGTTGCGGTGCTCATGTCAGTGGCCTCCGGTGCCGAGGTAAGCCTCGATCACCTTTTCGTTCTTCTGCACGTCGGCCGGCGTTCCTTCGGCAATCTGCTTGCCGTAGTCCAGCACGGTGACGCGGTCGCACAGGCCCATGATGAGCTTGACGTCGTGTTCGATGATCAGGATGGTGCGGTTGTCGCGCCGGATGCGGTCGATCAGCTCGCGCAGTGCCACCTTCTCGGTGGAATTCATGCCGGCGGCCGGCTCGTCCAGCGCGATGAGCTGCGGGTCGGTGGCCAGGGCGCGCGCAATTTCCAGGCGGCGCTGGTCGCCGTAGCTCAGCGTGCGGGCCTTGTAGTCGGCGAACTTGCCGATGCCCACGTAGTCGAGCAGCTCGTGCGCGCGGTCGGCAATGGCCTTCTCTTCGGTCTTGAAGCTGCGGGTGCGCAGCATCGCGCCGAACACGCCCGAATTCGTGCGAATGTGGCGCCCGACCATCACGTTTTCCAGCGCCGTCATTTCGGCGAAAAGGCGGATGTTCTGGAAGGTGCGCGCAATGCCGGCCTTGGCCACTTCATGCACGGCCGTCGGCTGGTAAGGCTTGCCCGCAAGCTCGAAGCTGCCGCTGTCGGGCGTGTACAGGCCGGTGATCACGTTGAAGAACGTGGTCTTGCCCGCGCCGTTGGGGCCGATCAGGCCGTAGACCTGGCCGCGCTTGATGGTGATGCCCACGTCCGAGAGGGCCTGCAAGCCGCCGAAGCGCTTGGAGATGCCGCGCACGTCGAGGATGGTGTCCGTAGTCGTCGTCATGTTGATGGGTCCTGCGGCGTTCACGGATTGATCGACATGGGGCGCGAGGCCGCGCCCGGCAATTCGTCGGCGGGCGAGTCGATGCCCGGCGCATGCGTCTGCAGCGACCCCGGCGCCACGGCCGCATGGGCCGGGTCCACAGGCACGCCGCCCTTCTTGGTCAGCGTCTTGCCGTGCTCCGGCGAAGGCCACAGGCCACGCGGGCGCACCAGCATGATGATGATCATGGCCAGCGCAATGAAGAGCTGGCGCAGGATCGACGCGTCGAGGCGTCCGCCCGTGATTGATTGCAGCGGGCCGGCCACGTAGCGCAGCACCTCGGGCAGCGCGGCCAGCAGCACCGCGCCCAGAATGACGCCGGGCAGGTGGCCGATGCCGCCGAGCACGACCATGGCGACGATCATCACCGACTCCATCAGGCTGAAGGATTCCGGAGACACGAAGCCCTGGAAGGCCGCGAACATGGCGCCCGACACACCGCCGAAACTGGCGCCCATGCCGAAGGCCAGCAGCTTCATGTTGCGGGTGTTGATGCCCATGGCCTTGGCGGCGATCTCGTCTTCGCGAATGGCCATCCAGGCGCGCCCGATGCGCGAGACCTGCAGGCGGTGCGAGATGATCACGGTGGCGATCACCAGCACCAGGAACAGGTAGTAGTACAGCGACACCGACGAGATCGTGAAGCCGTCGAACTTCCATGCCTTGCCCAGGTCCAGGCCCCAGAACTTGATGGAGTCGATGGCCGTGATGCCCTTCGGACCGTTGGTGATGTTCACCGGCTGGTCCAGGTTGTTCAGGAACACGCGGATGATTTCGCCGAAGCCCAGCGTCACGATGGCGAGGTAGTCGCCGCGCAGCTTGAGCGTGGGCGCACCCAACAGCACGCCGAGGCAGCCGGCCACCACCAGGGCCAGCGGGACCACGATCAGCAGCGAGGTGTGCAGGCCGTTCGGGAACATCTGCGCGAACCAGGGGAAGGTCTCGGTCAGGTGCGACGACCCCATCAACGCATAGAGATAGGCACCCACCGCGAAGAAGGCCACGTAGCCCAGGTCGAGCAGGCCGGCGTAGCCGACCACGATGTTCAGGCCCAGGGCCAGCAGCACGTAGAGCAGTGCGATGTCGGCGATGCGCACCCAGGCGTTGCCCTGCATCTGCAGCAGCAGGGGCAGTGCCAGCACGGCGATGATGCCGACGACGTAGAGAGCGAGGTTCTTGCTGTTCTTCATGGTTCGCTCCTTAGGCACGGTCCGCCACGCGCTCGCCGAGCAGGCCCGACGGCCGCAGGGTGAGCATGACGATCAGCACGATGAACGCGAAGATGTCGCTGTAGTTGCTGCCCAGCACACCGCCCGTCAGCGTCCCGATGTAGCCCGAGCCGATGGCCTCGATGAGGCCCAGCAGGATGCCGCCGACCACTGCGCCCGCGAGGTTGCCGATGCCGCCGAACACGGCCGCGGTGAAGGCCTTCAGGCCGGGCAGGAAGCCCATTGCATGTTGCGCGATGCCGTAGTTCGACGCGTACATCACGCCGGCGATGGCCGCGAGCACGGCGCCGATGATGAAGGTGGCCGAGATGACCATGTCGGGGCGGATGCCCATGAGGGCCGCCACGCGCGGGTTCTCCGCGGTGGCGCGCATGGCGCGCCCGAGCTTGGTGTAGTTGACCAGCCACATCAGCACCACGAGCGAGAACGCCGTGACGCTCAGGATCATGACCTGGGTGGGCGAGATGACGGCGCCGCCCAGGTGGATGGGGTCGGTGGGCAGCAGGTTCGGGTAAGCCTTGTTGGTCGGCTTCCAGATGATCATGGCCAGCGTCTGCAGCAGGATCGACATGCCGATGGCGGTGATGAGCGGCGCGAGCTTGGGGCTGTTGCGCAGCGGCCGGTAGGCCACCTTCTCGATCACGAAATTCAGGGTTGCCGCAACGATGCAGGCAATGACCAGGGAAATGAGGAGGATCAGCCACCCGGGCGTTCCGGGCATGGCGTCCTGCATGAGCCCGATGATGGTCCAGCTCGTCAGAGCCCCCACCATCAATACCTCTCCGTGTGCAAAGTTGATCAGATTGATGATGCCGTACACCATGGTGTAGCCCAAGGCTATCAAGGCATACATGCTGCCCAGTACCAGACCGTTGATGATCTGCTGCAGCAATATTTCCATAACGCGATTTCCTATGTGTTGCACCGACGCGGGGTGCCATTCACCCACCGAGGCACCGGTTTGGCGCCCTTGGCATGACAAGCAAAAAACCAGCCAGCATGTGTCGCTGGCGGATTTGTGGGCGGGATTGTAAGCACGCACCAGCGCTGAATTGGTGCGTGTTGACCGGGGTTTACCCGCTCACCTCATGCTGTATGCGCGTGAGGTCATGCACTCGCTGGGTGCATGTTGCAAGACGGTATCAATCGTTGGTTTCAGCGTTTCGGCGTCGCAGTTCGCGCAGCTTCTCGCCGATGCGAATTTCGAGTCCGCGATCCACCGGTTCGTAGAAGACCTGGCCTTCCAGGCCGTCCGGGAGGTAGCGCTCGCCAGCGGCAAAACCGCCCTCCTCGTCGTGCGCGTAGCGGTATCCCTTGCCGTAGTCGAGCTCCTTCATGAGCTTGGTGGGCGCGTTGCGCAGGTGCATGGGCACCGGGCGCGTGCTGTCCTTCTTGATGAGGGCGCGCACCGCGTTGTAGGCCTTGTAGACCGCGTTCGACTTGGGTGCGATGGCGAGGTAGACCACGCACTCGGCCAGCGCCAGTTCGCCTTCGGGGGTACCCAGGCGTTCGTAGACCTCGGCCGCGTCCAGCGCCAAGCGCAGCGCGCGCGGGTCGGCCAGGCCGATGTCCTCGCTGGCCATGCGCACCAGGCGGCGCGCCATGTAGCGCGGGTCGGCGCCGCCGTCGAGCATGCGCACGAACCAGTAGAGCGCGGCGTCGGGGTCGCTGCCGCGCACCGACTTGTGCAGCGCGCTGATGGTGTCGTAGAACTGTTCGCCGCCCTTGTCGTAGCGCCGCATGCGCTCGCCGAGCACGCGCAGCAACCACTCGTCGGTGATCTGCCCGAGCTTTTCGGCCTGCGCCGCGACAGCAAGCGTCTCGAGGGTGTTGAGCAACCGGCGCGCATCGCCGTCGGCATAGGCCACGAGGCGTTCGACCGCGGCGGCCTCGATGCCGGGCACGGCCTGGATGGCCTGCGCGCGCACCACGATCTGCTGGAGGTCTTGCTCGTTGAGCGACTGCAGCACGTACACCGCGGCACGCGAGAGCAGCGCGGAGTTGACTTCGAAGGACGGGTTCTCGGTGGTCGCGCCGATGAAGGTGAAAAGACCGGATTCCACATGCGGCAGGAACGCGTCCTGCTGGCTCTTGTTGAAGCGGTGCACCTCGTCCACGAAGACGATGGTGCGCCGCTGCTCGAGCCCGTCGCGCGCCGAGGTGGCGCGGTCGACCGCTTCGCGGATGTCCTTCACGCCACCCAGCACCGCGCTGATGCTGAGGAACTGGGCATCGAAGGCATCGGCCATGAGCCGCGCGATGGTGGTCTTGCCGGTGCCCGGCGGCCCCCAGAGGATGCAGGAATGCGGCTGGCCCGACTCGAAGGCGATGCGCAGCGACATGCCCGGGCCGAGCAGGTGCTGCTGGCCGATCACCTCGCCCAGCGTCTTGGGACGCAGGCGTTCGGCAAGGGGCTGGTGGGCGGAGGTGGCCAAACCGATGGAGATTGCGCTATTGCTTGACGACGTCGGCGCCGGCGGGCGCCTTGAAATCGAACACGCTCGCGGGCATCGACGGGTTCACTTCGACCTTGCTGAACTTGAGCACCGAGCGCTGGCCGAAGCTGTCGAGAATCTCGAGCGCCGCCAGCGCGTCGCCCTGGAAGCCGACCTGCACGCTCTGCAGCTGGCCGTCCTTGTTCTTCGGCGTGGCCTTGACCCATTGCAGGCCATCGCGCTCCGGCGCGGCTTCCAGCGTGAAATCGGCCTGCAAGGCGCGCAGGTCGGGCGCCGCGGCAATCAACGCCGCGGGCGTGGAGCCCAGCGCCTGGGCCTGCGTACGTTGCGTGACCTGGTTGAGGTCGGCGTCGTACAGCCAGAGCGTCTTGCCGTCGGCCACGATGCTCTGTGCAAAAGGCTTCTGGTAGTCGAACTTGAACTTGCCGGGACGCTGGAATTCGAAGGTGCCCGTGGAGGTCTTGGTGCGGCCCGGCTGGCCTTCGCGCGGCGGGGCGGTCACGGTCTGGGTGAAGTCGGCGCGGCCCGACTTGACGGTCTTCACGAAGGTTTCGAGGCTCTCGAGCCCGCCGGCCCATGCATTGGCGGAACACAGGAGGCCGATCAATAGCCAATGACGCAATTTCAATTTGGATTCCTCGCGATTGCTCGCAATAGCTGTGCTGTGGCACGGGGCTGTGCCACGGGCCTCGACCCTAGCTGCCGTCAATTGCGGCAGCTGTAGGTCTGGATGAAGATTTGCAATGCCGTACAGCGCTTTTGCAAATTGCCTTTCAGCACGTAACCTGATTTCGAAGGTTCGCGGCGAATTACTCCGACGCGCGTGCCGGCACCAGAATTTCGCGCTGGCCGCTGCCGCTCATGGAACTGACCAGACCGGCCTTTTCCATGTCTTCGACAAGGCGCGCCGCGCGGTTGTAGCCGATCTTCAGGTGGCGCTGCACCAGCGAGATGCTGGCCTTGCGATTCTTGAGCACGACCTCGACCGCCTGGTCGTACATCGGGTCTTTTTCGGCATCGCCGCCACCCAGCAGGTCGCCGTCACCGTCGCCGTCGACCGTGCCGCCCTCGAGCACGCCTTCGATGTAGTCGGGTTCGCCCTGGCTCTTCAAGTAGGCGACCACGCGGTGCACTTCCTCGTCGCTGACAAAGGCGCCATGCACGCGGATCGGCAGACCCGTGCCGCTGGGCATGTAGAGCATGTCACCCATGCCGAGCAGCGCTTCGGCGCCCATCTGGTCGAGGATGGTCCGGCTGTCGATCTTGCTCGACACCTGGAACGCGATGCGGGTCGGGATGTTGGCCTTGATCAGGCCGGTGATCACGTCGACGCTGGGACGCTGCGTGGCCAGGATCAGGTGGATGCCAGCGGCACGTGCCTTTTGCGCAAGGCGTGCAATGAGCTCTTCGATCTTCTTGCCGACCACCATCATCAGGTCGGCCAGTTCGTCGATGACCACCACGATGTGCGGCTCGCGCTTGAGGGGCTCCGGATCGTCGGGCGTGAGGCTGAACGGGTTGTAGATGAACTCTTCGCGCGCCTTGGCTTCGTCGATCTTGGTGTTGTAGCCCGCCAGGTTGCGTACGCCGAGCTTGCTCATGAGCTTGTAGCGGCGCTCCATTTCGGCCACGCACCAGTTCAGGCCGTGCGCGGCCTGGCGCATGTCGGTGACCACGGGCGCCAGCAGGTGCGGAATGCCTTCGTAGACCGACATTTCAAGCATCTTGGGGTCGATCATGAGCAGGCGAACGTCGCGTGCCTCGGCCTTGTAGAGCAGCGACAGGATCATGGCGTTGATGCCGACCGACTTGCCGGAGCCGGTGGTACCGGCCACCAGCACGTGCGGCATCTTCGCGAGGTCGGCCACCACCGGGTTGCCGATGATGTCCTTGCCGAGCCCCATGGTGAGCATCGACTTGCCTTCGTTGTAGATCTGCGAGCCCAGGATTTCACTGAGCTTGATCGACTGGCGCTTGGCGTTCGGCAATTCGAGCGCCATGTAGTTCTTGCCCGGAATCGTCTCGACCACGCGGATCGACACCAGCGAGAGCGAGCGCGCGAGGTCCTTGGCCAGGCCAAGGATCTGCGAGCCTTTGACGCCGGTGGCGGGCTCGATTTCGTAGCGCGTGATGACAGGGCCGGGCGACGCAAGCACCACGCGCACCTCGACGCCGAAGTCCTTGAGCTTCTTCTCGATCATGCGCGAGGTCATCTCGAGCGTGTCGGAAGACACCGTTTCCTGGCGCACCAGCGCCGCATCGAGCAGGTCGACCTGAGGCAGCTTGCTGTCGGGCAGTTCCTTGAAAAGCGGCTTCTGGCGCTCCTTGACGACGCGATCGCTCTTGGGCACTTCGGCCAACGCGGGCTCGATCTGCACCGGCGGGGAAGCGGCGCGGCGCTTGGGCCGCGGCTCGATGAGAATTTCTTCGTCGTCGTCAGCGAAACCGCCCGGCGCCGGCGCCATGGAGGGCTCGGCCTTGCCGAGCGAATCGCCGCGCATGAAGGCCGGCTCGTCAGCCTCGGCGCGCTCGCGGGCGGCCTGCTTGCCCATGGCGATGTCGGCCGCCATTTCGCGTTTCTCGCGGCGCGACTCGAAGAGCGAATACGCACGCGCGCCGATGCGCTCGGCGATCAGGCTCCATGAGAAGCGGAACACCAGCGCCGAACCGATCACGCCGCCCGCGATGGCAATCAGCGCCGAACCTGTGAAGCCCATCCAGCGAACGCTGGCCGGGCCCACGAGGTAGCCCAGCGCGCCGCCGCCGGAACCCGGCAGATGGGCTTCGAGACGATACAGTCGCGACCATTCGAGTACCGTGCTCGCGCACAGCAGCAGCACGAGGCCGAACCAGAACGCCAGGCGGCTGCGATTGAAACGGCCGCGCGGGGGCTGCTCGGCCGCCGGCGCAGACTCACCGCCGCGCAGCCATCCTGCGAGCGAAGAGAGCCAGGCACGCAGCCCGGCGGCAAGGCACCACCAGACGGAATAACCCGCAAGGAAATAGCTGCCGTCGGCCAGCCAGGCGCCGATGCGCCCGCCCCAGTTCTTGATTTCGCCCCCGGTGCCCGATGTCGACCAGGCCGCGTCGGAAGGCGTGAAGCTCAGCATGGCGAGCAGCCAGAACAACAGCGCTGCGAATCCTGCAATCAGCGTGATCTCGTGGGCGAAGCGCATGGCGCGCACGCGCACGGGTTGGCCCTGGGCGGCAGAAGAAGATTGAAGCGTATTGAGCGAATAGGTCATGAAAAACACGGCGTCCGGCCCGGAAAAACGGAGGCGGACGCACGAACACTACAACAAAAGGCCAGGGCCGCCAGTGATGGGCCGACCCCGCAGGCTCAAGCCAGGGACAGGAGCCGTTCCTTGACGATCATCGAGCCGTCTTCCTGGGTCTGCACGAAACCGCGCTCTTCGAGGTCCTTCATGACGCGGCTCACCATCTCGCGCGAAGCGCCCACCATCTTGGCCAGGTCCTGGCGGGAAATCTTGTCACGCACCTTCAGGTTGCCCGCGCCGTCCTCGATGGCGAACTCGAGCAGCGAACGCGCCACGCGACCATACACGTCCATCAGCGCCAGCGATTCGATCTTGCGGTCGGCGTGGCGCAGGCGCTGCACCAGGCCGCGCATGATGTTGTATGCCATGGAGGAGTTCTCGGGCAGGCAACGCGCGAAGGCGTCGCGTCCCAGCATGAGCACGTCGCACTGGATTTCGGTGCGCACGGTGGCCGAATGCGGCTCGTCGTCGATCAGGCTCATCTCGCCCAGGTAGTCGCCGGGATGCAGCGTGGCCAGGATGACTTCGCGCCCGCGGCTGTCGGCGCTGGTGACGCGCGCGCGCCCCGTCAGGATGATGTAGAGCGCGTCGGACTTCTTGCCTTGCTCCACGACGACCTCGGAGCGCTTGAATCGCTTCTTGATGATCGCGTCCGCGATGCTTGCGGACTGCGTGGCCGTCAGGGACGCGAACAAGGGAACGCGCCGAAGCAATTCGAGGTTGGACAGCATCGACATTAATCAATCCCTGAGACAGCGCACGGAGCAGTCCAGAAGACCCGCCAATGGATTACTACAATCGCGCGCATTGAAAACACCGTTTACCCGGTGTTGAACCGGGCAGTGATACTCCATACATATCGCTACCACCCTGAAAATGTACACGCTGACGAAGCGTTCATCCTAGGTTTTCCACTCATGTCCGCACCCCAACACGCCCAGGTTTTGATTCTCGGCTCCGGCCCCGCCGGCTACACCGCCGCCGTCTACGCAGCGCGCGCAAACCTGAAGCCATTGCTCATCACCGGCATCGCTCAAGGCGGCCAGCTGATGACCACCACCGAGGTCGACAACTGGCCCGCCGACGTGCACGGCGTGCAGGGCCCGGACCTGATGCAGCGCTTCCTGGAGCACGCCGAACGCTTCAACACGCAGATCGTGTTCGACCACATCAACAAGGTCGACCTGAGCAAGCGCCCCTTCACCCTGACCGGCGACAGCGCCACCTACACCTGCGACTCGCTCATCATTGCAACGGGCGCCTCGGCCAAGTACCTGGGCCTGGCTTCCGAAGAAAAGTTCATGGGCCGCGGCGTCTCTGCATGCGCCACCTGCGACGGCTTCTTCTACCGTGAACAGGAAGTCTGCGTGATCGGAGGCGGCAATACGGCCGTCGAGGAGGCGCTTTATCTCTCCAACATCGCAAACAAGGTCACGCTGGTGCACCGCCGGGACAAGTTCCGCGCCGAGCCGATCCTGATCGACAAGGTGATGGAGAAAGTGGCCGAGGGCAAGATCGTCCTGAAGCTGCACAGTGAACTCGACCAGGTGCTGGGCGACGATTCGGGCGTGACGGGTATCCGCCTCAAGAGCACGAAGACCGGCGCCACCGAACAGATCGACCTCAAGGGTTGCTTCATTGCCATCGGCCACCACCCCAACACCGACATCTTCCAGGGCCAGCTGGACATGAAGGACAACTACATCCTGACCCGCTCCGGCCTGCAAGGCTTTGCCACGATGACCAGCATTCCCGGCGTCTTTGCCGCAGGCGACGTGCAGGACAACGTGTACCGCCAGGCGATCACCAGCGCAGGCACCGGCTGCATGGCGGCCTTGGACGCGCAGCGCTTCCTGGAACAGGACGGCACGCTTTAAACCAGGCGGCGGGGGAAAGGGCTATAATCCGAGGCTTTGCCGAAATAGGACCACCCTTCAACAAGGACAGGTTACGGCAAAGCCGGGGTACCGCCACCCGTTTCTGGCGAGGTCAAGCTGCAAAACACCCTGCGACTTTTCGGTTGCGAGCGGTGCCAGCTGTTCAAGAAAGAGTGTCCTCATGGCACGCGTATGCGACGTAACGGGCAAAGGCCCGATGGTCGGAAACAATGTTTCCCACGCCAACAACAAAACCAAGCGCCGGTTCCTGCCGAACCTGCAATACCGCCGTTTCTGGGTCGAAACTGAAAACCGCTGGGTTCGCCTGCGCGTTTCGAGCGCTGCCCTGCGCCTGATCGACAAGAACGGTATCGACGCCGTGCTCGCAGACCTGCGCGCACGCGGCCAAGCTTAAGGAGCTGAATCATGGCAACGAGCAAAGGCGGACGCGAAAAGATCAAGCTGGAATCCACTGCGGGTACCGGCCACTTCTACACGACCAGCAAGAACAAGAAGACGATGCCTGAAAAGATGTCGATCATGAAGTTCGACCCGAAGGCGCGCAAGCACGTCGAATACAAGGAAATCAAGCTGAAGTAATTCAGTTTCCGTTTTCCAAAACAAAAAACCCGCTGCTTACCCAGCGGGTTTTTTGTTGCCTGCACTTTTTTCGCCTCACTGCACTTCTCGCAAAAGCAGGGCCGGCGCGCGAAACTGACAGACGTAAAAAAGCCGGCCCTCAGGCCGGCTTCTTGATTGGCTTGGCTCGCGTCAGGCGCGTGCGGCACGCAGGCGGGTCGAGAAGTCGCGCAGACCGGCAATGCCGCTGGCTTCCGCACGATGGCACCATGCCGCCAGATCGGCCGCAAGTTGCTCACGAGACTGCGAGGTGTTCAGCCAGAGCTGGCGCAACTCTTCGCGCATCGTGACCATCTTGTCGAGCACCGGATGAGCAGCGCGGGCCTGCACAACGTGCGTGCGGGCCGACGCTGGCACCTTGTCGTCGTCACGGTGCAACCAGCGCTTGGCGGCCTTGAGCACCGACAGGTCGGCACCCTTGGTCTTCAGCGCATCCAGCTCCAGGCTGGTGGCGCGGCGCATTTCACGCGCATAGCCGGCCATGACTTCGTAGCGGTTGGCAATGACGGCTTCGAGGGTCTTCTCGTTGGCCACGGGCTGGATGTCGCCCATCTGCATCTTCGGCGGCACCTTCTTGACCTTAGCCCAGCCGAGTTTCTGGAACACCTGGATGTAGACCCAGCCGATGTCGAACTCGTACTTCTTGACCGAGAACTTGGCCGAGGTCGGGTAGGTGTGATGGTTGTTGTGCAACTCTTCGCCACCGATGATCAGGCCCCAAGGCATGATGTTGCGGCTGGCGTCCTGCGCCTCGAAGTTGCGGTAGCCCCAATAATGGCCGATGCCGTTGATGATGCCGGCGGCGGTGATGGGGATCCACAGCATCTGCACCGCCCACACGGCCATGCCGAGCGTGCCGAACAGTGCCAGGTTGATGACCAGCATCAGGCCGACGCCTTGCCAGCTGTAGCGCGTGTACAGATTGCGCTCGATCCAGTCATCGGGCGTGCCGTGACCATAGCGCTCCATCGTTTCCTTGTTCTTCGATTCGGCGCGATAGAGTTCTGCGCCGCGCCAGAGCACTTCGTCGATGCCCTTGACCTGCGGGCTGTGCGGATCGTCGACGGTTTCGCACTTGGCGTGGTGCTTGCGGTGAATGGCAACCCACTCCTTGGTCACCATGCCGGTGCCGAGCCACAGCCAGAAGCGGAAGAAATGCGACGGAATCGGGCCGAGGTCCATCGCCCGGTGCGTTTGCGTCCGGTGAAGGAAGATCGTGACCGCGGCAATCGTGATGTGCGTGGTGACGAGCGTGTACAGCACGACTTGCCACCATGCGAGGTCCCACAGGCCGTGTCCGAGCCATTGAATGGCCGCGTCGAGAACGGCGGAGTCAGGAAGCAACATTGAGTCAGGTACTCCATGGCCGCACGAAGGTGCAGCCTTAAGGTAACCTGCGATTTTAAAGGGGTGGACCCGAAACGGGCCCTTTAAACCTTCAAGAAAACCGCAGATTTACCCTCGTTTGGAGTGCTGTCCCTATTTGCGGTTCCACACGGCAGCAAAGAAACCGTCGGTGGAATGACGGTGGGGCCACAGGCGCAGGTAGCGCAGCCCCCCCTCCCCGCCGGCGCACAGTGCTTCAAAACCCTCGACTTTCAGGCCTTGCAGCAGTTCTGCCGCGTCCACCGGCACGAAATCGGGGTTGGCAGCACCGAAAGCCTCGGCAATGGCCTCGTTTTCCTCCGGCAGCACGCTGCACGTGGCGTAAACCAGACGGCCACCCGATTTCACGAGCCGCGCCGCGCTTTGCAGGATGGCGGCCTGCTTGACCGTCAGTTCCTCGACAGATTTGACCGACTGGCGCCATTTCAGGTCCGGGTTGCGCCGCAACGTGCCCAGCCCGGAGCACGGCGCATCGACCAGCACGCGGTCGATCTTGCCCGCCAGGCGCTTGACGCGGTCGTCGCGTTCATGGGCGATGGCGGCCGGATGCACGTTCGACAGCTTGCTGCGCGCCAACCGCGGCTTGAGCGCGTCCAGCCGGTGCGCCGACGTGTCGAACGCGTACAGGCGCCCGGTGTTGCGCATCGTCGCGCCGATGGCCAGCGTCTTGCCGCCCGCGCCGGCGCAGAAGTCGACCACCATTTCACCGCGCTTGGCGTCCAGCAGCAGCGCGAGCAGTTGCGAGCCCTCGTCCTGCACCTCGACCGCGCCGCGGGCAAATGCATCCAGCTTGGTCAGCGCCGGCTTGCCTTCGATGCGCAAGCCCCAGGGCGAGAACGGCGTTACTTCAGATTTGATAGCAGCCTTCGCAAGCTCCGCCTTCACTTCCGCGCGTTTGTCGGTCAACGCATTGACGCGCAGGTCGAGCGGGGCGGGTTGCTGCAGGCTCTCGACCAGCGGCCAGAAGCCGTCGCCCAGTTGCGCCTTCAGCGGCGCGACCAGCCACTCGGGCAGGTTGTGGCGATGGCGTTCGAGCAGGTCGTCGGGCTTGACGGCGTCGCAGTTGTCGAGCCAGCGCTTCTCGGTGTCGTTGAGCGCGCTCTTCAGGAAGTCGCGCGGGCCATAGAAGCCGAGGATCGCCATGCGGCGCTCCTTCGAGCCGCTGCCCGAGGGCGAGAGGTGGTCGAACAACAGCTTCTTGCGAAGCACGGTGTAGACGGTTTCGGCGAGCGTCGCGCGCTCGCGCGGGCCGAACTCGCGGTGGTCGCGGAAAAAGCGCGAAACGACCTGGTCGGCCGGGTGATCGAATTTCAGGACAAGGCCGACCAGATCGGCGGTGGCCTCCAACAGGGCTTTGGGGTGCATCCCCCCATTGTCTCAGCCAGCCGACCCCTTCGGTCCGGCGCCGCATTCAAGGGTTATGCGGTGCGTGCCCAGACCTCGCCAAACGCCTGCTGTTCGATGTCTTCCACCGAGGGCGAATGGCCCGCCCACAGCACCAGCGTGGCGCCCGGCAGGGTCAGCGTCTGCTCCAACTGGCGGCACATCTGCCAGCGGTCCTCGTCGTCGAGCCCCGGCAGGTCGACGAACACGATGTAGGCACGGCGCCATGGAAACTCGCGCAGATTCTTGCGCACAAGCCAGGCCCGCGAGGCGGGCAGGCAGCGCACGAGGTCGGCGCGAAGTTCTCCCAGCTCGTAGTCGCTGAGGTCGTGCCGCGAGATCTGGCTGAAGAACGGCGTGCCCGTGATTTCCTCCCAGGCGCGCGCCTCGGCCTCCTCCGCCTCCTTGAGACGGCCGCGCCACAGCTTGAGCGCCTCTTCCTCGTGCGGTCCCGCATCGGGGTCTTCCAACGTGCCCACCGCACTCCTGGCGGCCCACCAGCGGCTGGCCGCGCCGGAGCCGTGCAGCCGCTCGAGCACGGCGAGCCGCGACGCACGGTCGCTCGCGGGCAGCATCTGGGCCAGGCCGCGCAGTGCGCCCGGATGCTCCGGAGCGATGCGCAGGGCGCTTTCGTAGCGCACACGAACAGGCGCCGCCGGGTCGAGCCGCCGCTCCGAATCGGCCCACTCGACCATCTCGTCGGGCGTGTTGTGCTCGCCGCGCGCAGCCAGCACCGAGATGCGTTCACGAATGCGCAAGCGGTGCGCATGGTGCTGCTTCCAGTCGGCCGCGTGCGCGCGGCGCCACTGGTTGTCGAAGTACTCGATCCACTTCTTGCGGTCCGCGAGCAATTCGAGCGCCGAGCGCTGGGACCATTCGGGGAGGGCCGCCTTCTGGTGGAGTGCCTCCAGCCGGTCACGCAGCACCGGGTGGGTGTCGTCCAGGTCGCTGACGCGGCGCATCGCCTCGCGCAGCGCCTGGCGCGCAAAGTCGTCGTCGGGGGGCGTACGCACGCGCTTGCGCAGTGCCGCGAACGGGCCTGGCGGCTGCGGATCGTGCTCGGCGCGCGACCAGTGCCAGGGCCAGAATTCGTTGGCATACCAGCTGCCCCTGATCGCGATCTCGGTCAGCGCGGCGGCCGCCACCGAGGTGCCCAGCAGACGACCCGAGATGCGGTCGGCCTCGTACTCGTCCTGCCGGGCCAGTGCGAAGGTCTTGGCCGCGAAGCGCGGGAAATACCAGCGAAAGAAAGCCTGCGAGAACAGCGCCATCACGCCTTCGTTGCGCTGCAGGTTGGCGTCGAGCTTGAGCCAGGACAGCCGCGTGCGGTAGATCCACGCGCTCAGCTTGCCATGGTTGCCGCGCAGGTGGCCGTACTCGTGCGCCAGCACCGACAGCAGGCGACGACGGTCGAGCATCATCAAGAGCGGCAGGCCGATGCTCAGAGAATTGATCGCGCCGCCGAAGAGGCCGAAGCGCGGCACCTGGCGGATGCTGGCGTTGAATTCGTCGTCCAGGTAGACGTGGTGGACCAGCGGGCCCTTGATCTTGCTTCGGATGCGGTCCAGCGCCTCGAACAGCGCGGGCGCGTCGTCGCGCTGGAGTTCCACGCCCTCGGGCTCGTCGAAGCGCACCCAGAGCGCGCGCAGCGTGGCCCAGAGCAGCCCGCCCGCAAACAGCAGCACCCAGCCGCGAGTGAAGCTGAAGCGCTCGTCGCGAATCGACACAAGCACCCAGACAATGAGCCCCACCGCAAGTCCGAGGCAGCCCAGCACCCAAACATAACCGAGCGCGGCAAAGGCCGCCACGCTGCGTCGATAGCGCGCACTGTCGTCCGCACTGGCATGCTCGCTCAGTCGAACCAGATGAACAAAATCCGCGCGATCCATCCGACTCCCGTCACATCAATCCCAGACAGTTCCTGAAAGAAGCCCCCGTTGAACGACGAAGACCTCCCGCCCCTGATCGAAACACCGCCCGGCCGCTACCGTCACTACAAGGGCGGCGAATACGAGGTGATCGGCACCGTGCGCCACAGCGAAACGCTGGAGCCGATGACGCTGTACCGTGCCTTGTACGGCGCCCGCGGACTCTGGGTCCGGCCGGCCGCCATGTTCGGCGAGACCGTCGACATCGACGGCACACCGCGGCAAAGATTCACCAAAATCTAGTCATTCAAGCCGAAAACGCTTGTCCATCTTGAATTGTTTGCTACTTTTTCAATAGCAAACAAATTCACCTCAACCGCAGCGGACGTCGGTCACGCGGTTGCGCGCATCCACATCGAGATTGAGCCGTCCGCCATTCAGTTCGGTCGTGGCTGCGTCACCTGGCTTCAGCACACGCACCGTGCCGGCCGCTGCGCGCACGCGGGCGGCGGCTTCGAGCTGGGGCGTCAGGGGCTGGCCCACGGCAAAACGTGCACCGTCGGCGCTGCACTGGAAGACCGGCTCCGGCGGCGGTACGGGTGCAGCCGCTGCGGGCGCGGGCGCGGGCGCCGCACAGCCGGCCAGCAGGGCGGCGGCGAAGGCGGCCAACAGCAACGATTGGGTTTTCACGTCAACACTCCCGAAAACCCGCGAATATAAACAACTTTAAGGTTTGTGACTCAATGTATCTGCAAGCCATCCCGCGATGGCACGCGGATACAACAGATGCTCCTGCGCGAGCACCCGGCCGGCCAGTGTGGCGGCAGTGTCGTCGGGCAGCACGGGCACCACGGCCTGCGCCAGGATCGGTCCGTGGTCGAGCTCTGTGGTCACCTGGTGCACCGTGACCCCGGCCACCTTGCAGCCCGCCTCGATGGCACGCTGGTGCGTGTGCAGCCCCGGGAAAGCCGGCAGCAGCGAGGGGTGGATGTTCACCAGCCGCCCCGCATAACGCCCGACGAAGCCCGGCGTCAGGATGCGCATGAATCCGGCCAGGACCACCAGCGCGGGCGCGTGGGCGTCGACCGCCTGCGCCAGTGCTTCGTCGAAAGCCTCGCGGGTGGCGAACGCCTTGTGCGGAACCACGGCCGCGGCGATGCCGTGCGAGGCGGCAATCGCCAGCCCGCCGGCCTCGGCCTTGTTGCTCACCACCGCGGCAATGCGCGCGCCGAAGCGCTCGGCCCAGCGCTCGCGCTCTGCGGCGCGCACGATGGCCGCCATGTTGGAGCCGCCGCCGGAGATCAGGATCACGATGTTCTTCATGGGAGGCGGGATTATCCGTGCCTGTCTCCCTTGTCGCGGCGCGGACACCGCATAGCAGCACGACCGTGCTAAAACTCCGGGCTCCGGAGACACACCGCGTCTGCGGCGAAACGATCAACACAGCGAGGCACGCATGGATTTGAGCTTCACACCCGAAGAACAGAAGTTCCGCGAAGAAGTTCGCGCCTGGGTCAAGGACAACCTCCCCAAGGAGATTTCGCACAAGGTGCACAACGCGCTCGAACTGACGCGCGACGATCTGCAAGGCTGGGCCAGGATCCTCGGCAAGAAGGGTTGGCTGGGTTACGGCTGGCCCACCGAATTCGGCGGCCCGGGATGGACCGCCATCCAGCGCCACCTGTTCGAGGAAGAAACCGCACTGGCCGGCGCGCCGCGCATCATCCCCTTCGGCCCCGTGATGGTCGCACCGGTGATCATGGCCTTCGGCAACGCCGAGCAGCAAAAGCGCTTCCTTCCCGGCATCGCCAGCGGCGAAGTGTGGTGGAGCCAGGGCTACAGCGAACCGGGCTCGGGCTCCGACCTGGCCTCGGTCAAGACCAAGGCCGAGCGCAAGGGCGACAAATACATCGTCAACGGCCAGAAGACCTGGACCACCCTGGGCCAGTACGGCGACTGGATGTTCAACCTCGTGCGCACCAGCAACGAAGGCAAGCCGCAGA
Organism: Variovorax sp. 10N412; assembly: GCF_056394985.1. Classification (NCBI taxonomy): domain Bacteria; kingdom Pseudomonadati; phylum Pseudomonadota; class Betaproteobacteria; order Burkholderiales; family Comamonadaceae; genus Variovorax; species Variovorax sp. 10N412. The sequence goes on from NZ_JBFTIO010000001.1 coordinate 1,102,087, forward strand.
CCGGCATCAGCTTCCTGCTGCTCGACATGAAGTCGCCCGGCGTCACCGTTCGCCCCATCAAGCTGCTCGACGGCGGCCATGAAGTGAACGAGGTGTTCTTCGACAACGTCGAAGTGCCGGCCGACAACCTGATCGGCGAAGAGAACAAGGGCTGGACCTACGCCAAGCACCTGCTCTCGCACGAGCGCACCAACATCGCCGACGTGAACCGCGCCAAGCGCGAGCTCGAACGCCTCAAGCGCATCGCCAAGAGCGAGGGCGTGTACGAAGACGCGCGCTTCCGCGACGAGATCGCCAAGCTCGAGGTCGACATCGTCGCGCTCGAGATGATGGTGCTGCGCGTGCTGTCGGCCGCCACCTCGGGCAAGAACTCGCTCGACGTGGCCGGCCTGCTCAAGATCCGCGGCAGCGAGATCCAGCAGCGCTACAGCGAACTGATGATGCTGGCCGGCGGCCCTTATTCGCTGCCGCTGATCCGCGAAGCGATGGAAGCCGGCTGGCAGGGCAACTTCCCCGGCGGCAACCCGGCGCTCGCACCGCTGGCATCGACCTTCTTCAACATGCGCAAGACCACCATCTACGGCGGTTCGAACGAAGTGCAACGCAACATCGTCGCGCAGACGGTCCTGGGCTGAGGAGACACGAACATGGATTTCAATTTCACCGACGACCAGGAACAGCTGCGCGACGCCGTTCGCAAGTGGGTCGACAAGGGCTATGACTTCGAGCGCCGCCGCGGCATCGAGGCCAAGGGCGGCTTCTCGCGCGAGGCCTGGGACGAACTGGCCGAGCTGGGCCTGGGCGGCCTGTACATCAGCGAGGACGACGGCGGCCTGGGCATGGGCCCGGTGGCCGGCATGGTCGTGATGGAAGAACTGGGCCGCGGCATCGTGCTGGAGCCCTTCGCGCAGACGCTGATCGCCGGCGCGGTGCTCAGCGGATATGCCGACGGCAGCATCAAGGAAAGCTGGCTGCCGCGCATCGCCGGCGGCCAGGCCATCGTGGTTCTGGCGTACCAGGAACGCAAGGCGCGCTACCGCCTCGACGTGTGCGACGCCACGGCCGTGAAGTCGGGCAGCGGCTATTCGCTGACCGGCGCCAAGAGCGTGGTGCCGGTGGGCGACGAGGCCGACGCGTTCATCGTGCCTGCCAAGGTCGACGGCAAGATCGCCCTCTTCCTGGTCGAGCGCAGCGCCAGCGGCGTCGAGGCCCGCGGCTACGGCACGCAGGACGGCAGCCGCGCGGCCGAGGTGGTGTTCGACAAGGCCGACGCCACCCTGGTCACGGCCGACGGCCTGGCCGCGCTCGAACACGCGGTCGACGTCGGCATTGCCGCCCTCTGCGCAGAAGCGGTCGGCGTGATGGACAAGACCGTTGCGCTGACCATCGACTACATGAACCAGCGCAAGCAGTTCGGCGTGGTCATCTCCAGCTTCCAGGCGCTGCGCCATCGCGTGGCCGACATGAAGATGCAGCTGGAGCTCGCGCGCTCCATGAGCTACTACGCCACGCTCAAGCTCAACGCCCCGGCCGACGAGCGCCGCCAGGCGCTGGCACGCGCTAAGTACCAGCTGGGCACCTCGATGCGCTACGTCGCCGCGAACTCGGTGCAGCTGCACGGCGGCATCGGGGTGACCGACGAATACATCGGCAGCCACTACTTCCGCAAGCTCACGCAGATGGAAATGACCTTCGGCGACACCCTGCACCACCTGGGCGAAGTGTCGGCACGCATGCAGGACACGGCCGGCGTCTTCGCCTGACGGTCTTTTTCTCATAGCATCCAACGCCCGCCCGCCTTGCGCCGGCGGGCGTTTTCACTTGAAAACTCGCCCTCAGGAACGAAACATGCAGTCCCGTCGCACCCTCCTTGCCATGGCCGTCGTCACGACCTCCGCAATCGCCGCCGCCACCATGCTCACCGCCTGCGCCACCTCCCCGTCGCCGTCGTACACCGAACGCCCGCCCGTCGTCTTCGTGCACGGCAACGGCGATTCGGCTGCGCTCTGGCAGACGACGATCTGGCGCTTCGAGTCGAACGGCTGGCCGGGCGACCGGCTCTTCGCGTTCGACCAGCCCAACCCGCTGGCGCGCGACGACGATGCCGTGGCCCAGGCCGGGCGCAGTTCGACGGCCGATTCGGCCGTGTTCCTCAAGGCCCAGGTCGACCAGGTGCTCAAGGCCACGGGTGCCAGCAAGGTGGTGCTGGTCGGCAATTCGCGCGGCGGCAACACCATTCGCAACTACGTGCAGAACGGCGGCGGCGCGGCCGTGGTGAGCCACGTGGTGCTGGGCGGCAACCCGGCGCACGGCATCTGGGCCGTGAAGGGTTTCCGCGAGAACAACGAGTTCTCCGGGCTCTCGGGCTTCATGCAGCAGCTCAATGCGCCGAAGGGGCCGAACGGCGAAGAGGTCACGCCGGGCGTGAAATGGATGACCCTGCGCTCCGACAACAACGACAAGTACGCCCAGCCCGACGGCGTGTGGATCGGCGCGCCGGGCAAGCCGACGAACATCGGCTTCGACGGGCCGGCGCTCAAGGGCGCGACCAACGTCGTGCTGCCGCGCGTGGACCACCGCGAGACCTCGTTCTCGCCCGCCGCGTTCGCCGCGACGTGGCAGTTCCTGACGGGCCAGGCACCGCGCAGCACCGACATCGCCTTGCAGCCGAACATCGTGCTCGACGGCCGCGCGATCGGCGCCGAGAACCTGGCGCTGAACGGCGCGCAAGTGACCGTCCATGCGGTCGACCCGGCCACCGGCGTGCGGCGCGGCGAAGCCGTCCACACCCAGTCCGTGGGCGCCGACGGCCGCTGGGGGCCTTTCAAGGCACGCAGCGACACGAGCTACGAATTCGTCCTGGCAGCACCTGGCTACGGCGCCACGCACATCTACCGCAGCCCGTTTCCGCGCAGCGGCAACTTCGTGCACCTGCGGCCCGAACGCGTCACGCCGGCAGACAACGGCGCGAGCTCGGTCGTGGTGTTCACCCGTCCGCGCGGCTACTTCGACGCCCAGCGCGACATCCTGCGCTTCGACGGCAAGAGCCCGCCGGCCGGCGTGCCGCCCAAGGGGGCTGGCGTGTCGACCTCCCGGCTGCGCCTGGAAGGCGGCGGTGCGCCGCGCGCGGTGACCGGCGAGTTCAACGGCGAGCGCATCACGGGCCTCACATGGCCGGCCGCGAGCGAACACACGACCGTGCTCGAACTCACCTACTGAGGCATCGCCATGAACGACACGGGCGCTCCCTTCGTGCTGCAGTCACGCGACGACCGCGGGGTGGTCACGCTCACGCTGAACCGGCCGTTGTCGTTCAATGCCCTGTCGGAAGGCATGCTGGGCGCGCTGGAAACGGCCCTCGGCGAGGTGGCGGCCGACGAGAGCGTTCGCGCCGTCGTCATTGCAGCCGCGGGCAAGGCCTTCTGCGCGGGCCACGACCTGAAGGAGATGCGTGCCGAACCGTCCCTCAGCTACTACCAGCGGCTGTTCGAGCGGTGCGGCGCGATGATGCTGTCGATCCAGAAGCTTCCGGTGCCGGTGATCGCCCGGGTGCACGGCATCGCGACGGCGGCGGGCTGCCAGCTGGTGGCGGTGTGCGACCTGGCGGTGGCATCGAGCGATGCGCGGTTCGCGGTCAGCGGCGTGAACGTGGGCCTGTTCTGCGCCACGCCCAGCGTCACGCTGTCGCGCAACCTGGGGCGCAAGGAGGCCTTCGAGATGCTGGTGACAGGCGAGTTCATCGGTGCGCAGGAAGCGCGTGACAAGGGGCTGGTCAACCGAGTGGCGCCGCCTGCGGAACTCGATGCGGCCGTCGAATCGCTGGTGGCCAGCATCGTCGCCAAGCCACGCCGGGCGCTGGCTCTGGGCAAGGCCCTGTTCTACCGCCAGCTCGAAACCGGCATCGAGGCCGCACTGGCCGACGCCAGCCAGACCATGGCCTGCAACATGATGGACGAGACCGCGCTCGAAGGCGTGCAGGCCTTCATCGAGAAGCGCCCACCGGCCTGGAAACGCTGAAGCCAGCTAGCTGTCGTGCAGCCGCGAGCTTTGCGGCAGGTGCGCCATCAGGAATTCCATCTGGTCCGCCAGGATGCGGCGGTTGCGCAGGATGAAGTCTTCCCAGAGGCTGGGCACGTAGGGCGCGTACAGCAGCGGCATGTTCGCCTGCTCGGGCGTGCGGCTGCTCTTGCGGTGGTTGCAAGGCCTGCAGGCCGTGACCACGTTCATCCAGGTGTCGATGCCCTTCTGGGCAAAGGGAATGATGTGCTCGCGGGTGAGTTCGTCTTCGTGGAAGTGGCCGCCGCAGTAGGCGCAGACGTTGCGGTCGCGCGAGAACAGCTTGCTGTTGGTCAGCCCGGGCCGCTGGGTGAAAGGATTGATGCGCGGCACGCCCTTGGTGCCGATGATGCTGTTGATCGCGATCTGCGACTGCTCGCCCGTGACCGCGTTGTGGCCGCCACGAAACACCGCCACCTGCGCGCCCACTTCCCAGCGAACTTCGTCCGCCGCGTAGTGAATCACCGCCTGTTCAAGCGATATCCATGACTGGGGCAGCCCTTGGGCCGACAGCTTCAAGACCTTCACCAACGTCTCCTCAAAAAAGGGAAGAACCACGGAAAGACCAGGGACACGGAGCGCATTGCAGACCCACGCCGGACAACGCACTGCGTCACAATATACCGGCTTTGTGACAAATCGGCCTGATTCGCCCAATTGGCGGGCGAAAGGCGCTATCAAAAAGATACTCACCGATGCAGGTTTTTCGCGGCTTCCGGCACCCGGGCGTGGCCCCTGCCTGCGCTCTCACCATTGGCAATTTCGACGGCGTGCACCGTGGCCACCAGGCCATGCTCGCGCTGCTGCAGACCGAGGCCCGCCAGCGCGGGCTGCCGAGCTGCGTGCTCACGTTCGAGCCGCATCCGCGCGACTATTTCGCGGCCATCACCAAGAAACCCGACCTGGCGCCGGCGCGCATCGGCACGCTGCGCGACAAGCTCAGCGAACTGGCGGCCTGCGGGGTGGCGCAGACCATCGTGCTGCCGTTCGACGGCCGGCTGGCCACCCAGTCGCCGGAGGAATTCATCCAGAACGTGCTGCTCGACGGCCTGGGCGCGCGCTACGTGCTGGTGGGTGACGACTTCCGCTTCGGCGCCAGGCGCGCAGGCGACTACGCCATGCTCGATGCGGCCGGCGGCGCGCAAGGCTTCGACGTCGCGCGCATGAACAGCTACGAGGTCCATGGCCTGCGCGTGTCCAGTTCGGCAGTGCGCGAGGCCCTGGCCGAAGGCCGCATGGCCGACGCCCACACCCTGCTCGGGCGGCCGTACACCATCTCGGGCCACGTGGTCCATGGCCGCAAGCTCGGCCGCGCGCTGGGCGCCTCGTCGCCTGGCCAGGACGACGGATTTCGCACCCTCAACCTGCGATTCAAGCACTGGAAACCAGCGGCCAGCGGCATCTTCGCGGTGCTGGTGCACGGCCTGGCCGAGCAGCCCCTGCCGGGCGTGGCCAACCTGGGCGTGCGCCCTTCGCTGGACGCCAACGACGTCAACGGCGGGCGGGTGCTGCTCGAAACCCATTGCCTGGAGTGGCCCTCCCATCTCGGGAGCGAAGGGGCCTACGGTAAAATCGTCCGCGTGGAACTGCTGCACAAACTGCACGACGAATTGCGCTACACCAGCCTCGAGGCCCTCACTGCGGGCATCGCGAAGGATGGGCGCGACGCACGTGCGTTCTTTGCATCGACCCACGCAGAAACCCACCGCCAGACCACGCGCGATCGAATTTAGCCCTGCACGCACCGTGCTGCCGCCCTTCGACAAGCTCAGGGCGAACGGCTTTATCTTCCGCACCGACACGCTCCTTTTTTCCCCGGGCAGTTCGGGCCGAGCCTGTCGGAGCCCCCTGTTTCGCCGCACCCCACCATGTCTGACGCTGCTTCCCCCAAAGATTACCGTTCCACGCTGAACCTGCCCGACACCCCCTTCCCGATGCGCGGCGACCTGCCCAAGCGCGAACCGGGCTGGGTGAAGGAGTGGAACGACGAAGGCCGCTACCACCGCCTGCGCGACGCCCGCCACGGCGCGCCCAAGTTCATCCTGCACGACGGCCCGCCGTACGCCAACGGCCAGATCCACATGGGTCACGCCGTGAACAAGATCCTGAAGGACATGATCACCAAGGCGCGCCAGCTCGAAGGCTTCGACGCGCTCTACGTGCCCGGCTGGGACTGCCACGGCCTGCCGATCGAGAACGCCATCGAAAAGCAGTTCGGCCGCAACCTGAGCCGCGACGAGATGCAGGCCAAGAGCCGTGCCTTCGCCACGGAGCAGATCGCCCAGCAGATGGTCGACTTCCAGCGCCTGGGCGTGCTGGGCGAATGGGACCATCCGTACAAGACCATGGACTTCGCCAATGAAGCCGGCGAGCTGCGCGCGTTCAAGCGCGTGATCGAACGCGGCTTCGTGTACCGCGGCCTGAAGCCCGTGTACTGGTGCTTCGACTGCGGCTCCTCGCTGGCCGAGTTCGAAATCGAATACGCCGACAAGAAGAGCCAGACCATCGACGTGGCCTTCAAGGCGCACGAGCGCGAGAAGGTGCTCAAGGCCTTCGGCACCGACCACACCATCCTCGGCGACATCTTCGCGGTGATCTGGACCACCACCGCGTGGACCATCCCGGCCAACCAGGCGATCAACCTCAACCCCGAGATCGAATACTCGCTGGTCGACACCGAGCGCGGCCTGCTGATCCTGGCCAACTCGCTGGTCGAGATGTGCATGACGCGCTATGCGCTGGACGGCAAGGTGCTGGCCACCGTCAAGGGCGAGCAGCTCGGCGGCCTCGAATTCGAGCACCCGCTGTACGACGTGGATGCCGGCTACCAGCGCCTGTCGCCGGTGTACCTGGCCGACTACGCCACCGCCACCGACGGCACCGGCCTCGTGCACTCCTCGCCCGCCTACGGCGTGGACGACTTCAACTCCTGCGTGGCGCACGGCGTGGCGTACGACGACATCCTGAACCCGGTGCAGGGCAACGGCAGCTACGCGCCCGACTTCCCGCTGTTCGGCGGCCAGAACATCTGGAAGGCCGTGCCGGTGATCATCGCCGCGCTGCGCGACGCCAACCGCCTGCTGACCACCGAGACCATCACCCACAGCTACCCGCACTGCTGGCGCCACAAGACGCCGGTGATCTACCGCGCCGCGGCGCAGTGGTTCATCCGCATGGACGAAGGCGAAGGCGTGTTCACCAAGGACAAGGCCCCCAAGACGCTGCGCCAGACCGCGCTCGACGCCATCGAGCAGACCAGCTTCTATCCGGAGAACGGCAAGGCGCGACTGCACGACATGATCGCCGGGCGGCCCGACTGGTGCATCAGCCGCCAGCGCAGCTGGGGCGTGCCGATCCCCTTCTTCCTGCACAAGGATTCGGGCGAGCTGCATCCGCGCACCATGGAAATCCTCGACCAGGCCGCCGACATCGTCGAGAAGGGCGGCATCGAGGCCTGGAGCCGCGTGACGGTCGAAGAGATCCTGGGCGCCGAAGATGCGCCGAGCTACACCAAGAGCACCGACATCCTCGAGGTGTGGTTCGACTCGGGCTCGACCTTCTATCACGTGCTGCGCGGCACGCACCCCACGGTGCATCACGAGACCGGCCCCGAAGCCGACCTGTACCTCGAGGGCCACGACCAGCACCGCGGCTGGTTCCATTCGTCGCTGCTGATCGCCTGCGCCCTGGAAGACCGCGCGCCGTACCGCGGCCTGCTCACGCACGGCTTCACGGTGGATTCCAAGGGAATCAAGATGAGCAAGTCGCTCAAGAACGGCATCGACCCGCAGGAAATCAGCAGCAAGCTGGGCGCGGAAATCATCCGCCTGTGGGTGGCTGCGAGCGACTACTCGGGCGACATCGCGGGCGACGACAAGATCCTCGCGCGCGTGGTCGATGCGTACCGCCGCATCCGCAACACGCTGCGCTTCCTGATGGCCAACACCAGCGACTTCGACATCGCGAAGGACGCGGTGCCGCTCGACCAGCTGTTCGAGATCGACCGCTACGCCATGGCGCGCGCGGCGAAGTTCCAGGCCGAGATCCTCGCGCACTACAAGGTGTACGAGTTCCATCCCGTGGTGGCCAAGCTGCAGATCTACTGCTCGGAAGACCTGGGCGGCTTCTACCTCGACATCCTGAAGGACCGGCTCTACACGTCGGCGCCGGGTTCGCTGGCGCGCCGCAGCGCGCAGACGGCGCTGTGGCACATCTCGCAAGCCATGCTGCGCTGGATGGCGCCGTTCCTGAGCTTCACGGCCGAGGAGGCCTGGAAGTTCGTGGGCACCGGCAAGCCGGGCGAATCGATCTTCACGCAGACCTACAGCCAGTTCGACGCACCTGACGAGGCGCTGCTCGCCAAGTGGGGCCGCATCCGCGAGATCCGCGATGCGGTGAACAAGGACATCGAGGCGGTGCGCGCCGAAGGCAAGGTGGGTTCGTCGCTGCAGGCCGACCTGCAGGTGACGGCGCCGGCCGACGACTTCGCGCTGCTGGGCTCGCTGGGCGAGGACCTGAAGTTCGTCTTCATCACCTCGGCCATCGCGTTGGCCGCGGGTGAAACGCTGGCGACGGTGGTCACGCCGAGCACCGCGCAGAAGTGCGAGCGCTGCTGGCACTACCGCGACGACGTGGGCCAGGACGCGGCCCATCCGACGATCTGCGGGCGTTGCACGAGCAACCTGTTCGGCGCCGGCGAATCGCGGAGCTTTGCCTGATGGCCGCCGCTCGCTCCATGTCGGCGTCGCGCTCGCGCGCCGGCAGCATCTGGCCCTGGCTCGGGCTGGCGCTGATCATCGTGATCATCGACCAGTTCACCAAGACGCTGATCCTGGGCTACTACAAGCTCGGTGACGCGACCTACGTGACGAGCTTCTTCAATGTCGTGCGCGCGCACAACACGGGGGCGGCCTTTTCGTTCCTCGCCGATCACTCGGGGTGGCAGCGCTGGTTCTTCACGGCCATCGGCGTGGCCGCGGCGATCTTCATCGTGTGGATGCTTCGCTCGCATGCGGGGCAGAAGCTGTTCTCGTTTTCGATGGCCTGCATCCTGGGCGGCGCCATTGGCAACGTGGTCGACCGGATGATGCACGGCTACGTCGTGGACTTTCTGAGCTTTCACCTGGGCAACTGGTATTTCCCGGCGTTCAATGCGGCGGACAGCGCCATCACGCTGGGCGCGATCTGCCTGATCGTCGACGAGATCCGGCGGGTGCGCCGGGGCAAGTAAGCAAGTTTCTCAAGGGGCCCATGGGCCCCTTCTTCTTTTGGGGGTCGCGCCACCTTCGCCAGGTGCCGAGGGTTTGTCCCCGCTTCAAAGCTGTCATCGCAAAGTCATACTGCCGCGGTCCAATGTAATCGATTACATGAACACCGATCACTGACTTTCGCACGATGAGCATCCAAGCCGTAGCCGCCAAAGCAGGGGTCTCCGTGGCCACCGTGTCGCGGGCCTTCAATTTCCCCGACAAGGTGACGCCCGCCACGCGCGAGCTGGTGGAGCGCGTGGCGCGCGAGCTCAACTACCTGCCGAACGCCAGCGCACGCACCTTGCGCACCCAGCGCAGCCGCGTGCTCGGCGTGGTGCTGCCCACGCTGCTGAACCCGACCTTCGCCGAGTGCCTGCAGGGCATTGCGCGCGCCGCCGTCGCGGGCGGCTACGCGATCATTCCGGTCACCACCGGCTACCAGCTGGACGAAGAGGAGCGCGCCGTGCACCTGCTGCTGGCGGGCAACGTCGACGGGCTGATCCTCGTGGTGTCGAACCCCTCCACATCGGCCACCCTGCCCCGTCTGCAGGCCGCGGGCGTGCCCTATGTGCTGGCCTACAACCGCCACCCCGACCATCCGTGCGTGTCGGTCGACAGCGAAGGCGCCGTGGCCGATGCGGTGACGCGGCTCGTGCTGCTGGGCCACCGGCGCATCGCGATGGTCAGCGGCACGCTGGCCGCGTCGGACCGCGCGCAGCAGCGCTACCGCGGCTACCAGCGGGGCATGGCGGAAGCCGGCCTCGAGGCGCCGGCGCTCGTCGAGGTGCCCTTCGTCGAAACCGCCGTCGATGCCCTTTCCCGCCAGCTGCAGATGCGCAACCGCCCCACCGCCCTCGTCTGCTCGAACGACCTGCTGGCCATTCGCAGCATCCGCGCCGCGCACTTCAGCGGCCTGTCGGTGCCCGACGACCTGAGCGTGGTCGGCTTCGACGGCATTGCGCTGGGCGAAGACCTCACGCCCGCGCTCACCACCATCGCGCAACCCAACAGCGACATCGGCCGCCACAGCGTCGAGTTGCTGATGCAGGCCATGGCCGGCGGCACCGCGCTGCGGGCCGATGCCAGCCTGCTGCTGCCCCATGCCTTCCGAGACGGCGAGTCGTGCGCTTGCGCGCGCGAAGACAACAACGCCGCAGTGTCCTGACCTGACCCCCCTCTGTCCCTCGTCCTCCGACCACACCCCTCCAAGGAGCTCCCGCATGTCTCTTCGCCTCCAACGATTCGCCCGCCTCGGCGTGCTGGCCGCGGCATTCGCCGCCGGCGGCGCCATGGCACAGACCGCCATTTGCTACAACTGCCCCACCGAGTGGGCCGACTGGGGCACGCAGCTCAAGGCCATCAAGGCCAAGACCGGCGTCACCGTGCCGGCCGACAACAAGAACTCGGGCCAGTCGCTCGCGCAGCTGACGGCCGAAAAGGCCAGCCCCATCGCCGACGTGACCTACCTCGGCGTGACCTTCGCGGTGCAGGCCGCGAAGGACGGCCTGGTCGAGCCCTACAAGCCCGCCGCCTGGAAAGACATTCCCGACGGCCTGAAGGACCCGGCCGGCAACTGGTTCACCATCCACTCGGGCACGCTCGGCTTCATGGTCAACGTCGACGCGCTCAAGGGCAAGCCGGTTCCCAAGTCGTGGGCCGACCTGCTCAAGCCCGAGTACAAGGGCCTGATCGGCTACCTCGACCCGGCCTCGGCCTTCGTGGGCTATGTCGGCGCGGTCGCCGTGAACGAAGCGCGCGGCGGCACGCTGGACAACTTCAAGCCGGCCATCGACTACTTCAAGGCACTGCAGAAGAACGAGCCCATCGTGCCCAAGCAGACCTCGTACGCACGCGTGCTGTCGGGTGAAATCGCGATCCTGCTCGACTACGACTTCAACGCCTACCGCGCCAAGTACAAGGACAAGGCCAACGTCGCCTTCGTCATTCCGAGCGAAGGCACGCTGGCGGTGCCCTACGTGATGAGCCTGGTCGCCAAGGCTCCGCACGCGGCCGATGCGAAGAAGGTGCTCGACTTCACGCTGTCCGACGAAGGCCAGGCCATCTGGGCTAAGGCCTACCTGCGGCCGGTGCGCGCCAGCGCCATGCCCAAGGACATCGAGGCGCAGTTCCTGCCCGCCAGCGAATACGCCCGCGCCAAGAGCGTGGACTACGGCCGCATGGCGGCTGCGCAGCGCGCCTTCTCCGACCAGTACCTGAAGGAAGTGCGCTGAGTCGCACCGCATGAGATGACGCAAGCCGCCACCTCCAACGCCTGGAACCCGCGCTGGCGGCTGCTGGCCTGCGTCGCTCCCGCGGCCGCTTTCTTCGCGGCCTTCTGGCTGCTGCCGGTGGTGCGCCTGCTGACGCTGCCGGCCGACAAGGGCTGGGCCACCTACTTCGCCGTACTGACCGATTCGCGCTACCTCACGAGCATGGCCAACACCGTCGCGCTCTCGGTGGCCGTGACCTTGACCACGCTGGGGCTGGGCGCGGCGGTAGGCATCTACCTCGCGCGCCACACGTTCGCCGGCAAGCGCATGCTGCTGTCGCTGCTCACGCTGCCGCTGTCGTTCCCGGGCGTGATCATCGGCTTCTTCGTGATCCTGCTGGGCGGGCGGCAGGGCGTGGTGGCCGACCTGAGCGACAGCCTGATCGGCCAACGCATCACCTTCGCCTACGGCCTGCTCAGGCTGTTCCTGGCCTACCTGTATTTCTCGTTGCCGCGCGCCATCGCCACCTACGCCGCCGCGGCCGAGTCGATGAACACGCAGCTCGAGGAGGCCGCGCGTTCGCTCGGTGCATCGCGCCTGCGCGTGGCGCGCGACGTGTGGATGCCCGAGCTCGCGCCCACCACCCTGGCCTGCGGCGCCATCCTGTTCGCCACTTCCATGGGCGCCTTCGGCACGGCCTTCACGCTGGCCAGCAAGTTCGAGGTGATCCCCATCACCATCTACAACGAGTTCACCAACTACGCCAACTTCGCGCTCGCCGCGTCGCTGTCGATCTCGCTGGGCATCGTGACCTGGCTGGTGCTGTTCGTGGCGCGCCGCTTCGGCGCGAACCCCGTCGCACGCTGAACGCCGAAGCCCACGCACCATGCGAAACAACACACACGCCAAGGCGCCCTTCCTGCTGGCCGTCACGGTCATCGTGAGCCTGTTCATGATCTCGCCGATGCTGCTGTCGGTCATGGCGGGCCTCGTCAACAACTACAGCGTCGGACTGAAAAGCGGCCTCACCCTGCGCTGGCTCGCCGAGGTGTGGGAGAACTACGGCGGCACCGTCGGCTGGTCGATCGCGCTGGCCGTGGCCTGCGTCATCGGCACCGTGGTGCTGGGCGTGCCCTGCGCCTATGCGCTGGCGCGCAGCCGCTCGCGCGCGGCGCGCATCTTCGAAGAGCTGCTGACGCTGCCCGTCGCGGTGCCGGGCCTGGCCACGGCACTCGCCCTGATCCTCGCCTACGGCCAGCTCACCGCCTTTCGCCAGAGCTTCGCGTTCATCCTCGTGGGCCACATGATCTTCACGCTGCCGTTCATGGTGCGCACCGTGAGCTCGGCGTTCCAGCGCGACGACCTGCTGGCGCTCGAAGAAGCCGCGCGCTCGCTGGGCGCCAACTTTCGCCAGCGCTTCATGGGCATCCTGGTGCCGGCCGTGTTCCCTGCCATCGTGGCCGGCAGCCTGATGGTGTTCACGCTGTCGGTGGGCGAATTCAACCTCACCTGGATGCTGCACACGCCGCTCACGCGCACCCTTCCCGTGGGCCTGGCCGACAGCTACGCCTCGATGCGCATCGAGATCGGATCGGCCTACACGCTGGTCTTCTTCGCCGTCATTCTTCCGGTGCTGTGGGGCCTGCAGTACCTTGCCAACCTGATGCAGAAACGCCATGGAACTTGAACGCATCCCTATCGACATTTCGAACTGCGCAAAGACCTATGCCGACGGCACGCGCGGCCTGCAACCCACCGACCTGCGGGTGGAAGCCGGCGAGGTGCTGGCCCTGCTCGGCCCCTCGGGCTGCGGCAAGACCACGCTGCTGCGGCTGATCGCCGGGCTGGAGGCGCCCGACGCGGGCACCCGCATCGTGTTCGGCGACCAGGACGTGACGCAGCGCCCGGTCGAGCACCGCGGCGTGGGCATGGTGTTCCAGAGCTACGCGCTCTTTCCGCAGATGACGGTGGCGGCCAACATCGGCTATGGGCTTCGCATTCGCGGCGTGTCGCCCGCCGAAGAGAAGCGCAGCGTGGGCGAGCTGGTCGACCTGGTGCGCCTGGGCGGGCTGGAGAACAAGCGCCCCGCCGAACTCTCCGGCGGCCAACGGCAGCGCGTGGCGCTGGCGCGTGCCGTGGCCGTGCGCCCGCGCGTGCTGCTGCTCGACGAGCCGCTGGCCGCGCTGGACGCCAAGCTCAAGGAGTCGCTGCGCGACGAACTGGCCGAGCTGCTGCGCCGCCTGCACATCACCGCCATTCACGTCACGCATGACCAGCAAGAGGCGCTGGCCATTGCCGACCGCCTCGCGGTGATGCGCGCCGGGCGCATCGTGCAGGTGGGGCGCGGCGAAGACCTGTACCGCGCCGTTGCCGAGTTCCTGGGCCGCGTCAACCGGCTGGAGCGCGCGGCCGACGCCGTCACGCAGGGCGTTGTCCGACTCGGAGGGTCGAACCTCCCCTGCCCGGGTGCGTGGCGAAGCCATGCGACCCTGCTGGTGCGGCCTGAAGACATCGAGGTCGGTGCACAGCAGCCAGGCTGGGGCGCCGCCACCGTCGAACGCCGCACCTTCCTCGGCGACCGCGTGCAGCTGCACCTGCGCCTGCAAGACCACCCGGTGCTCGTGGCCGACGTCGGTCGCGACAATCCTTTCGCCCCGGGCGACGCGGTGGGTCTGCGCATCCACCCCGAGCGGCTGATGACATCGCAGGAAACCAGCGCATGACGACAACAACGAACAACAAGCTCACCGTTCTGGTCCAGCTGACCGACCTGCACATCCGCGAGCCGGGCCGGCTGGCCTACGGCCGCATCGACACGGCACCGTACCTCGAGCGCGCCGTGCAGTCGGTGCTGGCGCTGCGCCAGCCACCCGACGCAGTGGTCGTCACCGGCGACCTGACCGACTTCGGCCGCGCCGCCGAGTACGAGCACCTTGCCCGCCTGCTCGCCCCGCTGACCATGCCGGTGTACCTGCTGCCTGGCAACCACGACGACCGCGACCAGCTGCGCCGCAGCTTTCCCGGCCATGCGTACCTGGGCTCCGGCGCCGAGACCGGCGGCTTCATCCAGTATTCGGTGCGCGTCGGTCCGCTGCGGCTGCTGACACTGGACACCTGCGTGCCCGGTGCGAGCCATGGGTCGCTGTGCGACCAGCGACTGGCCTGGCTCGAAGTCCAGCTCGACGCGAGCCGCGACGAGCCCGTGGTCGTCGCCATGCACCACCCGCCGTTCCAGACGCTGATCGGCCACATGGACGAGATCGGCCTGCTGCAGGGTGCCGAGGCGCTCGAGGCGCTGCTCTCGCGCTACACGAACGTCGAGCGCGTGATCTGTGGCCACCTGCACCGCGCCATCGACGTGCGCTTCGGCGGCACCATCGCCTCGACGTCGCCGGCGCAGGCCCACCAGGTGTGCCTCGACCTGGCGAGCGACGCGCCCTCGGCCTGGACGCTGGAGCCGCCCGCCTTCCGGGTGCATGCATGGTCCCCTGCCGGTCGACGGCTGGTGACCCATCTGGCGGCCTCTGGGAGCTTCGAAGGCCCTTATCCTTTCCACGACAACGGAGCGCTGATCGACTGAAATGCGTACTGGTGGAAAATGGGGTCAAAACGAACCAAAACGAAAAGGATAGAACCCGACACCCATGAAGCATCTCCTGAATCTGCTCGCGGCCATTGCCTTGCTGGTGTGGGGTACGCAACTCGTTCGAACCGGCGTGCTGCGCGTCTTCGGCGCCAACCTGCGCAAGATCCTCGTGCAGAGCATGCGCAACCGGTTCACGGCCGCCCTGTCGGGCATCGGCGTGACCGCGCTGGTGCAGTCCAGCACCGCCACCTCCCTCATGACCTCGTCCTTCGTCGGGCAGGGCCTGGTCACGCTGCCTGCGGCGCTGGCGGTGATGCGGGGGGCGGACGTGGGCACCGCGCTGATATCGGTGCTGTTCTCGGCCGACCTCTCGTGGCTGTCGCCCATGTTCATCTTCGTGGGCGTGGTGCTGTTCATCACGCGCGCGGACACGGTGGCCGGCCGCGTGGGCCGGGTGCTGATCGGCCTGGGGCTGATGCTGCTGGCCCTCCAACTGGTGGTCGAAGCCACCGAGCCCCTGTTCTCCTCGCCGGCCGTGCGCGCGCTGCTCTCGTCGATCAACAGCGACGTGCTGCTGGAGATCACCATCGGCTCGGTGCTGGCCATCGTGGCCTATTCGAGCCTGGCGGTGGTGCTGCTGGTCGCGGCCATGGCGACCTCGAACGTGGTGCCCCTTGATGTGGCCCTGGGCCTGGTGCTCGGCGCCAACCTCGGCAGCGGCCTGCTGGCGGTGCTGACCACCGCCAAGGCGAGCGTCGCGGTGCGGCAGGTGACCATCGGCAACCTGCTCTTCAAGGCGCTGGGCGTGGCCCTGGTCGCGCCCTTCATCGGCCTGTGGATCCGCTACGTGCAGCCCGAGCTGCCCAACCAGACGCATGGCGTGGTGCTGTTCCACCTGGCGTTCAACGTGGTGATCAGCGTGGGCTTCATCGGCCTCACACAGTGGGTGGCCAAGCTGGTCACCCGGATGCTGCCGACGCCGCAGCAACCCGCGGGTACCAGCCGGCCGCATCACCTCGACCCGTCTGCGCTGTCCACGCCGTCGCTGGCCATTTCGAACGCTGCGCGCGAAGCGCTGCACCAGGCCGACATCGTGGAGACCATGCTCATCGGCGTGCTCGACGTGATCCGCAACAACGACACGCGGCTGTCGCAGGAACTGCGGCAGCTCGACGACACGGTGGACGAGCTGTACTCGGCCATCAAGTACTACATGACGCGCATCTCGCGCGAGGCGCTGGGCGAAGAGGAAAGCCGGCGCTGGACCGACATCATCAGCTTCACGATCAACATGGAGCAGATCGGCGACATCATCGAGCGCGTGATCATCGACGTGGAAGACAAGAAGATCAAGCCGCAGCGCAACTTCTCGCAAGCCGGCATGGCCGAGATTGTCGAGCTGCACGGCCGGCTGGTGGCCAACCTGCGGCTGAGCATGAGCGTGTTCCTGAACGGCAACGTGCGCGACGCGCAGAAGCTGCTGGAAGAAAAGGCGCGCTTCCGCGACCTGGAGCGGGCCTATGCCACGACCCACCTGGACCGGCTGTCGGACCGAACCACGCTGAGCATCGAGACCAGCTCGCTGCACATCGACCTGATCAGCGATTTGAAGCGAATCAATTCGCACATTTGCTCTATTGCTTATCCGATTCTTGAGTCGGCTGGGGCGTTGGCGCCTAGTCGGCTGCGGGAATCTCGGCTTGGGAAGATTGAGGGATAGGTCTGGTTTTTGTTCCGGGGCCGGGACTCGCCCCGGAACCAACCTCAGTCAGCCGCCCCAAGAACACCAGCCTTAGCGGGCACAACCTCCCGCCGCGCATACCGCTGCGCCAACACAGCACACACCATCAACTGCATCTGATGAAACAACATCAGCGGCAAAACAATCGCCCCCACAGCGTGCGATGCAAACAGCACCTTCGCCATCGGAATCCCGCTCGCCAGGCTCTTCTTCGACCCGCAGAACACGATCGTGATCTCATCGGCAACGTCGAAGCCGAACTTGCGCGCCATGAACGTCGTGAGCGTCAAGGCCAGTGCCAGCAAGACCGCACAAACGAGCAGCAAGCCCAGCAGCGCACTCACAGGAATCTGCTTCCAGAGCCCTTCGATCACCGCCGCGCTGAACGCCGTGTAGACCACCAGCAGGATCGAACCCTGGTCGACGAACTTCAGCACCGCCGCCCGCTTCTGCACCCACTTGCCGATCACCGGCCGCAGCAGGTGCCCGGCCAGGAACGGCACCATCAGCTGCAGAAGAATGCGCCCGATCGAATCGAACGAGGAGGTCGCATTGCCGCCGTGCGGCAACACCACGAGGTTCACCAGCACCGGCGTGATGAACACCCCGAGCAGCGTGGACGCCGAGGCACTGCAGATGGCAGCCGGCATGTTCCCGCGCGCCATGGCGGTGAACGCGATGGCCGACTGCACGGTGGCCGGCAGCACGCAGAGAAACAGCACGCCGGTGTACAGGTCGGGCGTCACCAGCGGCGAGAGCACCGGCTTCAGCGCCAGCCCCAGCACGGGGAACAGGACGAAGGTGCTCGCGAACACCAGCAGGTGCAGCCGCCAGTGCGTGATGCCCGCCATGATCGCCTCGCGCGAGAGCTTGGCGCCGTGCAGGAAGAACAGCAGGCCGATCGCGACGGTCGTCAGTCCTTCGAAGAAATGCACAGTGCGCCCGCTGGCGGGCAGCAGGCTTGCAAGGGTCACGACCGAGACGAGCGCGAGCGTGAAGTTGTCGGGGAGAAAGCGTGAGCGGGCCATGACGCGAATTGGACGCCGCCGCCATTCAAAAGAGAAATGGATTTATCGGATGGATATATGATTCCAACGCATGAATGTCACCCTGCGTCAGCTCCGCGTGTTCCGCTCGGTCGCCGAGGGCCGCAACTTCAGCCGGGCTGGGGACCAGGTGGGCCTGAGCCAGCCGGCCGTGAGCCGCTCCATCCTGGAGCTTGAAGGGCAGCTCGGCCTCAAGCTGCTCGACCGCACCACGCGCGAGGTGGTGCTGACCGAGGCCGGCCACGCGCTCGCGGCACGGCTGGACCGGGTGCTCGACGACCTCGACCAGACACTGCAGGACGTGGCCGGCCTCGCCAGCGCGCGCGGCGGCAAGGTGCGGGTGGCGAGCAGCCCCACGCTTTCGGCCAACCTCATGCCGGCCTGCATTGCCACCTGCGCCGAACAGGCGCCCGGCATCCAGTTTCTGCTGCTCGACCGCATCCAGCAGGACGTGCTCGACAGCGTGCGCAGTGGCGAGGTCGACTTCGGCGTGGTCATCGAGCCTTCGGAAGCGGGCGACCTGCACTGCGAGCCGATATTGAACGACCCCTTCGTGCTGGTGCTGCCGCCCACGCACCGGCTCGCGCAAAAAGCGACCGTTTGCTGGAGTGCGCTCGAAGGCGAAGCGCTGGTATTGCTCGACCACGCATCGGGCAGCCGCCGCCTGATCGACCAGGCGCTGGAGCGCCATGGGGCGCATTGCGACGTGAAGCAGCAGCTCGGCCACCCAACCACGATTTTTCGGATGGTGGAAGCCGGCATCGGCATCAGCGTGATGCCGGGCATGTCGTTGCCACCGGAAGGCTTGGCGCAACTGGCCGTTCGCCCGCTGACGCCGCGCGTTCAGCGCGCCGTGATGCTCATCCGCCGCGGCAACCGGGCGCTCTCGCCCTTGGCACAGCATGTGTGGGGCATCGTGCGCGACACCGCCTTGCTCAGTGCGGCAACGTCTTCTGGCGCGACGGCGCCGAAGGCTGAATCTTGAAATGCAACTGCCGCTGCTGCACGCAGTAGTCGATCAGGTCTTCCACCTCGGTGGCCTTGTCGAACACCGCGTCCGCGCCCAGCAAGGTGCACTTGCGGCGCATTTCGGGCGTGGCGTAGTTGCTCAGCACCACCACCTTCTGCGCCGGATCGCGCTCGCGGCAGGCCTCCAGCACGCGGAAACCGGTGCCGTCCTTCAGGAACAGGTCGACGATGGCCAGGTCCCATTGCGAGAGGTTGCCGGCGAGCCAGCGCGTTCCCTCCGCTTCCGTCTCGGCCTGCCCGATGGGGTCGATGCGCGCGACCTCTCGCAGGGTGCCCACGAGGTTTTCCCGGATGGTGGGGTTGTCTTCGACGATGAAGGTGCGAATGGTGGTCATCACGGCTTGCGGCTTGGGCTTGGGCTTGGGCTTGAATGGTGCGCTCATGCGCTTGCGATCTAGGCTACAAAATGCATCCTGCACAAGTCGAAGGCATGACACCCCAGCCCAGGTAGGACAAGTCTGTCGCCATGCACCAGGGCCTCGCCGTACGCAGGCTCAGAGCGTCAGGATGGTGCAGCCCGTGGTCTTGCGCGCTTCCAGGTCGCGGTGCGCCTGCTGTACGTCGGCCAGCGCATAGCGTTGCTCGATCGGGATCTTCACCGCGCCGCTGCGCACCACCGCGAACAGGTCGTCGGCCATGGCCTGCGTGCTTTCGCGCGTGCTCATGTGGGTGAACAGCGTGGGCCGGGTGACGTACAGCGAGCCCTTGGACGCCAGCGTGCCGAGGTTGATCGGCGGCACCGGGCCCGAGCCGTTGCCGAACACCGCCAGCAGGCCGAACGGGCGCAGGCAGTCGATGGAGCCTTCGTAGGTGTCCTTGCCCACCGAGTCGTACACCACCTTCACGCCCTTGCCACCGGTGATCTCCTTCACGCGGGCGGCGAAGTTCTCGGTGCTGTAGTTGATCGCGTGCGCCGCGCCGTGCTCGCGCGCCAGCTTGCACTTGGCGTCGCTGCCGGCCGTGCCGATCAGCTGCAGGCCCAGTGCCTTGGCCCACTGACAGGCGATGAGGCCCACGCCGCCGGCGGCCGCATGGAACAGGATGAAGTCGCCGGCTTGCAGGCCTTCGGCCGGCAGCGTCTTCTTCAGCAGGTACTGCGTGGTCAGGCCCTTGAGCATCATGGCCGCGCCGGTCTCGAAGGAGATGTCGTCGGGCAGCTTGCATACGCACTTGGCCGGCATCACGCGCAGCTCGCAGTAGGCGCCCGGCGGCGGGCTCGCGTAAGCGGCGCGGTCGCCGGCCTTCAGGTGCGTCACGCCCTCGCCCACCGCCTCGACGATGCCCGAGGCCTCCATGCCGAGCTGCAGCGGCATCTGGAACGGGTAGAGCCCGCTGCGCTGGTAGGTGTCGATGAAGTTCAGGCCCACGGCCTTGTGGCGGATGCGGATCTCGCCGGGGCCGGGTTCGCCGACTTCCACGTCGACGATCTTCAGTTCTTCGGGGCCGCCATGGCGGTCGATACGGACGGCTTTGCTGATCATCGTTGGAGTCTCCACGCACTGGAAAAAAGGAAGACGAGCATCCTGCCACGCCCGGGTGTCCCGCGGCAGCGCAGGCCATCATTGCCCGGGTAGAGTCGGCGGCCATGTCGACACCGCAGCAGCACCTCTCGCGCCACGCGCCACTCACAGCCCTGACCGTCCTCCTGCTGCTCGTTCCGCCGCTGCTGTGGGCCAGCAATGCGGTCGTCGGCCGCCTGGTGCGCGACCTGGTGTCGCCGGTCACGCTGAATTTCGTGCGCTGGGTCATCGCCTTCGTGCTGCTGCTTCCGCTGGCCGCACCGGTGCTGCGCCGCGGCAGCCCGCTGTGGGCGCACTGGAAGCGCTATGCAGTGCTCGGGCTGCTGGGCATCGGCCTGTACAACGCCTTCCAGTACCTGGCGCTGCAGACGTCCACACCGATCAACACCACGCTGGTCGGCTCCAGCCTGCCGCTGTGGATGCTCGCGGTGGGCACCCTGTTCTTCGGCGCCCGCGTCAATGCGCGCGAGATCGGCGGCGCGCTGCTGTCGATGGCCGGCGTGCTGCTGGTCCTGAGCCGCGGGGAATGGCGGCAACTGCTCGGCCTGCGGCTGGTGCCCGGCGACCTGTACATGATTGCGGGCACCATCGCCTGGGCCTTCTACAGCTGGCTGCTGGCGCGCACGCACGAGCCGAAGGCGGTGCGCCAGGACTGGGCCGCCTTCCTCATGGCGCAGCTGGTGTTCGGCCTGGCCTGGTCGGGCGCGCTGGCGGCAGGCGAATGGACGCTGACCGACGCGCACATCGACATGGGCTGGCCGCTCGCCGCCGCCATGCTGTTCATCGGCATCGGCCCCGCGCTGGTGGCCTACCGCTGCTGGGGCACGGGCGTGCAGCGCGCGGGCCCGCAGGCGGCGAGCGTCTTCATGAACCTCACGCCGCTGTTCGCGGCGGTGCTGTCGGCGGCCTTCCTGCGCGAGCCGCCGCACTGGTACCACGGGGTGGCGTTCCTGCTGATCGTGGGCGGGATCGTGGTGGCGGCGCGGCGCTCTCGTGAACCCGCTCAGTAGGTACCCGGGTAGGCCCCACCGTCGGCCAGCACGTTCTGCCCGGTCATGTAGCCGGCCTGCTGGCTGCAGAGAAACGCGCAGATGGCGCCGAACTCGGCCGGCGTGCCGAAGCGCTTGGCCGGGATGTTCTTCTTGCGGGCTTCCCACACGGTGTCGAAGTCCTGGCCGGTCTTCTGCGCCGTGCCGGCCATGGTGCCCTTGAGGCGGTCGGTGTCGAAGGAGCCGGGCAGCAGGTTGTTGATGGTCACGCCCTGCGCCGCGATGGGCGTGCGCGCCACGCCGGCCACGAAGCCGGTGAGGCCGCTGCGCGCGCCGTTGGAGAGGCCCAGGATGTCGATGGGCGACTTCACCGAGCTCGACGTGATGTTGACGATACGGCCGAACCCGCGCTGGGCCATGCCGTCCACCGTGGCCTTGATGAGCTCGATGGGCGTGAGCATGTTCGCGTCGACCGCCTTGATCCACGCCTCGCGGTCCCAGGTGCGGAAGTCGCCGGGCGGCGGGCCGCCAGCGTTGGTGACGACGATGTCGAAGTCGTGGCCCAGCGCGAACACGGCCGCGCGGCCGGCTTCGGTGGTGATGTCGGCGGCCACCTGCTTGACGAACGAACCCGATGCGCCGGCCGCTTCGGCCAGCTTCTTCGCGGCCGCATCCAGCGCCTCGGCGCCGCGCGCCACGATCACCACGTTCACGCCTTCGCGCACCAGCGCCTCGGCGCAACCGTAGCCCAACCCCTTGCTCGCGCCGCACACCAGCGCGGTCTTGCCTGCAATACCCAGATCCATGTTGTTTGCTCCTATCGTGCAGGGGCAGGGCGCCCCTTGCGTGTGAAAACGAAGATGCCCGCAATGACGAGCACCGTGCCGGCGGCGATCCACGGCGTGAACGGCTCGCCGAGTATGACCACCCCCATGAGGATGGTGGACAGCGGCCCGATCATGCCGGTTTGCGCCGCCACCGCCGGACCGATGCGCTCGATGGCCATCATCACCATGAGGACGGGCACCGCGGTGCACAGCGTGGCGTTGAGCACCGACAGCCACACGACTTCGGGTGCCACCTCGAAGGCCGCGTTCATCGGCCGTGTCAGCACGAACTGCAGGATGCACAGCAGGCAGGCCACGGTGGTGGCCAGTCCCACGAGCCGCAGCGACCCGAGGCGCTTGACGAACTCGCCGCTGTAGACAAGGTAGCCCGCATAACTCACCGCGCTCAGGAACACCAGGAACGCGCCCCAGGCCGCCGCGCCGCCTCCCTTGCCGCCGCCACCGGTCCACAGCTCGTGGCCGAACACCAGCAGCACCCCGGCATAGCTCACGACCATGCCCAGCACCTGCGGGCGCGTGGCGCGCCGCCGGTACAGGACCCAGCCGAACAGCAGCACCAGCGTGGGGTTGAGATAAAGAATGAGCCGCTCGAAGCTCGCCGAGATGTACGCGAGCCCCGCAAAGTCGAGAAAGCTCGCGAGGTAGTAGCCCGAGAAGCCGAGGCCGAGCACGCCGAGCCAGTCGCGGGCCGTGAGCTTCGGCTTGCCGCGCCCCGCCCACCATGCCATCACCGCAAAGAGCGGCAACGCGAACAGCATGCGCAGCATGATGAGGGTGATGGCGTCCACGCCGTAGCGGTACGCCAGCTTGACGATGATGGCCTTGCCGCTGAACGCGATGGCGCCCAGGGTGGCAAGGACCAGGCCGGACGCGTAGCCCTTTCTGGGCGCGTCGTGAGGGGGAATGGGAATGCCGGCCGAGGCGGCTGTCTTGTTCATCCCCCGATCATCGCGGCAAGCTCGCGCCCTTGCTGCGCCCCCTGGCTCAATACCCCGCAGCCACGCCGTCGCGGCGCGGGTCGCTGGCGGCCACGTAGCCTTCCACCGAAGGTTCGCCCGCGCGCCAGATGAACTGGCCGGCGCCGAAGTCCTGGTAGGAGTCGTTGATCACTTCCAGGTGGTGGCCCAGGTCGCGCAGGCCTTGCAGCGCGGCGGGGTTCATCGCCGCCTCGACGTTGATTTCCAGGCCCGCATTGAAGCGCCAGCGCGGCGCATCGCAGGCGGCCTGCGGGTTCTGCTTGTAGTCGAGCATGCGCACCAGGGTCTGCATGTGGCCCTGCGGCTGCATGTTGCCGCCCATCACACCGAAGCTCATCACCGGCTGGCCGTCCTTGGTGAGGAAGGCCGGAATGATGGTGTGGAACGGGCGCTTGCCCGGCGCCACCACGTTCGGGCTCTCGGCCTTCAGGCTGAAGCCGTGGCCGCGGTTCTGCAGGCTGATGCCGAACTCGGGCTCCACGCAACCCGAGCCGAAGCCCATGAAGTTGCTCTGGATGAAGCTCACCATCATGCCGCTCTCGTCGGCGGCCGTGAGATAGATGGTGCCGCCCTTCACCGGGTTGCCGGCCTTGAAGTCCTGCGCCTTCTTCACGTCGATGAGGCGCGCGCGCGAGGCGAGGTAGGCGTCGTCGAGCATCTGCTCGGTGGTCACTTCCATGGTGCCGCGTTCCGACACGTAGCGGTACACGTCGGCAAAGGCCAGCTTCATCGCTTCGATCTGCAGGTGCTGCGACTGCACCGAGTCGACCGGCAGCGAGGCGATGTCGAACTTCTCGAGGATGCCCAGCGCGATGAGTGCCGCGATGCCCTGCCCGTTCGGCGGAATCTCGTGCAGCGTGTGGCCGCGGTAGTCGCGCGAAATCGGCTTGACCCACTCGGGCTGGTAGGCGGCCAGGTCGGCCACCGTCAGCGCGCCGCCCTGCTCGGCGGAAAACTTGGCCAGCGCCTCGGCGATCTCGCCGTTGTAGTAGGCCTCACCCTTGGTGCGCGCAATGGCCTTGAGCGCACGCGCGGCGGCCGTGAAGCGGAACAGCTCGCCCACTTCGGGCGCGCGGCCCCAAGGCAGGAAGGTCTGCGCGAAGCCCGGCTGCGACTGCAGCACCGGCGTGGCCGCGGCCCACTTGCCCTGCACCACCGGCGGGACCAAATAGCCGCGCTCGGCGATGTCGATGGCCGGCGCCAGCAGGTCGGCGAACGGCAGCTTGCCGAAGCGCTCGCTCATCGCGACCCAGCCGCGCACCGCGCCGGGCACGGTGACCGAGTCGATGCCGCGCATCGGCGGCGTGGTGGCGTCGGCGCCGTACTTGGCCTTGAAGTACTCGGGCGTCCAGGCCTTGGGCGCCGGGCCCGAAGCGTTCAGGCCGTGCAGTTCCTTGCCGTCCCACAGGATGCAGAAGGCGTCGCTGCCCAGGCCGTTGCTCACCGGCTCGACCAGCGTCATCACGGCGGCGGTGGCAATGGCCGCATCGACCGCGTTGCCGCCCTGCTGCAGGATGCGCAGGCCGGCCTGCGAGGCCAGCGGGTGCGAGGTCGAGACCACGTTGCGCGCGAAGATCGGGATGCGCGTGGAGAGGTAGGGATTGTTGAAGTCGAAGTTCATGTCGGCGTGCTCTTCCTTATTCGTTGGTGATCTTGCGCTCGACCACGATCTTTTTCCACTTGGCGGCGTCCACTGCCACCATCTTCGCGAACTGGTCGGGCGTGCCCGGCGTTGCCGGCTCGATGCCCAGGCGCGCGAGCTTTTCCTTGACCTCGGGGTCGGCCAATGCTTCGTTCGCCGCCTTGTTGATGCGCGCCACCAGGTCGGCCGGCAGGTTCTTCGGACCGTAGAAGCCGAACCAGGTGTTCGACTCGTAGCCCGGCAGCGTGTCGGCAATGGGCGGCAGCTCGGGCGCCAGCGGGCTGCGCTTGAGCGAGGTGACGCCCAGCGCGCGCAGGCGGCCGTCGCGCACGTGCGGCATGCCGGTGGGCAACGAGTCGAACAGCACGTCGACCTTGCCGCTGATCAGGTCGGGAATGGCCAGTGCCGTGCCCTTGTACGGAATGTGCGTGACGAACACGCCGGCCTGCGCCTTGAACAGCTCCGCCGTCAGCTGCACGATGGTGCCGTTGCCGCTCGATGCGTAGTTGAGCTTGCCGGGGTTCTTCTTGGCGTAGTCGATCCACTCGCGCACGGTCTTGGCGGGCGAGTTGACCGGCACCAGCATGATGCTGGCCGCGTCGCCCACGTGGGCGATGGGCGTGAAGTCGCGCACCGTGTCGTAGGGCAGCTTGCTGATGGCCGGGCCGATGGAGTGCGTGCTGGTGGTGGCCAGAAGAATGGTGTAGCCGTCGGGCGCAGCCTTGGCGGCCTGGTCGGAGCCGATGGCACCGCCGGCGCCGGGCTTGTTGTCGACCACCAGCGTGGTGCCGAGCTTCTCTCCCATCTTCTGGCCCAGCGTGCGGGCAAAGAGGTCGGTGGCGCCGGCCGCCGGGAACGGCACGATCAGCCGGATGGGCTTGGTCGGGTAGCCCTGGGCCAGGCTGGCGGACGACGCGGCCAGGCACAGCGCAGCGGCAAAGCCTTGAAGGAACTGGATTCTTTTCATGGTGCTGGATTCTGGACCGGTGGAAAAACCTTGCATGCTATTCAGCGCCCGCGCATCAAGCCAGATAATTCTGCTTATTCAACTATGAGCGCTGCTTATGACAAAGAACGCCACTGAAGAGGTCTCGCTGCAGCAGCTTCGCGCGCTGGCGGCGGTGGCCGAAACAGGCAGCTTCACGCTGGCGGCCGAAAGCCTGCAGCTGACCCAGCCGGCGATCAGCCACCTGATCAAGCGCATGGAAGAAGAGCTCGGCCAGCCGTTGGTGGTGCGGGGCCGCCGCATCCAGCTGACGAGCGCGGGCCAGGTGATGGTGGAGACGGCCGTGCGCGCGCTGCGGTTGATCGACGAGTCGGTGGACGCCTGCCGTTCGCAGTCGCAGTTGCGCGAAGGCCGCGTCGTGCTGGCGGTGGGCCACCTGACCGCGGGCGCATTGCTGCCGCCGTTGCTGGGCCGCTTCTCGCAGCAGCACCCGACGCTGGCAACCACGCTGCTCGACAGCACGGCCGAGCAGATGATCTCGCGCGTGCTGTCGCAGGAGGCCGACCTGGGCTTCGGCTCGGACATCGGCCAGAAGCATTCGGAGCTGGCGACGGAGCCGCTTTTTTCCGAGCGCATGGCCTTGTTCGTGCGCGAGGACCATGCGCTGGCGCAGCGCGTGGTGGTCGACGCGCGGCACCTGGAGTCCTTGCCATTCATTCATGTGAATCCGGACGCGAACGTGTGGCGTTCCGTCAGCCGTCAGCTCTCGAGCATGGCCAACGTGTATCCGCGGGTGGTGCATCACGTGTCGATGTTGTCGACGGCCTTCGGCCTGATCCAGGCGGGTGCGGGTGTGGCGCTGTTGCCGCGCTACGTGGAGGTGCTGATGCCGCCCAATCTGCGCGCGGTGGCCGTCACCCGCCCGACGCTGGAGTACCCCGTGGTGGCCGTGCGGCTGGCCAAGCATCCGTTGAGCCCTGCCGCCCTTGCCTTTTTGGCCATGGCGCGCCAGCACATGAAGCCGCCGCGCTCGGGCAAGCCCCAGTAAAAACGGCGCCCGAAGGCGCCGTT
Organism: Variovorax sp. 10N412; assembly: GCF_056394985.1. NCBI lineage: Bacteria > Pseudomonadati > Pseudomonadota > Betaproteobacteria > Burkholderiales > Comamonadaceae > Variovorax > Variovorax sp. 10N412. The sequence goes on from NZ_JBFTIO010000001.1 coordinate 1,128,997, forward strand.
TTCAAGGAGCGCAAGGCTCAGGTCATTCCTCGACGAAGGCTTCCTCGCGCTTCGACTTCACCGCGGGCAGCAGCACGATGATCAGCAGCAGTGCAGCCGCAGCCAGCAGGCTCGCCGAGATCGGACGCGTCACGAACACGCTCCAGTCGCCGCGCGACAGCAGCAGCGAACGGCGCAGGTTCTCTTCCATCATCGGGCCCAGGATGAAGCCCAGCAGCAAGGGTGCGGGTTCGCATCCGAGCTTGAAGAAGGTGTAGCCCACCAGACCGAAGATGCCGACCATCCAGATGTCGAAGGTGTTGTTGTTGGTCGAGTACACGCCGATGGCGCAGAACAGCACGATCGCCGGGAACAGGTACTTGTACGGCACCGACAGCAGCTTGATCCACATGCCGATGAGCGGCAGGTTCAGGATGATCAGCATCGCGTTGCCGATCCACATCGAGGCGATCAGGCCCCAGAACAGCTCGGGGTTGCTGGTCATCACCTGCGGGCCGGGCTGGATGTTGTGGATCGTCATGG